>CAWAHB010000039.1:0-120349 GCA_963781505.1 uncultured delta proteobacterium | reverse complement strand
GCATCTTCGGTGAGAGCCAGCTGATGCCGTGAGGCTGCATGGCGGTTCCGAGGAAGTTGAAGTCCGAGGCGTACGCCAAGAGGTACTGATGCACGGACGGCTCGTCCGGCAATTTGCCGGCGACGCGATACCACATCTGTCGATGAGGAGGACGCCGATCGGGATTGAGTGGATCTTGGGGACTCACCGGGCCTGACTTCGATGGACGCTCCGCCAAGGCACGCTCGCGAAACGCCTCCGGGATGCGATCGGCGAACGCGTGGGCGAGCTCGGATTCCGAGAGCAAGCCTTCCGGTCCGGGCGCGCTTGGCTTTTCGGTCTGGTGCTCGAATCCCGTTTCCGGCTTTTGAAACGATGCGGACATGCTGAAGATGGCGCGGCCACCTTGAATCGCGACCACGCGACGGGGGTGAAACTCTTGCCATCTCGGATGCAGTCGACCTCGTAAACGATGGGGCGGCGCGCATCGCCGTGCGCAAAAAATAGCTGTGAAACGAATGTATGGTGCGAGCGTCGCCGACGGTTTGCTCCGCCGCGGAGAGCGCCTGCCCAGCACCTGACCGCCGAACACCGCGCCCCAACCGAGGTCCTGGCTCTGTCCGCGAAACAGATTCTGTTCGATGCGCTCCAGGGCCAAAAGCTCCACGAGCTCCTCCAGCACTTTGCTCATGGGGTCGCAGGTTACTACCGAACCCGAGGGAGTGGGATCCGATGCTAGCATCGCCGCCATGGCAGAGAGCTTCTCGCGCGACGCGATCCTCGGAGCCGACCGCGTCCTCGCGAGCCAGGAGCGACCCATCCGTTTCCAAGACGTGGACGCCGCTGGCACCATCTACTACGCGCGCGTGTTCGAGTATTTCGGAGACGTGTACCTCGAGCTGCTCCAGAAGGCGGGGCTCGACGTTCCGACGTCACTTCGCTTGCGGGAAAGCGCAGCGCCGCTTGCGCACGCCGAAGCGGACTATCTCGCGCCCCTGGTTTTCGGTGATCGGGTGAGCGTCGAACTGGTCCTGGCGCGCGTCGGGCGGACGAGCACCGCCTATGCCTACCGAATCAAGAAGGGGGAGGTGGTGGCCGCCATTGGTCAGACCGTTCACGTGTGGATCGATCCCAAAACCTTCAGCCCGAGGCCCGTTCCCGACGCGCTTCGACGATTCATCGAGCCCCACTAATCATGCCGCGACATCCCTCGAGCTCGTCTTCCGCTGGAGAGCTTTCCGACCGTGTGTACAGCGCGCTCATCGACGAAGCGAGGCAGCGTCCCGCTCCCGTTCACCTGCTCAACGTGGGGGATACGTATCTCGATCCCATGCCCGTGGCAGCAGCACAGGCCCAACGAACTGCGGATCACCGCCGACTTCACAACTACGCGCCCGTGAACGGCGAGCCCGCGCTGATCGACGCGATCGTGCCCGGTGCACGGCGTCACGGCGTCCACTCGAACCCGAGCACTCCAGGTGATGGCGGGGGCGACGGGCGGATTCACGGTCGTCGCCAATCGATCCTCGAACCGGGCGACGAGGTGATCCTGCTCGCCCCGTTCTGGCCCTCATCCGTGGCATCGTGCGATCGCGGGGCGCGGGCCGGTGGAGCTTTCGTTTTACGATCGACTCGACGACCCGAGCTTCGACGTGGAGGGGCGATCGAGGCTCCATCAGCGACAAGACCGTCGCCCTCTACGTCAACTCGCCGTCCAACCCGACCGGCCGGGTGGTTCCCGGTCGAGCCGTTCTTGCGATCTCTCGGGTCATGGTCGTCACGGACTCTGGCTCTTGACCGACGAAGCCTACGAGGAGCTCTGGTACACGCCCGAGGCGCCGCCGGCGATCTGGGCGCGCCCCGAGCTGCGTGACGCACGATCGCGCTGCCACACGCTTTCGAAGAGCCATGCGCTGGCGGGTGCTCGCGTCGGTTACACCCACGGTCCCGTCGACGCCATGCGCACGATCCGCGGAGTGCAGACGTTTCTCACGTATTGCGCGCCCGCGCCCGATGCAGATCGGTGCGGCCGCGCCCTCGCGGAGGGCGACGAATGGGTGGACGCGGCGCGCGCTCTGTATGCGGACAGCGGGCCGGCGCGCCGCCGACGCGCTCGGCTTGCCCCATCCCGAGGGCGGCACGTTTCTGTTCTTCGATTCCAAGCGCTTCGCGACAACGGCGAGGGCTGGACGATTTCCTGCGGCGCTGTCTGGATGAAGGCGTGCTGCTCACTCCGGGCAGCGCTTCGGGCGCCGCGTACGCGGACTTGGCGCGACTGTGCTTCAGTGTCGTTCCACCGCCGGAGCTCGACGATGCGCTCGAGCGTCTTAAGCGCGTGATGACGCTGATTCAGAATCGGCCGATTGGATCGAGGACGAACGCGACACTGCCCGCCGAGCCAGAGCCCCCCGAGGCGTCGTCGCTCGCCTGCTCGATCGACCACGTTCATGCGCCGGAGCACCGCGCCGACCTCGGGCCCGAAGCTGAGTCGCGAATGCTTGCCGAGTCGTGGCTCGATCTTCACGCCCGAGCGCGGCGCGGGCCGACCAGGTATCGTTTTCCGATGCGACATCGTCGACGGCTTCGACGTGGGTGAAGTGCATGGCCGCTCCCGCGGCTCGAAGCTCCAGGGCGAGATCCGAGCCCCGGCGACAGCGTGAAAGCATGGCCCGGAGCGACAGACAGCTCGAGCCAACGCATCGATGGTTTGCCCTCGGCCGCTCCGTACGCCCCGAACAGCCAGCTTGCGCCCACGCCGATCCGCGAACCTCCGTGGAGCCTCAGTTGACCGGAGAGCCCGGGACCTGCGAGCCAGGCGTCGCTCGGACCGATGGCGGCGGCGGTGGCGCCCGCCTCGAGCACGACGGCCGGCCAGTGCTCGAGCTCCGCCAATCGCGCTCGCTCGTGCTCGCGCTCGAGTCGGTCTTCTTCCAGAGCGCTGCGTCTCGCGGACGCGCCGCTGCACCATTCCGCGCACGAGCTCCGCCGCGCCGAGAGCGATGCGACGAGCGACCAGCTGCGCACTGCCCTGGGCGTTGAGCCGGCGCGTTCCGTAGAACTCTCCGCGTTCCCAGAGCTCGATGCGCAGTCCGTTGGGCGGCGCCTCGCGAATCCGGAAGTATGCGGTCACCCGCAGATGCGGTCGGTTGTCCAGGTTTGGGGGGGACTTCGAAGTCAGCGAGCTCGAGCTCCACGAGCCGTTGCGCGAGACGCCCGTTGACGGAGCGCTCGGCCTTTGGGCTCACCTCGATGACGACACGCGGTGGTCCCGGCGCTGCGAAGACCTCGCGAGGGGAAAGCGTGACGAGGGCGCTAAGGAGCGGGAGGAGGAGAAACCGGCTTCTCTTCGTCGTCGTCCATCGGCTTCTCTTCGGGGACCGCAGGTGCTTTCTTGGCACCCCCGTCGCCGGTGAGCTTGCCGATACGAGCGCGGATCTTCACCGAGCCGGCGTCCGGTCGGGAAGTCCTTTTCATACTGTTCACGAGCTTCTTCGGCGAGGTCGACGTTTTTCTGGGCGGTGGCTGCCTCGATCTGCCGGGCCAGCGCATCTTCCGCGAAGTCGCCCTTGGGAGACAAGGCTCGATACATCGCGTAGACTTTTCGGCCCCTTGGCACGGTCTCCGGACTTTTCGAGGATCTTGCCCAGCTTCACGCGGCGAGCGCCGCGCAGGGTCGCCGGGATACCTTCGATGACGGCGCGGAGCGCCTGATCGCCTCGACCCGCTGACCGGTGGCGCGAGCCACGTCGCTGGAACGTCATCAGCTGATCGCGCCGCCGCCTTGGCGAGGACCGCGTCGAACCCGCCCTGACGATCGACCGCCGTCCACGCTGCCGTGTAATCATGCTGGCGACGCCCGCCAACGTTTCCCAGGCGCGGCAACGGCGGGAGGCCATCGACCGCGGTGCTGGCGGCGAGACTGCTTCTTGAAAGGTGGCGGGGGCACCGCAGCATCCGGGCTCAGCGACGTTGGGGCGTGCCCGACGAGAAGTGCGCTTTCCTCGCTCTTGCGCGCTTCGCCGGGCTTGTCGGGTGCCCGAGTCGCGGTGGGCATTGCGCTACCGCGGCTCCGACGACGCGGCTCCGCGGCCACGGCGTCGCCCGCTCCGGCGGTGCCCGCAAACCAACGCGTGCCCACGAACACGCCCGAACCGAAGACGATCGCGAGAGCAGCGGGCACCCACACCAGTGCGTGCGCGGGCGCGGGTCGCGCGACAGCGATCTCCACCTCCAGCCGCTGCCAGATGGCCTCGACGCGCTCTTCCCTGCCGTGATCGCGCAGCGCCTTCGGAACTGCGGGGACGTCGGGAAGCTTTCATTATCGTTCCTCACGCGTCCTCCGCGAAGGGAGCGACGAAGTGATCCGTGAGATATTGTTCTGCGCACGCGGAATGCGGCGCTTTACCGTGGCAAGGGAGCAGCCGACCATGTCGGCGACGTCTCCAGGCGATGTCGCTCGATGTAGCGCAAAGTCCAGGCGATGCGCTCGTCCGCCGGCACCGTGCGCAGACAGCGCGTAGATCTGTGCGAGCTGAGCCCGCGTCTCCGGGCTTGCGTCCTCCGCTGCGATGGCGTCGAGATCCACGGGTTCCGCCGTGCCGAGGCCGAGCGCAGTTCAGCAAGCGCTGGCGGCGGAGGCCGGCTGCGAACCAGGCGCACGACGATCGAACCGAGCCAGGAGCGGAACAGCGGCGGCATCTCGAAGCTCCGCCATACGCTGGTGCGCGCGCAAGTATGCGTCGTGCACTACGTCCTCCACGTCACTCGCGTTGCCTTGGATCCGCACGGCGACGTTGAGCGCGAACGTCGCATGCCGGCGGTAGAGCGCCTCGAACGCCGTCGGTGTGCCCGTCTCGAGCCAGAGCGACGAGCGCCGCGTCGTCGAGCTCCCCGCGTCGGCCCGAGCTCGCGCCGGCGCGGCGCAGAGACGTTTCCGTCCCTCCGACGAGACGCAGCCGTGGCAGTGCGAGGGCTCGCGGCCATCTCCTTCGATCGATGACGCAGAAGCGACCCGTTTCGGCTCAATTCGACCCACGGTCGCTGGAGGCCGGAAAAACCGTAGCGGCTGTAACCGCGCCGAAATCACGCAAGCCCTGCGGTCCAGGCTCTTTTTGCTTGAGCCGTTTGGCGACGCTCGGGCATCTGTCCAATCGGTCCGGGCCGTGCGTGGCTCCGGCCGTTTTTGGAGGATCCACGAACATGACCATTCGCACAGCTGTTGCTCTCGCCGATCGCTATCCCCCTCGCCTGCCTGGCGGTTGCTTGTGGCGGCGGCGACGCATGCCCGAGGCGAAGGCCCCGGACGCCCCGGCGACCCCGGACGCCCTCGCACCGGACGACCCCCGAAGCGCCCTCGACGCCACGCGCCGGCTGATCCGGCTGCGGGCGGCGACGACACCGGCCGGCGACACCGGCGGCGGCGACACAGAAGGCAGCGAAGAAGCGAAGTGGATTCCGTCTCGCGCGTTTGAACACGATTAGCGGCTCGGGGTCAACCCCCGGCCGTCCTTTTTTGTTCTGTCGGTCAGGCCGCGCGCGAGCGCGGGGCTCAGATCGACGACCAGCCGCGTCCGACCGAAGAGCAGCTCGTCGCCGTGCTGGATCTCCTGCTGCCCGCGGATGCGCACGAACACGCCGGTGCGCGAGCCGAGATCGGTCAGACACGACGCTGCCGGCCTGCTCTTCGACCAGGCAGTGCTGCGGGCTCACCAGCGGGTCGTCCGGGAACACCAGATCGCCGATCGCGGAGCCGACCTGCAGCGTGTTGCCGCGCGAGACGACGCAGGCGCCGAGCGCGCCGCCCTCGAACATCTGCACGACGCGGAACGACGACGGCCACTTGGGCGACGAGTAGAAGTAGGTCGGGTCCGGATCGGGGCCGTCGTCCGCGACGGGGTTCTTCTCGACGCGCAGCAGCTGATCGCCGACCACGAACTCGTCGCCGAACTCGAGCTCGACCGGCGTGCGGATGCGCAGGAACACGCCGTTGCCGCCGCCCAGATCCTCGAGCCAGAGCCGGCCGTTCTTCGCAAGCTGATGCACGGCCTCGCGCGGGTGGCAGAAGCGCTCGCCTGGCGAGGGCGATGTCGCCCTCGCGACCCGACGAACGACCTCGGTCCCGTCGGGCTCGAAGCGCTCGGGACCGCCCCACAGGCTGCGCAGCACGTGGAGCGTGAAATAGTGGCGCCGGCCGGGCTTCGCGGCTCGGCGCGGGAGCGGCGCCTGGGCGGCGATCGGGCGTCGGCGGCGCGCGCCGACGGCTTCGTCCGGCGCTGCTTCGGCGACCGCGGCCTGACCGGCGTCGGCGCGCGCTTCCTTCTTGCTCGCGAGCTTCTTGATGTTCTCGACGTTCGGCGGCTCGGTGAGAGTGTCATGCCGCCGATCTCGCGGCCCTCGATGACGGCGTCGAAGCGCCCTTCGCGCAGCATCAGCACCATCTCCAGGTGCTGCGCCTTCATCAGGCTGCGCACGAACTCCGCGACGTCGGGGCGCGCACGTGCTCGTCGTAGTCGCGCTTGTGGCTCTTGATGACGCGGCCGCCGTCCGCGAACAGATGCGTGATGATGTGCGGCTGATCGAGCCCGGAGTCCTCCGTCTGGACGTGGAAGACCTGGTCCTGGAACTTGATGTTGTTGTTGAAGCCCATCTGCGCGCGCCGAAAGCTCGGGCGGCGCATCTCGGCTTCGAGCTTGCGCGAGCTCCTCCGGCCGTAGCGCGCGATGACCGCGTCGAGCTCGGCGTGCTCGCCGGGCACGCCCTCCATGCGCTCGAACGCTTGCTGGGCGACCTGCGCGCTCGGGATCGATGCGCAGCGCTTCGGCGAGCAGCTGCTGTCCCTCGCTATCGTTCGGACCGTTCGCGGCCCACGCGGCGAGCAGCGACACGGCTTCGTCGGGACGACCCCGTCCACGAGCCATTTGGCCACCCGGGCTGCGACGGCCCGTGCCTCGCCGACCTCGCTCATTCGCGCTCATGATCGATTCGGCACAAGCGAAAAAGCAAGCGAGAACCGTCTTTTTTCCGAGCGTCCCTCGGAAATGATGTTTCCGAGGGACCCATCACCGGATCAGTTTGGCTTTGGGGGAGGCGGGGGTGGTGGCGGGGGTCCCCCGCCCGTGCCACCGCCCCCGGCGCTGCCACCGCTACCGCCGCCACCGGTGTCACAGCAATCGTACGGGCAGGTGTAGATCTCGCCTGGCCCACAGTAGCCATCACCACAATAGCTGCTGTACCCGCAATCGTACGGGCACGAGTAGACCTCGCCCGGGCTGCAGTAACCGTCCCCGCAATAGCCGGCATAGCCGCAGTCGTAGGGGCAGCTGTACTGGTTTTCGCCTGGCCCACAGTAGCCATCGCCGCAGTAGCCGTAGTAGCCGCAGTCGTTCGGGCAGTTGTATTGGTTTTCGCCCGGCCCACAGTAGCCATCGCCGCAATAGCCGCATAGCCGCAGTCGTAGGGACAGTTGTACTGGTTTTCACCGGGCCCGCAGTATCCGTCGCCGCAGTAGCCGTAGTAGCCGCAATCGTTCGGGCAGTTGTATTGGTTCTCGCCCGGCCCGCAGTACCCGTCGCCGCAGTAGCTGACGTATCCGCAGTCGTAGGGGCAGTTGTACTGCGTCTCTCCCGGCCCGCAGTACCCATCGCCGCAGTAGCCGACGTAGCCGCAATCGTTCGGGCAGTTGTACTGGTTCTCACCCGGTCCGCAGTAGCCGTCGCCGCAGTAGCCCGGATAGCCACAGTCATTGGGGCAGGTGTATTGGCTTTCCCCGACGCCGCAGAAGCCGTCCCCGCAGTAGCCGGGACAATCGACCGGGCAGGTCTTCTGGCTTTCCCCCGGTCCGCAGATGCCGTCCCCGCAGTTCGTCGGGCAGTCTTTCGGGCAGGTCTTACTGGTCTCGCCGAGGCCGCAATACCCGTCGCCGCAATAGCCCTTGCAGTCGTTGGGGCAGCTCTGTTGGGTTTCGTTCCCGCTGCACAGACCGTCGCCACAGTAGCCGCCGCAGTCCTTCGGGCAGTTGTATTGACTCTCGCCGGGCCCGCAGTACCCGTCGCCGCAATAGCCGCCGCAGTCGTAGGGGCAGTTGTACTGAGTCTCGCCGGGCCCGCAGTATCCGTCACCGCAGTAGCCTCCACCGCAGTCGGTGGGACACGTGTAGTAGTCCTCGCCGGGCCCGCAGTACCCGTCGCCGCAGTAGCCGCCGCCGCAATCGTAGGGACAGTTGTAGTAGTCCTCGCCGGGCCCGCAGTACCCGTCGCCGCAGTAGCCGCCGCCGCAGTCGTAGGGGCAGTTGTACTGAGTCTCGCCGGGTCCGCAGTATCCGTCGCCGCAGTAGCCGCCGCCGCAGTCGTAGGGGCAGTTGTAGGAGTCCTCGCCGGGTCCGCAGTATCCGTCGCCGCAGTAGCCAGTGCCGCAGTCGTAGGGGCAGTTGTAGGAGTCCTCGCCGGGTCCGCAGTATCCGTCGCCGCAGTAGCCAGTGCCGCAGTCGGTCGGGCAGTTGTAGGAGTCCTCGCCGGGTCCGCAGTATCCGTCGCCGCAGTAGCCAGTGCCGCAGTCGGTCGGGCAGGAGTACGAGTCCTCGCCGGGCCCGCAGTATCCGTCGCCGCAGTAGCCGCCGCAGTCGTAGGGGCAGGAGTACGGGTCTTCTCCCGGTCCGCAATAGCCATCACCGCAGGTGGATGCGCAGTCCTGCGGACAGCTCTGGTAGGTCTCGGTCGGCCCGCATACGCCGTCCCCGCAGTTGTTGGTGTTGCAGTCCTGGGGGCAGCTCTCGAAATTCTCCGGGGGGATGCACTGGCCGTCGCCGCAGGTCCCGCAGTCCTCGGGACAGGTCGCCAGGGACTCCCCGGGCTCACAGGTGCCGTCTCCGCAGGCCGTAGGGCAGTCCTTTGGACAGGCCCCGGGCTCTCCGGGATCACACACGCCGTTCCCACAGCTCTGGGCGCAGTCGACGGGACAACTGGTCGGATTCTCGTCTTTGCCGCAGATCCCGTCCCCGCAGACGGAGGCTCCGCAATCGGCTGCGCAGGACTGGGGCGTCTCGCCCGCGTCACAGATGCCGTTGCCGCAGATGATCCCCTGCTGGGGCGCCGGATCGAGATCCGAGCGACTGCAGGCGAAGAGCAGCGTGACTGAAGTCAGCGCTGCGAACAGAGTCCGAGATACGAAGGTGCCCACCGTTTTCATGCCAACCCCTCTCCCGAGCAAGACGCGCGCCAAGTGTGTGTCGGATTATCCCCCAGAAAAACCCCCGTGTGCCAAAACCCCGTGCCGATTGTCCTGGCACAGCCGGGCGGCGGAGACAGGGGGGGTCACTCCGGGGGAGCGCAGCAACGAAATCCCGTCGAGTAGTCATGATAGTCCGGCGCGTGGGTGGCAGTGACGTAGAGGCACCCATGTCCGTGCTCGGCATGGGAGCTGAAATAGCCCCCCATGAAGATCCCCATCCCCCGCTTCCCCATCCACTGATCGCCCTTTTCCAGGGGTAGTTCCTGCTTCAGGTGAGCACTCACGTCGTCGGCGACCCATTCGTGGAGATTGCCCACCATGTCGAAAGCGCCGTTTTCGGTCACACATTTTGGATCCGCGCCGGTCTTGTCGAGAAAGCCCGGCTGCTGATTGACCCGAGGGCTGTTGTAGTGCGCGTCGTAAGTCATCGTCACGTGACCAAACAACTTGGTGAGAGCGTGGCCCTTGCCGGTGTTGCAGCGATCGGCGACGAGGTCATTGCCATAGGGAAACCTTCGCCCCGAGCTGCCGGAGCACGCGCGGTACCATTCCGCGGCGCGGCAGAGGCGCTTTCCAGCAGCCTCGCACGCCGCACTGGCTTCGAGTCGGTTCACGTACGCCTGGGGTACGACCCCCGGGCTACTCCGAGCTGCGTACGTCTCGTCGACGCTCGGGCGCTCGTAGGGCGAATGGACCTTCGCCGGGTTTTTGGCGTCGACCAGGTGCGCTTCGTAGCGGTCGATGCACACCCCGAGCTTGCCGACGGGCGACATGCCCTCCGGGCAGCGGGGAGACTTCCGCGTCGGCGCCGAGCTCGACGCCGCGGGAGCCGGAGTGGTGGCCGCGGGCAGGTCGCGCTTCGCTGCCGAGCTCTCGTGGCAGCCACTGACCAGCGCGACCAGGAGCAGACCGCTTCGACGCATTGCGAAACATTGTAGAGCCTCCCCCAAAATGACGAAACCGTGACCCACGCGTCGGGCCCTGGCCCCCTAGCATCCGGCGCGAATGGCCATCCTCATCTTCTTCGTCGCGCACTGGCAGCTGTCGGTCTTCTTCCAGACCTTCTTCCTGCACCGCTATGGCGCGCATCGCCAGTTCACGATGACGAAGGGCTGGGAGCGCTTGTTCCACCTGCTCACGTACGTCACGCAGGGCTCGAGCTTCCTGTCGCCGCGCGGCTACGCGATTCTGCATCGCATGCACCACGCGTACAGCGACACCGCCGAAGGATCCGCACTCGCCGCCGCAACCACAAGAACGCGCTCAGCGATGATGTGGGACACGAAGGAGCGCTACGACGACTTCGCGTATCGCCGCGTGGAGCCCGAGGCGCGCTTTCGACGGCGGTTATGCCGGACTGGGCGTCGCTCGATCGCTTGGGCCAGAGCTGGGCGTGCGCGCTCGTGTGGGTCGCCGGCTACACTCTGTTTTACTGGAAGTTCGCGACGCGCGTGGTGGATGTGGCGCGCTCCTTCCCGCTCCACTTCGTGATGGGCCCGATCCACGGCGCGATCGTCAACTGGTGCGGCCACCGCTACGGCTACCGCAACTTCGCCAACGGCGACGTGTCGCGCAACACGCTGGTGTTCGACTTCCTGACGCTGGGCGAGCTCTTCCAGAACAACCACCACAAGTTCGCGATGAGCCCGAACTTCGCGGTGCGCTGGTTCGAGCTCGACCCCACCTATCTCGTAATCCGCGTTTTGGCGCTGCTTCGCGTCATCGATCTCGGCGACGAGCAGCGCGGCCGATATCCGGTGAGGCGGGAAGCCGAGCGCGACATCGCCACCGCCGCCTGAGGCGGGCATGGAGGGTCGGGGCCTGCCGCTGGTGGTGGGCGGCCAGCCACGCGGGTGGGGAAATCCCGAAGAGCATGGGCTCGTCGATGTGGCACGCTACTGGCTACTCGGGCGTGTCATGTGGTTTCGACGGCTGACAGAATCTCGTGCGCTTTGTTATCCGTGGTCGGTTGCGGGAGTGACGATCCAAGTGGCGTCGCGGGTCCGCCGAGTGCTGGGGGAGCGGGCGGGACTGGTGGCGTTGGCGTCGGAGGCTCCGGAGGTGGTTTCGTCGTCGACGCGGGCCTCGGAGGCGGTGCGGGCGCTGGTGCTGGTCCACAAACCGATGCGGGAATCGATTCGGGAGGCGACTCCGGTTCCTGCCCCGCGCCCACGCTGTTCGAGCATCCAGCGGCAATCATCCCAACCGTGGCAGAGCCCACGTTTCGCGCCGACATCGACATGCCGGTTGGCCTCACCTTCGCGCGCATCGAGGTCGAGGTGGATTTCGTTCGCGGGCCCTGGGCAACCACGGCTCCTTCGACCGGTGGCATCAGCAACGTGTTCTGGCTTCACCGTGGCATGGCGGGCAATCACTGGCTGAACAACATGGTCGGCTACTTGAACTTCAAGGGGCACGGCAAGATCGAGGTGTCCACGAACCTCGGCATCACCGATCCCGCCATTTGGAATCAAGCGTTGAACAAGAGCCTCTCCACGACCGAGGGCATGAAGTATCACGCGACGTACGTGTACGACGGCGCCGGCAAGAAGATGTGGTTCCGCATCCTCCAAGATCAGAACGAGCTCGTGTATCGCGAGGGCGTTCCGTTGCTCGACACCATTGACGCCCAGGACAGCTGGAAGCCGCCGCCCCAAGGGAAGCCGGGGTTCTTCATCGTCATCGGCAACGAAGCCTGGGACGGATCGGGCGGTCCCGAGGTACCGACCTACGATTGGGTGTACACGAACCTGGTCGTCCGGTTTTTCCCAGCGTGTCAGGGAACGTAGGGCTTCGGCGGGTTGGGCGGAGTGCTGGGTGGGGGAAGCTTCGTCGCTTCTGGAAGCAGCATGCTTTCCGCCTGGCCGCCGTCGCTCCAGTCGAAGACGTTTCCCGATTCGGTGATGGTGCCGCAGTTGCCGCCATCCCAATACGGTGAGTGCTCCCCGTTCGGTCGTTTGTTGCGGACGACGTTGTTCGTCACCGTGATGTTGCCGCAGGCGCTGGGATACTGGTTCCAGACGTAGATCCCCGTGTTGCCCGAGCCGCCGGTGAAGGACGTGTCGAGCACCTTGTTGTCGTTCACGACGTGGTTCTGTCCCGACGCGACACCGATCCCACACTGGTCGGTGCGGATGATCACGTTGTCTTCGATGGTTTGTCCGTCGCCGCCGTCGTCACCGACCAATATTCCACAGCCCGAGGCACTGTCCCCGCCTCGTAGGAAATTGCGGCGCACGGTGATGTTCGAGGACTTGTACATGTTGATGAGGTCCTCGGCGTCGCTCTCGCCTCCCGTGGGTTTTTCCGGGTCGCACTCCACGAAGTTGTCCGAGATGTCGCCGCCCGTCGTGCTGTCGAACTGTGCACCTTGTCCTCGCGGGAACGGTCCGAGGGGATTTTTCACGTAGTTGCCGATCACCGAGATGTCGCTGGTGCCGCCTGTCGTGTAGACGCCAGACTCCGAGCGCTCCATCCGATTGCCTTGGATCAGGACGGTGTTCGGTCCATTCACGACGAACACCCCCAGGCCGGAGTTGAGCTCGGAAGAGCCGTCCTTTTCCGTGTGGATGTAGGAGTTCGTCACCCGGATGTTCTTGGCACCGGACCCTCGGATCTCCACGCCGTTGCCGCCCGTCGGACCAATTTCGCAATCGTCGACCCAAACGTCGCCCACGTTGTCGATCACGATCCCCGCTCCGCTCGGATTCGTCACGGCCAAACACGTCAGATGGTCCCCGGCCTTGGCCTGGATGGGTCCGACGACCGGCGTTCGTCCGCCGGTGCAGCTCGACGTGAAGCCCCCGCTTCCCGACGCGCCGGCGCTTCCGCCACCGCCGTTCACCGAGCCCGCGCTTCCGCCGCTTCCGCCACTTCCACCGCTACCCCCGCTGCCACCGCCTGAAACCGTGCCGCCACTTCCCGATGCGCCACCGGAGCTCGGCGAGCCCCCATCGCCCGAGCTCGAGCAGCCAAGGACCGAGAGCAACACACCCAGAGTTGCGAGAGTCCGCATCAGCTCAAGATATCACGCTCGCGGCGTCGGCGGGCCACGGCCAGGGCGAGGAGGAGGCTCCACGCAATGGCGCTCCCCGTTGGTTCCCTCGTCGTGCGGCAGCCGCAGCCACTCCCGTCATTCGAGGCGTTGCTCGGCGGCGGTCCGGAATCGACGCCCCCACTTCCGCCACCATCAGGGAGCCCGGAGTCCAGTGTCGGGATCCCGCCGTCGTTTTCGACCGGTGCCGCTTGACCTTGGATGCGCTGCAAATCGACGTGCGTGTAGTCGACCGACAGCACGACCGACCACTCGGCAAACCCGCTTCGCGCGGCGACGCGCGGTTGATAGACGCCGACACTCCCGTTCGCCGTCGTTGCCTGAAACGATGGGCCCGACACACCATCGAGGCCGATCTCCGATGCGTACACCTGCTGCAATTGGCCGGACGATTCGGGTCCTTGATAGACGGCCAGGAAGGTTTGCGTAGCCGAGTTGAACGCGAGGCCGATGCCGTCGCCCCCTTCGAACCCCGGGCTGGCCGCGATGGGGATGACGTCTCCCTCGGGCTGCCCATCGGGGCCCAGCATGCGACCCCACACGTCGGGGCCGTTGGCGAAGTAATAGCAAATCACCAGGCAACGCCCGCTGTCGGGGTCGCAGGCAATTTCGGGATAGTTGGCGAGCCCGGTGGTTACGATGAACGGCACCGGAGCGCCCAAGGGTGCGTCGCTTCCAACCGCAATGCGCGAGAGGGCGACGGTCTGTTGATTGTCGACGGGTTCGGTGGTGAACGCGACCACGTACTCGCTTCGAGTCGGAACGTAGGCGACGCTCGGAAATCCGTCGAAGCCGTTGCCCGTCGGGAGGAAGATCACCGGTCCCAGGGGCTGAAGGTCGGGCCCCAACCGGCGTGCGCGGATTTCCCCCGTGCTCTCTACGTCGGTCCAGACGACGAGACACTCCCCGGCCGAGCAGGCAAGGCTCGGAGCGGACTCGCCATGCTCGACGGTCGCGGGGTCGTCGATGGCGGGAACGGCGTAGAGCCATTCGGGAGTGGCGCCACTCGCACGGACTGCGCGGCAGGCGACGGAAGCGGCCGGCTCATCCAACCAACAGATGGCAAAGCCATCCAGCATGGGCGCGTACGCCACTCGCGGAGCAAGCACGCCACCTTGCGCGATGACAAAGGAGCTTGCCAAAGCCGAACCGCTGCCGTCCACGAAACGGCCTTCGACCGCGTCTTGCCCAGACACCACCAGCAGCACGTCCCGCACGGGATCGTGAGCGACCCCGGGAAAGCGCACCGTCGCTATAGCCGTGGGACTGAGCACGGTGGTCGTACCTCCGGTCGGCTCCGCTCCCCAGGCATTGCCGGAAGTCGTGACGAACAGCGCAGCAGCGAACCAGTGACGCAACTCGAGAAGTATAGTGCTCTCCATGCTGCCCGCCCATGCGGCTCATCGCGTGCTCTCCAGGATCCCAAGTGGCAGCTCCTCGCCCGTGGTCGTCGAAACGGCGGCGGGGAAGTTCGTCGTCAAGCTCCGGGGGGCCGCTCAGGGCATTCCGCCCCTGATTGCAGAGGTCGTGGTGGCGGAGCTCGGGCGGGTGTTGGGCTTGCCCGTTCCGGAGTGGGTGCTGATCGACTTGGACGTGGCGCTCCCTTCGGACGATCGCAACGACGAGCTCGCCGATCTGTTGCGAGCCAGCGTCGGTCGGAATCTCGGCTTTCGGTTCTTGCCGGGCGCGAAGGATCTCGGGGCCGACGAGGCGTTGGCGCTCGATCCGGATTTTGCCGATAGCGTGCTGTGGCTCGATGGGCTGGTGTCGAACCTCGATCGAACTCCAACGAACCCCAACATCCTTTTGTGGAACCGCCAGCCATGGCTCATCGATCATGGCGCAGCCCTCTCGTTCCATTTCGATTGGTCGAGCGTCACCGAAGACTCGCCGCGTGAGGTCGGATTCGATGCCAGCGCTCATTTGTTTTCGTCGCGAACGGGACGTCCGAGCGAAACCGACGAGAGGAACACTCGGGCGCTCTCTCGGAAGGCGCTGACCCAAGCGCTTTCGGAAGTTCCTGACGAGTGGCTCGCCAGCGCGTTTCCCGTCGATTCACCGGACCGATCGCGGAATGCGTACGTCGCGTACCTATGGAAGCGTCTGCGCGCGCCGAGGCCGTTTTGGGAGAGCAAGGATTAACGCAAGAATTGCGTGTTCAGTTTCTCGGTCCAGTGCGCTAATCAACTGCGTTGTCCATGCGAGGTCTTCGCATCGAGATCCTGATCGCGTCGCTGGCACTCTTCGTTGCCGGGAGCGCCAGCGCTGCGGACGGTGTCGAAGACAAGGACCACTACGACTTCGTGGTTCACGGTGAGACCTACGCCGAGTTGTTTCAGCGTTCGCTGCTCCCGGGGCCCAATGGCTCGCTCGTCTCCACGGATACCGTCGTACCCGTTCAGCAATACTTCACCCTCAGTGTGCATGACATCGACACGAGCTGGCGGAAAGACAGCATCGATGCGGAGCTGTCCGCCTGGGGTCAGAGTTTTTTTGGTGAGCGTGAGACCGAACGGCGATTCGACGGTGACGTGCAGAGTGCGAACATTCGCTACACCCACGGCCCCGTCTCGCTCCGTCTCGGGCGCCAGCACGTCGCGGGCGGCGCTGCGCGCTACGTTCGATTCGACGGCGTCACGTTGAATGGCGAGCTCGAATCCATCGGGCTCGACGCGGTGCTCTACGCTGGGTACACGGTCTTGCCGCGATGGAATCAACGGCCTGGTTACCATCACCTGGGCGCTGCAGCCGATTCGTTGCTCCGTGATCCCGACGCGTTGCCCGAACCCGAGCGCTCTGGGTATCGACTCGCTGGTGGTCGCCTGGGCTGGTCCTCGACCCGCGCAAACGCTGGAGTGTCGTTTCACGAGCAGCACGAGCCGGGCGGTCTTTCGCGGCGGACGCTGGGCGCAGACGGGCGAGTGGACGTATTCGAGGAGACGGCGGTGGGTGGGGCCGCGCTCATGGAGCTCGATGCCGAGCGCCTCCAGGACGCGCGGGTGTGGGTCGACACGACTCCGGTGCGCCCCCTCGACCTCTCGGTCGAGTACCTGCACACCGAGCCGTCGCTCTTCTTGTCGCGGCAATCCGTGCTGTCGGTTTTCACCACGGATACGTTCGACGAGGCAGGCGGTACGGCGGTCCTCACACCGGTCGAGCGATTTTCCCTCGAAGGCAGCGGTTTCGTCGAGCTCTACTCCGACGGAGAGCAGGGCGCTCGTGGCGAGATCGCGGCTCGGGTACAGCCGGGCAGTGGAAAGAAGACCCTGGTCCGCGTCGGGTACGGTCGCGTCGTCGCCGTCGACAACGGCTACCACTCGCTTCGCGCGTCGATCTCCCGGCGCTTCCTGCCTCCGCTGACCGGCACCGTCGAGGCGTATGCCTATCTCTACGATGAGCCGATTCTCGGGCACACCACGTCGACGATCTACGCTGGCACGCTCGGCTATCAAGCGACGGACGCGTTGAATCTGCTCTGGGGTGCTTCGGTGGCTCAATCGCCCTACGCGCGTCTCGATGCCCAAACCCTGGTGCGGGCATCGTACGACTTCGACTTTTCACACAGAGGGGCGGGCAACTGATGCAAAGTCGCCTGCTCTTCTTCGTCGCGCTCGCGCTCGCCGCCGTGCTGGGCGCTTGCGCCGATCGCTCGGGTCCGCGCTTCCCTCATCAGCTCCACCTGGCTGGACTGGCTTGTGGAGCTCCGGACAAGCCTGCGTGTCTGAGCTGCAATAGTTGCCATGCCGTCTCGAAGGACGATCGGTCCCACAAGCTTCCACCAAAGGCGGTTTGTGCGCGTTGTCACACCCGTGATGCCAAGGAAGCCATGGCCGTGCTCGAGACCGTACCCGAGCGCGCCACGGGACCCATTCGCTTCGATCACGATCAGCACCTGGCGCTCAAGAAGATCCAGGGCCAGTGCGTGCCGTGTCACGCCGGCGTGGTGGAGCCCGGGGTCGCCAAGATCCCTGCGATGAAGAAATGCTTCACGTGTCACGAGCACGAAGCCCAGTGGAAAAAAGGGGTCTGCGCGCCGTGCCACGCGCGCCAAGCGCTCACGAAAACGATGCCGAAGACCTTCCTGCGGCACGACGAGGGGTTCGTTCGCCATCACAGCACCCAGGCCACTCAGCAAAAGCAGCTCTGCCAGTCGTGCCACTCCGAGTCGCAATGCGATTCCTGTCACGACGTGAGCCAAAATCTCACAATCGAAAAACGTCAACCCGAGCGCATCGAACGAAAGTTCGTTCATCGCGGCGACTTCGTCGCGAGGCATGCCATCGAGGCGCAATCCCAGGCCTCGAAGTGTGCGCGCTGCCACACGCCGGAGAGCTGCGATGCGTGTCACGTTGCCCGCGGTGTGAGCGGCAACCGCGTGGGCTCGCGCAACCCCCACCCACCCGGTTGGGTTGGCGGCAACCCCGACTCTCGGAGCTTCCACGGAAAAGCGGCGAAGCGAGACATCGTCCTGTGCGCGGGCTGTCACGAGCAAGGACCGGCGACCAACTGCATCCGCTGTCACAAGGTGGGCGCCTTCGGGGGCAACCCACATCCGGGCGGCTGGAAGAGCACCCTCGGCAAGGGCTCGCAGATGTGCAGGTACTGCCATGAATAGGCTCTCCCTCCTGGGCGCGACGGTGGCAGCCGCTTTGCTCGCTCTCGCGCCGAGCTGCCTCGAGCGTCAGACCGACGACCGGAAGGCCAATCTCGGCCGCTGCGCCAGCTGTCATGGCGATGCCAATCGAAGCGGCGACTACCTCCAGCGCGCGGCTCCGCCCAAGGACCTGTTGGGCGATAGCAGTCCGTCGTACCCCGGCGTGGGTGCACACTCGAATCACGTTTACGCCTCCGAGACCCACGCGCCGGTTCTTTGCAACGAGTGTCACGTAGTCCCGGTCGATATCGAGTCGAAGGGCCATACCGACAGCCGAGAACCAGCGGAGATATCCTTCGGCGCTCTGGCCAAGACCGGTTCCCACGCGCCCAGCTACGATGCGGAGTCACGCCGTTGTAGCGACAGCTACTGTCACCGCGACGCGAAGACAGTCTGGACCGAGCCGCGAAGCTCGAAGGACGCGTGTGGAAGTTGTCACGGACTGCCTCCGCCGGCGCCGCACCCTCAATCCGAGCGCTGCTCGGCTTGCCATGGCGAGGTCGTGGACGCCGATCGCCGGATCATCGCTCCCGAGCTCCACGTCAATGGCAAGGTCGACCTCGCCCTGGCCTCGTGCACGACTTGCCACGGCTCCGGGGACAATCCCGCCCCGCCGGTGGATACCCTGGGCAACGACCAGCCGAGCGCGATTGGGGTCGGCGCGCATCAAATCCATTTGGCCGGAGGCTCCTTCAGTCGTCCGGTCGAGTGCAACGAGTGTCACACGGTTCCCCAGACGGTGGACGCTCCCGGTCATGCCGACGCGCTGCCCGCCGAGGTTCTCCTGACCGGGGTCGCTGCGACGGACGGGCGCACTCCCACTTGGAGTCACGAGCTCGCCCGCTGCAGCGACAGCTGGTGCCACGGTCCCAGCCCGAACACGGTCTCCACCTCGCCGAATTGGACAGCAGCTGCCAGTCTCGCCTGCACGAGCTGTCACGGCACTCCACCGGTGGCTCCGCATCCGCAAATCAGCGATTGTTCGCGTTGCCACTCTCAGGTAGTCGCCGATGACGACGTGACGATCATCAATCGCAACTTGCACGTCGACGGGATGGTCGAAGTGTCGTTCGACCAGAGCTGTACGAGTTGTCACGGCGGTCAGAACCCTGCTCCACCGGTGGATCTCTCCGGTTCGAGCTCCACCAGCTCACCAGGAGTGGGCGCGCATCAGACCCACCTCGCCGGTAGCGCGACGGCGCGGTCGGTCCCTTGCGGTGATTGCCACGTCGTGCCGAGCACCCCGCTCGCGAGCGGACATCTCGACTCGAGCCTGCCCGCCGAGCTCACGTTCTCTGGTGCGGCGAACGCTTTCGGAGGGAACGGATCCTACAGCAGCGGGACCTGCCAGAATCTCGCATGCCACGGCGGCGCGTTTCCAGATGGACACGCCTCTGGGGGAACGAACACGACTCCGATCTGGACCAAGGTGGATAAAACCCAGGCCACTTGTGGCTCGTGTCATTCGTTGCCACCACCGGCTCCTCACCCGGTCGCCTCGCTCAACCCCGTGTGCAGCGCGTGCCACGAAGACATCGCAGCGGACAACATGACGTTCACGAAGCCGGAGCTTCACGTGGACGGAATCGTGACCTTCACGGTTCCGTAGTGTCAGTGCGTCTTCTTGAACAGATGGCAGCTCGAGCAGCGGGGCGCTTCCGGGAAGTGGTCCTTGCGCTTGAGGTGACACGATAGACACGCGGTGCGCAGTGCCTCGGTCTTCATGGCGTGTCCGCTGTGACAGCGAGCGCAGTCTTGGTGCTTGGTGATCTTGTGGAGACCCGCCAGGGTCGCCGTCTGGTGGCAGCTCGTGCACGCAGGCGGAGACGAGACGCCTTTCGGACCGTGGGGGCGGTGACAGGTCGTGCAGCCCTGAGCCAGCCCGCCGTGCTTGGACTTGCCCTCGGTCTGGTGGCACGACGCGCACTTCGTCTTCGCCGTGGAGCCGCTGTGGGGTTGATGGCAGTTTTTGCACTCGCGGTGTCCCGCGGGTGCGCTCTGGTGCTCTTGCTTGTGGCAGCTCGCGCACGCAGTGCTGACGGCGCCGGCGTGGGGTTCGTGGCAATTCGTGCACTGCTTGTGTCCGCGGTTCGTTTCAGCAAGCTGCTTGGCGTGACAGGTTTGGCACCCAGCACGGAGCGCTTTGGGTCGATGGGGCAGTCCGCGATGACAATTCTCACACGCTCGATGCCCCGAGAGCGTGGCAACTTTGGCGAGCTGATTCTGGTGGCAGCCTTGGCACGACGTGTGATCGGAGATCGTGCGAACGAAATTGTGGGGTACGTGGCACTTTCGGCACGTCGTGCCCTCGTGAAAGCTCGTGTCCGACGCCGCTTCCTGATGGCAAGTGCTGCAGTTTCTCACGCGTGTGCCCATTTGAGCCGTGGACGGATGCGGATCGTGACAGCCGACGCACGTGCCCGCCTTGCCGTGTTTGGGGTGATCGGGATGCTTGTCCCGATGGCAGTTCGCACAAGCCTTGTCCGGCGTGCCCCGTACGTCGTGAGGTGAATGGCAGTTCGTGCACTGGGTGTGCTGTTTCACACGCGGCGTGCCGAGAACGTGGATCGCTTCGTGGCAGGAGCGGCAGGCAACCGCCTTTTCCTTCTCGAAGCTGTGCGGTCGATGGCAACCGACGCACTCCATGTGCCCGCCGGCGAATAGCGCAGCTGCCGGGATGATCGGTTTTTGCTTCGAGTGGCAGCCCGCGCACATATCGCGCGCATCGGAAGCCGGAGCGTGTTGGTGCTGATGGCAGGTCGTGCAAACAGCGGTGATGGGTTTGCCTCGCGCGGCGTGGGAGGTTTCCACGTCGCCGTGACACTCGGAGCACGGCGCCGGCTTCGGCTTCGCGTCCTCGTGGGGACGATGGCATTTCACGCACTCGCTCGTGCCGTGGATCGCGACCGCGGGCGTGTTTCCTTGCTTCTGCTTGTGGCAGCGAAGGCAGTCCTTCGGTCCCGGAGGATGGGATGCCGGCATGCCGTTCGCAGCTGGATGCTCGGTGCCTTCCATTTTGAACGCGTGGCAGGTCATGCAGTCGGACTTCGTGCCCGGACCAAATCGCTCCTCCGCATGCGCCGTTGCGTGCTGTAGGCGGCCCTCCTTCTCGTGACACTTTGCGCAGCGATCCGGGGTCACGTCGCCCAGGGAGTCGACCGTGATTGAGTGGCACTTCACGCAGGCGACGTGCTTTTTGACGACGTGAGTCTGATGCCCGGCGATCGTCCGCGCGACTTGCCAGGTGGCGGGCACGTACACGCCGCGTCCTGGTGAGGCGCCCTCGGGCATTCCGGCATCCGAGCAGGCCACGAGCGTTCCGATGAGGAACGCACTCACGAGCCAGAACAGGGGGATGCGAGGCGAGGCGGGGGACACTTTGGTCCCGCATGATAGCCATGGTGCCCCGGGAAAAGGGTGCGCCAGATTTGCGCGAGTCCGAGTCGGTCGGCTCTTCTTGTAGTCGAGCGGCCATCCGCGCGACTATTCTTCGCCCGTGCATCCCTCAGGACTTGGAATCGTCGCCATCCTCTGCGCCGTCATCGCGGCCGTGATTCTCGTCACGTACCTGGTGAAAAAGCCGCTGATCAACCTGTCAGTGAAGCTTCGGCTGCTGTTCGGGCTCGGTGTGTTCCCGGCTCTGACGGGCGTCTCCAGCACCGTGAACGGGATGGAGGCGACCACCCACCGGGAGTTTTGCGGCTCTTGTCACGTGATGACGCGCCACTTCGAGGACGCGTCGAACCCGAAATCGCAGTCGTTGGCGGCCAAGCATTCTCGCAATCCGTTCTTCGGCGATCGCAGCTGTTATGTCTGTCACGCCGACTACGGCATGTACGGCTACGCGATGACCAAAGCCGGAGGCATGCGGCACGTCTATGAGTATTACCTCGGTGGGTACAGGAGCATGTCCCTCGAGGAAGCGAACAAGGTCATTCATCTGAGGAAGCCCTACGACAACACGAATTGTCGCCAGTGCCACAGCGCCACGTTGAAGGACTGGAGCAGCGTTCCGGATCACATCTCCCTCCAAGCCGAGCTCGACTCCAACAAGGTGAGCTGCGCGAGTGCCGGCTGTCACGGGTATGCGCACCCATTCAACAAGAACGGCGGTACCAAACCGGGGGCTACGCCTCCCGGCGCGAGCGCGAGTGCCGGGGGGAGTCCGAGCGCGAGCGCCATCCCGAGCGCGGAGCCAGCTGCCTCAGCGGAGAGCGAGCAAGGCGAGTGAACATCCAGTCAAAGCTCGTTCACGGTTCACTCTCACGCCTGACGCGCGTCGCGTGCGTGTTGGCGCTCGTTGGTCTCGCGACGATGGTGTATTCGATCCTGTCGCCGCGCCCCCTGCCCGTCATCTTTGCGATGAGCGCGGGCCAGATGATCGGAATGCTGGCGGTGCTTTGCTACCTTCTGGCGATCCTGGTGGACGTCGCGCGAGGATCAGCTGGGGGGACGAGCCCGCAGTCCCTCCGCCCGCCCAACGTGGCTCGCAAGAAAGTCGTCGCCGCCAAGAAAACCGAGGCCGATTCGGAGCCGGCGAGCGATTCGGAATCCGAGAACGATGCGGAATCCGAGGCCGATTCGGAACCCGAGAGCGATTCGGAATCCGAGAGCGATCCGGATTCAGAAGACGACGAGCCAGCGAGCGATCCGGAGCCGACCAAGGATCGGTAGCGCTCGCAAATTTTTCGTCGAGTTCGAGCGATACGCAGGATCTGCGTTGCTTCGGAGCAAGAAGTGCCCAGAAATCCCGGAGAATGTGTGGAATGTTTCGTGCTCTCTGGACGCCAACTCGGGTATAGGAGCGACTATGAGACTCACACACTACGCATCCCTTCTCGTCGCTATCAGTCTTGGCGCCGCATGCTCCGGCTCTGACGGTGCGGACGGAAAGACGGGCGCGACGGGCGCGACGGGCGACGATGGTTCTCAGGGCCCGGCGGGTCCGGCGGGAACGGCAGGTCCCCAGGGTCCTCAAGGTCCAGCCGGCACGGGGGATGGCGGTGCGCTTCCGGAAGGCGGGCTCACCTCGAGTTGTCTTTCGCCCTGCCACGGCTTCAACGGGATCGTCGAGCAGTGGAAGACCAGCACCCACTACGCGACCTACATCTCGAACCTCGGCGGTGAGGAAGTTTCTACGTGGACCGGGAACGCCGCCTGCGGCAACTGTCACGCGATCGACGGCATCGAGCAGCGCGTAGCCGGCAACGTGAACTTCGGCGGGAACAACGGCCCGCCGAACCTCGCCCACGGGCAGATCAACTACCTGAACAGCAGCAACAGCAAGGTGGGCGAAGCGACGTACGGAGGAGTGGCGACGGTTGCCGTGGTCCATTGCACCACCTGCCACGATGTCACGGCAGCCAACGACCCCCACATCACCGGAGCAAACTACACGCCGGGTTCCTTCCCGCTACGAGCACCCACGGGCGCGTCGGACGAAGGCATCATCGAAAAGAGCTCGGCCGTCGGCACTTCCGATGGAACTCCCGCGGGAACCTACGGTCACGGGAACGCTTGCATCTGGTGTCACAAGTCCCGCAAGGACGTCACCAACTACATCACGGCGTCGAACAACCTCTCGAGCGCCTACTGGGGTCCTCACGAGGGGCCGCAGTCCGACATCTACACCGGCAAGGGCGGCTATCACTACACCGGTCTGACCTACAAGAACTCCACGCATCAGGGCTTCACGAACGGCTGCGTCCACTGTCACATGCCGTCGGTGGCCACGAACCAAGGCGTCGGGAACCACTCGTTCTATCCTCAGATCAGTGCTTGCACGCAGGCGGGCTGCCACACGAACGCGACGGACTTCGATGTCGCGGGCGGCCAGAGCGCGATGAAGGCCGGCATCCAGGAGCTCCGCGTTGCCCTCAACAACAAGGGGTACCTCACCCGTTGCTCGACCTCGCCCTGCGTGGCTCTCACGGCCTCCGAGCTTGCGGACCAAAACGTCGCGCTGGACGTGGTGCTCGCCGGTACCAGCGGAGTCAGCGCCAATCTGGCCGGAGCGCTGTACAACTACCTGCTGTTGGCCCGTGGCAGCGCGGGTGGCGTCCACAACCCAATCTACACACGTGAGTTGATCTTCGACTCGGTCAAGGCCGTCACCGGTAGCGCACCGGCGACCATTCCCGTTCGACCCTGATTCGTCAGCCGAAAACCCGACCGGATGCGGGCACGCCACGAGGCGTCGCCCGCATTCGGCATGTTAGGGCACCACGTTGAAGTGGATCCCAGTCCAGATCGTGCTCTCCCCACCGAAAGCCGCGATCCAGTGCTGGCCGAGCTCGCTGCCGACAGCCAGATCGCATTCGGCAACGCCACTCGGATTGGTGAGTGCAAAGCCTCCCACGCAGTTGGCAACGGCGGGGACGTCGTGATCCTTCGGATCGACGAACCGAAGGCCGACGTTCGGGAGCGGGGTACCCGAGAAGGCTCCCGCTTGGACCACCGCCTGGAGCTTGGCGGCTTTTGGCAGGATCGAACCCGCCTTCACGTCACCCAGGTCGTAACTCTCGGGTTTGTCGAGAACGATCAGCGCGCCGACCGGTCCGATGTTCGATTGGTGCACCGTGACGGCAACGAAGTCGACCGATCCCACCGAAGAGCTCGCACGAAAGACCGATTGACCGAACGCCGTGCTGGCGTTGAACCCGGCGCCCTGGAGCACGCGCCCGGCGATTCCATTTTCATCGGTGGCGGTCGTTGGGTTCGACGGGCTCGTGATGTTGGCGCCCTCTCCCGAAAGGAGGGAGAACGTGACGTCCACGTTCGACACACCTGTGCCCGTAGCGTCGGTGATGCGTACTTTGAGCTCTCCGCCGGGCCAGTTTTCGAGCAGAGCGAATCCATTCCCGCCAACGCTCTCGATGTGAGCGGGAGTGCCCGGTGGTGAGTCGGGTGGAACCCCGGCATCTTCCACTGCGTTGCCGCCGACTCCCGTCGTTCCTCCGCCGCTGCTCTCTGCGCCAGTTCCTTCGCCCCCGAAACCGGGCGCGCCCCCCGGGTTGGCAGCCCCAACGCCCGCGACCCCGGAATCGGCAAAGCCAGAGCTCGCTCCCGTCCCCCCGCAGGCGGTCCCCCACAGCGACAGCCCTAGCCCTGCGGATGTCACCAGGCGCGTCACGCACGTCAGTATTCGCTTCGACACGGTTTCGAGTGGCGGGCGCCTCTGGAATCGGGCGGTTAATTTCGACTACTTTCGCCCGCCAAAGCTGTCGGCGCCGCCTGAGCCCTTTGGAGGTAACTTCTTGGGCGGTGTCGGAACGCGGAGGGGAGGTGGCAGTGGCGGTGGCGCCGCCTCGGATGCGCTCGTGGCTGGAGTCACGGACGCTGCGGGCTCTTGGGGTGTGACGATGGGCTCGGATGGCGGCTCGGTGGTGCGAGCTTTCTCCGCAACGGCGGTCACGCCGCGTTCGAGACGAGGTGGGGCACTCGGCCTTTTGTGTCGAGCAACGAGGGCGACGGCGACGATGGCCGTCAGGAAAACTGCCACGAGCACAATGGTGGCAAGCAGCCCTCGTCGAGAGGGCGGGGCTGCGCTGGCTTCTTGCGTGATCGGCGGAGTCAGCGATCCAGCCATGGAGGGCATCGCTAGCGTCCGGGCATCGGGCGGTTCGGCGACTTCGAAATTTCTTTGGGACGCGGGCGGGGGGTTATCGCCGAGGACTCGGAGCACGCGCTCAACGGATCCCCGGGCCGCCGGCGTGCCGTGGCGAGCCAACGCCACTGCCAGCTCGGACACGCTGTAGTAGCGGTCGTCGGGATTCTTGCGTAAGCAACGTTGAATCACGGCGTCGAGGTCGGGGGGGATCTCGGTGCGGATCTGGAGCAACGTAGGGGGCTCGAGGCTCAGCACCATGTTGCACAGGGTGGGGATGTTGTCGGCCACGAACGGGGGGTTTCCGGTGAGGAGCTCGAACAGGACGGCGCCGAGAGCGTAGATGTCGGCGCGACCGTCGACATCCGCGAGAGCGCGCATTTGCTCCGGCGCCATGTAGTGCGGAGAGCCCACCGCAGTCGAGGGATTGGTGAGCGCCATGGGTGCGGGCTTTCCGGCCTCGGCCAAGCGCTTGGAAACTCCGAAGTCGAGCACCTTGATGGTAGGCGTGCCGTCCGCGCGATTCGCGAGGAACAAGTTCTCCGGTTTCATGTCCCGGTGCACGATCCCCATTGCATGGGCCTCCGCGAGCGCTTCGCAGGCTTCGAGGACCCAATCCACCGCCTGGGGGACCGGCAGCGGCCCGCGCTGCTCGACGACGCCGTGGAGAGTCTGACCGAGGAGATGCTCCATAACGATGTACGGAGCGCCCGCGGGGAGCCTGCCCACGTCCATCACGCGCACGACGTGCTCGTTCGTGATGCTGGCTGCCGCACGAGCTTCCAGGAGCATGCGCGTTGCCACCTCCTGGGACGCCGCGAGATCCTCACGAATGATCTTGATCGCGACCACCCGATCGAGCTCGAGATGGGTCGCCCTCAGAACCTTACCCATACCCCCCTCGCCGATCACACCATCGACGCGGTACTTGCCCGCGATGACCGTACCGATTTCAGCAACGGTGTCTCGGGTGGGATCCGACACGAAGCCTCTCGTTACGCTCGATCCTTGCGGACGCAAGGGCCAAGCAAAGGTGTCCATCCGCCGACCGAGCTGGGTCTTGGACGCGTGGATTTCATCGGGTCACGAGCCTACATGCTTCACGATGGGTGCGCGAGCGGTCAGAGCTCCCACTCTTGGCAAAGCTTCAACGTTTGCACGTGTTCGGGCACACGTTCGAGGAAGCTTTTCGCGAGCTCGTGATCGCCAACCTCGCGAGAGCGAGCCAGGATCTTGTCGCGGGACACGGACAGAGCTCGACGGGCAGCGTCCACATTTCCGCTCGCGTGCCGCGCTCGTGCGGCGACGAGGCGCACCAGCGCATCGGAGTCTTCGGGTAATGTCAGGGTGTCGGCTCCAGCCAGAGCTTCCTCCGCAGCCACGAGTGCCTCCTTGGTGCGATTGAGCGCGGCGAGCGCCTGAGCGAGCGCCGCCAGCGCGTGGGGCCGGAGCGCTGGCACGGGCTCGAGAAGCGTCGCTGCGAGACGCGCCTCGGCTTCTGCCCCCTCGAGGTCTCCCGCTGCCGACAGCGCAAGCGACAGGTACGCCCGGGCGGATCCCTCGAGCAGCCCTTCCCCTTGGCCGTGCGCCAAGTCGATGACCTGACGCTGGAGCTCGATGGCTTCCGACGGTCGTCCGAGCTGCATGCGGATCCATCCGAGGTTGTGCCGTGCGTAGCCCTGAACCTTGGCGAGCCCGAGCCGGTCCGCCTGAGCTGAAGCGTTCTCGATCAGCTCCTCGGCACTCTCGTATTCCCCAAGCGCCGCGAGCGCGAATCCAAGATTTACCCGGTCATTGGTGGCGGCGCGCACGTCCCCCGAAGCGTCGAACGCCTCGATGGCAAGCTCGAGAGAGCTGCGGAACAACGCCGACTCGCCGGTGAAGTACGCGACCGCCGATCGGCCGTGGTGGATCCAAGCTTGGATCATCGAGGTGAGGGTGGTGGCTTCCGCGCCAACTTCCGTCATCCTCTCGATGGCAGCGAGCGCCGGTTCGCGACGTCCATTGCGGAGATGACCCGTTGCGGCGCGCGCCAAGCACATCACCTGGGCCGCACGCGCGTCGTCCGACTGGGCCTTGGCCGCTCGCGCCATGTCGCCGACCCGGGTCAGCACATCGCCGTGGTCCAGCGCGCCTGCGCTACTCGATGCTTCGGAGAGCGCTGCAAACCAGCGTGGGGTGGCCGTTTCGAGAAGCTCAGCCGCCTCGAGGCTCCAGTGCTCTGCTTCGGCGTACTCGGCTTTCCACAGATGTGCGGCACCCAAGACCTCCGCGATATGTCCGCGGGTGTCGCGATCGGGATTGCATGCCAGGGCTAGCTGGGCGCGCTCGACGCTCGCAGTGAGATCGTGGCCCTCGAGTGCGTGCTCCGCCGAGGCGAGGAAGAAGCGCACGGCCTTGTCGGGTTCGCCGCCTCGGCGAAAATGCTCGGCGAGCGTGAGTGCGTCTACCTCGCCCACGCTCGAGAGCCACCCGCCCGCCTTCTGGTGACCGAGCACGCGATCTTCTTCCGTCAACGCCGCGTAAGCCGTTTCCCGTACGATGGAATGACGGAACACCAGCTCGGTTTCCCCCGGAAACGCGGCCTCGGGTCGCTCGGTCAAGAGCTCGCGCTCGACCAAGGTGGAAAGCGCGGTAGCCACGCCGACATCGCCGGTCGGCGTTCCCATCAGCGTTTCGACGGCGCCGCGCCAAAAGCGCATGCCGAACACGCTGGCTGCTCGAAGCAATCGGCGTGACTCGGGGTCGAGCCCATCGAGGCGGGCCTGAACGATGGCCATCACCGTTGGCGGAAGCGAAGTCTTTCCGTCTGCAACCGCGCGGATGAGCTCCTCCAGAAAGAATGCGTTGCCGTCCGCGAGCTCCACGATGCGAGCGCCGAGGCCCTCGTCGAGCTGGGCGCCGAGAACGTCTTCGACCAAAGACCGACATGCCTTGCGATGCAGAGGCCGCAATGTGATTTCCACCGGCTCTCGCCTCACGAAGGCGTGTGGTAGCAAATCCCTCACTTCCGGGCGTGCCAGAGCCAGGACGAGGAGAGGGCGTTCGCGATGGGCGCCGAGCGCTGCGTCGACCAAAGCTACCGTCGGACGGTCGCCCCATTGCAGGTCCTCGAGCACCAAGACGACGAGTTTCTCGGTGCATTCCGCCCCGATGTAGTCGAGCCACGCACCACGAATCGCATCACCCATGGCGCGTGGGTCTCTGCGTGCGGCTCGCAGGGCGTCACTGTCGGCGTCGTCGAACGGCACGTTGGCGAGCTCCCCGAGAAACACCGCGACATCGAACGCCCGCGCGGACGCCCCGAGCACGCGCCTCACCCGGTCGAGGAGCTTGGTCCGGCTTTCGCCAATCGGCTCGCCGTCCAGGATTCTTGCCGAGCGCCGGAGCGCTTCGCGAAGCAGCGCAAAGGGCGATCCTGCGCTGAGCGAGTCCGCGCGGCCGATCAAGAATTCCGCACGAATCCCCCGCTCGCGCATTCGGTTCAACAGCTCGTACCGGAGTCGAGACTTCCCGATCCCGGTCGGCCCGACGACGACGGAAACGCGTGCCACCGAGTCATGCACGCATTGGTCGACCAGTGCTTCGAGGGTGACGAGCTCCCGCTCACGGCCGACGCACGGGGTGATGCGACCCAGAAGCTTTCGTGTTTCATCTGCTGGGCGCTCCACGCGTGTCAGACGGCGTTTGCCCTCGCGGGTGAGAGCGAGCTCGCGTGGATCGAGCACCGACGCGGTCTCTTCATCCACGTGGATTTCCCCCATGGTCGCGCCGGATAGGGACTTCACGGCTCGGTCCAGCGCTTGCCCAACCGGCGCTCGCCTTCCGACGACGCCGAGCCCCATGGAGAGAGCCATCGGGCGATCGGGTCGCGCTCGATGCAGATCGCGCGCGAGGCGTGTCGCTCGCTCCCCGCGATCCCCGCCGGCGTCGCTGAATGATGCCACTCCGGTTCCATCCGCCAGCACGTCCCAGCGGGCGCGATGTCCGGCCACCACGGCTGCCGCCCGGGCGCCCGGAGGCGGCTTGGCGGGATGCGTGATCTGTTGCGTCGCGGCGTCACTCGAGGAGCCGCTGCCACCGGCGAGCACGACCCACACCACCCGCTGCTCCGCGGCGCCCAGGGATCGGACAACCTCGGGCGGTGTTGGTTGTTCGATCTCCTGGAGCTCTCCGAGGGCGTCGAGTCGATCGAAGAGGACGCTGCCGTCGGCCGGGCGGTCTTCCGGTCGCTTCGACAGCATCTCGAAGACGAGATCGTCGAGCGCACCCGGAATGCGGGGTTCGATTTCGGCGGGCCGCACTGGTTCGTCGAGGAGCACTTTGGCAAGCGTTGCAGTCGCGTCGCCTGCCTCGAAGGGATGTCGGCCCGACAGCGCGCGGTACAGGAGTGAGCCGAGGGAAAAGATGTCCGACGCGGGCTGGGGGTTGCGCTCCCCCGACGCTTGCTCGGGCGACATGTAGGACGTTGTCCCGATCAACAGCCCCACCTGGGTGAGATGGGGATCCACGGCACGCCGAGCCACTCCGAAATCAATGAGGGTTGCGCGCGCCAGGTCGTCTCCCGGCAGGATCACGTTGCTGGGCTTGATGTCGCGATGGACGACGCCTTGTCCATGTGCGAGAGCGAGCCCGGAGGCGAGCCGCCGGGCAAAGCTCACGACGTTGCTGGGGCTGAGAACGCTGCGTGCGGCCAGAAGCTCCGACAGTGTGGCGCCGTCCAGCCACTCCATCACGATGTAGAGGCGACCTTGCTCCGTTGCGCCGTGGGCCACGTAGCGAACGATCGCGGGATGACCGAGCTTTGCCAGTACTTCGGCCTCCCGAAGGAAGCGCTCCGCAGCCTGACCAGGATGCAGCAGTTTGACGGCCACCGAGTCCCCACTCGAAAGGTCGACGCCCCGACGCACGATGCCCATGCCGCCCGCGCCGATTCGCTCCCCGAGCTGGAAGCGATGGCCGATGGTTTCGACCCAAGCCACTCGCCCCGAGTATAGCCGCTTGCAACGGGTGCCGGTCGCCCATCAAGACAGGACGGAGGGCACCCAAGCTACTTGGGAATGTCGTTCGTCTTACAGCCGAACAGGACGTCAATCTTTGCGTTCGGATCCGACTGGATGGCGGCACAGGTGCTCGGGCAGGCGAGCACCTTCGTCGGGCTCTGGTTGTTGTCGTAGTACCAGCCGCCGTTCGGGCCACAGTCGGTGGAAAGATCGACGTGATAGATGGGTTGGGAGGAGCCGGAGCCCGCCGGCGAGTAGTTGACGTTCACCTTCTGGGGGTCGAACGTCTGCCCCGCCGGTGCGGGCGGGATATCCCAAGCACAATCGATGGTCTTGCCCGAAACCACGGCCTGGGACATTTGATTGAACACGGGCGAGAAGTTCTGGTTGTTGCCGCAGAGATCCCCCGTCACGCCGCCGGTCTGCGAGACCAGATCCAAGTAGACGCTTCCGGTTGCGGCGCACGCCAGGAACACTCCGCAGCTCCCTGTGCAATAGATACCGAAGAACTTCCAGTCGTCGAACCAGCCGGGATCGAGTGCGTTGACGGCCTGAATGAAGCTTGCGGCGGAGTTGTAGGGCCCGTCGGTGGCGTTGTCGTCACTCACGATCGCGAAATACTTGACGGCATTCTGGCGGAGCGTCGGCTTGTACTGCGGGTAAGTCTCGATGATCTTGTTCAGCGCATTGTTGCTTCCAACGCCGACCTCGACGTGCTGGAACAGCGGAGGCTTCGAGCCGCCCGGGCACACGCCGGTCGCCAGTGGTGGATCGAGGCACACTCCCGGATCGGGATTGAAGATCGTCCCACCGTTGGGATCCCCGGGCTTGGCGATGAGCACGATGTGGACGTTGATGCCGGTGCCGGTGATCGCGTTCACGAACGCGTTCATGTTGTTTTCGACTTGTTGCAGCTCGCCCACCATGCTGTCGGAGGTGTCGAGCGCAAAAATGATGTCGACGGGCCGGACCTTGTTGTCGGCGGTCTGAGAGACGGCCTCGCACGCCTGGCCGTCGGTCAGCGACCCACCGTTGCCTCCGGAGCCCGAGTCGAAGTTGATCCCTCCACCGCTCGCGCCGGTGCCCCCCGTGCTTCCGTCTCCGCCGCTTCCCGTGGCGCCGCTGCCATTCCCGCCCGAATCACCGCTGCTCGAGCTGGCAGAGCAGGACGCGAGGCTGCCATTCAGGAGCGTGAGGCCCAGTATCGTGAGCGTCGCGAACCCTGTTTGAAGTCGCATCGTGATCGCATTGTGTGCCGATGCGAGCATCGGGGCAAGCGTCCGCGTCGCATCACTCGAGCGTGATGCTATCCACCAACAAGCCCTCCACCGCATACGGCATGCCGTAACCGCACTGGCTGTAGTGGGAGTGAAGCGCGATCCCCACCTCGGTCGATCCCGCTGGGATGGGAATTTCGGTCGTATCCCAGTCGGTGCTGAACTTGGCTTCCGCAATGGGCACTTCGAGCGCAGCCAGTGGCAGCACTCCTTTCACGAGGGGGGCGTCGCTGACTTCCCCCCCGGGCGTGGCCACCGTGAAGCTGTAGCCGCTGCCGTAGAAGTCTCCGTCGAATTCGACGAGCGCTCGGGCGCGGACCAGGATTTTCGTCTTGCCCGTGACGTTGAGACGCGCCGCAAAACCGCTCGCAGTTCCGCAGCTGTGCTCGGGACCCACGAGGGCGCAGCCGTCCCCCTCGCAGAGGCCGTCGCCAGGCACGGCCTTCACGACTCCCCAGGAGTCCAGGTCGAGCGAAGTCGTGTCGAATGGGATTGACTCGCGCGGTGTGCCCAGCCCGATGACACCGAAGGACTGCTCGAAGGCGGAGCCCTCGTTGCCCGCGAGGTCCCGGACGCCCGCGTCGATGGCCAGGATGATCTGACGGGGTTTTTCGAAGCTCGACAGGTCGGTGAAGTGGCCTTCGAGCCTCCGTACGCCGCTCCAATCGGTCCCGGTCGGAGTCTCTTGGGCAAGCCACGTTGCTGTGGGCGGCGGTCCGGCAGCATCCTTCACACTCACGCGCGCGTTCAGATCCGCCGGGTCGACTCCTTCATCGCTGGTGAGCGTCAACGTGCTCCAGGGAAGGATCTTGTCGGCCACCCCGGCAAAGTCCGAGCTCACAGCGAAGCTCGGCGCGCGAAGATCGGCGCCGACGTTACCGCTCGCCTCGATGGACTCGGACCAGAAGCAATCGCCGCACGAGACCATCCGCGAATTTCCAATGAAAGCCGTTCTCGTGGAGCTCGATGCTGCTCCACGAATCGTGGTCGGAGAGGTAGTTGATCCACGCCCCGTCGCCCTCGACGGGTGTGAGGGTGCCGTCGCTCGCTCGATTGTAGGACGCCGCGAGCCCCCCGACCGGCGTCACCACGACTTTCTCCCCGCTTCCGGCCTCCGGCACGTCGACACGAACGAAGTAGTCGAGGGTGGGCACTCCACCGCTCGGTGACTCCCCGAGGCGGACGACATGGGTCGCGTCGAGCTCGTACGAACCGGTGGTCACGGAGCTCTCGTCGGCCGTGTTTCCGCAAGCAACACTCGATGCCCCGAGCGCCACGCATCCAAAGACCAAGAATCGCTTTCGCATGATCGACAACGGAGTGCAGCCCGCGTGCCACCTCGAATGCTGTCCGATCCGAGGATTTGCGCACCTTTTGCGTGCCAAATTGTGCCGCCTGCACGTGCGTCCCCTGGCGAATCGATCTCGCAGGCTGTAAAACGCCAGATGCAAAACCCGGCGAGGATCCATTGACCCTACGATTGACGCGAGCCATCCCCGTCGCACTCTGCTTGCTGTTCGCTTCGGTCGCTCGCGCGGATCCCCCAGCCCGACAAACCTCGACCGAATCCGAAGGACCTCCCCCTCTCGCCTACCTGTTCGCCGGAGTCGCTCTCTCGGGGTTTTCAGTCGGCGCCACGGCCGGCTACTTCGCTCTCAACCAGAAAGCCATTGCCGAGGATCACTGCAGCCCCACCGTGGGGCTCTGCGACGAGGCCGGTAGGAAAGCCACGGACAGCGGGCGGCAAATGCGAAACGTCAGCACGGTTGGCTGGATCGTCGGCGGAGTGGGTCTGGGGCTCAGCGTTTACTTCGTCCTTTCCCAGGACCCGAAGCACAAGCGCGACGTGGCGGTATCCACCTCCGTCGGCCCAACCGAGGCCCAGGGCTCCATCGTCACGCATTTCCTGAGCCATGCAGCGCGTCGTTTCCAGGTTTTGGCTCGCCGGCCCGCTCGGCGTGCTCATTGGGACCCTCGGCGGGTGCTTCATCTCGTTCGAGGAGTATCCGACAGGGGAGATTTGCGATGCCGACGTGGCCGAGGCCCAAGCCCTCGATGACCCGGCCCTCAGGAAATGTGCGAACGATCGCGCCAACCAACCTACTCCGGTCGATGCGGGTGCCGACCAGGAAGACGCCGAGGCGGGTCTCGATGGATCGTAGGTCACCGTTGAGACTCGCGCGTTGGGTGGGCGCGGCGCTCTTGCTCGCAGCCTCGAGCTCTTGTGCCGTCGTTCCCCAGAACCGACGCCAGTATTTGGCTGATCCCACGATGCCCGCCCAAGACGATCCCCTCGAGAAGCGGACGCTGCGCAAGCTCCACACATCTCGAGAGGGCTCCGCGGGCGGCGACGGAAAACCGGCAGGCGGGGGCTGTGGCTGCGGGAACTAGATGGCTCGTGCTCTTGTCCCTCTTCGCGTGCCCCTCCCTGTCGGGCGCCAGCGAACCCGAGGTCGACGACGCCGCGATCCTCGGATTGGACGGCCAGGATGAGCCCCGCATCGACGAAGTCCGTCTTCGGCTGACCACCTTCTGGCAGCGTGGAGAGGGCTATCAGTCTCAAGCGGGCACCTTCGCGGGTCCGGGCAGCGAACGCGCTCTCATCATCGAGCCGCTGGGTCTCATCGACATCGAGCAATCGCCGACGATCCACCACGAGATCGTCGTACCCGTCGACATCGTGAGTGCTGCTTCGACCAATTCGGTCGACGTGATCTCTCAAGCGTCGGGAGTCAACGAAGCCTACGGACTCGAAATCACCAGCCGCTTCGATCTCGGACCCAACGATCAATTCACTTCGTACATCGGCTGGCACCAGGAGGAACCGTTCGGTTCCGGATCGTTCACGCTCGGTTATTCCCGCTCCCTGGCCGACGACAACACGGTGCTGAGCACATCCGTCGGAGCGACGTTCGATCGCTTCGACAACTTGGTTTCCGATGGATCCCGTCAAGGGAAGCGACAACGCACGGCGGTGAACCTGAACCTAGCGTTTTCCCAGCTGCTCTCGCCGACGACCGTGTTCGATGCGAGCTACGGCTTCACGTTTCAGCAGGGAACCCTCCAGGCCACCTACAACTCGGTGCCGGTCCAAACCGGAGTTTTTCGCGCCGACGAGCGCTTTCCCCATCAGCGCTCCCGTCACGGGATCCAGGGGCGGATTGCCCAGCACTTGCCATTCAGTCGCACCACGCTCCGCGCTGGATATCGATATTACTTCGACGATTTCGATCTCGTTTCCCACACCGCGGACTTCGAGCTTCACCAGTACCTCGGGCCGCGCTTCATCGCGCGCGGTTCTTATCGGTACTACACGCAGACCGCGGTCGACTTCTTCACGACTTCCTACGGCGGCAACCGGCTCTCTTCGGAGCCGCGGACCGCGGACTCGGATCTCGCGGCCTTCCACGCCAACGAGGTCGGCTTGAAGCTGTCGTGGCTGTTTCGAAGAGGCCAGTCGTTCGACGCCTCCTACTTCCGTTACTGGCGGGATACGGGCTTGGTTGCAGACATCGTAGGGCTGGGCTACGGCGGGATGTTCTAGATGAGACGGTTGTTCGCATGGCTCCTGGCGCTCTCTCCCCTCGTCGCCGGCTGCGCCTCGAGCTCAACGCCCCGCGCGAGCGTTCTTCCGGTCCGGGACTTCGTTTCCGTGGATGGAACGCGAGTGGCTCGCGAACGCGCGCTCGGTCAACGCGCGACGGTGGTCGATCTGTGGGCGACCTGGTGCGCGGCGTGCGAGAAGGAACGCCCGAAGCTCGAGCGGCTCCACCGCGCGTTCGCAAAGCAGGGGCTTTCCGTACTCGGAGTGAACGAAGGCGAAGAGCGAAGCGTGGTTGTTCGCTATCTCGCTTCCAACCCGATTTCTTACCCGGTGTACCTCGATCCCGATTTCGGCCTTTCTGAGGCCCTGGGAGACAACGAGCTTCCGGCCATCCTGGTCATCGACAAGGATGGCCGCATCGTGCACCGCTCTCGCGCGCTCGATCAGGAGACGCTCGATCGTGTGCGGGAGCTCTTGCGCTGACAGCCCCCTTCGGGTGTCACGAAGCGCGTCGCCTCTACTGACAGCCCGCGCGGATCCAACGGAGCCGGTCGTTGGTCGCGTCGAAATGGCTCATCACGAACGATTGGGAGCCGCCCGAAAGGTTCACGAGCCCGTCGAAAACATCGGGGGTGAGTGCTTGGGAAGTTTCCACTCCGAAGCTGCCGTCGCCGGCGACGTACAGCAGCGTTGGAGCATAGGAGGAGGAGGCGAAGGCGAACATCGCGCCATTGCCGTCGCTGGCTCCGTCGGAGCTCGTCGGTGCATAGGTAAGGGGCATGGGCAGGTTGGGCCCGAGCTGCGCTTGAGAGTCAACGTGGTTGGCCAGTAGCGAGCCGATGCTTCGGATTGCAACAAACCCGTTGTTCGTGGTGCCGGCAATTGCGATCAGGATGCTTCCCGTGGATTTCGTTGGACCAGCCAACAGTGATCCGCTCGAGCCATAGATCCCGATATCGGAGTCACTACCCGGTCCGCTGGTGTAGCCGAGAGCGAACGCAGAAGTCGCACTCGCGGCCGCCGTTACGTACGGTTGAAGCGAGTTCGGTGTTGGCGACACATCTCCATTGAGCTGACCGGTCGTGGTTACGTGGGCGAGGTGATTGACGTGCGAGAGGGTTGCCCACGCTAGGAGGTAGTCGGTTCCCGTCCACCGGACATCCGGCGGCGATGTGGCGAGGTCGCTGAGCTTGAGCTCGAGGAGCTTCGTCAGATCGGTCTTGAGAAGAACCCCCCACAGGTTGAGGAAGCCGCTACCAAGCTGCTCTTTGACCAGAAGAAGTATCGTTCCACCTCCGGTATCGGCGCCCATCAGCGTAACCGCGGAGGTCGCGGCAAAGACCGGCGTGGCCGAACCCGTTGGCGATCCGTTGGCGCCGAGCAGCCGACCGAAAATGGTCTTGGTCGCTGGCTCGTCGTAGAACGCCGCAAATCCCGTGCCATTGGGCAGCGCGATTCCGGAGGCGGCAGTGGGGACCGACAGCAAGTACGCAGGTCCGTATGGCGCTCGGGACTTGTCGTCGACTTTTCCGTTGCAGTCGTTGTCCTTGAGATCGCAGAGCTCCGGAGCACCCGGGTACACGTTCGGATTATTGTCATCGCAATCGATCCCGCCGCAACCGAAGTCGAGGTACGTGTCGCCGTCCAGGTCTTGGGGTGCCACGACCACGGATGCGCATTTCTTGGTCGCCTCCGTACACGTGTCCTGAATGCAACTCGAGTGGCTGTTGCACGGTGTGTCCAGCGCCGCAGCACACTTGCCCGCCTGACACTGCTCGGGTCCGTTGCACCATTTCCCGTCGTCACAGTCGGCATTCTTCGAGCACGGAGCGCCGCCCTCGAAGCTCGCGTCGGTGCCGCCATCGAGCGTGGTGCAGACCGAGCCAGTCACGCATTGATGGGAAAAACAGCACAGTCCCGGCGCACAATCGACGCTGGCATTGCATTCGTAGAGGCAGCTTCCCGTCTTGCATACGAGGCCCGGATCGCAATCACTCGGCAGCGAGCACGGCGCTCCGTATCCCGGAGGGGCGCCATCCGGCTTCACCACGGCGGTGCCAGGGAGTGTGCAGCGCGACGCGATGCATGAGAGGCCGACCGTGCAGTCTCGGTCCTCGAGGCACTCGATGCGGCAAAGCCCCTGATTGCAAACCTGGGGGGAGGGACAATCCGAGTTGTAAACGCAGGGCTGGCCCCCATCGGCCTTGGGCGCGACGACCGGTAGCTTGCCGTCGGTGACTTCCCACTGCTCGGCACAGGTGCCTTGGGCACACAGTTGCTGATAGCCGCAATCTCGATCCGCCGCGCACTGATCGCGACAGTGGGCATCGACGGCGCACACCTGGTCACCCGGGCACTGGCTGTTGTACTCGCAGTCGCGCTCGACACCGAGCTGGCACACGCGAAACGGCTTGTCCGCATCGATGCACAGCTGCTGGGGATCGCAATCCCGACTGTCCTCGCACTGCACGTGACAGCGGCGGAATGCACATACCAACGGCGACTTGCAATCCGTGTTGATCAAACAACCTTCGGCAAGACCCGAACGCTTGATCGCGTCGGCTTTGTCCGACGAACACGCTGTTCCGAGGGCAACCGACACTACCAGGAGCAACGACGCGCACCGAAGGAAGTGCGCGATTGTTTTCCCCACGGAACCAATCCTATCAGAAGGAACCGGCGATGCCTATCCAGCGCGCGTCACCAGCGATCGAAAAGGTCGGACGCAGCCTGGTTTTCGAAAGCTCGGGTCGCTCGTGGGTGTAGCGATCCGCATCGTCGCCGGTCAAAAGGAGAACGCCACCGGTGATTGCGGCCGCGGCGCCCACACCCACTCCGAGCCAGCCAAACAGGTCGCGTTTCTTTGCGGCGTCGTAGTCGTCGAGGGCGACGGCTTTGAGTCGGTTGCACTCGTCGGAATCGTAGCTCGTGCCAGAGGGCCCGCCGGTCTTGTCGCACAGGCCGGAGTGGGCGGTATTGCCGGGGGCTGCGACATAGCTCTCCGCTTCGTCGAGGTAGTCGTTCTTCTTTCCGTTGTTCCAGATCAAGTACCCGGTTCCCGCACCGGCAACCACCGCTCCGCTGATCACTCCCACCCAACCCCAAGTCCGAAACAGCGCCGCCTTCTTTTCGTAGCTTGCGCGGTACTCCGGCGTGGGCTCGAGCTCGATGCGTACGGTGGTCGTCCCCCCGCGAGCGACGTTGACCTGTCGCACTACGGGATCGAAACCATCACGCTCGACGACCAGGGCATGCGGCCCGTAAGGGAGGCGAATGCTCGCCAGGTACTTTCCCTGGGGCTTGCCATCGATCTTCACGACGGCGTCGCTTTCGGTGAGATCGAGCGCGAGCCGGCCACCTTCCGTCGAGAGCGCGCTGGGATCCGGCGTTGGATCGACTGTCATGCGTCCGGTGGCACCTTCGCCAACGTCCAATTCGCGCTTTTCCGCCGAAAATCCCGGTCGGCGAAGCTCGATGCGGTGCTTGCCCGGAATCAGAGCGAGCGTGGTCGGCAATGGGGTCTTTCCCACCGGTTTGTCGTCCACCAGCACGTCCACGCCGGGCACGCTCGATCGCAGCTCGAGGTGTGCCAGCCGCCCTTCGAACGGCTTGAGCTGGAAACGCACGTCGATCTTCGTTTGCCCGGCGACGCTCACTTCACGCCGCTCGGGCGCGTATCCCGGCGCGACGACTCCCAAGATGCGTCGCCCACTGGTCACCCGAAGAGGCGAGGGGAGGGGCGTCTTCCCCATCACGATGCCGTCGACCTCGATCTCTGCTCCGTCCACGTTGGCGGTCAGCGCAATTTCGGCGATGCGGGCGAGGGCCGCGTCCCGGGTCTTTTTCGCTCGTTCGATCTTTTCGGCGTCGAGGTTCCCTGGGCTTTCCAGCACTCGACCGAGGGCGTCCGCTGCATCGACGGATCGACCCATCGCCGAATGTACGAGTCCAATGTTGTACAGAACGAAGGGATGCGGCGCGAGAGAGTAGGCGCGCTCGAACTCCGCCAGCGCCCCGGCATTGTCTCCGTCGTTGAACAAGCGAAGTCCGCGACCGAACCGCTCGCGGGCCTCCGATTTCGGATCGCTCGGACCGGCGCCCTGTGCAAGCGCGGCGCTCGTCAACGAGAGCGTCAGCCAGAAAGCCAGCCCTCGCAGCATCATTGGTAGGGATTCTTCTCTTCCAAGCCCTTGGCTTTGGCCTTGGTAGGAGCGGAAGGGGTTGGGGTTGGAACCATGGGCTTCTTCGTCTTTGGCGCACCGGAGTCTTCCCGCGCGTCCGTCGTGGGCACTGAGACCGCTGGCTTTGGGTCGGTCGAAGAGACGATCGGCGTGACGCTCGCCGAGCTCGGAGCTGTGTTGGGTGGTGGCGCGCTCGGCTCGGGCTCCGCGCTCGCCCCAGGGGAGGAGTGGGCGAACGGTTTGTACAGCACGACCCCTAGCGCCAACAAGGTCACGGCTCCGGCAACTGCCACCCATCGCAGTCCGGCCGTGCGATTCGGTTGCTGCTCCACGGTGCGGCCGAGCGCCGTCGCCTCGATGGACGCAGTGTTCCCCCGCGCTGCACCCGCACTGGCCTCCGTGGGAACCTCCGGTATCACGACGGTTCCCGAGCCGGCGAGTGCGGGAGTGACGCTCGGTGCGAGCTGCGTTTCGTTCAGCGAAAGCGCGAAGGGCTCGAGCGCCCGGGAGAGCTCCCTCGCTGACGCAAAGCGCAGGTCACGCTCCACCGCCATCGCCTTTTCGATGACGACAGCGAACCCGTCCGGTGCGTCCGGCCGAAGTTCTTTGACGCTCGTTGGCTTTCCCTCGTGAATCAAGAGCGCGAGATGCGGCAAAGTATCGGAGGTGAAGGGCCGACTGCCGGTGGCGCACTCGTACAAGATGACGCCGAGCGAGTACACGTCCGCTCGAGCATCCAGATCCTTGGCTCCGCGCACCTGCTCGGGCGGCATGTAAAACGGAGTTCCGAGCATCGAGCCCTCCCGGGTCGTGCCCTGGTCTCCGATCAGCGAGACATCGAACTTGGAGATCCCAAAGTCCAGAATTTTCACGAACGGATGGCCGTCACGCCGCGCGAGAAACAGATTTTCCGGCTTGAGGTCGCGATGAACGATCCCCGAGTCGTGGGCGGCTTGGACGCCATCGCAGGCTTGGCGCACGATGTCGACCAAGAGACCGATGTCGAGGCGCGTCTCGCGAACGAGTCGCTTCGAGAGCTCCTCCCCTTCCAGGAGCTCCATCACGAGGAATGGATTGCCGCTTTCGAGCGTGCCGGCATCGAACGTTTCCACGATGTGTGGGTTGGCAATGCGTCCCGCCGCCGAGGCTTCGCGTAGGAATCGTTCGACCGTGGCCGGGGTCTGGCAAAAGCTCGGATGCAAGAGCTTGAGTGCCCGATGATGCTTCGTGAAGACGTGCTCCACTTCGTACACCGCGCCCATTCCACCCATGCCCAGCACGCGAAGAACTCGAAACTTGCCGTCGAGTACGGTGTCGGGGCTGATGGTATCGCTGCCCATGGGTTACGGGGGAATGTGAGCAATGTAGGCGTTGCCGCCGCTAGGCAAGTTGCCGTTGCCAAAATCGATGAAGCCACTCGAGTAGCTGCCCGACAAACCGACGGATGTCCCGATCCATGCGACACCTACGGGCTCATCGTTGTTGATGCCGCCGTAACTCTTGGCCGACAGGAAGCCTCCCGAAGCACTGTAGTGCGCGACCACCGTATCCTTGGCAGCGACGTAAGTGAGCGGGCCGCCTCCGAAATTCGCAGAGGCTGCCATGAACGCGGTGAGGACCACTTCGCCATTTTGCGCTGAGGCAACCGCAGTGGCGCGATCCTCGGCGGTGGACCCATACCCATTCGCCCACGTCGTAGTCATGCTGCTCGGATCGACCTCCATGACGAACGCGTCTAGGCCACCCTTACCGGCAACCAGGCCCGTGCCGAAGTCGACTTGGCCCGTGAAAGAGCCCGCGACCAAAACCTTTCCGGAGCTCGTGGTAGCGAGGTCCGCGACGTGATCCGCTGCCGAATCTCCGAACCCCTTGACCGCCGTGAGGCTACCGTCGCTGGCAGCCACCTTGGCGAAGTAGATGTCGCTCTGGCCAATCGGCGAGAGCATCGCTGTGCCAAAAGTCGTGGCAGACGAGAATTCGCCGGCAACGATCATGTCGTTCCCGTTTGGTGCGAACGCGAGCGGGGGAGCCCCGCCCCCGCCCGAGTTCGTTGCCTTGATTTCCAGGAGCCACACCGGGTCCCCGGTCAGCGCCGCATACTTGACGACGAAGGCTTCGTAGTAGGGGTTGACGACCTGCGCGACTCCAAAGTCCAGCGTGCCGTAGAAAGTTCCGCCTACGTAGAGGTTGCCGGCACTATCCAGACCTGCCCCCGTGGCGTTGATGTAGCTCGCGGTGGGCGCATCTACACAGTGTGACCAGATGTGAGCGCCGTTCGCGGCTGCATACTTGGCGATGTACAGACTGCTGCCGGTGCAGTTCACGGGCGGGCCTCCGAACGATGGAGTCGCGGAGTTCGTCTGGCCCGCGATGAGAACATTGCCGCTCGCGTCCGTCTCCAGCCCCACCACGGACTCGGTGGATATGCCCCCTTGGCGCTCCGCCCAGAGCAGCGCACCTGCAGGTGTGAACTTTGCCAGGAAGATGTCCGCGCTGCCGGCGGCGGTCAGCTGGATCCCTCCAATCGTGACGGTTCCGCTGATCGTTCCGGCTACCACCATGTTCCCGGCGGGGTCGGCGGTCACTCGGGCTCCGGTCCCGTTGTAGCTCTCGGTCCAAGTCGTGGGTCCGGGCGGAACGCATTTCTTCGAGACGCAATTTTGACTCGTGCAATCGGCGTTGCCGTCGCAGCTCTTTCCGTCCGCGCACGGGCCGCAGACGAATCCTCCGCAATCAACGTCGGTTTCCCCTCCGCCTTTCACTTTGTCCGAGCAGCTCATGTCCGTGCAGATGCCGCTTTTGCAGGTACCGGTGTTGCAGTCGAGGGGGCTCCAGCATCCCTTTTGCGCGGGGCACTTGGAGCAAGACGGCCCTCCGCAATCGATGTCCGATTCCGTGCCGTTTTGCAGCCCGTCGGCACAGGTCGGCGCCTGGCACTTCTGGCCACCGCAGACGTGGCTGGCGCAGTCGCTGGGTTTCGTGCAGCCAGCTCCCGAGCACGCACCACAAGGTCCTCCGCAGTCGACCGCAGTCTCACCCGGATCTTGCTGACCGTTCGCGCATGTGGACGGTCCTCCCGCGTCCGAGCCGCCATCGACGCCGCCGGGCGGAACGCACGTCTGGCTCGAGTTGCATACGAAGCCGGTTGGGCAGTCGCGATCCTCTTTGCACTCCGGCAGACACGTACCGGCGATGCAGACCAAGGGAATCGGGCAATCGGAAGCGTACACACATTTGTTGCCGATGCTGGAATCGGGGGAGGCATCGACGACGAATCCTCCATCGACGAGCTCCTCGTCCGCCGCGCACACACCATCCACGCACTGTTGGCCGTTGATGCAGTCCTTTTCCGTGATGCACTCCGGTCGACACTTGAGATCGATCGCGCAGCGGAAATCGCTAGGGCAATCGCTGTGATGGGTGCACTCGGCCTCGTCACCGAGCTGGCAAACGTTGAAAGGCTTGTCCGCCGGGATGCAGAGTTGGGCGGGGTCGCAGTCGCGCTGGTCTTCGCATTGGGTGTGGCAACGTCGGAAGGCGCAGACCAGCGGAGATTTGCAGTCCGTGTTGATGCTGCATCCGTCCGCCAACCCGGCTCGTTTGATCGCGTCAGCTTGGTCGGAGCCACAAGCAGCAGCCCAGGTCAAAGCCAGCACGCCGGCTAGCGTCAGCTTCCGAACCCCCGACCTCAACATGATGGGCGAAGTGTAGAGAGAGTTTTCAGCAGGTCCAACCCGATCGTCAATTTTCGAGAACCTCGGGGTGGTACCGCGATCAGTTGCAGGCACCGGTCGCGGCGTCGGGCGGGGCGGGAGGCGAGAAAGGTGCACAGTCGAAATCGAACATGTCGAGCAGTGCGTCGGCGTTCGCGTCGCGGCCCGTCAGCGCCGGAAGATCGAACAAGAGCTCGATGAGCCGGAGCACGGAAGTGTGGTCGTGGACGACCTTCGAGACGTAGTGCGAGCGCGCCCAGGGCGAGATCACGATCGCGGGCACGCGAACCCCGAGATGATCGAACTCGGCCTGATCCGCGCTCGCGAGGCAAGCGGTCGGTGGCGCAAGGTGATCCGCCAACCCACCGGATTCGTCGTAGGTGTAGACGATGGCGAGCTTCGACCACAGTGGGCTCGCGATTGCGGAAGTGTAGATGGTGTGACCCCAGCTCTCCCCGGGATGGATGTTGTTGGGGGGGTGTTCGTCTTGGCTCGACCCCGGGTCGACGAAGGAAACCGGAGGCAACGAGCCGTCCGCCAGCGCATCCAGAAAGTCCTGAAAGCTTCCGACGCCCGGGTGGGAATTCGTCCAGTTGATGCAGTCTTGCCGAACGCCGCCGTCCGTGTAGACGCCGTACGCGACGCCGGCTAGCTCCATCGAGTCGAAGATCGTTGGAACGCTGATCTTGGCTTGGCCGGTGCTCATCACGCCATCGGACGTGCCGGCGTAGAGGTAGTCGCGGTTCGCCCAAGTCCCGCCGAGTGCCGAGCCAAAATAGTGATCGGCGACCGCGAACGTGTTGGCGAGGAAGTAGTAAAACGGCATGTCGCTTTGGTCGTAGTAACCAATGGCGTAGTGACCGTCGCTGCCTCCAACGGCTGCGGATTTCACGAAGCCATCCATCGCACCGTCGTTCCAGCCATCGTGCATTGCGGTCCACTGATGAGGCGGATCGACCGGCAAGCACGGCGAGGTGAGGTGAAACCGAGTGACCGTTTGGCCGGTGCCGTCGACGTTCGAATAGGTCGCGGGCGTGGGCTCCGCATCGGGCTGGCCGGATTGGGGGAGCTCTCCAAAGTAATGATCGAACGAGCGATTTTCCTGCATCACCACGATGATGTGCTCGAGGGGGATCTTGGCTCGGGCGGCTGCATCGATCCCGAGACTCTCGGCGACGGTTGCGCCAGCGCTGAACGCACAGGCCTGACGCTGAGCTGCCTGGGGATCGACCCATGCCGGGGACGGACACGTCGGTCCGGCATCACTCCCTGCGGTGCCGCCTTGCCCCGAAGAGCCACTTGCGCCCCCCGCACCCCCCGCACCCCCCGCACCCCCCGCGCCACCTCCCCCGGATCCGGCGGAGCCCCCCGAAGATGGCGAGCCGCCCTCATCGCTGGAAGAACACGCCGTCAAGGCGAACAGCAAAGCGAAGCCGAGTACCTTCAGTGGGAACATCCCGCTCTCATAGCGAACCCATCGCCGGGCTGCCACCAGCGCCTGCTTTGGTCATGATGTCGGCACGCTGTGAGCCCTCGTGGCCGTCGGCAGTGCCCTCGCGTGACCCGCTGTCAGGGCGTGACTGGATGCAGGGGAAGGGACAGTGCGGCGCCGGGTGCAGGCTCGTGGGCGACCACGACGCTGTACCCCGGCGCTCCGCTGATCTCGTAGGGCTCGTTCGATTGGTAGCGCACGCCGGAGCCGGACGTGAAGCGAATGGTCTCGCCACTGAACGTTCCCGGGCCCGCATACGAATAGCTCGTCCGATTTTCGTCGATGGTCTCCCAGTGGAGGACATCGATGGTGCGCTCTTTGGGGACCGCCAACGTCAAAACCGAAGGCTGGAACGCATTGGAAGTCGGATCGAACACCTTCGCCCTCAGGGCAACGAACGGGATTTCAGCACCTTCCGTGAGCGTTCCCGCAAAGCCCTGCACCGAGTCGAACGTCATCTTCATGACATAGTGTTTGCCCGGGTCGAGCGCTTCGGGCCCGCTGTACGAGCTCATCTTCTGTTGGACGCAGGCCCCATCGACGTGCTTCCCGGTCGTCGTATCGAGCGCTACTTGGACACTGGCGGCTACCTTCGGACCAACGATGGTTTGGGGAGGAATGCCGCTGAACACGGCGTCTGCGAGCCAGAGCGAAGTGGTGAGGTCGGTGTCGTTGTCGAAGGAGAGGAGCGCAGGACCCTCTCCCGCTACCGTTTCTGCAACGAACGACACATACACGTCGTCACCCACACTCCCGCCGCCACCGACGGTGGCGCCAGAGCCACCGCTCGAGATGCCTCCGCCTACTCCGCTCGATCCACCCGAGCCGAGACCGGCGGATCCACCAATTGCCGATCCTCCCGATCCCCCGGACCCGGCGGACGCTTCGGGCTCGGTGGATTCCGATCCACACGCGCCGAGCGCGAACGACGACACGATGACGAAGGCTGTGAGACGGCCGACCATTCCTTCGACGATTCTAAAGCGTGTTGACAGTTTTTGCCAAGACCACCCTTCTCGGTCGTTTCGAAGTGTCGTCGTCGAGCTTCAACCCCCACAATATTCACGCCGGAAACTGTCAACACGCTCTAGCAGTTTTGGAACTGTTCCGCGAAAGGGAGAAGCCCGAGGGAAATTCGATCGTCAGGCAACGATCTTGCCGAGCAGCTTTCCGGTGTCCTTCACCATGCTCACGCTCTGGTCGAGGCCTTTCACGACTTTCGGCCTCCGCTTTCTCCAACGGGGGAAAACTTCGAAGCAAAGAACATTCGCGCGGTCGCGAACGTGATTCGGGGCAGTCAGGCGCCCCTCGCTTTCGTGGGCTGCGTCGACTGCCTCGCGACGCAGAACACGATCGTGGATCCCGGGCACTGGATCCTTCGCATCCTGCAAGAGACGACGACGAGCGGTGGGTACGCGTTTGCAGAGGCGCAAAACGGCACTCTGTCGAACAATCTGGTGTACTTCGAGCGGGGCCTGCTCTCCACGTACACCAACGTCGGACCGAGCACTCAAGGTGCGACTTTCCACTTCGAAAACAATCTCTGGTACGCCCATGACGACGCCGCTCAGTCGACGCCAACCGATCTTCCAGCGGCCGAACAGAACAGCGTGTCCGGTGTCGATCCCGCTCTGGCCGACCCGAGCGCGGACGACTATGTGATTGGCGCTTCGAGCCCGGCGGCCGGGGCGGGCAAGTCCGGACAGGATTCTCTGGGCGACATCCAAGGGGCATGCTGGAAAGATCCCCCGAGCATCGGCGCCTACGAAGTCCCCTGACCTCGACTTGTCCTACATCTGCTTACATGGATTTGGCGCCGTTTTCTTTCAGGATCCGCCGGCACGGGCTACTCAGGTTTCCGGGTCCTCGAATGCGCGACCAGATGCCAACTCTGCCCTGCGATCTCGCCGAATACGCGTGGCTTCAAACCGGACCCGAGAGCTGGTCGGCGTTTGGCGCGATCGACGACGAGCTTTGCATGGACGAAGACTCGTTCGTGGCCGGGCCGCTGGTTGGAGTGAGCCCTCGAGACGTTCCCCGAGTGAGTCTGAATCCCGCCCAGCGATTCGAGCAGGGACTCGACCATCGCCAGGGGTTCGTTTTGGCGCTCCTGGATCACTGCTCGGATCTCGAAACCCTTCTCGACATGGCCGGCCTTCCCCAGGCCGAAACCCTCGGCATCCTGTGCGAGCTCGTTGCCCGAGGAGTCGTGACCCTCGAGTCGCCGCCTCAAAGCGGCAAGTCCACTCACTTCGATCGCACTGGCTGACAACGTCGCGGGAGCGACAGTCCGAAAAGACGGCCTCCGGAGAGTGAGGAATCGAGACCTCCGCTGTGGTCGCCGTAGGCTTCGCGTTTTCCGAAAGGCGGTCGACTTTCTCAGTCTTTTTTGCGAAGCAAGTCTCGGAGCGCCTTCACCAGATCGAGCGCCGCGACGATTCCGATCACGGCACCGCCTCGCGTCACGATGACCCGATGTACGCGACCTCGCACCATCTGGTCGGCCACTTCGTCCACTGGGGTGTCCGCGTCGACCTGAAACACGACGGGTGTCATCACGTCGCGCACCGTTTGGGGAGAGCCCGCTTGAACGTGAAGCTGTCGCATCTCTTCTTTGGACAGCGAGCGATGCAGAGTGGTCGAAAAGTAGCCGTTGGCGTCCGATGCGAGAGACTCTTCGCCTTCTTCGCTCCGCAACAGGTCCGTCGCCGAGATCACGCCGACCAACTTGCCCTTGCCGTCGACGACCGGGGCGCCCGTGATGCTGTTCTCGAGGAGAAAGTCCTTGAGCTCCGACAGGGACCAGTCCGCCCCTGCGATCAGAACCTTGCTCGTCATGAACGTCTCGAACCAACACGTTTGCCTCCCGAGGGTCGCCTTCGTAGCAGCTCCCGAACGGGCGGCGCAATCGCCAATCATCGAAGAAGCTTGGCGCAAGATTTTCGCTACCCGCTCAAAGCTCGGAGCACATGGGATCGCCCGCAGGACACTGGGGGACCGGCTCCATGATTTCGGTAGCTGGCGGGAGGTCGGTGACAGGAGGATCCACGCGCTTTCCGGAGCGCATGGCTTCCTCGAATCCGGGGGGCAGCTTTCGCGGGATTCGGGGCGCACTCGGTAGCTCGGAGGGCGGAGTATCTCCATCTCGCTGAAAGATCAGCGGATAGCTCACGGCGATGCTTTGTCCGGGCGCCTCGGGAAACACGAGATCGAAGAAGGTTTGCAGAAGGCATTGCCGGGCTTCGCGATCGGGGAGCGACGTGCTCTCTTCCCGTGCGCTCCAGACGCGACCATCTCGACCAATGGTGAATCGCGCTACGAAGCGACCACGTACGGTGCCGTCTCGGAGCAGGGCGCGTTCGTAGCAGGAACGAAAACGTCCGGCGCTCTGGCGAACGACACGTCGCACGCTCTCTGCCGGCAAGCGGTGGGAATGTGAGCGCCGATCGTCGCCCTCGTCGAGCCCGCCGCCGCGTTCGAGGGCGGGAATGGGAAGGAGCGCATCCGCGGGCTTGGACGGACTGGGCGCCGCCCCAAGCGAAGCCCGGATGGCTGCGTCGAGAGCGGCCTTTCGACCGAGCTCGTCCGGCGACCGGGACTCAGGCGCGCTCGACGGCGGAGAGGCGACTGGCTGATGGGCTGCGACCGCCGTCTGCCTTACGGCGCCCGCGCAGCCGAAAGCGCAAGAGGCCGCCAAAAAAACGAGAGAAATTCGCCCCATCTCCGATTGGGACAGCAGCGGCGCGCTTTGGTTCCGGCGAGCTCACTCTTCTTCGGGATCCAGCGTGTCGCACTCTTCCGGCTTCGCGTCGGGCCTGCTGCATTTGCAGCCTCGCCGGTTGAAATCGGCTTGGGCGTAGCAGGCGTCGCGAGCCCCGAGCAAAAGGCGCGAGTCGCAGTTCGGATCGCTTCCGTCACAATCTGTCTCGATTTTCGAGCACGACTCCTCGATGGTTTCCTCGTAGCTCTCGTCGCAGGCGTCGCGCTCCGGAAGGCTCGACTCTCGCGGCGTGGCGCTGCCCGCCGGTTCGGGGCCGGTTCCTGGCTCGGGTTCCGGCCCGGGCGTTACGAGGGTGACCGTCGTTGGGCGCGCGTCCGGGGCGCGGGCGCAGCTCGCAATCGTGATGATGGCAAAGCAGACGGACGCTCGGGAGATCACTTGCCCAAGTACGTGTGCAGCTCGTTCAGCGCGTTGTGGAAGCTCGTAGGAGCCCCGCCGCCGTAGCTGCCGAAACCCTTCCACACGATCTTCATCGTCTTGAGATCGACGATGTAGCTCCACTCGCGGGAAACCAGCTCGGTCAGCGTCGTGGCATCCTTCGGCTTCACGACGGAGATGTGGAGATCCTCCGTCTTGATCCAGGCCACCAGGTCGCCGGAATAGAGGACGTCCACGACCAGGCCTCCGGCCTCGATGGCTGCTTGTCCCTCGGCGCCCATGACCTGGGCTGCCTGTTTGCAGCCGGGTCAAGTGTCTGCGGAAACGTGTATGAGCCCATACGCTTTCCCGCTCTTGCGCATGGCATCGGTGCCGTAGTCGACGTACGGCATCTGATCGGACGACACGGCGCCCGTCTCGTTCACGTAGCCCTCCCACGCCAGGTCCGCGATCGTCAGGTCCACGTCATGGCCATAGGGCCCCGGAGGATAGGGCCCGAAGTTGAATGCGCCCGCCACGCCGCCACTGCTCACGCCGGCGAAGCCACCCGTGAGGAAACCGGCCATCCCACCCTGAGCGATCCCGCCCGAGCCTCCGCCGGACACGACCCCACCGCTGCCACCGGTCGCGACCTTGCCTCCGTCATCGCTCGAGCCGCATGCGAACGCACCAAAGACCGTGATTGCCACGGAAACAGCGATCGCCGCGGGCCGAATCAGCATGCCCAAACACTAGCTGGTTCGACGAAAGAAGCCCAGCGCTCCGTGCGGCTGGTCAGCTCCCGGGTTTGGCGGTACGTCCCGCGACCATGCACCGTGCTGCCCTCCCGCTCCTCCTCGTCCTCGGTCTCTCGACGGCTTGTGGTGCGCCGCCTTCGGCGCAGAGCCCCACCCCGGTAGCCGCGACTAGCACACCTACCCAGCCGCTCGACGAGCTCGACCGGCCCTTGCCCCTGGATGCTCGCCTCACCAAGGGCAAGCTCGACAACGGGCTGACCTATTACATTCTCCCTCACAAGAAGCCGGAAAAGCGCGCGCAAATCTGGCTGGGTGTGAATGCCGGCTCCGTGCTCGAAGACGACGACCAGCGAGGTCTCGCGCACTTCGTCGAGCACATGGGATTCAACGGGACCAAGCGATTCCCGAAGCAGCAGCTCGTCGACTTTCTGGAGAAGAGCGGCGTCCGATTTCGGCGCCGACCTGAACGCGTACACTTCGTTCGACGAGACCGTGTACACGCTGCAGGTCCCGACGGACCAGCCCGATCTCTCGAACCAGTCGATCAGCGTGCTGCGCGACTGGGCCGACGGTATGACGTTCGACCCCGACAGAAGTGGAAAAGGAGCGCGGCGTCGTACTGGAAGAATGGCGGCTCGGACGGGGCGCCGGGATGCGGATTTTCGACAAGCAAGCCCCCGTGCTGTTTCACGGATCCAAGTACGCGGACCGCATCACCATCGGCAAGCCGGAGATCATCCAGCACGCGGGCCGCGACAAGCTCGTGCGGTTCTACCGCGACTGGTACCGCCCGGATCTCATGGCGGTCGTTGCGGTGGGCGACTTCGACCCGAAAGCGATCGAAGCCAAGATCAAGTCCGAGTTCGCGTCCCTGCGGGGCCCGAAAACCCCTCGGGAGCGCACCAAGGTCACGCTGCCTCCGCACGCCGAGACCCTGGTCAGCATCGAAACCGATCCCGAGATGCCAATGACCACGGTAGCGATCGTGAGCAAGCTGCCGCATCGGCCCGAAGCGAGCGCGCGCGACTACCGCCGATCGGTGTCCGAACAACTGTTCAGCTCGATGTTGAACGCACGCTTTGACGAGATCGTGCGTCAGACGGACCCGCCCGTTTCTTTCCGCGTACTCGACGTCCAGCGGCATCGTGAGAACCGCAGACGCGTTTCGTCAGTCAGCGCGGGTGAAGGAAGACGGAGTCGAGAAAGGCTTCTCGGCGTTGCTCGAAGAAGTGCTGAGGGTCCAGCGTCACGGCTTCACGAAGGCAGAGCTCGAGCGGGCGAAGGCCCAGCTTCTTCGCCACTTCCAGCAGGCGGTCAAGGAGCGGGACAAGACCGACGGTCGGGAGTTCGCTTCCGAGATCCGTCAGGAATTTCTTCGAAGACGAAGCGATGCCAGGTCGCGAGGCCGAGCTCGCGCTGGTCGAGCGATTCCTCCCGACCTTCACCCTCGCGGAGCTCGACGCGCTCGCGAAGTCCCTGGGGCAAGGGAGCCGTGATGCTTGCGGTCACCGGGCCCGCCAAGATGCAGAAGCCGACTGCGGAATCGCTACTCGCGGCGGAGAAGCGCGTCGCTGCGGAGAAGATCGAACCGTATGTCGATGCGGGGCCCAGTGTTCCCCTCATGAAGGATCCTCCCAAACCGGGCAAAGTCGCGAAAACGAACACCATTCCGGAAATCGGCGTGACCGAGTGGACGCTGGATAATGGTGTGCGTGTGATCGTGAAGCCGACCGCATTCGAGAACGATGAAGTGCGAATGTCGGCGTTCTCGCCCGGCGGAACGTCGCTGGTGAAGGACGCCGATTATGCTTCCGCGAAGTACGCCGACGAGATCGTGGGTCAGGGCGGCATCGGTCCTTTTGATGCAACTCAATTGAGGAAGGCGCTTGCGGGCAAGCTCGTGTCTGCCCGCGCGAGCATCGACGAGCTCGAGGAAGGTGTGTCCGGCCGAGCAGCCCCGAGCGATCTCGAGACGCTGTTTCAGATGGTCTATCTCGGCTTCACGGCGCCCCGCCGCGACGAACAGGCGTTTGCGGCATGGCGCTCTCGCTTGGTCGAAAACGTCAAGAATCGCCGCCTCTCACCCGAGGGAAGCTTCTTCGAGGACATGCAGATCCTCTCGACGCAAAATCATCTCCGGCGTCGACCGACGACGCCCGAGGTCGCCGAAAAGGTCGATCTCGACAAGGCCCTCGCCATTTACAAGGACCGTTTCGCTGACGCAGGCGACTTCACCTTCGTGTTCGTAGGCAACATCGATCTCGACCGCTTGAAGACCCTCGTCGAGACGTATCTCGGGAGCCTTCCCACGAAGAAGCGCAAGGAAAACTGGCGCGATGTGAAGGTCTACTGGCCGAGCGGCGTGAAGACCAAGACGTTGCAGAAAGGGAGCGAGCCAAAGAGCCTGGTTACGATCAGCTTCCACGGCAACGAAAAGTGGTCGCGGGACTCCGAGAACGACATGCGCATGTTGGGGGAGGCTCTGCGGCTGCGTTTGCGCCAAATCCTGCGCGAGGACATGGGAGGGGTCTATGGCGTGCAGGTCGGTGGAGCGATCCGTCGCCGGCCCCGTCAAGAATACTCGTTCGGTGTGAGCTTCGGTTGCTCCCCGGACAACGTCGAGAAGCTGAAGCAGGCGGTGTTCGACGAGATCAAAGCCGTTCAGCAAGACGGCGTCGCCGAGGACTACATCGACAAGCTCAAACAAGCTCGGCGCCGAGCCCACGAAACCGATCTCCAGAACAACGGCTACTGGGTTCAAGAGCTCAGCCGAGCGTACATTTATGGTGACGACCCGCGACTCATCCCCGACATCACGAAGATGACGGACAAGGTGAGCTCGGATCGAGTTCGCGCGGCCGCGAAGAAATATCTATCGACGAAACAATACGTGCTCGGTGTTCTCGAACCGGAAGGCGCGGCGAAGACGCCCTGAACCGACCTGGCGGGTTCATTGGGACTCGAGGCAGAGCTCGAGAGTGATCTGGGTCACCTCGACGGGGGCGGTCGGGCTCGATGGGTGTTGGTTGCCGACGCCGATCCCGAGGTTCGGGATTTCCGCGGCCGTCCAGTCGGTTCCCGTGGCGGGGTTTTCGTCGAAGCTCGTGCTCAGTGTCACGTAGCTGCTTTTTGAGCTCACCATCTTGCTCGCGCCGTCGTAGTTCGATGAGCCGATTCGGATGGCAGGCCACGTCGAGGTGGGTCCGGTTGCCGAGGAGGCGAGGGTGGCAACGACCTTCACGATGACGCTCTTCACTCGAAGACCGCTGGGGACGAGGTCTGCGTCGTGAGAAAAGAGCGCGTAGCTCGGGGCCGCACTCGTGTCGTCCCAGATGTACGTGTTCTTCCCGTCGGGCGATAGATTGTCGACCAGCGTGTAGTACGAGCCGCTCCCCTGGGATGCCGCCCAAAGCCCCTTGTCGACGTCGCCATTCGGTCGGCCTCGGAGCGAGCCCGAGCTCGCCGAGCAGTCGCTCGTGACACAGTTTCCGTTCTCGCACGCTTCGCCCGAGCCGCACGGGTTGCCACAGCCCCCGCAGTGGCTGCCGTCCCAATCGAGCATGGCCTCGCAACCATCGCTCGGGATCCCGTTGCAATCCTCGAACCCGGCCGGGCACTGGAGGACGCAAGCTCCGTTCACGCAGTGCGCCGCGCCATCGGGCGACGAACACGGCTTCCCGCAACCACCACACGCGCTCGCGCTGCTCTGGGTGTCCGCTTCACATCCGGTCGCCGGGTTTTGGTCACAGTCCTCGAACGGCGCCGTACATGCCTGGATGGTGCAGGTGTTCTTCACGCATTCGGTCGAGGCGTTCGGCAGAGTGCAGGCGCCAAAGCAGGTCGTGTCGAAGGTGGGCACGTCGGCCGTCTGGGCATCCGCCGCGATGGGCGTGCCGCTATCGAGATTCGAAGCGGTCGCCGCCTGCAAATCGTCGAGGGAGCTAGTGAGCGAGCACGCCCCGCCGCACAAAACACATGCGGTGAGGGAAAGCGTGGCGCCTCCGGCGCGATTCCTCACTCCGCACCTCACCGTGCGGACGCTAGCCGAAGGCGACGACGAATACTGGTTACAGAGGGTTACATCCGCGAGCGTGCGACACGCGAACGGCGTTCGGGCGCTGGATTTCGGCTTGGTGGCCTGATATCGGGAGGCGTGCCAGGATCGGCGCCGTGAAAGTGTTTCGCTGTTTCGCTGTCGTCCTGTCCCTCGTCTGGGGCACCGGCTGCCAGGGCAGTACCGTTGGCGAAACCAACCCTGACGGTGGGAACGTCGGCGGTGCGAGCGCGGCCGGGGGCTCGGGCGGCGGCGGAACCGGTGGAGCGACGGGAGGGACATCGGGAACGGGCGCAACGGGTGGCGCCGCGACGGGTCCAGGACCCACGGGGGCTTTGCCGAGCGGGTACTGCTGCACGGCGGATACGGATTGTCGCTACCGCGCGTGTCTGGACTTCGGCGGTGTCAGGATGTGCAGCGATCCGTGCTCGGCGTCCGAGAGCTGCAACACCGCACCGGACATGGTCTGTGATTCCGCGTCTGGCCAATGCACGCCGTCCGGGGCGCCGTCCTGCATTCCGGCGGACCAGTGGGTGCTCGGGCCCAATCCGACGGGTGGCTGTTGCATTGCTACCGGCGACGGCCACGCCGGAGAAGAGTGCCAGGGCAACTTGTGCGTGGCGTTCGGCGATCTCCAAAACCCGTACATCTGCACTCAGGCGTGCGACGCGCCCAAGGATTGCCCACCCAAGTACCAGTGCCAGCCGGGCGCGGGATTCTGCTTTCCGTTAGCCGACTTCTACGACTGCCAGTGAGTCAGTCCGACTGGATGCCGGACAGGTAGGCGAGTAGGTCACCGATCCCGCTGCATTCTTCGTCCAAGAATCGGCGTGGATCCTCGGAGCCGGCCATTTCCGCATGCATGACCTCCGCCAGCTCCCATTTGTCGAACCACATGCCGTGTTTCGGGCAAGCATCCAGGGTGAGATCGAAGAGGCCCCAGCGCAGCATCTTGGTGCCGCACAGCAAACAAGCGATCGATTCCTGGAGGGCGACCTCGGCACGTGCCGGAGCCGTGACTCGACCGAGCCGGAGGAGTGCTCCGGTCTCGAATGCACGACGAAGTCGTTGGCAAGTGTTCGCGTCGAGCCACACGCCACCGCACGCTTCACAAAACTGAGCCTCGAAATCCCCGTGGCGAAACGCTCGAAGCGTGCGCGCGCAGCGAGGACAATCGAGCGCTCGGTCGCGGTAGCCCATGATCAGGGCAGCTGACTGATCCGCTCCGCCAAGGGATACGTCTCTCCCGCGGTGACATGCAGCCATCGCCCGCCGGATCCTTGCCCGAGAGCACTGGCGGGGATGGTGAGCGTTGCCATGCCGGCCGCATCGGTGGTTCCGGAAATGTCAGCGGCTCGTGTGAAGTCGTCGACATCGACCCAGGCGCGTACCTGAGCGTTCGCCTGCGCCGCTCCAGCGGTGTTCTTCGCCGTCACCGCGACGCTGAGATCTCCACCCGAAGCCGGCGATGTCGTGACCTCGACGAGCCAGAGATTTGGATCGCTCTCACCGAAACTCGCGATCGGCGCACTGTCGAGCTCGTGGAGCAGATCGGCGAGCTTCAGCGTTCCCTTCGCCAAGAACACGCTATCCACCTTGTCCGGCGTGTCCTGAATGGTGTGGTAGTACGGCGTCTCGCAATAGGTGGTGAGGCCGTGGAGGCCCGACCAGTACATCCCCTGGATGTCGGTTGGGATGAGCCCACCAAACATGGCCGGCACGATCTCCATGCCTACCGCGAGAGTGTAGGCGTCCTTCAGCGCAACTTTCGTGATCGCATCGTTGAGGGGGCTGGGTGCGCTGTACGCAACCGCGCGCAGGCCCGTCCCCGCAGGACCCGCGCCCGGCATCTCGAGGTTGATGAACGCGAGCATCGGCTCGTTGGCGGCGATGACGTGCTTGCGCAAGTAGTCATAGCCTCCGAACAGACCGAGCTCCTCGCCGTCGTAGCCGATGAACGTGATACCGACTCGGTGGGTGGGTTCTCGCGACAGCTCCTCCGCGAGCTCGAGCATCACCGCAGTCCCGCTGCTGTTGTCCACGGATCCCACCTGCCACGTGTCGTAGTGGCCGCCGACGACGACGTACGCGCCCGTCGGGTCCGAGCCCGGGACGCGAGCCACGACATTTCGACCCGTGGCCGGTGCAATGGACGCCTGGACGTCGATGACGGCGTGCGCCGTCTTTCCGGCCGCGAGGGCCGCGATGATCGGATCCCCGTCATCCTTGCCGACCGTCACCGTCGGGGCCGTGCCCAGGCCATCTTCGGGATCGGCAACCGTGCCGATCTGGATCAAGTTGTCGGGGCTCTGGCTCACGTAGAGCATGGCGGCTCCAGCATGGGACTTGACCAGGGCGAACTGAGCCTGCCGGTGGAAGTTCGGATCGCGAATCACGAGCACGATCTTGCCAGTGACGTCCTTGCCCGCGTAATCCTCCTCGTGGCCCGTCCCGAGATCCACGATGTCGGCGTCCGCGTGTCCGGAGCCCGAGTAGTGAAAGACCTCGTGGTTCATGGGGACGTTGACCGAGTCGATGCTGACGACCAGGGAGGACGAAGCGAGAACGTACGACGGAAACGAGAACGACTCGAACGTGACGTCCGCGATGCCGGCGCTCTCGAGTCGCTTCTGCACGTAGTCCCCCGCGGCGCTGCCAGCGGGTGAACCGGCGTGCTTGGGACCAAAGGCGGCCAGCTCTTCCAGTGTCTTCTCGAGGCGTCCCCGGACGGAATCGGGATCGAGGGCCAAAGTCCCTCCCGCACCCGCAGCACCGGCAGCGCCCGCAGCGCCCGCAGCACCTCCCGAGCCCGCGGTGCCTTTCGAGGCTTCGGAGTCGGAGCTGCAAGACAGAGTGGGTAAGAGGGCGGAGGCGACCAGGACGGCGGCGAATCGGTGCTTCACGCGACGGATGGTATCGCTATTTTCGAGCTCGACGAAAGCCTGCGAGGGCCATCAAAAGGCCCGTCATGAGGAGCTCCCATCCGCGCGATCCGTGTCCTCCAGCAACGCGTGCGGAGCAGGCGCCTTTTTCGGTGGGCGTTTCCCGAGGCCCATATCCCGGCAAAGTCTGGTTGGGATCGGGATTGTTGGGCTGCGTGCCGGGCGACTGCGGCGAGCCGTCGTCGACGAGAAAGACTTCATCGTACGAAGTACGGACCAACATGGGTCGCACGCGCAATCCCGAACCCTCTGGGATCGCATACACATCGCCCGCGGGACGCGTCTCCACCGATTCGGGTGCGAACCGCCAGTGCACCATTCCCATGGGCTGCGGCACCGAGCGGCGGACCTGACCATCCAAGAGCCACACTTCCGGCGAGCCGTCGTCGGCGCGCACGAGTACGGGCGTCTGGGGGAGCGCCGGGCCCTCTGGGAGCGCCTCGATGGTTGCGTCGTCCAGCGCGACCTCGTGCCAGAACGAATCGAAGCGCCATTCGATCGTGGTCTTCGCGTCGGTGAACGGTCGCCGGACGCCGCTCACCACCGGTGGCGGACAGTTCATTGCGAGCGGGCTTCCGACCAGCTCGTTGTTCGTGCTCTGTTCAACGTTGTTGGCGTACGCGAAGACGTAGTGTGATTGACCGTCGTACAGCGAGTAGGGTGGAGCCACTTCGAAACCGTGTTCGCACGAGGCGAGGGGTCCGCACAGATCTCCACGGTACAGATCGGCGAGGGTCGCCCTGCTGGCAACGTCGCTGAGAGGTGCATCGAACGTGAGCTCCACGACGACGGGAGTCGCCGGAACACTCGCATCGTGAGCCCAACCGATGATTGCATCGCAGCTCACGTTCTGGATCTCGCCGGGACTTTCGCTCGGCACGGGCGTTCCTCCGCCGGTGCCACCACCTCCGCCGGTGCCACCACCGCCGCCTCCACCGGTGCCACCACCACCACTGCCCCCGCCTCCCGTGACGAGGCCCATGTAGTAGTTCCAATCCCAGTACGGACCCGGATCGGTGTGATCGGAGCAATCGGGTGCTTCGCCATGTCCCATGATGTGTTGGCGATCTTTCGGAATGCCGTACTGATCGCAGAGCCACGAAGTGAGCGCAGCGGACGACGCATACATCGTTGGCGTGAACCACTTGGAGGGCTGGTCCATGTACGCCTCGTGCTCGATGCCGATGGAGTTCGTGTTGAAGCAGGCGTCGTGATACGCGATGTCCGAATCGTCGACCATCTGGGTGATCTGTCCGTCGCTCGAGCGCACCATGTAATGCGCGCTCACCTTGGACGACGAATCCTTGAACCAGGAGATCGAGCCGGAGTAGCTCCCCTCCATGGTGTGGATGATGACGTAGTTGATGTCGGCGGCCGTTCGCGACGCGGCTTTGTAGTTACCCGAGTAGGCGGCGTTCCAGAGGCTCGTCGGATAGCCGAGCTCCTCGGTGACTACCCCCTCTCGAGCGAACAGCGAGAGACTGTCGCCCGCGTCGTCGATGCCCGCCCATCCGCGCTGGAGGAGAACCTCGACTTCGTCGACGAGCTCCGGTCCGCCATACGCTCCAATGGCCGTCGCCCACTCGTCGAACGCAGGCGACTGCCCTTGGCCGCGGGCGTCGGCGGCCGAGCGAAGAAGTGCCGCGGCACAGATCACGTTCGTCTCGGGATCCGTCGCGACCTTCGCCGGGGGTTCGCCGCACAGCATCGCCGCCGCCTCCACGGTGCCGATGGCCATGATCCCGATCTCGCGAGGACCGTCGAGGTGCTCTCGTGTCGGAGGTGTGCTCAATCTCGTTTGCGCGTACGCAATGGTCGCGAGGATTTCCGCCGGCACGCGGTACTCACCCTCAGCTTTTTGAAATGAAGCGAGCAGGTGCGAGCTTCCCGAAGCTCGGGTCGCGAGGCGCGCTCGGGCTTCGCCCCGCACGCCACGAGGAGCGTGACGATGGCGAGCAGGCCGAGGGTCCGTGCGCGGTGTGGCACGCGATCTGCGTGGCAAGTTTCGGACCTCCTTCCCGAATGGGATCGACCGGGGGTTTCCGAGGCACCGGCGACGGCGCAGAGGCGGACGTCCGGAATGCGTCCGGACGGGATCCGGACTCGAGGCCCATTTCGCGAGCTCGACCCGACGAGATCGCGAGGATCGGGCTGGTAGCGATCTTGCTACCACTGCCAGGCCATGTCGTTCGCTCGCCGGCTCCTCAGCATTCTCCTTCCGGTGACGATTGGGGCCTGCAGCGCTGGTCGGCCCGATGACAGCGTTTCTCTGTCCCAGAGCCCGCTGGTCGTGGGCGGCTGTCAGTGCGTCTCGTCCGGCGGCTGCAGCGGGCTCACCTACTCGGATGTGCCTTCCGACGGCAAATACTACGTGACCACCTTCGGGGGAGGCACGGATACGGGCACGATGGCCTGTGGCGGAACGGCCGACGGCACCTGGGCGTACGTCGCGGACAAAGCTCGTTTCGCCTGCGGCGTGAAGCTCCTGGTCACGGCCAACGGCAAGCAGTGCGTCGCACAAGTCGCCGACTGCGGGCCGAATCGCTGCGTCGAAGAAGCGGCCTCGGGCTCCTGCGGCTCCCACTTTCCGGTGCTCGATGCGAGCCCGTACATCACCAAGTACCTGCTGGGCCTCTCCGGAGTCGGCTGGAGCGACAAGAAGATCGTCGGCGCAGTGCCCATCGACTCGACCTCGGTCGTTGGCTGTCCCGGGGTGGCCGTGGGCGGCGGCGGAATCGGGGGATCCGGCGGCGGATCGGGGAAATCCGCCGGGAGGCGGCGGCAGCTCGGGAGGCGGCGGAACCCCACCCACCCAGTGCTCGCCTCCGAGCTGTACGGGCTGCGCCGATTGCTTCACCCAGTGCATGTGCGATGTCGGGGACACCCAATCCTGCACGAATGCGTGTTTTGGCGGCGGGACCGGGGGCGCCGGGACTGGTGGCGGGGGCGGCGGAGCGCCCACGGAGTGCTCGCCGCCACTCTGCGATGGCTGCACGGATTGCTTCGGGCAGTGCGTGTGCGATGGCAACAGCGCGGATACCTGCACCAACATCTGCGATAGCTCATCGGGAACCGGTGGCGATCCCGGGCTCGAGACTGGGGCCTGCGAGCTTCCCCAGTGTGAGTGCGGCAATTGCGCCGACACCTGCCTGTGTCAGGGCATCGACGAGGTGATGTGCTTCGACCTCTGCAACAAAGCGGACGCTCCTGGCCAAGAGCTTCCAGCAGCGAACGCGCCCGACGCACATACTCCCAAGGGTTCATGTGCTGCATCGATCGCTCCAGGGGATTTCCGCGATCGCTCCTTCTCGTCACTGATCGTGATCGGACTCATCGTCCTTGGGCAACGTCGCCGGCGCCGCGCGCGCTGATTCCGGACGTCATCCGGACGCGATCCGGAATCGACGCGTGATCTCGATTGACGATCACGCGTTTCGCCGCTGTTCCGTCCGGCACGTCGCGTGCTTCGTGGGGCGCATCTCAGGAGTAGCAAGATGTGGTCCAATGTAGGTAAAGGTCTTCTCGTCACCGGGTTCGCTCTCGCCTTCGCACCGAGCTGCAGTCCGGCAGTAGCGCCACCCGAGTCTCGAGAGCTCACCGAAGATCCCGTTGCCAGCGGAGAAGGTCTCACGGGCTCGATGCCTGTCGGCACCGAGCTCAGTGCTACCGGCAACGTGAACCTGAGATCGGGCCCCTCGTCGTCCTACAAAGTGCTGCATGTCGTGCCCAGCGGCTCCAAAGTGACACTCGAGCAGTCGTCGCCGCAAAACGGCTACTACAAGATCAAGCACAACGGCACCGTCGGCTGGAGTTACGGGAAGTACTACGAGCCCACCGGTGGAGTGACGGGCGGCGTGAACAACGGAGCCATTCTCGTCTCGACTGGCAACGTCAACCTGCGTAGCGGCCCGTCGACCTCGTATGCGGTGCTGGATGTCGTGACCATGGGCTCCCAGGTCACGCTCGTGGATCCCAACCCGCAGAACGGATTTTACAACGTCGACTTTCAGGGCACCGTCGGCTGGAGCTCGAGCAAGTACTACACCGTGAGTAGCAGTGGCGGTGGGGGAGGCTCGGGCGGTACGACCGGCAGCGGCGGCACCACGGGAAGCGGCGGCAGTTCGGGATCGGGCGGAAGCAGTGGCGGATCGAGCTCGGTGGTTACCCAGGCGATGTCCCGCGCGGAATCGGGCGTGGGCTTTTCGTATTGGTGGGGACACGGTCGCTACAGCGCCAACGGTCCGAGCGGCATCGCGGGCTCCTGCTCTGGCTCGTGCCCTAGCTGCTCTCACGGTGGAAGTTACGGTGGCGATTGCTCCGGCTTCGTCGGCAAAGTGTGGCAGGTTCCCTCGAGCAACACGGATCTCACGAAGGATTCTCACCCGTACAGCACCGCTGACTTCGTCAACGACACCAGCCAGTGGTCGACGGTGTCGCGCGACAACGTGAAGAAAGCCGATGCCCTCGTCTACCGAAGCGGCAGTAGCGGACACATCTTCATCTACTCGAGCGGGGACGGTTGGGGGTCCATGTACGCCTACGAGTGCAAAGGCTGCTCGGCGGGCTGCGTGAAGGGTTACCGAACCGCGTCGTCCTCGTATCACGCGATTCGACGCAACGGATACTGAGCCATGCGAAAACGTGCTCTCCTCCTGTCGTCCGTCCTCGCCGTCGCGGTTCTCATGGGATGGTGGATCCGTAGCTCTTCATCCGAGCGAGCGAGCACGGGCCCGACCACGACCCCCGTCGCTACCGCTCAGCAGCCCCGCGCGCCTGGAACGAAGCGAATCCAAATCGGCGACGACGATTCGGTTGCACCTGCCGCGAAGAAGCCCGCAAATCGCCAGGGCCAGGCGGTCTTCTTCGCTAGTTGGGGTGGAAAGGGTGCGGAGCTCGGTCGCGAGCGGCCCACCGAAGGAAACCCCGTAGGGCCGATGAGCATGGGCGTCGACTCCCGCGGACGAGTGACCGTGCTCGACGGAGTCAACGGTCGCCTCGTACGTCGAGGCCCTGATGGCACGCCGGAGTCGACCATCGCCCTCGACGCCGTGAACCCCGAAGACATTGCCGTCGCATCCGACGGTTCCGTCGCGGTTCTGGATCGCTTTCAGGACAAGGCCGTCAGCGTGTACGACGAGTCCGGTACCTCCCAAGGCAAGCTTCCGCTCGCTGGCGCCGGCGTTCCGGACGTGGGGAGCATCACCGGCGTGTTCATCGACGGCACCAACGTCTACGTCGAACGCGAACACGGGCCGCTGATCAGAATCGGCAACCTGAGTGGCGCTCCCGCCGAGCCCCGAACGGAAATCCCCGGCCGTCCCACTCGTGATGGGCTCTCGTTCATCAGTGCCGGAATCATCGAGGCCCTTGCCGGTCGCGTGTACGTGACCTCCACCGAACGGGCCACCGAAACCCACCGCTTCACCCGAGAGCTTCACCTCGAGTCCCTGGTTCACTCCATCGTGCTCCTCGACACCGACAAGGCCGGCACCATTTACTTCGCCGCCGAAGTCGAAACTCAAAGCGGTGCCCCCTCGGTGGTGCTCCACTGCCTCGATCCGCTGAGCGGAGAGCCAGTGGGGAGTGCCGTTCTCCCCGCCAACACGCTGCCCGAGGAGTCCTTCCGGGACTACACGGTGCTGGATGGGGGTGGGGTGATCCAGGTGTTGCGGTCCGAGCAGGGAGTGACCTACGCGCGGTACGATTGCCAGTGAGCCCGTAACGTGTCCGACATTCCGGTTCCCGAGGCATCGCCGCTCATCTAGCGTCCGCTGGCGCAATGATTCACGAGCCGTTTCCCCCTCGGCCCGAGCGCCTCGTCGGTCGTGCTTCCGAGATCGCGACGCTCCGCCGACTGCTCGGTCGTCACCCGACGCGCGTGGCGTTGGTGGGAGCGGGTGGCTCTGGCAAGACGACTCTGGCTGCCGAGCTAGGTCATCGCACCCGGCGACGCTTCCCGGGTGGCGTTCATTGGTTTCGCATCGGGGCCTGGGACGAACGCGTCCTGGCCCAGATGTTGGCGCTGCGGCTGGGTTTGCGAAAGCGACGCCTCGCCGATGTCGCCCGCTTTCTGGCCCGCGGGCCCGATCGCCTGCTCGTCCTGGATAACCACGAGAACGACGCCGCGACCGCCGCTCTCCTCGACGCGGTCCGCGAGGAGGCTCCGGTGAGCTTCGTCGTGACCGCGCGTCGCTGCCTCGTCTCTGGGGTGACCATCCTGCCGGTCATCCCACCCCTCGTCCTCGCCGAGCGTCCGCCGTTTCCCCGAGTGGCGCGCCTCACGCGCACGCTTCGCTCGAGCCCCTTGGCGCTCGAGATCGCAGATGCTCTGGTCGGCGCACGAGTCGTCACCGTTCCGGCCCTCGCGCGCTTCCTCGACGCCCATGGCATCCGGAAAGTCCGCGCCCTCGCCCACGAGGACGACGTGCCGGAAGTGCTCCTGCTCGTACACTTCGCCTGGTCGACCCTTCGCGCCCCCGCTCGCCGCATCCTCGCGGTCCTCGCCTACCTGGGAGGCGACCACATCGATCGCAAGAGCCTGCTCGAGCTCGCCCCGGCGAAAGCCGACGCCCTCGAACGACTGATGGTCCTCCGCCTGGTGCAAGAGCCCATCGCCGGCCGTTTCACCCTCCACGCCACCGTGCGCCACGCTCTCCGCGAAAAGACGGCGTTCGATCCCGAACGACTCTTCGAGCACTACGTGTCGCTTCTCGAACGCGACCCTACCCGCCTCGTTCTCGAAGAGGCCCACCTGTTCGCCGCGATGGATCACGCTCACGACGAGGGGTCGCTCGAGAAGATCCTCCGGGTCGAGAGGCTTCTGGCAGATCTCGAGGCGTGAGCTTCAGCTCGGTCGTGGCGCGGCTCGCCGCCTTTTTCGCGATCGTGAGTTGGAATATCATGTACGAGGTTCCTCGATGTCGCGAATCTGGATTACTCCGGTGTTGGTCGTCGCCCTCGCGCTCTTGGCGTGCAAGGGAAAGGGGAGAGGCTCGAAGCCGACGACCACGGCGACAGGGACTGTTACGGCTGAGCCCATCGCGCTTCCGGATCTCGATGCCGTTCCGGTTTCGGCAGCCGGCAAGAAGGCGATCGAGCAGGTAGCGCGGGCCAACGGGTTTGGTGGGACCGCGGTGGGCTACGCGGGAACTCCGACTCCTCCCATCGCGTCGTTGCGCGCGCTCGTGACCGAACCCAAGGCGATGGACGCGTTTCTGTACATTCTGCGACACGGGACCAATGCCGGGAAGCTCCTGGCTCTGGTTGGCCTCTATCGAGTGGACCGCCCGACGTTCTCCCGCGAAGTGACCGCGCTTCGGGGTTCGAAGGCGCAAGTGCCGGTGCTGTGGAACGGATGCGCGCCCGGTGGGGATCCCACGGCGATGTCCGAGATCATCGAGAAGCCAGGCGCGATCCGCATGAGCGATTCCGACGATTCGCTCGCCGAGTGGAGCCGGCGAAACCCCGGTGCGAAGCTCGAGCTCGACATCGTGGGCGGCGGATATGCCGCGTCGTTTTTGCCGCCCACTCAGAAGCCCGCCCCCGCGCCCAGCGCATCGACCCACTGACCGGGAGCGGTCGATTTGGTAGAGTGGGACTGTGGGAATCATTCGACGAACGCTCATTTGCTTGCCGCTCTGGGCCCTCGGCCCAATCGCGTGCGGAGGCTCCAACGGGGATGGCGGCGGGGCTGGTGCGGGGGGCAACACGGGTGGCTCCGCGGGTCAGACGGGCACGGGCGGCCTGGCCGGGGCCGGCGGACAGAGCGGCGATGGTGGAGTGCCGTTTGGCGGAACCCTGGCGATGAGCATGCACACGACCGAGGGTCTCGCTGACTACCAAGCGAGTTACGATCGCGGCGTTCAAGCCGGAGTGAACGGTGCGCAGCTCATCCTCCCCTGGGCCGCCTTCGAGCCAACGGTGGGCAGCTACAACCTCGCGCTCCTCGACTGGGACGCGCTCGGTCTCGCGGCGCTCGAAGGACGAAATGTCGAGGTCTTGCTGACGTTTTCATCGGTGGACATCATGGCTCCAACGACGCCTTCGGATCTGAACGGAGTGGCGTTCGACGACCCCACCTTCATCACTGCCTACGAGAACGCAGTGGATCAGTTGTTTCTCAATCTCTCTTTCGCGGCTGACATCAAATACTTTTCGGTGGGGAACGAGGTCGACACGTACCTGAAGGGCCAGCCACAAGAGTGGCCCGCCTACGGGAGCTTCGTGACCGCGGTCGTCGACCACATGCATTCCAAACATCCCGGCGTGAAGGTCGGGATCACGATCACTTCGCCGTCAGCACTCGTTTCTCATCGAACCGAGGTTCAAAGCCTGAACGCAGCGACGGACGTGCTCATCTTGAATCACTACGGAAAGACCGAGCCAGGATTCGCGGTAACACCACCGGAGCAAGTCGCGACGGATCTCGCGGCGATGGTGGATCTCGCAGCGGGGAAGCCTCTCGTCATTCAGGAGATCGGCTACCCGAGCTCGGCGCTCCTCGGTAGCTCCGACGCCAAGCAGGCGGAGTTCGTGCAACACCTGTTCGAGGCGTGGAAGACTCAGGGTAGCGACAAGATCCCGTTCCTCAGCTACTTCAAGCAGAAGGATTGGCCGGCGACCTACTGCAACAAGGAAGCGTGCGCAGCCGATGTCGACGCGAACGGGATCTGCAACCCGTCATCGAACCCGCCCCTCGAGGAGGCTCGAAAGAACTTCATCGCGTTCTTGTGCTCGCTCGGCTTGATCGACGACACCAAGCAGCCGAAGGCGGGTTGGACGGCGTTCCAGCAGTCGGCGAGCACTCTGGGATTTTGACGGTAGGATCCGATTGAACGCGAAGCACCTTTACCTTGGGATGGGGTCCTTGCTGCTTGCGTGCGCGTCGACGCCGCCACCGAGCTCGCCCAGCACGCTGACCGTCCCCAGAGCGCCGAGCGAAGCCTCCCCGGACGAAGCGTCTCCCGCGGCCGAGAAGAAACCAGGTTCGGCGTGCGGCAAGACCCCGTCCGAGCCCGAGATCGCCGAGGCACGCGAGCTCTTCCGCGCGGGAACGGAAGCGTATCAGCTCGCCGAATACAGCGTGGCAGCCGAGCGCTTCCGCAAGTCCTACGAGCTTTCGTGTCAATCCGTTCTGCTCTACAACCTCGCGATGGCGCTGGAGCGGGCGGGGGGACGTCGACGGGGCCATTCGCGCGCTGGAGGGGTTCGTGGATGCAGAGCCCGACTCCCCCAAGGCCGTCGAAGTGCGGCGTCGCATCGAAGAGATGCGCACGAGTCGCTGATTTTGGGGAAGAGGCTCCCTTCGGGGGTTGCTCGTTCGGCGCAGGGCCCTATGCTCGCGTCCTCTCGAGCCGTGGAGGCGACATGAAAAAGCGCAAGTTGGGTGAGTCGGGGCCGGACATTTCCGTGGTGGGCCTCGGTTGCATGGGAATGAGCGATTTTTACGGACCCGCAGAAGATGCGAAATCAATCGCCGTCATTCACCGCGCCCTCGAGCTCGGGATCAACTTCTTCGATACGGCGGACATGTATGGCGTCGGCCAAAACGAGAAGCTGGTCGGCAAGGCACTTGCCGGCAAGCGCGACCAGGCCGTGATCGCCACCAAGTTTGCGGTGGTGCGAGGCGAGGACGGCTCCTACCAAGGCGTCAGCGGGAAACCCGAGTACGTGGTGCAGGCCTGCGACAAGAGTCTAGAGCGCCTGGGTCTCGACGTGATCGATCTCTACTACCAGCATCGAGTCGATCCGAAGGTACCGATCGAAGAAACGGTCGGCGCCATGGCGGGGCTCGTGAAGGCAGGCAAGGTGCGGCACATCGGTCTCAGCGAGTGCTCGGTCGAAACCCTGAAGCGCGCCCATGGGGTTCATCCGATCTCCGCAGTCCAGAGCGAATACTCCCTCTGGACGCGTGACTTCGAGGACAGCGTGATCCCGACCTGCCGCGAGCTCGGCATCGCGTTCGTTGCGTACTCACCCCTCGGGCGCGGCTTCCTCACTGGCGCCATCCAGTCCGTCGATGACCTGGCTGCCGACGACTGGCGTCGCCACAATCCACGCTTTCAGGGCGACAACTTCCAGAAGAACCTGGAGCTCGTGAAAACGGTGGAAACTATTGCGAAAAAACGCGGAGTAACCGCCGCCGAGCTGGCGCTGGGGTGGGTCATCGCCAAGGCTCCGCACATCGTCACCATTCCGGGCACGCGCAGCATCGAGCGTCTGGAGCAAAACGCGCGGGCGGCAACTCTCGAGCTCACGCCCGCGGAGCTCGACGAGATCGACAAGGTGTTCCCGGCCGCAGCGATCGCTGGAACCCGCTACCCAGAAGCGGCAATGGGCCTCCTCAACGCCTGAGCGGCATCGGAGCAGCGGATCAAAACGTAATTTCCGCTGCTCCCGCGACGCCGCTGAACGACTCGTCGTCCTCGGAATCCGCCAAGAAGAGGAATCGCCAGCCGGCGAGTAGCGAGCCGCGGAGCTGGTCGGGCCGCGGTGGCTTGGCACCGGGCAGAAGCGGGATCCGGAGCCCGAGGACAGAGCCGACGCCGTACGTTGGCCTGGGTTTTCCTCGGTGCGCGCCCGGAGGCTCGTCGGCATTCGACGTATCGACGGTGCGCGGGTCGACGGGAATGCTCGTGAGGAACGAAAGATCGTAAAACGGAACCAGATACGGATTTTCCCAAGCTGCCATCAGTCCGACATCCGGACTCACGAACATCCCTGCCACGGAATAGCCACCGCCGAGACCTCCCTCGATCGCGAACCACGACGTGGCAGCGAGCTTGGCGCCGGCGCGATATGCCGAGGCGTTCGGGTTTTCCATCGCGCTGGAGTCGCCTTTGACATGAAGGAAGCTCGAGCTCAGCGACAGATCGACATTTTTCGAGATCCCGTGCCGCCCCTGCAAGCTGCCGGTCGTCACGTCGGGACCGAACAAGCTCCCGTTCTCGCTGCCCTCGACCTGGACTCCGGTTCGATTCTCGCCCACCGGCGCAACGCTCGAAAGCGCGCCAATCCGTGCAGGAGGCGAGAAGACGTGATGGTTGCAACCAGCCGCCGACGCGGCGCACGTCAGCGCGAACAGCGTGAGCTTTCGACGCATCAGATCGCGAAGACTCGTAGCATGGGCTCGACGAAGAGGGGCGAGCTTCCCAAAACCAGCATCACCGTCCAGGCGTGTCGCTTTGCCGGAGACCAGGCGGAGACGGCGATCTTGGTCTCCGCGATGGCGAACGACCCTTGGACCAGGAAGAATGCCGCCATCGGAATGGCCCAGGGGATCCCGATCGGTGCAGCCACGAGCCAGAAATGAAGTGCCGCGCTCGCGATGAATCCGGCGGCGATCCCGAGGCGCCGATGTCCGCGGCGGGCCAGGGGCAAGAACGCATTGCGCCGAAACCAGGACTGCACGTTGAGGTTCCACCGCTCCGCCCAGAACTCACGGACCGAGCGTGACAGCACGGGGGAGCGGTGTTGCGCAGGGGCGCGAAGCCCGCCGAGGGCAAGCAGGACGATGAGGAGGGAGTTGGAAGCATCGGCTGCGCAGTAGATTGCGAGCGCGCCTCCGAGCCAGCGCAGCGCGAGGCCGCCGAACCCTCCGATGCCTGGTGCAACCCAAATCACGAGCGCCACTCCCAGCGCCGACAGTCCCGCGTACCCGACGAACCCAGCGAAATCTCGCAAGCGGATTTCGCGAGGGATCTTCTCGCGTTCGCGGACGTTCGAACATCGCAAACATGAGCCAAACTCGATCAACGAGCGGCCAGGTTCGTGGGTCGCGTGCCAGATCGATGGCACGCAGCAGGATCAATCCCGTGCCGAACGCCAGCAGCACCCGAATACCGGTGTGCTCTCTGGGAACCAGGAAGGGGAGCGCGAGGGAGGCGAGCGCGAGCACCAGAGAGAGCGCACGCGACCACCGCGAGGTGATTCCGCTCGAGATGGCGAGCGCGGGGTAGGCGGCGATCGCCAGAGCGATCCCGTTCGGCATGGTGGTCCCTGAGCAAGCTGCGTGCCGGCCGAGTTGGGCGTGATCTCCCGCTGGGCTGCTGTGCGGGTTGCTCCAGTCGCTGAATTTTTGGCGACCGAACGGCGCGCGACTGCCAGAACGTCACTACACTCCGGCCGATGGGTCCCGTCGTCGAGCCGGAAGAAGTGCGGCGGCGCTTCGCGAAAGTAATCGAAGCCATGCGCGCTGCGGGCGTGTGGGACATCGAGCGACCCGCGGACAGCGCATTCGAGAACATGGGCGCTTTCGGCATGAAAACGATGGCCTTTGCACAATGGTTGCGCTGGGTGTTCGTGCCTCGGGTCGAGGAGGCGCTGACGCAAAACGGTCCGTGGCCGTCGGGAAGCGCGGTCTCCCTCCAAGCAACTCGCGAGGGAGACACCGATCCGGTCGTCGCGTCCCTGGTCGAGTCCCTCTCGGATTTCGACGAGCTCTTCGAGGAGCCCAGCGAAGTGGCGGGTCGCGCCTTGTCCCTTGCCGAGGGCTTGCTCGCCGAGGGCCGATACGACGATGCACTTTCGGCGAACCTGCGAGCGATCGAAATTTGTCCGAGCCGCACGAACGTCTACAACCACGCGGGCTACATCCTGAGCCACAAACCGGATCGGACCCCCGCGGATCTCGAACGAGCCGTCGAGTATTTTCGGGAAGCTCACTCCCGCGCTTCCGTCGAAGTTCCGCCGGTCGCGAACTTGGCGGATGCCCTGGTCGCCCTCGGCAGGACGAACGAGGCGATCTGGGAGCTCGAACGCATCTCCAAACAAGGCACCGGTGCTGCGGCCGACAACTGGCTGGGCTGGCATTTCAGCCGGCAAGAGATCGATCTGGAGCGGGCGGAGCGCCATCTTCGCGAGGCGGTGAAGCGTGCGCCCGACATGGGCATTGCACGACTGAACCTCGCCTGGGTGCTCGATCGAAAGGGAGACGAGGACGGAGCGTACGCCGAGTACGTCAAGACTCTCGAGGCCTCCGGCAACCGAGATCTCGCGTTCACCCACGCCCGAAAGGGCGCGATCGAAGAGCGGAAGGGCTGGCTGAGGAACGCGCTCGCGTTCCATGCGGCAGGCCCATGAGCTCGATGCTGGCGAGCGCAAGGCGGAGTATGCCGAAGCAATCCAGCGACTCGAAACGGAGCTCGCTGCGCGGAAGGTTTGGTTCCCGCTGAAACCGAGCCAGGCCAACGAAAAGCGTTGGTCTCGCGATCGCTTTCTGGAAATGCCGCCAGAGCTCGTGCTCCGCAGCATGACAGGCTCGCCACTGCCCCCCGAGCTGATCGAAGTCGAGCGGCTCGTCCGTGCCGAGCGCTTTTCCGACGCGGCACGCGCAATGGAAAGAATCAGCGACGACGGGAACCAGCTCATGGACGGGATCGGCATCGCCGAGCGGGGTGCCAACGTGGCTTGGGAACGGGGGGAGCCCGACGCCGCCATCGCGCTCCTCCGCCTCGCCAAGCTGGGCTACCAGGCCTACGCATCGGGTGCCACATCCGGGGCCGAGGGCATGGGTCGAATGGTCGACGTGGAAAGAGTCGAGACGCTCATCCGCCAGTGGGAGAGGGCGAAGAAGAAGTGATTCGGTGCTTCAGTAGTGCACGCCCACGTGCACGACTCGGAGCTCGCCGTTCAGCACGTAGGAGGTCACGATCCCGGTTTCCGTCTCCGAAGCGGCATCGTCGGCGTACCGCTGGGCCTGTTTGGGGTCAGTGAAGTCTTTGATCGTGATGCGGGTATCGGGCTCGTACACCACGACGCGATACGCCCCCGGATCGAGCGGGCCGCCAGTGCGAGCGACCGAAGCGTGGGGGTTCAGGAGAGCCTCGAAGTGATCGAGCACGGTCGCCAGGATGTCGTCCGGGCAATTCGGATCAGTCACGAAGAACCACCACGAGCCGTGCTGGTTGTTCATCGAAAACGAATGGCCGCGAAACTCGAACAGGATCCAAGCTTCCGTCACGTCGTCGGTCGTGAACGAGGAGAGCGTGGCCCCCGCCAGCCGCGGGACCATGTCCCGGATCCGGTGCCACTCCGGATGCGCCACATCGTACGTTTCTGGCAAGTCTCCGAAATGGCGGCTGCCGTCAGCCATGCGCATGTCGAAGAGACGCATAGGAGAGAGCCGGTGTTACGCGCGCTTTCGCCCGAAAAGCCGGGTCTTGGCGTTGAACGCGCCGAGCAGCGCGCGGTCCATCACCGAACCTTCTGCTGGCATGAGACCGATTTGTCGGGCGAACGAGATCTGATCGTACACGACGAAGTTTTCGACCACGAGACCATCGCGGAGCGTGAAGCAGTCGATGCCGTCGAGCTCGACGCGAGCGCCGTTCGGCTCGATGCCCATCCACGCCGCGCCGCTGAAAGTGCCGATCATGTGCCAGCGGACGAACACCGTGTTGCCTTCCGCCACAATCGTTCGCGCTTCGATGTGAAAATCGGGAATGGCTGCGAAGGTCGAGGCGAAGTAGTCGTGGACCTCGTCGCGGCCGCGGCAGGTGCCGGTGGGAAAGTACTCGACGATGTTTTCGTCCCAGTAGGGCAAGAGGGCGTCGGCGTCTCGCTTGTTCAGGACCGTGCCGAAGATCTCGCGAAACAGCTCGACCGTGTCGCGGGTGTTGCCAATGGCCGAAGTCGTCGTCATGAGGGCTCCCCTTTTCGAGCTCCGTAGGCCGGACCACGGCAGCGGTCAATCGGTCCCAGAGGGCAACATTGGCAAGCAAGTGCGTCGGGAATGCCCGAAGCGTCGTTCGCTACTTCTTCACGACGGGTTCGAGCGTCATCTTGCACTTCGGGCAAGCGCTCGGCTTCGTGTCGGTGACTTCGGGATGCATCGGACAGGCGTACGTCACCTCGGGTCCTGCGGCGCTCGACGCCACCGGAGCTTCGGTCGGCTTGGGTTTGTCCGCATCGGCCTTGTTCTGGCAAGCGAGAGCGAAGACTGCGGCGAGACAGGCTAGGCCAATCTGTTTCGGTAACATCCGATTCTCGGCAGCAATCGTCATGCCATTACGGGTTTGGTTCTGCACGGCGAAATCCAATCACGAGTCGCGCAAGGACTGCAAGACGGTTGGGATCGCGACGAAAGGTTTGCGCACTCTCAGCGTGGGATGGGCGCTCCCGGAAGGAAGTAGACTTCCGGCAGAGCGCTCGAGAGACCACACGCTCCTCCGCCGACCGCCACGATGGATCCATCCAGGAGCGTCACGGCATTCCATTCCGTGGCGACCTTGCCGTTCGGAAGCGGATCGAACGGCGTCACCGTACCAGCGACTGGGTCGATCTGGTCCACCGTGCCGACGCTCGAATCACAGCTGCCCGAAACCGTGTAGCCGCCCATGGCCATCACGGTGCCATCCCGGACCAAGGCACCGGCGTGCCAGGTGCGTCCAATCGAGAGCTTGTACGGCGCCGTGCTGAAGGTGCCGCTGACCGGATCGTAGAGCTCGATGCTGTCCAGTGGATCCGCGATGCCACCGGCAGACTGACTCGCCCCGCCCACCACCATCACGCGGCCATCCGGCAGAGTGTGCGCCGTCAGCATGCTGCGGCCCTGAGCGAGGGAGCCCGTCGGTGTCAGCAGGTTCGTGTCGGGGTCGAAAATCTCGGCGGCCGTCGTGCCGGCGTCCCCTGCACCGATCAGCACCCGGCCATCGCGAAGACGCACCACGAAGCCCCACTGATGAAGCTGGGAATTCGCGATCTGCTGGAAGGAGTCGGCAACGGGATCGTAGATCTCGATGGAGGGATCGTTGGCCGATGCGATGAATACGCGCCCGTCGGGTAGGAGAACAGCACGTGTGTACGCGCGGCCCACGTTCATCGGGCTCTTGGTCGTGGTGAACGTGTTGGTGGTTGGGTCGAAGAGGTGGGCGAGCGACGGATCGCCGACGCACTGCATGCTGATGAGGCAACCGCCGCCGACGACCAGGGCTCTGCCATCGAGCAGTGTGATGGCGCTGTCTTGCCAGCGAGGTGCTCCGGTCATCGCACCGGCGGCGGGGGCCATGCTTTCGGTTTCGCGATTGAAGAGCTCTGCGCTGTCCAGCGACTGATCCCAGTCGTCGGGCACGAGAGTTCCTCCCGCGATGAGCACCCGCTTGTCTTGCAGCACGGTGATGCCGGGATTCTCCCCGCGCACCACCGACATCGGAATCACCTTCCACGGCTTCTCGAGACCAGCGCCCCGGTATTCGAAGCCCAGCTTGCGCGTGGATTTGGTGCCACCCACGTCGATGGTCACGTCCACTTTTCCTGGCAGACCCGGTGGCGTCTGGATCTTTGCGGTGGATGCGTCGACGAAGAGAGTCGGAGCACGCCCGTCGCCCAGAAAGATCTTCATCCCGGGGGCGAAGCCAGCACCTTTCACGGTGAGCCAGTCTCCGCCGTTCTGCATTCCGATCGTCGGATCGACGCTCGTTACTGCGAAGTCGCAGCTCGTGGTTTCCACGCAGCCGCTCCCGCAGCACACCGAGCCCGTTTGGCAAGCGTTGGAACACGAGCCGCAATGCGTCGAGTCGGTCGTCAGGTCCACGCAGTCGGCCCCGCAAGAAACCTGGCCGCCGGTGCAGTTCGAGCTGCCGCCCGCGCCGGACGCTCCCCCGATCCCCGAGCCACCGCTGCCGCCATTCGACGCGGTGCTCCCATCACCCCCACAACCCGAAAAACAGATCAGGCAGACAGTTGCTCCCGCCGAAAGCCATCGAAAGACTCGCATGACCGGAGCCTAGCGCGGTCTCGGGTGTTGGAGGATGGATCCGACCGTGGCCGGAAAAACCCAACCACTCTGCCCTGCGCTGGGCTCGAACCAACGGCTCCGAGCGACCTCGTCTCTGGCACGTTTTCTGCTGTTCCGACGAGATCACATGACCGAGAAAATGATCGTGGCGCTCGTTGCGTTGGCACTCACGGCCACTGGCTGTGGCTCCAAACAGAGCTCGGACGGCTCGGGCGGAGCGAACGGGGGCACCAGTAGTGGTGGCGGCGGCAGCGGTGGAAGCAGCGCCAACGGTGGAGGGGGAGGTGGCTCATCGGGTGGCGGTGGCGTCGTACAAGGCGGCTTGCGCGCATTTGCGGGAGCGGAGGGCTTCGGGACCGAGACGCCAGGAGGTCGAGGCGGGACCGTGTACGAGGTCACGACTCTCGATTGGGACGGCCCGGGATCATTTGCCGAAGCGCTCTTCGCAACGGGTCCGCGCATCATCGTGTTTCGTGTTTCGGGTGTGATTGACGTTCCCGAAGATGCGGCGCCCCTCGACGAGTCGCACTCCTTCGTCACGGTCGCCGGTCAAACGTCCCCCGGTGGCATCACCTTCCGAGGTGGCGGCGCGGCGCTGAACAACTACCACTCGAATTTTCACGACGCAGTGTTCCGCTTCCTGCGCTTCCGCGGCAATGGCGCGTACGACAACATTTCCCTGAACGAAGCACACCATTTCGTGATCGACCACTGTGACTTCTCCGGTGCCGAAGACGAGGCGTTCGACATCACGTTCAGCCACGACTTCACCGTCCAGTGGTCGACGGTGACCAACAGTGGGCCCAATGGTCAGGTCTACGGCCAATTGATCGCTTACGCCCCCACGACGCGCATCACGTTGCATCACAACTTCAGCGCGCATCACGTCAATCGCTGCGGTCCGCACATGCATTGGGGCAGCGATGGCGCTCCAGCGGAAGGCGCGGACATCGACTATCGCAACAACGTCATCTACGATTGTGCGTTCGAGAAGGCGATGGACATTTCCGGTCCTGACACCGGGAGTGCGCACTTCAATCTCGTCGGGAACTTTGGCAAGGCGGGCCCGAACACTCCAGCCACCGATGCGGTTGCCTTCATCGGTCTCGGCGCTTCGGTCAGCGTGTTCGAGAGTGACAACGTCTACGACCCGGGACACCCCATTCTCACGGTCTGGTCGGATCCCCAGCAGGTGACGACGGCGTTCGACTTTCCGGCCGTGACCACCGAGCCGGCCGCAGTGGCCTATCAAAGCGTCATCCAAAAGGTCGGAGCGTGGCCCCGAGATCCGATGAACACCCGCACGCTCGCCGAAGCCGAAAGCGGGACGGGCCAGATCGGCAACATCGGCGATCCGTTGATCGAGTCCGGACCCGAGCCGCCGACCGACGCCGATCACGATGGGATGCCAGACGACTGGGAATCGGCGCATCAGCTCGATCCCAGTGATCCGAGCGATGGCTCGGCCGATCGAGACGGCGATGGGTACACCAACGTCGAGGAGTACCTCGATCAGCGGGCTGCAGGGCTCACTGGAAACGGCTGACGACCAATCAGCGTAGGATGGGGAGCATGCTCCGGTGCAGCCTCCTTGCATTCGCAGTTGGTTCCTTGGTCGTCACGTCCTGCACCCAACGACCTTGCCAGCGCGCGTCTTCTCCGCCTTCGGTGGGTTCGCCATCGCCGTCATTGGCGCCGCCAACTGCCGCGATCGTTCCGCCAGCGCTTCACCCGGTCGCTCCGCCGGCTCCGGTGACGTTTACCGAGCTTCCGCCTCTCGTTTTTGGGAAAGGGCCGGCCCTCACGCTTCAGCCCATCGCAAAGTACGTGTACGAGTTCTACGCGCTTTCCCCAGACGCCCGGAGCTGGGTCAGCTCGAATTCGGCGAGCCAGGACGGCAAGCGACCGATGAAGGAGGGGCCCAGTCTCTTCACGCCGGCGTTCCCGGATGGCGTGCGGATCGGAGCCTGGGTTCCGTCCGCGCGATTTCTGCCCGATGGGAGCCGGGCTCTGGTCTGGAGCTTCGGGATGGGCGCGCTCGCAGTGCTGGACGTGGCGAGCGGTCGCACCCTGTTCGAGCGTCAGGCGGAGGTTTGTGAGGCCCGCTTCGATGGGCCCGATCAAATCGTGTTTCACGACTCGTCGAAGGAAGCGGACGCGCGACTGTGGCGCGTGCGTATCTCGACCGGAAAGGTCACAGCGCTCGGTGGTCCTCGACAGTCCGAGTTCTGCGAGGCTTCGGCAGATGGCAGCCAGTGGATCGCCCACTACGAAGAGGTGCGGACATTCGTGGATGGGCGCACGGGCGCCACCCTGCCCATCCATGCCCCCAAGGACACGCCCGTCACGCTCTCACCGGGAGCGAATCGGTACTGTCTGCCAACGGAGTCCGATCTCCTCGTGTGTTCATTTGCCCGATGGCGGCGTCGAACGGGTCTGGTCGCGCCCGACCTCGGAATACATGGTCTTCGGACCGGATGGGCAGCACGCGCTCATCCGGTTCATCACCAGCCCCGAAGGCGTGTACGACGGGTACGGGTGGGTGGATTTCGCGGCGCGCACGGTGCGAAAGCTCGTCGGTTTCCGCGGCTACTCGGGCAGCATGTTCACGGTGGGCCTTGGGGGGAAGCTCATCAGCGCGGGCAGCGGCAGCGGTCTGTACGTCTACGACATGGAGCGCGGCAAGGTGCGCTTCGCCGCTCACCGTCCTCTCTACGAAAATCGATTCGATGCGAACCTGCCCCGGCGGGTCGTGGTCGGCACCGACAACGTGAAGGACGAGTTCTACGTCGACGTGCCATGACCGCGTGCAATCCCGCTTCGCACTCGCGTCCGTTTTGAGGTAAAACGGCTGCGCCCGACGGAGCGTGGCACCCTTGTTGCAGGGCAGCCGACGCGAAGGGATTGGAAATCATGAAGCTTGGATACGTTCTCGTCGCCGTGGTGGCGGCTTCCGCCGCGTACGGCATAGGCGTTCGGCAGCAAACACCGGTCAGCGCCGAGCCGCCAGCCACATCACCAGGAAGAGCCACACAGGCGCCGCCGCTTTCCGGCGATGACCAGACCTTGCCGCCGAATCATCCGCCCATCGGAAACGCGCCCGAGAGCGCTGAGGACGAGGACGAGTCACCCGCTGCGAAGCAGAATCTGGCAGGGCAGGTGAAGGAGGTCATCAACGTCCCCAGCTACACCTACATGCGCATTCAAACTGACTCTGCCGAGATTTGGGCCGCCGTACCCACCACGGAAATCAAGGTGGGTGACAAGGCCAATGTCGTGGGCGCCATGGAGATGAAGAGTTTCACGAGCAAGACGCTGAAACGAACGTTCGACAGCATCTACTTCGGCACGCTCGATCGGGGTCAGGGCTCTCCGGCCGCGTCCCCGCATCCACTCTGAACCGCTAGAACTCCTTTCGCGGTAGCGCAGCACGCAAGACGTTCAGCGTGCGAACCACGGCGCGCAGCTCCTGCATCACCCCTTGGGACGCGTTCTTGGCCTCACCGGGATCTGCGATCTGGCGAGTGGCCTGAACCATCGCCAAGCGGACGAGCGAGCTCAGCTGAAGATGAAACTCCTCCACTTCCGCACGGGAAGAGAAGTCGAGGGTGTTGTGCTCGGAATCGAATCTCACGGCTACTCCGCGGGCTCGCTGGCTTCGACCGCGATTGGTTCGGGTGGAACCGATGCGGGAGCAACGCTGTCGGGACGAAGTTTGCCCGTCTGAATCGCGATCGTGATCTTTGCCATGGCCGTGTAGAGGAAGGCTCCCAGCGCCACGATCCCCACCACGAGAATGATCTCACCAGCGTTGGGAGCGTATTCCACGACCTCTCCCAGCGGATTGGGCACGAAGCCTGGAAAGATCAGGCCCATGCCTTTCTCGATCCAGATCCCGACGATGGTGAGGACACAACCCACGTAGAGCAGTCGCGCGCGGAGCTTGGGCACCAGGAAGATGACCGTCGCCGTGACGTTGAAGGCCAGCGCCGTCCAGATGAATGCGGGCAACATCGCGTGGCCGCGCAAGCCGAAGTACAAGTAGTAGGCGGACGCCGCGTGGAGCGAGCCCGTGTAGAATTCCTGAAACACCTCGCATCCGACCAGGAACAAATTGATCGGCATCGTGATGCGCAACACGTAGCTGAAGTACTCGAACACGCTCTTCTTCACCTTCAGGTCGGTGAAGTGATCGACGGCCGTGAACAGCAAGATCAGCAGAGCAGGGGCGGAGGCGCCGGCGCTGATCAGAAAGCGCGGCGCGAGGATGGGTGTGTTCCAGAACGGGCGGCTGCCGAGACCCGAGAGCAAGAACGCCGTTACGGTGTGGATGCTCACCGCCCAGATCATCGACAAGAAGACGAACGGCAAGTACGCGAGCGCGGAAGGCTTCCTTCCAGTGTAGCGCTTGTACAAAAGGTAGCCTGGAATGTGCAGGTTCATCATCAAGTAGCCGGTGAACACCACGACATCCCACGACAGGAGTGAGCTCGGAAGGTTCAGAAATCCGAGGCCCGGGGACAAGTGCCAGAGCCGCTCGGGATGGCCGAGGTCGGTCATGATGAACAGCAAGCACATGGAGACCGCCACGACGGCCAGGAGCTCCCCGAGGAGCACGAGCTCCTTGATGTCATCGCGGTGAAACATGTAGGCCGGGACCACCAAGACCGCGGCGCCGGCCGCAACGCCGACGAAGTACACGAAGTTCGCGATGCCCAGACCCCAGGAGACGTGATCCGACATGTTCGTGACTATCAGGCCTTCGGAGATCGTGTGGGTCCACTCGAGAGCACCGATCACGATCAGGACCAAGAGCGTCGCCATCCACGCGTAGTAGGCGCGGTTGCCCACCACCGCGCAGCGGAGCATTTTCAACCAATAGACGACGTAGTTCTTCATGGGCTTCTAGCCATAGAAGTAGAAAAATCTCGGCAGTGTTCCGAGCTCCTCTTTGAGAATCCAGACCCGCTTGTTCTCGAAGATCTGGCGCACTTCGCTCTCGGGATCCGCCATGTTGCCGAATTTGCGGGCGCCGGTCGGACACGCCTCGTAACAAGCTGGGTAGCGACCTTTGCGAGTTCGGTGCAGGCAAAACGTGCACTTCTCGATGACGCCGACCGGCCGAATGCGATTCGAAAGATAGCTCTGGTCGGGGTTCACCCGATCTGGATCGATGGATGGCTCCACCCAATTGAATCGCCGAGCGTGGTACGGACACGCAGCCTGGCAGTAGCGGCAGCCGATGCACCAGTCGTAGTCGACCACGACGATGCCGTCTGGCTCCTTCCAGGTTGCTCCCGTCGGGCAAGCCTTGACGCAGGGGGCGTTCTCGCACTGGTGGCATTGCACGGGCAGGTAATACTTGCCCTGGTTCGGAACGCGCTCCGGGTCGTAATAGACGTTGCCCTCGAGATGGTGCGTACCGTTGTCGACCTGGACGACCCGGATGTAACGGATCTCGGGATCGTTTGGTAGGTTGTTCTCCCGAGCACACGCCTCCACACAGCGCCGATTACCGGTGCAGTGCGAGAGGTTCAGCGCGTACGCCCAATGGACGCCTTCGAGGGGAGGGGGGTCGCTGACGTGCACCTTCACGCCGGTCTTGGCGTAGGTTCGCTCTTCGATGCGTTGGAAGATCCGCTTCTTTTCTTCCGACGTCAGCCGTCGATAGTGTTGCTGCAAATACTCGTCGAACCCGGGTTCGTTGCAGGCCGGTGCGGCGGCGTAGAGCGCGGCCGCCCCCATGGCTTTGCGGAGGAAACCCCGGCGGGAGTCGCTTTTGCTCAGCCGAAGCTCCACCAGCTGCTCCACCCGATCCTCGACGGAGCAGGGTGCCGAATCGGCAAGCGAGACGATGGGGAGCTTGCGTTTCATGCTGTCACAGCGCCTTCAGCCCGCGGGTCGCCTGGGGCGGTTTCTCCGGCTCCAGACTGGGGAAGCGCGGGTTGTGGGGATCGTGGCACGCGGGACACGACTTCTTGTGTTTGACGCCGTTCCAGTTGCCCAAGATGAGCCCGTGGGTGCCGCGCTTCCAATCTTCCAGCTTGTCCCCGTGACACGATGTGCAGATGCGCATCGCCTCGTTGAACGTGACCAGCTCTCCCGTGACGGTGACGAGACGATCGATGTTCTCTTTCGAGTGGCACTGGTAGCACCAGAAAGCGTCTTCCCCGTGGGAGAACTCGCTGTTCCGAATCGCGTGAAACTCCTTCAGCTCGTGCCTCTCTGGCTTCGGCTGGCGATTCGCATGACAACCCGAGCACGGGTAGGTGGGCAGAAGCTGTTCGCGGGGCTCGACTTCCACGGTTCGCGCAGATGGCGTCGGTATTGGGACCGGCTCGCTGGCTTTTAGCTCGCACGCCGGGCTCGAGACCAAGAGCAAGAGAGCGAACGGCGCGCCGAACAACGCTCTCATGGTGAACGTCCCTCGACGGGCGCAGCACTCGCGCTCGGTGCAGGTGGTGTCGGAGGTGTGGGTAGCTTTTTCGGACGCTCCATGGTGTCCGTGCCGTGGACCGGTGCATCGATGCTGATCCGACAGAAGGTGGCGACGAAGCGCCCTGCCACGCAGCTACCACTCGGGTCCCGAAAGCATGCAGAAAGCTCGCCGTGGACCTTGAGATCGGGGTCGACGGCGGTGATGACCAAGAGCGCGTTGGCCTCGCCGTACCCTTGCCAGCGCTCGTCCCGCTGCACCTGGTAGTGCACCTCCCACTCACCACCGTCTTTCACGTTGGTGGAGAACGTCCCGGGCTCTATGCGTTTCGACGCGCTGCGGCGCAACCACACCGCGGATGGTTTCTTGCTCTCGAGCTCGCCGCAGGGCGTGGGGGCCTTGTCCGCGTATAGTTTGATGTCGATCTTCTCGTACCCCGGACGTTGATCGACGTAGTACCGCGCGGTGTGGACCGTGAATGGGGCACCTGCGAGCTTGCCCCCCAACGGTCCAACGGGAATGGCTTCGTCGTTTGCGGGCGCGGGCGCGGGATCCTTCAACGGTCCTTGATTCTCGGAGTGGCCGCAGCCGACGCACAGCGCACACGATACCAGCAACCATCGAGCGCGCGTCGCGACGAGAGCCAACGCCTTTCGGCGGGGTGGAATGTGTTTGGCGGCACCCAATTCGTCTCGCCGCGGGGGTGCAAGCCATGTGCCGGGAGCCCTGCCGCAGCATTGGCGCACCGCGCATCGATCTTGGCGATCTCGCTCATCGAAAGCACGCAAAGTTGGCGAGGTGTGTGGGGCAAGACGCAACCCCTGCGCGGAAAGCGTAGTCAGTCAGCGTCCGCAGCCGTCATCCCGCGCAGATTCCGGCGCGCTTCCAACACAGCGGCTGGGGCACGTTCGTTGCTTTCTCGGGTGGCTCGAACGGAAGTGTATTTCGAGGCCGCGCCCGCATCGGGAGCGTCGTTCTCGACGTTGTGGGTACGCAAGATGGCTGACGATCCAGGCGGTGACGATGGGCGCAACCGGCGTGACTTTTTGAGCATGGCGATCACGGGCACCGGCGCGGCGCTGGGCGTTCTCAGCGTGTATCCGGCCATCCGCTTTTTGCAGCCTCGTGCCGTGGGAACCAAGAGCAGCGTCGTGGTCGGGGATGCCGAAAAGTTTCCGAGGGGCTCCTCCCAGACGGTCTTGCTCGGCGATCGACCGGCGCTGGTCATTCGCATGGATGACGGCAGCTTCCGAGCCTTCGTGGCGCTGTGCACGCACCTTCAGTGCACGGTCGGCTATTCCGCGAAGAACAAGCAGATCGAGTGCCCATGTCACCGCGGCATCTACTCGGTGGAGGGGGAAAACATCTCGGGGCCTCCACCTCGGCCGTTGACGCCGCTGAGAGTGGACTACGCGGACGGAGTCTTGACCGTGAGCGAGGTGTGACGGATGAACAGCGCGTCCGCACGTCAGTGGTTGAGCGCGCGAGTGGGCTCTGGCGTTACCGAGCGAATGCGTCAGGCCACGGTGCCGAGCCGCAGCGTCAACCATTACCTCGGTGGCGTCGTCCTGTTCTTGTTCTTGCTCGAGGTCGCCAGTGGGATCTTGTTGCTGCTTCCGTATCGGCCGGATCCCGCTCACGCGCACGAGTCCATGGTCGCGATCATCGGACGAATTCCTTACGGCAGCTTGGTGCGAGGAGTTCACTTCTGGGCTAGCCAGCTGTTCGTAGCCGCACTCCTCGTGCAGGTTTTCGGCACACTGCTGTTGAGACGCTTTCGCTCACCGCGCGAGCTCGTGTGGCTGGTGGGCTTGTTGCTCCTGGTTGTCGGCGTGGGGCTGGCGTTCACCGGAGCCATCCTGCCCTGGAACCAGAGTGCCTACCTCCAGGCATTGGTCAGCAGTGAGCTGATCGGCAAGACGCCGTTCATCGGTGGCTTTCTCGAGCGATTGCTGCGTGGCGGTCCCCAGGTGAGCTCCTGGACGCTGCATCACGCGTACGGGTTCCACACGGGTGTGCTGCCGGCAGTGGGCACGCTGGTCATCGCCGCCCACGTGTGGCTCATCCGAGGCGCTCAAAAGAGCTCACCACAAGACCCCGACGAGCACACGATCCCGGCGTATCCCGATTTCGTTCTTCGGCTGGCGGTCTTGTGCATTGGAGCGCTCGTCATCGTGATTTCGCTGGCCACCTTTGCGCCGCCCGCGCTCGGCGTTGCTGCCGACTTGCGCGCTGCAGCTCCGACGAAGGTGCTCCCACCTTGGTACTTCCTCTTTTTGCATCAGCTCGTACAAGCGGCACCGCCCCGACTACTGGGATTGGAGAGCGCCAAGTTCATCATCGGTGCGCTCTCGCTCTTGGGACTCGGCGCCATCGCATTGCCATTCGTGGATCGGCGGGGCTCCCGAATCACGCTCGGCCTGGGTCTGGGGCTGCTCGCTCTCTGTCTCATCCTCACCGCCTATGCCCTTCTCTAACCGCCTCCTCTCGCTCGCTTTCGCGATGCTCCTCCTTCGCGGAGGCGAAGCCGTGGCGCAACCGGCGCCTGTCACGAGCGCGCCGCCCAAACCCGCGGCCGGAGCCAAACCCGCGGCCGGAGCCACCGAGGCCAAACCCGAGGCCAAACCCGAGGCCAAACCGGACGCCGAGTCAGAAGACCCCAAGCGCCACGATCTGGATGCCAACACCTGTCTCACCTGCCACCTGGGTCTGCCGGACAAGAAGCTTCGCTCGGTAGCCGAGCAGTACACGCGCAGCGTGCATCGAGACGACCGGATTGGATGCGTCGGCTGTCACAAGGGAGATCCGACCGACCCGACCGTGCAAGCCCACGATCGCGCCAACGGTTTCGTGGTTCGTCCCAGTCATGGGGAAGTCGTCGCGATCTGTGGTGGCTGTCACGAAGATCCCATCTTCGTGCGACGATTCAACGCGCGGCTTCCGATCGATCAACGGAAGCTGTTCGAGCTGAGTCGTCACGGCAAGCTGTCCGCAGCTGGCGACGAAAACGCTCCCACCTGCAGCGACTGCCACGGGACTCACGAGATACTTTCCGTTGCTTCCCCCCAGGCAGTGGTCAATCGGAATCGTGTCGTCGATTTGTGCGCCAAGTGCCATGCCGACAAGAAGTTCATGGCGCCCTACGAGCTGGCCACGGACCAAGAGGCAAAGTGGCGCAAGAGCGTTCACGGCAAGGCGTTCGCGGAGGGCAATCCCAAAGCGCCGACCTGCACCGGCTGTCACAGCCCTCACGCCGGTAAGCTGCCCGGCTCCGTCGCGGTAGCCGCACTGTGTGATCGCTGCCACCAAGATCAACGCGACCTATTCCTGCAGAGCCCTCACGCGAAAGCGTTTCGCAAGCTCGGCTTGCCGGAATGCGTGCCCTGCCACGGCGATCACGGTGTCACCCACGAGAGCTGGCTCGGTAGCATGGCTCCCGACTCCGCCTGTGCGCGCTGCCACAGCAAAGACCGTGATCCCAAGCGCGTCGCTGAAGAAATTGGTCGCCTACTTCGCGACGTGGACACGAAATCGCGTGAAGCGGAGCTCTCGGTGAAGGATGCCCGAGCTGCCGGACTCTACGTCCCGGATGCGGCATTGGCCCTCGAACGACTGCGCACAGCGCGAATAAAGCTCGTCAGCAACGTGCACACGTTGGATCTCGAAAAGATCACCGACGAGGTGAACGCGATCGGACCGATCGCCGACGAAGCCCACCGCCTCGTGAGTCAAGCGGAGAAGGAACGACAGACCGAGAGGCGCGGCTACTATCTGGCGCTCGCACTCGCGAGTGCGCTGTTCGTGCTGTTGCTACTGAAGGCGGCCCAGCTCGCACGACGGAGATCACGGACGGCCCCATGAGCAGCGGCGCGAACCGCTTGCGGTGGCGTAGGGCGCTGATTGTCGCCGGTGCTCTGTCGTGCGTAGTGTTGACCCTCGGGTTTGCTTCCGTTCACTTCTCCGCCAAGCGTTCGCCGACTTTCTGCACTAGCTGTCATACGGCGAGCTCCATGCCCCACGTCGCCGCAGTGGGTCACGAGGGTGTCGCATGCCAAGGCTGTCACTCGGTGGAGACCGGAGAAGCGTTCCGACTCGTTGGCGCCCGACTGTTTGGAGGCAAAGGTCCCAAAGGCCATGGTCGAGCTCTGAGCACTGCATGCACGAGTTGCCACAACGAACGGGATCCGAAGTGGTCTCGCATCGCCACGACCTCGGGCCACCAATCTCACCCGACGGGTGTTGGGGCCGTCGACTGCTTGTCCTGCCACCGAGCTACGAGCCACGCGCAGCGTTCTGCCGCTGTTGTCTGCTCGGACTGCCACGCGAGCGTTCAGCTCCACGCCAAGCAGGATGGGGTGGCCGAGGGAACCGAGCCGCAATGTTTGTCGTGCCACAACTTCGCGCTTCCAAAGCCCGACCAGGCGAGCGTTACCACGCTCCAATGCGGTCGCTGTCACGGCGAGGCCGCTCATCGCGGTGAGCCTCTGCCGAAGATCGCTCAGGCAAACACCGTGCGAGCGAAAGACTTGCACGGCGGAGTCGATTGCAAGCTCTGTCACCAGCCTCATGCCGGGCATGGCGGGATCCGTGCGGCGAAGACCTGTACGAACTGCCACAGCATCCTGATCACCGACACGGGAAAGCTCCCTGCGGAGCATCTCTTGTGCGAGAAGTGCCACGAGCAACACGCGCCACTGGCGAAGGCGGGCTCGCGTTGCGCGGGCTGCCATACGCAGGCCGTCCGTAGCGGAACTTCGAGCTCCACGGCGCTGCAGCACGACGAGTGCGCCAGCTGCCATCGCCCGCATACGTGGGTGGCGGAAACGAACGGCTGCGTGAACTGTCACGTGGAAGAAGCCAGCTTGGTCGCTTCCAAGAGCCCCGAGAAGCACCAGCGCTGCGTCAACTGCCACGAAGTGCACGGGCCGCCGCTTTCTGGCACGACGGCGTGCAGCGGCTGTCACAAGGCGAACGCCCAAAAGATGCTCGCTGCACCGGCAAAGCACCGGGATTGCACTAGCTGTCACAACCCCCACGCCCCTCGAACCGAGGCGCCTCGCGCTTGCGCAGAGTGTCACAAAGCACCGGTTCATCAGGTCGTAACCATGGGGCCGGCCGCCCACGCGAAGGCGAGTTGCACGGCGTGCCACACTCTGCACGGAAACCCGCGTGCAGACGCGCGAGCGTGTCAAGGGTGTCACAAAGACAAACGGGCTCTGGTAGCGAAGGCAGAACCTGCTCCGCACAAAGACTGTGGCTCTTGTCATCGCTCCCATCGGTTTTCGATCACGAACGTTAGCCAGCCCTGCCGTCGCTGCCACGAGGAGACCGTGACCGCTTCGACGGCCCACTCTGGAAGTTGCGACAAGTGCCATCAGGTCCACGGCTCGCCTCGGGTTGCTCAGGACAAGTGTTTGGGTTGTCACACTAAGCTTCCGTTCAAGCCTCCGGCCGGGAACGTCCCCCACGGGCGCTGCGCTTCGTGCCATGCGCCCCACAAGCGCGCTCAGGGTGCGTTGACTCGCTGCGCTGGGTGCCACGAAGACAAGAGCCGGATCGCGAAACTATGGCCTGCGCACTCCGCTCATCGCGAGGCATGCAACAATTGCCACGAGCCCCATGGCGTGCAGAACGTCAAGAGTTGTGGCGATTGTCACAAGACTCAGGCGGCGTCTGCTCAGGGTGGGCGCCACCGCTGTGTCCAGTGCCACTCGCCCCATGCGGCGCCGCCCTCGTCGAAACAGGGATGGTGGGGCAAGTGCGTGGGTTGCCACGCGACGCAGGTGGAAGCGTCCAAGAAGCACACCGCCTGCAATGCGTGCCACAAGCCCCATGCTTTCAGCCCGCCTGCTTGCACGTCGTGCCACAAGTCCATGACGAGCAAGGCGGCGCACGCGGTCAAAGCTCACCAGACCTGCACCGATTGCCACGACGCTCACGCGGCAACGTTCCCCGGGCGCGCCGAGTGTTTGAAGTGCCACAAAGACCGCGCCAACCACCAGCCGAACGCCCGCCAGTGTCAGGGGTGTCACTTGTTCAAGTGACGATTGCGGCGTGAGCCGCCCTCATTCGCTCAACCCTTCGCGACTGCGGCGAGCATGAAAGCGATGACACCGAGGACCAGGACGATGAACACCATCGTCGCGACGATCTGGACGAAGAACGCGCGCGATAGGTTCCGGAGTGCGTTCATCATCAACGTGATGTCGTTGCCCTGGGTGTCGACGACGCTCTTCATCGAGCCGCCCGCGCGCGTGAAGTAGACTCCGAGCAAGACGTTGAACACGCCCGCCGGTAGCGAGAACAGGGCCCCGTTGCCCGGAATCAAACGGGCGATGTTCAAGACCGACGCAACGAGCTGGACCGCCCCGGCCAGGATGCAGAGCAGCCCCCAGACTCGAGCACGGCCGCCGCAGTCGCTGATGACGATGTTTTCAGTCACGCCGAATTCGTACTCGGCGGGGGGCGAAGAGCTTTGGCTATCGGGTTGCACGTTGAGGCAGACGATACACAGCGGAGGAGGGATGGAGCAATGAACCGTTCAGTCCTCTTGCTGAACCGTTCAGCTTCGTCGCCATCGCCTGGAAGCGCCGTGTTTCCCTGGCTTTCTTCGGGGCACGGGCCTTGCTGAGTGAAGTCCGAATGCTCCAGCAGAAGGAACGATGATGCGATCAAGACTCGTTTTCGCGACAGTGATCTTTGGTGCTGCGGGCGCGTCGCTGGCTTGCGGCAGCGGCAGCGGTGATGGTGGCGGCGGGGGCTTCGGCAACACGGGCAACACCGCAGCTGGTGGGACGGGCGCGACCGGAACCGGTGGAGGCGCCGGTGTGGCGGGTCAGATCAACATCGGGGGCGCAGCGGGGAGCGCGGGGGTTGCTGGTGCGGCCGGCGCCGCCGGAGTTGGCAGCGGTGGGTCGGGTACTGGCGGCTCGAGTACGGGTGGGATCGGTGGCGTCGGAACCGGTGGCGTCGGAACGGGTGGCGTCGGAACCGGTGGCGTTGGAACCGGTGGCGTCGGAACGGGTGGCGTCGGAACCGGTGGCGTCGGAACCGGTGGCGTCGGAACCGGTGGCGTCGGAACCGGTGGCGTCGGAACCGGTGGTACTGGCGGAAGTGGCGGCGGCTGCCAGCCTCAGTGCGCGGGCAAACAATGCGGACCCGACACCTGCGGCGGGCAGTGCGGCAGCTGTAGCAGCGGCCAGAGCTGCAACGGGGCGGGTCAGTGTGTGTGCGTTCCGCAGTGCACCGGGAAAGCCTGCGGCTCGGACGGCTGCGGAGGCGTGTGTGGCACTTGCCCGAACGGGCTGTGTAGCTCGACCGGTCAGTGCGTGTGCGTGCCGCTGTGTCCTGGCAAACAATGCGGATCCAATGGCTGCGGTGGAACGTGCGGAAGCTGCGCATCGGGAGAGAGCTGCAACTCGAGTGGGCAATGCATCTCGAACCAGCAAACGGTGACGCTCTACGCCACTACCGACAACACCCTGATCTACAGCACCACCAACGCCGCGGCGGCAAACACGGCATATCCTTCCGGGGACATCTCCGTCGGGTGCAACTGGGCGGCCGGTTACTACACCAACGACTGGGTGTGCGGGATCACGGCCGTCAGATTCGACACTTCGAGCCTGTCGGGCAAGACCATCATCAGCGCCAAGCTTCGGCTGTACCCATACATCCTGCCCGCGGACTACGGCACGACGTACGGCGTGAATGCGTTCGTGGCCTCGTGGAGCGGTTCCACCATCACGTTCAACAACGCGCCCAACTACTACACGAGCTACCAGACGAACGTGAACCCGCCGACATCGACCTCGCTGCCGCTCGAGTGGAGCATCACGAACATCGTCAAGCAGTGGGCTTCGGGTGCGTGGGCCAACAACGGCTTGATCGTGCGAGACAACAACCTGACTTTCCCGGGCTACACCGCGTATCGCGCGACATCGTTCGACAGCATCAATACTGCGACGGGCATCTACCGTCCGGCCTTGGTGGTCACCTATCAGTAGGAAATTCGGCCCGCCCCGTCGATTGTCGGGCACGTTTTTCGGCGATATCCAGCACAGTTTCGTTTAGGCTGGCGGGACAATGCGCCGATGGATCCTGTGCGCTCTCGTCCTCTCTGCGTGCTGGACGGTGCCCGCGTGCAGCGATGACTCGTCCGATGGCTCGAGTGCCGGGGGCGGGTCGGGCGGAGTCGGAATTGCGGGATCAGCGGGCAGCGCGGGATCCGATGCCAGCGCAGGAGCTGGCGGCAGTTCGGCCTCCGGCGGTGGTGCGGGAGCCAGCGGCAGTGCGGGCTCCAGCGGCAGTGCGGGCTCCCTCGCGGATGCTGCGCCCGACGCAGAGATACCCGATGGGTCGGGCGTTCCACTTCCGGGCTTCGGCGCCATCACCGGAAATTGTGGGGTCATCGACCCGAGTGAAATCACTTCGCCGAGCCCGTTCGACTTCGAGAACCACATCGATTTCGATTCGATGCCGTTCAACTACTCGGCACTCTCAACCGGGGGCCAGAAGATATTCGACGACGGAAACCTGGGCGGAAACTCCATCTACTCGGAGATCTTCAGCTACGAAGTGCTCTATCGCTGCGAGCTCGCGACGCTTCTCAAGACCGAAACCGAGGTCATCTACAACGACACCGGCGGCAAGAAGACCGATCTGCTGGTCAACATCGACGGCTACAAGATCGGCGTGAGTGTCACTCGCGCGTACGCGTATCCGCCCGGCAGCGTCTACAGTGTCGCGCAAGCCCAGAGTCTTCTGGATGGCAAGCTGAGCGACATCCTCCTGAGCACGGCGAACGCGTCAGCGGGAGATGCTTGGACCAAGCAGGTGCTTCACGTGCTCACCTACAACGATCAGCATCGCGACGCGTTGACTCAAGCGTACGCCCAGATCTCGGCCGCCACCAAAGCCGACACGATCGTACTCGTCACCATCACGGATGGGGACGACGCATTCGTTTACTGAGGTGGTCTTTCAGCGGAGCCGGGAGCAGGACGTCCGTTCGGCAGCGTTGTCGAGGCTGCAGCCCGAAACAGCCGCGTCTTCACAGCTGTAGACCTCGCTTCGCCCACAGCCGGCAACGTCGAAGGTCGTGTCGTCCCGCGCGGATAGTGTGAGCTTGGCAATCGAGCAATCGAGATCGCGTGCCGCGCGTATCCTCACCACGTCCTTTGCCGGATACCAGGTGGCCGATTCGCCGTGACACCCGGCGCCCGAGTCGGAAACGGGTACGAACAGCGAGCAGGCGCCGGACAGCGCGGAAAGTGAGAGAAAACCGAGGACTGGCGGGGCGCGCAACAAAAGCCGGAGCCGCTACCAGTTGTTTTCCGCCCAAAGCTCGAAGCCGGGGCTGCCCTTCCCGCTTCCTTCGTACTTGGCGACTACGGCGACTGGCGTGCCGTTCTTCATGTCCTTGGCCTCGTAGCCCTTCACATCCGTCAGCGCGACCAGGAAGAACTGCCGGCTCAGGCCGACGCGGTCGCCTTTCACGAGCGGCGTGTAGCTGACGCCGATACTGAAGCCGGTGTCGTTGGCTTCGACCAAGGGTCCGGTGAAAAGCACCCACTTCCCCTTGGCCAGCGCGTCGAACGCTCGGATGCCGTCTTTGGTCTCTTTGAGGTTTTTCTGCGACTTCAGCTTCTCCTCGAGCTCCTTCATCACGACGAAGCCCTTCGCTTCCGGGTGCGCCTTCTCGATCTTCTCGCGTCGCGCATCCGTCAGGCCGTACTCGAGATTCTGGGGACGCTCCGGCTTGGTCTCTTTGGGTTTGGCGGTGGTGGTCGCGGGTGGCGGGGCCGCCGCAGCACTGGGCGCCGGCTTGGCTGCCGGTTTTTCTTCTTCGTCACACGCGCTTGCCAGAGCCGCGAGACAGAGCAGCGCCACGAGAGAGCTCTTCAGGCCGAACATCGACCCACGAGACTCTGTCGGTACTCGCGTGTCAACGCTGCATTCCGTGCCGGCACCAGATCTCGCGCAAACCAAGCACACCAATCCCACGACCCTGCATGGTTTGGGTCATCGCGCTCGGCTCTTGTCGTCGTCCCCGCGTGCGCTAGCCTCGCGATCGTGGCTGTCCAAGCACTCCGAGCTCCCGCTGAGCGGTTCGCCAATCTGCCGGATTTCCCGTTTCCGCCGCAGTACCTCGAGCTCCCCGACGGTCTTCGGATGCACTACCTGGACGAAGGGCCGAAAGAGGGGCGCCCGGTGCTGCTTCTGCACGGCGAGCCAACATGGTGTTTCTTGTACCGCAAGATGATCCCCGTGCTCGTTCGCGCGGGTCTTCGCGCCATAGCGCCGGACCTCATTGGATTCGGGCGCTCGGACAAGCCGGTCGAGCGCGAGGCCTACAGTTACGCTGGGCACGTCGCCTGGATGAAGTCTCTGATCGATGAGCTGGACCTTCGCGACACGACGCTGTTCGGTCAAGATTGGGGCTCGTTGGTCGGCCTGCGGCTTGCGATGGAGAACGAAGACCGCTTCTCTCGCATCGTCATCGGCAATGGGTTTTTGCCAACGGCAGACCGCCCGCCTCCCGTAGCGTTCAAGATCTGGCGGGCTTTCGCTCGGTATTCCCCGCTCTTCCCCATTGGGCGGATCGTCAATTCCGGTTGCGTGACGAAGCTCTCGGGCGAGGTGCGCGCTGCTTACGACGCTCCGTTCCCCACGAGCGAGCACAAGGCAGGGGCTCGCGTCTTCCCGGCACTCGTACCCACCGAAGAAAGTGATCCCGCCATCGGTGCCAACCGGGCGGCCTGGAGCAGCCTCGGCCGCTGGGAAAAACCGTTTCTCACACTCTTCGGCAAGAACGACCCCATCCTCGGGGGCGGCGATCGACCGCTCCAACAGCACGTCCCCGGTGCGCGCGGTCAGCCTCACGAGCGCTTCTGGGGCGGTCACTTCGTGCAAGAGGACCGCGGGGACTACCTGGCGGAGCGAATCGTGGAGTGGATGAAGTAGCGGTCACTGGCAGGGCGCGGTCCCGCTAGCCGGCATCGGGACTAGAGGTGGGCCCTGCAACAAGGTCTCGAGGAAGCAGCGATATTGGTGTTTCGGCGGCTCGGTTTGGAACACGACTTCGTGTCCGTCCTCGACGCCATCCTCCTTTTGCTGCACCACGATTGCGGTCGTTGTCGGCTTTCCGCTTCCGGTCACGTTGCCCGAAGCCGGAAGATTGATGTGCGTGCGACGGGAGAACTGAATCACGTCACTCAGGTGGGGCATGTCCGCGACTTCCGGCGTGCTCTCGTCGAGGGCCTCGCCGGCGAAGTCGAGTCCCAGTGAGAGACTCGTGGCGTTCGCAATCGGCGGCAGGATGTAGTGGTCGACGATGCCCTGAACCATCAGCACATGGCGCGGGTCACCCTCTTTGGGCTCGGCGATGACGCCGCGAGCGTAGACAGGAGGATCGGCCGGTTCGGCCGCCCATTGAAAGAGCGACAACGCCGGATCACTCTCGGTGAGCGAATACGTTCCAGCCACTCCGAGCAAGAGCTCCGCGAAGCCCTTCACGGGCAACGGCTTCTTCTTGTAGAGCACGTTTTCGATCCAGCTACCCCCGGCGCCGCTGAGGATCCCGGCGCGAAACGCGGGCTCGATCCCGAGAGTGAGGGGCGCAATCGTGGCCCCCATCGAATGCCCCATCAGCGCGAGCGTCGCTGGATCGAGCTTCGCGGGATTGGCACCGCTATCGAGCCCCGGGCAACCGGAGGCATCGATGGCGATCGCGGAAAGTACATGTGCTTGGAGCGCGAGCTCGGCGGCTGACTGACGTACGTTGTCCCGGAGCGCCGCTGGGTTGGTCACGTTGAACATCAAGAATTGTTCGTCGCCGCCCGTCACGTTCCGCAGGCCGCCGTGAGGACCGTCCACGCTGATCCCCGCCCAACCCGCGCGGGCCAGCTCGAGGGCGGGTCCGGTTCCGGGCTCGAGAGCCGGCCCACCCGTTTCGGCTTGCACGCCCCGATCTACCAACGGCCGATCGCCGCCACCGCCCGTGCGGCTGAAAATCAGAGTGGGGAAACCCGACGCCGGCATCGTCCGCCGAGGCAGAGTGACCACGACGCGCGCGGTTTCCTCACCCTGGGCGATGGGAGCTCCCGAAGCATCGAATTGCCACTCGCCGCCCTGCTCCTGGAATGGTGGCTCTCCCGCCTGGAACACCGGCATCTCGATCGTGCTTTCGTACACGCAGAAGTCCGGAAATAACTCTTGGGGAGTGAACGGCGCGAGCGGTTTTGGGATCGGCGGTGCGAGCATCGCATCCCGCACCGCGAACAGGTCGCGAGTTGGATCGTCGGTAGTGAACACCGCGAGGCCCGCGATCCCGGCATTGTCGACGCCGAGCTCGTCGAGCGCTGCGAGAGCAGCTCGATGCTCGTTGAACGCCGCCGCGCTCATTCCGTCCGGCGTGTGGCCGGCGCGGATCTGGCGGAGGGATGTCGGCACGGCAAGATCGTGTCCTTCCGCATCGGGAACGGTTCGGAGGATCACCGCTGCGTAGCGTGTGAGTGGCCGGAGCGGCGCACCTTGGAGCGGCACCAAGGAGAGCAAGTTCGCCGCTCCGAACGGCCCGCCATCCTCCGCGAAATGCACCATCACCGGCATGCGAGCGCCTCGGTTCGGGGACGCGTCGTCAACGTCGACGAGGAAAACGCGGGCGTCCTCCGCCACGCTCGCCGAATAATCTGCGTCGACCCCGGGGTCGAGCGGGCCGCTGAGGCTCATGAATATCCCCGCGGTGCTGGAAAAGCCCCGTGCGTCGCGCCCGAGCATCGTCAGCATCTTGTCCACGAAGACGGATGCGGTCGGGTTCGGGAAGCCGTCGAGCACCGGATGCCCAGCCTCGTCGAGTCGAGCGTCGTCCGGGAACGGAGCTGAAAAGAATCCGCTCAGGCTGCCGTAGTCGGAGAGGACGTGTGTTCCCGTCGCGGCGCCGGAGTCTTCCTCGGTCGAAGAGCACCCGAGGGTCGAAAATGAGAGCAGGACGACGAGGTCGAGCCGCAGCGTGCGCACGCTACGAGCGTACCACGTGCTAGCGTCGCGCGAAGGAAGCATGGCGGTACTCAGCGACTACGCGCAAGCTCGGAGCGCGCTCTCGGGGGAGCGACTTCCAGCGGTGTTCGTCGATCTGGACGCGTTCGATGGCAACCTGGAGCGCCATGCAGCTGTCGTTCGTGCGCGGAGCAAGCGTCTGCGCCTCGCCAGCAAGTCCGTTCGCGTGGTCGCGCTCTTGCGCCGCTTGCTCGAGCGGGGAAGGCCGGCGTTTCAAGGCCTGATGTGTTTTGCTGCCCGGGAAGTCGAGTTCCTGGCGGATCGCGGCTTCGATGATTTCTTGCTCGCCTATCCGGTGTGGCAGGACTCCGACCTCGAAGCGCTGGCACGCCTGGTCCTCTCGGGAAAGACCGTTCGAATCGTCGCGGACTCGCCCGAGGGCGTGGATCGGGTCGCGGAGCTCGCTCGGCGCCGTTCGACCGTCTTCGACCTGGTGTTGTGTGTGGATATGAGCCTCCGCGCGGCGCGTGGCCGTGTTCATCTCGGCGTTCGTCGCTCGCCCCTCCACGACCCGACGGACGTCGTTGCCCTCGCACGACATGCTCGCAGCGTGCGAGGCGTGCAGGTGGTTGGAGTGCTCGGGTACGAAGCACAGGTGGCAGGTTTGGGTGACCGAAACCCGTTCGAGCCGTGGATGAATCCGGTGAAGAAGGCGATTCGGCGAGTGTCCGTGCATGAAGTCCACGAGCGCCGACGCAAGATCGTGGAGGCGCTCCGCAGCGACGGTTTTTCAATCGAACTGGTCAACGGTGGCGGAACCGGGTCGCTCACGACCACTACAGAGGAGTCAGATGTAACCGAAGCGACGGCGGGATCGGGCTTTTTCAAGCCACACCTGTTCGATTACTACGATGACCCGTTCGTGCGCTCCCTGGCTCCCTCTTGCTTCTTTGCGCTCGAAGTCACCCGCAGGCCGACGGCCAACATGGTGACCTGCCTTGGCGGCGGCTACATCGCTTCGGGTAAGCCGGGCCCCGACAAGGTTCCACTGCCTTGGCTTCCCCGAGGGCTGGCGCTCCTGCCCCAGGAGATGTGCGGCGAAGTGCAGACGCCGCTCGCAGTGCCTCGTGACGTTGAAATGGCCATGGGCGATCCGGTCGTTTTCCGACACGCAAAGGCTGGGGAGCTCATGGAGCGCTTCGAGGAAGTGTTGCTGGTGGCCGATGGTCGGCTGGTGGATCGCGTTCCCACCTATCGCGGTGAGTCGCAGTGCTTCTTCTGAGACCAGTCGTGCCTTCAAGGCACCTTTTTCCTGGCTGTTTACGCTAGTCTAAGGCCGGCCGTGCGATCCAAGTGTTTGCCCATTGTCGTGATGCTTCTACAGGTCCTGGTGGTCCCGTCCGCCGTGGCGAGGCCGAGCGACAGGTCGGTAGAAAAGAGGATCCAAGAAGCCGTCAACAAGTACTACCTCGCAACCAACTTCGCGAAGGCGGAGAAGATCATCACCGCCGAGATCAACGCTTGCGGCAGGCGCTGCAGGCCTCGAGTCATCGCCAAGGCTTGGATGTACGTCGGCATCATTCGTGGCAGCGGGAAGAACGACCAGAAGGGCGCGCGAAAGGCTTTTGTCACGGCGGTCGGATACGATCCCAATGTCGTGCTCGACGAGGGACTCGCTACGTCTGCGACCAAGAAGACGTTTGACGCCGTCAAACGAACGGGTGGCGGGGAGTCCCAGCCAACGGCTGGATTGGGCGATCTGGACGAGGGCGCTGCGAAGATGGAGTGCTCACTACAAGTGAGTGAGGTGCAGACCCGACGCCCCATTCCCATCGAGTGCACGACCGTTTCAGCGGCCACGAAAGTGGAGCTCCACTACAAGTTCCGCGGCACGAAATGGAAGCGCATCCGGATGAAGAGGCGACGCGGAGCATTCCAGGGAACCATTCCCTGTACGGCCATCCCGCGCGCTGGCGTGCTCAGCTTCTATGTCAGCGCCCAGGACTCCGAAGGAGACCCGGTCGATAGCTTCGCGAAGAAGGGCGAGCCCGTTCAGCTCGAGGCCGTCCGCGCGACCGACGAGGAATCTCCGTCGTTGCCCGGGAAGAAAGCTCCGCCTCGGTGTTCGAAGAGCGCGTCCGAGGAAGGGGAAGAGGAAGAGGAAGAGGGCCAGAGCTGCGATGTCAGCGAGGACTGCCCGAATGGCGACAAGTGCATCGACGGGACCTGCCACGCCAGCAAACGCAGCGGAGCGGCAGGCGGTCCGGTTTCCGAAAACTACGTTGGTCTCCACTTCGCGTACGATTTTGCAATCGTTGGAGGCACCGAGGTCTGCTCGCAGGCGAGCCAGCGCGACAACGGCTTCGTGTGCTTCTACGAGGACAGCGAAGAGCAATACCTCTTCAATACCCAACCCAACGTTTCGAACAACATCAATACGGGACTCGCGCCAGCGACTTCCCGCGTGCTGCTATCCTTCGATCACGTGCTCGCAGACGATCTCACTGCGGGTGGGCGACTCGGGTACGCGTTCGGCGGGGGGCCGCCATCGGGTGAAGACAAAGCAGTGAAGTTTCTGCCTTTCCACGTCGAGCTCCGCGCCTCGTACTGGTTTGGCGACAAGCCATTCACCAAAGAGGGCTTCCGACCCTACATCGGCGCTTCGGGCGGGCTCGCGCAAGTCGACGCGAAGCTTCCGGTGACCGTGGGGGACTGTGGCGGCGAGCCCGATGGCAGTGCGGCGAGCAGCCCAGGCGCCAAGGCCGTCCGAGATTCGGCTTTCAGCGCCGCGTGCACGAGCGACCAGCTCGTAGCGGGACAGCGCGCCGCTCGTTTGAAACTCGATGCCTACAAGAAGCTGGGTAAGGGCTTCGTCGGTCTCCACGGCGGAGTGGTGTACGCGCTGACCAAGAACAGTGGAATTCAGATCAACCTGAATTTCTTGTACTTCTTGCCGACGACGGGGGAGGTCATCGAACCCTCCATCGGGTACGTGTTCGGTCTCTGAGCCGGGTCAGAACGGATTCTGGACGGTACTCTTGATCTTGCGTACCAGCTCCTCGAACTTCTGCTGAGCTTGCTCGGCTTCGTCTTCGGATTCGAACTCCGCTGCGACCGAGTATCCGGCTACCGTCGCGCTCAGGCGCCGGGATCGGATCGTCGGAGCGTCGCCGGAGTGACTCGGCGCGGTCGCGCCGGCAGCGAGCTCGTCCGCCGAGAGGGTCGTGGGGCGTCCGACCTCCACTCGGGTGCCGAAGTCGGGCGACGAAACCGAACAAATTTGGGCTCCGGTCTCGTCTCGGAATCCACGTAGCAGCTCATGAAGATGAGTGGTGGTCTGCATGCGTCCGGGTACGGTAAGCAATCTTGCGAAACTTGTCAGCTCAGCTTTCGATGCGTCGCCAAACCGCGATTCCCGCGATGGCGACCGCGATCCCAGCCGGCCACCCTGACTCGAAGGGTACCCGGAAATCTCACTTCATGGACCGAGGAAATCCACGGGATCTAGCGCAACACGACGTCGATTCGATTCACCTCGCCGCTCCGGACGGCTCGAGCGTGGCGCGCGGCGAGCGCGGAACCAGTGACGCGAAACGTGCGACCGTTGCGGTAGGAGAGAGCATAGGATCTGGGCTTGGCGCCGCCGCGACCGAACGTGTTCTTGCGATTCTTGTTCTCGTAGACGACGAGGGTGTGTCCCAACAGCTTGAAGGCGACGCTGCTTGAAGGGATCGACAACTGGGTCCAGCCGTCGCGCGGGTCGAAGTACGCGCGCCGGGACTCCTCGGTGGTGAACAGCCACCCCGGCAGTCGGGGCTCGAGGGCGAGCTCGAGCAGGCCCCGGCGATCGACCGAAAACGGATGCTCACCGGCCATCGCGATGATCCACATGTGCAGGTATTCGCATGTGATACCGGAGAGTCGCGGCTGAAACGCCCGGCCATGCAACGACGGATCCGCGAACGCGCTCGAAACGATGAAGGACGCGCCTTCCAGCGTGCTTCGCCCAAGCACCGATGGATCCATGAACGGGATCAGCGCCTGTCGCGCATCCTTCCAGAACTCTTCGCAGAGCCCCGAACGAAGTACCTCGAGCAGGTACTTGTATTCCATGTGCAGGTAGATCGATTCGTTTTCGATCCAGCCCCGGGGATACGCGCCCACTGCGCGTCCGAGCTCGGGCGACTCCCCGCGCATGTTCTCGCAGCTCTTGTACATCTTGAGCTTCTTGTCGAAGAGCGGTGAGCGCAGCACGGCGTCGTACACGCCTTTGGCTTCGTCTTTCTTGTGCTTCATCCAGTGCACCGGGCCTTCGAGGAACAGTTTCACGGGCCGCTGCTCGAAGTAGTGCGGAACGACGGTCGGGTAGCCCAGGTGGTTCACTTCACCGGTCGGCTCGAAGTCCGTCACGTCGTTGACGAAATAGGTATACGGGACGCCATTTTTCGCGACGACCTTCGACTTGTTCCGCCCGCTGAAGATGCGCTCCATCATCTCTGCGGCAACGTTCAGAAACCTGGTGAGCTCCCGAACCGGCACGCGGACTTCGTTCCCACTCACTCCCAGGCGTGTGCGTTCCCGGTAGGCTTCCTTGATCGCGTTGGCATCGCTCCAATAAGTGAGGCTCGCGTGCTTGGAACGGGCGCCAAGCCGCTGCTTCATCTTGGGCTCGAGCTCTCGCAAGAAGTCGACGAGCTCCTCGAAGATCGGCAGCGCTCGCGTTCGCGAGCCCTTCAGCTTGCCGAGCCATTCGACGACAAGGCGTATCGTGCGAGCCAGCTCCAGCGTTTCGCTCAATCCCGAGCCGAACAGTCCCGGCAGGCCATTCATGGAATCGTTCCAGCCCGGCTTGCCCGCTTCCATCTCGATGCCCGTTCCTTCGGGATCCAGCGTGGCCAAACGATTGACGACGATCGTCAGCAGCTTCGAAAGAAGCGTGGTCTCGTAGATGTCACCGTGGCCATAGCCAGCGCGGACCGCATGGCGATTTTCGGCGCGCTGGGCGATGAGCGCTGCCTTTTCTGGATCGCGTCGCACGGCGCCGTAGCTGCGAATCTTGCCGCTGGCATTCACGGAGCGCTGGCTCCGAGGCAACACGACGTCGGGGTCGTCGAAGAAACGGTACCGAGCTTGGCCACACAGGATCTCGTCCAGTCGATCCGGTTGGACCATGAGCAACACTTCGAGCAGATCCACGTTGTAGTGCCAGTGGTCCACCCAGAATCCTTCGTGCAAACCGCCGACTTCGTTCTCGCTCGAGAATGCCAAGACTTCGTCGAGAGTCGCAGTGCGGCGCTCGGGTTCGAGCCCGATCAGATCTTCGAGACGCATCACCAGCTCGCCCGGCGAAAAGCCGCGCTTCATCCAATCGATGAGCTCGGTGCGTGCGCGTGCATCCTCGATGCGCTTTTCGGCCCAGGCCGTCGCCGCGGAATCGTCCACGACGTGGTAGGACAGGCCCAACACCTCGAGGGGGTTGTAGCCGTCGAGTTGGATGAGGCCGAGGAACGTTCGAAGGTTCACATCATCCGTTTCCGGGAAGAACCAAGCGTCCGTTCTTCGGTTTTGGAGCACGCTACGGTAGTGCCCCGTGCCTTGGGAGAGGTAGGTCGGCTCCAGCACGAAGAAGTGATAGTCGCGTTCCAGATCCCCGTTCTGGCGCGAGTACACGTAGATTGCGCTCTTGCCGTTCGCCGCTTCCACCGTCTCCGGCATGCCGCCTCGGATGACGTTGTCGAGGAAGTCTTGGCGCGAGTAGGCGTCGAGCTCCGGCGAGGCCGAGACGGTGAAGGCTCGATCGGCGATCTCTTCGATCGTGCGCCGATTTTCCTCGCGTTTCTCCGCTAGAAAGCTCGGATGGCGGGCCCTTTTGATGAGCGCGTCCAGATCCTGGTCCCGCGCGGCATAGCCGAAGATGCTGGCCAGGGTGACCTCACCTCCGGGTTCGATCACGTTCGTCTGAACGTGCATTGCCGCCGGCGTCTTGTTTTCCCAGTACTGAGTCGTTGCCGTGACACCTCGCGCCCCGCTCTGGGCGAAGCGCGCTGGGTGCGCCACGCTGAACGGCTCGCCGAAGACCGCGTCGGGATCCACGATGAGCCCCTTCGTGCTGTCGTGGCCAACGCGCAAGTAAAAGTGTCCGGCTTCGAGCATGCCCACCTGCTCGCTGTCGTCAGCGGTTTGCTTGAGGCGGTAGATTGCGGCACCCCCACGCTCCACGACTCCCATCATGCCTTCGATGTGGCGAGGGATCCCCTTGATGCGTGCGCTGTCCAAACCAAAGGGCAGGAGGCGCACGAGCCCGTCCATCCAATCGAGACGCACGGGACGGCGCTTGGTGTTCTTGATTCGCACCACCCGCACCAGTCCCGCCACCCGCAGGTTCGGCAAGCCGAAGTAGCTCACTTCCACGTCCAAGCCCGTCGTCGGATCGTGCTCTCGCAGCGTCAGCTCTGCCGGCGCGATCTCCATGGTCTGCCGAACGCGTGGGTCGTCTCTGCGTGAAAATGGCTCGACGACTTCCTTGTCTCCGATCCTCAGGAACGTCCGAAAGCCTTCGCGCTCGATGCGCATGCACGCTTGATTGAAGGATTGAAACTCGAGGATCTGTCCGTCCTTGTCCCGCACACCAAAGGACGCGACGGCCTGGCCTCGGTTCACGTAGAAGCACCAGAGGGGAATGCCCCACTTGCCTGCGATGCCCGGTAGGAAGCTCGAGAACGCCGCCGCGCGGTTGTAGTCCTCGACGACGAAGTGGCTGGTTTCTGGATCGAGGTAGTGCTTCGCTGCCGCCATCCCACGCTTTTAGCGTGCTTGGGCAGGAAATAGGTAGGGGGAGCTGGCGATCATTCTTCCGGATCCGTTTCGACAATCACCGGACTGACGCGGAGCTCTCCGTCTCGATCGATCTCGAGCTTCAGCGAGAAATTCGACGTCTTCCCGTCCCCGTCGAGATCCCCCCGAGCGATGATTTCCGCCGTCTTCCCGTTCTTCGAAGCGCGCACCTCGTACTGGAAGAACTGCGGGTCAGTCATCGAAAATCGGATCTCGTGCCAGGGCTCCCATTCGGCAGGGCTGGATTGATATCTCATCGCCTGGGGCACGGTCGGCGGAACCGGCGGGAGCGAAACGAACTTCGTCTTTTTTGGCGCCGGGGGCTCTGGGTGCCAGGACGAGATGTAGTCCTTGGCGATGGCGCTGACGGTGTTCCGCGCTTCGGCGATCTTCGCCTGCGACAGGTACCTGCGGACTCCGTAAATCGCGAGCGTTGATGCCTGTCCGATATCGAAGGCCTGGTTTCGAGGCGGCTCGGTCAGGTCGAGCCCGAAATCGAAATGGTTGGCGATTCGCCTCATCTCGAAAGCGTCGAGGATCCGTTTCGCGAACGCAGTGCTTTCGGGGTTAGGCCCCAAGGGCTGGCTCGCTTCGTGGCGAACTCGCTGCACCAAGCGCTCGAGCTCCGCCGCGTCCCCGGGCTTCGACACGTCAACGGCGACATGGATGCCGAATCGCTCGGGCGTCGTGGTCAAGGCTCCTTTGATTTCGAAGGACTCGTCGGGCGCCGCGAAGCTCCACGCGAGGTACTGGCCGGGCTCGAGGGAGAGATGTGGCGGCGCCGCTTTTGGGTGCCCCGCGAACGCGGCTCGGACCAGATTGGGTGTGCCAGCGACCAAGACATCCCGGTCGCTTGCGACGACAATGCGTCTGAAAGCCCGACCGCGCTGTGCGCCATCGATGTGCGCGGCGTGTGTCTCGCCGAGCTCGCCCAGGCACGCATCGGGTGTCGAGGGCCACGCCGCGGGATCGAAGCGCACCACGACCGCGAACCTGCCCGTGCTCGTCGCCGCACCGACCGCGATTTCCTTCGCGCTCGCGACCGCTTCACGAATGCATTTTTGCTGCGCCTCGCTCAGTTGGTCCTTGGCCATTTCGAGGCTCGCCGGCACGAGAGCGCGAACGAGCTCCGTGCGGCCGAGCTCTGCAAAATCCGCGTAGACCACGAGGGAAGGTGGACGCTCGAACGGCCAGTGCTCCCTGATTGCGCGAGATGGGCGGTCGAGTGCCTCCGAGCCGCTCGGCACCTTTGGCGGCGAGTCATCCACTCGGATGGGCGTCGACTCGACGGGCCCGGCCGGCGTCGCGGCACAGCTGGTCATGATTGCGAAGAGCGGCGAATGCCAGAGTCGGAGGCTCATCGGGTCGAGTGTACACTCGAGGGCTCGGGCGAAGACTTCGTCCGGCTCGTGCGGGTCTCGTTCGCAGCTCTGCCACTCTCGCGCCGGCCCCGGTCGCTATGGCAGGCGTGAAGCGCGATGCCGCGCAATCACACCGCCGACGCCGAGCTGACTAGATGCAATCCGGGCAGCAATCGCCGTAGTAGGCGCACATCGAATCGCAGTAGCATGCTCCACCACCGCCGCTTCCACCGGCGCCGCCAGCCCCGCTCCCACCACTTCCGCTGCCACCGCAGTCCGCGCAGCAGTCGCCGTAGTAAGAGCAGGAAGCGTCGCAGTAGCACTGGGCACCGCCACCGGAGCCGCCACTGCCGCTGCCGCTGGCTCCGCTACCGCCGGTTCCGCCGCTGCAATCCGCACAGCAGTCTCCGTACGCGGCGCAGGAAGCGTCGCAATAGCACTGGGCGCTGCCGCCCGCTCCGCCGGTATTGCTCGCTCCGCCGGTATTGCTCGCTCCGCCGGTCCCCGTGCTGCCACCGGTTCCGCCGGAGCAGCTGGAGCAGCAGTCGCCGTACTGCGAGCACTGGGCGTCGCAGTAGCATTGTTGATCGGCCTTTCCGCTACCGACACCAACGTACTTCGTTGCCTGGATTGCGTGGTAGCCACCCGCTTGCAGCGAGTCCGTCGTGCGCGCGCGAAACTGCATGTCGTCCGCGGTGCTCGCTTGCTCGAGCACGCACGCGGCGCTCTTGCTGTCGTCGTTCCAACCGAGGAACATCATGATGTGGCCGGACCCGCCGCTTCGATAGACCATGGCGTCCGCAGGGCGCAGATCGTCGAATGAGCCGAGACTGGACCACTCGCCGGTATCGTTCACGAAGTTCGCGGTCGTGTACGAGGTCCCGAGCTCCCAGCACATGGACACGAACCCGGAGCAATCCGTCCGATAGCCATCGTACTGGCCGCTCTGGCTATAGGGGACCTGGGCATCGAGCCACGTGAACCCGCGTTCGATGGCCGCACGCCGTTCGCCGTCCGCATTCGCGATGAGCGTTTCGCGCGGGACGCCGCAAGCGATCTTGAGCTCCGATCCCGACGTATCGCCCACGTCCCCCACCGGTGGTGGTTCGGTCTCGACACCACAACCAACGGCTGCCAGGGAGAGGGCGAACGCGAACGAGGCTTTTGAGATGTCCATGATGACATCCCAAAAAGCAATCGCCGTGCCCGAGGGTTCTCGAGGAGAAATCTCGGGAAAAGCCCCCGAGAAACCCTCCGGCTCGGCGAGGATCCGGACCGCGCCGACAAGCGTCCGGACGTTGGGGCGCGAGCGGATTGGGGAGACTTTCGATGCTCGCCGTCGGTTGCCAGAGACCCGATACTGCGACATAACCCGCCGATGCGACGCATCTGGGTGGGGGTCTTGGGCTTGTCCGCATTCGCAATCGCGCCGGGTTGCGGCGATGACTTTCAGCCGTCGGAGGGCGTGGATGCCAGTACCGGGGGTGACGCGGCAGTGGGCGGCGGGAGCGGGGGTGTCGGGGGTACCGGCGCCAGTGGCGGCGGCGCCGCGACCGGTGGATCAATCGCAGGTGGCGGGGGAGCCACCGGGGGCGTGTCGGGCGGGGGCACGGGCGGCACGATCACGGACGGCGGAGATGCGGGCATCCAGTGCACGGACGCCGCAGATTGCGGCGACGCGGGCACGATGGTGTGCGATCCGGTGACGGCGACGTGCATTGCGCCGGAGTGTACGGATACCACGCCGTGCGGGACGAACGAGCGGTGCGTATTTCAGGACCCCGTGGAGACAATAGGCGTTTGCCGGCCGAAGTGTCAGGTGGCGGGACCGGCCTGCGCCAACGGTGCAACGTGCGTTGAGTATTTGGGCGGGTCGGGGCCCGATGGTACGTGCGTTCCCGCGGGAACCACGAAGGCTGGCCAGACCTGCACCTCCAGCGCGATCAGCACGGGCTGTGAGAAGGGCTTGGTGTGCGCAGGCCTGGTTGCGACGCCTACGTGCGTGCCGACCTGCGACTACTGGACTCCCACGCTTCCGTGTGTGAACGGCGCTTGCTACCTTGGCGCATGCTTGGAATCGGGGGACGGAGCCAACGTTGATGCCGAGTGTTTGCTCAATATTGAGAACGTCAACTGCGGCGTGGCTACTACTGCCGCCGGACAGGTTTGGAGCGGCGTCTGCATGAAGTTCAGCGGGAGCTATCCCTTTTGCCACCAGTTCTGCTTGGTCAATCAGGGTGGTAGCTGCCCGTCGGGAGAAACGTGTCTTACGATTGCAGACGAAATCGGAATTTGCGGGTGAAGTCGACGAAGATTTCCGTCAGCCAGCGTGCTTGGTTTAGGTGATCCGAACACAACTAAACGATGGTGGCCCAGCTGGTGCGCAGGCCCCACAATACGAGAGCAGTCAGTGACGTACGCCGCGCAAACGAGCGCCGAGACCGAGCGCACAACGGCGTCGCCATACTGGCCCTCGGTGAAGGCACGCCATTTTAGATCTCATGTTTCGAGCGGTTGCCAGAGACCGATTTGCGCAGCTCGGGCAGCTCACGAAACCTCGGATCTGTCCGCTCGGGTCTCGTGAGCTATTTCTGGATGGATGCTCGAAGCTTTACCGGCACTCTTGAACCTTTGAGGTCGCGGGAGGTCGGGTACAGCTGGAACCGGACGACGTGCACACCGTGTATGTCCCACTGGAGCCACAGGCAGGGGCCGCTGAGGTCCACCCGGTCAGGCCACAACACAAAGCGCCAATACCACCAATGCCACCAATGCCGCCACTGGCCGCCGGGTCGGAGATCCCGGAAACACCACCAGCCCCAATTCCGTTGCTTGGAGTGGCGACCTTAGTGCCGAAGCCTCCAAAGCCACAAGGCGAGCACGTTGCGGACGTGCTGACATAGGTGGTCGTGTAGCGCTTTTCCTCGACGCCGTCGCAATTGAAGTCGAAGTCGAACCCGGGGGGAGGTGCGTTCGCCATCGGAGTTTTGGACCACGCGAGATTGCTCTCGGCCGCGGTCATCGGATGTCCCTTGGCATCTTTGTCCCAACAGTCTGCACTGCCGATGACCGGAGGCTTGTTCGTCCAGCCACCAGTTACGCCCGTGTCACATGTCGGCTTACTGGTGGGCGCGTTGCAGAGATTCGGAGCGCTCTGCGCTCCTGCCGGCGCATAGCCATCCTTGTCGCAATCCCCGTACCAGGTCGGGGCGCCTTCGTCCGTCTGGCCGTTGCAGTCATTGTCCTTGCCGTCGCAGAGCTCGGGCGCACCGTTGTACACGGTCTTGTCGTTGTCGTCGCAATCAGTGCCGCAGGATCCGATGGTCGTCGAGGCGTGCCCGTCACCGTCTGTGTCGATGAGGGGATTGAAGCAACCCGAAAGGGCATCACACTCGTCGGACGTGCAAGGGTCGTTGTCGTTGCAATTCGGCGGGGTACCGCTCTGGCACGTATGGGAACTCGGATTGCAGATCTCGTTCCCCGTGCAGACGTCGCTGTCGTTGCACTCCTCATCGGTCGTGCACGTGAGCGTGCAAACCTGGCTGACACATGCGTACGTCGCCACACCGGCGTCTGTGGCACCTGCGTCTCCGGCGCTGGCAGGCGTGCATGAAGCGCCGTCGGCCAACCCGGTGCCGCTCTTGCAGTAGCCGCCCGTGCAGATCTCGTCGCCGTTGCAGCTATTGCCGTCGGTGCATTCCGTGCTGTCCGTGCAGGGTGTTCCCGCGTCGCCGATGACGCCGCCCGTTCCCGAGCCGGACACTCCGCCGCTGCCGCCGGTCACACCGCCGCTGCCGCCGCCCGTCGACGTTCCCGCCGATCCGCCGGTGTTTCCGCCGCTGCCGCCCGTCGTGCCGCCGTCCTTGGTCGGGGTGAAGGTTCGATCCTCGCTGCCTCCACAACTCATCTGGAGCAAGGGGAGGGTTACCAGACTCACGAGACCCAAATGTGCGACACGAAATGCCATCTTGCTCTTGCCTCCAAGCTTAGAAAACTACGTGAACTATCCGCCGACTCGATGCCCGACCACTGGTGGTGACACTACCGCTCGGGACGTGCGCACGAAGTCACAGCGGCGCACCCACCCACCAAGCAGAAAGCCCACATTGCCCGAGAGGCTAGCACATTCGGGCCACCAAAAACGGCCTTTGGTGAACGCGCTGTCGTAGGTTCGGAAAGCGCAGAGAAATTCGAGGCTCCGAACCCTATCGAGGACGAGCCGATCGAGGGCCACTGGAATCGAAGGCAGGCCCGTCCTGGCTCGCCGATGTTGCTTGCTCGAGCGCGCCCTGTTAGCTGATTTCGCGCTGACCCGAGGTCCCATGCCGAAACCCAATCTCGTCCGCGACATCATGACCCGCGAGGTCGTCACGCTGTTCGAAGAGGACAACTTGGTGGGAGTGGAAGAAGGAATGAAACACTTCCGCTTTCGCCATCTTCCCGTCGTCGACGACGGGCGTCTGGTGGGATTGATTACTCAACGGGATCTGCTCGAGCTAGCCGCTAGCTCTCTCGAGTTCGGGGCGGAGCAAAAGTCTCATCGGCTCAAGGAAGGGCTTTTTGCGCGGGACGTGATGCGTCGCGATCTGGTCACCGTGCGCGAGGAAACGCCATTGTCCGAAGCGGGCCTTCTGCTCTGGAACAACAAGCTCGGCTGCCTTCCTGTCGTCGCGGACGACAAGAAATTGGTCGGAATCGTGACGGAGGCAGACTTCGTCAAGCTGGCGATGCGCCTTCTCGACGGAGCGAAGGCGTAGCCGAACGCATCTCGAGCCTCGAGCTCCGAGCCGCGGAAATAACCCCACATTCGCCCAGGCCCGCGCGCCCCGCCGCGCAATTCGATAATCGGGTATGATGGGCGTTCCGTCGAACTCAGCTGAGAGGAACGTGATGAAGCGACAGCTTGTGGGGGCGCTGGTGATGGGGCTCACCTCGGTATCGATGGTGTCGTGCGGTGGCGACGACTCATCGTCATCCAAGGGAGGCGGGGGAACGTCTGGAAGTGGCGCGAGCGGAGGCAGCTCCAATGGAGGCAGCTCCAATGGAGGCGGGTCGGGCGGCACCTCGAATGGTGGTTCGGGCGGCACGTCGAACGGTGGTTCGGGCGGCACGTCGAACGGTGGTTCGGCTGGGGTTTCCAGCGGCGGGACGGCGGGCGTTGCCAGTGGTGGTGGCGGAACCTCGGGGGGAACGGGTCAGGGCCCTGAGCTCGGTGGCTGCTCGATGTTCCCAGCGAACGACGAGTGGAACATGGACGTCTCCGGTGCGACGGTCGACGCGGGTTGGACGCAGAAGCTCCAGACGTTCGTTGGCTCGGGGCTCAAGCTGCATCCCGATTTCGGGGGATCGCAATACGGCATTCCGATCAACATCGTGCCGGCGAGCACACCCCTCGTCGACGTGGTGTTCGACAGCTGGCCGGGCGAAAGTGATCCGCCCCCCTACGCTTTTCCCGATCCGTCGACCGCGAAGATCGAAGGCGGGACGCCTTCTTCTTGCAGCGGTGACTGCCATTTCCTCGCTCTGCTTCAGGGCACGTGCAAGCTCTACGAGGGATACGTCTGCCAGTACACGAACAAATGGCACTGCGCGAACGGCGCGATCTGGGATCTCACCAAGCTTTCCTACGGCCAGCGTCCGAAGGGCTGGACGAGCGCCGACGCTGCGGGCCTTTCGATCACGGCAGGCCTCTTGCGCTACGACGAAGTCATGGCCCATTCCGTCCGTCATGCCATTCGCTTCACCACGGCGTGCACCATCAACAAGTTCGTCAAGCCTGCGACCCACAAGGCCGTTCCCGGTGGCTGCAGTCCGACGGATCCAAACGCGCCGCCGATGGGTCTGCGGGTACGCATGAAAGCGAGTTTCGACGATTCGGCGCTCTCGGCCGAAGCGAAAGCGGTGACGGCGGGCTTCAAGAAGTACGGGATGATCATCGCCGACAACGGGTCGAACTTCTATTTCCAGGGCGAGCTCAACGCGTCGTGGCCGAACTCGTTCATCAACGAGATGAAGTCACTCCCCGCCGACGCTTTCGAGGCGGTGGCGGTTCCTCCGCTGGAATGAGCGGCCGACTCGACGCAAGGTGCAGTCTGGTCGATTTCGTCTAGATTGCGGGCCCATGCGGATTGCGACCTGGAACGTGAACTCGCTCAAAGCTCGCCTCGAGAAGGTGGGCTGGTGGCTCGATCGCGCGGAGCCGGACGTGCTCCTGATGCAGGAAACCAAGCTTGCGGATGGAGCTCTGCCGCGGGACGAGCTTGCCCGCCATGGGTACGAGCTGGCGCATCATGGAGAGGGGCGCTGGAACGGGGTCGCGATCGCGAGCCGTGTCGGGATCGCGGACGTGGTCGAAAACTTCGGGCTGACGCCGAGTCCCCGCGAAACACCTGATGCCGGCGCCGAACCGCTTGCCGAGGCGCGAATGATTTCCGCGGTGTGCGGAGGGGTGCGGGTGGTCTGTATTTACGCGCCGAACGGGCGTGTCGTTGGCTCCGAGTTCTTCGGTGCCAAACTGGCCTGGTACGCGAGTCTCGCGGGCTGGTTTCGCGAAACCCGCGATCCCTCCGAGCCCATCGTCATCGGTGGCGACTTCAACATCGCGCCCGACGATACGGACGTGTGGGACGCCGCGCTTTGCCATGGCGGCACTCACGTCTCGCCGGAGGAACGCGCGCAGTTTAGGAGTCTTCTCGATTGGGGTCTATTCGACGCCTACCGGATCCACCACCAGGAGCCGGAGCGTTACACGTGGTGGGACTACCGAGCCGGAAATTTCCAGAAAAACTTCGGGATGCGCATCGATCACTTGCTCGTCACCGAGCCCCTCGTCGAGCGCGTGATCTGGAGCGAAATCGATCGCGAAGCGCGCAAAGGCAAGCCCATCCCCTCCGATCACACGCCGCTCGTCATCGATCTCGACGAGCCCGGGGTCGCGTTCGACGCGGGATGGCAGGCGGCGGAGGAACGAATTGCCGCTCGGCGTTCGGCTCCGGCCCGGCGCGCTCGGGGCGGCTAGCTCGCCTAGCGGGATCTACGCCCGACCCGAGCTTTTCTTGGCGACGGGCTTCTTGGCGACGGGTTTCTTGGCGACGGGCTGCTTGCCAATGAGCCTCGGCACCGGGATCTTCTTCGCAGCCGGCGGCGCCATCCGGGGACCGTGCTTGCGGCGGATGGATTGTAGGACCTTCGTGGCCTCGCCGCGCTGTCGCTGATTCTTGCCGTTCGCCGCGGCCTCTTCAACGTCGACCACTACGGGTGGGCCCATTTCCTCGAGTCTCAGCTTGGCGATGATCCGGGCGTCAGCCGACTTGTGACCGAGCCCCAGGACCATCTCGTCCAGGTAGCGCCGATCGCCGGTGATCGCCTGAAGAGCACAGGTTGCGTGCATCATTTCCCATGCTTTCGGGCTCGCCCGGAGCTTCTCGAGCTTTGGCACCAGGGCGACTGCTTTCGCGCCGAGTCCTGAGCAGCCCTCGTAGCCGTAATTCGCGTGCTTGCCTCCATCGAGCCATTCAGACAAGCGCGCGACGACGGCAGATGCGTCCGTCGCGTTCTTTCCGCAGGCCACCAGCGCATCCACTAGCTTGGGCACGTTGGGGTCTTTCAGTGCCAGAAGCGCTGGGATCGCTTCCGGTGAAGCGATGTGCTCCAACGCATCCAGCGCGTCATCGTGAATCGAATACTCCGGATCTCCGAGCAGTGCGGATGCGATGCGGATCGCGTCGGGGATCGGTGGATCCTGGACCGAGTACGAGATGGCTTCCAGCACCGACTCCCGTTCATCTGCGTTCTTGGAACGAGCGCGCTTGTCGAGCTCTTTCCACGCCGCCGGGACACGGGTCGAAGCGAGGGCAGTGAGCAGAGGCTCGAGATCATCGAGCGTGCCGAGCTTTGCCAAGAGCTGCTCCACGATCTCCGTCTGCTGCTTGGGAGATGCGGCGGCCAATCGAGCCCGCGCCGCTCCCGCCACGTCGTCGTCTTCGCTCAGGAGGGGGAGCATTGGCCAGCGAGCATAGCGGCGGGAGGATATTGCTCGAAACAGGAAAGTAGAGCTCAACCGAGTGAGCCGTTGCCGTGGGTCGACGGAGCGAGCTCGTCCAGTGCTACGGTTCGTAACCGTCCGCGGGTGGAGGCGGATGGGGTTTGTCGACCGCCGGAGCGGGTGCGGGCTTCGGCGCGTCTTCTTTCGCTGCGGGGGCCGGTTTTGCTTTGGGTTTGGGTTTCGTCCTCGCCTTCGCCCTCGGCCTGGGCCGTGGAGGTTTCTTTTTCTTCAGAGCGGGTGGTTCATCGACGGCAGGCTCGCTCGCGACGGCAGGCTCGCTCGCGACGGCAGGCTCACTCGCGACCGGCGGAGGCGGAGGCGGAGGCGGAGGCGGGAGATTGGCGATGGCGGGTACTCCGCCTTCCTTCGAGACCACCAGCCGGACCACGAAGCGTGGTGCGATCGTCACTCTTACAACCGGCTGCAAATCCTTCGGAAGAAAACTTCACTTGCGTCGACGTGCTGGTGGGCTGCCCATTGATGTCCGATCAATCGGACTGCGATCTTCAGGTCGCGTACGCCGCTCCGGGCGGGAGAGCAGTACGCGAGCAAGTAGTGGCTCTTCTCGATGGCTGCGAGACGAGCCGCCGCCTTGTCCAGGGCTTCGGTTACCGTCGCCAGGGACTCTGCTCGAAAAGTTCCGTCTCGGCCAATCCGCTCGAGGGAGATCTTCCCGGTTTCCGGTCCCACTCCGATCGCGAGCACATGGTCGCGGGTACTCGCGAGCTCGCCGTCGACCTGTTCGAAGCGAGACACTCCCGCCATGTCCGGTCCCCCGGTGATCACCACCAGTGATCCAACCCGAACCGGTTTGTCGGCGTGGGCGAGGGACGCATCCAATTGGGCGAGTCCGGCAATCACCGCACCGTTCAGATTGCGCGAGGGATCGACCGGCGAGATCTTGTCGAGGGCGTCCATTCTCGAACCGCCATCTTCCGCAGAATTCCCATCGACCTCAGCAATGCTCGTCAGTTTATCCGTGCCGTCGAACGACGCGATACTCACCGGCTGATCCTTACTCAGTGTCTCGGCGAGCTTCTTGATGGCGGTCGCTAGCATTCCGCGATCGGACGCGGTGGTGGCCAGGGTCGCGTCCACCAAGATCAACACGTGGTGACGAGCAGCGACCTCTCGGGGAAGCAACACGAGACTCACTCGATTGGAATCGAGCGGCTGACCATTTTCGAAGAGACGAAAGCTCTCGCGGGTCAGATCCGTGACGGGCTCTCCGCTCTGCTCCACCGACAAGTAGATCGCGACGTTGCTCGGCGGTTGCACCGATGTCGCCAGCGGGTTCACTCGGGTCCCGCGGGAACCGCACGCCCATCCAGCGCACGCGACCAGAAGCATCAGGCAGGCTCGGAAGACTCGCGTGGGCGCAGTTGCCACGGTGCTCACCCCCTAACACTACCACCGGGGTCGATGGACGTCTTCGCTCTCACAACTGCGACGACGTGGAAGAAACGCTCCCGCCTTCATAGCCACTTTGCGAGCGCCTCGTTCGTCTCTCCGAGCCATCTCGCGCGCACACCCGATTGCGAAGGTCGCGAGCGCACACGCAAACAGCCCAGGCCCGTGACGGTACCGCATGACGCGATTCTACTCGCGCTGGCTTGCCGCAAAAATCGAGTCGATTCGAGCCGCGTGTCACCCGGCCTTTCAGCGCGAAAATCGAGAGGTTCGGTCGAGCGTGAGTGAAGAGTCAAAGTAAGCGTGCGCCACTCGATTACAAACGCGATGGTTCGGCACCGCCAGTTCGCCTCGCCACTCCTCGCAGCTGGGCTTCACTCGTCCATTGCGATGGCGCCCTGCCAATTCAGAGCTTCGCGCCATCTGCCCAGCTGGTTGCCGGCGCTGAATATTCGAAGCTCGCTCCTCTCACGATGCGGGACCGTCCACGGACAAAAGCGGCGCCATCAGCGTCGTGCGGAGGAGAGTGAGACAGCAGGACGAGCGCTGCTATGCTGCATACATGTGCATTGCAAAGCCACGTGCGTGCCTCGCCCTGGCGCTGGCGCTCACGGGTTGCGGCGGGGATGGATCGCCCGGATCGGGCGGCGCCAGCGGATCAGGAGGATCGAGCGGCGTTGGGGGCAGCTCCAGCGGTGGCGGTGGGGGCTCCGCCGGAGGTTCGGCGGGCCTGGGCGGAGTCGGGGGAACGTGCGGCACGTCGGTGCCGTCGATCGCGCGAGTCGGATCGACCTTCGAAGTACCGACGCTGGACGCGTCGGCGCCCAAGAGGAACCCCGATGTCGCCTACGACCCGGATCACGACGTCTTCCTCGTGGTCACTGGGGCCACGGCAATCAGCGGCACATTTGTCGATTCGAACGGACAGAGCTTGGCGCCACCGTTCGCAGTCGCAGAGACGGACGCATATACCCAAACGCCCCGCGTCGCTTTCGGCGCAGGCAAGCTCCTCGTTGCCTGGCACGACGCCCGCTTGGATCCCAACAAACCCGAGATCAGGGCCCGGATCGTGGGCTTTGCGGGGGGCGCTCCGGATCTCCAAGCGCACGATTTTTCAGTCAGTGGCGGCGATCAATCCTATCAGGAGATGGGCGCGGCGCTGGCTTACTCGGAAACATCCCAGCTCTTCCTCGTCGTCTGGCAAGCGGTGCCTGGCAACGACCTTCATGCCCAGCGCGTCGACGCGACCGGATCGCTGGTGGGTGCCCCGATAGAGCTCACGGCAGATCCTGATTGGCAGAGCGGCGCCGCCGCTGCGTGGAGCTCCGGGAGCGACGAGTTCTTGGTCACTTACACGTACGCCGGGGCCGTGGGCGCAGAGGTGCGCGCCCAGCGCATACGTGCATCCGACGGCAGCCTGGTGGGTAGCCCGATTGAGCTCGGCACGGCAGGCGGAACTTGGACCACTCAGATCGAGTATTTGGCGTGCGAGGATCGCTTCCTCGCGGGCTGGATTGGCAGCGGCGCCGTCGGCCTCCGTTTGAGCGCGAGCGGCGAGCCGGATGGGACGCCCTTCGCATTTCCCGCCGGCTACGGTTATCCCGACGGTTTCGCGGTCGCGTACCATCCCGCGATGGGCACGCTGACCGCGGTCATGCATGGACCGAGCGACGAAGATTTCGCCACGGCGTTCGACGTGAGCGGACAAGAGAGCGCCGTGCTCCAGGCGACCGACGATCCGGGCAGCGAAGGCCACTTCAACCCACGCATCGCCAGTAACGGGGTACGTAAAGAGTGGCTGATGGTGACGTCACTCGGCTTCTCGAGCATCGTCGCTCAGCGCCTCGGCCCCTGAGAAGCTCGCCTTCGGGATCCACGAGTCTACCCAGCGGATTCGACAATACTGGGTCTTCGCGGTTGGATCTTTCGTCCATCCATCGGCTCTTGCTGGAGTCTCGATTTCCGGCAATCCTGGCTGGGATGAAGTCCCGTTCGCTCTTGCTCGGATCACTGCTGTTTGCCGCTGTCGCGCTGTCGAGCGGTGCGGCTCGTGCGGATGCTTCGCCATGTCGCTGCTCGGTACCCGGCAGTCGCACCGCATGCACGGACGCGAGCGACGCCTCAACGTGTCGTTCCGATCCAACCGGCGCAATCGTGGGAGGCGTCCTGCTCCTGGTTGGGGTCGGCCTCGCGCTCGGTCGTCGCACCGTGAAGTGAATTGTTGCTAGTATGCGGGCGCGCTGGATCGGAGCGCGTGGCGACACCCGCCGCCCGCTCACTGGCAGGAAAGCGTGCTGATCGTGACGTTGTCCACGTTCCAGCCCGATACGACGAACGCCTGCGTGCTGGTGATCGCGTAGCCGAAGCGCACACGCAGGTTGGCGTTCGCGTAAGCGCTGATGTCGAAGCCCTGATTCACCCAAGACTTGTCGGTCGTCCCCGGCGAGCCGCCCGATTGCCAGATGGTGACCCAGATCGAGCCGTCGAAGACGTCGACTCGGTTCTCCATGAACGGCGAGTAGTCGCTGTTCAGCCAGCGGAAATACTCCAGGTACACGAACGTGAGCCCCGACGCGTTGATGACCGGGCTCGTCAGATACTGGAACGGTTGGACCACGACCGGCACGTTGCCCGCGAGCTTCACGCCCGCCACGCCGCCTTTTGTGGTGCCCGTGGCGTCGAGCCCGGGATCGGGATTGCCGTAGGTGTGCCCGCTCGACGTGCCCGTGGCGCCAATTTGCCAGCCCGTGTCCATTTGCCACCCCTTCGACCCGTCTGCGAAGGTGTCGGAAAACAGCGCGGTGGGGAGCGGGGACGTGCACTTGGGCGTGCACACGCCGGCCAAGCAATCCGAAGTCGGACCGCAGGCGTTCCCACAGCTACCGCAGTTGTTGGGGTCGATCGCGAGCTGAACACAGGCGCCGTTGCACTTCGTCGTGCCCCCGCCGCAATTCAGGTCGCACAGGCCCGCGATGCAATTTTGGCCTGACTCACAGGGCTTGCCGCATTCGCCACAGTTGTTTTCGTCGGTGTTGGTGTCGACGCACTGCTCGCCACACTTGGTGGTGCCGCCGCCACACGTGAGCTCGCAGAGCCCGCTCGAGCAAATCTCGCCGGCCACACACTTGGTACCGCAAGCTCCGCAGTTCTTGATGTCGACGCTGGGGTTGATCTCGCAGCCATCGGCAAGCTTACCGTTGCAGTCCAAAAAGCCAGACGTGCACGCCAAGGTGCAGGACCCGGCCGCGCACACCGGCAACGAGTTCGCGACTTGAGTGCACGCGGCCTCGCAGCTACCACAATGCTGGGTGTCGGTCATGAGATCGGCGCAGGCACCGCCGCAGTTCTCCTTGCCGCCACTGCACGACGCCGCGCAGGTGCCGCCGTCGCAAACTTGACTCGGCCCGCATGCAACGTCGCATCCGCCACAGCTTTGGGGCAAGTTGACATCGGTTTCGCAACCGGGTTCTGCCGAGCAATCCGCGTAACCGGTTTGGCAGGTGTCGACCACGCAGGCGAGCGCGTCGCACTTGGCCGTGGCGTGTGGAACGTCGCACGCGACGCAACTCGGGTTGCCGCAACCAAAGGCCGGCACGTCCGTCTTGACGCACTGAGAGGCGCATTCGAGCTCGTCAGGCCTGCACGTGCTCGCTTGCCCACCGGTCCCCGCCGTGTCGAACGCGTCCCCACCGCAGGCGGAGAACAAAACCGTAGCCACCACCACGCATAAGAAAAGGATCCGACCCATCTGGGGCAAACATAGCGCGGAGCCGTCCTCCCACAACCATTCGGCATAGTGGCGGGTTCGGGCATCAAAAACCGCTCTAGATTGGCGCCCGCACCCAGGAACCGACCGTCGTGCGCAGGATCAGGAAAGGCGCGGATCGAGCTCGGTCACGCGTCCAGCACCGAGAAGCAACTCCGTGGACGTAAATGGCTTGCTCGAGAAATGCGTCTCACCAACACGGTCTCAGTTCCCGTGGGTCGACTCGCCAGCCGCGAGAGCCGGGTTTCCGTTGCACCACCGGCCATCTGGCGGGGGAAACATACTTTGAACGTCGTACCCTGACCGAGCTCGCTGTACATCGCGATGTTGCTGCCGCTCTGCTTGACGATACCCTGGACCGTGGAAAGACCGAGGCCCGTACCCTTTTGCTTGGTGGTCCTCGGGCGACGTACGGTTCGTCGATTTCCTTCACCTCTCCCGATTCCACGACCGCGCGATCGTCTGCCCGATACTTTTTCGGCGAGCTCCTTGTGAAAAAAGCGAAGTCGTCCTTGCCGACGACTTCCGCGGGCTGGCAGCCGAGGCTGGCCGCGTAGTCCCGATCCTTCAGGAAGAGCAACGAAGGCAATGCCGAGCAGCGTGACTAATCGTAGTGGAACCGCCTTGGCTCTACAGCGCGCTTCTTGGCAGCGGTTTGCCTTTCGCTTCCAGCACCAGGCGGATGCGCTTTTCGAATGCGCGAAGCGGATGCCCGCCCGTCAAGAAGTAGCCGCCGTTCGTACAGAAATCGGTGCCGCAAATCAGAAACGCGGGCGCCGATTGGATGCCCGCACTCTTGGCGACCCTCGTGTCGTATGCGATTTCGCCGAGCAGCTCCGGATCCTCGAGCGCGTGCGTCACGTCGGTACGCGAGAGGCCCGCAGCCCGGCCGTCCGCTTCCACCGCCTTTCGTGTGAGTCCGCCTGGCTCGAGCTGTGCTTGGAGCAAGAGCCTTCGTATGCGATCGAAACCCTCGACGCCGGCTTCCTTGGAGAGCGCGCGGCTCACGATGGCTGCAGCTTGGGCCGCGTCTTTCTGGGGATCGGGGAAATCGAGCCACACGGTTCCGAGCTCGTCTTTGTGCTCGGCGAGCAGGCGGTCCACGGTGGGATCGACCAGGCGACACACGAGATCCGTGAATCCGCACACCTCGATCAGGACCACGCTCGGATGGCTGGAGCCACGCGCCGGGCTGTGCGTTCTCATGCCGCGGAGCTTTCGGATCTCGAGAGGAAGTCCGCCCCGGCCTGCGGAGACGATGCGATCGTAGATCGCCCCTTTTGGGATCCCGTCGGTCCGCAGCTGCCCGGCGTGGTCGAGCTCTTCTTTCACGACGCGCCGGAGCGTGGCGAGATCCGGGCTCGCCATGACGCGACGCCCGTTCACGAAAAATCCAGGCGTTCCCGTGACGCCGAAGTCGTCCGCCAGGTCGGCGTCGCGGGTGATGTCCGCGAGATGGGTGCGCTCCGTCATGGCGCGGTTCGAGGCAGCTTTCTCGATGCCGAGCTCCTTGGCGGCGTCGCGCAACGATTCGGGAGACGGTTTGAAATCCGGATCGATCAAGAAGTCGTGCGCCTTCCAAAAGCCTTCGTCGCCCGCCGTACTTCGCGCCTCGCGGGCGAGCTGCGAAGCAGCTTCGGCCTGGGAGTGAATGGCGAGTGGGTCGTCCTTCCACACGAGTCGCACGCGCCCGGGCATCTCGTCGATCAAGCCGCGGAGCTTTGCTTCGATGCCTTTGGAGAACGGACACTGGAAGTTGCCGAACTCGACGATCGTCACGTCCGCATCCCGGGGGCCGCGCTCGGGCGAGTCGCCGATGGGGATGCGCCACACGGTCTTGTCGTCTTCGGGATCGACTCCGGCATCGGCGTCAACGTCGACCGAGGCGACCGGCGGCGCGGATGCCAACGGAGCGAGAGTCGCGGACGGCGCGGGCCGATTCGAGCCGTTCCACCTCGTGACCGCGATGCCCATCACGCCGAGCGCGACCGTCAAGGCCGCGAGCCCGTACAACATCGGACGACGTCGCCCCCTGGCCGTCGGCAGAGAATCCGCGCTCTGAGTTCGCGCGATGACACTTCGCGACCCCGTTGGATTTTCGCCGTCGAGGGAGCGAAGCGGTACGTCGAGTTGAGCGGTTTCAGCGCTTCCGATCAGCGCTCGATCGAGCTCGGCTTTCGCAACCTTTGCGTTCGGAAATCGCTGACTCGGATCCCGGGCGACGGTTCGCGCGAACCAAGCATCGAAACCTGCTGGAAGCGCGCTTTCGCATCCGAAACGCGCTGCGCGCTGGGACGCGCTCTCGATGGGCTCCACGACGACTTCGCGAAGCGTGCTCATCAACACGTTCTCACCCGAGTCCGCGTTGGCGGCGCGCCAGTACGATCGCCCGGTCAACATCCAGAACGTGAGCAGGCCAAGCGCCCACACATCCGTCGCGGGTCCGACTTTGCCGCCAGTTTGTTCGGGCGCCATCCAGAGAGGCGTTCCCACGGCGGCTGTGTCGGCGGGCAGAGCTTCGGCCACGAGCTTGGCGATCCCGAGATCGAGAAGCTTTACGGTCACGGCTGTGCCCTGTCGATGCGAGTGGGCGAGAAAGACGTTCTCGGGTTTGAGATCGCGATGCACGACCCCGACTTCGTGCGCGGCCGCGAGCGCGTGACAGAGATCGGCGAGAATCGTGGCCACTTCGCCCACGGCGAGCTTCCCCGTGCGCTGGACGCGCGTCTCGAGATCTTCGCCTTCGAGGAGCTCCATCACCAGGAACGGGATCCCGGTGGCCGTGTCGACGCCGGCCGCTATCACCTCGACCACGTGCTCGCTCTTGATGCGCGATCCGACGCGCGCTTCCTGCTCGAAGCGCATGCGGTGCTTTTCCTCGCGCACCAGGCTCGGGTGCATCACCTTCAAGGCGCGATCGCGCCCCGTGCTGATCTGATGCGCCACGTACACCGCGCCCATGCCGCCGCGGCCGAGGAACCGCTCCACGCGGAAGTCACCCGCGAACACGGTACCCACTGCGAGATCGACGGGGTGTTCCATTTGAGAGCAGAAACTCAGCCTGTATTTACGACAAACTGCGGCGCTTGTTGACTGCTGGGATCGGTCGGGCCGGGATCGGTCAGGAAATCGTGGGATTGCCGGCGGCCGATGCGCTCGAGCCTCGCGTTCATCGCGCGACGAGCTTGCAGAGGACATTTCGCGATGCGCGAGACCGTGCCGAGCTGCTCAGGGGTCATTCGGTGTCGTACGAAGACCCTTTGCTCGCGAGGATCGTGCGCGCTTTCTCGATCAGCGCTTCGGCTTCGAGTGAGTTGCTCCGGCGTTCGCGACGTAGACGGCGGGCTTGTCGACGATGGGGCAGACCTTTTCGCAGGCGCTGCAGCGGATGCAGAGTCGAAGGCGGTTCGAGCTGAGAACCCTCTCGCTGGGGATGATGGAGCAGCGCATACTCGTGACATGCGGAATCTCGGCATCGCGTTATTGCTGACCGGAGGCATTGGGATCGCGTCGTGCGGCGGAGACGACGGCGGCACCGTCGGCGGAGGCGGAACCACTGGAGTCGGCGGCAGCGGCGGAATCGTGGACGCTGGCATCGATTCGCCCATAGTCGATCTCGACGGCTCGCTCGACGGTGGCACGTATGGTTGCAGCGCGGATTTACGGTCGGTCATCGATGCGAAAGGTGCAGTGGTCACGACCTGTCCGCCGGACCAGGGATGCTCGCTGGGAAAATGCATCGAGGCGTGCGCAGCGGCGGCGGCCAGCCACGGAAATCTCGGCTGCGACTTCCGCGTTCCCACACCACTTGCGTACTACACGACTCCGCCCCCGTGTTTCGCGCTCGCGCTCGCAAACACCTGGCCGAAGCCAGCGAAGCTCACCGTGAGTCTTGCGGGGACGAGCTACGACGTAACGCAATTCGGTCGCATCCCGGTGAACGGCAAGACCCCTGCGGAGTGGCAACCCATTCCGTCGACCGGTATTCCCGTGGATCAGGTCGCGGTGCTCTTCCTCTCGTCCGATCCGAATTCTGTGTTCCCCGAAAACGACGTGCCGATGAACTGTCCAGTGCCCACCGCAATCCCCGCGTCGACGATGCTCGATGGGAGCGGTCAAGCGGACACGTTCGAGGTCCAATCCGATGCGCCCGTCAGCGCTTACGACGTTCTGCCGTTCGGTGGGGCACAATCGCATTTCCCGAGTGCCGAGCTCTTGTTCCCGACGTCGGCATGGGGCGACAACTACGTCGTAATCGGGACGCCGCCGGGAACCCATTCGCCGCCCGGCCCGATCTGGCTGCAGATCCTGGCTCGGGAGGATACGAACGTACAGATCCTGCCTTCGGTCGATCTGCCTCTCGGCGGTCAAGCGCCGGCGGTGCCGCAAAACACCCAAGGCAACGTGACGCTCAGCGCGGGTCGCTACGTGCAGTGGGAGCTCCCGAGCGGCACGAACGACGTCTCCGGAACCATCGTGCTCGCCGACAAACCCGTGGCTGTGTTCGCGGGAAATCGCTTCTACCGCCAGCAACCCACACCTGGCCCTGGTGGTGAATCGACGCATCAACAGCTTCTTCCGGTCTCGGCGCTCTCGAACGAGTACGTCGGTGCTCCCTTCGCAACGCGTCGCGCCGATGGCCAACCGGAACCGATTCGTTACCGGCTCGTTGGCGCAGTGGATGGAACGACCCTGAGCTGGGATCCGCCACAGAGCGGTGCCCCGACGTCACTTGCGTTGGGCGAGGTCTCGGATTTTCCTACGACGGCAGCGTTCCGCGTGCAGAGTCAAGACGCGAGTCACCCATTCGCCGCTGCGCAGATGATGGATACGGCGAACGTACCAAGCGGAAGCGTCGCCGGTGCGTCGGCGCAGTACTGCGCCACGTTCGGATTCGGTCCCATGCTCGGCGACGAAGAGTTCGTCGTGATGCTGCCGCCCGGACAGTTTCTATCGAAGTACGTCTTTTTCACGGATCTGTCCTACAACACGACGCATGTGGTCGTGACGCGCAAGAAGGGCGCTGCGGGTTTCGCGGACATCAACATCGATTGTCTTGGAGCGCTCACGGGCTTTCAGCCGGTCGGCACGAGCGGCGAGTACGAAGTGACGACGGCGGATCTCGTGAGAAGCGGCGCGGGGATCGGTACCTGCACGAACGGGCGCCAAGCAGCGGAGAGCACTGCTCCCTTCGGCATCACCGTGTGGGGTCTCGATTGCTACGCGTCGTACGCCTATCCTGCCGGCGGAAACGCAGCCGCGCTCACGACGGTGACCGTGCTGCCCGTCCCCAAGTGATCTGAAGCGTGTCACGTCGCGCGGACCAGATCTCTCGGATGCAAAGTAAACGACGGCGGGGGCGGTACTTGACGCGACAGGGGGAGCGGGCGGACTCTCTGCTTTGGGAGATCCCTGGGCCTCTTCGACTTCATTTCCGGCAAGTAGACTCTCCCGAGCTGGCTCAGCGCGTAACGTGCCGCTACTGTTCGTCGATCTTCATCCTCGCCGTTGGCATGAACAGCTGTCCCATCTGCGGCGCTCCGGCCAGCTAGTAGCGGCGGCGCCCGGCCTCCGCGAGCGATCGGGTTCCACGAATCCAGGCTCAGTGGCAAACGCCGCTGGCGCTCCAGCTTTGCTCACGGGAACTGCATGAACAGGTCGCCGAGGTCGGTAGCGTTGGCGGCATCGTGGAGGAACGGCCCCACGCCGAAGATGGTCTGCATCGTCCGCAGGGTCGAGCTGTGGGTGTACTCGATGGTATTCGAGTAGCCCGCCTTGGCCAGGGGCGAGAGCACGATCATCCCGATCGGGTTGTTGCCGGGCCCGCCCTCGTCCCAGGTGATGAAGATCGCCCCGCCGTTCTGGTAGGCGTCGGACGCCTGGATCTTGGGGATCTGCGCGGCGAGCCAGTCGTCGCCCTGCTGGATCTGATCCCCGGTGCCGCAGTCGCTGTGCATGTCGTTGCACTGGTTGGGCGTCAAGAAGTTGTAGCTGGGCGACGGTCCCGTTGGTGAGATCGTCGGCGAGCTGGCCGTAGGGCACCACGTGCGCCAGGCAGTCCGGCGCCTTCGTGTCGTTGCAATCGGTTCCCGACGACGTCGTCGAAGAAGATCATCGGGTTGTGCTTGGGCGCGTAGTCTCCGG
>CAWAHB010000038.1:0-341169 GCA_963781505.1 uncultured delta proteobacterium | reverse complement strand
TTTGATTTTATTTATATTTCCGATTTTCCAGCTCCCCGGGGAAGGGCGAGGTCGGTGACGGGTACGATCAGGGCTTGAAGCGGGGTTTTCTGTGGGCGGTGGCGTTCGTGATCGTGGGATGTGCGACGAGGAAATCCCGCGCTCCTCCGATCCGATCCATCCAAATCTTCCCGCCCTTCCCCCTCCCTGTGAAAATTCCGAATCCGATTTTCGTCACATCGTCAGTTCGCGATGCTGACCTTGTCCCGCACCTTGGGCTGGTGGCAGAAGATCCGAGCGGGCGCCTTCCCACCGAGCTTGCCCAGCCGGAGGACCAGCTGTTTGGCGACCTCGAGGGATTTCACCTGGGCACCGAGATAGGTGCTCGCACCGTCGTCCTCGATGACGAAGGAAGAGATCGCTCAGGCTGGAGCCCTCGAGCGCGCCTTTGATGTCGGGGAAGGCCTTCGGGGGTTTGGCACCGGTCGCGCCGAGGGTACGAATGTGGACGTACACGTTCTCACACGCGGCGGTTGCGGGCGCGCGCTTGTTCGGCTCCTGGATCTTGTCGACCTCGACGGAGGTCGGCAGGCTGACGGTCGGTCCGCTTCCGCCGTTGTGCACGAGTGCAAAGCGATCCCCAGGCCGCTTGCCGACGAGCCAGATGTCCTTGTCGGTGAGCGCGGCGATGCGCACGATGAACTCGAGGGCCGCCACTTTGATTTTCGTGAACTCTTTTCCGCTCGAACGCCGCCACAGTGCATCCTTGGTCGCCAGCCAGAGCGTTCCGTCGGCGGAGAGGTCGGCAGCCAGGATCGCGGTGTCGAACGGCAGCTTCTCGCTCTCCCACGCGTCGCCCTTCGAGTGAGCGAGGTACGCGTGCTCCGTTCCACCGATGACGAGCGCGTATGCGTCGCCGGGAGAGACCGCGAGAAGCTCGGGAGCCCCGGCCGCATCGACCGGCGTCTCGGGCAGGAGCGTCACCGTGCCCTTGCGCTGCTTGGGTGCCCAACGCTCGACCGCGAGACGCCACTTGTCGTCAGCTCGGCACTCGTAGCCGACCCGCAGGACCTCACCGGATTTCGAACGCTCGGAGCGTTCGCATCGAGTCGTTCGGAAGGTAGACAGTGGACTTGCATCTCGCGGTGTCCGTCGCCGGTTCGGCTGCCTCGGTGGGCGATTCCTCGACCGGTTCGGGCGGACCGGCCCCGGCTCCGGCCGCAGCGGCCGCGGCGTCAGATTGGGCTTCGGCGTCGGGTGCATCGCCGCTGCTCGCGTCCGAGCCCTCAGCGGGTTTCGCCTCCGGTTTTGCTTTGGTCTCGAGCTTCACGCCCGCAGGTGCCGGCAATGCCACGGGACCCTTTCCGCCCACCAATGCGAAGCGCACGTCGAACGCGCCGATCTTGATCAGGCCGAGCGAACGCCCGTCGCTCCAGGCCGAAACGCCGGCCAGGGTCTCGCCGGCGTGCATGGTGCCCGTCGCAACCCAACGATCGACCACCCAGTGGTAGGCCTTGACGGGAGCAGCCGTCGCAAATCCGTCCTCGCTCGGGCCTTCGATGGAGAACCACGCGGCATCCGGAAACGTGCCCGACGCCTGGAAGCTCCTGGGTGCTCCGCGCCCGAGCTCGGGAGCTTGACGAAATTTGCCACCATCGATCTCGAACACGAGATTGCTGGTCGTGAGGATTGTCTTCGGACGAAGATCCGACACGAACATCAACTCCGGACCCTCGGCCACGACGCGAAAGGCGTACTTCGAGCTTTCGTCCGCCGGTCCTGAGCTGGCAGAAGGAGGCGGAGACGATGCGGTCGTCCCGCTCGTGTCCGGCGGTGGGTCTTTGCTACAGCCGATGAGCAACGATAGGGCCGCGAACACGAGCAATAGGCGATGCATGGAGCTCAGCAAACTCTCGCGCTGGAGGCGAGTCAACGCTTGGGGAAGAACCCCGGTTTCCGATGGCGCGAAGAGTCAACCCTGATCGTCAGAGCCGGTTTTCTCCCGAGAAGCCGCCGGATCCCCTTGAACGGACGACGGGTATTGAACCCGGCGACTCCGTCTGTTCTCTTGGTTGTCCCCCGCTCATGCGGACGAGGCGAAATGGAGTCCTCGCAAGGTGTCGTCCGGTGCGTAAATTGTGGGGCGATGATCCGAGAAAGCGCTCGCTTCTGTGTCGAGTGCGGAACGCCCGTCGTGAAGGGCCAAGCACAGAAACCGCAGAAACACGCGCCCAGTCGCAGTACGCAAAAGCTGGTTCGACCTTCGAGCACGACGCTGGGAATGCCCGCTAGCAAGCGACCTACCGCACAGATGCCGAGCTCGACCACGCTGGGTGTCGCGCCGCCGACCGACTCGGTGCCGCGAACCCCTGCGCAGCCCGAAGGCTCGAAGAACTTTTCTCGCCGAACGCTCAACCTGGACCTCAACACGCCGAGCTCCGACGGCCCCCCCACCCACGTCGCGGGGCCGAGCTTCACTCAGTCGGACGATGCGCCCCGGTCGATGGGGGAAGCTCTCGCCAGCGCCGCCGGTCCCGGTGGATCGGATCCCCCGGGCAGGGATCCCAATCGCATCAGCGATCCACCCATCAGCGACATCCTGGGCGACATTGACTCCACGTTCGACGCGATCTTGAGCGACCCGGGAGTGGTCAAACAGGAGTCGAGCGCAACCGATTCTCGAGCAGGCACAAACGCTGTTCAAGCAGATAGCCCTCGCCTACATCAGCCCGGTTCGACATTTCATGATCGAGCTCAAGCTCGGTGAGGCGTCGAAGGAATGGATCTCGGTGTGTGCACCGGCGCTCGGGTCGATGGCAGCCTCGGCGGAGCGGATGGGACTCACCTCCCTCACCAAGGCGCTCGAGGAGCTAAAGAGCACTCTCGAATCGAGCGAGTCTTCTCCCGGCCCGACGGTTGCCGGAGCTGCCCGTGACGCGGTGCTGGCCAAGGCCGAGCGCCTGATGCAGGAGCTTCCCGAAGCGTTCGCCGTGGACGCGGAGTCGGATCGCCGCGAGCCGATCATCGTGCGTTCGCTCTTGTGCCAGGTGGACGGCGTTCGCAAAGTTCAGCTCGACAAGATCTACCGCGCCGGCATCACGTCGCTCGGCATGTTCTTGGTCGCAAAACCCCAGGACGTCGCCGAAACCACCGGCCTCGACTTGGAGCTCTGCACTCGCATCATCGAGCGCTTCGCGAGGTACAAGACGGAGACCTTGGCCGGCCCTGCCGACGCCGACCGCTCGGGCGAAATGGCTCGACTGCAAGAGCTCGCCAAGGACCTCGCGCGCTTGAACGACGAGTACGACGACGACAAGAAGCGCGTTCGCAAGGAGCGCAACGAAGTCGTTCACGAGATCAACGTGGTTCTGGCGCGCATCGGCAACGTCGCGCTGGTCGAGATCCTGGAAAAGTTGCCGTTCGCCCGAAAGGTCGAAGAGCTCTCGGAATTCCTCTCTGGAAAGAAGTCAGAGTGAGTCGGTCATGGCGGAAGTGAGTCGAGAAGAAGTTTTGCAGAAGGTCGCCGCGAAGGCGAGCCTCGCACGCATGGACTTGTCGGGGCTCGATCTGTCGGGGGTGGACCTCTCGGGAATCGATTTCCGTCGCGCCGATCTGGACGGCGTGAATTTCGAGCGCTCGAAGCTTGCGAACGCGGATCTCACGAGTGCGAGCCTGAAGGAAGCGTTCCTCGCGGGGGTCGATCTCAGCGGCGCGAAGCTCGAGAAAGCGGACCTCGAGGGCGCGAATCTGAAGGGGGCTCGGCTCGACGGCGCAAGCCTGAGCCGCGCAACGCTGGAGGGAACGACGCTGACGGATGCGAGTCTTCGGGGGGCGAATCTCACGAACGCTCAGCTCGAGAGCGCGGACATGGGCGGCGCCGTGCTGGAGAGCGCGATCCTCGCCCACGCGGAAATGAGCGAAGCGTATCTGGGTGGCGCGAGGCTCGCTTCGGCCAACCTGGCCAACGCCGATCTCACCGCCGCCAACCTCGAGGAAGCCGACCTCAGTGGAGCAACGCTCGATGATGCGGAGCTGGCAAAGGCCAGTCTGCCCAAAGCGAATCTGAGCCACGCTTCCCTCGCGCGCTCGAACCTGTCCGGCGCTCGGCTCGACGGCGCCACGCTGGCGGGGGCCGATCTTCGACATTCTCGTTTGGATGGTGCGTCCGTGTACGGCGCACTGCTCACCGGCGCGCGGCTCTTCGGGATCGAGGTGTCGCCGAGCTCGCTCAGCTCCGCATTTGCGGACTGGGTGGACGTCAGTCCCGACGGGGACGGCACGAAGCGCGTGAGCATGGCGGACCTTCCGGCAGCCCTCAGCGGAAAGGCACCAGCCACCGCGACGCGTTACTTCGGCCAAGGCGACGTCCTCAGAAACGCGGCATTGGAGTTCGGCTCCAAGACCAGCGTGGAGATCGACAGCCGCTTCGAGAATTGCACCGTGGTTCTGGGCGAAGGAACCGAGCTCGTCGTCGGCAAGAGCGGAGTGCTCAAGGATTGTCGGGTGAGCGGAGGGGGCGAAGTGACGATCCACGGTCTCTTCCTCGAAAGCCAAGCGCCCGGGATCAGTGGCGTGAAACGACTCGTGGTGAGCGCACAGGGTGCGGTCAAGAGCACCATCATTCAACCGCCCGAAGGCACCGTGTTCGCCTTCGAGCCGGGCTGCAGCTTGAGAGTCAAACTCTCTCGGGCGCGGTAAAGAGACGACGAAAGGGTAAATGAGATGGAACAACCGAAGCCAGGCGCCGGCAAGCAAACCGTGGTGGAAGAAGGGACGCACTTCAAGGGATCGATGACTTCTACTTGCCCGGTGCTCGTCAACGGGCGGATCGAGGGCGACATCGAGACGCCCGCCCTTTCCGTGAGCGCTACGGGATCGGTCAAAGGCAAGGCGAAGGTTGGCGAGGTCCACTCCCAAGGAGAAATCGAGGGTGAGTTCGACGCCGACACGGTGCGCCTTGCGGGTCGGATCCGCGACAACACCGTGATCCGCGCCAAGAGCCTCGAAGTGAAGCTCTCGAGCGAGAACAACAAGATGCAGGTCATCTTCGGCGAGTGTGAGCTGTCAGTGGGCGACGCCCCCACCGACGACCAGAAGAAGGGTAAGAAGGGGGGCAAGGCGAGCTCCGAAGCGCCCCCGGCGGGAGACGGAGTGAGCTGAAGCGAACCGCTTTTTTCGTCATTACGTTGGCGTGCTGCCTCCTTCCATCTCGGGCGCACGCACAGGCGGATCCCGAGCCACCCGCGGAACGTCCCCTCGAACAGTCGTGGCTCGTCCCGAGCCTGCACGGTCTCGGACTCATGACGACGATGCGGCTCACGGAAGCCGTCATCTGGCCCGATCCGTTCGCGGAAACGAGTCTCTCGCGCGCTGGCGAGAGCTACGAGGAAGCGTTTGAAAAACCTCCCAAGTGGGACTCACACGCTCGCTTTCTCGAATGGGATGGCGATCCCTGGTACGTGAACGGGATCGGTCACGCGCTCTTCGGCAGTGAGCTCTACCTCCGCGCACGCACCTGCCAGAACGGCGTGCTCGGCGCGTTCCTCTTCGCCGCGGCGGGAAGCACGCTGTGGGAGTACGGTTTCGAGGCCAACGCCGTGCGCCCGAGCGGACTCGATCTCTGGTACACGCCGACGGCTGGCTTGATCCTCGGAGAGGCACGCTATGCGGCGTGGGCCTCCGCCCGCACGCTCCGCGATGGAGGCTGGCGCAGCGTCTTCACTACCGTGCTCGATCCCTTCGGCGAGCTCGAACGCGCCCTGGGAACGCCCTGCTGATCGCCCGCGACAACGCGCTCCCCGCTCGGCTGCGCGAATGGAAGCAAGACCGAAGGTTTGGAGAAACTGGAAACCGACTTGCTGAGCTCTTCTCACAGAAACTCCTTCCGCTCTCGACCGATATTGGCGCGTGCTATGCTCGTTTCCGCATGTCCACGTTCGGGGGCCGCATGATTGTCAGCTACGAAGTCTCCGATACGCCGGAACGCTGGGTTCTGCCCGAGGGCAAGGTGCCTGAATCAGCCACCCACGATCGGAGCGTCTGGATCTGGCGCGGCGTCAGCTCGACGCCTGGGTGACCCGCACGGGACGGAGCGCGATCACCTATCGGAACATTGCCGTTCGCTGGGTGCGTGAACGCCCGAGTACGGGGTTCGATCCGGACGTGTGCTTGGTCGAGCCTTGCCCGCCAGAGGGTGACGAGCTCGACAGCTTGCTCCTGTGGGAGCCCGGGAGAGTCCCACCCTTTCTGGCCATCGAGGTGGTCAGCAAGGGTCATCCGTACAAGGACTACGCGGAGACGCCGGACAAGTGTGCCGCTTGTGGGATTCGAGAAGTGGTCGTCTTCAATCCGCACCTCAAAGGCCCCCGTGTCGGCGGAGGACCCCACCGCCTCCAGGTCTGGCGAATCTCACGCGACCGCCTCGAGCGGACGTACGCAGGTCCAGGGCCCGCGTGGTGTGGCACCCTCGACGCTTGGGCCCACGCCGTGGAAGGCGGGAAACGACTTCGCTTCGCCGACGACGAGGCGGGCACACGGGTCTGGCTCACGGATGCCGAGACTGCCCAAAGAGCAGTCGACCGACAGCGCGCAGAAGCCGACCGACAGCGCGCAGAAGCCGACCGACAGCGCGCAGAAGCCGACCGACAGCGCGCAGAAGCCAAGCGGCACGCAAGTGAGCTCGATGAAGCGAAGCAACGAATCGCCGAGCTCGAGCGCGAAATCGCCGAGAAGGGCCGCGACTGACGCCGATCGGATGGCGTCAGACCGGGATGATGCCGCGCTTCTCGTGCGGGCGCTCGACGCGCTTGTGCCGCGAGAGCTCGAGCCCCCACGCGATGGCGCGGCGCGTGTCGCGCGGATCGATGACGTCGTCGACGAAGCCCCAGCCGGCGACCTTGTAGATGTCGATGTTCTGCTGGATCATCGTCGACGATCGCCTTCTTCACCTCGGGAGCGGGCTCGGCGCCGCCGAACAGCTTCTTGCCGGCGATGCCGACCATGCCCTCGGCGCCCATGACGCTGATCTCCGCGCCGGGCCACGCGACGATGAGATCCGGCTCGTAGGCGCGGCCGCACATCACGTAGTAGCCCGCGCCGTACGCCTTGCGCACGACGACGGTGATCTTCGGCACGGTGGCCGCGCTCATGGCGTGGAGCATCTTCGCGCCGTGACGGATGATCCCTGCGTGCTCCACCTTGGAGCCGACCATGAAGCCGGGCACGTCCTGCAAGAAGACGAGCGGGACGTTGAACGCGTCGCAGATCTGGATGAACTTCGCCGCCTTGTCGCTGAGCTGTCGTTCTCCAGGATGCCGCCGAGGTGCTTCGGCTGATTCGCGACGATGCCCACGGGCTGCCCGCCGATGCGCGCGAGGCACGTGATGATGCTGCGCCCGAACTTGGCTTTGATGTCGAGGAACTCCCCGTGGTCCACGATGGCGCGGATCAGCGTCGTACATGTCGTACGGCTGCGCGCGGGCTCTCGGGCAGCAGATCGAGCAGCGACTCCTCGCGGCGCTCGACGGGATCGTCGTCAGGGATGCACGGGGGCGGCTCGTCGCAGTGCGACGGCATGAACGACAAGTACTTCTTCATGAGCTGCGATGCACTCGCGATCGTCGTTCGACCTCGACGTCGCCGACGCCGCTCACTTCGTTGTGCACCTTCGAGCCGCCGAGCTCCTGCTCGTCGATCTCCTGGCCGGTCACGGCCTTGACCAGCGGCGGGCCGCCGAGCGCCATCGATCCGATGTCCTTCACCATCGGCACGAAGTCGGCGAGGCCGGGGATGTACGCTGTGCCCGCCGCGCCGGGTCCGACCATCGCGGCGACCTGGGGCACGACGCCGCTCATCAGCACCTGCTCGCGGAACAGATGCCCCGAGCCGGCGAACAGCTGAGATCGTCCGGGTGCCGGCCGCCGGGATCGATGCGCGCGCCCGCCGAGTCGATGAACCACACGATGGGCCAGCGGCCGGTGAGCGACATCTTGCGCAGGCGCGTGACCTTCTCCTCACCGGTCTGGCCGATGCTGCCGCCCTTGACCGTGAAGTCGTAGGCGGCCGCGCACACCATGCGCCCGTCGACCTTGCCGAAACCGCAGATGACCCCGTCCGCGGGGGTGTCGTTCTTTTCGCCGGCGGGTCCCATCTGCCGGCCGTGCATGCCGACCTCGAAGAACACGCCGTCGTCGAAGAACACCGCGAACCGCTCGCGCGCCGTGAGCTTGCTTTCGGTCGTGCTGGCGCTGGATGCGCTCCGGCCCGCCCATCTGCCGCACGCGCTCGCGCCGCGCTTCGAGATCGGCGACCAGCTCGCGCATGCGGCTCATGGCTTGGGCCCCGACGCGCCTGCTGACCCCTTCGGGCGCGAAAAACTCGTGATCTGAGAATTTTCGACCATCACCTGCACCGTGGTCTTGCCCGACGAGATGTCGAAGCCGACGTACGGCCGACGACAGATCGTGCAATCGCGGCTCAGGGTGACACGCACGCTTCCGTCTTTCGAAAAGCCGAGCAAAGGCTTGGGCCCTCCCTGCTTCTCGATTTCCGGTCGGACCGTCTCGGGATCTTTCTCGTCAATCGACAGGCCGAAGGGATTGCGCGCACCGCCCGAGAGCACTTTGACGAAGGCCGTGCTGTCGTTCGACGCGATGGGATCACCGATGATGTGACAGAGCTCGGTGAGCCTCTGACACGAATCGGGCGCACCGCAAGTCTTGGCGGGGACCACGCACTCGGCAGGCGTGGTCTGTGCAGACGTGGGTGCGGAGGCGCTGGGCGGAGAAGGCGTTGGCTCGGGGGCTGACGCGGGGGAGGCAGCCGCTTCGACCTCGGTGGTGTCGACGAGATCGTCCGGGTGACTCGGCGCCGGGGTCGGAGGCGGAGCGCAGGGCTCCGAGGATGCAGACGCGCAAGCGGTCGCGCAGAGCAAGCTCGCGAAGATCAGCGACCGGTCCATTTCGGGCTCCCGTTTCTGGAGAAACGCCGTGAGGCCTTCCCGCGCATCGTCGGTCGCGAGGCATTTTCCGAGGCGCTCGGAGAGCAGGGGGAGCTTTTCGTCGAGACGGAGCTCCTCGCTGTCGGCAAGAGCCTCGAGGCCAAGACGGAGCGTCATCGGGCTCTTGGAAGCGATCATGGTGGTCAGGCGCTCGACGGCAGCGTCGAGCTCCGAAGCGGGAACCGCCTGATTGATGAGCCCCACCCTCGCCGCTTCGGAGGCTTCGAGGCGCTTTCCGGACACCATCATCTCGACCAGCGCGCGCCGCGGCATGACGCGCTCGAGAACCGCCATGATCATGAAGGGAAACAGGCCCACGTTGATCTCGGGGGTGCCGAGCTTCGCGTCGTCTTGGGCGACCGCGAACGTGCTCGCAGCGACCAGGCCGAGCCCGCCACCCATCGCGTGCCCATTCACCCGAGCGATGACCGGCTTCTTCGCGCGCCAGAGCTGGAGCAGCAAGTCCTTGTAGTCGCCCTTCAGCGCGAGGCTCGCCACCTCCCGAAGTCATCTGCTGAAAGTCACCGCCGGCACAGAACGTGGTGCCCGCGCCCGTGAGAACCACGCAGCGAATCGTCTCCGCCTCGGTGGCGTCTTCGAGGGCGTACAAGAGCTCGTTCACCATCTGCGTGCCGATGGCGTTGCGGCGCTCGGGGCGATTGAGCGTGATCGCGAGCGACGCCGTCGGTCTCGGCGACGAGGATGGTCTCGTAGGGACGCTCGATCATGCTAGGACACGCGCGGAAGATTCAGGATCTGCCGCGCCTCCTCGACGGTGGCGGGCCGACGTCCCACGTCGCGGCAGAGCCGAACGGCGACCTCGACCATCTCGCCGTTGGACTTCGCCATCTCGCCGTGGGGCAAGTAGAGATGGTCCTCGAGGCCCGTGCGGATGTTGCCGCCGAGCACCAGCGCCGTCGCGAGCATGCGCCAGTGACCGTGACTGATGCCGATGACTTCCCACTCGCTGCCCGGGAACGATCAGCTTCGTCTGGAGCTGCAGCGACTCGACGGTCGGCGGGATGCCGCCGAGCACGTTGACGATGAACGAGTACTGCAGCGGTGGTTTCAACACGCCCATGTCGACCAGCGGCCAGACCCCGTGGGTGTGGCCCGAGTCGAAGCACTCGAGCTCGGGCTTCACGCCGGCCTCGTTCATCGCCGACAAGAGCTTGATGATCTTTTCGTAGGTGTTCGAGAACACCATGTCGAAGACGAAGCTCTTCCGCGACTTCGAGTACTTCGAGTAGTTCATCGTCCCCATGTTGAGGGCCGCGATCTCCGGGCGGGTCTCGCGCATGTAGGTGCACTGCTCGCTGACGTCGTCGAGGATGGTGCCGGTCGAGAAGTTGAGGATGATCGGGCAGCGCTTGCGGACTTCTTCCCGAATTTTCGCGAACACCGCGGGCGAGAACGTGGGCGAGCCGTCGTCGTGCCGCGCGTGGATGTGCACGACCGCGGCGCCCGCGTCGTAGGCGCGCTTGGCCTCCTCGCCGATTTCTGCCGGGGTGTACGGGATGCCGGCGCATTGCTTGCGGTTGGCGAGCACGCCGGTGAGCGCGCAGGTGACGACGCAGATGTCGGGATCGCGGCTGGTCTTGGGCTCGGTCATGTGGCTTTGCCTTTCTCTTCGGGTCCGTCGGCCTCGACCAACTCGCGAACACGGCGAGCGAGTCGAGTGAGAATGCGTCTGAGATCGGATGCGTCGCGCGGTGACAGCTCGGCGAGCACCTGGCGGAAAATCTCGACCGGCTCGACGGGGATCTCCCCGGCGAGCTTCTGGCCTTGGCGCGTCGAGCAGGATGTGCACGACGCGCCGGTCCTCCTCGGACCGCCGGCGTTCCACGAGCCCCTCGCGCTCCATGCGATCGATGATCCCGGTGACCGTGCTGTTCCGCGCGCGGATGCGCTCCGAGAGCTCCGAGAGCGAGAGCTTGCCGACGGGCTCGAGCATCTTGACCACGCGAGCTGGGGTCCCGTGAGCCCGTACCGGCCGGCGAGTCCCTTCGTGATGCGCCGGCTCTCCGTGTAGAGATAGACGATCGCCTCCACGACGGCGTCGAGGTCTGGCTGGGGATCGAGGGTGGGTTCGGGCTGGGCTCGGGCCACGGGAATGTTTCGCGTGCGAAGTATTTGCCCGGCGGCGCGGCTGGGTCAAGGATGAGAGTCGGGCCAAAAGCCCTGCCTATGAGCGACGGACAACGCATTGTCCTGGCGACCCTCCTGCTCGCCCTTACCGGTCCAGTGGTGGGAACCGTCTTTGGACGCTCGAAGCTCAGGACCTATGGCTCCCTGGCCGTCGCGCTCGTGGCGCAATCCATTCCGTTCCTGCTGGCGCCCGAGCATCGATTCCTGCGTTCGGCGTACAGCTTGGGAGCATTCGTGAGCCTGCTCCGCTGGGTCGATGTTTGGCGCGACGCGCGAACCTGGACTTGGCCCCAGCGCTTGTGGCTGTTCACGGCCCTGTTCGACACACGGAAGGTGCGATCGATCACGCCGGAGATCTCGCTGTCGCGATTTGGGGCAGCTGTTTTTTATGCGCTGCTGATGGGATCCGGGCTTTGGCTCGCCTACGCGCTTCCTGCGAAGGGCGTCGGACTCGTCGTGCGCTGGTTCGGTGGCGCGCTCTTCGTCTACTCGATGTTGGACATGGGCGGCGCGCTCATGGACGGAACGTATCGAACCCTCGGCATCCAGGTTCCGCCGCTCCACCGTGCGCCGATCCTGAGCGCGAGCGTGAGTGAGTTCTGGAGCAAGCGCTGGAACCTCAACGTCCACGAGTGGATCCGAGAGCACGTGTACGCTCCTCTCGCGGGCCTCGGAAGGCCGCTGCTCGGGCTGACCGCGGGATTCTTCGCCAGCGCACTCCTGCACGCCTGGTTGGTCTACGTTCCCCTCGGCGCCGTCTGGGCCCTTCCGATGGCCGCGTTCTTCATGCTGCAGGCCATTTTCATCGGCCTGGAGCGACGACTCGGCGTGAGACGCTGGGGGCGAGCCGCCCGGCACGTCTGGACCGTCGCAGCGGTGCTCGGTCCGTCACCGCTGTTCGTCGAGCCGTTCTTGCAGATCGTGCACGCGAGTTAGATCAGGGCGCGCCGCCGTAGAGAGCCGCTCCGCCACCGGCGTCGCCCCCCGTGTTGCTGCCACCGGCGTCGCCGCCCGTGCCCGGTTCGCCGCTCGCACCACCACCACCGGCGGGCGTTCCGTAGGCAGGGCCAACGCCGCCAGAGCCTCCAGCTCCCGCTTCGCCGCTCGCGCCGCCGCCTCCTGCGGGCGTTCCGTAGGCGGGTCCAACGGCTCCCGTGCCGCCGCCACCACCCGCGGAGGTCCCGCCGCTGCCAGTGCTCCCGTCACTTCCGCATCCGGCGCTGGAGATCCCAGCGGCGAGGGTCGCACCGAAAGCAAAGATCGCGGCGCGGCCCAGGCGATTCTTGGGCAACATCGGTGGAGGAGTGCTGGAGAGATCCAGCGCGGACGCGCAGAACGGACAGGTGCTTTCGTGGACGCGCACATGACGCGCGCAACCGGGACACGGAACGAGATGCATCATGGCTCGAGATCCTCTCCTGGGTCGGGGGTGTCGGGCGGCGCGCCGTACAGTGGTTGGCCCCCGCCGCTGCCGCCGCCGAAGTTTTGTCCGCCAACGCCAGCATCGTCGGGACCTGCATCGACGGGCAGACCATAGAGTGTCTGGGCTCCCGCAAAGCCGCCGAAGCCAGCGCCAGCGTCGCCGCCACTGCCGCCGGTGCTTCCGCCCGAACCGCCGGTGCTTCCGCCCGAACCGCCGGTGCCGCCCGTGCTTCCGCCGGACCCACCGCTCGCTCCGCCCGTGCCCTTGTCGGACTCGGACTGACCGCCGCAGGCCGTAGTCGAAAGGCTCGCGGCCAGCGTGGCTCCAAAAGCGAAGAGCGCCGCCCTACCGAGCCGCCGCGAGGGAAGCAGCGGCTCGGGTACGTACGAGAGATCGATCGCCGCGCAGCAGAATGGACACGCCGACTCGCTCACGCGCACGTGACGCTGGCAGCACGGACAGGGAGCGAGGTGATTCATCGTCTCTCAGTTTGCCGGGGGCGCTCCGTAGAGCGGCTGAATGCCGCCGTCCTTGACCACGCCGCTGTCGAGTTTCACGCCGCTGTCGAGCTTCACGCCGCCGTCGACGATCACGCCGCTGTCGGGTTTGATTCCGGCATCGGCGGGCAAGCCGTACGCGGGGGCCGCGCCGGCAAACCCTCCGGTGTTCGAAACCGCCGGCCGCGCCGCTCGCGCCACCACCGCCGGCCGCACCCGCGGTGCCTCCGCCGCCGGCCGTGCCTCCGCCGCCAGCCGTACCACCGCCGCCAGCCGTACCACCGCCACCGGAAACGCCGCCGCTCCCGCCAGATCCGCCCGTTGCACCGGTTCCGCCGCTGCCACCGGTCGCACCGGTTCCGCCGCTGCCCCCCGTTGCGCCGGTGCCGCCGGTGCCGGTTTTTCCGCCGCTGCCGCTGTTGTCGTCGCTGCTGCCACAAGCCGTTGCGCTCAAGCTCGCTGCCAGGGTCGCGCCAAACGCGAAGAGGGCAGCTCGTCCGAGGCGGCCCGTTGGTAACTGAAGCTCAGGCGTTGAGCCCAGCTCGACAGGCGTGTTGCAAAACGGACAGTTCGCCTCCGTCATTCGGAGATGACGTTGGCAGCCGGGACAGGGAACGAGTCGGTTCATGTTGTACTCCCAAGTTTCGGATCGTCCTCGACGATCAATTCGAAGCCTCCGTAATCGAAGGGGTCACCCGGTGCGGCGATCTTCTGTTCGATCCGCTCGCGCTTACCCACGCGCTGCATCTCGAGGGCGCGGTGATGGCAGTAAGGATTGTTGCCCGCCTTGCGAAAGATCGTGAAGCTCGTCCACGTGCAACCGGCGCGACATTCTTCGGCGTAGTAGCAGTCGTGGCAATAGCCCCAGAGGTCCTTGTCCACCGTGCGATCTCGGGTGTAGCGGAGCGGTGCCGAGCGTTCCCAGATGTCCTTCAGAGACGAGTCTCGAATGTTTCCGCCCGTCCACGCGTCGGTGGGGAGCGAGGGGCAGCCCTTGATCGATCCATCCGCCTCGATGCCGAGGGTGCTCCGTCCCGCGCCGCACGACGCCAGGTGACCTCGGGGCATGGTGCCGCGAAAAATCGACTCGTACGGGCCGAAATAGCCGATGTTGTTCCCCGGCCAGAGCCGAACTTTGAGCTCGTCACACCGCTTCTTGATGTCCGCGAGCATCGGGAAGAGCTCCAGCAAATCGTAAGGCTGGAGCAGCACGTCGGGCTCGTCGGCCGCGCGCCCCATCGGCACCGTGAGCTGGATCTGCCAGCTATGAACTCCTGCTGCCGCGATCGTCTCGAGCACGTCCGGGAGCTCGGGCATGCTGAGTCGATTGATTTGCGTGTTGGCGGCGACGCGCACTCCGGCGTCCCGAAGATTCTTGAACGCGGCAAGGGCCGACCGGTACGAGCCTTTGACTCCCCGCAAACGATCGTGGGTCGCCTCGTTGCCATCGAGCGAGACGCTGGAGCTCTGCAAGCCCGCTTTGGCGGCAGCCTGCGCGCGCTCCGGCGTGACACCGCGCCCGCCGGTGGTCATCGTCGCGCTCATTCCGTACTTCCGGATCTCCGCCAGGATGTCGACCCAGTCCTCGCGCAGATACGCTTCGCCACCGATGATGGTGACTTCTTTCACGCCCAGCTCGGACATCTGGCGAACCAGATCGAGGCACTCGGCCGTGGTGAGCTCGTCTTTTCGAGCGTGGCCCGCCCGTGAGCCACAATGGCGGCATGCGAGATCGCACGCGAGGGTGATCTCCCACACGCAATAGATGGGGCGCCACTGGCGATCGATCTCCCGCGCTTCGTCGAAGAGAGGAAGACGCCTCGGGGGCATCGGAGCTCGCGGCGCGACCGGAAGCCGGCGCACCCGCGCCTGCATCAGATCCTCGCGCTCCTCCGCCTTCAGAGGATCAGGCCGCCGTTCGAACATCCTCGCCTGATCCCAGCCTACAACAGTTCGTCATCCACTCAGCCCAAAGCGCGTCTCCCTGCAAGCCTCGGGCCGACGCGACACGCCACTTTCTCCCGAAATTGCGCGGTGTGCCAGCGCTGAGTGGCACAAGGACCCAGGCAGGCCTGTCCTGTGTCCAGCATTGGTTGCGAGGTGATCCCCAGCCAGAAACGGCGCGGCCGGTGCAGACCCCGGGATCACGGAGTTGGCTTCGCGCGTTTCTTCCGGAGCTCGGCCAGATCGTCGAGATTGGCCTTCGCCCGAGGATCGGTCGGATCGATGCTCAGGGCCTGCTGGAAGGCCTTCTCTGCTTCGTCGAGATCGTCTTTGGCAGCGAGCGCAGTCCCGAGGTTGATCCACGCCGATCCGAGTCGCTTGTCCTTCTTGATCGCCTTGCGGTAGGTCGCGATGGCAGAATCGAGATCGCCCTTCTGCTGCAGGGCGTAACCGAGATTCGAGAGGAACGTCGCGCGGTCGGGCTCGAGCTCCGTGGCGCGCTTGAGCTCGACCAAAGCCTTGTCGGGCTTGTTCGCGGCGAGATACGCCGTTCCGAGATCGCCCCGGGACCGAGCGTCGTTCGGCGCTAGAGAAACGGCGCGCTCGTAGGCCTTGATCGCGTCCTCGACCTTTCCCCGCATCATCAAGGCCGTACCGAGATTCGTCAGCCGTGCGGGATTGTCGCGATCGAGCTCCGCCGCGCGGCGAAATCGTTCGAGCGCCGCCTCGCTCTTGCCGGTGGCCAAGAGGGCGACGCCGAGAGCCGAGTGCGCTTCGGGATCGGTGGGTTCGAGCTCCAGTCCCTTTTGCAGGGAAGCCATCGCCTTGTTTGCATCACCGCGGATGAGCTCGAGACGGCCGCGCTCGACGTGGGCCGGGCCGTACTCGGGATCCAGCTTCAGAGTCTTGTCGATCTCGCCGAGCAGCGCCTTCACTTTGGGATTCTTCGGGGCCGCGGCGTAGTCGGTCACAATCCCCGATTCGGCGAGAGAGACCCGCACGAGCCCCACCCGCGGCGCGGGGTCCTTGGGCGTGAGCTTCTTGGCTTTTTCGTAGTGCTTCTTCGCTCCGCGAAAGTCGTCTTTGACGTACGCCTTGTCGCCTTCGTAGAGCTCGAGGTCTGCGGGATCGCCGCTGCCGCGCGCCAGGCCGCCCGGAAGTGTGCCCGGCTTGGGAGGTGGTGGTGGTTTTTCGGTGGTGGTGGGCGAGGGACCGGTCGTGGGGGGCGGCGCCGAGTTGCACGGCGCACCCGGCGCGCACCCGGGCGCGCTGCCGAGAGCCGACAGCGGGGGCATCGGCGTCATCGGAGGCGCGGGATCGGGTGGAGGAGGAGGACCGTTGACCGAGGACCCCGGCGACTCGGCGCACGAAATTGCGGAGAGCACCGCGGCGACGATTGCAAACCGTTGGATCACACTACCCCCCGCATGTGTGCCGCGGCTCGTGGGGTGCGGCAAGCTCCGGCGGTCATTTCCCAATGTCTTGGCAACCGAGAACGGCAAAGTGCCCGCTGACATCCGCCGGATTCGAGCTGTCGAGCCAGACGATGACGATGCGGTTGCGCGCCGCAGCGATGGCTACGCGCGCTCCGTCGAACGAGTCGAGGGAGGCGCCGAGCGCATTGCCCACGAATGACGCGGTATCGATGGGGACGAGCTCGATGGGAGCTTCTCCAGCGAAACGATAGAAGGCGAGCTTGTCCGGCGCTCCCTGCAGCACGATCAGGCTGGTATCGAGCGCTGCAAAGGCGAGGGCGGAGTCATTCAGTGCCTGGTCTGGCACCGTGCCGGCGACCGAGCCACCAGCGAGGGTGCCGCTCGCGATGGGACTCACGACTCCGTTGACGAGCTCGACCGCCTGGATCTCCGCGCCGCGACTCGTATCCGCCATCACGACCGGAACGCCCGCGGCAAGCTTCGAGCCCCACGCGGCCAGTGCCAGATAGGGCGCGTAGGTGAGTGTGAGCTTGCCCTTTTCGTCGAACGCATCGGATGCGTTGTCATCGATGATGACTTCGGTGACCTGATTCGTCGGATTCGGCGCGCCGTAAGCGCGGATCGCGTTGGCGGTCACGAGCGAACCCGACGGCCGATCCTCCTCACCAAAAGGGTGGCTGAGAGGTGTCGAGGCCTTGAAGCTCGTGCCTTGAAGGAGTGCGCGCTCGACGACCGGGGTGCTCTGCTGCGTGGCGACGTGATAGACGAACTCGAATTCGTTCGGCGCTTTGGCCGCAGCGACTCCTCCACTGCGTGCCACGCTCAGAATCATCGAACAATGGGTTTTGGGGACCCACAGCCTGTGTCGACTTCCCGCCGGAGTCGAAGGCGACGAACAGCGCGCCCGCGCCCTTCGAATCCGAGCAATGCGGCAAGCTGCCCCCCAAGAGCCCGCCTTGGGCTCCAAAGGCCATCCCGAGTCCGTACTTCGCATCGGGCACCCAACTGCAAGCTGCCAGGTCGAAGAAGCTCGGCGTGGCAGGTTTGCCATCGTCATCGAGTCCGAGGAGCACGGCCGTTCCCTGGCTTTTCCCCCACTCGGCGTACCCGATGACGAAGCCGGCATCCGTCGCGACCACTGCCGGTCCCTGACCGACCGCTCCGGGCTCCTGATGAGCGGGCAGATCACCGTGCGCGATGGGAGCGAAACAGCCGGAGAAGACGACGCCGCCCGATCCTCCGGCCGAGATGGATCCAGCGCTGCCCGAAGTGCCACCGGTTGTACCGCTGGTCCCGCCGCCGCCCCCGCTCGATCCGAGATCGTTCGTTTTCCCACCGCACGCGACGGCGAACGAGACGACGAGGAGCGAGAACCCCGAGCGGCCCATCATTGCCCCGGATTCTGACAGTCGAGGACGGCGAAGTGCCCGCTGACATCCGATGGACCCGAGGTATCGAGCCAGACCACGACGATACGGCCACGCGCTGCGGCGATCGCGACCCGCGCCCCGTCGAACGCATCGAGGGACGCACCGAGATCCGTACCGGTGAAGGACGCGGTGTCCGTCGGCAGGGGAGTGAAAGGCTGAATGCGGTACAGATCCAGCTCGCCCTTCGAGCCCTCGAGCAGGATCGGGTTTGCAGCGAGTTTCGCAAATGCGAGGGAGGAGTCATTGATGGCTTGATCCGGCACGGGGCCGGCGAACGAGCTACTTCCGATCGAACCAGTCCCGATCCAGCTGGCGGTACCACCCGAGAGCTGCGCCAGCTCCAGCTCGATGCCTCGGCTCCCATCCAACATGAGAGCCGGAACAGCCGCTATCAGAAAGGCGTCCATTGCGCTGAGCGCCAGATACGGCGCGTACATGAGGGGCAGCTTGCCTTTTTCGTCGAACTGTTCGGACGCGTTGTCGTCGATGGCGACCTCGGTCGTTTGGGCAATCGCATCAGGAGCGCCGTACGCTCGGAGTTTTTCGCCGGTCACGACCGAGCCGAACGCGCGATCGTCGTCGCCGAAGGGATGAACGATGGGGGTCGACTTGAAGCTGCTGCCCTGCAAAACGATGCGCTCGACGACGGGGCCACTGCTCGACACCACGCGGTAGAGAAATTCGAATTCGTTGGGCGACGGGGTCGCGGCAACGGCTCCGACACGAGCGAGGCTCAGGTCGTCGAACAAGGCGTTTTGCGGTCCGGCGGCGTTGTTGGGGATCCCAGCGGTGTCGAACGGCAAAAAGAGCGCTCCGGCTCCTTTCGATGGCGAGCACTTCGGCAAGTTGCCGACGAGAATGCCGCCGCCCGCTCCCCAAGCCATTCCGAGCCCGTATCTCGCATCCGGCACCCAGCCGCAGCCCGGGAGCCCATAGTTCGTTGGGGCGCCGAGGCTTCCATCATCACTCAGTGAAACGACGACGGCCGTTCCCTCCTCACCCCACTCGACGTACCCGATGACGAAGCCCGTGTCGGTGGCGACGACCGCGGGCCCCTGCCCAATCGCCCCCGGCAACTGATGCTTGGGGAGATCGCCGCTGGCCACCACCCCGAAGCAGCCGCTCTTCACCGTGCTTCCCGAACCTCCCCCACCCGAGACCGACCCACCGCTGCCACCGGTTCCTCCGCCGGTTCCTCCGCCGCCCAGCCCGCCACCCGCACCGGTCGATTCGGTTTTTCCGCCACACGCCACAGCCAAACAGACGACGGCAAGGGAAAGCGTTGGTTTCCTACGGCGACGCATCGTGCCTGACCGTGTGCTCCTTGCCGTCGAAGCGCAGGAGGCTGGGCTTGCTGTCGACGATGGTCGCGAGGACCACCGGCCGTTTCCAGATGCGCACGAGCGCCGAGAGGGTCTCCCGCGCATAGTCGCTGCGTAGATCCACACCGCGGTGATCGTGCTGGAGCAAGAGCTCGCCGCGGTTTTCGTAGTTCGCATCCACGACGAAAATGTACGGATTTCCGAAGTTCGTGAGCTGAAACAGGAGCTTTTCCTTCACTTCCTGGAACTCCCGGGTGTCGATCTCGAATCGCTCGTTCCGGTTCGACCACCCATAGGTGAAGAACTTGTGCTCGATGCAAAACTCCGGCGTCAAGAACTCGTCGATGAACGTCACATCGGTATAGAGCGAGCGCACCTCGAAGATTTTCTGTCGACCCAGACCGAGTCTGAGGTCCCAGTTCTTCTTCTGATCGAGATCGTTGCACTCTTCCCACTCGCGACCGAACTGCCCCTTGTCCCAGCGCTCTTCGATGTGGCGGAAGAGCTCCACACCGAGCTTGTAGGGGTTGAGCCGGCCGCCGCTCGTGGACATGACCCCGGCATTGTTCTCCGCGTAGTCGATGATGTCGCTGGGATCGGCAACGCGCTGGGTCATGAGGCGGGAATGCCAGAAGGAGTTGTGATTGATGAACCCTTGCGCCACGTAGCGATGGGTGTTCGTGACGCTGATGTCGTATACGTCGGCGCGCCCGTGCCCGAGTGACACGACTTCGTCGGTCCACTCCTCTCTCTCGAACCCTTTTCGGTTCGCGAGGTACGCCTCGAGTGCTCGAGTCTTGCGGTCGAGCCCGAAACCGACTCGCTCGTAGAACCGCTCCGCGCTCGCGTCGGCGACGTGTAGATGACAGGTGCCGTCCGGATTGTTCCGAATTCGCGAGAGCACTCCGAAGCCGAGGAGCAAGAGCTGCGTCTGGGTGGCCAGTGCTTTGCTCGCGCTGGACAGAAGGACTCCGGCGGGGCCCGGGTCCGCGTCGCAATCGAAGTACGCCCGAAGGAACGCTCGGATCACCGGTTCGGGAGAGCGCAGGATCACCTCCGGCACCCGCTCCTCTCGCGCAGAAGAACCCGAGGTGAGTCCGATGCCTTCGGTCAGAAAGTCGCTCAGCGCTTCTGAATACAAGACAACCCGCCAGCGCCCGTCTTCCCACTTCATGCGAGGCAGGATCCCGAACAGGTCGTGGGCCAGGTGTGCAAAGTGGACAGCTTGGATCTCGTCCTCGCTCGTGAGACCGAGACTCCGCTTCGAGCGGCTGATGTGGCCGTCACCGACCAAGCAGCCGAGGAACGAGGCGAGGGCTGGGCTCACGCGATCCGGGATCTTCAACGGCTTTCGAAGTGTCGGAAGAATCGGCTCCTCGGATCCCTCGATCTCGTACTCGTACTCGACCAGCGCTGCGCTGGCGGGCGCGCCGCGACGAATGGCCCGAGCCTGTCGGTGGCGAAGCGCCATCTTCCAGGAGAGCGGCACCTCTTCCATCGGCCCGAAGGGATCTGCGCCGGAGATGGCGACTCGGTCGCCCACCTGGAGCTCGTCGAGTCGCTTCCACGTCGCACCGTCGGACAGAAGGATTCGATGATTGGTCGATCCTTCGAGCTCGAGTCCGCGTCGGGTGCGAATGGCGACCGTTGGGTGATTGCGGATGATGTTCCGATCGTAGACCTTCTGGACTCCGGAGCCGTCGGCAACCGAGTGTGCGTCACCAGCCACGACCTGGCGCATCGGGAGTAGGCCGGCGTCCGTGAATACGAGGGAATCACCGACTACGCAGGCCCATCCTTCGTTCAGTACCTTCGTCTGCATCTGCGGAACGAAGTAGTACGCCTCCTCGCGCATGATCCCGAGGATCACTCGCTCCCACTTTTCGAGCGGTGCGTTGTCGAGCAAGAACAGGAGCACGTCTTGCAGCGGCTCCGGGGGCCAGCGCTTCATCTTCTCCCGCCGGGCTTCGATCCGCTGCTTTTGCTCCTCGAGAAATTCCTCGGGGTTGATGAAGTCCTCCATGTACTCCTTGGCACGGAGGCGGGGGATCTCGATTTCGCTGGGCTCTTCCTCGACTTCCTCGTCGCGGTGTCGAACCACGAAGCGCGAGTAGGCGTCGATCAGATTCTCGAGGGACAGGCAGACGTCGATGAACTCCTCGACCTTCTGGATCCCGTAACGGTCCACGACGCGGCGCACGGCCGTGGCGTGGTTTGCCATCTTGTCGACCCACTTTCGATTCGGGCCGTAGTCGCCCCGGAACGGTTCGATCGGGTCGACGACCTGACTCGAGGCATCGAGGTCGGTGGCGCGGAACGAGAAGTTGTTCTTGAAGAAGTCCACGTGCCCGTACACGTGGCACATGACGAGCTTCTGATCCGTGAAGCTGTTGCCCTCGAGCAGATACGCGTACGAGGGGTTGTTGTTGATGACCATCTCGTAAATCTTCGAGAGGCCGTACTCGTAGCTTTTGGAGAGGCGCTCGTACTCCATGCCGAAGCGCCAATGGGGATAACGGTTCGGGAAACCGCCATACGCCGCGACCTCGTTCATCTGGTCGTAAGTGAGCATCTCGAACACGACCGGAAAGAAGTCGAGTCCGAATTCCCGGGCGATTTTTTCGACGCGTTCCTGTTCGACGCGGAGGTAGCGAGGCAGCGTGGTGTTGGTGGCAAACTGCGGCACGAGTCAAGCCTACACGGCTTTTGCGCCCTGGGCAGCCGAAGTCTTGCAGGCCATCGGATTGCGTTACACTGGCGCTGGCGAGGTTTGGATGCTCCGTTTCGGAAAGTACGCGACGCTCTCGATTTGGATCCTGCTCTGGTCCGCGCTCATTGCGTGTGAGGACAAGGACCACTGCAAGTCGACTCCCGAGTGCATGAAGCAAGGCAAGTGCACGGCCGACGATCATGACGTCTGCATCGTTGGCTCGGCGACCGACTGCAAAGATTCCGAGGAGTGCAAGCTCCACGGCAAGTGCAGCGCCCAGGAAGGGGCGTGCCTGGTCTCCACCGATGCCGACTGCAAGGGCTCGGAAGATTGTCACAAGCTCGAGGCATGCAACGCCTACCAGGGAAGCTGCGTGAACCTGGCTCGGACGGTTCAAGCGGAATGCACCAAGACTTGCAGCAGCGAGGGACTGTGCGTGATGCAAGGCGGACGCTGCGTCGCCCTCAGTCGGCACCACTGCGCGGGCAACAGCGGGGACAAACCCGAAAAGGACAGCCCTTGCGCCCGTCTTGGGCAGTGCTCGGCCAAAGACGGACATTGCGTTGCCGAGTCCGATGCCGACTGTGGGAAATCCACGGCTTGCACCAAAGAAGCGCGCTGCGCCGTCCATGATGGACAGTGCGTCGCCAACGAAGAAGCGTGCAAGAAGGCCGCGGCCTGCGAGAGCGACGGAGCCTGCGGCGTGAAGGACGGCAAGTGCGTGGCGGTGTCGAACACAGACTGCCGAAAGTCCTCCCGCTGCAAGCTCGAGGGAACCTGCTCGCTGAAAGACGGCGCATGCGTGGCAGCTTCCTCCGGGGACTGTCAGAAAGCGGCCGTCTGCGCCAAGGGCAAGCGCTGCATCGCGCAGGACGGCGCGTGCGTCGGGGGCGGCGGCGGCAAGGGCGCTGCTGCCAGCAGCGACGCGCCGGACAAGTCTCGCAAGACGACCATCGATAGCTTGTTCTGACAGCGCAGATCCTGCGTGCGGATTCGACCGCAGTCGCGTGCTATCAGGGCGGAGAGATGCCGAAGCGCTTCGCAAGCAAGATCAAACCTGCGCTCGAGGCCATCGTGGAGCGAGCCATGCCGGGAGCAACGCTGCTCGACGTGAAGCCGTTCGGCATCGATGACTCGCAGGTGGTGGACGAAGCGACTCAGAAGGGGCTCGGCTATGGCGTACCCCTCGAGCTGTTCCTGAAGACGGCGGACGGGCGCCGCGCGAAGCTGGTCTTTCACACGGCGAAAAGCGATCTATTCGGCCATGATCGCCGTGCCGACCGCGCGGCGGAATTGCTTCTTGGGTTCGACCGATTCGAACGAATTCCAGGACACGTTCACGCTCTCGATGTCGGGGCCATCAAGAAAGATGGCTGCGGTCTCGTGTCCCTGGCAGACGCAGGCGAGTTCTACCTCGTGACCTCGTTCGCCGAAGGGCACCTGTACGCCGACGAGCTCCGACAGATCGCCGCCCGGGGCACGGCCGAGCCGCGAGACGTGTCCTTGGTCGAAGCTCTCGCACGGCGTCTCGTGGAGATCCACTCGGAAAAATACGACGATCCCAATCGCTATCATCGCGCCGTGCGGGATCTCGTCGGAAGCGGCGAGGGCATCTTTGGCTTGGTCGACGCCTACGCGCCGGACGTTCCGGCCGCGCCGCCCGAGCGCCTGACCGCCATCGAAGCGCGCACGGTGGAATGGCGCTCTCGCATCAAGTCGCGCACGCGGCGACTCGCACGCACCCACGGCGACTATCACCCGTTCAACATCGTGATTTCGGATCGCGACGAGATCGCGCTCCTGGACTCGAGCCGCGGCTCGATGGGCGATCCAGCCGACGACGTGACCTGTCTCGCGGTCAACTTCGTCTTCTTCGCGGTGGAGCACCCGGGGACGTGGGCGAGCGCGTTTCGGGGACTCTGGCAGAGGTTCTGGTCGGTGTATCTCGACGAAAGCAGCGACCGGGAGCTCGTCGAGGTGTGCGCGCCGTTTCTCGCCTGGCGCGGGCTCGTCGTGGCCAATCCACTCTGGTACCCCCACGTGGACGCCGTCGCTCGGGATCGCGTCCTGCGTTTGATCGAGCGAACGCTCGCGGCAGATCGATTCGACCCGGCCTTCGCCGACGAGGTGTTTCGTTGACCGGCACAGTCGTCTGGCTCACCGGCAAGCCGTCGAGCGGCAAGTCGACGCTCGCGAAGAAGATCGCCGAGCGACTCGGGGAGCTTTCCGTGCCGAGCGCAGTTCTGGACGGCGACCAGGTGCGGGCGGCGCTGGTTCCGAAGCCCGGATACGACGAAGCCTCGCGCGATTGCTTGTATGAGACTCTCGCAAACCTGGCTGCGCTCTTGGCCGGGCAAGGCTTCATCGTGCTGGTGGCCGCAACCGCGCATCTTCGGAGCTTTCGCGCGCGAGCTCGGGAGCGCGCTCCGGCTTTCCTGGAGGTGTACGTGAACGCCACTCAAGTCGAAGTGGAAGCGCGGGACGCCAAGGGTCTGTACCGAGCGGCCGAAAATGGCGCGGTCTCGAGCTTGCCAGGGAAGAACGTCGCGTACGAAGAGCCTCTGCACCCGGACGTTGTCGCCAGCGGCGGCCTCGACGCCGACGCCGTCGAGCGCGTCATTTCCCTTTGCCGAGAAAGTCCTTGATGCTGCCGACGATCGCTTCGCGATCGCGGATCTCGCTCGTGACGACGTTCTCTTCCTCGGGGAAGTGTTCCCGAAGATCCTTGATGAACTGCCCCGAACCGTAGGGGCTTTCGACCTGGCCGTAGGCGAACATGTTCACCTTCGGCAAGATTTCTCGCTTCATCAGCTCGATGCAAGTGAGCGTGTCGTCCATGCTCCAGTTGTCACCGTCGGAGAAATGGAACGGGTAGATGTTCCATTCGTCGGGCGGGTAGTGCTGATCGATGAGACTCGCGCACAGCTTGTAGGCGCTGGAAATCATCGTGCCGCCGGATTCCCGGGTACGGAAGAACGTTTCCCGATCCACTTCCCGGGCCACGGCATCGTGGATGATGTAGCGACTTTCGACGCCCTTGTACTGGCGTTGCAGCCAGGTATCGATCCAGAAGCTCTCGATTCGGACGATCTCTTTCTGCTCGTCTCCCATCGAGCCCGAGACGTCCATCATGTAAACGATGACGGCGTTCGCCACGGGCTCGGTTTCTTCGTTCCAGGAGCGGTAACGCCGGTCTTCGCGTTGAGGAACCACGATGGGCGTCTTGGCGTTGTACACGCCGCTGGCGATGGAACGCTTGAGCGCCTCACGATAGGTGCGCCGGAAGTGACGGAGTGACTCGGGACCGACGCGACGGATCCCGGTGTAGCGATCCTTGGAAGCGATGATGCGGCTCTTGCCCTTGTTCTCGATCGCAGGCAGCTCGAGCTCCTCACCGAGAATGTCGGCGAGCTCGTCCAGCATCACGTCGACTTCCAGGACGTGCTCTCCGGCGTCCTTGCCGGCCTGGCCGGTTCCGTCGCCCTCCCCTTCCTCGCCACCAATGGGATCACCGGGTTCGCCATCGCCTTGACCCACTCCACCGCGCTGCTTCTCGCCGAACGTGAACCGAGGAATGTCGATCTGCGGGATGGGGATCGAAACCAGATCCTTCCCTTTGCGACCGATCATCTCGCCCTGGGAGATGTAGCGCCGGAGGTTCTGTCGGATTTTCCCGCGAACGATGGATCGGAAACGCGAGTGGTCCTGATCGATGCGAAGCGACATGCGCGGCTTTTCCAAGTCTTGCATACCGGCGAGCCGAAAGAGACACAAAATGCAGATTTGCTCGGACCGAGCACACGAAGCGCCGGAACCGTGGACCAACCTGTGAGGGCTCAGCCCGTGTCGCGCTCTCGAACGTTGCCTGCCGTGACCGCTTCCAAAACGCCCGACGCCTTTCGGGGCGCCACGCGCTGCAAAGCGATGCGCAGCCTGGACAGCTCCACGGGCTTCGGCACGTAGGCATCGGCACCGAGCTCGAACAGATCCGCATCGCTGTGCGCGAGATCGGCGAACGCGCTCACCACCACGATCTGTATTTCCGGCGCTGCGGCACGTATCTCGATCAATCCTTGGATGCCGCTTCCATCGGAGAGATTGAGATCGAAAAGGACGATGTCCACGCGCGTGTGTTCGAGTAGAGCGATCGCTTCGGCCGCGGTTGCCGCTGTATGGAGTACGTGACCCCCACCCTGCAGCAGCGAAACCAGAGCCCCCCGCTCAGGGGCCGAGTCTTCTACGACGATGATCCCCGCCATGAGTCAATGGTAGCGATGGAACGCCGGGAGGCCAGCGTCGAGTGGGCTCAGCGAACGTCGACCGACAAATCTCATGCCCTCCGCTCACTCGGCACGCGTCCTGCAAGCCCCTGCAAGAACGCCCAAAGTCAGTCGCACACCCACACGACTTCGTGAGCTTCCGTGCGATCGGGCACCTCCCAGCGATCGAGGAGCTTGTCGAGAACGGCTTCTGGAACGGGGCGGGGGCGGGCGCGATTGCGGCGACGGATCTCGTCCCAGGGCGCGTCCAGGTACACGATGCGGAGCCGAGCTTTGTAGTCGAAGAACAACTCGCACAGAGGCTTGCGGAGCTTTCGGCTGATGTTGGTGGCGTTCCACACGAACGGCGTGGCGCGGCGAAGCGCTCCCGGGCGCGCTTCTTCGCCTCGAGACGACCATTCCTTGTTGTCGGCTGGATCGAAACGCCGAGCTCGCGGCGGATCGCGTCCAGGCGATATCACGGCAAACCCGTCGGCATTCGCGCGAGCCAGTGATCCTTGCCGGCGCCGGGCAGCCCGGACATAACGTGACGGTGCACGCGTGTCGTCGAACGCGGCGCGGAAGCGATCGCGCCTTCCGCGGAAGTAGTGAAACCGGCTGTGCTCGCGGCGAACGGATAGGCGCATCCGAGCAGTCCCGCCTCGCGCATCTGCTCCTCGAACAGGTCGATGTTGTCGAGCAGTTCTGTATGTCCTGGCGACGCCGTCCTCGCGCATCGGCTTCGCAACGGTGACAACAGCCCCGCTCGGGCCATGTGGCTCACCGCGACCGCAGACGCTCGGCATCCGCTCGTTCTGCAGCGAGAAAACGGCACTTGATGAAGCTCCACCAGCGCGCCACCTGTCTCGCGCGTCGAATCGATGCATCGCGCCTACAGGATCTCGGCGCCGCGATGGCGCCGCGACGAGAGTGACCGCGCGAGGTCACCCTTCCATCCGACTCGCGGCGCGTGCACTCGGTTTGGCCACGTCGTGGAGGAGCGCAGCGAGAAAGCAGGTCTCTTGGTCCTCGCGCTGAAGCGCCCGCCACGCGGCATGGCGAGCAGCGCTTCGAGCACCATCCCGGTATGGATGCCGACGTTGCCCTCCGCGTGATAAACTGGGTTTTTTGCTCGCATTCGTACAGCGCCTCCAGCCAGCCATAGCGCGCGACAGCCCATCCCAGTCCAGGGCGAAGGCGGGGCGGCTGGGGCACCGATCCAGCAGCGTCATCCGAGCTCCGGCGTAGAGGTCGACGCCCTCGGCCAACCCGTTCGGACGATGGGTCGCGCCAGCCAGTGGCTCGCCCGACTCCATCACGCTGGTGAGGAAGCTCGCGCGCACCCACTTGAACGATCGCTGACCTGCCCCTCGCTCCTCCAGCTTGATGTAGAGCCCCTCGGCCAGGGCGAAGGATCCGTCTCTGCGACGGGCCTGCGGTCTTAGGGGAGCCCGACTCGCCGGCGACGCTCGAGCCGCGCATCGCCAAGCTTCCGACTTGTACCGCGATGGCGCCACCAGGGCGTCGAGCTCGGCCAGCCGAGACACGCGCCCGATGCAGCACGGGAACGCTCGCGATGGGCAGCCCATCGAGCAGCTCGAGGCGGCGGTCGGTGGACAAATACTCCCGCTTCTCGATCCAGCATGTCGAACTCGAGAAATAGTGAGGTAAGCAATCGTAGAAGATGGTGTGTTTGGCATACAGCCACTCGCCGTACATCACGTAGCGACTGCCCAACCGCTCGCAAGAGCGCTCTGATGAGCGCTTGCCCAGGTCTTGAGCAATGCGAAGTGCTTTTCCCGCGGGCCACCCGCCAGGTAGTGACCGCGGCTTTGGAGTAGGAGACATCCATCGTCGTCGAACGACAGCGCTGCGTTCGCACCGTCGAGCTTTTCCTCGATGACCAGATGACGGCCCCGCCAGCTCGGAGAGGGCACTGCGGCCAGATCTTCGTCTCCGGGCTGCAGCCGCGATCCTTCGATGTGCCGCGTGCGGGGATACTTGAGGAGCGGCTGCATCATCGCACCGCCACCGCCACCGCCACCGCATGACCCCGCACGTGCTCCACATCCACGCGCAAAGCTCCCGCCCGGGTGAGCAAGGCACGGAGCTCGCCGGAGGAAAACAGCTGGATGTGCTCGGGGTTGTCGTCCTCCTGGGAGGGGACCGACACCACGACCGCGCGGCTCGCGACTCGCAGGATCTCCCGCGCTGCCGCGACCGGATCGTCGAGGTGCTCGAGCACCTCCAGCGCCGTCACCAGCTCGAAGCTCGCGTCCGGGAACGGGAGCGCTCGAGCGTCGCCTTCTTGCGCCGCCAGTCGGCCGACGCCGCCCCGGGACACGGCCTGCAGATCGCGTACGCGATCGGGCCGCAGGTCCACACTGGTCACCGAAAGCTCCGGGAAGGCATCCAACAGCGGCCACAGGAACACTCCGCGACCGCTCCCGATGTCGAGCAGCGACGTGGGCGCGAAGCTCCGGAGAGTGCCCAGCACTCGTCGTACTCGCGGCAGCTCGGCGCTTCGCTTGAACTTGTGCAATCGAAGCCCCGCGGCGTTACCCGCACAAAGCGCGTCGCCGTCGGACGTGCTGGAAACGAGGTCGAGCCTCCCGCGGCAAAAGGCCGCGGCGAGCTCTGAGTAGTGCCGCTGGCAAAAAGCATCGAGGTCGAAGGCCATGGCACAGGAAGTCTTACACCGAACCGAAAGAGCCCGCGCGGGAAGCATCCGGCGCGGGCTCCGAGAAACGACCTTTCGGTTTCACACCGCGGGGAGCTCACGGGCAAGGCGGCGATGACCGACGGCCATCACCAGCCAAACCAGCGAGAGCAACGTGAAGCCGAGCACGCCCGGCGCCATCGACTCGCTGAGTCCCTCCAAGAGGATGAGATGGATTTGGGGCTGTTGGCCCATTCGGGATTCGCCGGCACCTTGGATCCGACCGCAGCAATGTCCGCAACGATGCCCGCGCCAATGCTGAACAAGGTCGCCCGGGTGAGCGCCTGAACGGCATCGATGCGACGTGCATCCGGTCGGACCGCAAACAGCACCGCTGCACCGAAAGCGATGACGCCGAAAATCAAAACGAAGAACATGGGCACGCCGCCCGCTTGCATGAGCTCGACCATTGGGTTCCTTTTCTTTCTTGGCGCCCGGCGCCTTCGCTACCGGGTTCGCTGGGTACGACGCCCGGCGCGGGCCGGTGTGACGAAAAAAAAATCGGTTGTCACGCTCGCGGTCCTCGGGCGTTGATCGGGGGTGACCGGCGAGGCCGACTCGGAGCTCCTCGGGCGCCTTCGCGCCGCCGATCCCGGGGCGTTCGACGCCCTCTACTCGCGCTATCGGGGCCCGCTCTTCGCCTTCTTGGTGCGCCTGACCGGTCGGCGGTGGCTGGCCGAGGATCTCCTGCAAGAGACCTGGCTCCGACTCGCTCGGAGCGCGACTGACTTGCCCGAAGACACCCACGTCAGAGCGTGGCTGTTCACCGTGGCCCGGAATCTCTTCATCAGCTACCGGCGCTGGGCTCTCTTGGATGCCGATCGACTGCGGGAGCTGGGTCTGCTTCCGAAACGCTCGAGCGACGCGGACTGCCCGTTCGAATGGACCGCAGCGACCGAAGCCGAACAGCGCCTCGAGACAGCCCTCGCGCGTCTCCCCCTCGATCAACGCGAGGTCCTACTGCTCGTGGCCGTGGAACGGCTGGAGCCGGCAGAAGCGGCGGGCGTCCTCGGCCTGAAACCCGAAGCACTCCGGCAGCGCTTGTCGCGCGCCCGTGGCATGCTCCGACAAGAGCTCGAACGCACAGAGAGGAACCCAACATGAGCTCCGATCAAGACATGGATCTCGACGAACGCCTCGGCTCGCTGCCAACCGGTGACGTGGACGAGCGGCTGACGGCGCGCATCCGCGGTCGTGCGGGAGCGGTGCTTTCCCGGGAGCAGAAGCTCCGGGGACGGCCGGGGTTGCGCCGTGCTTCACGGGTTTACTCCCGAGTCATCGAGCCGGCGCTCGTGGCGAGCGCCTGCGTTCTGTACGCCTACTGGGGCGTGAGCGCGACGCTCGCACTCATGCAGTGAGCATCTGATACCGTCTCGTCCGACGATGAGCCCCCTCCCCGAGTCGGATGCCCAGCGCATCTTCGCGATCACGCGGCCCTCCTCGCGCCTGTTCACGTTGTACGTGTTCCGGAGCCTCGCGCTGTGTCTGCTCGGTCCGTGGTTCCTGATCGCGATCGTGCCGCTATACTTTCGCTACCACACGCTCACCTATCGCTTCGATGACGAGGGGGTCGCAATGTCGTGGGGCATTCTGTGGCGACGCGAGATCTACCTCACCTACGCGCGCATTCAGGACATTCACATCTCCCGCGGGCTGTTCGAGCGCTGGCTGGGCCTCGGCACCATCCAGGTGCAGACCGCGGCGGGAAGCGCCGGAGCCGAGATGGGGATCGAGGGACTCGCCGAATACGAACAGGTTCGCGATTACTTGTACTCCCGCATGCGCGGCGCCGTGGATCTCGAAAAGCCGAGCGATACCGACGACGAAGCCACGGAGCTTCTCACCCAGATCCGCGACGAGCTTCGAGCCATGCGCGGCACGCTCGACGCGAGGGACGACTGATGTATCGCCCGCTTCGATCGCTTCTGCTTCGGGTGTTGGCCGCCCCGATGGAGCCGCCGGAGCCACCCATGGGCTCGCCCGGCTCGGTTCGAGTATTTCGCGCTTCTCCGCGATTTCTGACTTTGCAATTGGTTCGGGTGGGCGTCTTGGCGGTGGTCACGCTGATGCCGGAAACGTTCGGACTCATTCTGTCCCTGGAGGCGGATCGACACGCGCAAACCGCTGCGCTCCTCTTCGTATTGACCATCGCCGTCGTGTTCACGACGTTTCACTATTTCATCGTGCGACTCGATTACGACATGCGGCACTACGTGGTCACGGACCGGAGCTTGCGGATCCGCGAAGGGGCGATGGTCATCCGCGAGAGCACGTTCACTTTCGCCAACGTGCAGAACGTCAGCGTGAATCAGGGGCCCCTCGAGCGGCTGCTGGGCATTGCCAGCGTGCGCATCGAAACCGCTGGCGGCGGCGGCGGAAAAGAAGCCAAGCAGGGCTTTGGCGGACATCGAGGAGTTCTCGCGGGCATCGACAACGCGAACGCGGTGCGGGATCAGATCCTGGGCCTTTTGAAGGCGTATCGCGACGCCGGCCTCGGTGATCGCGAAGATGCCAGCCGCAAGGGAAAGAGCAGCCGCGGATTTTCGCCCACGGCGCTCGAGCGCCTGCGGGAGATCCGAGACGAGCTCCTCAGCCTGCGCAAGGAACAGAGCGCTCAGGGCGCTTCGCAAACGTAGTAGTTCGAGTCGTCCTGAAACCGGGTGTACCAGGTCCCGCTGCCCACCTTGATCGTGAGCCGGTGGCTGCAGGAGCAGGTTCCACCGCAACCACAGGCCGTATCTGGCTCTCCTCCGGGTTGCCAATTTTGGTACCCCCAGGGCTCACCGGTCAGCCATTTGTACGTGCCGACCGTCGAATCATTCGGACTCTTTTCGTCCGTGCCGCCGAGCCAGACGTTGTCGCCACCGGTGAGCTCGTTCGCGAGCAGCTGCTGCACGAAGCCGTTTTCGCCCGCCGACAATATCGAGGCGAGCGTGCCGCTCTTCGACTGGCAATTGCCCTTCGCGCCGTCGAAGTTGTCGGGACCAGAAGAGATCCAGTAGCAATGGCCGGTCCCCGCGAACAGCGAGGCGCCGAGATCGTACGTGGAGCAATCCACGAGCACGCCACCCGTACCACCGCCCCCGGGCTGACCCGCGCTTCCGCCACCAGCGGGCGTCCCGGCGACTCCCGCCATTCCACCGCTCGACGCGCCGGCACCGCCGGACACGCCGCCGCCACCCGACACTGCACCCGCAACTCCGCCCGTCGCGCCGAACGAGCCGTCGCCCAACCCCGAAGCCCCGCTGCCCGCAACGCCCGCGCTCCCACCGTCATTCGGTGAACCGTTCGATGTGATCTCGCTGATGGAACAGGCCGCAACGACGCACACCGCCCATGCCACGGCGAACAACCCGCGATGCATGTGGGGATTGTAGCGCGGTTTCAGCCGCCGAGCTTCCGGGCGACTCCAGCCAGATCGACGCCGGTTGCCGCACGAATTTGCTCACTGGCGCCAATGGCCTTGCGAGCCATCTCACTACCCGCCGTATTCGCCGACGGCAGAACGCTCACCTTGGAGATCGTGAGCGAGTGATGTGCACCCGATACGTGGGATAGAAGCGGGAGCAAATTCTGAAGCGCGAGAACTTCGCGCGAGGCGGCGCCCCCTTGGCGATACGCCTCGACGACCTGGTGAAGCGCCTGGGCTTCGGCCTTGCCGCGCTCGATGGTGGTCGCTGCGTCGCCCTTGCGCCTTTTCTTCGGCTGCGCGCTGCTTCGGCGATGGCGGGCTGCACGACGTCGGCGTCGAGTTGGCGTTTCACCTGAAGAGCGCGCGCACCCTGTTTTTCGATCTCCGCCTTGACCTGCGCAATCTGCGCGAGCACCTGCCCTTGGGCCTCGTCGATCATCGCTTCGCGGCGGCTGGTAGCGTCGGCGACGCGCTTGGCGGTTTCCTGCCGCGACGATCTCGGAGCTCGGCGTCGACCTTTGCGATCTCCGATGCGCCCCAGTTGGATGCCTGCTGCACGGATGCATCGGCGCGCGCCTCGGCCTCGGCCATCGGCCTGCTCATGTTCGAGCGACGCGCCGCGGATGCGGCCGATGCTCTGGAGGTAGTTCACCTCGTCGGTGACGTTCTGGATCTTCAGGGTGTCGAGCACGAGGCCCATTCGGCTCATGTCGTGCTCGGCCTCCTCGAGCAGAGTCTGGGCGAAGCGCTGTCTTGTCCTCGTTGACTTCCTCGGGCGTCAGGCTCGCCAGAACGCCGCGGAGATTGCCCTCCAGTGTCTCCTTCGCGATGTAATAGATCTCCTCGCGCGTGCGGCCCAGGAAGCGCTCGACGGCGTTGCTCGAGCAGCGGCTCTTCCCCCGGCAGCTTGACGTTGGCGACGCCTTGAATGGTGAGCGGAATGCCACCCTTCGAGAACGCGCGCCGTCACGTTCACGACGACCGTGAACATGCTGAGGTCGAGCACGTCGACCTTCTCGACGAGCGGGCTTGCGCAGGGCGCGTCCGCCGCGAACGAAGCGGTAAGCCGACGTGCTTGCCGTCCGCGAGCTGGCGAGTCGTGCCGCTGAAGATCAGCGCCTCGTTCGGCGTGCTGACACCCAGAGCAGCTTCTTCACCATCGATGTAGAGCGCAGATCAGGACCACGAGACCGGCGATCCCGGCGACGCCGACGATATCCGGTCATCGTCCGCCCCCTCCTTGTGCCGTACCGAGCAGCATCGATCCATGTCGACACCGATGGCCCGGCCGGTTTCGTCGGAGCACCTCGGATGACCGCGGCGGGAAAGCTGGCAACGGCGCCGGTGAAGCTCTCGCCGTCGCCGCCATCGACGACAGTGAGCTCCTCGATCTGTGCGCGGGTCACGCGCGCCACCGCGGCCTCGACGAAGCTGCGCAGGTGCTGCAGGACGTAGAGGTCGCGACCGTCGCGGCCGGCGGCCTGCCACTCTTGCGCCACGACGCGCAGCGCTTCGGCGGCGGCCTTGCCGCTCTCGACGACCGGAGCGGCCTCGCCGCGCGCGGCAGCTTCTGCGGCAGAGGCGTGCCGCCTCGGCCGGCAAGAACACGTCGCATCTCGAGCCGCAGCTTCTCGAGCTCGGCGCGCATCCTCTGCAGCTCCTGCTCGGCCGTACGCGCGCGCGGTCTGCGCCGCGACCTCGGCTTCGTTTTCGATGGCCTTGGCCTCGGCCTCGATGCTGCGCCACCGCGGCGCGGAGCTCGTTGCGCTTGGTGAGCACGCGTGCCTCGGCCTGCTTCTGCGCGGTCTCGGCGCGCTGCCGAGCGGTGGCTTGGGCTTCGGCGATGGCCTGGTTGGCTGCGTTCTCGGCGTTCTGCGCGTCGCGGATCATGCGCGCGATGCGCGCGCGGCCGAGGTTCGCGAGGTAGCTCTGTTCGTCGCTGACGCTCTGGACCTTGAGCACGTCGAGCTCGAGCCCGAGCTTGTCGAAGTCGTCCTTGGCGTTGCGGATCAGCGTCTCGGCGAACTTGAGCCGATCCTCGTTCACCTCTTCGGGCGTGAGCTCGGAGACGACCTCGCGCAAGACGCCTTCCAGAGTCTGTTGTGCGACGCCACCGATCTGCCGGGGCGTCATCGACAGCGAGCGTTCGATCGCGTTGCGCGTCAGACTCGGCTTGCTCGCGATCTTCACGTTCGCGATGGCGTGAACCGTGAGCGGGATGCCTCCCTTCGAGTACGCGTTTTGCACCTCCACCTGCACCGGGATCAGCCGCATGTCCATGCGGTTCACTTCCTCGAGCATCGGGATGCGAAACCCCCGGCCGCCGTGGAGCACCTTGTAGCCAACGGTCGACGCCGTCGGAGAGCTTGTGCTTGCGGCCGCTGATGACCACGATCTCGTTCGGCTTGCAGATGACGAGAAGCTTGGAAAACATCCAGATGACGATTCCAAGTACGACGACGACTCCGACGGCACCGAGGAGGATCGGCATGGCCGTTTCGAGGTCACTGAGTTCGGGGGGGAGGTCCATGGCGGGGCGAGGATAGGCGAGGCGTCACAGGTCGCATACCCGCTTTCCCATCTCGCGCTGCTTGTTGGAAAAACGCGCGTCTTTAGTCAGGAAATTCGTTTGGGCAGAAGCTCGTCGGGCGCGCGAGAGACATGCGCGGTGCTCTCGCGCACGTCCTCGACCAGGACGAGCTGGCCGGCTTCGAGCGCCTCTTCGTCCGTCGTGGCGATGAGATCTACGGTCTGACCCTTGATCTGAACTCGCACCTTGCCGTGAGAGGATTTTCCGGGGACCACGAGCACTCGAGCGAGCTGCCCAACGGCTTCATTCATGCTGCCGCTCGAAGTCGCCTCACTTCTGGAGAGCGCTCGAAACGTGAGCGAAGCGAGCAGGCCCGAGCCGATCCCCATGCCGAGGGCGATGAACGGAACGAACGCACGGCTGGTGAGATCCAGGTAGTGGAGCAGCGTGCCGCTGAGCCCGAACGCGAGCAGCGCGAACGTCCAGAAGCGGATGGACAGGAAGATCGGGAGAAACCCGCCGTCGCCGTGACCGACGTGACCGTGGTCTGCATCGGCATCAGCGTCCATGTCCATGTCCGCGTCGATGTCACCGACGTGCGCATCCGCATCGGCGTCTCCGTCGCCCGACATGAAGAGCTGGAGCGCGATGGTTCCGAAACCGATGATGAGAGCAGCGAGATAAAGAATCCCCACGACGACATCCTAACTTGGAGAACCCGGTTCGGTCGATGGGCATTCCTGATCGCGAATGAGCTCGGTGCACGAAAAGAAGGCTAGCGCCTTGCCGGTAGCCTCGTCGGTGACCGTCGCCTCCCACAGCTGCGTGCTTTTGCCCGCATGACGCGCGCGCGCTACGCAGCGAATGGCGCCGCCTCGCGCACCGCCGACGAAGCTCGCCTTGAGCTCGAGAGTCGTGAAGGTCTGCGTCTCGGGGAGACTCGCGATGCAACCCGCACCGCACGTCGTGTCCGCGATCGCGACGATCGCGGCTGCGTGTAGTGAGCCAATGGTGTTCATGAGCTCGTCTTTGAGCTCGAGACGCGAGACCGCTTCGGTCGCAGAAACTTCGAGAAGCTCCACGCCGAGATGGCCGGCAAGTCGGCCTTGGATTTTCGCGTTGATCTCCTTGGCGCTGACTTGCATGGGGACGAGGTTACTCGATCCCTGATAGCGTTTGGGCATGCGCATCCGTCCTCGCAGAAACCGAAAGAGCGCACGCCTGCGTGGTCTCGTCAGACAAGCGAGCCTCAGCGCGGACCATTTGATTCTCCCACTCTTCGTGCATGAAGGACCTGGGGAGCACCCGATCAAGAGCATGCCGGGCCACGCGCGGCTCGACATCGAGCGCTGTGTGGCGGTGGCTCGCCAAGCATTCGATCTCGGGGTCGCGGGGGTGGCGCTGTTCCCGGCGCTCGCTGACGGACTGAAGGATCCGCGGGGCACCGAGAGTCTGAATGACGCGGGGCTCCTGCAGCGTACCGTGCGCGCCCTCCGGCAGGCACTCCCGGAGCTCGTCGTGGTCACGGACGTCGCACTCGATCCGTATTCGTCCGACGGTCACGACGGCGTGCTGATCGGGGATCGCATCGACAACGACGAGACCCTGCCACTCCTGGCCAAGATGGCCGTGTCGCAGGCCAAGGCGGGCGCGGATGTCGTGGCGCCGAGCGACATGATGGATGGGCGAGTGGGTGCGATCCGCGCGGCGCTGGACGAGGCCGGGCATACCGACGTGGCAATCTGCAGTTACTCGGTGAAATATGCTTCGGCGTTCTACGGCCCGTTTCGCGATGCCCTCGATTCGGCACCCCGAGCGGGAGACAAGAAGACCTACCAGATGGATCCGGGCAATCAGCGAGAGTGCCTGCGAGAAATCCGCCTGGACGAGGAGGAAGGTGCGGACTGGCTGATGGTGAAGCCGGGCTTGCCGTATGCCGACGTGATTCGGTTCGTGCGGGAGCACACGGCACTGCCGGTGGCTGCGTATCACGTGAGCGGCGAGTACTCGATGCTCAAGGCGGCGGCGGAGCGGGGCTTCCTCGACTTCGATCGCGCGCTGCTCGAGAGTTTGCTCTGCCTCCGCCGGGCGGGCGCGGACATCATCTTCACGTACGGCGCCATCGAGGCGGCGAAGCTCCTTGCGGGAAATCCGTGATCAGGCTGACTCGGCGGGGAACGCGAAGACGCCCGCCTCATCGCCGACCAGCTCTCGCGCCTCGATGACGAGGGAGAGCGGCAGCTCGCCATGGACATGAGGGAAGCGCGCTCCACCGCGGGACACCTCCCAGCGCAGCGTGTCCGGTGCGAGCGCGTCCGACTCGACGATGACGAGGGTCAGTCGCGTTTGATTTCCGAAGTGCTTCGACGCCGTTTCCCGAAGCTGAAGCCCGGTGCTCAAGTGGATGAAACCATCCCGCTCGTCCATCGGCGTCGGAGGCACCACGTCGGTTCGGCTTTCCCAGAGGGCGGTCGGTAGGATCTTGTACAGGTGCATTTCAGCGCTCAGTCACCCTCCGAGAACCCGTTCGTACACCCCGCGCACCGCCTCGGTCACGTCACGGTAGCGCTCGAGTAGCTCTTCCTGGGGGCTGCGCTGGGGGCTTGCATGAATCCCCAGGCGCCGTGCAAGCGGCAAGATACCCGGCGCACGCGCATCGATCGAGGTGGCGCTCGTCGCGTGAAGAACGACGATGCGTTGCTCGAGACGGCGCAAGAACGCGTAGGCTTCGCGAAACGTCTCGAAGTCGGGACAATCGAGATAGCCGCATGCCGCGAGGGCCTCCAGGGCTTGCGAAGTGGCGGGCATGCGGATGCGGGGGTCTCGCCCGTGCTTCATCTGGAGCCACTGGGTCGCGAATTCGATGTCGAGCAACCCGCCACGACCGGTCTTGAGATCGTACCGACCGTCTCGCTCCCGAGCGAGCTCTTTCTCCATCCTCGCGCGGAGGCGACGGAGCTCCTCCGCAGCCGGAGCGCCGCGCTCGTAGGCAGCTTCGTTGGCAACTGCCATGGCGCGAGCCGCCAGCGCGCGATCGCCTGCACAGGCTCGAGCGCGGATCAGCGCCTGGCGCTCCCACCCAGCGCCGGAGGATTGGACCGAGGGCCCCACGTCCTCCGCGTCCGGCAGAACCACGCCGTGATAGCGCGCGAACGAAGCGAGGCTCGTAACCAGCATGCCGTGGGAGCCGCTCGGTCGAAGCCGCGTGTCGAGATCGTACCCCGCCCCGGCAGCGTGAGGTTCGCTGATGATGCGGATCACTCGCTGTGCGGCGCGCACGAAGTACTCGGCCGGGTCGGCGTCCTTCGGCGCCGAGTCGGGGTCGTAAATGAACAGAACGTCGAGATCGGAGCCGTAGCCGATCTCGCGTCCCCCGAGCTTTCCCACCGCGAGAATCGCCAGCCCCGGCGTCTGGTCTCCTCGTCCCATCACGAAGCCGAGAGCGCGCTCCAAAGTCTCGTCCGCCAGCGTCGAGAGAATGCGGGTCGCTTCCCGCGTTGCGATGACCCCGGCGAGATCGGCCACTGCGACCTCGACCATCACTCGATGCTTCGCCCGTCGCAGCGCTTGCACCAGTCGCTCCTGCTTTTCGTATGGGTCGTCGTCGCCGGTGTCCTTCACCGCCTCGAGCTCGGTGCGAAGCACGGCGTGAGCATCCGGTACCGTGTCTCGCCCGAAGAGCATCACGTCGGCCAGCTCTGGATGGCGAACGCTGGCCTCGCCCACGAACACGCTCGCGCCAAACGCCCAGACCAAGCGTTGGAGGGCTCGGGGATTTTCGGCGAGGAGCTTCACGTACGGCGCCGGCGTGCTGAAGCGACCGAGAAACGAGCGTAAGAAGCGCGCAGCCTGCTCGGGATCCGGCGACTCACCGAGCGCATCGAGGATCCGATCGCTGAGCTCCGGATGTCGCTCGCGCGTGACCGAGCCGAGCAAAAGATCCGGTCGCCGCGCCAGCGCCCGCAGATGTTCACTCACGTCCGCGTTTCCGAACTCTCGTTCGGCCGAGAGCGGCAGATTGGGATCGTCCGCTTCGAGCTCGATGAGCAGCGTGTGATGGCGGGGCAGAGCGCGTGGGGCTTCGGGTGCAAGAGCCGCAAAGTGAGCAGCCACCTCGCTCCTCACGCGGCCGAGCTCCTCGACCAAGGATGCGCCATCGGTGTACTCGAGGGTGCGCGCCAGTCGATCGAGCTCCGCCGGTTCATCGGGGATCAGATGGGTTTGCACTCCCGTCATCCACTGAACGCGGTGCTCCACGCGCCGCAGAAGTCGATAGGCTCCGGCGAGGGTCAGCACCTCACGATCCGTTGCCAAACCCTGACTGCGTAGGCGGCGCAGCGCGGCGAGTGTCCCGGTCACCCGCAAGCTCGGCTCGCGTCCACCCCAGATGAGCTGGAGGCTTTGAACGAAGAATTCGGCCTCGCGAATCCCGCCGGGACCGTGCTTCAGATCCCGCTCAGGGGGCCCGCCGATCTCCACCCGTGAGCGCTGCAATAGCTCCGCGAGGGCGGTTGCCAGGCTCGGATCCACCTCTCGCCGAAAGACGAAGGGCGTGACGAGCTCGCGGACCAAGAGCGCACCGAACGCGGCATCGGTCGCGATGGGCCGCGCCCGCAGAAGCGCTGCCCGCTCCCAGAGTCGGCCCCAAGTCTCGTAGTAGCGCTCCGCGGCCGCGATGCTGTTGACGACCGCACCGGGGCCGCCCTCGGGACGGAGTCTGAGGTCGACGCGCCACACCAGACCATCCGCGGTGGGCTCCTCGATGGTCGCCACCGCGCGGCGCACGACGCGCGTCCAAAAATCGTGGAGCGTGAGGTCCCCCGCCGCGCCCTCGTCCGTGTCGTATACGAAGATCACGTCGAACGTCGGATCCGGCATTGAGCTCACGTCCCCCGAGCTTGCCCATCCCGAGAGTCGCAAGAAGCGATCGGTCTCCGTCGTGGCGTCGCGGATCGCCAAAGCGACGAGTCGCATGCGCGTGGGCTTCCGCCAGCGCCACCTCGAACGCCGCGGAAGCCAGATCACTGAGCTCCGCGGCGGTCACGTCGATGCCGGCGCCGCCCGCGTTCGGTGGAAGCAGCTCTCTCAGAGCGATGCGCGCCTTTTCGGCCCAGACGGCTCGACGCAAGCGGGAGCGGACGAGCTCGGCATCGGACAGGTCGCCGATCGCGGCGAACAGTCGGGCGACCAGATTCACCCCGCTGTCGGCGGCCTCGCCAGCCCGCTCGCGCGATCTCGTCGACCGCGGACACCTGCCAGGAAAGGACGGGGAGCAGGGGCGGAAAGGCGGTGCCCAAGAGGACAGCCAGTGCGCGCTTTTGCCCGAGCTCCGTTTCCAGATGGCCGGCGCGCTCGGCGTCGATGCCCCGCGCACGGGAAGCGAGTGATTCCGCTCTGGGCATGACGAAGTCCCACTTTCGTGCCAGGGATTCGGGAGCCGGAGCAATCCGGAGCCCCACGAGAGACGGCCCGGCGCATTTGGGGTAAGGGTGGGGCCCGATGCGCTTTCTGTGCGTCTCCGACATCCACGGGCATGCCAAAGCCCTGCGAGCCGTGCTCGAAGAGGCCGACGCGCTCGGATTCGATCAGATGGTCGCCTGCGGGGATCTCGTATTTCCTGGGCCCGAGCCCCTGGACGTGTGGAAGCTCCTCATCGAGCATCATGCGCTCTGCGTGCAGGGACTGGGTGACCGCGCCCTCGCGCAGATCGACCCCGACAAGCTCACGGCAACGACCGAGACCGAGCGTCAGCGGATCGCCCGGTTGCGCGAGGTACACCACGAGCTCGGAGAGCTCATCGTGATGCGACTGGGCAAGCTCCCGACGACCGCACGCCTCCCCCTGGAGAACGGCGACGAGATGCTGGTCGTGCACGGATCGCCCAGCGACACGACCGAGCCGTTCAGCCCCGAGATGAGCGACGAGGAGATGATCGCGCTCATCGGGGACGATCCGGCCGACCTGATCGTCTGCGGCGGGAGCCACGTGGCGTTCGAGCGGCGGATCGACGACGTTTACATCGTGGGGGTCGGAAGCGTGGGCGAGGCCCCCGGCGGGACGTTCGCCACCGGAGCGCTCATCGAGACCTCGCAGCTGGGCTTCTCCGTGCGCTTGCTCTCGGTCGACCTCGAGAGCCCCTGAGACGCGTCTCCAGAGCGGGGTCGGCACGTGCCTCCGAGCGAGGGTTATCTTGAATTAAATCAGGCATTTGTGCGTTCACTTATTGGCGAAGCAGAAGAGTTCTGCTATGAGGCCGCCCGGTTCTTCCCACGATCCGTTCGGGGAAAGTGAGGCGAGGCCAAGCGCGCAAAGCGCGGAAGCTCGCCTCCGCGAAAGCGGAGGTTAACGAGATGTCTGATAGCTCGCTGCGTGGAGCCCTATCCAAGGCCACGCTCACTCTCACCACACTGATGGCGCTCATCGCCGCGTTCTTCACGAGCAGCACCGCGCTCGCGGAGCCGGCTCACCATGGCGGCGAAGCCAGCCTGGTGCTCCCGGACCTCGACACGGTCCAGATGCTCGGCATGAGCGGCCACAAGCTCCTGCTCTTCGGGCTCATTGTCTGTGCCCTGGGCCTGGGCTTTGCGTACGTGACCCTGAATCAGGTTCGAAACCTCCCCGTGCACGAATCGATGCGCGAGATCAGCAACGTGATCTGGGAGACGTGCAAGACGTATCTGATCACCCAGGGCAAGTTCATCCTGATCCTCGAGTTGTTCATCGGCGCGATCATCGTCGTGTACTTCGGAGCGCTTCAGCACTTTCCCATCGAACGGGTGATGATCATCCTGTTCTTCAGCTTGGTGGGCATCGCGGGCAGCTACGGCGTGGCCTGGTACGGCATCCGTATCAACACCTACGCCAACTCGCGCACGGCCTTCGCCAGCTTGGAAGGCAAGCCCTACGGCGTCTACGCGATTCCGCTGAAGGCCGGCATGAGCATCGGCATGGCGCTGATCTGCGTCGAGCTCCTGATCATGCTCTCGATTCTCCTGTTCGTGCCGGGTGAGTACGCCGGTCAGTGCTTCATCGGCTTCGCCATCGGCGAGTCGCTGGGCGCCAGCGCCCTGCGCATCGCGGGCGGCATCTTCACGAAGATTGCCGACATCGGGTCGGACTTGATGAAGATCGTGTTCAAGATCAAGGAAGACGACCCGCGAAACCCGGGCGTCATCGCGGACTGCACCGGCGACAACGCGGGTGACTCGGTCGGTCCGAGCGCCGACGGCTTCGAGACCTACGGCGTGACGGGCGTCGCGCTCATCACGTTCATCCTCCTGGCCGTGCCGGAGCCGGTGATGCAGGTCCAGCTCCTGGTCTGGATCTTCGCGATGCGCATCATGATGGTGATTGCCAGCGCGCTCTCGTACCTCGGGAACGAGACCTACCAGAAGGCGACCCTGGGCAATCTCGACAAGTTCAACTTCGAGACGCCGCTCACGGTCCTCGTGTGGCTCACCTCGATCGTGAGCCTGTCGCTCACGTTCTTGGTCTCGTACCTGCTCATCCCGAATCTCGGCGGTGACAGCACGCTGTGGTGGAAGCTCAGCATCATCATCAGCTGCGGGACCCTCGCCGGAGCCGTCATTCCGGAGCTGATCAAGGTGTTCACCAGCACCGAGAGCAAGCACGTGGACGAGGTCGTCACTTCGTCCCGTGAGGGTGGCGCGTCGCTCAACATTCTGTCGGGCCTGACCGCTGGCAACTTCAGCGCGTTCTGGATGGGAATGGTGCTCTTGGTCCTCATGGGCGCGAGCTACTACGTGTCCACCTTCGGCCTGAAGGAGATCATGCTGGCCCCGAGCGTGTTCGCGTTCGGTCTGGTCGCCTTCGGCTTCCTGGGTATGGGCCCGGTCACCATCGCGGTCGACAGCTACGGCCCGGTCACGGACAACGCCCAGAGCGTCTACGAGCTGTCGACGATCGAGAGCATCGAAGGCATCGAAGAGAGCCTGAAGAAGGAGTTCAAGATCAACGTGAACTTCGAGAAGGCCAAGCACATGCTCGAAGAGAACGACGGCGCTGGGAACACCTTCAAGGCAACCGCCAAACCCGTGCTCATCGGAACTGCGGTCGTCGGCGCCACGACGATGATTTTCTCGATCATCATGCTCTTGACGAGCGGCTTGAAAGAAAACCTCGACAAGCTCTCGCTCATCCATCCGCCGTTCTTCTTGGGGCTCATCGCCGGTGGCTCGATGATCTACTGGTTCACCGGAGCCTCGACCCAGGCCGTGACCACGGGCGCCTACCGCGCGGTCGAGTTCATCAAGGCCAACATCAAGCTCGACAGCGACGTGATCAAAGCCAACATCGCCGACAGCAAGAAGGTCGTGGAAATCTGCACGACCTACGCGCAAAAGGGGATGTTCAACATCTTCCTGGCGATCTTCTTCGGAACGCTGGCCTTCGCCTGCGCCGAGCCGTTCTTCTTCATCGGCTACCTGATTTCGATCGCGCTCTTCGGCCTGTTCCAGGCGCTGTTCATGGCCAACGCGGGCGGAGCTTGGGACAACGCCAAGAAGGTGGTCGAGGTCGACCTGAAGGAGAAGGGCTCTGCCCTCCACGACGCGTGCGTCGTCGGAGACACGGTCGGCGACCCCTTCAAGGACACCAGCAGTGTGGCGATGAACCCGGTCATCAAGTTCACGACTCTGTTCGGCTTGCTGGCCGTCGAGATGGCAATCGTTCTCGAGCGCGAGACCAGCGCGATCCTGGCGGCGATCTTCTTCGCCATCACCCTCGTCTTCGTGTGGCGCTCGTTCTACGCAATGCGCATCCACTCGGGCCGCCGCGGCGAAGCGGAGAAGACTCCGTACCAGGCCAAGCAGGACGACGAGCCGGCCCAAGCTGCGGAGTAAAAACAGGAAGGCAGAAGCGCGGAAGACCGCGGGGAATTTTATTATCAAAATTCTTCCGGCCTTCCGCCTTCCTGTAAATCCTCCTATGAAATCCTTCGCCATGAAACGAATCGCCGTGCTGGGCGTCGTCGTGATTTCGGCGTGCGCCCCAACTCCTCCCGCTTCGCCGGATCCGGAGCCCGCCCCGGCACCGGCTGCACCCCTGGCTGAACCCGTGACTGCACCCGCGGCTGCACCGCAGGCAGAGCCAACCCCGCCCAAACCGAGCGAAGGTACGGGCGCTGGAAGCGCCGAGACCGAGTCGTCAGCGTCATCGTCCTCGACGGGCGTCGAGGCCAGCGTGAGCGTCAGTGCCTCGACCGCCGATGGCAACATGCCCGCTACCATCGGCGTTGCAACCAGCAGCGTCTCGGGATGTCTCGCTAAGAACGGGGGCACCGAGCAAGCGCCTCGGCACGCGACTCGCGCTGCTCCGAACCCAGAACCGGTCACGGTCACTGCCGTGTCGGGCGGGGTCCACGTCGTTCAAGAGCTCGCGCACGCTTGCTGTCTCAAGTCGAAGACAAGAACGAAGATCCAAGGCAAGATCGTGACCGTGAAGGTCGCGCTCAGCGGCACCCCCTGCCGCTGTATGTGCTCGTCTTCGGTCGCAACGAACGTCCGCCTGTCCCCCGGTGAATACACGATCCGCGTCCTCGTCGACGACCGCGGTCAAAAGAAGCAGGAACCCGATCAGAAGATCGTGGTCTCACCCGCCGAACACTAGGCCGGTCACCGAATCGCGTTCGGATCGGAGCCGTCGCTCATGCGAGGTTTCGGGTGGCTGAAGCCCCAGCCAAACTGGAAGTGTCCATAGAAGGCCGCGCTCCCGGGGCGATCGACGCTCTGGGTGTCGCCCGCAGTGCAGACCGTCGTGTCGATGCATTCGGCGCCCACCTTGCCACCGAAGGCCCGCCCGAGATCGAATTCGAAACCGAGGCGCACGCCCTCTTCCGTGACCCATTCGAACGGAAGCGAAATACCGAGGAAGCTTCCATAGTCACTCTCGTCCGTACGGGCGAACGCGACGCCGGGTGAAAATGCGAAGTTCGTTCGCACGATCGCGCCTCCACCGAGCGCAAAGCCATACATCAGACTGGGCGATTCCGAGGGCACCGCGTTGTAGCCGTTCGGGATGGTCGTGTTGCCGTAGTACGCGTACGAGTAGTCGTACTGGCTGAAATTGTCGTTCGGCTGTTCGGTGAAGAACGACAGGCGAGCGACGATTCGCACTCGACTGGCGATATACGTTCCGAGCTGGCCACCCATCATGAAAAATTGATCGACGCGATCCCCAAGCGTCGCGCCGCCCGCCAGAACATCGATGAACGGCGTCGTCTGGGTGGAGGCGTCGTCCGGGTAGACCTTGCGGGGTTTTGGAGGCGGCATTTCGGCGGTGGGAACGGGCGCGTAGTAACCCGGCGGTGGATAGGGCGGCGGGTAGTAGCCGGGTGGGGGATACGGATACGGGTAGTACCCAGGCGGAGGAGGCGGCGCCGTCGGGGCGGTCGCGGTGGGCGGTGGAGCGGGAGGCGGCGCCGGGGGTGGAGGCGCTGGTTCGGGGGGCGGCGCTGCGGTCGATGGAGTGGGAAACGTTCCAGTGGGCGGGGCCTGCGCGAAGAGGTTCGGACAAACCCCGGCGATCGAAATTCCAAACGCTATGGCAATGGCCCGCCGCATCGTGCTGTCCGCTACGGCGCCCCTCGGGTCGCTCGGTAGACGTGCCCGTCATCCGTACCCAGAAACAGCGCGCCCTGCCAGACGGCGATGCTTTTGGGCTCGACGTCCGTCGTAAATGCCACAAGCTCCGTCGTCGAATCGGGAGTCGATGCATCGGCTACCAGCACGTGGACGTCCCAGCTGACCGGCGTCGTGCCGTATTCGTCTCCGACAACGGTGAGGTAGACGATCTCGCCCGTGCTCGCGGCCAGCGTCGCATCGACCAGCGTCGAGCCGGCTAGGGTGGACAGTGGCGTGAACCCATCGCCCACTACGTGCCCGGAGGTGTAGCGGACCGGGGTCTTGGCCACGTCCACCCCCCAGAGCAGGGCGCTCTGGTCCGGGAGAACCAGCACGTCGTCGGGAAACAGCTTGGCGAGCGGATGACCGGGCAGCAGATTCGTCACGGTCTGGCCGTCGAAGCTCGCGTTCATTACCGTTGCCACGCCGGAAGCGAAGCTGCTCTCGTACCCGAACACGTAGAGAGATCCGCTCGTCGGCAGAAGCGTCACCCAACGCGTGTCCCCCTGCCCGACCGTTGGATACTGGACCCGCTCTACGGTTTCGAAGCTCACCCCCTGATCGACGCTGCGCCAGAGGTAGCGGAAGATCTGCCCACCCTCGAACTCCAGGCGCGTGTCGGCACCCGATCCGACCGCGTAGAGGGCTCCAGCGTAGCTCGTGATGTCGTGCACGTGCTCGCCACCGGTGATGCTGCGGTGCTTCTGAAAGCGATCCCCGTCGAACCGATACACGTTGCCCTGGATCCCTTTGGGATCGGTGTTTGCCTGGGTCCAGAGCTCGTCGGGATCGATGGAGTCGATCCCTGCCTGCCAGAGGACCCCGTCGAGCATTCGGTAACGATCGATCTGCTCCTCGCCGCTCTGATAGGGCGTGGTTTGGACTTCTCCCTGGCCAGCCCCGTCGACCGGCGCCGGCGACGCGACGGGATCGTCAGGGGACGCAAAGTACCGAAACTCGATGGGGATCTGCTCGCCCAGGTTGTAGGTGGCGTCGCCGTAGGACACAAACAGTCGATCGCCGATGGGCGCGAGATCATTGATGCTGTGATTGAAGTTGTCGCCCTGGATCTGCTGTCCGACCGCGAGGTAGTCCTCGATGGGGCTGGCCCAGAGGGCGAAGGCTCCAAATGTCTGTTCGGAGAGCTTTTTTTCGCCCGCATCCGTTGCGTCCGCGTCGTCCGCCCCGTCCGTCCCGCTGTCCTGCGTGGGGTGGGGGTGGGCCTGGGGCTCGGTGTCACTGGATCCGCACGCCGAAGCCACCACGGGCATCGAAGCCAGTAGACCGATGACGACCCGCCGCATGTCCCAAGGTTCACACTAGCACTCGACGCCCGAAGTTGCGACGCTCGCCGAGTGAGCGTCGTTCAGCGTTACACCGAAGAGCAGGCCGCCGAGTGGCAGACCCGCGCTCCGGAGCCGCTGAACGTCGATGTCCCAGGTTGGGCTCGGCGCGATCTGGCCGGAGAGGCCGATGGCATGCTCCCCAACGAGCGATTGATCCAGCTCGAACGCGACGCTGCGCACGCAGAGATTTTTCGCTTCTGGGATCGTCCGCTATTTGCCGGCTCCCCAATGGCCATCGCATCCACGAGCGCCATTCGGATCGATGGTCGCGACCTCGAGCTCCACCTCACCAGTATCTTCAACGGCCGAACCTGCGGAGTGCATGCGTGCTTCATCCCCGGGAAGGACTGGTTCGTCCGCATCACGTTCGAGAGCTGCAGCCCCGACGACATCAGCGAGATCGCGGGCGGCATTCGCTTCACCTGACGACTCACGCCACGTCCCGCAGCGCTTCGGGCTCGACGATGGCGAGGATCTGGCGCGCGTCGATTCGTCGCCGGGCCTTCACGACGTGTCCCAGCGTGGACAGCTCTTCGCCACCACAGTGCCGCGTCGTATCGAGGCACAGGATGACGTCGTGCCGATTTGCCTGATCGAGCTGGCGGAGCTTTCGTTCCACGTGCTCTCGGGTCCAGAAGCCGACGATCTCCAAGAGCCAACGCTCCCCAGTCCGGCGATTGCGGAGCTCGAGGTCGGGAAACACGAGCGACACACCGAGGTCGATCGGATCGGGCTCGACGGTGACGTCCCAATGGGGCGCGAGCTTTGCGAAGTCCTTGGCGAAGCGCTCCTCCCGCCGCGGGTCGTGGGCGCCGAGATCCCGAGCCGGCGGCAGGGGATCTCGATGGTCGAGGGTGAGCTGGGACAGCGTCGTCCCGCGCCCTAGAGCGCACTCGGCCTCGAGCGTCCATTTTTCACACGACGCGAGGCGAGGAAGCAGCGCCGCAAGCGCGCGGCCGTACAATGCCGTGTGGCGAAACAGGGAGAACGGACCGGAGATGTCGAGCTCCGCTGCGTCCCGACCGCGCAAAAACCCTCGACAGATGAGCCCTCGGCGGTGGGCGGTGCGGATGAGCGCTAGTGGCTGCCCCTGTGCACGAACGACAACCCGCGCGGACCGCTTGAGGAGTGAGCACGCGATCGCGAGGTTCGATTCGAGCACGAGCTCGGGCGGCGAAATCCCGGGCAGTGCTCCGACGAGCTCATCCGGCGGAAGATCGGCGAACAGCGAGCTCTCGAGATCGGCTGGCGTCACCGAAAGCGCCTCCGCGACCCGCCGGATGATCTCGTCTCGCGATGCGTCGCGCTCGACGGCCGCTCGAAACAGAACCCTTCGAGCAACACGGGGATCGAGAGCCGGGCTCGTATCGTCCCGCATCAGACGATCGAGAAGGTGACGAGCGACCCGCAGCTTGCTTCGGGGCGCAGCGACGGGCAGAGGTTCCCTCAAACGCTCTTCGAGGGAGCGGTATTTCGCGCCGCGATGGCGTTCGTATTCGTCGAGCAGCGCCCGAAGCCACACCTGATCCCGCGCCGACAAATAAATCGGCAGGATCTCAGTACCTCTCAATGTGAACGTGTCGTCGCTGATGGCTCGAGGAAGCAAGACCCTTTCTCCTTTCCAGTGATTGACGGATTTCCGAAGTTCCGAGAGAGACCAGCTCATAGACGACAGCCCGTTTTCCAGGCGTAGGGCGCAGGAGCCGGCCGATGCGCTGCACGTGCTCCCGTTCACCGAGAATGCCACCCACGATCACGGCAACTTCCGCGTCGGGCACGTCGATGCCTTCGTTCAGAACTCGTGACGAGACGAGCGCGCGGATCTCACCGCTCTGAAACGCCGCGAGTGCTTCACGACGCTCGGCGCGGCCGATGTCACAGGTGACCGGCATCACGAGCTTCCGGCGTGCCACGGTGTACGCCGCATCGTTGTCCGAAGTGAACACGATGAGCTTCTGCTCGGCGTGTCGAGTCAAAAGTTCCCCGAGGGCGGCCTCCTTGGCGCGCGTGAAAGAGATCAAGCGGCGACTCCGACGCCAAGCGGCGAGCGCGGTGCGACCTTCCACCGATTGGCAGGCGGTGCTGCGGAAGTCCTCCCAGCTCGCGTCCGGGTGGATCTCGCGAAACCAGCGATAGTACCGATTGAAATGCGATCGTTCGCGGGCGTACGCCCGTTGCTCTTCTCGATCGAGGGGCAGCCTGATGACCAGGAGGTCGAAGCGAGCGAGGTACGTCCCGGCGAGATCGCCCACGCCGAGCTGAAACACGATGGGGCCCACCAACGACTCGAGCCGCCTCAGCGCCAGCTCGTCCGGGGGTGTGGCCGTGAGGCCGAGCCGTTGGGGCGCGATGGAGAGCTCGAGGGTCTCGTCTCTCTGCCCGGCTCCGAAGTGGTGCACTTCATCGATCACGAGGAGATCGAAATAGTCGCCGTAGTCCGACATGTAGCGATACGCGCTCTCGAAGGTTGCGACGGTCACGGGGGCGAGCTCGTGCTCTCCGTCACCGAGCACGCCCACCCGCCCGGAGTAGACGCGGGAAATCTCTTGCAGCCATTGAGCGAGGAGCGCACGCGTTGGGACGAGACAGAGCGTGCGAGCATTACCGGCTGCCATCGCCGCGATCGCGAGCCGCGTCTTGCCGGACCCGGTGGGAAGAACCGTGATTCCGTTCCGCCCGGAGGCCTCCCAACCGACGAGGGCCGCTCGCTGGTAGGGTCGGAGCGGGATGGTCGCCCAGGGCCCGGGCAGCTCCTCGTCGTCGCGACGAGTCTCGTCAGTGAACGACAGGCCGCGTCGGCTCGCAGCGTCGACGATGTCCCGGTGGCGATGAGCCGGCGCCCTCCAGAGCGCCACCCGCCGGTCCCAGATCACACCGGGCAAGAACCCGAGGTCGATATCCGGGGGCTCGAGCAGAACCAGCGTGCCGCGGTCGAAAACCAAACGCATGTTGGGCCGCGAACGAAGCACGCTCCGTACCAGGACGAATGCGGGCTGAAATACGCTCCGCGGCGCTGGCGAAACGCCGGCCGCCGGTGGCGATCGCCACTCCCTTCGCCACCCGGGCATGGCAAGCTCAGAGCATGCTGCGCACGCTCGTCATCGTGGTCGCGGGCTCGCTCCTGGCTGCTTGCGGAAAAAATCCGGGATTCGAACCGACCCAGAATGCGGTTCTCGAACGCGCGGACACCGGAGAGCTCTTCTCCCTCGACCCTTCCCCACCGGGCGAACAACCGCTCACGCCTGCGGAAGACTTTCGCGGCTACCGGATCCTGGGAAAGGCCACCCTCTCCAAAGACGAGAGGGATCGGTTGATCGAAGCTTCGCGAGCGGCCATTGACTCGAGCAACGGCGAAGCCGCGAAGTGTTTCAACCCGCGCCACGGCCTCAGGATCGTGGCCCAGGGGGACACCGTCGAGCTCGTGATCTGCTTCGAGTGTCAGCAAATGCAGATCTGGCAGGGCGCATCGGACAGCACCGTGCTCATCGGAACCGAAGGCGAATCAGAATTCGAGGACGCGGTGAGCCGCCACGGCTTGAAAACCGCCGGTCGGTAATCCTCAGAAGGAAAGCGGCCCGCCGGACGATGGGGTGGAGCTTCCCGGGAAGGGATCGGCCGTATGGCGCTTGTCGATTTCGGCGTTGGTCCAGCCGAGGTTCGATCCGCTTTCTTCGAAGACTGCGACGCCAATCACGCCCACGTTGCGATCGCTGCCCGTCTTGCCTGCGTACGACTGGCTCACCCGACCGAACCGGAACGCGGCAACCGTATCGTTGCTTCGACGCCAGCCGTCGATCTCCACGGTGGAGAACGCGCCCACGATGTAGCCGCGGTTCGACAGTGCGCCGGTGCGGCCGTTGATCACGTCGAGTCCATCGACCGTCGTGACCGCCTCGAAGCGAGCCCGCGTGTGGTTTTCGATCTGAATCGTGTAGCGGTCGCCGGAGGCTCCGACCACGTAGGTGTTGGCTCCTGAGCTGAACCCTTCGAGGGGATTGCCGCTCGAATCCAGCAAACGCACGGTGATGGCACCTTGGTGGGTGCGCGCGAGGGCCGAACCGAAGTCCGCGATCCCTGCGCGTCGCGCCATGGCGCGGGCACCAGAGGCGTCATTGTAGAAGAGCTTCAGCGAATCGAACGGGCGGCTCGGATCCTGTCGAGTGAAGTGGGTCGTCGAGATCCGGCTCTCGCGACTTTCCCCGAACTCCGTCCCGAGACCGGGGCGTTCGTCATCGGAGGGTGCATCTTTCTGCTCCGCGCCGCGACTGGCGGTCGTGGGTGCTGGCGCGGCTTCGGGGGCTGGCATCCCTTGGGAGTCTACGGAAGCCGTCTTGGACTCGGCTTGTGCGCCGCCCGCCGGTTGCGGAGCGTCGTTCGGCGCACTCGCCTCCGGGAGACCAGCCTGGGAACACGCGACCGCCGCAAAAGCCGTCGCCACCACCGCAAAAACGCCAATCGTTCGCATTGTTCCGACTCCTTCGTCGAGCTCGTTGGGCTCTTCCCCACCCGACTCGACGAAAACGCGAAAGCGCGACCCGGTCTTACACTGCCGGTTCGAGGGCCTGGCGAAGGGAACCGACCAGGCTCTTTACGGCTGAAACGCGAGCCTCCCGGGACTCCGCGCGAGCGATGGCTCGGACCACGGCGCTGCCGACCACCACCGCATCGACGCCGTGTTGGGCGACGAGACGAACCTTCTCGGGCGAATCGATGCCGAATCCCACGGCGACGGGGATCCCGCATTTCTTGGCGAGCGCTCGGGCGGCCCGTCCGGCAGCTTCCAGCGGGGCATCTCCCGACCCGGTGACACCCGTGAGCGACACGTAATAGACGAAGCCCTGAGCGTCTTTCACGATGAGTGCCGCCCGCTCGACGCTGCTCGTGGGAGCGACGAGAGGGATCATCGCCAGACCCGCTCGTCGGGCCGACGCCCGAAGCTCGGCGCCCTCTTCCGGCGGCAGGTCCACGACGAGGAGCCCGTCGACGCCATGCTCGATGGCAACTTGGGAGAGCTCCTGCTCACCAAAGGCGAGGATCGGGTTCAGGTAGCTGAACAGGACGAGCGGCGCGTCACTCTCCTTTCTCAGCTCCCGCGCGAGGGAGAGCGCCGAGCGAAGCGAGCCTCCGGCACGGCGCGCTCGCTGACTGGCCTCCGCGATGACAGGCCCATCGGCGGTGGGATCGCTGAAGGGCACTCCGAGCTCCAGAACATCCGCGCCGGCCTCGAGCGCAGCCCGGCAACACGCGAGGGAATCCTCGAGGCTCGGATCACCGACCGTGAGATAGATGATCAAGAGCGGCCGGGTCTTGTCGGCAAAGCGCTGCTCGAGCCTCGTCATCGCTCGGCCCTCTCGAGGTACGTCGCGAGGTCCTTGTCGCCGCGACCCGAGAGGCAGAGCGCGACGGTCACCGGGCGACCGAGGCGCTCGGCCTCGCGCTCGGCAATGTCTGCCAGGCGTGCGAAAGCGTGGGCTGTTTCCAGGGCCACCAGGATGCCTTCGCGTTTCACGACGAGATCCGCGGCCGCGAGCGCTTCCTCGTCCGTCGCGGAGAGATACGTGGCGCGCCCAGAGGCTTGGAGCGCCGCATGCTCCGGTCCCACCCCGGGATAATCGAGGCCCGCGCTCACCGAATGCGCCTCGAGGATCTGCCCATCGTCGTCCGAGAGCACCATCGTGCGAGCGCCGTGGAGGACACCAACCCGACCCGCGCCGAGGGTCGCGGCGTGCTTGCCGGTCGTGATCCCCTCCCCGGCCGCCTCCACTCCGTACAGGGCGACGGGATCGTCTTGAAACGCGCGAAACATCCCGATGGCGTTCGAGCCTCCGCCGACACACGCAACGACCGCGTCCGGAAGCGCCGCTAGCTGCACCCGTGCTTCGTCGCCAATCACCCGTTGGAGCTCGGACACGAGCGCCGGATAGGGGTGAGGCCCCGCCGCCGATCCCACGCAGTAGTGAGTCGTGCGTACGTTCGTGACCCAATCACGCAGCGCCTCGTTCATCGCGTCTTTCAACGTGCGCGAACCGCTTTCGACCGGGATCACGCGCGCGCCGAGCATCTTCATGCGCGCCACGTTGGGCGCTTGCCGCGCCACGTCGATCGCGCCCATGTAGACTTCGCAGGGGAGATCGAGCACCGCGCAGGCCGTCGCCGTAGCCACACCATGCTGCCCCGCTCCCGTCTCGGCAATGATGCGCTGCTTGCCGAGGCGCTTCGCCAGCAGAACTTGCCCGAGAGCATTGTTGATCTTGTGCGCACCGGTGTGACAGAGATCCTCGCGCTTGAGATGGAGCGCCGAGATCCTCCGCCCCTCCGGATCGATGGCTTTCGCCAGCCGATCCGCCCGGTACATCGGAGTCGGCCTGCCGACGTAGTCAGCGAGCATCGCCCGCCACTCACGCTGAAAATCTGCGCTGGGCACGATGCGCTGGAACGCCAAGGTGAGCTCCTCGAGCGCAGGCACCAACGTTTCCGCGACGAAACGCCCGCCAAACTCGGCGTAGTAGCCCGCGCTCACGATCCGCCGTCCGGCGGCTCTTCTTCGTCTTCGGCTAGCCGGCAAGCGAAGGCCGCGCCGAGCACCTTCGCGCGCAAGATCTGGTCGTCGCTCTCCGTCTCCGAGTAGTTGAATGCGACTGCCATGCGACCGTCCCCCTTGCCTTTGGCGGGGATTCGATAGTCGTGGAGCACCGGATGGCCCTCGCTCGCATCGAGCACGGCTTGGAACACCGACTCGGAACCCTCGGTGTAGTGGTTTCGAATCACCAGCGAGTCGAGGCCGGCCTCGGCAGCCACGAGAAACTCGAAGCCTTCGCTGTCCTTGACGAGGAAGAGCCGCGCTGGATGTGCCCATGCCACACCCTTGGCGTCTTTGCAGTCCTTCGTCACGTAGGTGCGAAGCACCTTCCCGGGGGGCTCGCGGCCAGCACGCACGGGATCGCCGCCGGTGATCGACGGCGACGAGCAGCCGATGAGCAAGAGCGCGAGCGCAAATCCGGCGCGCATCACGTGTAGACGGGCGCATCGCCACGCCACTTGATGTTGCAGCCAATGCTCGGCTTTTGATCCGTGCTCGGTCGCTCTCCGGCCAGCAACGCCTCCACTGCCTGCCGCAGATCCTTGCCGGTCACCGGGATCTGATTGCTCGGCCTGGAATCGTCGAATTGCCCCCGATACGCGAGCTTTCCCTCGCGATCGAACAGGTAGAACTCCGGAGTGCAGGCGGCCTGGAAGGCCTTGGCTACGTCCTGGGACTCGTCGAAGAGATACGGAAACGTGTACCCCGCCTCGCGCGCCTCTTGTGCCATCAGCGGCGGTGCATCGGCGGGATACCCCCGGATGTCGTTGGAGCTCATCGCCACTATCTTCACTCCGTGCTCGGCCGCAAAGCGCCCAAACTCCGCGAGACCCGACCGGATGTGCTTCACGTAAGGGCAGTGGTTGCAGACGACCGCCACGACCGCGGGCGAGCCGAGGAGCTCGTCGGAGCTCACGACACGATTCGAAACGGCGTCAGGGAGCGAGAAGCTCGGAAGCGGCGTCCCGAGGGGGAGCATGGTGGAGGGCGTGGCAGCCATGGGCGAGACCTTACCACCGAGCCGGAGGGCGTCGAAGGCGTGGATATCCAGCTAGCGCCCCGGGATTCATGGCTCTCGCGCTCGTCTCACGAACGCTGCGAGTCGGCTGGGATCCTTGGTCCGCGCGTCCGTCGCGATTTCCACTCCGCTGGCGACGTCCACACCCCACGGCTGGACCTCCCGCACCACGGCAGCGACGTTGTCCGGCGTGAGGCCCCCGGCCAGCACGACCTTCCGCGATGCGACGAGCTTTCGAACCAGCCGCGTGTCGACCTGGACTCCGGTCCCTCCGAGCTTGCCGGAAACCTTCGCGTCGACGAGCAACCGCTCACCCCCGAAGCCCGCGGCCGCGCTCGCATCTGCTTCGCTCGCGATCCGCACGGCCTTGAACGCCCGCGGAAGCAACGCTTCGAGATCCGAGGGAGCTTCGTCGCCATGCAGCTGGAGCAGCGAGAGGCCGAGCTCCTCGCGCAAACGACTCGCTTCGAAGAGGGAGCGATCCGCAATCACTCCCACCACTTCCACGCGTCCGGCTGCGCTTTTCGCGATCTCCCGGGCCACCGCCTCGGAAACGACTCGCGGTGAGCTCAGAACGAGGTTCAGGCCGATCGCGTCCGCGCCGGATGAAATCGCGAGCTCGGCGTCTTCGACGCTGGTGATACCGCAGATCTTGACCCACACGGACGAGGCTCACTCGATCTTGAGCAGCTCTTTCACGGTCGCGATCACCTGAGGCGCCTGAATGGGCTTGGTGATGTAGGCGTTCGCCCCGAGCTGGAGCGCGCGCTGCCGATCTTCTTGGGAGCCCTCGGTCGTGATGATCACGATCGGAGTGTCCTTGTGCACCGGATCGCTGCGCACGCGCTTCACGAGCTTGAGGCCGTCCATGATCGGCATGTTGATGTCCGTCACGATGATGTCGTAGCGCGCCGAGGCGAGCTTGCGCAGGCCGTCGACGCCGTCGTCCGCCTCCGTGACGCGCAGGTTCTTCACCCGCGCGAGCGCAAACACCAGGAGCTGGCGCATCATCGGCGAGTCTTCGACAATCAAGCAGGAGTATTCGGCCATGGGGATCAAACGCGAGAGGTCGACGAATGCTTCGAGACCGGGGATCTTGCGTTCCGCTTGGGAGAACAAGCTGGCACTCACGAGCGCGGCCGCCGCGTGCTGCCCGAGCAGCTTGAAGAGCTCGAAGTCGATGGTGTCAAAGTGCTTCTTCTGAGAAAGAGTGCCGAAAATCGCAATGACTCCGACGATCTGGTCGTCCACCGCGAGGGGAACGACGGCGGCCGGGGCGGACAGAGAGCCGCTGCTCGGATCGGACTCCACCACACGCGCTGCGCCGGTCTTGAACACCTCGCCGATGGGCCCTTGCCCCATCCGGATGTTCCCGAGCTCGGCGCCAGGGATCCCCTCGAACGCGATGGGAACGAGCTCCGTCCGATCGGGGTTGGAGAAGTACACACAGTAGCGCTCGGCCCCGACCAGTTGGGCCAGGACTTCCTTGACGCGGCGCATGACGCCGCGGGGCGAAAGGCTCGCGTGGATCTGGTTCGATGCGACGAAGAGGTTGGCGAGATTCGAGAACTCCGTCTCGATTTCGTGGACGCGGGCGTGCACTTCGCTCGACGCGGCTTCGACTGCATGAAAGCGTGAGAGAAGATCTTTCTTTTCGTGCTCCAGCGACTCGATCTTCTCGAGTAGCTCGCGAATCGCCGAGTCCGCTTCGACCTTCGCACGGAGCTTTGCGTTCTCGTCTTCGAGCTCACGCAGCTGGGCTTGCAATCGATCGTGCTCGCGCATGAACTGCTCCGCGACCTTGGTGCCCTTCAGATTCTGCAAGAACATCGCCCCCTCCTTTTTCAAATCGGGCGGGGGCGCGTCGCTGCTCTTCCTTCGACCCTTGTTGGACATGTACGAGAGCGCCGGACGACAGGAGAAAGCGGGTCCGGACGAGGGGCGACGGTATCATGCCGCCCCAACCACGACCACCCCGATGCGCCGTGAAGCTCAAACTTTCCGGCAACTTGGCGGGCATCACGCCCGCGCGCGCCCACATCTTGGTACGCTCGCGCCATGCCGACGGAGCCGCTTTCCAGCATCGACCAGCTGATCGAGTCAAAAGACTTCCCAGCCGCTCGACGAGCCCTCGGCGCTCACGACGCATCGGATCCGGCCGTCGAGGTGCTTTCCCTGAAGCTTTCCCTCACCGAAGGCACGATGTCGCCTCACGTGTGCATGCAGAAGCTCATCGACATTTTGCGGCGTGTGCCGGATGCGCCGGGAGGCAAGGAGCTCTACCAGACCGCATCCAGCGTCGCGTACCAGACACACTCCTCCACGTATTCGCATTCGCATCCTCCACCTCCGGTCGGCCCTGACGACGACACCGACTGAGAGCCACGACACCCACGTGAACGAGACGGCAAAGGAAGCTCCTCGCAGCGCGCCGAGGCTCTCGAGCACGCTCACCACGAGCACGCTCCGGCCGCTGCCGTTCTACGCGGGTCTGTTTCTCGTGAGTGCATCGGTGTTGGCACTCGAAGTGCTCGACACGCGGATGCTGTCAGTCCTCACCTGGTACTCGCTCGCGTTCCTGGTGATTGCGATGGGGCTTTTCGGCCTCACGGCGGGTGCCGTCTACGTCTACCTCCGACCAAATCGTTACGCGGCCGACGCGCTCCCTCACTCGCTCGCGAGGGACGCCCTCGAGCTCGCTGTGGCAATTCCCGTGAGCTACGTCCTGTTGCTCCTCGTCCCGCTGCGGGCCGAGAGCGTCGCCACGACCGTGCCTCTGTTCGTCGTGTTCGCCTCGATCCTCGCGCTGCCATTTTTTCCGGCAGGAAAGATCGTGGCGGCAGCGCTCACCCGCGCCCAGCTTCCCGTGGGGCGGGTGTATGCGGTGGATCTCGCGGGTGCAGCTTTGGGCGCACCAATCGTGCCGTTTTTGCTCGAATGGCTCGGGGGCGGGAGCGCCATCCTGTCGCTTTCCGTACTGGCCTCTCTCGCATCGATGAGCTTCGCCCGAGCCGCGTCCGCGCCGCGGCCGTCGCGCGTTGGCATCGGACTCTTGGCAGGCGCGATCCTGTTGACCTTTCTCAACACCGGCAGCAATCGCGGCCTCGTTCCCTTGTGGGTGAAGGGCCGTCCCGAGACCCGCGACGATGTCGAACGCGAGCTCTGGAACAGCCACTCTCGCGTGCTGGTCCACAAGCCACTGGTCGTGCCCGCAGCGTTTTGGGGCAAGGGTGGCTTTTGCCCGCAACCCTTCGTGCTTCAGCGCGGCATCGAGATCGACGGCCATGCGGCGACTCCGCTCTATCTGGTCGACGACGATCTGCAAAAGCTCAGCTGGCTCGACTGTGACGTCACGAATGCCGTCCACCGGATTCGACCTCATGGCGCCATCGCCATCATCGGCGTGGGCGGATCCCGGGACATCCAAGCCGCGCTTCTCACGGGCCACGCGCCGGTCGTGGGCATCGAGCTCAATGATCGTTTGCTCGAAATTCTGACGGGCGAGCTGGGCCATGGCGCCGCGATCGCGAATCGGTCCGAAGTGAAGCTCGTGCACGACGAGGCGCGGAGCTACCTGGCGCGCCATCCGGAAAAGTATTCGGTGATCCAGGCATCTCTCATCGATACGTGGGCAGCGACGGGCGCGGGGGCGCACGCTCTCAGCGAAAATGGGCTGTACACGGTCGAAGCATTTCAGCTGTTTTTGAGTCGACTCGAGCCGGGCGGAGTCCTCACCGTATCCCGCTGGGCAAGCGCAGAAACGCCTCGTTTGGTCGGGGTGGCGGTGGCGGCGCTCTTCGCGAGTGGGGCGACATCGCCTCGGGATCACATCGCGCTTCTCGCTGCTGGTCCCGCCGCCACACTGCTCGTCGCCAAAGACCCGTTCACTCCGGAGGAAATCAGCGCACTGGACGCGCTCGCCAAGGAGAAGGGGTTCATCCTCGGCGCGCGTCCCGGTCAACCGGCGCTGGTCGACATAGTCGAGAACGTTCTGGCCGCAAAGAGCCGAAGCGATCTCGATCGGCGCACGCTCTTGCCGTTGATGGATCTGCGACCGGCAACCGATGACCGGCCGTTCTTTTTCAACGTCGTCCGGTTTGGCGCAATGTGGAAGACGCTGCCGCCCGAATACGCGGGCCTCATCGAAGGCAACCTGCTCGCGACGCGCACGCTCGCGCTAGCATTCTTCGCCTCGCTCATCTTGGTCACGCTCGCCATCGCCGTACCCCTCGTGCGCCGAGCGCGGCCCGAAGGACGGGTCGATCGCCGACTCGTCGCGGGGCTCGTGTATTTCTCCGCCATTGGCGTCGGCTTCATGCTGGCCGAGAATCGCTCTCTTGCAGCGGCTGAGTCTCGTCCTCGGTCACCCGAGCTACAGCTTGATGGTGGTCCTCTCGAGCTTGGTTGGCGCGATGGGCGCGGGCTCCTTCGTGAGCGATCGGCTTCCTCTGGATAGAAAGCCCTGGGCCTTGGTGTTTCCTCTGGTCCTTTCGGCGCTCCTGGCGGCGGTGGCTCTCGGCTGGACCCGACTCGCTGGGGGAGTCGCCGCGGCCGCGACGCCCCAGCGCATCGGATTTGCAGTCGCAGTGTGCGCGGTGCTCGGGCTCGTGCTCGGCGTTGCCTTCCCCGTCGGCATGCGACTCGCGCGCCGTGCCCACGAAGCCGAGACGCCTTGGCTCTGGGGCATCAACGGCGTGGGCAGCGTGCTCGCGTCGAGCCTGGCGATGCTCATCGCGCTGACCTTCGGCCTCACGAACCTGATGCTGGTCGGTGCTCTTCTCTACCTCGTGCTGATTCCGGCCGCGTGGATGCTGCTCGCACCGGCGAAAGCGGCAGTGAGCGACCAGTGAGCGAAGGCTCGTGCGTTTCCGATATCGAGGGCTGATCGGGCTCGATTTCCGGAGCTTTCCAGATCCAGGCCCCTGGGCCCTTGCAGGCCAGTTTCCTGATGTCGCGTGGCTCGGGTAACGTGCACGCCGATGGTCGATCTCTTCGCGGTCGTGGAGAGGGAGAAGACACGACCGTGAGCAGCGGCTGATACCGCTCTCGAGCTCCCATGCTGTTCGCGAGTTTCGATTTTCTGCTCTTTCTCCCTCTCGTGATGGGCGGCTTCTGGCTCCTATCGAAGCGACCGCGTGCACGATTCCTTCTGCTGCTAGGAGCGAGCTATTTCTTCTACTGCGCGGGCGCGAAACCCGTGGCGGGACCCATGCCGCCGCCGTGGTACTTCGTGGGTCTGCTCGTGTTCTCGACTCTCGTCGACTACGCGGCCGGCCTGGCGATTGGCAGAGCACGAGAGCGCGGCAAGCGAGGGCGCTTTTGGCTCGCCCTGAGCATCGTGACCAATCTCGGTCTCCTCGGCTACTTCAAGTACACCGGGTTCTTGCTGGAGATCGCGCGCTCCGTCGCTCACGTTGCCGGGCTTTCGCACGTGAACGCGCACCTCGATCTCTTGCTGCCCATCGGCATCAGCTTCTACACGTTTCAAAGTCTCAGCTACACGATCGACGTATGGCGCGGGCGGCTCGAGCCCGAACGCAGTCTGGTTCGCTTCGCGCTCTTCGTTGCGTTCTTTCCCCAGTTGATCGCCGGGCCCATCGTTCGCGCGGCCGATTTTTTGCCACAGCTGCGCTCTCGACTGACCGTTCAGCGAGAAGACGTCGACTTCGCGCTCTTCCGAATCACGAAAGGCATCATCAAGAAGGTGGTGCTGGGCGACTTCATCGCTGCGCGCTTCACCGACATCGTCTTTTCTACCCCAGCGTCCTACTCGTCACTCGAGAACCTATTGGCTCTGTACGCGTTCACCCTGCAGATCTACGCGGACTTTTCCGGCTACTCCGACATTGCAATCGGCGTTGCGCGCCTGTTCGGCGTGCATTTGCCCGAAAATTTCGACCGGCCGTACCAGGCGTCGAGCGTCGCCGAGTTCTGGCGCCGTTGGCACATGACGCTCTCCACCTGGCTCCGAGACTACGTGTTCTTCCCGCTCGGTGGCAGCCGCGGCGGCTTGAACAGAACCTGTTTCAATTTGTGGCTGACGATGTTCCTGATCGGTATGTGGCACGGTGCCAGCTGGAACTTCGTCATCTATTCGAACCTCCAGGCGGCAGCGATGGTCATGCATCGTGTCGTCGTGCATCGTTGGCCGACGCGGCTAAGTCGCGTGACCGCCAGTGCGGCAGTGGCGCTCTGTGCGGCGTTCGGCGCCTGGTCGCTTCTGGGTCTCTTGGGGATCCCTCACCACACCGTGGCGCTATGTGCGAGCGTCGGCAGCGTCGGATTCTTGGTCAGCGTGCTCGGCGGCAAGGACATCAAGGGGCTGAGAGTCGTACACGTGATCCTTACGCTGCATTTCGTCGTTCTATCGAGGATCTTCTTTCGAGCCGACAATCTCAAGCTCGCCGGAGCGATGGGCGCGAAGCTTCTGGAGCTCGATGGGTTGGGGATCCGCCGCGGGCTGTTTCGTTTCCAGCCCCTGTACGACCTGGTCCTCGGCGCGTCGCTACCGGGGTATGTTCGATCGGTCGCCCTCGGCTTCGCTGATCACGCGCTTCTCGTTCTGATCGCGCTCGCGCTCGCCCATCATCTGCTTCCCGCGAGATTCACGGAAAATCCGGGCCAGCGCTTGTACCGAGCTGCGCCCGCCCTCGCCATCGCGGGCTTCATCGCCTTACTCGGAGCGATGCTGCCACGCCTCTTGGCAGGCCCCCGACCCAACATCTACTTTGCGTTCTAGGAGAAGATGACCGATCGCGACAGCACCCCCGACACGCCCAGCTCCAAGCCGGCTGTCGAATCCAGGACCTCACCGCCTGCGGAGATTGCGCCGGCAGCAGCCCGACGACTCGGTACGGTCGTGCTCGGCCTCGGACTGATGATCGCGTCGACCTACGTGATTCCGCCGCTCCACGCGCTGCAGCCGTGGAAGCGAGGCGAGGGCTACGTGCCGTATTGGAACCTCGTCGGACAGCGTGTTTCGAAAGCGAAGACGCCGAGTTGAAAGAGCGCCACGCCCGCTTCGAGAAATTGAAACAAGAGCACCTGGGAAGCGTGGCGAAAAAGAAGCCCGAGCCACCGAAAGTCGTGAAGCAAACAGCGACCTTTCCGATCTACGAGCCCGGGCCGGAAGAGAAAAAGCCCGTGGAGGTGCCGCTGGAAAACGGCAAGGCGCTCGACCACTATTTTCGGCAGCTGACCCTCGCGGATCTCGGGGCACCAAAGGTCCTTGCCCGTGCCTGCCATTGGGGTGACAGCCTACTCGGCGACGACGGGCTGACTTTCGCGCTCCGCGCCCAACTCCAGGAGCGATTCGGCGATGGCGGCCACGGCTTCCACGTGCTCGCGCCGTTCAACCAGTTCTACTTACACCGCGGCGTCCGCTTCAGCGTGGTCACGCCGTGGTCCACCCGCTGCGAGCTCTTGTTCAAGTGTGAAGCGGATATGCGGTTTGGTTTGGGTGGAGTGAGCAACCGTTCCTCCGGTGGCGCTCTCTCGCGCTTCTCCACGACCAAAGAGGGTCCGGGGCAACACATCTCGCATTTCGAGCTCTGGTACGAAAAATCGCCGGGGGCCGGCGCGTTCGAAGTGAAGGATGGCGATCACCTTCTTGGCCGCATCGAAACCGATGCGCCGGAACGAAGCGACAACGTCGCCTCGTTCGAGCTCCCGGACGGCCCTCACCAAATCAGTGTGCACGCCGTCAAGAACAGCGTGCGTGGGTACGGCGTCGTGCTCGAGCGTGCCGGACCTGGAGTGGTCTGGGACAACCTGGCTGTGATCGGAACGTTCACCAACAGCCTGAACCACCAGGAGGCCGAGCACATCGCGGGCCAAATTCGGCGGCGCAATCCGGACCTGCTCGTTTTTTCCCTGAGTGGCAACGATGCACAGCGAGGCGCGGGGGACATCCGCGACAACTACGAAGCGGAGTACATCGAAAGCTTACGCCGCTATCGTGCGGGAAAGCCGGATGCTTCCTGCCTGATCATCAGCGTCACGGCCCACGGCGAGCGCACGCAGTACGGCATCCAGGTCCGGCGAGCCGTTCCGGAGATGGTCAAGATACAGCGCAAGGTTGCGCTCGCTCAAGGCTGTGGGTTCTTGGATCTCTATCGCGCGATGGGAGGCGCCGAATCCGTCCAGCTCTGGGTCTCTTCCAATCCGGCGCTGATGGGAGGCGATCTCGGTCACCCGACGAGCGAGGGTCACGCGATCTTGGCCTCCTTGATCTATCGCGCTCTGATCCACGGCTACGGGGACTATCGCAAGCGGATGGCGGGCAAGGAGCTCCCCGAGTGGCGCGCCAAAGCCAAGTAGCCGCCTAGGGCTTGTGCTTTTCGTCGAAAGCTCGGAGCAAGGCGTCGCCGAACCCCATTCCGAGCTTCACGTATCCTCGTCGAGTCAGATGAATGTGATCGCCGCTCGCCATGCTGGGAGCAGCAGCAATCCATCTCGCGATCCCACCATCACCCATGAAGGCCAACGCGTCCCAGAAGCCGCAGCCGTGCGCGAGCGCTTGACGTCGCTGCACTTCGATCACCCGCTCGAGACGGTGTCGACGAGTCCAAACGCCCTTGATCTTCTTGCCAACGTCGCCGGGACCGATCAGGACACAGCTGGCCTGGGGCGCTGCTCGGTGTAGCCGAGACAACACGAGATCGAGGTCGTGCTCGTAGCGCTGGATGGCTTGATTCTTGTCGGAGGTTTCGTTGGTTCCGTAAGCCAGTGTCACCAGGTACGGGTTGCGACGCTTCACTTGCTCCGCCCACGACGCCTCGTCCCAAGCCAGCCAGTTGGCCGCCCGCGTCCCACTGATGCCCAAGGTGTCGACGACAATGCCGGATGTCGGACGCTCGACGGAGATCCCGAACAGTCGAACGCCGCCGTTGCCGACCGGCTTGACCGTTACGCTGGAAAACCCCGCTGACGAAGACTCGCTGTGCACCACCACCTTCGGCGGACTCGATGCGGTCGACCAGGTTGCTCGCTTCTCGTTGTCGATGAGAAGCGACAGCTCGCCGCCGCCCGGCTCGCCCATCGCGAAGACCTCGACGGCGACCCCGCCCAAGGCCTTTCGATGAGTCGCACTCTGAACGATGCCAGCATGAGCGCTGGACGATGCGGCCACGCCCGCAGCACCCAAGAGCCCGAACCAACCATGAGCGGCAGGAGCATTCTTCTGCGCGTGTTCGATCGAAAATCCGGCGCTTTCGACCTGCAAATCCAGGGTGTGGTAGCTCTTGTCGAGCTTCGCCATCTGAACGAAGCCGAGACCGCCGTCCCCGAAACGGCTCTGCAAATAGTCTCGCAGATAGCTGGTGTAGATGTCGGCCTGGGTGTGCGACGCGCCGTACGCCAAAATGCGCAGCTTGCCTCCCGCCAGCTTTCCGCTTTGCAGCTTGGCGAGCGCGGAATGAAATGCCTGGAGCGCCGACTCGTTCTCGATGGGCACGAACTCACCGAGCGCGTTGCCGTTGACCCTTCCCCTCGCCTTCGCGGTCGGCGAAGGTCGCACCACACCCGCTTCGTCCTCGAGCTCCTTGCCCACACCGACGATTTTGGCCTGAGCTTTTGCTCGCAGCTTGTACAGGGCCGGGGTGATGACGGCGGAGGTCGGAGCGGGGGCCGGAGATGCGGATTGGTTCACCGCCGTCGGAACGTTCGAAGGAGACGCCTTAGCCACGGGCTCGACGACGGCCGGCCGAGCATCGGTCCGGACTGTCAAACCGACGGCCAGCGCAAGCGCCACGCCCAGGCTGACGAAGACCAGCGCAGGCCGCGACCACACCCACGGAGTCTTGCTGGCGAGCCAACGTGTGTCAAACGCACCGTCGCCGCTCCCTCGTCGGGATCGTCCCGCGTGCCGGATTTTCGCGAGAGCCTCGGTCCAGGAAATTGCTGGCGATTTCGGACAATGATTCTGGGTGCGAGCGGTCGAGGCTAGGGTGGCCAGTAATGCCGACCAATCCTCAGTGGATCGAGCACACGGAGAGAGCGGCGTGGGACACCGTCAAGACTCTGCGGCTCGAAATCGAGCGCGAGCGACAACAGAATCGAGCGACTCACGCGACTCGTACCCGGGTGGCAGCCCCTGCTTTCCGCGCTCGAGCGCGCGAAGAGCGAGCACCGGCTCTCGAGCGACGACCCGACGGGGATCCTCGAGGAGCTCTCCCAGAAGCTAACCGAGCTCGAGCGGCGGAGCGCTTCCGTCGATCTCGCTTCCAAGACCGTCACGAGAGCGCCGCTTCCGACGACCGAGGCGCCCAAGCTTCCCGCTGAGCCTCGCAAGAGCTCCTCCGCCCGGTGGTTCGTTCGGTTGATCGAGGAACACGCGCGAAAGCGAGACTCCCACGAGCCGATGCTCCACACCGCAATCGTGCACGCGCTCGAGCACGCGCTCGACAATCTCGCTCAAGCGCCCGTCCGTGAACGTCTACCCCTCGCTGTGGAGATCGGCAGTCTGGCGTTGACGCTGGCGCGGTCGAGCCGACGCGTTCGCTAGGGGAAGTCTCGCAAGAAGACGGGGAAGAAGCCGAGCTCTCGAATTGGGTCGATGGCGGGTTGGCATGGGCTCTGCCGCTGACTAGCCTCCTGTCATGCGACGCTCGATTCTCGCGCTGCTACTCACGCTGGTCGGCTGCGGAGCGGCGAGCCCGTCACCCGCGCCGACCTCGAGTGCGCCGAGCGATGAGAACGATCCGGCGCTGCAAGCGCCCGAATTCGCCTGGTCCGCCCCGATTGCCGTCACCGTCGTCGAGAACGTCCACAAGCAAAAGCAAACCGCGAAGCTCGCCTACCGGCTCGACGTGTGTCCTTCGCCGGACGGCACCTTCGATGTGTCTCATCACGACTTTCATTTCGTCAGCCTGAACGGCATTCCCGCGAACGATCCTCGGGTGGCCGAAGGCCTGGCTCGACTCGCACCACTCTCCGCCGCCATTCCGATTCTCGTGGTGGGCAAGAACGGCCGGTATCGCGACATCCGCGGCATCGACCAGATGCTCGCCCAACTCGAGAAGGTCGTGAACAAGGAGCAGATCGAGACGCTCCGAACGTTCCTGAAAAACCCTGCGCAGGCGCGCCTGCTGACGGACGCCGCGGCGTTTCGCTGGAAAGCCTGGGTCGAAAGCTGGCTGAACTACGATCCGAAGCTGGGAAAGAAACAATCCGTAACCGGCATCGTTCCCGGCATCCCCGCCGACAAGACGCCCCACGGCGAAATGACGTTCGAAGGACCGGTTTCGAACGGACACGTTCGGCTTTCCCAGGTCACCCATCTCGACGGACCCGAAGCGCGCCACGCCATGGCGGCACTGGCGGCGGCCCTCGAGGGATCGGACGTGGATCTCGAACGCATGATCGTCTCGGTCGATCAATCCTCGGAGATCGAAACCGAGTGGCCAAAGCTCCGTCCGGCGCGCGTGGTCACGAAGAAGGCGGTGAACGTCGAGCTCGACGGTGCCAAGCGGGAGTTTGCGGAAACCCACGAGTACCTTTTCGACTGGGACGCGAACGGCAAGGAGCCCGAGTGCCCGTGAGCTCCCCTCGACGATTGCAGCGCCCAGTCATTCGACCGTAGAGATCGTCTCATGTTCAAAAGGGGCGCCACTGACATCTCGAGAGTCGAGAACTACGCTTCCTCCCGCTATGGGCTTGGGCTCTAGCTCGGCTCAGGAATGTCCGACGCTCCGTACCGCTCGTCCGCCAGGAAGCGCTCCGTCGTCCGCGATCTCGTGGTGCATCACCTTCCGCTCACGCCCCTCTTGGTGTTTGCGGTCGCCTTCGTTCTGTTCGCGCTCTGGTATGCGACGACTCCCCGCAAGATCAGCATACATTGCACACCGGCGTCCGATGCGGTCGTGGAGTGCGCGTCCGTCGCGCGTACCCTCTGGGGCTCGAATCGGAAGCTCTCCTCGAAATCGAACCTTCCGGCGCAATTGATTTGATTCCCCGGTCCCCAGCCGAAAAGCCCACGCTCCGGGACCTCGACGTTCGATTCGAATACTCGCGAGGCAACCCGGTCTGTCGTCTGGTCGGCAGCATCGGCAACGCCCCACTGGTCCCGATTACGGACTTTTATCCCACCAACTTCGGCGACCGAAGCATCGAACGTGCCTCGGCCTTTGGATCGGAGCTTTCGAAAGGATCGCCGGCGAGCCTCGAATACGAGACGGGGTGGGGCGGCGGTCCGACTCCTCTTCTCGCGGTGGTGGCCGCTCTCTGCCTCCTGTTCCTGGGGTCGGGTCGCACGCGGGTCCGGTACGACCAAGAATCCGAGCGTGTGACCGTCGAATCGCGCGCCTACCTCTTCGTCCGAGACCAACGACGCGAGAATCCAGCGCGCAGAAATCGAGAGCGTCGCGGTGATGGCCACGCCCATTGGAAAGAAAGGCTCGCTCTACCGCCTCGAGAATCCGACTCGAGGGCGGAGGTCGAGTGCCGGTTGGACCGGCGCCCATCGGAGATCCCAAGCGCGCCGAAAAGCTGGCCGGCGAGCTGCGTGGATTGCTCGAAGACGAAGGCTCGTGAGAGCATCCGCGCCCGATGTCCTCCCCCGGCTGGTTTAGCCGCCGAATGTTGGATGGCCTGACGGCCACCGCTGAGGCGCTCTTCCCAGAAAACGATTTTGGCGCGCCGGACCATCTCTCCACGGATCTGGTCGCGCGAACCCTCGACTACCTCGACGAGCTGCCTCCTCCCCAACGGCGCTTGCTCTGGATGCTGTTCTTCGCGGTCGAGCTCCTGACCCCTTTCCTGTTGCTGGTCCCACGCCGTTTCTCTCGCCTCGCACCGAGTGAACGAGCGCGCGCAGTGCAGGGCTGGCGAAGATCGGGGTACTTCGTGCTTCGAGTGCTCGGCGATGCGCTGAAGGCCAGCACCACGATGATGTACATGTCCCATCCCAGCGTGGTCGCCCACATCGAAGCGGTGAAAAGCTGCGAGCGCCCCGGCGACCCGTTGACGTTCCCCACGGATCTCGGCGCCCTAGCTCGCGTCCCGGTGCCCGAGTGATCCACGACTACGAAGACGTGCGTCAGGGATTCGACACGGACGCGGACGTAGTCGTGGTCGGCTCCGGCGCAGGCGGAGCCGTGGCCGCTGCGAATTTCGCCAGTGCAGGCCTTCGCACGGTCGTGCTCGAGGCCGGGCCCGAGGTTCGACCCGAGGACATGACCCGGGACGCGCCTCGCTTCATGGCTCGCTACATGTGGGAGGGGGGGTTACGAATGATCGGGGGAACCGGACAGGTCCCGTCCCTCCAGGGTCGCTGCGTCGGCGGAAGCACCGTGATGAACTCGGCGATCCTGCTCCCCCTTCCCCAGTGGGTGCGTGACGCTTGGTGCGAAGAATCGGGTTATGAAACCTTCGGGGACGCGTCCCTCGACCGCGCCTACGCTCGCGTGTTCGGACGATTGCAAGTCACGCCCACGCCGATGACGGTCATGGGGCGCCGCAACTTGATCGTGCGCGATGCCTTGCGTCACGCAGGTCTACCTGGCAAACCACTGCCCCGCGCCGTCGTCGACTGCGAGGGGTGCGCCGATTGCCTGACCGGCTGTGCCGGAGGGCACAAGCAATCCGTCGATCGCTCGTACTTGCCCGAAGCTCGGGAGCACGGCGCCGAAATTTTTACCCACGCGACCGTCGAGCGCGTCCTCACTCGCGGTCGCCACGCTCGAGGCGTCGCGGGCGTGATCATCGAGCCGCGCACCTGGAAAAAGGTCGCTCGCTTTCGGGTGAACGCCCCGCTCGTGGTGATGGCTGCCGGACCGCTGCATACCCCAGTGATCCTCCAAGACAGCGGGATGACCGGAAACGGCACCGTCGGGCGCACGCTCTTCGCTCACATCGGCGGCGGCATCGTCGGCATCATGGATGAGGTCGTCGATCCATGGCTCGGAGCAACTCAGGGATTCGGCGCGATGAGCCCGGACATCCGCGGCATGAAATACGAGTGTCTCTGGGCATCGCCGAGCGTTCTGATGGTGCGCTGGGGGGACGTGGGTCGCCCGTTCATGCAGCGACTCGACGAGGTGAAACACGCCACAGTCATCGCCATCGTGTACCGCGCTCGGGTGCAGGGAGAGGTGCGCAGCTTCTTCGGACCCCGAGCCCGCGTCTGGATCCCGGACGACGAAGCTCGCACGGTTCTGCGAGGCATGAAGGTCGCAACGGACGCGTTGCTCGCGGTCGGGGCACGCTACGTTCACACGGCGATCCCGGGAGCGGTGGACGAGATGCGCTCGCTCAAAGACACGGAAACGTTGCTCAATCCTCGATTGGGCGCGCGAGACCTCCAACACACGATGAATCACGTCTTTGGCTCGTGTCGCATGAGTCGCGACGGCTCAGTCGACGAGCACGGCAAACTTCGGGGAGTGGAGGGCGTCTACGTGTGCGACGCCAGTGTGTTCCCGAGCCCGAGCGCCGTGAATCCCCAGGCCACGGTGATGGCACTCTCGGACATCACGAGCCGGCGGCTGTGCGACCTTGCGGACTGAGCGAGATCAGCAACAGCACTGGCCGTTGTCGCAGCTGTAGCCCTGGCAATCGTTGGTGCACGAGCCGCAGTGCTTCTCGTCCTTCTGAAGATCCACCTCGCAGCCGTTCGCCGGATTCTTGTCGCAATCCGCGGTATCCTTGTCACACTGGCCCACGGTACAGGTGCCATTGACGCACACGGGGGTCGTGTTGGTCTTGTTGCATTGTGTGTTGCAATCACCGCACGCATTGGGATTCGCCGAAGTATGGATTTCGCAGCCATTGTCCGTGACGCCGTCGCAATCGGTGTACCCGAGCGCACACGAACCGAGGGCGCAGACTCCACCCGCACACACCGCAATCCCATTGGGCAACGCGCACGGCGCGCAGCTCGCCGATGCACAACCCGTCGTCACCGCGTCGACCGAAACGCACGTGGTCCCACATGCTTTCTGGCCGGGCCCGCAGCTCACACTGACATCCGTGCCCGAATCCTTTCCTCCGCCCGAGTCGGGAAACGTTCCGCCCTCCAGGGTCGATCCATCGCTCCCACCCTGCGACGACACGTCCCCTCCGTCTCCGCTCGGTTTGAGGTCATCGAGGCTGGAGAACGAGCACGCGGCAACGACCAAGCCGCTGACCAAGGTTCGCAGTCGACGCCGAGCGAGCCCCATCTCTCGTCTATCGTAGCAGGTGTCACCCACGCCCAGAAATTGGGCCTGCGTTGCGATGGTTGGGGGTGCATGGCATGACCGGAGCATGAAGCTCGTCGATGGGGTAATCGGTCTCTGGATCGGCGCAGCACTGCTCGTTGCCTGTGGTGGAAAGACGGACGGCACGAACCAAAGCGGTGGCGGCGGGTCCGGCGCCCAAGCGGGCAGCGGTGGAGTTTCGACGGGGGGCACGAGCGCGGGTGGAAGCGGAGCCCTTGGTGGCGGGGTGAGCGGCGGAGCGGGAGGAGGAGTTGGCGCTAACGGTGGTGCGGGCGGTGGCGACGTTGCCGATGAGATCGCCACCATCTGTCAAAAACTCGCGCAAGCGGGTTGCTTGCCAAACAACTGCGTGAACGATGCCCTCGACTCCTACGACAAGGCGCAAAAAGCCGGCTGTGGCGCCGAGTTCGCGGCCTTCGTCGGGTGCCTGGCCACGCACCCGATGAGCTGCGGCCCGAGTGGTGGCGATCCCCAACCCGATCCCGCGTGCTTCCCCGCCCAAGCAGACTTCGGGAGCTGCGTACCATCCTGTGATGGCGGCGGAAGCTCGTCCGGTGATTGCTCGGTGTCGTGCACCGGGAAGGTGAGCTACGGCGTCGACTGCAAACCAGATGGTACGGGCAATCTCGTCTGCGTGTGCAGTCTTGGACCCAAGACCGGAAATCAATTCCTTTTGCAGGGGAACTGCCAGAGCGTTTCCCTCGAGTCGGCGGCGCTCGCGAACTGCACCTGAACCCCGGATATCAGCGGGGCAAGAGGCCATGGGCGTGGCCGGTCCACGTCACCCAGGCGACGATCCCGAGCCAGCCGAGCCCGAACACGACCCGCACCTGATTCCAGTAGCGAGCGGGTCGCTCTCGGTCGAAGGGCACGAGCACCGCGACAGCCAGCACCGGCCCGACGAACCGATTGAGGGTGAGCGTGGCGTAGACCGCGGAAGCCACCATCGAGAATCGGAGGAGCGCGAGCGTCGGCTTTTCACCGAGACGCACTGCGGTCGTGAAGATGCCTTGCCGCTCGTCTTCGCCGCGGTCCCGGAGCACCTGGATCAGCTCGAAGCACGCAGAGAACGCCCCGAGTTGCCCGACCAAGAGCCAGCCGAGCGGTCGGTCGAGGGGAACCGCGACGAGTGCCATCGCCGCGCCGCAGAGCGCCATCAGCACGACGTCCACGTACGCGACGCGTTTGAGCTTGGCGGAGTAGAGCCAGCAAAGACCTGCGCCGGCCGTGCCCGCGACGAGGAGGCCCGGGCTCCACCAGACCGCAATTGCCGCAAGAGCCGCCGCGAGCACTCCCTGAGCAGCGAGCGCCGCGCCTTTGTGCGCCGCCAGGAAGCGTGTCTTTCCGCTGGCGCGACCAGCGAGAAGATCCCGTTCGATGTCGCAATAGTCGTTGGTCAGATACGCCAGGAGATTCAACAAGAACGCGAACGACGTGCGCACGACGATGTCGGCCAGGGACAGGTGCAGTGCCACCATGACGGAGACCGCGCCCCCGAGGTTTGCCATCTCCAGGCGGCGCAACCGATAGGCGACGACGTTGGCGAGGATCCGCACCACGGCCGAGATCGCTCCGATCTCGCGCCGCGGCTCAGTACTCATTGTAAATCTCGAACGACGGGGGCGGCGTGGGGACCTTGATGAAACCCACGCGATCTCCCTCGATCGGGAAGCGCTCGATCTTGCAGTCCGGCCGGCAGCGCAGCGTTTCGAGCCAGTGGAACCGGATCACGACCGAATCACCGGAGGCTGCTTCGACCTTCACCGAATTGAGGGATTGGGCCGCGATGTGGCCCGTGCCCGCGAGGAAGTAGCTCGGCTGGATGCGTGTGCGATAGACGCGATGATCGGCTACGACCTCGACCGGCTCGAGCAGATCGGTTCGATAGTCGAGAGGACCGTGCTTACCAGCGAGAACGACATAGCCCACGGCGTAGGTTTCGAAGTACTCGCGGAGCGCGTCACCCGGCAAGTTCCCGTCCTTGGCACGCCGGAACAGGTGCGCGTCGGCCTGCCACACGTTGCGCTGCTCGAGGCCGCCCAAAATCGGTAAGCGGGTGGTGGCTGCCAGATACTCGCCGAGCACCCAGGGCTGGACCACGATCCGCCCGCGATCCCCATGGTGTGCCACGAGCCAGTCCCTGAGGGTGCGCGACTCGTTGCTCCCAGGAGCGAGACGCGCCGTGAAGGGTTTGGGTTCGTTCATCACGATCGGCGATGCGGTGGTGTCGGGCAGCACGTCGGGGAAGAAGAACAGAACGTTGCGCCCGAATCTCGGAAGGATCAGCAGGGCGGCCAGCGAAAGGAGCACCTTGGCGCGAGATTCGAGGGCGCGGATGGATGCGGGCGCCAGGAGATCGGCCAGGAGCTCGCCCGCGGGGATCGCCGCCGCCAGCATCGCTGGAGCGATCTGCCGGTAGGGCTGAGTTTGCCTCCCGGCCGACGTGTAACCAGCCAGGTAGGCCAGAACGACGCACCAAACGATCAGGCTCCCGAGCCCATACACACGCTCGTCGCCACGCCGCCACCAGCGCACGAGGCACACGCCGCCGGCCGCAAAGCAGAGAAACCGCACGATGGTACGCACCGGCGCGCCCGTATGATCGGAGTTTCGAAGCAGGTCGAAATAATCGGTGAGCAAATACTCTGCGCGTGCATTGAAGAACGTGTCGGCCGTGTCGACGTAGTGCTTGAAGTGCAAAAACGGCCGTATCCAAATCAGCGCCGTCGCTGCCGCAGCGAGGGCAGCCACCACGACCAGCCCGTGTTTGTCCCGCGGCAGCTTCCGAAAGCCGCGATAGTAAATCACGCCGCACGGAACCAGCAGCGTGAGCGCGGCGAACGGGTGAACGATCGCGAGCACCGGGGCCAGGAGGATCAGCGGCAGAAAGTGGACGCGTTTCGATGAAGGTTCCAGCGCGCGCTGAAAGAGCCCGACGAACAGCACGCTGCCGTAGGCCACGAAGCACCAGGTGATCATTCCGATCCACCAGCTCCAGTGCATGAACGAATCGAAGTACCAGAGCAGCACCCACAAGAGCGCCGTCACACCGGCTGCAGCTTTCGACAATCGAAATGCGCGAGCGGCCGCGTATCCAGCAAAAGGCACGAGCGCGAGGGAGAGCGCGATGAACAAGTTGAAGGCCACGCCCGCATCCATGCCCAATCCGCGCAGGCCGATCACGAAGAGCTCGGTCCCTTTACTGGTCAAGTCCTCCGCGACGCCCGACGGCTGCCCTGCCAGCGACAGCGGGTCGTATCCCCAGAGCTCGTGCCATCCGTGATACGCCTGGAGCGCGCGGTCGACCTGATACGCGTGCAGCGCGTAGTCGACCATCATGATCGGGTCGCGGGAAAAGAGCACGCGCGGAGGGGCGAAATACAAGAGGAGCGCGGCGTGCAGGACGACAGCCGAAACGAACGGCACGCGGGCCAGGGACTGTCGGGTCATGATTCACACCGCGCGCTGATTCGTCCACCCATGCGCTCGGCTCTTCCATTACTCTTCTCGCGAGCTCCGGGCACTCCGAAAACGGCATGCCCCCAGCGTCCCTTTCCCCATGCCGAAGAAAAAGTGGCTCGGCGCGCTCGGCTTCCTGCTGGTGGCCGCCATCGCAGTGGCGCTTCATTGGCCGTCCCTCCGCGCCGGGCTCGCGGCAGACGACTACCTGCAGCGCGCGATGCTGGACCACGAGTATCCGGTGGCCCGCGGTCCCTGGGACCTCTACTCCTTCTTGCGCAAGCCAGGTGAGCTCGAAATCCTGAGGGACGCGGGCATTGCGCCGTGGTGGTCGCATCCAAACTTGCGACTCAGTCTGCTGCGGCCCTTGTCGAGCATGCTCCTGTTCTTGGATCATCGAGTGCTCGGCCTCTCGCCGTTCGCTCAGCACGTTCATTCGATGCTGTGGCTCGTGGCATTCGTGTTCTGTTTCCATCTCTTCGCCCGAAGGATCCTGGCGCCAGCCCCCGCACTCTTGGCGACGGCAATCATGGCTTTCGACTCCACGGCCGTGGCGCCCGTTGCGTGGATCTGCAATCGCACGTCACTCGTGAGCGCCGCGCTCGGCTGCCTCGGTCTGTGGGCGTACGTTCGCTATCGAGAGGATGGCTGGAAGCGCGGCGGGTGGGTTTCCGGAGTCCTGTTCACCGCAGCTCTCGCCGCGGGCGAGTACGCCCTGTGCTTCATTCCGTTCGTGCTCGCGTTCGAGCTACTCGTCGCCAAGGACGCGTTTCGTGCGCGCCTTCGCGCGTCGCTGTTGGCCGTCGCTCCCGCGCTCCTCTACCTCGCCCTCCACAAGCTGATGAACTATGGCGCCGATGGATTCGATGGCCTACGTCGGTCCCTTCGACTCTCCCGTCGAGTTCGCGCTGGGTGCCATCACGCGCATCCCCGCGCTCATCGCCTCGGAGCTTCTGGTCTTGCCCGCGGAGCTCGTCTATCTCTCGCTCCTCACGCGCTCGGCAGACATGCTGAAGACGCTGTTTCTTCTGTGCGTGATTGGCCTCCTGATTTTTGGGACTCTGCGTCGCGGGTCGCCCACCCTCCGTCGCCACGTGGGAATGTGCGGCCTCGGCGCACTCGTCGCGCTGATCCCCCTCGCGGGCACGGTGCCGTCGGTCCGGTTGCTGATGGTGCCGAGCGTCGGCGGTAGCATCGTCATCGCGGCGGTCATCTGGGACACCGGCAGTCGGCTGGCGACCTCCGTCACTCGACGCAAGGTGCTCACCTGGGTGCGGGTCTTGCCGACGTTGCCCCTCGCCCTTCAGCACGTGGTGTTTTCCCCCAGGTACACCCACGAATCATCGAAGGGCTGGCGCGACGTTGTCGCTTCGATTCGCAAGAAGCACATCGAGGCAGAGATTGACGATTCGAAGGCCAAGGACCAGGACTTCTTCTTGTTGAACGCAGCGGGCGACATCGCCACGCTCATCTATCCGCCGTGGGTGCGTCACGCCCGGGGAAGCCCACTTCCTCGCCGCTGGTTCGTGCTCTCGATCGCGATCCGACCTCTGCGGGCAATCCGCGTGTCCGACGACACCCTGGAGCTCAGCGTGCCGGGGGCGACGATGTTCGAGGACCCGACGTTGCAGCTCTTCCGAAGCCCGAGCCTGCCGTTTCACCCAGGAGACGAACTGCAGGTGCGCGGCCTCGACATCCGGGTCGAAGACGTGTCGGGCTGGGCGCCACGTCGCGTGCGCTACCGCTTCGATTCGAGCCTGGACGATCCCAAGCGGGTATTCTTGATCCTCGAAGTCGGGCGGATCCGCCGCGTCATCATGCCGCCGGTGGGAGGAGAATTCCTCGTGCCCGCATTCGGCTGACGTGACGGCTCAGTCGGGGATCTTACGCTGATGGACGAACTCCCCCCGCGCAATGTACTCGAGCTCTTCGGGTGTCGACTGCCGTCCGAGGATCGGATTGCGATGGGGATGGCGCCCGAAGTGCGCCACGACTTCGCGGTGTCCTTCGGCCTGCCTCGCGGCGTGCCGGTAGAGATCGGCGAGCTCCCGCGGAGCGCCTTCCAAGAGCGACCGGGAAAGAGCGACCGCGCGCTCGTGCAGGGGCGGCGATTCCGAGTGGGAGAGCGGAAGGAAGAAAAACAACCGCTCCCAAACCGGCTCGAGCCGTGCGTACAGGCCTTCATCGATCCCGCTCACCGCCCAGCCGAGTGCCGCGCCATCGCCGGAGTAAGCGCGGGCATCGCCAGGGAAAATCCCGCGGGGAAATTGATCGAGAGCAATGATGAGCGCCAGACGCCCCCGGGGCGTGTCAGCCCAAGAATCGAGCTCACCCCGAAGAGCGGCCTCACAGATCGGTCCGAAACGCTCCTGGATCTCGGCGTTGGCCCCACCCCGAAACCACCACTCGAGCTGCCGCCGGTGAGTCTCAGCATCGCGATCGAGGCCAGCCGGAAACCAAAACTCGACCACGCTCTCGGGACGGATGCTCATTCTTCCTCCGCACCTGCATCGGTGGCGCCGGCATCCCCCGCATCATCGGAGTCGAACGGTCCCAGACGACCGTGCATGCGAATCACCGACGCGCTCATGAACGTCGCCTTCTGAGGAGTGTCCTGTTTGTCGGTCCAGGACAGCGTGATGACCGAGGTCGTCGCCAGACGCGACGAGAGCACCACCGCTGTCATGCGGTCGAGCACCAACTCTCCGTCGGAGTCGCCGCGATACTTGTCGAGACTCGCGGTGATTGTCGGATCGACCGGGTGCGGCACGTCCTGCTTTTTTGCCTGGAGTCGCACGCGGATCCCGATGTTCACCTTCGCGTCGCTGATCGATCGGAGCGTCATGTCCGCGACCTGGACCGTGTTGATTCCGTGGACCGTGAGTGGCTCGACGAAGCGCCAGCGCGCGCCCTTGCCCACCGGATCGTGGGGCAGGCGAAACGGGAAGTGCCGTTGGGTTTCGAATGCCTGATCCAGGATCTTTTTGATCTCCGGAGGTAGCTTCTGCCCACCGATTTCCTCCGCTTTGACTTCGGCGACCTCGCCGTCCTCGGCCACGAGCTGACGGGTCGTGAGCCCGCGCAGGAGCCCGAACCCAGCATTGAGCTGGGCTAGCGCCGCTTCAGGGATCTCGTCGCTCTTGAGCCCGATGTCGCGGAGGACTGCGCGCTCTTCCACCAAGCGCACTTCGTGACCATCCTCCTGTCGCACGACGGGTTCGGCAGTCCCGTGGGCGACTTCGAAACGAAGCGTCATCGTGGAGGTCGGTGCTTTCGCTGGGGGTTGACCCTGAATGCCGAAGGAACCGTCGCTCTCGCTCGACAGCTCGTACGAAAGCCCGGTCCAGCGCGCGACCTCGAGCTTGGCCCGGGGCTCGTCTCCCGGCGCGACGAGCTCCACGCTGGCAGCCCCAGCGTCTGGCTCAGCGGCCGGCGGAGGCTTCTTGCCGCACAGCCAGTTGCAGCCGGGTGCGAACGAGAGAGCGACTCCAAAAGCCAGCACGTACCGCCGAAGCTTCACGCGCTCACGCTAACACACGACCGCGCTATGCTCGGAGCGTGACCTGTCGCTACTGGCTCTGCCTGCTCGGTCTCGTAGCCCTCGGCTGCGAGAGCGACCCTCAAAAGCCTGCTCCGGAAAAATCCCCGCCTGCCGGCAAGGTGGAGCTCGTCCCCGCACCCGCCGGCGACGACGCCGCGGCCGTCATCCAGCGGGAGGCCGAGCGCGCGAAGAGCGAGGGTCGCGATCTCCTGATCTACGTCGGTGCATCCTGGTGCGAGCCCTGCCAGCGCTTTCACACCGCCGCCGCGGCCGGCGAGCTCGACTCCACGTTCCCCAAGCTACGCCTCATCGAGTTCGATCGGGATCGCGACGAGGCGCGCCTCGGACGCGCGGGATGCCTGAGCCACCTGATTCCACTCTTCGCCAAGCCCGACGCCCAAGGGCGCTGCTCCGAAGCGCGCATCGAGGGATCGATCAAGGGCGAGGGCGCGCTTGCCAACATCACTCCGCGGCTGGCGGGTCTCTTGCGGTAAAGCGAAACTCATGTTCCGCGCTCGACCCCGCGTGGTCAGCGCATCCATTCCAGCAGGCGTCCGGTGATCACCCGAGGAACTTCCCGCAAGGCCCCGAGGTCCCGCGCGCCGACCAAGAGCATGGCACATCGAAGCTCGGTTTCAATCCGATCCAGAAGGGCTTCGGCGCCGGCCGGGCCTCCAGCGTCCAGGGCTTTCAGGACTGGGCGAGCGAAGCCCGCAGCCGTGGCGCCGAGAGCGATTGCTTTGGCGGCGTCGAGACCGCTGGTCATTCCTCCGCTGGCGAAGACCGCTTCGAAGCCGAGGGGAGCGACCTGGGTGAGGCTCGCCGCGGTCGGGATCCCCCACTCCCAGAACGTGCGGGCCACGTCCCGACGCGCGGGATCCGCGCGGTGGGTCTCGACGGCGACCCACGACGTGCCCCCGGCACCGGAAACGTCGAGGTGCCGGACCCCGCTCTCGAACAGGCGGCGGGCGACGGAGGCGGAGATCCCGCAGCCGGTCTCCTTGACGATCACGGGTCGGCCGAGCTCACTGGCAAGTCGGCCGATGGCCGCGAGGCAGCCGCGAAAGTCCCGATCCCCTTCCCGCTGCGCGAGCTCCTGAGCGGGGTTCAGATGAATGCACAGGGCGTCGGCTCCGACGGCGTCTGCGAGTGATCGGACTTCACTCGTCTTCATCTGTGCGGCTTGCACGGCTCCGATGTTGCCGAAGAGCAGCACGTTCGGCGCAACGTCGCGAACGCTGTAGGTCGAGACCGCCGCTGGATCCTTGAGCATCGCGCGCTGGCTACCGAGACCGAACGCGTAGCCGCGTTTGTCTGCGATCGCCGCGAGCGCGCGATTGATGTCGCGGGCGCGATCGGTTCCCCCCGTCATCCCCGTGATGACCAGCGGCGCGCGAAGACGTTTGCCAGCGATTTCGACGGACGTGTCGACTTCGTCGAAGGCGAGCTCCGGCAACGAGTCGTGAACGAAACGTACGTCCTCGAAGAGCGTGGTCGTATCGTGAAATCCGACGTCACCATGCGCGGCGAGGTCCAGATGCTCGTCTTTGCGCTTTTGGATGTCGCTCATGGCGGTTCGCGGAAGCGGGCCACATCCCCCGCCAGAACGAAAGTCCGAGTCCACGTCAGAGATCGAGGGTTGGTTGACACCCCTGCCGCCCCTCCTTACTCTTCCGCGAAAATGCGAGGCAAGACGAGGACTTCCGCAAAACGCGGCAGCTCACGCCGGCGGCCGCCCGGGCCCAAGGCCAAGGCCATGGCGAAAAACCCATTCGCCGCCCTCCTGTCCGCCGTGCGCCGTGACATCGACGCACGCCTCGCCGGATTTCTCGATGCAAAGCTCGAAGCGGCTCGGGACCACGGCCCGGCAGTCGTGGCCATGGTCGGCGCGGTCCGCGACCTCTGCCTGCGCGGTGGCAAGCGAACGCGTCCAGCGCTTCTGGTGGCGGGCTATCGCGCGGCCAGCGCGGGTGCGCCCCTCGAGCCGGCGCTCGACGCGGGCGTGGCTCTCGAGCTTCTGCACGCGTACTTTTTGATCCACGACGACTGGATGGATCGCGACGATCTTCGTCGCGGTGGCCCCAGCGTGCACGCAGCGCTGACGAAGCGCTTCCGCTCGTCGCACATCGGAGAAGCGTCCGCGATCCTCGCCGGTGACTACGCTGTCGGAGCGGCGACGGAAGCTCTCGCGCGCGTGGACATGGTCCCATCCCGCGCCCAGAAGGTCCTCACCTGCTTCGCACAGATGCAACTCGACGCCGTGGTGGGCCAGGAGCTCGATCTCATCGGCAATGCGCGGGACGTGGAGGCCACCTACGAGCTCAAGACCGGCAGCTACACCGTCCGCGGACCGCTCCGACTGGGTGCGCTGCTCGCCGGCGGCAGCCCCCGTCTGTTGACCGCGCTCGATCGCTTCGCGCTCCCGGTGGGAATCGCCTACCAACTCCGGGACGACCTCATCGGAGCATTTGGCGAACCGGAGCAGACCGGCAAACCCCGCGGCAACGATCTGCGCGCGGGCAAGCAAACCGTGCTGTTGCTCTCGGCGCTCAAGCGCGCGCGGGGACGCGATCATCGCATCTTGAAAAAGGTGACCGGCGACCTCAAGGCCAGCGATCGGGATGTCGAGCGTGCCTTGGGGGTGCTGGAGCATTCGGGGGCCCGGGCGGCCGTCGAACGCCGCATCGAAGAGCTGCTTTCGACCGCGCTCTTGGCGCTGCGTGCCGGCCGACTCTCGACCGAGGGTGTCACCTTGCTCGAAGGTGCAGCACGGGCGCTGACCATGCGCCGAATGTGAATCATGATTCCTCCCGTGACGGCGAGCGCCAGCGGCAAGGTGATCCTGCTCGGCGAGCACGCCGTGGTGTACGGCGTTCCTGCCATCGCCGCCGGGATCGACCGCGGGGCCCGCGCGACGGTTCGAGCCGCTTCCCGCTCGCGTCTGGGTCTGGGTAAATCCGAAACGCATCCGGACGACGGAAGCGATCTCGGCAAGGCGTTTGGCGCACTCTTGGCCGAGCTTGGCAGCGAACCGTGCAGCGTCGATCTCGAAGTGGATCTGCCGGTGGGCGCGGGCCTCGGATCGAGCGCCGCGATGGCGGTCGCGACGGCGCGAGCGGTGCTCGCTCTTGCCGGAACGACGGACGAAGCGCGGGTTCTCTCTGCAGCAAACGCTTGGGAATGTGTATTTCACGGCAATCCTTCCGGCATCGACACGAATGCCGCGGCCCTGGGAGGTTGCCTGTGGTTCACGCGAGCCGAAGGCGCAGTGCCCCTCGCGCTCCGCGCGCCGCTGGTGTTGGCGCTCGGGATCGCTGCCCCACCGGCGAGCACGAAGAGCATGGTGGAAGCCGTCGCCCGGCTCCGACAGCGAAGGCCGAGCATCGTGGAAAAAGCGATGGAGGGAATTCACTCCCTCGTGAAGAACGCCCGCCTCGCCCTCCAAGCGGGTGACATCCCGGGGCTCGGAGGGCTGCTCGATCTCAATCACATGATCCTCGCGGGCCTGCATCTGTCCACCGAAGAGCTCGAAACAGCGCGCCAGATCGCTCGCGACGCCGGAGCTCTCGGCGCGAAGCTCACCGGTGCGGGCGGAGGCGGAACGATGCTCGCACTCTGCGATCAGGATCCCGAACCGGTGCTCGCCGCTTGGCGGAGCCACGGCATCGAGTGCTTCTCTGCGCGAGTGAGGGCATCGTGAAGGTGACCGCCATTGCCCACGCGAACATCGCGCTAGCCAAGTACTGGGGCAAGTCGAGCGTCGAGGACAATCTCCCGGCGGTTCCGAGCCTCTCTTTGACTCTCGATCGCCTGCGCACGATCACCAGTGTCGAGCCTCGAGCCGATCTCTCGAAGGACGAGGTCTCTCTCGACGGCGAAGGACTCGAGGGGCGACCCCTCGAGCGAGTGGTAAAGCTGCTCGATCGCGTGCGCGCCGCCGCCAGCACCAAGCTCTTCGCCCGGGTCGTGTCGAAGAACGAGCTCCCGACCGCGGCCGGGCTCGCTTCGAGCGCCTCTGGATTTGCAGCCCTGGCTCTTGCTGCAGCGAACGCCTACGAGCTCGGTCTCACGGCGAGTGAAGTGAGCGCCCTGGCAAGAGCGTCGAGCGCATCGGCCGCACGGAGCTCGTTCGGGGGATTCGTGTCGCTGGAAGCGAACGCGCAGTCGGCCGAGCGCGTGGCGCCCGCTTCCGCCCTCCCCGCGAGCATGGTCGTCACCATGACCCAAAAGGGTCCGAAGCCGATCGGCTCCACGGAAGGAATGCTGCACACGGCCGCGACGAGCCCCTACTACGCCAGCTGGCTCGCTGGGGCCCCCGCGCTCTATCGCGAGATCCGACAAGCCGTCCTGGCCGGCGATCTTTTCCGCGTGGGCGAAGCGATGGAGCAAAGCGCACTCGCGATGCACGCTTCGATGTGGGCGGCGCGCCCCGCAGTGGTCTACTTCACGCCCACCACCCTCGCGGTCATGGAGTGCGTACAGGCGCTGCGAAAAGCCGGAACCCAAGCGTTTTACACGATGGACGCCGGTCCCCACGTGAAGGTGCTCACCGCGATCGCCGATGCCGATGCCGTTGCTCGACAACTTGCTTTGGTGCCGGGAGTACAGAGCACGCTGGTGTGCGGAGCGGGTCCCGACGCTCGCATCGTCCAAGGGGACGGGGAGTGAGAGCCCGCGCACCGGGTAAGATCGTACTTTCCGGTGCCTACGCGGTGCTCGAGGGCGCCCCGGCCATCGTGAGCGCAGTTTCGCGCTACGTGCTGGCGGACTCGGGACGACCCGCCAATCTCGTGACACCGGAGGTCCGCGAAGCGTTCGGCACCGACCCGGCTCCGTGGTTCGATGCCAGCGAGCTTCGTGCTCCCGAGGGCAAGCTCGGCCTGGGCTCGAGCGCTGCCATCTTGGTCGCGTCGCTGGCGGTGAGGGAGCTCGAACGAGGAGCGGTCGGCGAAGCGGAGCTGGCACAGCGAGTCCTCGGCCCAGCGCTCGAAGCGCACCATCGCGCGCAGGGAGGCGGGAGTGGCATCGATGTCGCTGCGAGCACCCACGGCGGCACACTGGTCGCGCGGCGCTCGAGTGATGGTCTCGTCGTACAGCCGGTGACCCTTCCACCTGGTGTTCGAATCGAGGTCTGGTCCGCTGGTCGACCAGCATCCACTCCCGAGCTCGTCGCGCGGGTGCGCGCTCTGTCCGATCGCGATCCCGAACGCCATCGAGAGATCCTGGCTGAGCTTTCCGCCGCTGCCGATCGAGCCGTGGCAGCGCTCCTCGCTTCTGACACTCCGGCGTTCGTCCGTGCGCTCGATAGCCAGTCCGTGGGACTCGCTCGACTCGGCGAGGCCGCCTCCGCGCCCATCGTGACGCCGGAGGTCGCCGAGCTCGCAATCCGTGCCCGAAACGAAGCCGCCGCGGTGCTGCCCGCGGGTGCCGGTGGCGGGGACGTGGCCATCTACGTGGGAAGCTCACCCCCGTCCGAGGACCTGGTTCGTCTTCGAAAGGCGCGGGGCCAAACGCTTCTTTCACTCGATCTCCATGCGCGGGGCGTGCATGACGCGGCAACTTTCGGCTGAAATGACTGCCCTTCCCCTCCCTCTTCCGATGCCCCGCGACTCCGATCCCGACGACCTCTCCCGCATGCCGGGCTTCTACCGGCTCAGCCTCGAGGAGCGGCGCGCCGCCATCAGCGAGCGGACCGCGATCCCTTTGGACGAGCTCCGCGACGCAGTGGAAAGCGGCGGCCTCGACGCGGAAACCGCCGACATGGTCGTGGAAAACGCGTTGGGTGTCTACGCGCTGCCGCTCGGGGTCGCGCTCAACGTCCGGGTCAACGCGCGCGATCGACTGGTGCCCATGGTGGTGGAAGAGCCAAGCGTCATCGCGGCGGCTTCCAACGCCGCCAAGATGGTGCGCGCGGCAGGCGGCTTCAGCGCGGAGATGCTCGAATCGTTGATGGTGACGCAGGTCCAGCTCTTCGACGTGGAAAACCCCGCCCGAGCGATCTCCGCGTCTCGAAGCGGCGAGCGCGGAGCTTTTCGGAAATGGGCGCCCGCGCCGTGCCGCAGCTCGTCGAGCGCGGTGGCGGCCCCCGCGCGATGGAAGTGCGCGACCTCGGTCAACGCACCATCGTCGTCCACGTGCTGGTCGACTGCTGCGACGCGATGGGCGCAAATCTCGTCAATTCCATCGCCGAAGCCATCGGACCCCGCGTTGCGGAGCTCGGCGAGGGCAAGCTGGGCCTCCGCATTCTCACCAATCTGTGCGATCGACGCCGCGTCCGGGTCACCTGTCGTGTTCACGCCAAGGACCTCGAGGTAACGAGCGACGGTGACACCATCGACGGCAGTGAAGTGATTGACGGAATCGTCGAAGCGTCGCGCTTCGCCGAGCTCGATCCGTACCGTGCTGCCACCCACAACAAGGGCATCATGAACGGCGTGGACGCGGTCGTGATTGCCACCGGCAACGACTTTCGGGCGGTAGAAGCCGGGGCCCACGCCTACGCAGCGCGCTCGGGGCGCTACTGTCCGCTGGCCATCTGGCGTCGGGATGGCGTCGACCTCACCGGAGAGCTGGAGATGCCCCTCGCCCTCGGCATCGTCGGCGGCACCCTTCGGGTACATCCCGCCGCGCGGCTGGCCCTTGCGAATCACGGGCGTGACGAGCTCCGCGGAGCTCAGCGAAATTGCCGCCAGCGTCGGGCTCGCCTCGAATCTCGCAGCCCTTCGTGCCCTCGCCACCGAGGGGATCCAGCGAGGGCACATGTCCCTGCATGCCCGCGCGGTCGCAGCTGCGGCCGGCGCAACCGGGGAAGAGGTCGAACGCGTCGCGACGGCCATCGCACGGGATGGCAGCATCAGCATCGAGGATGCCGCGCGGGAGTTGCGGCAGCTCCGCGCGAGCTCGGCGACATGACCGAGGAACATTCGTTTCGAGCGCTCCTTCGGCCCGAGCTCTCGGAGCTCAGCGCTTACTCGCCTGAGCCGGGGGAGTTTCCCGTGCGTCTCGATGCCAACGAAGCCCCACCGCTCTTGTCCGCCGCGGCAAGAGAGCGCCTCGGGCGTGCGGCGGCCGAGACTCGCTGGGAGCGTTATCCGGATCCACGAGCGAGCGAGCTTCGTCAGGCCATCGCACGACATCACGGCGTCGGTGTCGACGAAGTACTGGCCGGCGTTGGCAGCGACGAGGTCATCTCTCTTTTGGTCACGGCGCTCGCCACGCCGCGCGGGAAAGCCCCGGCTCCGACTCTGCTCACGACGACACCCACCTTCGTGATGTACCGGCTGAGCGCCCGAGCCCGCGGCTGGTCGGTGATGGAAGTGCCGCTCGACGACGATTGGAACCTCGCCGAAGCCTCTCTCGGTCGTGCCATCGAGCTGGCGCCGCCCAGCTTGGTCTTCATCGCCAGTCCCAATAACCCCACCGGGACACGGCCCAGCATCGAGAGCCTGACACGCCTGGTAGATCGGGCGGGAAGCGCCCTGACGGTGATCGATGAAGCCTACGTCGATTACGCCGACGGCGACTGTCTGGCGCTTCGCAAGCACGAAAACGTCGCCATTTTACGCACGCTGTCCAAGGTCGGATTCGCATCCATCCGTGTCGGCTGGATCCTGGCGCACCCCGCGCTCGTGCGAGAGCTCGACAAGGTCCGCTTGCCCTACAACCTGCCGAGCGTTTCCCAGCGCGTCGCAACACTGGCGCTGACCGAGCTCGCCGAAGAGCTTCGAACCAATGCGCGACACGTGGTCGAAGAGCGAGAGCGTCTGGCCCGTGAGCTTGCCACCATCCCGGGTGTCACCCCCACGCCGAGCCAAGCGAATTTCCTCTGGCTTCGAACCGCTCGACCCGCCGGCGAGGTGTTCTCCGGGCTCAAAGAGCGCGGCATTCTCGTGCGGAGCTTCCATACGAGAGGCGGGCGCCTGGCCAACCAACTCCGAGTCACTGTCGGCACCCGATCCGAGTGCGACCTCTTTTTGTCCGCACTTCGAGAGGTCGCGTGAAGCTCATCGGTGCCGTCGCCATCGCGAGCGCGCTTTCGAGCGCGGGTTGCTTCTTTTCGGAGGGGAGCGTGACGCGGATCTACTCGGGGAAGACCGTGGAGGAGCGTTTCATCGCACCCGAGGCCTACGCGCACTATGCGCAGGCCATCTTGGAGGAGAGCGCCGGCGACGATCACTCCGCCGAGCAAGAGTATCTGCAGGCGCTGGACATCGATCCCGACAGCGCCGACACCTGGACCCGTCTCGGGGCCGTACGTTGTCGGCTCCGCTCGGCGTTCGACGAAGCCTTCGCGGAAGCCGAGGACCTCGATCGCGAGTACGCGCCTCTCTGGCGCGAACGCGCTCGCTGCGCCCTCCTCCAGGGCGATCCGACCCGAGCGCTCGCGTGGGGGAAGCTCGCGGTCGGGCTGGATCCAGACGACGCCCGGGCTAGCCTGGCGGTGACCGACGCGCTCCAAAAGCTCGGGCGCTCGGCGGAAGCCAAGCACTGGCTCGAAGCGCTTCTCTTGCGATCCCCGGGCGCGAAGAGCACGGAGCTTCGTCCCGCCCAGAAGACCAGCCACCGAGCTCGACGCTCGAGGGTCGAAGAAGTGGATCGTGCCCTGCTCGAAAAGCCCCGGGACGAAGCTCGCGCAGTCGCACTGCGACACGGCGTGCGCTTGGCGGAGCTCGCCACTCGCGCGGCCGCGCTCGGTCTCGGCGACATCGCAGAGACCGAATCAGAGCGCGTGCTCGTTGCCGATCCGGATGACGCCGATGCGTGGGTCGCAGCTCTCGTCTCCGCGGATCTTGCGGGTGACGAGACTCGGTTCGCCAAGGTCGCACGCCAGCTCGGACCCGATCCCCTCGCGCTCGGCCCCCTGGCGCAGCGACTGTTTGCCGAGCTCCTCGCGCGCCGCGCTGGTCCGGACGCAGCTCGAGCGTTTCTCCGGGCAGGACCCCTACTCCCCACCAGCGACGAGCTGGCGCGAAGAGTCGAAGGACGCCTGAAGTCGCTCGGCGTCTCGAACTGACTACTGGATGACGACTTCGGACTTCGGCTTCGGAGCTGGTTTGGGCTCCATCGTCTTCTTGTCGAAGCGGATCTCCAGATTCACGTCGACCGTCTTGCCCGCTTCGATCTTCACGGTCTTCTCTGCAACCTGATTGGTGGACGGCAGCATCGCGTTCACCTTCACCTCGCCCACCGGGATCCCGGTGATCTCGAACTTGCCGTCCAGACCCGTCACCGCTGCGGTCGGGTATTTGAGCACGAACACTTCGGCGGACATGTAGTTGGACATCTGATCCACGAGCGCAAAGCGGCCCGGCTTGCTCGGGTAGATCTTGACCGGGTCCCCCTTGGGGATCGCGACCATCACGGCTTTCAGTGGATCGCCCACGAGCCGCGGCAGGTGGGACTCGGGTCCCTCGTTGACCACGTCGATTCGCTGCCCGTAGGTGAGGACGTAGGTGCGACTATCCCAAGCGCAGTCTTTGCTCACCGCGCGCACCGCCTCGGACTTGGCGGGAACGAATCCGTCGTAGCCGGTCACCGCTACGAGCACGTCAGCGAGGCTCCTCAGCATGCCTTCACGAAAGCGCCGGCCGTAGACGAGCCGGGCGCCCTTGCACTTGTCCGGGATTTTCTGGCTGACGTCGTCCAGAATTGGCGCCTGATCCCCAACGGCGGTCACGGTCCCTCGAATGGTGCCGACTGGCCCCGAGTAGGGAGCCCTCCCCCGAGGATTGACCACCAATCGGACCTTGTCGTCCTTGGCCGGAATGGCGTTCACGACTGGCGGACCACTGGATGCCGCCGCAGCGACCGACGTGTTTGGCGTGGCAGAAGGGGTCGATGGGGCGGCGTCTCGCTTGTCGCAACCGCCCACCGAGGTGGCGACGAAGGCAACGAAGATGGCAGGGGCTCGCGTCCGCATTCGGGACCTCCGTTTAGCGCGATAAGTACTGAAATCCAAAGTTAATTTCGCCATCCGCGATAGGGGATTTCTGGTGCCTCGGGGAACTTCTCCTGCAATGGGTCGTATGACGCGACTGCAAAGGTCGCACCGAGGCCATAGCGGGTTTTCAGTCGTGCTCCCGTCGTGTAACGTCCGGGCGCCTTTGGGTCTCCAGCCATCGAGCAAGAAAGAGGAAAGGTTTCCCAGACATGCAGACTCCGCCCAAGACCACCACCGTCCTTGCGTGTGCCGCGATCGTCGTGGGCAGCCTCATGGCTTGCAAGAAGTCCTCCTCGTCCAGCTCGGCCCCGGCTCCGACCGACCCAACCCCGACGACGCCCACCGCGCCGCCCAAGCCTGCGTTCGATTCGAGCAAGATCTTCAAAGTCGGCGAACAAGCGAAGGCGCCCGATTATTCGATGAGCATCGAGAACGTGAAGGAGTGCAAGGTCAAGTACTACTTCCGCGCAAAGAAGGGGAACATCAAGCTCGGTGTCGAAGTGCAGCTCGAGGGCAGCGCCGACAAGGACGTGCCGGTCAACCCGTACTACGCGAAGATCACCGACAGTGATGGCTACTCGTACACCAGCACCTTTGGTGGCTGTGAGCCGGAGCTCAAGGCCGTGCGCATCACGAAAGCCGAGAAAGCTCGCGGCTGGGTGACCTTCGAGGTCCCGTCGAAAGCCAGCGGCCTCAAGCTCAGCTACAGCCCGATCATCATCGGCAGCATGAAACAAGAAGTGAAGTTCGACCTCGGTCGCTGACACGCCCAGAAAAGGTTGCTCTCCGCTCGGCACCGCGCGGACGGTGAGAACGCGACTTCGGCGCACGCCGGTTCGGCCTCACGCGGCCTGCGACGCGTCCGCTTTTCCGACGCCGCAGCGCTCATCGCGGTGCGCCAGCTCGCCTTGGGTACCTCATCAGGCGTTCGATGCAACGATGATGGCGCTCGAGGGGTCGAGTACCTGTCGCTGTTCGTGGGCGGGAAAGCCTGCTGGAGGTGGTCCAAATCGGATGCGAGAACGCGCAGCGTGCTCCCGATCGAGCAGCGCTTGGTTCCTCGAGCACGCCGACTCGCTCGATCTCGAAGGAGCTCGCGGACAGCGACCCCGCCGCGCGCGCGATACTGGAAAGCCTCGGCTGCCACGTGCGCTTGGGCGGCTTCGACAACCACCGCTTCGAAAGCTTTGGTTTGTCGCTGCCCCAAAATCGTTCCGCGTCGCGGAAGCTCGGATCCGACAACCCCAAAAATATTCCCGAATTGCTTCCGCCCTTCCGCCTTCCTGTGAAACGCCCGCCAAGATTGCCGCGATGTCTGCCCCGTGACACGCTGGCCGAACGATGCGCATTCCGCCCCGCTTCCGCCTGCTCCGTCCGGAGCTCACGGCTCTGGCCCTGCTCCTCTCGCTCGGTTGTACCTCGCGCTCTCCGGTTTCGGGCCCGCCCAGCAGCGGCACGAGCTCCGCGGCTCCCGTGCCGAGCGTACCTTCCGACGGTTTGCCGGAGCTCGCCGCAGATCCCCGCGAGAAGCCTCTCGCGGAAATCATGTCAGCGCTACTGGTCGAAAAACACGTTCTTCGCCGACCGCTGGACGACTCACTCTCCAAGGACTCCTTTCCCAAATACATCGAGGAGCTAGACGGCGCGAAGCTGTTGCTCCTCCAAGAGCACGTGACCGCGCTGTCCAAGTATTCCGATCAAATGGACGACGAGCTTCGTAACCGAGACCTCGTTCTGGCGCGCAAGGGAGCCGCTCTGCTCGGCGCCCGACGGAAAGTGGCCGCCAAGCTCGTGGCGGACATCCTGAGCAAACCCTTCGATTTCAGCTCGACCGAGGAAGTGGAGACGGATCCCAAGAAGGTTCAGTTCTGCAAGACGGAGGCAGAGCTTCGAGAACGCTGGCGCGGCATGCTGGAGCTCCAGGCCCTGGAGCGGATCCAGCAAATGGAAGAGCTCCTCGAAAACAAGGACAAACCAGCGGCAAAAGATGCGGATCCGCCGGCCGAAGACGCGCTCTCGTCGATTCCGAAGACCTTCGAGGGCCGTGAAGAGAAGGCTCGCAAGGACATCGCGACGCGCTATGAGACCCGCTTCGTCCGCCTGGCCGCTCTCGATCCACTCGATCCTGCGGAGACGTTCTTGAACGCAATCGCGGCCGCCTACGATCCCCACACTCAGTACCTCGCGCCCGCCGAAAAAGAGAACTTCGACATCGCCTTGAGCGGGACTCTCGAGGGCATTGGCGCGGTGCTGGGCGAGAAGGATCACTACATCGTCGTCGAGGAGCTCGTCCCTGGCGGCGCGAGCTCGGAGCAGGGAGAGCTGGGAGCCGGCGATCTCATCATTGCCGTCGCGCAAGCGGGCAAGTCGGCGATCAACGTCACCGACATGCCGATCGACAAAGTCGTGAAGATGATCCGCGGCCCGAAGGGAACGATCGTTTCTCTCACGGTGAAGAAGCCCGACGGCGGGATGAAGACCATCTCGATCACCCGGGACGTGATCCATGTGGAGGCCACGTACGCCCGGGGAGCGGTGCTCGATCTCGGCCCCAAGAACGACTCGGTTGGATACGTCTATCTACCCGGTTTCTATGGTGAAATGGGCAGCGGCCGGCCCCACGCTGGTGAGCGCAATGCGAGCGACAACGTCGCAGTCCTGCTCGGCGAATTCACGAAGCGAAAGCTCGGAAGCGTGATCATCGATCTGCGAGGAAACGGCGGCGGACTCCTCGGGGAGGCACGGGACATCGCCGGTCTGTTCCTGGAACGCGGACCGGTGGTGCAAACGCGAGACTCGTCCGGACAGATCGACGTGCTCGGGGACAACGATCCGTCCGTCGCATTTTCCGGCAACGTGGTCGTCATGGTGGATCGCTTCAGCGCCTCGGCAGCGGAGATCCTCGCGGCCGCACTCCAGGACTACGAACGCGCCGTCATCGTCGGAACCGGCCCGACCCACGGTAAGGGAACGGTCCAGGCCATGATCGATTTGGATCGCCTCGTCGAGTCGCCGCCCCGGGAATCCCTGGGCGTGGTCAAGCTCACGATCGAACAATACTTCCGGGTGAGCGGTGGCTCGGTTCAGTGGAAGGGCGTGAGTCCAGATATCGTGCTTCCCGATCCCGCATCGTTCGTGGAGTCGGGGGAACGGACGCTGTTTCACTCGATCCCGTGGACCAGCGTCGACGCCTTGCACTATCCCAAATCGCACCACGCCTGGACGCTCGCGGACCTGTCGAAAGCCAGCGCATCGCGGGTGAAAGGCGACGCCTTGTTCGCCAAGGTCGACGCGTTCAGTCAGCTGCTGAAAGCTCGCCGAGACGACACGCGGGAATCCCTGAATCGGAAGACCTGGCTCGAAAAAAAGCAGAAGGACAAGACGACCCTCGAGGCCGCCGACCCCAAGCTCAAGGATCACAAGCCATTCTTCACGCTCAACGTCATCTCCGATCCCGCCGCCCCCAAGGTGAAGGACGAAAAGGCGCGCAAGAAGCGCGACTCGTGGAAAGACGACCTCGCCCGAGATCCCTGGGTCGCCGAGTCGCTCCACGTCATGGACGACATGGCGAAGAAGAAATAGCCCCGCGCCACGCCCCCGGATTCACGAAGCAAAGACCCAAGCTTGGTCTTGGCGCCCTTGGCGTCTTTCCTAAGAAACCTCAGCTCGCAGCTCGCCAAGGTAGGAAAGAAGAGATTGAACCGCCAAGGCGCCAAGAGCGCCAAGGTAGGAAAGAAGAGATTTATTAAAAGGTCCTGTGTTGCGCGGGCGTCGATCCTTCGCACCTCTTTTCGCTTCCAAATGGTGCAACCGGCCTCGATAGGGAGCGGCAGGGAATCGCCTGACAGCAACCTTCGAACCTTGGCGGCCTTGGCGCCTTGGCGGTTCAATCTCCTGCGTTCAGACCCGCGCACGCGGCCTGGTCCCTAACAAACCGCATTGCCCGAACGAACCGCTAGTGGCGCGCGTGGCAGTTACCTCCACGCCACCAGCCATCGAGACGATGAGGTTCGCAGTATCCGCCGCGCGGGTTAGCTCAGCTTCCGCCGCCGAGGCCGGCCGCGAGAGCCATGTCCAGCGACCAGCCCGGCATCACGCCCAGCATCAGCACGAGCACCGCTGCGATGACGAGCGCCGAGGTCACGTAACCGGACCGCATCGGCACCGCGAGGGGCGCGCCCGGGGCGGGCTCGCGCATGTACATGAACACGATCACTCTCAGATAGTAGTACGCGCCGATCAGGGAATTCACCAAGCCGATGACGGCCAAAATGGTGAGATCGGAGTCGATCGCTGCGCGGATGACGTAGAGCTTGCCGAAGAAGCCTGCCGTGGGCGGAACGCCGGCTAGAGAGAGCAAAAATACAGTGAAGGCGAGGGCCGCGGCTGGGTGCCGCTTGGAAATCCCGGCGATGTCTTCGTAGCTCACCGCTTCCGCTCCGCGGCTTCCGCACAGAATCAGCGCGCCGAACGCGCCAGCGGTCGAGACCGTGTAGGCGAGAAGATAGAAGAGCACGCTCGCCTGACCTTCTGGCGAGCGCATCGTGGCAACGACGCCGAGCAGGGCGTAGCCGGCATGAGCGATGCTCGAGTACGCGAGCATGCGCTTGACCGAGCTCTGGCGGCCGGCAATCAGGTTCGCGACGGTCATGGTCAGGACCGCAATCACGGCCAGCGCAGGCGGCCAGCCGCTCGACCAGCTCATCAGACGGGCATCGCCGAAACCCACCAGCAACACCCGCAAGAGAACCGCGAACGCCGCGCTCTTCACGGCGACTGCCATGTAGCTCGTGGCGGGAGTGGGTGCGCCCTCGTACGCGTCCGGCGTCCACATGTGGAACGGGACGGCGCTCACCTTGAAGGCGAGGCCCGCGAGGGTCAAAGCGAGAGCGACCAGGATGGGGGCAGCAGAAACCTTGCTGCCGGGCGCTCCAACGGTTTTGACCGCCTCCCCGATGCCCACGAGGTCGGTGTGCCCCGTAGCGCCGTAGAGGAGCGCTGCGCCGAACAGCATGAGTGCAGCCGCAAAGCTTCCAAGCAGGAAGTACTTCATGGCGGCCTCCGCGGAGCGCGCACTCCGACGCAAGCCGACCAGACAGTAGACGCCGAGGGACATCGTCTCCAGAGCGATGAACAAGCTCAGCAGATCACCTGCCGCCGCCAGGGCCATCGCGCCCACGGTCGAGAGCAGGAGCAGCGGGAAGAACTCTCCGCGATCGATCTGGTGCTCGGGCAGGTACCCGCCCGCCAGGAGAGCAGCGAGAGCGCCACCGACACACAGCACGAAGCAGAAGAAGAGCGTGAAGCGATCGATGATGAGGTACGGCTTGGTGACGTCGAGGCCGGCCAGCTTTTCGGGGCCGACCATCCATACGGACACACTGAGGATGGCGCCGACGAACAGCACGACAGCGGCACCGAGAGCGAGCTCGGCGGACCGGCCTGCGCCGGCATCCACGACCTCCCCTGGGGCGGCTTCGACGGCTGGTTTGCCAAATGCCTCGGCCAGCATGAGCAGGAGAGTGCCCAGGCCAACCGCGAGAAACGGAGACAGTCCGAGGACAACGTCCATCAGCGGGCTCCTGGCGCAGGTGGTGCGGGCGGCACGATTTGGGAGGGCGGAATCATCCCGGGCGGAATCGTCCCGGCACCGAGCTCGGCCGTCTTTTCAGCCGGCGCTTCTTCCTCGGCTCCCTCGGGCTTCGGCGGCTCGGGGTAGCCGGTCTCGAGAGGTCCGCCCTTGCGGGGCCTGAGGACGGCTTCGGTCGCTTCGGCTCCCAGTTCGTCGTAGGCCTTTTTGCCTTCCGTGTAGTTGTCGAGCACCGTGCCCACGCCATCTCGCATGCGGTCTAGAATGATGTTCGGGAACAGGCCAATCACGAAGATCAGGGCTACGAGCGGGGCCAAAGCGACCGTCTCTCGCACGTTGAGGTCGAGGAGCTTCTTGTTCTTCGGATTCGCCAGGGGCCCGAAGAACATCTTCTGGACGACCGACAGCATGTAGACCGCGGCCAAGATCACGCCGAGCATGGCGAGGATCGCCTGGATCTGGCCGTGGGAGCCGAGGGGCAGCGACACGAACGTGCCGAGCACGATCATCAGCTCGCCCACGAAGCCGTTGGTGCCGGGGACGCCGATGCTCGACATCGTCACGATGATGAAGATCGCGGCGTAGATCGGCATCACCTTGGCGAGCCCGCCGAACTCACGCACCTCGCGAGTGTGACGACGGTCGTAAATGACGCCGACCAAGAGGAAGAGCGCGCCGGTGGAGATGCCGTGATTGAGCATCTGAAGCAAGGAGCCCTCGATTGCCGAGCGAGTTCCGGCAAAGAGCCCCAGCATCACGAAGCCCATGTGCGCGACGGAGGAATACGCGACCAGTCGCTTCACGTCGTCCTGTTTCCAGGCAACGAGGGCCGCATACAAGATCCCGAATCCTATCGCGACGCCCGCGAGATTTGCGGCGGACTGCCAGGCCGGCCCCGCGAACATCCCCATGCAAAAGCGCACGTAGCCATAGGTACCGAGCTTCAGCAGCACGGCGGCCAGGATGATGGAGCCGCCGGTGGGCGCTTGGACGTGGGCATCCGGCAACCACGTGTGCAGTGGGAACATCGGAACCTTGACCGCGAACGCCAGGAAGAAGGCCCAAAAGCAGAGCATGGCCGCCGTCTTGGGCAAGACCAGGTTCTTCAGCGCGAGGTAGTCGAAGGTGACGAAGCCCGCGAGCTTGGCGTGGGTGAACACCATGTACAGGATCGCCGCGAGCATCAGCACGCTGCCGGCCATCGTGTAGAGGAAGAACTTGTACGAGGCCTTGATCTTTTCGACGCCGCCCCAGATGCCGATGAGAATGATCATCGGGATCAGCATGAGCTCCCAGAACACGTAGAACAGGAACAGATCGAGGGAAACGAACGCGCCGAGCATTCCGCCGTGAAGCAGGAGCAGCGCGAAGCACAGATCCTTGGTGCGGGTCTTGATGCTGCCGAAGGACACGTAGGCCGCGATGGGTGTCGTGAGCGTCGAGAGCAGGATCAGCCACATGCTCACGCCGTCGACGGCCACGTGATATCGAATGCCGAAGCTCGGCAGCCACTCGCGCACGTACTGGAAGTGCCAACCCGCGGTCATGGGCACCTTGAGGAGCCAGAGCGACGCGAGGAAATCCAAGCCCAGCACCAGCATCGTGAAACGCCGGAGGGCAGCGGGGGACTGGCGGGGCAGAAACAGGATCGCCACCGAGCCGAAGATCGGCAAAAACACGATTACGTTCAGCAGGTTCTGCCACTCGCTCGGGGGAGTCTCGGCGGCGCCAGCCACCGCCTCCTTGCCCGGCCAAAGACCCGAGACCAGTGCCACGGAGAGCATCGCGACCACACCGACTGCGATGCGCTCGTACCAGCTCCGCCGCCTCGGGATCATCATCCCGACGACGAGCGCGATCAGGTACGGCCACGATTCCAAAATGATTTTTGCACCCGGGCTCATCGCGGAGGTCCTCCAGGTGGCGTTCCGGGTGGGGGTCCACCTCCCGGCGGTCGTCCAGGCGGCGCGATGCGGAGCGGATTGGGTATGGGCCTTCCTGGCATTCCAGGCTGCCCGGGTTGTCCCGGCATTCCTTGGGGCATTCTTGGTGGCATCCCCGGTGGCATTCCCGGCTGGCCCGGTTGTGCCCCTGGGCGCGGGAGTCGGAGCTGGCGATCGCCGGGCACGACGCCCCGCGGTTGTCCGTCCGGTCCGCGCTCGATCTCAATCACCTGGGCGTTGCCGGTGATCCCGCTTTTGTCGAGCAGAGGCCGATCGACGACGATGCTCCGCTTCGCGACGCGGCCGAAGGCGTTCTTCACTTCCAGAACGACGGTCTTGGATTTGCCGCGATCGACATTCACCACGACGCTCTCGGTCGCAACGAAGTCCTCGGTATCGGGCTTGTTGTCGCCGTCCGCATCCCAGCGATAGGTGTACCCGAGCCCCGGTCCGGCGCTGACCGTGTAGGCACCGCTCTTGGCATTGCCCGTGGTGACCGTATCCGCGTGGGGCGCGGTGAAAAACCAGCCGAGCCCGCCGAGACCGACCACCATCACGGCGGCGTATGCCTGGACGTGACCGGTCTGGAACAAGCGCAGCAGGCTTCCCAGCGTGCTCACGATGAAGCTCGTGGCACGCGCCACGATGCCGTCGACCACGACCTTGTCCGCGATGGTCGCGCCGTTGCCGAGCGAGTCCACGGCACCGATGATCGTATCGTCGTAAAATTCGTCGATGCGCCACTTGTCGAACACGAGCTCGTAGAGTCGCGGCATCCGTTCGGCGAGAGCCTTGGCCGGCTCGCCGCCCTTCACCAAATAGATGTAGTAGGCGCCGCCGCCGCCGAGGATCAGCGCGAACAGCCCTGGAACCACGAGTGCGTGCTCCATGCCCTCGGCGCCTTGGATCTGCTGGACGCCCGCACCCGCGCCGTTGCCGTTGGCGATCTTGAACACCGGCTCGAGGAAGTGTTCGAGCGGCGTGATGTGCAAGAGCCAGTGAGCGTTGAGAAGCCCGCCCACGATTGCTCCGGCACCCAGCACCACGAGTGGCAGCGTCATCTGCCAGGGGCTCTCGACGGGCTTGGGCCCCTCGAGAGGCTCATTCGGATCGTGATGATGTTCGTCGTGATGCTCGTCGTGCTTCGGTTCTTTCCACTTCCGGACGATCGTCCAGCCCTTGAAGTCGCCCCAGAAGATGCCGAACACGAGCCGCGACATGTAAAACGCCGTCATCACGGCGCCGATCACCCCGAGCGCGTACAAGACCTTTCCGCCCCAAGTCGGCCACTGGAAGAGCTCCACCGTGATCGCCTGGCGGTTGCCGATCATGCTCTGGAGCTTGCCGCCCGCTACCGGGCTGGCGATGCCGCTGGTGTAAGCCTTGAAGAGGATCTCGTCCTTGGAGAAGAAGCCCGCGGTGAAGGGGAATCCGATGATCGCGACCCAGGCCGCGGCAAAGGTATAGAACGTGATCGGCATGTACTTCTTCATGCCGCCCATGTTCCGCATGTCCTGAGAAGCGTCCGTGTCGTGGATGCGCTTGTGCAGGGCGTAGATCACGCTGCCCGCACCGAGGAACAAGCAGGCCTTGAAGAAGGCGTGGGTCACGACGTGGAAGAAGCCCGCGGTGAACGCGCCGACCCCGACGCCCAGGAACATGTACCCGAGCTGACTCACGGTGGAGTACGCGAGGACCTTCTTGATGTCGTGCTGGACGAACGCGATGGTCGCTGCGAAGACGGCGGTGACGGCGCCGATGACGGCGATGACGAACATCGCCGCGGGGGAGAGGACGAACACCGAAGCCATGCGGCACACCAGGTACACGCCGGCGGTGACCATCGTGGCGGCGTGGATCAACGCGGAGACGGGAGTCGGACCCGCCATGGCGTCGGGGAGCCACACGTAGAGGGGGATCTGCGCGCTTTTGCCGGCGCAGCCCAGGAACAGCGCCAGGCCCACCAGTGTCGCGGCACTCACGTGATACGGGCGTGTTGACCCACTTCATGGCGGCGGCGATCGACGGGATCTTCTGCGGCCAGAAAATCCGTACCCGGCAGCTGATTGCCCACAGGCCAGAGCTGGACCGGGGCGAGCAAGTTGCGCCGTGCCCCCTCGATGCCCGTCCCAGTCGAGCGCGCCGACGTAATAGAGGAGCAGGCCCATCGCGACCAGCAGACCGAAGTCACCGATGCGATTGGTGATGAACGCCTTCTTCCCCGCCTGGGCGTTCTTTCGTCATCGAACCAGAAGCCGATGAGGAGATAGCTGCAAAGGCCGACGCCCTCCCAGCCGACGAACAAGATTGGCAAGCTGTTGCCGAGGATCAGCACCAGCATCGAGAAGATGAACAGATTCAGGTAGGCGAAGAAGCGATGATAGCCCTCGTCCTTCGCCATGTACTTCGTCGAGTACAGGTGGATCAGGAAGCCGACGCCGGTGACGACCAAGCTCATCGTCGCAGACAGCGCGTCGAGGGAGAACGTCACGTCGATGGGAATGGTCGCCAGATCGTGCTTGCCCGAGACGCGGATCCACTCCCACGCCTTCCACACGAAGCGCACGGGCTCCTCGCCGTCTGGGCCTTCTGGACCGCGAGAAATGCGATCACGCTCGCGACGAAGGACCCGCCAATTGCCGCGAGCGCCATCAGCGTGACGCCCTCCTTGCCGATGCGCTTGCCGAAGACGCCGTTCACGAACGCGCCGATGAGCGGCAAGAGCAGGATCACGCAGAGCAGCGCGAAGTCCCGTTCCGGAAAGATCTTGAGAAGGTTTTCTAGCATGGCGTCTGCTAGCCCTTCAGGCTGTCCGCCTCGTCACTATTGACGGAGGCCTTGAGCCGGTAAAAGGAAAGGACGATCGCCAAACCGACGGCTGCTTCCGCTGCCGCGACGGCGATGATGAAGAACGCGAACATGTGGCCGTTCATGGTTTCGGCGTGGACGCGGTTGTAAGCGACGAGGGCGAGGTTGACGGCGTTCAGCATGAGCTCGATGCTCATCAGCTGAATCAGCACGTTGCGGCGAAGGAGAAATCCCACCGCACCAATCGTGAAGATGACTCCCGAAAGCAGCACGTAGTGCTCGACGAACTGTCCGAGACCCATCACTGTCCCCCTTTCGGGATCGGATGCTCCGCGTCTCGGGGGTGGATGGGGCCGGCAAAGAGCTTCTTGCCCTCGTGCCCCACGATATCGGCCTTCCTCTTGCCCGGTCGGCTACGCGCCACCGCGATGGCGCCCACGACCGCGACGATCAAGAGGGCCGTCGCGATCTCGAAGGGCACGATGCCTTGGGTGAACAGCAAGTGACCGACGGCTTCCGTCGTGCCGTGATCGGAACGAACGGCGTGGAGAGGCGTCGACGGGCCCCAACCCGTGCGCAAACCGAACACAGCGCCTGCCGAGAGCAAGACCATGAGGATGGCCGCCGCCCAGCGCGAGAAGCGCACCTCGCCGGGCTTGTCGGGGAGCCGCGCGTCGGGACCGAGCAGCATGATCACGAACACGAACAGCACGACGACCGCGCCTGCGTAGACGATGAGCTGGATCGCCGCGAGAAACTCGGCCGCGAGCTTCAGGAACAAGCCCGCGATGCCCATGATGGTCGCGAGCAAGCCCACCGCCGCGCGGATCGGGTTTCTCGACGCAATCGTCGCGATCGCGCCCACCACGCACACGATGGCGCACACGCTGAAGAACACGGCGCCGATCATACGGTGAGCTTCCTCGTCTGGGACTTGCCGCCGGTCTCGACGTAGTCCTCGAAATGCTTCCGGTACTTCCTGACGAACGACAGCGCGGGCATCGCAGCGCCGTCACCGAAAGCACAGATGGTGTTGCCGGTGATGTCGCTGGCGATTTCGTGGATCTGATTCAGCTCCTCGATGGTGCCGGTGCCTTGCACGATCTTGTCGAGGATGCGCTCGATCCAGCCACAACCCTCTCGGCATGGCGTGCACTGCCCGCACGACTCGTGGCGGTAGAAGCGCATGAGGTTGTGGAGCGCGAGGACTGGATCAGTGTCCTCGGCGAGAACGATGGCGCAGCAGGTACCGAGCATGCCGCCGACCGCGCGGTACGTGTCCACTCCCAAGGGAAGGTCCAGGATGCTCTTGCCGTTGTAGGGCTCGAAGCGCGGATCGCCCGGCACGTCGACGACTTCGTCCGGCTTGTGAACGGGACAGCTGGAACCGCCGGGGATGACGCCCAAGATTTGCTTCCCCCCGGTGACGCCGCCGCCCAGATCGTAGATCAGCTCCCGCAGCGTGAGACCCACGGCACATTCGTAGATGCCCGGCTTGTTCACGTGCCCGCTGACGCCAAACAGGCGTGCGCCCCCGTCGTTGAAGTCGTGGAGGCTCGACACACGACTGAACGCGTCGCCGCCCATCTTCATGACCGTGGGTACAATCGCAATCGTCTCGACGTTGTTCACCGTCGATGGACAGCCGAACGCACCGTACTGAGCGGGGAACGGTGGCTTGAAGCGGGGTTCACCCCGACGACCTTCGAGGGAGTTCAGGAGCGCGGTCTCTTCGCCACAGATGTACGCGCCCGCTCCGGTATGCACGAACACGTCGACGGCCCAATTCGAGCCGCAAGCGCGGGGCCCGAGATAGCCCTTCTGCTTGGCTTCTTCGATCGCGCCCCACAGACGCTCCTTGGACAAGTGGAGCTCGTCGCGGACGTAGATGTAGGCGGCGTGGGCGCCGATCCCGAAGCAGCCGATGATGCAGCCCTCGATCAGGGAGTGAGGGTTCTCCTCCATGATCGTGCGATCTTTGAACGTTCCCGGCTCCCCCTCGTCGGCGTTGATCACGAGGTAGCAGGGCTTCTTGCTCTCCTTCGGCATGAAGGTCCACTTCGTGCCGCAATCGAATCCGGCCCCGCCTCGACCGCGAATGTGAGCCTTCTTCACCTCTTCGGCGACAGCTTCGCGGGTCATCCCCAGGGCTTTCTTCGCCCCCTGATAGCCGCCCGCGGCTTCGTAGGTCGCGAGCGAAAAGCCGTCGGGCTTGCCGTAACAATGCGTGAGGTAGGTCGTCTGCTTCAGCATCTTGTCGCTCTCAGTCGGCGAGAAGCCGATCGAGGATCTCGTCGACTTCTGCGACGCCCAGATTCTCGTGATACGCCTTGTCGACTTGCATCATCGGCGCGGTTCCGCACGACGCCAGGCACTCGGCAGTGCGCAGGGTGACCTTGCCGTCCTTCGTGGTTTCTCCGGCGCGGATCTTCAGCCGCTTCTCACAGTGGGAGAGAATGTTGTCGGAGCCGCGCAGTGCGCACGAGAGCGTGCGACACACCCACACCTGATGCTTCCCCGGCGGGTGCTGATTGAAGAGAGTGTAGAACGTCACGACGCCCTTGACGTGCGCCGTGGCGACGTTCGAGCTTTTGCGCGACGTACGCGATCACGTCTTCGCTCACCCAGTTGTCGTTGGCCTCCTGACATAGGTGGAGGACGGGGATGGTCGCTGCCATCTTGTTCGGGTAGCGGGCGAGAATCTTCTCGAGCTCCCGCTCCTTGTCCGGAGCCAGTGAAAAAGCCATGGGTGGGATATCGTTGTCGGCGGCTCGAGGTGGGCGGCTCCGGCCCTGTTCGGAGACAGAGCTCAGTCTTTCCAGGCGCTTTGCCCGAGGCCGGTCCGGAGGGCGAGCGCACGGTAGTGAGCGAGAAACCGGGGTGTCAAGGCCGCCGAGCGGCCCGGAATCGGCCGGCTAGTCCGCGAGTCGGCCCCACGCCCTCGCTTCCCCCGCTCCGGAGTTCGATTGATCGGGGCTCGCCCCGCGAAATTCCACTCGTTCTACTTGAGAATGCAGGCATCGGAAGTGTAGGCTCTCGGCGCTTGCCCAGTACAACGAGCCGAAAGCGGAGGTAGGGCGCGTGTTTTGTCCGAACTGCGGGACGCAGAATCAAGATGCGGCGACCACCTGCACGAAGTGCGGGTTCAACCTGAAGGGCGCGGCGGCCCCAAAGTTCAAGGGCACGATGCTCATGATGAACACGCCGGCTCCACCGGTGGTGCCTCGCCCGCCGGGCGGAGCTCCTTCGGGACCGGGTGGGTCTCCGCCGATGTCGAAACCCATGCTCAAGGGCACGATGCTCGGAGTTGCGCCACCCTCCCCGGGTGCCGCGCCAGCTCCGCCGGCACCGGCTCCGGCAGCGGCTCCACCTCCACCTGCAGGACCCGCTGATCCGCTGGGTGGAACGATGGTCGCGCCTCCGGGTTCTCCCGGCGGTCCCATGCAGGGTTTTCCGCCGGCAGGTCCACCACCAGGTGCGCCGCCCGGTGGTCCTCCACCAGGTGCCTACGGTGCACCTCCCGGTGGTCCTCCTCCAGGTGCCTACGGTGCTCCGCCCGGTGGTCCTCCTCCAGGTGCTCCTCCCCAAGGCGCATATGGTCCGCCGCCCGGTGGTCCTCCTCCAGGTGCTCCTCCCCAAGGCGCATATGGTCCGCCTCCCGGCGCTCCCGGTGGATTCGCTCCGCCCGGTGGTCCTCCAGGTGGATTCGGCGCGCCGCCTCCTCAAGCAGGTGGATACGGACCTCCACCAGGACCGGGTGCGCCCGGTGGCTTCGGTGGTGCACTCGACGCGGGTGCCCAGGCAGTGGGCGGCGCAATGCAGTTCGCAGGCGCCGCTCCCATGATGGGTCCTGGCGGAGCGCCGGTTGCACCCGGTGGCTTCGGTCCGATTGGACAGACTCGGAACGCCGTGATGCAGCTGGTAATCGGCCTGATCTGCGGCTTTTACCTGATCTACGTGCTGTGGATGGAGATCAACGAGCTCAAGGCGTTCCGCCAAAAGGACGACTTGAATCCGATCCTCTTCCTCGTACCGATCCTCAACATCTTGTTGGTGTGGGGTCTGCCGGCGAAGGTGCTCGAAGCCAAGCAAATGGCGGGAGTACCGAACGCACAGGTCAGCCATCCGGTGCTGTACCTGTTCCTCTGGCCGTACTTTCTGAGCAACGATCTCAACGAGATCTGGGCGGCGGCCAAGGGCGGCCAGCAGTACTGACTGGCGCCCCCTCGGCGACTGGCTACGTTTCTCCGTGTTGCAACAAGCTGAAGAGCTGACGCCGCGCGTAGAGCCGACCGCCACTTGGCTCGGGATGTACCCGGGATGGCCGAAGCGTGCGTTCTTCATGACGCTCGCGCTCGCGCCGTTCGTAGGAGCGCTGTTCAGCAAGCTGGCGGTGTGTCCCACCGCAGCGATGTTCCACATCCCGTGCCCGGGCTGCGGACTGACGTGTGCAACGCTCGCAGCGCTCCATGGACACTTCAGCGAAGCGTTTCATCTCCATCCCCTGGTGTTCTTCGCGACGCCCATTTACCTGGGGGTGATCGGAAGCCTGGCGTGGGGCTATGTGCGAGGCGGCCGACACACGCCGCCGAGCAAGCGCTGGGGCAAGATCGTGACCGGGCTCGCGATCGCGCTGTTCGTTTCCCTGTTCACGGTGTGGGTCGCGCGCTTCTTCGGCGCGTTCGGTGGACCCGTACCCCTCACCGTGTGACGTACGTCACGTCGAACGCATTTCCGCCGAACTGTACGACTTCTTCGTAGAGCGGCGGCATCATGTCGAAAACGCCGTCCTGGTTTTCGGCGCCCGGAAAGTCCACCCAGCGAAACGCCTGGTACATGTTGACCCGGATGCTGAGCGTGGCGTCGCTCGCGCTCACGTCGACATTCACGGGGTAGTACACGGCCCAGACGCCGTTCTCCACGATGGCTTCGGCCCCCGCAGTCTGGGATTGCTCCGGAACGACGGCGTCGTCCCCGGTGTAGTTTTCGTCACGGCCCGACGCCAAAAACTCGTGCTCGTAGTAGCCGGAGTCTCTCGCCTGCCCGTCCACGCTGGTGCCGTTGCTGGTGACGTGCAGAGCGCGGAGCGTGCCGGGGGTCGCGCCGACGTCCTCGTGAAGCGTGGCGTCGACCTCGAACTTGGACCAATCCTGGACCATTCGGGCTCGCGTGTAGTGCCCCGGAACGATAGCGCCCGGATCGACGACAGTGAGCACGGTGCTCGCGCCGTCCTCGTACGAAACCACGACGGGAGACGCTCCGTCACGATCGAGAACGGCAAACTCGCCGCCGCCCGCTTCATCGATCAAGGTCAGGCTGCGGATCCCCGCGGTCACGTGACGGGCGGTTTGACCGGCGAGATCGTCCTGGTGCGTAAAGCTCGCGGTCGTGGCTTGAACCACGACGCTCAAGCCCGCTGGACCTGTGCCGCCCGTATCCGAACCGGTGCTGCCGCAGCCGGCGAGGATGAAGAAGAAAAAGAGAATGGATGAGTTTTTGAGTCGCATGCTGGCTCCCGTTTCGGCCCGCCTCAGTGCAATCGATGTGCCACGACTCGGACGGGTGCGCCACGGCCCAAAGCGTCGCATTCGTGAACCGGAGGTCACAGGGAGTGGCTGGTGCTAACCTTTTGGCATGAAGACGGCGGAGGGCTTGCTGCTCGGCCTGGCGCTGCTTTGCACCGTCGCGTGTGGATCGAGCGGATCGAGCGGAGGCAGCTCCGGCGGCGGAACCGGCGGCGGCGGAACCGGCGCGACCTCCGGGACCGGCGGCGGTGCGGGCGACGCGAAGAGCGATGCTCCGCTTCCCGGCGAAGGCTGCTCTCAGGCGGGCGGCGTGTGCGGCTGCGCCGGTGGGTGCAATCCCGGCTATCACCCGGCGCCCGCGCCGCTGCTCTACGATTGTCCTCAGCCTTGCGACCTGTGTGGCGCGTGCTCGCAGGAATGTTGCCTACCCGACGAGGTCGACGCCGGCGGCTGCGAAGGAAGCTTCAACTGCCTCTGCGGAACGCCCGTGTGCGTCGACGGCGGATGGGAGTGCCAAGGAAACTGCGCAGACGCGGGTTGATCGAGCGAGCTTTGAGAGGTCGAGGCACGACCGTTCTGGCAGCGGTTTCCGTCCACGGATTGGGAGGCAGGGAGATCGTATCTCGCCGAATTTGCTCAGATTGAAACTCGCGATTGTCATCCGCCCGCTCTCGGACGAAAACGTTCGACATGCCTTCGTGGGATTCGGCGCGGAGCTGTTACGTCGTACGCATCGTCTACGACGGTCCCGGCTTGGCGGGAAAGACCACGAACCTGCATCAGGTGACGAAGCTCGTCTCGGCCAAGCGCCGGAGCGAGCTCTACACGCCAGCGGAGCTCAAGGGTCGGACCATGTTCTTCGACTGGTTGGAGGTGATGGGTCCGCCGCTCACCGATACGGAGATCCGTTTCCAGCTCATCACGGTGCCCGGACAGATTGAACGCAACTATCGGCGCCGGCCGCTGGTCGAGATGGCGGACGTGGTGGTCTTCGTCAGCGACTGCACGCCGCAGCAAGTCCCGGACACGCTGCGTACGTTCGCACGCCTCCGCGCTTCGATGAAGCGGCGCAAGGAGCCCGTGCCGCTCGTGGTGCAAGCGAACAAGCAGGATGATCCGAAGTCCCTCCGGCCCAAGGCTCTTCGCAAGAAGCTCCGCATCGCAGCCGACGTTCCCATCATCCCAGCGAGGTCCGTGGACGGAGTCGGGGTGCGCGAGACTCTGGCCACTGCAATGCGCGTGGGGCTCTCGACTCTCGGCGCGCTCGAGCTACCTGAGCTCGACGGGGCTTTTGCCAACGCCGACAACCTCTTCGACCACGTGCTGACCTTCGAGGACAACCCGGACGAGGGGCCCGTCGACGCGGAAGAGCTCTACCTCGGCGCCGAAGAGGTCGAGATTGACGCCCAGGCCGTAATCGGGCATTTGGCGGCGCAATCCCTGGATGCGCTCGAAGAGCGAGCCAAGCGTGCCGCGAGCAACAGCAGCGAGCCCGAGCCCGCGGTCGCTCTCCGCAAACGATCGACCACGAGCGGCAAGAAGCAGCGAGGCTGACGGTTCTCTCTCCGCAATTCATTCCCCGATCTCTGTGTACACGCTGCCGACGACCGAGCTCCGTGTGCGTGTGCACGGGGCTCATCGAGCTGGACACGGCGACGCGAATCGTGATCCTCCAGCACCCGCGGGAGAGCAACGTGCCCATCGGAACGGCGCGCCTCGCCGAGCTTTCGTTCAAGAACTCCGAGCGCCACGTGGGCGTCGAGCTCGACGAGGACCCAGCGGTGGCTCTCGCTCTATCGAGCCGCTCCGCGCCGGCGTTCTTGCTCTTCCCTGGGGAGACGAGCCGCGATCTCGACAGCGAGCTTCCGAGCACACCCGCGACGATGGTGGTGATCGACGGGACCTGGTCCCAAGCCAAGAAGATGCTGAAAAAGAATCCGAAGCTTCAGCGTCTTCCGCGTTATTCCCTCGACCCGCGTCAGCCGAGCCGCTACCGCATCCGCCGCGAACCGGCTGTGCACTGCGTCTCGACCATCGAAGCCATCGTGCTCGCCGTCGAAGCGCTGGAGCGGCGCGACGTCCGGCCCGCCCTGCGTTCCTTCGACGCGATGGTGGAGCACCAGCTTCGCTTCGCTCGCGAATGTGGAGCGCGACGCCAGTTTCTCGCGCGAAAGGCGGCGCGAAAGTCCGCTGCTCCCCAACGGCTCCGGACGCGGGCGGCGGATTTGGTGGTGGCGTATGGCGAAGCCAACGCCTGGCCCCGGGGCACGGAGCTCGGTCGGACGCCGGAGCTCGTGCACTGGGCCGCCGAGCGCGTGCTCTCCGGCGAACGCTTCGAGGCGCGGATCGCTCCGCACTATCCCCTCTCGCCCTCCTTCATTACCCACACCGGCATCGAAGGCGAGGTCGTACTCGGGGGCGAATCCCGGACCTCGTTCGCCGAGCGCTGGAACGAGTTCCTGCGTCCGACGGATCTGCTTTGCTGCTGGGGCTACTACGCTTCAGAGCTTCTCCGAGAATCCGGCGCAACCGTCGGTGAGCACCTCGACGTCCGCGTCCTCACTCGCCAGCACTTGCGAAAGAAGGCAGGGGACGTCCTCGATTCTGCCCGAGCCCTCGATGCGAACCTCCGCGAGAGCTGGGCGCCCGGTCGTACCGGCTTGCGACTGGCGGGGATCGCTGCCGTGGTGCGGCGATTGCTCGACCTGGCCTGATCGCGGTCAGAGTCCCCGGGCCCACTCGGGGCGCAAGCCCACGCCGCCGGCCAGTGCACGGTCCACGATGGCCAGGATGCGCTCTCGATCTCGAGGCAGCCGGCCGGCGAGGGGGAGATAGTTCGAGGCGTGGTTGGTTCGGAAGAGGGCGTCCGCGGGTCGGGCGAGATCCACGATGACGCGGAGCTCTTCCAGCATTCGCTCGACACTCGGTAGCTGGAACTTGCCGCGGGCTTCGAGCTTTGCGATGGGCGTCGTCGGAACCACGGTGAGAGTGAGGAGCGAGACGAACTCCGGGTCCATCTCGGTCACGAGGGCGGCCGAAGCTTCCGCGTGCTCGGCGCTTCTCGCGACCCCTCCCGCACCGAGGAGGAAAATGGCCGAGACCTGCATCTTCGCTTCGTGTGCACGACGAGCCGCCTCGACGTGGTCGGCGAAACCCGCGCCCTTCGCGATGCGGCGGAACGTCTCCTCGTCCCCGGTCTCGGGACCGATGTAGAGAAGCTCGAGTCCGAGCTCTCGGAGACGCGTGAGCTCCTCCACGCTCTTCTGGTTCAAGTTCATCGCCGTCGCGTACGCGCTGACACGTTGCAGGTTGGGAAATGCTTCCTGGCACGCGCTCAGAATCGTTTCCCATTGGGAAAGGTCCATCACGAGGGCGTCGCCGTCCGCCACGAAGACCTTTTCAACGTCGGGACCGAGCGCGAGTCGCGCGGCTCGGATGTCCGCCAGCGTCTCGTCGAGCTCCCGCACGCGGAACTCCTTGTCCCGATACATGTCGCAGTACGTGCAGTGGTTCCACCAGCAGCCAATGGTGGCTTGCAAGATGTACGAGTGTGCCTCGCTTGGCGGGCGGTAGATTTCGCCTTCGTAACGCATGGCTTCGCGCTCAGCTCTTGGGCGGGACCGGGGTCACCGTGCCGTCCGCGCCGATGCGCACCGCGGTGATGCCCCGCGCCGACTCGATCAGCAAGACGGCGCTGTCGTAGCGCGGAAAGAGCGCCAGCCGCTCGGTAGTACCGGCCGGGTACAGACGACCGTCCTGCACGCCGTCGTCGTAGAGCAGAATGTCTTCCGCCTTGCCGATGGCATCCGGAGCTGCAAGGCGAGCGCGGATGCCTCGGGCCCGGGAGCGCCAGACGACCAGGAGCTTGCCGCCGAGCCCCGCCGCGACGACGTCCCCTGCGCGAGCTCCGGTCGGACGCAGGGAATCGATCGCCAGGTCGAGCATTCGAATGAACGTCGACCTCGTGGGTCTCGCAATTGGCTGGGGTGCAACGCGCTTCTTGCACCACGAAGGCGATGTCGTCGTTCGGTCCGCGACTGCGCGAGCGAGTGGCCACACGCGTGATGGTGACGTCGTCTTTGCCGCACGCAAAGACCCGCGTCACGACTCCCGCGTAGGAGCGAAGCTTCGCCCACTTCGGTTTGGGTTCTTCGTCACCCGAAAAGAACAGCACCCGGGCATCGGAGCCTCGCACCAGCACGCCAACGAATCCCTTGTCCAGGTGACAGCCCTCGATGCTCGTCGGCATGACGTCGACAGCGCCGTGATCCACCGACTTGCCGGGAGCGCGGGGCTCGCCCGCGAGGGGGGCGGAGTGCAGGTGATAGAAGTCGTCGTCGTCCCGGCTCACCCAGAGCATTCGTTCACCGAGAAGCGAAAGCAGGCGCGGGCTGAGATCGAGTCGCTGGGCCTCGGTGTGTTCTTTCTTGTGCCACTCGGTGAGCTCCCAGCCCTCCCGCTCACTCTGTGCTGGACCGAGCATGAGGACGCTGCCGTCCCGGTACGCGTAGGCATACGCAGCGCGCTGGGGATTTTGCGTGTCCATCAGCAGGCCGTTGTCGGCGCGGAAGAAGCGCTGAACACGGCCGCTCAGCTCGACGTGATCGCTCACCCAGACTGGCGCGCCGTCGTCGGTCGCAGGCCAGAGCAAGAATTTCTGGGCGCCGACGGGCGCGCGGGAGGCGATGGACGTGCAATTCGTCGAGTCGAGGGCATTGGAGAACGAGCACAGAACGCCGTCTGGGAATGCGACGTGGAGCGCACGACCGGGCATCGCGTCACTCTCGTAGCTGGCGAGGGACGCCTCCTTCGCGACAACGTCCGTGTGGTCGTCCAGCACGCTGGGAACCGGGGGCGCGCTGGGCACGTCGGCGTCCACCGCCACTTCGGCGTCCCGATTCAGAACGACCTCCCACGGCGCGCCTTCCATTTGCTCGATTTGCATGTCGGCCCCGAACGCCTTGCGAACGGCCGTGGCGTCCTGTGCCGCACCGACGCCGTCCAGCGCCTCCGCGAGCTCCGCGCTCCACTTCTCGCAACGCTTGGGCCAGTCGGCGGGCGGGTTTCCGAGCGCGATGCGATGCATTCGGGCTCCCGCCTCCTCACCGGAAGCCAGCGTCGGCCCGAGCAAACATCTTTCGAGCGACGCACCCCGTGTCAGCACGCGCATCCGAGCGCGTTGCCCGAGTACCCGGACCACGACGAACACCGCCACGACCAGAAAGAGCAGGCCGACGGCGACAGCGACCCAGCGACGACGCTTCATCAGACGTTGAATCGGAAATGGACCACGTCACCGTCTCGCATGACGTACTCCTTCCCCTCGATGTGGAGCTTGCCCGCATCGCGGCACTTCGCTTCACTCCCCAGCTGCACGAGATCCTCCCACCAGATCACCTCCGCCTTGATGAATCCGCGCTCGAAATCCGAATGGATCACCCCCGCAGCCTGCGGTGCCGTGAACCCCTTTTCAATGGTCCAGGCTCGCACTTCTTTCGGGCCAGCGGTAAGGAAGGTGACCAGGCCGAGGAGCTGGTATCCCGTCTTGATCACCTGATGTAGCCCGGGCTCCTCGAGTCCGGCGCTCGCGAGAAATTCGGGACGATCCGCCGGTTCGAGCTCGGCAATCTGCGCCTCGAGCGCCGCCGAGATGGGCACGACCAGAGCGCCTTCGTCTGCCGCGAGCTTCTTCAATGCCTGGTAGTACACGTTGCCATCGAGGTTTCCGAGGGAGCCCTCGTCGACGTTCGCCACGTAGAACGTGGGCTTGCCAGTGAGAAGCTGCATCTCGCGTACGAGGGCGGCTTCCTTTTCGTCGCCGGCATCGAAGCTCCGGGCAGGTTTTCCCTGATCGAGATGGGCGGCGAGCTTCTCGCACACCGAGAGCGCGAGCTTCTCGAGCGGGTCGCCACTCTTGGATTGTTTCCTCGCTCGCTCCAGGCGCTTCTGAACCGTGTCCAGATCCTTGAGGCCGAGCTCGGTATCGATCGTGGCAACGTCCGCTGCTGGATCGACCCGCCCATCGACGTGAGTCACGTTCGGATCGGTGAAACATCTCACCACGTGAGCAATCGCATCGACTTCCCGGATGTGGGACAGAAACTGATTACCGAGCCCTTCACCCGTGCTGGCCCCCTTCACCAGTCCCGCGATGTCGACGAAGCGAATGGTCGTCGGAACGACTTTCTCCGGATTGTAGATCTTGGCGAGGGCGTCGAGCCGCGGGTCCGGCACCGGCACGATGCCGACGTTGGGCTCGATGGTGCAGAACGGGAAGTTCGCCGCCTCCGCCTTCGCGCTGGAAAGAGAGTTGAAGAGAGTGCTCTTGCCCACATTGGGCAGACCGACGATGCCACAAGCGAAACCCATACGGCGCGGGGCTTAGCGTACGAGCCGCCGTGCGTCGAGCCCCCGAACCGCAACCCTCCCCGCTTTCGGCTCGATACGTGCGAAAGTCCGAGCCGGACCCTGATGAGCCTCGAGCTACCTCTCCAACCGATCGACCTGCCCAAGCTGGAGCTCGAGCGTCGCTTCGATGCGCTGCAGAAGAAGCTCGTGCCGCTGTGGGCCGCCCTGGCCAGCTTGGAAGACGACGGTGAGCAAACCATCGTCGTCGTTCCGTCGCTCACCGTCGACTACGCGGCGCTCCAGGGCTCGCTTCTGCAAGCGTATGAAGAACGATTTCTTTTCCTGTTCTTGCTCCTCCGCCAGCCGAACGCGCGATTGATCTACGTGAGCTCTCAATCGATTCATCCACACATCGTCGACTACTATCTGGGCCTCTTGCCCGGCGTCATCACGAGTCACGCGCGCAGCCGATTGCATCTGCTCGCGGCCCACGACGGCGCCCCCCAACCGCTGAGCATCAAGCTCTTGCAGCGGCCCCGCTTGCTCGAGCGCATCCGTCAGCTGGTACCGAACCGAGACCGTGCTCACCTCGTTCCGTTCAACACGACGCGCTACGAACGAGACCTTGCAGTGCGCCTGGGGATCCCGATGTACGGTGCCGATCCGCGCCATCATCATCTGGGAACCAAGAGCGGCGCTCGACGACTGTTCGCCTCGTGCGGCGTCCCGCATCCACTCGGATTCGAGGACCTCGCGAGTCAGAGTGACGTGGTCGACGCTGTGGCAGAGCTGGCAAAGAAGCGCCCGGAAGCGTCTCAAGCCATGGTGAAGCTCAACGATGGAGTGAGCGGCGACGGAAACGCCGCCCTTTCGCTATCGGGCCTCGCGCCAGGGAGTCGCTCCGCCGTCGAAGAGCGAGTTCGTGCGATGCGCCTCGAGTCGAAGGAGCTGTCGTACGACGACTTCATGGCCAAGCTCACCGAGCTCGGCGGCATCGTCGAGGAGCGCGTGACCGGCTCCGAGCTCCGGAGCCCGAGCGCCCAGCTCCGCGTGACTCCCGTGGGGAAGGTCCAGCTCATCTCGACCCACGATCAGCTCCTCGGGGGAAACGAAGGCCAAACGTTCCTCGGCTGCACCTTTCCCGCGCATCGGGATTACGCCGCTGCCATCGCACGCGAGTCGCTGAAGGTCGCGCCACGACTCATCGAAGAAGGCGTGCTCGGTCGCTTTGCCCTCGATTTCGTGTGCGCCAAACACGGCGATAGCTGGAAGCCCTACGCCATCGAGATCAACCTCCGCAAGGGCGGCACGACGCATCCGTATCTCACGCTGCAGTTCTTGACGGATGGAAACTACGATGCCGACGCTGCGGAATTTCGCACCCGCGCTGGAGAGTCGAAGCACTACGTCGCGACGGACGCCCTGGTGGATCGCCGCTACCGGGCCTTTTCCCCCGACGACGTGTTCGACATCGCCGTGCGCCACGCGCTCCACTTCGATCCCGTACGCCAGACCGGCGTGGTGTTCCACATGCTGAGCGCCATCGGTGACCGCGGCCGTCTCGGCCTCACAGCCGTCGAGAACTCCCTCGAGCGAGCCGAGGAGCTCTACGACCGAACGCGTCGCGTGCTGGACGAAGAAGCAGACGCCGCACTGATTCACAGCCCGCTCGGCGACCGGTAGGCCCTGTTCCTGGTTCCTAGTTCCATTCGTCGTTCCGGGCGCCTGACCCACTCTCTCGGTCAGGGGAGCGCTCAACCGTCGCGAACCGTCGAAGCATGGGCTATATACCCCCCGCCATGGACATGTCCTTCTCGCCCGAGGAGCTCGCGTTTCGCGACGAGGTGCGCGCTGGGATCCGAAACGCGATGCCACCCCACATCCGCCAGAAGGCGGACGTCGACGGTAGCTTCGACACCAAGGAAACCATCGAGTGGCACAAGATCCTGCACAAGCTCGGATGGATCGCGCCGCACTGGCCCAAGGAGTACGGCGGGACGGGCTGGGACGCAGCGCGACGCTTCCTGTTTGCGGAAGAGCTCGAGCTGGCCGGCGCGCCACCACTCAGTCCCTTTGGTCTGTTCATGGTGGGGCCACTGCTCATCCAGTTCGGAAACGACGCGCAAAAGAAGCTCTACCTGCCGAAGATCCTGAGCGGTGAAGAGATCTGGTGTCAGGGTTACTCGGAGCCGAACTCGGGCAGCGATCTCGCATCGCTCCAGCTCCGGGCAGAAGACAAAGGCGATCACTTCATCCTGAATGGCCAGAAGACCTGGACCACCTACGCCCAGTACGCCGACCGAATTTTCCTCCTGACGCGCACGAAGCCGGACGCCAAGAAAAAGCAGGAAGGGATCAGCTTCATCCTCTGCGACATGAAGTCGCCCGGGATCACGGTGAAGCCGTTCATGACCACGGGCGGCACCTACGCGTTCTGCGAAACCTGGTTCGAGAACGTGAAGGTTCCCAAGGAAAACCTGGTCGGTGAGATGAACCAGGGCTGGACCTACGCCAAGGCCCTGCTCGGTCACGAGCGGACACTGGTGGCGGGCGTCGGCATCAGCGCCCGGGCGCTCCTCCGAGCCAAGCGCATCGCGACCGAAACCTTCGCGGACGGCAAGCCGCTGATCGAGCATTCGCTCATTCGAACCAAAATCGCCTCCATCGAAATCCGTCTCGAGGCGCTTCGGATGGCGAACTACCGTGCGCTCGCCAGCGCGAAGCTCGGCCACGCGCCGGGACCGGAGTCGAGCATCCTCAAGCTCCGCGGCACGGAGATCCAGCAAGCGTGCATGGACCTCTTGATGCAGCTCATGGGCCACAACTCCCTGTCGTGGATGAACGAAGGCGCCGTTCCCGCTCGGGAGCATTGGGTTCCGTCCGCGTTCAACTACCTGCGAGCCGCCACCATCTACGCGGGCTCGAACGAGATCCAAAAGAACATCATCGCGAAGCTCATCCTCGGGCTTCCGAGCTGAAAGAAAGATCATGGACTTCGAGCTTTCGGAAGATCAGCGGCTGATCGTCGACACCGTTCGCGAATTCGTGAAAAAAGATTCGCCCGTCGAGCGCATGCGGCGACTGCGCGACAGCGATCTTGGCTGGGAAAAGTCGACGTGGAAGAAGATGGGTGAGCTCGGTTGGCTCGGCATCTTGTTTCCCGAGAGCGCGGGCGGCGCGGGCATGAGCTTCGTGGAGCTCGGGCTCATCATCGAACAGCTCGGCACGACTCTCGTTCCCGAGCCGATCTTGCCCTTGGTGCTGGCGGGCGTTCCCATCTGGAAGCTGGGGAGTGCCGCACAACACCAGCGCTTTCTCGCGCCGGTCCTGGCGGGCGATGCCAGCCTCGCCCTGGCCTACGCCGAGGACAAGAGCCGCTTCGATGTCGCGAGCATCGACACCACCGCGAAAAAGAGCGGCGCGAGTTTCGTGCTCACCGGCAATAAGCGGTTCGTGCTCAATGGGCACGCAGCCGATCACCTGGTCGTCTCCGCGAAGAGCAGCGCGGGGATTTCTCTCTTCGTCGTCGACCCGGGCGACAAAGGCGTGAGCATCACCAAGCTCGATTTGATGGACGGAAAGAAGGGCGCGCTGGTCAACCTCGACGGGGTGGAAGTCGGCGAGGATCGACTGCTCGGCGCCGAAGGCAAAGCCCTGGATGTTCTCGAGCACAGCATGGACTATGGCGCGGCCGTGGCCTGCGCAGAAGCGAGCGGCATCCTTCAGACAGTGCTGTGGATGACCCGCGGCTATCTGATGGAGCGGAAGCAGTTCGGCGTCGCGATCGGCAGCTTCCAGGCACTGCAGCATCGCGCCGTCGACATGTTCGTGGAGACCGAGCTCGCCAAGGGCGCGGCGATCATGGCGATGCTCAAGGTGGAAGAAACGGACCCGCTCGAGCGAAAGCGCGCCATTTCGGCTGCGAAAGTCCAGATTGGCGAGAGTGGGGCCTTCGTCACCCGTCAGGGGATCCAACTCCACGGCGGCATCGGCGTGACCGACGAGCACAACGTCGGACTCTATTTCAAGCGCATGCACGTTCTCGGCACGCTGTTTGGTGACGAAGCGTTTCACCTCCAGCGGTACGCGAGTCTGCCGAGCTTCACGCGCCAACTCGCCGAACGGCGCTAAAGACCCGCGCTTTCGCTGATGCTAAGCTGAGGTCGGTGTTTCACCCCCACAGCCTCCAGCCCGGGGATGTTTTTGCTGGCGACTTTCGGATCGAGCGCCCGCTGGCGATGGGCGGCATGGGTGCGGTGTACGTGGCCGAGCAAATCAGCACGGGCCGCAAGCGCGCTCTCAAGCTGCTCTTGCCCACTCTCGTCGAGAATCCGAAGACTCGCGAACGCTTCGAGCAAGAAGCGCGCATCGCATCTCGCATCGAGAGCGATCACGTGGTCGAAGTCGTGGGCGCCGGCATCGATCCGGCGTCGGGCGCCCCTTGGCTGGCCATGGAGCTTCTCGACGGGGAAACCCTCGCCGCTCGCATCGCACGCATGGGACCGATGCGTCCGCCCGAGGCGCTCGAGATGTTTCGACAGTTGTGTCACGCCCTCGGCGCGGCCCATGCGGCCGGGCTCGTGCATCGGGACATCAAGCCAGAAAACCTGTATCTGGCCGTTCCTCGCCGTGAGGCCATTCCTTTCACGTTGAAGATCCTCGACTTCGGCATCGCCAAGCTCACCGAGGACGTGCGGGGCAACGGCGGGGCGACGGGCGCGGTCGGTTCGCCTCTGTGGATGGCACCCGAGCAGACGGGGTCGACGGGCGTCGGGCCGACTGCGGACGTTTGGGCGCTGGGGCTCGTGGCTTTTTTCTGCCTCACCGGCCGAAACTATTGGCGCGTGGCGAACTCGGAAGAAGCTACTTTGCAGGGTCTGCTCCGAGAAGTCCTGGTCGACACGCTGGAACCGGCGAGCGTTCGCGCGACCGCGTTCGGCACGCGGCATCTATTGCCGCCTGGGTTCGACGCTTGGTTTGCTCATACCGTCACCCGAGAGCCATCCCATCGCTTCCAGAATGCAGCCCAAGCTCTGAACGGGCTTCATCCGATCCTGTCACCCCTCGCGCCCACGCTCTCGTTCGACACAGCGGCACACCCCCACGCGGTGATGGCCGCCAGTGTGTCGCGGGCGCCGTCGTTCCCCGAGCTCGGCGCCACGAATCCGAACACGGTGGCTTCTCTCGCCCCGACCCGGAAAAAGAGCTCCGCGTGGCTGTTCATCGTGCTGGGATTGCTCGCGGTACTCTTGATAGGCGGCGGGCTGGTCGGGGCTGCCGCTGCGGGCGGAGCACTGTTTTACATGTCCTCCGACCCCGCCACCGCGCGTCGGGGTCCCAGCCCGACGGCTACCGCGGGTGGCATGGGCGCGCCGATCGGCGCGGGCTCGAGCACTACCGATACTCCGTCGTCCGATCCGACCGCGGTAGCAGCAAACGGCACCAAGCCTTCCGGCACGGCAGCGGGCACGGCCGGAACTGCGACCCAGAACGTAGGCACTCCCACTGCGACCGGTACCGCTGCTCCGACCTCGACGGCCATCTCGATGAACGACGTCGATACGGCACCCAAACGCGACTATCAGCTCGGTTGGTTCAAGCAGAAGATCACCCAGTGCTGGCAAGGGAACGAGGGCGCCAAGCCCGACGCCGGGAGTTACTCCGCCACGATCACGGTGAAGCTCGGTGAGATCGGCCAGACCCAGAGCGTGAGCGTGAGCCCGAAGACCTACAAGGGTTTCACGGGTTGCGCAGTCGTGCGTGCATCGGAGCACCCGTGGGGCAGGGGCCCGGTCGAAACCAAGTCCTTCAGCTTCAGCTTCTGATCACCCAGGTGACGACGAGCCTGCCAGCGCCGTTCGCGTCCTTCACGCTCGGCGCGGGTCAGGTGTTCGACGCCTGGACGCAGTCGAGCTTCACCGCGAGCGCGAGCGCGCCGGTGCTCGTGGGGCAAGTCCTGGTGAGCCGGCTCTTGACGACGCCGGCCAGCGGCGATCCGGCCATCTTGCTCGTGCCCGACAGCAGCATGCCGGTCGTGCGCTGGTTCCACTGGAAGAACGTGCGCCGAACCCCGAGCGGGTGACCGGTGGGAGCTTCGTGAGGCGGACCGGGATCGCCATTGCCCTGCACGGCGGCACCCCACACCAACATCCCCTGGGGCGCTTGCCCGGGGTAGTCGCTCAGCGCTCCCCCGAAGCCCCCTCCGAGACCCGCCGCTCCCCCGCCACCGGTCGAAGTGCCTGCCGTTCCGCCGCTCGAAGTGCCGGCGTCCCCGCCGCTCGACGTCCCACCACTCGACGTACCGCCGCTGCCGCCCGTGCTCGTCGGGCCGCCGCCGTTCGAGTCATCACTCCCGCAGCCGAGCAGGAACGTACCGAACAAGATGCAAAGGGATGCTCTCATGGTCCGCAGTTGCCGTTTCCGAACACCCAACCGCCTGGAATCGAATTGCAGATGCCCGCTTGTCCGCCGCAAGAGAACGTGACGTTGCAAATTTCGCTCTGCTCGTCGCAGAGCGCGATGCCTTGCTGCTCGGTGTACCAGCCGAACTGACCGCCGTTGAACTGCCGGCAGTACAGGACTCCCTGGTTTTGCTTGGTGGTATTGCAATCCGTGCTCGCGTCGCAGCAGTCCTGCCCGCAGCTCGTTCCGTCCTCGGGCCACGCGCAGACGCCGTCGCCGCACACTGGACAAGGCCCAACGATGAACTTGCCGGGGATGCCGGCGCAGATCCCATTTTCACCGCCGCAGGCGTAGGTCGTTTGACAGACTTCGCTCTGCTGGTCGCAGTAAGTCAGGCCCTGCGCTTCGGTGAGCCACTGGTAGGCTCCGCCGTTCATCGAGCGACAGTAGAGAACTCCCTGGTTCTGCTTGGTCACGGAGCACCCAGTGCTCGCATCGCAACAGTCCTGACCGCAGCTCGCGCCGTTCTCGCCGGTCTCGCAGCTCCCATTTCCGCAGACCGCGGGACCCGTGCACGCTCCGCAATCGAGACTATGGCCGCAGCCGTCGTCCGCCACTCCGCACTGCACGCCGAGCGCCCCGCAGGTTTGCGGCTGACACCCGCACTGACCCTGCACGCCTCCGCCGCCACAACTGTTCGGAAACTGACACGACGTGCACGTGACGTATTGCCCGCAGCCGTCCGACAAGAGGCCGCAGGCGTTGCCGAAATCGGCACACGTCTTGGGCACGCAGGGCGTCGTGCCGCAACGGTTCACGCCGGCTCCACCGCAGAACTCGCCAGTATCGCAGGCGCCGCACTGGATGAGTCCTGCGCATAGATCGATCACCTCACCGCATTGTGCACCGAGATCGGCGCAGGACTTCGGGGCGCAGCCGTCGGGGCCGGTCCAGGGCGAGCCATCGACGAGGGACGAGTCGCCCAAACCGCCGTCCAGAGCGGGTTTCGAGGAGTCTTCGCTGGACGACGAGCACGAGGCCGCAACGACGACCGCAGCGGGCAGGACGAGCGCCAGAGAGAAGTGTCGAAGCATGTCTTCATGATGCCACCTTGGGGGAGCAGGCCCCACCAAATTGCTCGCTGGTCCCCTCCGGCGAGGGGCGGTAGGGAGGCCTGGTGCACGACCTTCCCAAGTCCGCGCTGGAAATTGCGGCGCTCCTTCGCCGCCGCGAGCTCTCTTCGCGCGAGCTCACCCGCCACTATCTGGACGCGGTCGCCCGAAAAGATCCCGAGCTCGGGGCGTTCGTGGAGCTCCACGCAGGCCGGGCCCGAGCTTCCGCAGAGCGGGCAGATCGCGAGCTCGACCAGCGCCAACCCGAGCCACCCATATTTCTCGGACTTCCCACGGGCATCAAGGATCACGAAAATCTGCGGGGCTGTTTCTCCCGGGTCGGCTCCCGTGCGTTTCGCTGGGTGTACTCGCCCTTCGACGGAGAGGTGGCGCGCGCCTGTCGCAGGGCGGGCTTCCTGTTCTTTGGCAAGCTAGCGACGAGCGAGCTCACGATCCTGCCGTTCATCCACACCGACCTCCACCCTCCCGCGAGGAATCCGTATGCCAAGGATCGCTACGCGGGAGGATCGAGCGGGGGTTCGGCCGCAGCCGTTGCGTCCGGCATGCTTCCCATCGCGCCAGGCAGCGACGGTGGCGGATCCGTGCGCATCCCGGCTGCGTTCTGCGGACTGGTCGGCATGAAACCCGGTCGCGGAACCCTGCCGCATCCCTATGCCGCGTTCGACAAACGACGGATCAGCTCCACCGGACCCCTCGCCCACACGGTGCGGGACGCCGCCGCACTGATGGACGTTCTCGCGGGACGCGGCAGGTTCAGCGAAAAGCCGGCGCGGGCATCATTTCTCTTTGCTTGTGACGAGCCGGTGCCGCGACTTTCAGTGCGGCAGATCGACAAGACGCCCCTCGGGGACGTCGAGCCGGAAGTCCTCGCCAGCGTTTCGCGCATCGCGGCACGCCTCCGCGACATGGGTCACGAAGTCGAGCCCGGTGAGCCGCTCGACGGAAGCATCGACGACTTCCTGCCGTTGATGGCGCGCATGATCGCGAACGTTCCGCTGCTCTCGCTCCTGGGAGCGAAGATCCAGCCCACGACGCGCTGGCTGCGGGATGTCGGCAGCGGCATCGATCCCCGCGAGCTCGCGATCGCCCACGAAAACCTCGAACGTCGCGTGCTCGAGTGGTTCGGGAAGGCGGACCTGTTTCTCACCCCGACCATTGGCGGCTTTCCACCCAAAGTGGGCGCTTTCGATGGGCTGGATGGCGAAGCCGTCTTTCGCCAGGCCGCACCCATTGGTGCCTTCACGGCGCCCTTCAACGTTTCCGGTCAGCCCGCCATCTCGATCCCAGCTGGTCGCTCCCGATCCGGCCTCCCGATCGGCGTTCAGCTCGTCGGGCGCATGGGAAGCGAGCGCATGCTCCTGGCGCTCGCGGCCAAGCTCGAGAGCGCGGGCCTCGACTAACGCGCCTCGACGCCGTGGAGAAAATCCGCGACCGGCGGCATCAAGCCGGCCGCGAGGGGCACGCTCGGATCGGAGTAAGCCGCTTGCTGGTCGCTCGCACTTGAGGTCGCCTGCTTCAGCGGATGACACATGTCGTCGATCAGCGCGAGGCTGGCATCGGGTTTTCCCTCCTTCAGAAGCTCCGCGTCCATCACCGATACCTGGATGTCGGTCGTGCCTTGCACGAGCAGCGCGGGCGCGGTGAGCGTCGCGATTTCCTGCTTCGGATCGTAGGCGAGCCAGCTGATGAAATAGGGCTGCGCGCTCACGGGTAAGATCTGATCCAGGGGCGGACTGAGCGGTCCGGCGAGCTCACCCGCCTCGAGCTTTGCGATCGCGGCATCGAGCTCGGCGAGCAGCGCCGGCGTGAGCTTGGGCGCGAGCTGCTCGTGGAGCAGGGCTCCCGCCGGGCGACCGGCGCCTGCGAGGGAAATGAAGCCGTCGATGGGGGCTTCCTGCGCCGCCAGAATCGCCGTGAGCGAGCCCTGGCTGTGCCCTGCGACCACGACCCGGGAGAAGCGAGGGTCGCTTCGCAAAAGTGCGATCCAGCGGGCCGCATCTTGCACCTCGGTTTCGAAACGAAAGTCCTCGATGGCGGGAGCGGCGCTCACACTCGCTCCGATCCCATGGTCGTCGTAGCGCAGAGTCGCTGCGCCGGCTTGCTCACGCACCGCTTCGGCAAACAGCTTGTAAGTGTCCGTACGCTTCGCGCTGCCGGGCACGTTTCCGTCCCGGTCGTTGCTGCCCGAACCCGAAATGACGAGCACCACGGGCATCGCTCCGCATCCGTCGGGAATTTCGAGGACACCGCCCAGCGTTCCGTAGTCGTTGTCGACGCTGACCGGTTCGGAGCTCGCGGAGACTGGAGCACACGCTTCTACGGCGGCATCGTTTCCCTCCGCGACGGCGTCAGCGACCCCCGCGTCGTCGGTGGTCGGCGAAGCGGCGGGATCCTCAGCCGAGCAGGCGCAGGAGAAGACCGCCAGAGACAGCACCAGGGAGCGCAACGTCATGACGGCGCATCTACGCCGGAATTCCGAGGTCGGCCATTGATACGACGGGACACCCTCGCCTCCGGACGCTAGTTTTGGCCGTGCTCTACTCGCGCCGTCACCACGCCCCGGGGCTCGCCGGCGCCGAGATCGTCCTTTTTCGAGCCATCGGGGCGAACGTCGTGTTCCGGTGCGCAGAAATCCGCGGCCTGACGTACGACGAACGCCTGCTCGTTGCCCCGATGCGCCCGGATCGCAGCCGGCTGAGCGTGCTCCTCGAGGGCGAGATCACGGCCTTCGTGGGACACCGATCGTTGGCTCTGCGTTCGGGCTCCTATCTCGCCAGCTCCTGCATCGGCGCCGTTCGGATGCGTGGAGCCAGCACGCTCGTTCTGGAAATCGATTGGGATCCCGGCGTCGTCGGCGGGAGCCTCGCAGAGGACATTGTCGAGGGATCGTTTTCGAGGACGACGCTCGAGACCCTTGGGCATCTCTGCTCCGCGCTCTCCGAGCGCCCGCTGTCGGACCGAGCAGCGGTCGCGGCCCTGTCTCGCCTGGCAGAGGAAGGCCTTCCCTTCGAGCCGAGCGCGCTCGCTCCCGAGCTTCGAGCGGCGGATCCCGAAGACCAGCGGCTGATCGGATGCGCTCGATACCACCCTGTGCCGTCTCGATCAGAGCCCCGACACCGAGGATTTCGTCGCGCTTCTCGGCTGCAGTCGACGCACGCTGACGCGTCGGCTTCGCCGGCTCTCCGAACGCCATCGTATGTACGAGCGCGCCGATGACTGGCGGAGCGAACGCGATTTTTACCGCGGCCTCATCGCGACGATGTTCCTGTCCCACCCCGACGCCACGACCACGATGGTTTCCCGAATGCTCGGCTACCGGTCCTCCGAGGCGCTGTGTCACGCCTTTCGCCGCGCCGGTCTCCCCTCACCCGGCAACGTGCAGAAGAGACTCAGCCCTTGAGCTCCTCGGCGAAGCGACGGAGCACCGACGCGCCGGGACGAGCTTCGACCGTCGCTTCCACGAGCTGGTCGGGATCGAATCCCTCTTCGGCCAGTACCCCACGTCGTTCCGAGATGTACGCCCGCATCGTTTCCGCATCGAACTCGGGATGAAATTGCACGCCAAACGTGCGCTCGCCGAAACGGACTGCGGCGTAGCGATCGCGGGGAGTTTCCGCCACGACCCGAGCGCCTGGCGGAAGCTCGACGACGACATCACGATGGCTGGCGTTGACGACGAACGGATCCGCTCGAGAATCGATCAGCGGATCGTCTTCGAGAAGCTTGGCAGCGACGCTCCCGATTTGCCGGCCGAGGGAATTCTTCTCCACGCGACCTCCGAGCGCCTGAGCCAGCATCTGATGTCCGAAGCAAATCCCGAACACCGGGGTCCCTTCCGCCACCGCCGTTCGAAGCCGCGCCTCGGTTTTCAACATCCAATCGGCCCGCTCCGTGACGCTCGCGGAGGACCCCGTGATGACGAGTCCCGAGATCTCTTCTAAAGCGTCGAGATCCTCGTCTTTGCGACAATCGACTTCCAACCAGGGACCGCTCCAGGCAGCGCCGAGCGTTTGGCGGATCATGTCCGAGAACGTCCCCCGCGCGGCTCGTGCCAGGGGCACGGGATCTCCGGTCACCAAGATCGCGAGGGGCCGCATGCGCTCAACCTAATGTCGGATTCTCGAAGTAACAATCGTAATGGAAACGAATTGACGAAGAGTACAATCGCCGGGCACTCCATGCCCCGCATCGCCCGCATCGGTTTCGAGCCCCTCGATGTCGGGCTCACCGAGCCCTTCGGCATCGCAACCGGAGCTCAGACCGAAGCCCGGAACGTCCTGGTTCGAGTCGAGCTCGATGACGAGAGCGTTGGGCTCGGGGAAGCGGCCCCGTTTCCGGCAGTGAGCGGCGAGACTCAGACGCAGACGCTCGAGGTCTTGAAAGAGCTCGTGAGTGCCCTGGCCGGTGAAGAGGTCGGTCGCTGGCGGCAGCACGCTCGGCTTCTGTCGCGGATCGCCCCGAACGCCCCCGCCGCCCGCGCTGCGATGGAGACGGCCCTGCTCGACGCTTTCTGCCGCTCCCGCAACGTGTCGCTGTTTCATTTCTTCGGCGGCGTCGACCCGGAGCTGACGACCGACATCACGATTCCGACCGGTTCCGTGGAGCACGCCTTCGAGTCCGCCGCGCGGGCGCGGAGCGCCGGCTTTTCCACTCTGAAGCTCAAGGTCGGCGCCCAAGACGACGTGCGCCGGGTCCGCGCCGTGCTGGAAGCGTCGCCGGAAGCGAATTTGATCCTCGACGCCAACGCCGCTCTCGACGCGAACGCCGCCCTCTTGCTCCTCGACGAGCTTGGCGAGGACGCGGGGCGCGTGGTGCTGTTCGAGCAGCCCGTTGCCCGCGATGATGTCGAAGGCCTCGGACGAGTGAACGAACGGGTTCCCGTCGCTGCGGACGAAAGCGCCCAGTCCGCCCGTGACGTCGTCCGTTTGGCGGGAGTCGTGGACGTGATCAACGTCAAGATCACGAAGAGCGGGGTGGCCGAAGCCGTGGACATGATTGCCACCGCGCGCGCTCTCGAACTCGATCTCATGATTGGCGGCATGGTCGAGACGCGGCTCGCGATGACGCTCTCGGCTTGCCTGGCGGGCGGAGTCGGTGGCTTTCGATTCGTCGATCTGGATACACCGCTCTTCTTGGAGCGCGATCCTTTCAGCGGTGGATATACCCAGAACGGCGCGCGCCTTTCCCTCGCCGGCATCGAGGCGGGCCTTGGCATAGAGCCTGCGGCGCTTACGAGGTAGAACAGCTGTCTTCCGTGTCGACTTCCTCATCGAAGCAGCTGTTTCTGCCCCTGCCAGGGGTCGCCCTGGAAAATGGCCGGGGTGTCGGGATCCCCCGGCCCGACCGCGTCTTTCCCAATCGAAATCTTCGCATGTCGAACATCGACTGGATCGGTTTCGACATGGACTACACCCTCGCCGTCTACCGACAGGAACAGATGGATGCGCTCAGCATCGAGCTGACGGCCGAGCGCATGATGCGAAACGGCTACCCTCCCTATCTCGAATACCTGACCTACGACGCGCGGTTTCCGATCCGTGGCCTGCTCGTCGACAAGCGCTTGGGTCACGTGCTCAAGATGGACCGTCACAAGGGCGTGCTCAAGGGATACCACGGCCTTCGCTTGCTCGCCCGCGAGGAGCTGGACGAGCTCTACCATCACAAACGCATTCGTCCTCACACCGCGCGCTATCACTGGATCGACACGCTGTTCGCTCTGTCCGAGGTGACCGCGTACTCCGCGATCGTCGAGGCCATGGAGAAGCGGGGCGCCAGCATCGACTACGCCACGCTCTTCACCGACGTTCGCTCGGCCATCGACGAAGCGCATCGGGACGGAAGCGTGTATGCGAAGGTGAAGGGGGATTTTTCTCGCTACCTTGCCCGCGATCCGGATCTCGCGCGCACGCTCCACAAGTTCCGTTCGGCGGGCAAACGCCTCTTCCTCCTGACCAACTCGCCCTGGTCCTACACCGTGGACGTGATGCAGTTCCTTCTGGATGCGGCCATGCCCGAATACCCGAGCTGGCAGCACTACTTCGATGTCATCGTCTGCGCCGCGGGCAAGCCCGGCTGGTTTCAAGACGGCCGTCCCTTCATGGAGCGCGATGGGGAAGTGCTGCGGAACGTGCGCGCCGGGCTCGAGCGCGGGCGCATCTACGAGGGGGGCAACCTGGTCGACTTCGAGCGATTGGTCGGCGTTCGCGGATCCAGCGTGCTCTACGTCGGCGACCACATCTACGGCGACATCTTGCGCTCGAAAAAGGAATCCTCCTGGCGCACCGCCATGATCATCCAGGAGCTCGATGCCGAGCTGGCCGCCCTCGAGATCTGTTCCGACGACATGCTCCGCACCCGCGAGCTCCACGAGATGCGCGAAAAGATCGAAGACGAGCTTCGCTTCTACCAGGCGCACTTCAAGGAGCTAACCCGGGGCAACGGCGACGGCGCCGGCGTCCAGGCCGAGAAGAGTCGCGTCAAACGCGCCATCGAGCGACTCCGCGCCGAGCTCCGCCGCATCGAGCAGGAGGACGAAATCCTCCACGAGCGGGTCGACCGCACGTTCCATCCCTACTGGGGATCGCTCCTCAAGGAAGAAAACGAGATGAGCGTGTTCGGCCTGCAGGTGAGTATGTACGCCGACATCTACATGCGAAAGGTCTCGTGCCTGAAGGAGTACTCGCCGCAGCAGTACTTCCGCTCGCCTTACGATCTCATGCCCCACGAGCTGTGAAGCGGCATTCCCCGCCGTCGAGATTTCGGGTTCGGGCAAACCAGCTCGCCTGGCCGACTTTTCCAGAGCGGTCCTCGATTCCATCGCTTCGGCGCCCTGCCAATTCGCGGCTGGTTCCCCGGCGCCTGGGGCCCGTTTCACGCGCGAGCGAACCTCATCGAATGGAAAGCCGTCATGGCGGGCGATTGCGGGAGCACGTGAGCCGACGCACACAACCAAGGCGAGGCGGAGCGGGTATTTGGGAAAACTACGTGGAGAGGCGCGCCGTGAATGCGTTCCTCCGCTTCCTCACTACTGAAGGCGATGATTCACTAGTGGCTGTCGCGGATCGCCTCCGCGTCAGTCGTACAGCGCCAACCGAATTCACCCGCGACTGTCGCGGATCGCGCACGACTCCACCCAGCGTCCGCCCGAGCTGACCGAGCGACGCCGCGGGCTGTTCGCAGTGCTTTCTGACTCGTCTGTATCTGCAATCTCGCTCCCAGCGAGCCTCTACAGGAATTTCAAACCCACCACGAAGAGAACCGCCAAGCCGCGCTGGTCAGCCGCCGTTGCCGTCGTCGTACAGAGTCCCGAGCTCGATCACCCGAAACGACGAGAGCGGGATCTGATCCTTCACCTCGTACGTGTCGAGCAGTCCCTGACTCCACTCGGCCTGCGCGGCGGGAGATCCCTCGGCGTACACGTTGATCGCGCCGGAGTAGTCCCCCACGTATGCGCCGTACTCCTGGAGCGCGGTCGCCACGATCTTCCCCGAAGCGGTGAGCCCGAGGGAATCGAGATCGAGGCTCGGATCGAGCTGGATGCGTCCGCCGCAGGGAATGCCCCGACTCTTGATGGCATCGGTGCCGATGGTTGCCTGAGCGGTGCTCGCCGGTGGGGTGTAGAGGCCCGCTCGAATGTGGGGGTACGCGATCACGAGAGCGTGATCGATCTTGCCCGCCTTCATTTCCTCGACGCGAATGAGGCCGGCGATCAGCGGGAAGCCGCAGGCGCGCGCACCGTGGGACGTGTACCAGGTTGGATTGCCTTCCTTGATGGGTCGCGCCCCGCTGCCCAGGAGATCGGTCGTTGCACACAGGGCGCAAGTCCACGCGCCGCCGTTGGGCTCCGCACCGAAGAAGTCCCAGGAAATCTGGCGATTTTCATGGACGATGAGCATGTGCCGATCGCTCTCGGGATCGGGCGCTGCATCGGAGGGGATGGGAACCATGGCGGTGGCGTCGAGACCGTTGTTGCCGACGAACCCTTCACCGCCGAGGTCGGCATGCACCTGAACCTGGGGCGTGCTGTCGTTCGCCCAATACAGAGGGATGGAGAAGCCTGCGATGTTGATGCCGAGGAAGTTCCACTGGGACAACGTCGTGAGATCGTCGATCATCGCTTGATTGTCGGAATCGATCGGCGGGTCGGCGGCGAGCTTCGTGTTCCACGCGCTCGTGTCGGAAAACGGTCTCCACGGGCCGCTGGCGCCGCCGGATCCTCCCGAGCCGCCACCGCCGCCAGCTGTCCCGCTCGCGCCGCCACCGCCTCCGGATCCGCCTCCGGATCCGCCGCTCCCGGCGTTGGCTCCGGTGCCCGCTGCTCCGCCGGCTGCGCCGCCTCCTCCCGACGAGCTACAGCCAATGAGCAAGAGCGTGAGCAGCACCCAATCGACACGAACCCGCATCTTGCGAGAGTAACCGAGCGCCGGGGCCCGTCAATGCTCGGTCCTCAATGCACGTGTCCGTGAGCCTCCGCCGCGTCTTTGTCCGCGTGAGAGTGACGAACGGTTTCCGAGGACATCGCGCCGAGAAATCCCCGAAACCCGCTTTCCCAGACCCGGTGGGCGAGAAGCGCTCCGAGAACGCACGCCGCCCCGACCGCTACGGGTCCCGCCGCTGGGGTCAGCGCCGACTCGATGACGACGAAGCGACTGGTGAGGATCGAAAGGCCCGCGGTCACTCCCAGCGTGACGGCAAACACCAAAACCGCCGACCCACGACCGTATCGCTTGGCGAGGAAGACGAACGTATCGCGGTCGAGAGCCGGCCCGAGCACGAGGGCGAACAGCGCAAGGCCCGGAGACAACCCCTTCTGTACCAGCACCGCCACCAGCGGCAGGAGCGCGACCGGCGCGACGTAGCTCGGGAGAGCCAAGAGCGCGATCAGCACGTACAGCTGGACCGCGGACGTGGAATGGAACGCGTCCCGGCGCGATCAAGACCCGTGCGATGGCCGCGACGACCAGGCCCAGGAGAAACCACGCCCCCGTGTGATGCAGTCCGTCCTCGAACGCGCGCCACGATCGGACCATCGGCGAGGCGGGCGCATCGTGGTGGTGATCGGAGTCTTTCGGATGGCTCGACGAAGCGTCGCGGCTCCGAGAAAGTACCAGTCCCGCGCCCACTGCGACCGCGAGCGCCGCTCCGAGGCGGGCGAGGGCGAACCGCCAGCCCAGCAGGCCCCAGGAAAGTGTGTGACTTTCGAGGCAGAGGGCGGGGGCGGCGACAGTGAACGCGGTGACCAGGGCGCCCCGGGCACCGTGCTCTGCCAGGTGCTCGGCATGGGGCAACACCCGGCAAGACGACACGGGGTGGAGCACACCGAACCCTGCGCCGCGGAGGGCGCCGCCGTTCTCGCCGAAGCCGAGAAACGAATGCGCCGCGCGTCCAGCGAATCCTTCGAGCAGCGCACCGAGCGCGACGCCGGCGAGCACCAGCAAGGACAGCTCGGAAGCGGAATCGACGAACGAGCGGGCGAGCGCAGAGTGGAACGCGCGCCCGTCGGCGACGATGGACTTCGCCGCGTCGCTGTCGACCAACGAGAGCGACAGCCCGGCGAGAGCGGCCAGCACGTCGAGCACTCGCTCTCGGCCCCGCGTGGGGGCATCGCTTCCGAGATCGTGAGCCACCACGTGAAGCAGCGTACCGGCCACCGCTGCCGCGATGACGCTGGAGTAGCGCGCGAGATCCACACTGGGAACGATCGCGCCAGCAATCACTCCCGCTCCCGCAGCCAGCGCGAGGGCCCCGGTCTTCATGAACGCCATCCGCAAACCAACGCTATGGCGGTAGGCGAGTCCGATCACGGCGACGACCGGCACGGTGTGCGCAGCCACCGCCAGCACCACGTCCCAGGGCGGCCGGCCGCCGTGGGTGCCGTTCACGTAGGTCGCCAGGGCGAGCCCGTCCCCGAAGCTGTGCACCACGAGGGCGAGCCAGCTCGCCTCGAGCCGAGCGCGTTTTGCCTCGCCCCGGGTGCCGATGCCGAGCCAGCTCATCCCTCGTTCGATAGCGAGGGGCAGCACGAACCCGAAGACTCCGAGGGCGACGGCCCATGCGCCCAGGGCCTGATAGGCCTCCGGAGCCAGGTGCGTGAGCACCACGGCGAGCACCGCCGCCAGTGCAAACGTTCGAATCGGTCCCAGCACCCAGCGTGCGCGGGAGGGAGTGAGCGCCAGAAGCGACCCGGCTCCCCCGGCCAAGAGCACGGCGAAGAGCGCTACCCACACGCCGCCCCCGCCTTCGGGTGCTCGGAGATCGAATCCGCCTCGCACGACCCGGGTGCTACCACGCAGCCGCTTCTTGCTCCAGAGATTCAATTACAATTCAATTGCGATTACATTCGGGTAGCATGAGGATTGCCGCCGCCTCGCGCCTGTCCTATTGTCCGAAGTCGTGAAGGAGCCGAGCGCCGCCGACCTCAAACAGAAGCTCCGCGGCGCGGGCCTTCGGGGCACGAGCGCCCGTCTCGCCGTGCTCCGACAGCTATACAAAGCTCAGAGTCCCACCACGCATGCGGATGTGGCCGAGCATCTCGCGGCCGCCGGCTTCGACCGCGCGACCATCTACAGGAATCTGATCGATCTCACGGATGCAGGCTTCGTTCGCCGCACCGACGTGGGGGACCACGTGTGGCGGTTCGAGTTGGTCTCGGACGAGCTCGGTGGCGACGAACCGCATCCCCACTTCATCTGCAGCGAGTGTGGAACCGTCGAGTGCCTCCCGGAGGGGGCGGTCGAGGTCCGGGCCGTGCGCGGAGCCCCTCGCTCGCTCAGAAAGCAGGGCGTCGAGGTTCAGCTGCGCGGCCGGTGTAACGACTGCGCCTGAGCTCTTCCGGCCTCGAAGTCGCGAGGTTGACCGAGCGTCCATGATTTTGTGCTAGTCGGCTAAGTCGTCGATTCGTCACGCATTCCCCCTTTGGCGTGGCAAGAAACGGCGCTAGACCAACGAGACTGAGGAGACAGATGAATCTCGTCGAATGGCTTCAGCGGTTGATGACCAACTTTGGTGCGACTTGGGTCATGTGGCTCCTGGTCGGACTGAGCATCTTGTCGGTGGCGATCATGCTGGAGCGCGGATGGTTTTTCTGGTCGCTCCGCGATGATCTCGGCCGCCTCGCGACCGATCTTCGCAAGCTCTTGCGCGAAGGCGACATGAGCGGCGCGAAGAAGCGCATGGAGTCGTCCCCGAGTGCGGAAGCCGCGGTCGTGTGCGCGGGCTTGCTCGAGGCCGATCGCGGAGCCAAGTCCGCTGAAGAGGCCATGCAGGGAGCGGCTGCGCTCCAGCGCATGAAGCTCGAACGGCGACTGGCCTTCCTGGGTACGCTCGGCAACAACGCTCCGTTCATTGGCCTCTTCGGCACCGTCATCGGCGTCGTCAAGGCGTTCGAATCGCTGAGCCGTCAGGGTGCGGCCGCTGCCACCACGGCCAGCGCCATGGCGCCGCAAGAAGTGATGGCCGCGATCGCCGAGGCACTGGTTGCCACGGCGGTGGGGCTGGCCGTCGCGATCCCGGCGGTCGCGATGTACAACTTCTTCCAGCGTCAGTCCAAGTCGATCCTCGCCAACACCGAGGCATTGACGCGAGTTCTCTTGGCGCATTTGGTGGCGGTGGACACCGGCGTCATCGCTCCGCGCTCATCGTCTTCGCGCGATGACGACGACGAAGGAGACGACTGATGGCCGGCAGCACTGGTGATGACGAAGACGGCCTGATCAGCGGGATCAACGTCACGCCGCTCGTCGACGTCACGCTCGTGCTGTTGATCATCTTCATGGTGACCGCGAAAATCATCGTTTCTCAGGGCATGCCGATGGATCTGCCGAAGGCGGCCACGGGGGAAGAGGTGCAGACCTTCTTCAGCGTCGAGCTCACCGCCGATGGCAAGACCGTGGTGGATTCCAAGCCGGTTGGAAGCGATGAGGACATCGCGGGCCTCGCCAAGGACGCAAAAGCGAAGAACCGGGACTTACGGGCAGTGATCCGGGCGGACAAGAAGGTGGAGCACGGGCGCGTGATCCACGTGCTCGACTTGCTCAAGCGGTCGGGCGTCGCCAAGATTGCGTTTGCGATATCACCGGTGAGCGAGGGGGTACCGGTCGACACCCAGAAGACTCCGTGATGATCGACCCATGAGCAGCATCGCGCCGTCCCCGCCGCCAGTGAGCTTCGAGCGCGGACCGCTCGATCGCGTGCTCGGGCTCGGTCGGCAGGCGCTCCCGACCGGTGTCGTTTTCGGCCTCCTCGGCGCGCTGTTGATCCATGGAGCCGCGCTCGGTCGGGGCCTGGCATCGCTCTTTCAGATCTCGGCGTTCGCGGAGAAGATCCAGTCGGCGGTCATCGAGCGGCAGCGCGCGATGTACGACATCGACATGTCCGAACCGGACAAGCCTCCGCCACCCAAAGACGAAGAACCGCCGCCGGAGCCAGAGGCCGAAATCCGCGCGCGCGCCCAGCAACACCGAGGAGCCGCCCCCGCCCGCGCAAGCGGCCAAGGTGCTCACCTCCGATCCCGATCCGGACGAGCCCCTCGATCTCACGGGCGATGGGTTTCTTCAAGGCGACGCCGACCGGTATGCCGGTGGAACGACCTCCTCGACCGGCACCTCGAAGGTCGCGGTGAGGGGGCCCACCAAACCCGACTCCACCGCCAAGCCGAGCAACCGACCCGTTGGACCGCCCGCCGCCGCAGCGCCCGCCGTCGACAAGTCCCGCGCCCCGCGCCCGACGACCAGCAATTGGAATTGCGGTTTTCCCCCGGAGGCCGACTTCGATCAAATCGACTACGCCACCGTGACCCTCGCGGTGACCGTGGGGACCGACGGCCGCGCCAAAAGCGTCTCGATCCTGTCGGATCCGGGGCACGGGTTCGGCCGTCTGGCCCGGAGCTGCGCGATGCGAATGCAGTATCAAATCGGCTACGACAAGGCTGGCAGCGCGGTTGCGAAGACCACCCGCCCGTTCCCGGTGCGATTCACGCGCTAGTCAGGGGGAAAGCCCAATCCGGCGGGTTTGAGGTCCGATTCTAGCAACGGTGATAGAGTCGGCTCACCGTGAGCGCCGAGCGTGTTGAGCAGCTCAAGAAGATCGCCCTGTTCACGGGGCTCAAGCCCGAGGCCCTCGCCCTCATCGCGCGAGTTGCCACCGAGGAGAGCCACGCCACAGGAACGAAGATCTTTCAGCACGGTGATGCGGGGGACAAGCTCTACCTGATCCTCGAGGGCAAGGTCCGAATCAGCCGTGAAGTGCCTGGAATGGGGGAGGAAGCTCTCGCTGTTCTGGGTCTTGGTGAGGTCTTTGGCGAGATGGCACTGCTCGACGAATCCCCGCGTTCCGCCGATGCCCGAGTTCACGAGCGCTGTCGGGTTCTGGCGATCCCCAAAGACGGCTTCGACGATCTGCTCTTTTTGCACAAGGACCTCGCCTACGAGGTGCTCTGGAGCATCGTGCGAATGCTCGTGGGCCGGCTCCGGGAAACCACCGACAAGCTCACGTTCCTCAGCATCAGCGGCAAATTCTGAGCTGCGCTAAACGGAAGTGCCCCTAGGCGGGCGCGCAGCGCTGCCCGGGCGTGCATCGAGACAATGGAGCGGTACTCCACAACTACTGGAAACCACTAACTATTGTGATTTCTTGTGGAAAAAGTGGGTACGGTATTTGACGTCCTAACACCCGTTCAGTACCCTTTCGAGGCCATGCAGGGTCTCACCAAGCGCCAAGAACAGACGTTGTCCTTCATTCGCCACTCCATCGAGGAGCGTGGTTATCCGCCAACGTTGCGCGAGATCGGGGAGTCGATGGGCATCAAGAGCACGAACGGGGTGAACGATCACCTCCGCGCTCTGGAGCGCAAAGGCTACCTGCGTCGGGAAGACATGAAGAGCCGTGCGCTCAAGCTGGTGGAAGATCCCAAGAATCGCAGCACGAGCTCGGATGACGACACGATGGAGATCCAGGTACTCGGTCGCGTCGCAGCAGGTGCGCCGCTGCTCGCCGAGGAAAATGTGATCGACACGGTGCGCATCGACAAGATGCTCGTTCGAGGCGAAAAAGAAGTATTCGGGCTGAAAGTCACCGGGGATTCGATGATCGAAGCCGGCATCTTCAGCGGGGATTACATCTTCGTGAAGCGCCAGCCGACTGCAGAGCGTGGTGACATCGTCGTCGCGCTGATCGGCGATGAAGCGACCGTGAAGCACTACTATCCGGAGAAGGACTACGTTCGCTTCCAACCCGCGAACGCACAGATGGCACCCATTCTCGTGCGCGCCAGCGACTTCAAACCGACGATGCTGCTCGGCAAGGTCGTCGGCGTCTTCCGGCGGATCTGATTTTTCGCGGAGGTGTGCCCATGCCTGGCATGCCCCAAGAGCCGAGGGAGCCAGCGGGGGCCGAGGCGGCTGCTCGCCCATTTTCTCCCCATTTCCGCCCTGGACCGGGGAAACGACAGCGAGCCCACGCAAGCCCCAGCACCGCATTTCGGCGAGGGCGGAGGGGTGTTCCGGGGGCGGAGCTGCAGGGACCGCTCGGCCTTGTTGACGCCATCTTCCCCGGGTTGGTAGCGTCCGAGAGCGAAAATCGGCTGTGAGGCCGAAGGGATCGGATGGGTACGCTGTCAAGCTCTTCTAAGGGAGTTGCGAGTTCGGGATGGCTCGCCAGGGCGGCGCTCGCCTCTGCGCTCGCGCTCGGCGGTTGTGGCAACACGCTCTATGCGATCCAGGCCAACTCGGCCTCGAGCAAAGTCGAAGAGGCTCGCGAGCTCGGAGCGGAAAAGTACGCTCCTTACGAGTACTACTTCGCACAAGCTCACCTCGAAAAAGCTCAGCAGGAAGCGGCGGACGCGGACTACGGCGATGCCGCCAACCTCGCGGAGATGGCCGAGGAACACGCGGACAAGGCGATTCGCCTGTCGCGTGAAGCGCATCGCGGAGAAGGGCGATGAGCGCGAAGCTGTTTCGCTTTCTCGCGATCGGCGCGAGCTTGATCTTTTTGATCATGAGCGGTTGCGCGCAAGCGCCGAAGCTCCGCGGCCAGATCGAAGGCCTGCAGAAGCTCACCACGCAAGCGGAGCGCAACGGCGCCATCCGCTGCGCACCGCGAGAGCTCGCTCTCGCCAAGAGCCACCTGGAATTCGCAGCGCTGGAGCTCGATCAGGGCTTCGTTTCCAAGGCGAAGACCCACCTGTGGATCGCCGAGCCCAACGCTCACGCCGCAGTGTTCCTGTCGCCGCCACAATACTGCGCGGAGCGGGGCTTCGTGGAGCTGAAAAACAAGCCCGCCCCGGGCGATCGGGACGGAGACGGCTACCTCGATCCCGAGGACGCTTGCCCCGACGAGCCGGAAAACTTCAACGGCTACAAGGACGAAGACGGCTGCCCGGACGACCCGGATACGGATGGCGACGGCCTGCCCGATTCGGTCGACTCGTGCGTCCTCGAGCCGGAAGACAAGGACAACTACCTGGATGAGGATGGCTGCCCGGAGGTCGACAACGATCTCGACGGCATCCTCGACGCGGTCGACAAGTGCCCGAACGAGCCAGAAGATCCCGACGGCTACGAGGACGAAGACGGCTGCCCCGATCCGGACAACGACAAGGACCAAGTTCCCGACGTGAAGGATCAGTGCCCGAACGAGATTGGCTCGAAGGACAAGGATCCCATCGGCTGCCCGCAAAAGCCCGCCCTCGTCGTGGTCACCGATTGCGAAGTGAAGATCACCCAGCAGATCCATTTCGAGTACAACAAGGCCGTCATCCGCAAGGAAAGCTTTCCAGTGCTCGATGCGGTGGTCGAGGTCATGGAAAAGAACCCCGAGATCAAGATCGAGGTTCAAGGCCACACCGACAACCGAGGCAGCGCCGCCTACAACAAGAGCCTGTCCAACCGGCGCGCAGGCTCGGTGATGAAATATCTCGTTTCTCACGGCGTCACTCCCGGACGCCTCACGTCGAAGGGCTATGGGTTCGATCGACCCATCGTTCCCAACTCGTCCCCGCAGAACATGGCGCTCAACCGGCGCGTTCAATTCGTCCGTACCGAAGGAACCAAGCCAGGCTGTCAGCCAACGGGTTCCAACTGACGCTCACCAGGAAGTGTCGCGGTCGTTCGAGGAACACTCGGGCTCGCCACAGACCCACCGTTTAGAAAAATTCACCGTTCGGAGAACCAACCCGTGCATCGCCGTTCGCTGCTTCTCCTCCTCGCCGCTCTCATCGCGCTCTTCGCCGCCACGGCTGCTGCCGCTCCTCGGGACGCAGCTGCCAACAAGAAGATCGACGAGGCGATCAACACCCACTACCTGGCCACGGACTTCGACAAGGCCGAGGCCGTGCTCACGGGCACCATCAATGCCTGCGGCAACAAGTGCAGCGGGCCCGTGATTGCCCGAGCGTGGATGTACGTCGGCATCGTGCGCGGCAGTGGCAAGAACGACCAGAAGGGCGCCAAGGAAGCGTTTCAGAAGGCTGTCGCGGCCGATGGGAAGGTGGCGCTCGACGATGCCCTCGCAACCCCCGAAACCAAGAAGACCTTTGGCGAGGTCTCGGGCGGAGCGCCTGTGGCAACGGGTGGCACCGGCGGCGAAGGGGGCGAAGGCGGCGAAGGCGGCAAGGCTCCGGCCGCGGGCAACCCCGTCGGCGAGATGACCTGCGAGCCGGCCATCACCCAGATCGAAACGCGACGCCCCTTCCCCATCTCGTGCACGACGGACGAGGACGCCGTGAAGGGCGAGCTCCGCTACAAGGAGTTCGGCGGCGAATCCTGGAAGACCCTCAAGATGACGAAGAAGGGCGACGCCTTCCAGGCGGAGATGCCCTGCACGGCGACTGCGCTCGCCGGCAAGCTTCGCTTCTACGTGCGGGCGCAGGATGCGTCCGGCGACACCGTCGATACCTACGGCAACAAGTCGAACCCCGTCGAAATCGACGTGGTCGGCAAGACCGACCAGGAGCCGCCGGCATTCCCGGACAAGGACGCTCCCGCCCGCTGCAAAGAGCAGGAGGAGTGTCCGCCGGACTTCCCGGGCTGCAAGCGCTCGGGTGGTGGAACCAAGGGCTGGGGCGCGAGCTGCGCCAGCACGGACGAATGCGAGTCGGGCTCGCTTGTCGAGAAGGCACCTGTGAGCAGGTCGCGACCTGCGACGTGGACGCCGACTGCCCGAGTGGCAGCAAGTGCTCGAGCGGCAAGTGCGAGGAAGGCCCGAGCGGTCCGTACAAGAAGAACTGGCTCGGCGTGCACGTCGCCTACGACTTGGCCATCGTCGGCGGCAGCGATGTCTGCTCCCAGGACAGCCAGCAGAACAACGGCTTTGCCTGCTTTTATCAGGGCAGTGAAGACCAATACAATTTCGACCCTCAACCGGGACAGGCCAACAAGATCAGCACCGGCATTGCTCCCGGAACGATCCGCTTCCTGGTCTCGTTCGACCGCGTGCTGACGCCGAACATCGCCCTTGGCGCACGCCTCGGCTACGCCATCAACGGCGGTCCGGCTGCGGGCAAGAACGGCGACACGAAGTTCCTCCCCTTCCACGCCGAGCTCCGAGCCTCGTACTGGATTGGCAAGACGCCGTTTGCGAAGAAGGGTCTTCGCCCCTACGTATTCGTGGGCGGCGGTATCGCCCAGGTCGACGCCAAGCTCCCGGTCACCGTCGTGGATTGCGCGGTCGACCCCGAACACGGGCGCGACGCGGGCGACTGACGGGAGCGACGCTGACTACAACAATTGTAGGAACCCCGGGGCTCCCACCAGCGCGATCCTCGGCAAGCAGACCAGCCTGGATGCCTACAAGAAGCTCGGCCAGAGCTTCATCGGCATCGGAGGAGGCGCCGTGTACGCGCTCACGCCCAACAGCGGCCTCCAGCTCAACTTGAACATCATGTTCATGCTCCCGACCTCGGGTCAGGTGCTCGAGCCGTCGATCGGCTACGTCTTCGGCCTGTGACACGCCGACGTCTCGCATGACGCCGGTCGAGCTCGTTCCAGCGCTTCTCCTCCGTCGCGCGAGCGAACGCGGGGACTCCCCTGCGCTCTCCGAAAAGGTCGCCGGACGCTGGCAGCCCACGTCCTGGCAAGACTGGAAAGCGTCGATTGAGGCCGTCGCACGGGTGCTCGTCGCCGGCGGCATCGCGAAGGGCGATCGGGTGCTCTTGTTCGGCCCCACGAGCATCGCCTGGGCGACGGCGGAGCTCGGCTTGCTCGAAGCCGGTGCGGTGAGCGTTCCGCTCCAGGTGACCGCAACTCCCGAGGACATCGCTCCCCTGGTCCAGGAGTGCCAGGCGCGCTTCGCGTTCGTCGGGGGCGTGAGCGAGCTCGAAGCGCTCACGACCTCCCTCGGTTCGGACAGCTCGGTCGAGGGGATCGTCGTCCTGGGCGACGGAGTTCCTTCGGAGCAAGGACCGTTTCGCGAGCTCGGCCTGTCCTTGGAGGGATTTTCGGACGCCGTTCGCCGGGGACTCGGGCTCGAAAGCGACGAGAAGGTTCAGAGGGAGCTCGAAGCCCGCCGCTCGGCGCTCGGTCCCGAGGATCTCGCGACCATCGCCTACAGCGCGGGGACGACCGGCTCACCCCGGGGCGCCATGCTGACCCACGGCTCCCTGGCCTACGAGGTCGGCGCTTTGCTCGAGGCTATCCGCGTCGGACCCGACGATCGCCAGCTCTTCTTTCTGCCCCTCGCCCACATCTTCGGCCGCATCGTGCTCTACGCCTCGCTGGCCGCCGGGGTGCCAACGAGCATCGCCCACGGGATGCGCGAAGTGATGGAGAACATCGCCGAAGTCCGCCCCACGTTCTTCGCCTCCGGACCGCTGCTCTTCGAGAAGGTCTTCGCCCTCACCACCAATGGCGTGGCCCGGGAAGGTCGGGTCAAAGAACACCTGTGGCGCTGGGCGCTCGGGATCGCACTGCAAGCGTCTCGCGCCAAGCAACGCGGCGAGGAGCCCTCGGGCCTTCTGGCAGCGCGCCTCCGCTACGCGGACCGGATCGCGCTGTCCACGATCAAGAAGCGCTTCGGCGGACGCCTTCGCTTTGCCATCAGCGGTGGAGCCCCGCTGCAGAAGCAGCTCACCGAGTGGTTTCATGCGATGGGCGTGCTGGTGCTCGAGGGCTACGGCCTGACCGAGATGTGCGGCTGCACCCACGTGAACCGCGAGGACGGAACGCGCTTCGGCAGCGTCGGCAAACCGCTCCCCGGCGTCGACGTCCGCCTCGGCAAGGACGGTGAGGTCCTACTCCGAGGCCCTGGGACAATGCGCGGCTACTTCGAGCAGCCCGAGGCGACCCGCCAGGTGATCGACGAGAGTGGTTGGCTCCACACCGGCGACATCGGAGAGCTGGATGACGACGGCGTTCTCACCATCGTCGACCGCAAGAAGGACCTGATCATCACCGCCGGCGGCGCGCGGGTGGCTCCGGAGCACCTGGAGCGGATGCTCACGTCGTCTCGCTGGATCCGCCACGCCGTGGTGATCGGCGATCACGAGCGCTACCTGATCGCGCTTCTGACTCTCGACCCGGCAACGACGCGACGCTGGGCGGCGGAGCGCCGGCGGGGCTCCGATCCCGCCGCGCTGGCTCGCGATCCCGAGATGCGCGCGCTCGTACAAGCCGACATCGATCGCATGAATCGGCGACTTTCTCGGCACGAACAGATCCGCAAGTTCCACGTTCTCGACCGCGATCTGAGCCTCACCGAAGGCGAGCTCACCGAGGCGAAAAAGCCCCGTCGCGACGTGATCCGCACTCACTTCGCTCCGGTCATTCACACGCTCTACGACGCGAGCGCACCGAATCATCCGCCGCCGAGTGACTCGGGATCCGTGGGCTGAGCGGACGCCTCATCCAAGGGCTGTCCCCGCGCCGAGAGAACGAGCGCCGCGCCCACCGGGTACGACAGCAAGATCCCGGTGAAGAGCCGGAGCCACGCGGATTCCGGACGCATGCCGAGGACCTCCGTCGTCACATCCAGCACCATCACCAACGCGGCTGCGCCCACCCAGATGCGGAGCGGCCAGACCGACAGCCGTGGACGCAAGATCAGCGCGCCGAGCCCCAGGCCAGCGTAGATCCCAAAGCAGCGCACGCACACTGGCATCAGATGACCGAAGACATGGAAGGAGCGCGCAGCCTCCCGATGACATTGGAACTCGAACCAGGTGTTCCAGAGCGTGCCCACGACTCGGAGTCCGGGAACTCGGTCGAGCAGCAGCGGCAAGAACGGAGCGACGCCGATGAAGAGCAGGAGCCCTCGGACCACGCGGGATAAACCCGGACCCGAGAGTCGATCCGCCAGCGATTTCCCCTGTTTGCCGGTCGCCGTGTCAGCCGGCTCGCTGCCAAGTTTCATCAAATATTTCGCGTGGGTAGAGAAGCTCAGCTCTTGCCGGGGACCTGTCTCCCCATCTGCCGCAGCACCGCTTGGAGATCGTTCCACACGTCCCGCTTCGCGGTGGGAGTCCTGAGCAAGTACGCCGGGTGGAACGTGGGCATGACCGCGATGCGGCCGCGATAAAGCTTCCACTTGCCGCGCAGTCGCGTGATGCCTTCGGTCGTGCCGAGCAAACCCTGCACCGCCGTCGCACCCAGGGCGACGATCACTTCCGGCTGGATCAGGTCGAGCTGGCGCTCGAGGTAGCCGACACACGCTGCCATCTCGTCCGGCTCCGGCTTGCGATTTTTGGGCGGCCTGCACTTGCAAATGTTCGCGACGTAGATTTCGTCCCGATCAAAACCCATCGCGGCGATCATCTTGTCGAGAAGCTGACCCGCCTTCCCAACGAACGGAAGCCCTTGCGCGTCTTCGTCCGCGCCGGGACCTTCCCCGACGAAGCAAAGCGCGGCGCTCCCGTTGCCGCGGGCGAACACGGTTTGCGTTCGTGTCTCGTGAAGTCGGCAACTGGTACACGCGGCGACCTCGTTCGCAATCACCGCGAGTCGCGTCGCGCGCTGTCCCGCGTCCAGCCGCTCGACAGGCCCCCGAGGGAGCGCGAGAGGCGCGGAAGGCGCTGCGCTCGGGGCGCTGGAGCTCTCCCGCGCCTGCGCGGGCGACCGAGAGCGGGGTTCTTCTCCTCGATGCTCTTCGCCGGCCTCCTCGGCCGGACCCCGGGACCGAGCGAGCTCGGCGCTGGCGCGGGGGATTTCCGTCACACCGAGGACGCGCTGCCATTCCAGATGCCCTCGCAGCGCTCCGCTCAGGATCGCCAGCTCTTCGATGGGGTCGGCAGCTTCGTCGGTCACCGAGCTCAATGCCCTTCGTTCGCTCCGAGCCAGCGCTCCGCATCGAGCGCAGCCATGCAACCGGTACCCGCAGCGGTCACCGCTTGCCGATACACCCAGTCGGCTACGTCGCCGGATGCGAACACGCCGGCAACGCTCGTCCGGGTCGAACCGGGTTCGACCTTGAGGTAGCCGTTCTCGTGCATCGCGAGCTGGCCCTTGAACAGCTCCGTCATCGGCGTATGGCCGATTGCCACGAAGAGCGCGCCCACCTCGACGTTGCGAACGTCCCCGCTTTTCAGGTCCTTCACCCGGATCCCGGTGACCTTGTCCTGGGAAACGTCGAGCACGTCGTCGACGGAGTGGGACATCAGACGCTTGATTTTCGGGTTGTCCATCACGCGCTGTTGCATGGTCTTCGAGGCACGAAACTCGTCCCGACGATGGATGAGCGTGACGCTGTCGCACAGGCCCGCGAGGTAGCTGGCTTCTTCCATCGCGGTATCCCCACCACCGACCACGGCAACCGGCTGACCGCGAAACAGCGCCCCATCGCAGACGGCGCAGGCGCTGACGCCCTTGTTCTTGAGCTTCTCTTCGTTTGGCAGGCCGATGTAGTTGGCGCGGGCGCCGGTCGCGATGATGACCGTCTTGGCGAGGTGGAGGACGTTTTCATCCTCGCCCACCCAGATCTTGAAAGGTCGCTCGGAAAAATCGACCTTCTGCACGTCCGCCGTGACCAGCTCCGTGCCCTGATGCTCCGCCTGATCGCGGAAGCGTTGCATCAGATCCTGCCCGGTGACGGACTTCGGGAAGCCGGGATAGTTCTCGACGTCGGTCGTGAACATCAACTGACCCCCGGGAATGAGGCCGCCGGCGTTGAAGCCCTCGATGCAGATGGGCTTCAAATTGGCTCGCGCGGCGTAGATCGCAGCGGTGAGACCGGCAGGGCCGGACCCGATGATGAGGACGTTGTGAAGGCGCGGCTGGGTCATGGGGAGGCGAGATACCTAGCGCATCGGGTGGCCTGGCCCAAGGGGGGGAATGACCCATCCCCCAGGGCCGGAAAAACCACGCAACTCTGCGGCAAGCTTCCCGAACGTCACAAGGCCTCGCGGACAGCTGTTCGAGCACCGGGTTCGCTTGCAGCACCGAATACCTCACCACCCTCACGCACGCCATGGGGTGGCTGAAGGACAGCGTGAACCTCGCCGCAGTCTCCTGCACGAATCAAGGCACCTGCAGCGATGCGAGCGACTGCTACGACGCCTGGCTGGCCGCGATTTACCCAGGTCAGTGAAGCGCCAAGATGCCCGGGGATCTTCCGACCGGGCGAGCTTCACTACGCGCCGGGAGGGGCAGAGGTGAAGCGCCTGGCCAGATGTGGCAGATAGGGCTCGATGACCGGCCGACGAATACTGGTTTGCGCTTTGCTCGTGGTCCCGGCCGGCGCCTGCGTGAGCCGGACGGATCGGGGCGAAGGGACGAGCGCCGTCTCGGGCGCCGCGAGTGCTGCGGGAGTCAACGGCAAGGATGGGGGCTGTGGCGGCGAAGCCGCTGCGGGCGGCTACATGAAAGCCGGAGGGACGTGGGACGGCACCGCGGGCAATGCCTATGGCTACCCATCGGGCCACGTCGGACAGGACTGCGCGGGCTTTGGCTTCCACGACACCTGCGACTTCTGGGAGTCGTGCAGCTACTACTGCTCGGTCGATGACGAGTGTCCCGCTGGGGGAGAGACCGGGCCGGTCGCCGTCTGCCAGACCAACGACAAGACGAAGGAAATGCTCTGCGTCTTGCCGTGCGGCGATGCTGGCGCATGCCCCGAGGGAATGCAGTGTGTGCTGCATCCCTATGGGTTCGGCGAGATTTGCATGTGGAAGCGATCGTTCGGTTGATCCCGCTTCGCACGAGAGTGGGCGCTCCGGCGGACTACCCGAGCTTCGTTCGCCTGTTCCACGAAATCGCCCCGGAGGACCCGGCGCCCGATCGCGAGCGCTTCGAGACCAGCCTGGCGGCGGAGTGTCTCTTCGCGGAGCAGGACGGGGTCGTCGCTGGCTTCACTCACACCGAACGCTATTCGGACCAGGCCTACGTGCACTTGGTCGCGGTCGCACCGGACTTTCGCCGGCGTGCGGTTGGCCGATCCTTGATGGAGGCGGTGCGGACCGATCTTCGTTCGGCTGGCATCGTTCGCTGGAAGCTCCACGTCCGAGAGGCGAATGCGGCAGCAATCGCCCTGTACGAAGCGGTTGGGATGTCCCGCGCTGGCGTCTCGGTGGGAATGCGGATTCGCTTTGTGGATCTCGAGAAGCTTCCCGCATCTTTCGATCCGCTTTCGGTAGCCGTCGTCGACGAGGATCGCGACGCGGAAGTCGAGCGCGCTCTCGGGATTGACCTGGGACGCCTCGCCCGAGCCCGGGCCCGGGGTCGCGTCGTCCTCGCACTCTTTCGGTCCGGCGCGCCGGTTGGGATCGCGGTGCACCATCCCCTCGCAGCCAGCACGTTTCCGATGCGGGTGATGAAGCCCGATTTCGTCGGCGCACTCCTCAAGGCGCTCGAGCCCCACGCGCGTCAAGACAAGGATTACGTCGAGCTCGGACTGGAAGACGACGCCGAAAGCGAACGTTTGCTCGCGAGTGTCGGCGGCGTAGTGCTGCACCGAGCGCTTCGCTACGAGGGGCGGGTGTGACAGCCGGTGTGGCGAATCCGCGACATCAGCTGCGCAACTAATTACCGAGCCGCCCCAGCTTCTCGAAAGATCCGGCGCGTCGTCCTCCGCGCACCCATCTGGCACGTCCTCTGCTTCAACGCAGGGCATGAGGCAAACACTCCCCATGATCCTGGGACTCGCGTTGTTCTTTGGCGGTGCCAGCCAGGCCAGCGCTCAAGAAGCCGACCAGGGCGAGCACGAGCTCAAAACCGAAAAGCACGGTCCCGGAGCTTCTGACTTCCATTTCAGCGGAGGCCCGGGATGGAGTCACGACAGCGCGCTCGGCGACGTCGTGACTCAGTCGCTCGGAGTCGGCTACCGCTTGGGTCCCTTCGAGCCCGGCCTGGCGGGCGACGTGGGGACGATGCTGAATGGTAGCTACTTCATGCTGGGCGCGAGCGCAGGCGCCGTGCTGCAAACCGAAAGTGGGGTCCGCCTGACGACGGCTGCGGTATTCGGTGCCGATTTGTACTCGAGCGTCGGTTGCGGACTGTTCTGCAAGTCCGGTGGCGCTTCAGCCACGCTGCCCTACGCCGGAGGACGCGCTTCGGTGAGCTACGTGTTTGGATCCCGCAGCAGAAAGCATCTCGAGCTGGGCGTGATGGGGTTTTACGGGCGCGACCTCACCAAGGAAACCGTGAGCTACTCCATTCGCGGCGGCTTGCTGGACTCGAACTCAGTCTCCACGGGTCAGCGTACCCTCGGCGGCGAACGGGTGGGTGCAGTCTTCGTCGTGGGCATCACGCTCGATTCCCCGGCAAAAAAGTCGACCGAGACCGCTCGGCGTTGATCAGAAGCGAGCGGTCGCGCCCAGCGAGAAGATGTTCACACTTTCGCGGAAGCGGCCGCCGTTGATGGGATAGGGCGAGCGAAATGCCGGCTGGGACGCATCGCCCGAGAGGCTCCGAAGCTGGCCGTTGCCGTGGTTGTCCACCTCGGCGAAAAATACGTGCATGTAGCCGGCCTCGAGATCGACGGGACCGAGCCGGAACACTCCACCGAGGGAGAGCCCGATGCGCCGACTCGCGAGAAACGCCACGTTGGCATAGGCGTCGTTCTGAACGTCGGGCTCGTACCAACCGCCCGCTCGAACCGCGAGCTGATTCGGCAGGACGACGAAGTCTCCGCCGAGGCGCAGGCCGATCGTGTCGCCCTTCACCTTGAACGGAACGTCGCCGTTCTCGGGGACACGACCCGGAGTGCCCGTGACCGGGATGGCCGGGCTTTTGGGAAAACGGAGCTCGGCCGCTTCGTACACGCTGTTTCTCGTGTAGGCCACGTCGAGCTCGACGTCGAACAGGTCGTCGGCGAGCGGGTCCCGCGTCTGACCGAGCTCGATCTCGCCGTTGCCTCGGGGCACGTGAAACCGGCCCCCCAGGCGCGCTTCGAGGGTGTTGGGAAGTCGGAAATGCGCCAGGCCTTTCTGGATGTCCTCGCTGTGCGTGATGGGCGCATCCGGATTGGTTCCACTTTCCGTCCAGTAGCTGGTCCGGAGCTCGAGATCCCCGTGGCCGTCGAACGCTTGCTGCTCCTTCAAGCTGAACCCGATGTCGAGCAGGGGAGTTGGCGAGTACAGGGCGCCGATCACGAAGCCGGGGATGAACATGTCGGACACGTCGATCTCCGCCCGCGCGTCCGGGCCCACCGGCTCGAGGTACGTGCCGCCGGGCTTGGGGTTGGGCTTCACCGCCTCGACCGCGCTCGCGATCTTGTAGCGCGCGAATCCCCAGATGAACCCATAGCCAACGCGCAGACCCCGCAGGACCTCGAATCCAGCGCCGAGCGTGACGTTCAACGCGATTCCGTCCTGCTTGAGCAGCATGTAGCGGCCCCCGCTCGGCAGCTCCGCTTCGTCGCCGAAACCATTGGTCATGGTCTGGGTCTCGGGAAACTCGAGCTTCCCGTAGACGGACGGAGTCGTGACGCTGAGCCCGATGCCCAGGCGCGATGATGCACGAAGAACGCCTGCGAACGAAGGCAGCGGCGTCGGCGTGCTCTTGTTGCAGACCTCCGGGTAGTCGACCGGCGTCGGCACGAGATCGAGGCTCTTGCCCTGACCGTCGCGTTGAAAACAGGTGTGGTTCAACACCAGATGCACGTTGCCCAGCACACCGCTCTTCTGTCCCGCTAGGCCCGCTGGGTTGTAGAGCGTGGCCATGGGATTCGTCGCCCGTGCCACCCAAGCGCCGCCACGACCCATGAGCTCCGTGCCGTTGTCGGGAAACTGCAGGACGTTCGTGGCTCCCGCCGAGCCCGAGACCAGCAACGTGAGCGCCCCGAGGGCCGAGGCTAGCTCGCGGTTTCTCATTCTTTGAGCGGGCTCGCTTTGAGCGCGGCCTTGCCGTCCTTCACGTAAACGCTGAACTTGACGCGCTTCGCACCGTGTTTCGAAACCAGGGTGTCGCGGTTCTTCTTCAGCGTCTGCTCGAACTTCTCGTAGGTGAATCCGTCCGTGCTCTCACCGCATTGCTGCTTCAGTGCGACGAAGTCGTTGAACACCTGACGCCACTCGTCCGTGTCACCAGCGGCACCGTTGCCACCGACCGCGGACGGGGGCGGAGGACGGCGCGGAGGCGGAGGACGACCTGCCGCGGGCGAAGGAACACCGGCCGTTTCGCTGGGCATCGTGGCGTCGAGCACACCCGGCGCGGGCGGAGACGGGGCCTGCCCAAGCCGAGGGGGCGCCTTGGGCAACCGCGGAGAGGAAGGCGAGGAGATGGGCTGCTCGGACGTGGGGACGGCCGCCGCCACACCCCCCGGCTGCGGCGGCGCCGGCTGGGAGTCCCCGGGAAAGCTGAAGGCGCTCATCTGGGGTTCGGCGGGCAGATCACCCAACACTTGTTGGAGATCCGCAGCGCGACGCGGCACGCCACCCTTGGCGGCCACTTTGTCGATTCCATCGTTCAGGTCGACGGCGATCTTTCGATACACGCCGCGGAACTTGCTCGGCTGAAGCTGATCGACTTCGCCTTTGGCGAGGCGCGCAGCCTCCCGCCGATAGTTCATGAGCGGCATCGAGTGCTCGAACACCGTGAAGAGCAGTCCGAAAATCATGACTCCGAGCGCCAAGATCACGACGATCAGGACCGGCACCTCCTTTTTGTCGGTGTCGTCCGCTTGCTTGAGAAACCCGAACGGGCCCTCCACTCGAGTGGGAAGCCGTCCAACGGCATAGCCTGCGCCAAGCTCCCAGGCCTCGCCGGGCAGGCGCGCGTATTGCACCCCCAAGCCTTTGCCTCCGACGAATCGGATCCCGCTTCGACCCTTCTCCAGGTACTCGGCATCGCTCTCGAGCGATGGAAGGTCGGCGACGATCTGATCGAGTTGGCTCTTGTCGAACTCGTCGGGGGCGCCGGACGCGACCCGCTGGCCTTTCGTGTAGAAAGCGACAGCCGCTCCGGTTCGGCTGGATAGCTCCCGGGCGAACTTGTCGTCGACGATGCGCGCGCCGATCACGGCGCCGGCCGGTGCTTGACCGACATCGTATTCCACGGGCCGGGTGACGACGCGGTAGATGCGATCGAGCACCAGCGTATCGTCTCGAATGTAGCCGTGCAGAGCGTCGGCCACGACGGGATAGCCGCCGAGCTCGAAGTCGTCCATCCCACTGGCTTGCTCGTAGCCAAGGTGCGCGACGACGCGACCATGCTGATCGACGACGAACACCGCATCGAACGCAAACTCCGCCGGGATCTTCTCGTTGATCTTGCGCAGAGCCGCGCCCACCTTGTCCTTGGATTCTTCGGGAACTTTCTCGTCGTTCTCGCTCGACTTGGAGAGATACTTGGCGATGTCCGCGTCCAGACCAAACTGAATGAGCTGGGCGGAGCGCTGCCGAGCGTCGTTGCCGAGGTACCAGCTCACGACCTGACTGTCGCTCGACAAGGCCTCGCCCATCGCTCGAGCGCCGGCACGATTGTACATGCCGGTCGCGAGAAACAGCACGAACGCCGCGCCACCGAGCACCAACCCCAAAACCACGTACCAAAAGCGGGACAGCAGCATTACTTGCCCTTGTCCTTGTCCTTGTCGTCCTTGTCGTCCTTGTCGTCCTTGTCGTCCTTGTCTTTGTCCTTCTGGTCCTTTTCCTTCTTCTCCTCCGCGACTTTGATCGGAGCCCGGAGAGTCACATCGTGATTGGCTTTGACTTCGACCGGGACTGCAGGCCCAACTTTCTTTCCGGCGAAGTAAGCCTGAAGCGTGTACGCGCCGTCCTGCGGTACGGTGAGGGCGAAGTCTCCCTTCAATCCGGGATACGCGATGGCGGCTACATGGGGATCGCCGATGGCGAACGTACGCAAGCTCGGTGCCGATTCATCGCGGATCTCGAACGTGCCCGCCGCGGGAACCGACCAGTCCCGATGAGCGCCACGAATCGTGTCTCCGGGGTGGAAGGCTGGGAGACCGACTCCGTACAGGCGATGCTTGAACGGGTCAGTATTCTTGAACTGGAGCTGAGTGCCGGGAGTCACGACGATCGTGACGGGCGTCGTGCGGCCTCCGCCAACCCGCATCAGAATGGCGGTCCGGGACGGCTCCTGCTTCTCCGTGGATAGCGCCGCGATACACAGCTCCTTCGAGATGTCAGGAAACAACTGACGGAACTGGGCACCTACGGTCGGAACCGGTTCCCGAAATGAGTAGCCATGCTTTTTTGGGTCGCGCGCCTCGTCCCACACGGGATTGACGAGGCCGCGAAAGCCGGCCACCTTGCCTTTGATTTTGGCACCGGCGCCTGCGGCGGGAAGAGCGAGGCAGAGGCCTCCCGCCAGGAGCGCGGCACACGCGAGGGTCGTGCTGCACGAGCGCATCTCGCGCCCGACGGTAGTCGAGACCAACGCGGGGCGGAAGGCTCGCCTGGAGAAAGACTCTAGTACCGCCGGAAAACTCAGCCGGGGCTAGACTCCCCACATAGGCGAACGGGCCGGCGACGTTCCGCCGACCCGTTCATGGGTTCCTTACCGCTTGAGCCGTAGGACTGGCGTAGCCGAACCCCTAGCTTCGCTAGGTGGCAGACTCCCCGAGGACTTCCGGCTTCCCGATGAGATCGTTCCGGGCCTGCTCTCCGCCCACGGCTCAGTCTCCCTGGTTCGATATGCTTGTTCAGGAGTTCGTTACTGCGCTCCTCACGCGCTCTGCAGAGGGAACCGAACTCAGAGTACGGACGGCGAGTACGTTCGTCAACGGCGCAACTGGGGGTATGTTGCGTGATTTTCCACGCGTCACCACTTGACAAAAACCCATCGACAGTCATCTCGCCGCTACCTCACGAAGCGCAAGACACCGCTCACTCTCGAGCATGCGCAAACGGTTCTCCCGCCGCTCCCCTAGGCAGAAGGCGGAGGGGGGTAGAGCCGTTCGACGCCTCGAGTGCATGCGCAGGGGCCCCAAGGGAGAGCGGCGTAGAGCGTTCGAATGCACCACCAAGCCGCATCCGTACGCTCGTGACTTCGTTTTCCCGATGAGAACTGGGTTCCTACCCTGACCCGCCTCTCTCTCAGATGGAGGGGAGGCGATGCGGAGGCTCGGCGCTCACTTTTTTGGGCGCCTCCGCCTTCCGCCCTTCACCCCTTCGCGTGTCACCGAACGCGTCCGCCCTTCCCGTTCTCTCTTTTTCCCGCTTTCCGGGCCGTGAGTGTCGGCCCAGTTGCCAGAAAGTGGGCCAGAAGAGCCGTTTCCGCCATTGCTCACCCGATGACCTGGGGTGAGAGCCCGTCTCGACTCGAAGTACTTCGCACCGACCGGGGCGAAGTCCGACTGGTGGCCCGCGACGAGCGCAGCGCGCTCGAAGCCGAAATGACCGGATCGGGGTGGATGCTCGTCCCGATCCAGGCGCCGAGACCGGCACTGCGAGGCCGTCTCGCTCTGCTCGTGGAGAGTGCGGTCGAGGAGCAGCTCGAATCCAAGGGTGCGCCGCCTCCTGGGGTGGGAGCGTCCAGCGATCTCGATGCATCGCTCAGCGATCAGCTCTACCGAGCGCGACTGGTTGGCGCGCCCGGAATCGCCATTTCGGTGGGATCCCTGGAAGGCATTGCCAATCTCGCCGGAGCGCTCGATGCCGAGGACAGCGCAGTCCTGAGATGGTGGCTGGCAGCCACCCAAGAGCGGCCGGTCCAGGTCCTCTTGGAGATGCAGGATCGCGACCTCTCCATCTACGACACGCCCATTCCTCTCGGTCGTCTCCTCGATCCGACGAGCTCGAGCGGGGTGCGACCTGCGCCCATCGCAGCACCGGAAGTGGCTGCGAGCTCGGCGTCGATGGATTTCTCCAAGGCACCATCGACTCCTCCGGATTCTCTTGCCTCTCGAGCCAGAGCCATCGCCGGTGCTACCCGCCACCATGAACGACGCCGACGCCCTGCTCCGAGCGATGGCAGAAATCTTTTCTGACGACGGCGACGCCGCCGACGACTTCGCAAAAGACGCCGAACCCGAGCCCGAGCCCTACGCCGGCTGGGCGAGATCCGACGAGCCCGCACAGGAGGCGTTGTTTCAAGAGCAAGCACCGCTCCCCCCACCGGAGCCCAAGCCGGCTGTCGACGTGGAGAGCGAGCCCCCTCCGGAAACGTACATCGACAGCGAGCCACCTCTCGACGCAGAGGAGGCGTTCGAAGAAGCGGAGAGCCAGCCGCCTCCCGGGGTCGAGGCCGCTGCCGAGGCCGAGGTGGCCGTCAGCGAGCCGGAACCGCCCACGGAGCTCGCAGAAGAAACCGCGGGTCCAAAAGGCTCGACCCTCGACCCCGATGCCCCACGGGACTGGCAGCGGTGGGTGCGGGAGCTCGAAGGAACCCGCGGTCCCAAGCCGCTGGCGGTCGTCGAGCGCACGTTCGTGTCGGCGTTCGTGCCGCTCTCCGACGCGTTCGCTCGGGGCATTGCGGGGGAAGAGGCCGCGCCGATCCTCGACGTGTGGTCCAAGAGCTTTGCGAAGAGCTACTCGGAGGCCTTCGATGCCCTGAAGATGCGCGGCAAGCGTCCGACCATGGTGCTCGACGTCCCGGACATCGCACTGCGAATGGGACGCCTTCACGGCGCCCGTTCGGTGCAGCTCGTACTCGTAGATGGCATGCGCTTCGATCTCGGGCTTCGGGTCAACGAGCGCCTGAAGATCCTCCTCGGCCAGCACGCAGCCCTCACCGAGCGCCTCTTGCTCTGGTCGGCGCTGCCGTCGACAACGTCCGTTCAGCTCGAGCTCATCGGTCGCGGTCCCCAGGGGCTCCGGGAGATCGGCGAAGGTGCCGAAAGCGAAGTTCCCGTCGCGCGCGGGCGTGCCGCGGCGACGTTGCGTCGCGTGCGTGCAGGTCACCGTGAGGTCCACAAGCTGGATCTCGTGGAGAGCGCCCTCAGCGTGCCCGGCGCTCCGCTCGCGGAACGCTTCGACTGCCTCGCGGACGAAACCGCAGAGGCGCTGGCGAACCACATCCTCAAGCTCCAGCCGAGGACGCTCGTTCTCGTCTTTGGCGACCACGGCTTCACGCTGGAGCCAATAGGCCCCGGCACCAGCGCCGGACATTCGGGCGGCGCCTCCCCCGAAGAAGTACTCGTTCCCGCGTTCGCTTGGCTGGTCGGCAGAGTACACTGACCCGCGATGGGTCAGGTCTCGGTGGGCGATACGTCGCTCTGGGTCGAGGACTCCGGTCCAGGCGATCGGAACGAGACGCTCCTCTTTTCCCACGGCCTCCTGTTCGACGGCGAGATGTTCGCCGACCAGTCCCGGGCGCTCGCGAGCGAGTATCGCGTCATTCGCTACGACCACCGAGGCCAGGGCAGGAGCGCGGCAAGCAATCTTCGATTCGATTCGATCTCGGAACGCTCACGACCGATGCCATCGAGCTCATCGAGAAGCTCGGGGTCGCACCGGTACACTTCCTCGGGCTCAGCATGGGGGGCTTCGTGGGAATGCGGATCGCCGCGCGGCGCCCGGAACTCTTGCGTTCGCTCGTCCTGCTCGATACGAGCGCGGCCGCCGAACCGGACAAGAACGTTCCACAGTATCGAGCGATGAACGCGGTCGTGCGAGCAGGCGCCAAACGTTTCCTCGTCGACCGCGTGATGAAAATCCTGTTTGGTACTACGTTCCTCTCCGACCCGTCCCGTGCGTCGGACCGGGAGCGCTGGAAGCAACATCTCATCCGCCTGCCAAGCTCGAGCTGGCGGGCGGTCAACGGCGTCATCGAGCGAGAGTCGATCCTCGGTGAGCTCGGCCGCATTCGCGCTCCCACGCTGATCTTGGTCGGTGACGAAGACGTGGCGACCGTCCCGGAAAAGTCCGAAGAGATCCAGCGAGGGATCCCGGGGTCGCGTCTGGTGCGAATTCCCCGGGCTGGGCACAGCTCGACGGTCGAGGAGCCCGAAGCAGTGACAGCGGAAATCCGCGCCTTTTTGCATGCGCTATAGTCGCGCGCATGACCACGGTTCACGGCGGGCGACTCGTCGCCCAAGCGCTCAAACGCCACGGGATCGATCACGTCTTCACGCTGTGTGGGGGACACATCCAGGCGATCTACGACGGCTGCCTCGACGAGGGCATTCGCGTGGTCGACACCCGTCACGAGCAGACCTCCGGACACGCTGCGGACGGCTACGCGCGGGTCACCGGCAAGCCCGGTGTGTGTCTGGTGACCGCAGGTCCCGGCATCACGGACGTGGTGACGGCCGTCGCCAACGCGCAGCGAGCGGGCGTGCCGCTGATTTGCATCGGAGGCGCGGGTCCCAAAGCGCTGTGCGACATGGGCTCGCTTCAAGACATGGACTCGGTGACGCTGATGCGTCCGATCTCCAAGTGGAGCGTTCAAGTCCCCGAAGCCCGGCGCGTGAAGGAGTACATCGATAGCGCGTTCCGAATTGCTCAATCGAACCTACCGGGCCCCGTGTACCTGGAGATGCCCCTCGATCTCTTGATGAACTACGCAGAGGACGAAGAACCCCTCACCTCTCCCTTCCCCCCGCCGCGTCCCGCCGGGGATCCGGCCTCGATTCAGCGCGCGGCGGACTTGCTCGCGAAGGCGGAGCGGCCAAGCTTCGTGATCGGCGCACAGCTCCGCTGGTCGGCGGATCGGAACGTCCTCAGTCGCTTCGCCGAGGCTGTCCGTGTTCCGTACTTCTTGAATGGGATGGCCCGGGGAGCGCTGCCCTACGCTCACGACTGCCTGTTCACGCGCTCACGGCGCCAGGCCCTGTTCGAGAGTGACGTTGTCTTCATGTTCGGCACGCCCTTCGATTTTCGCGTGGACTACGGTCGCCCGGGCACCTGGAATCCCCAGGCCAAGATCGTGCAGGTGGATCTCGACGGCTCGGAGCTCGGCCGGAATCGCTCGATCGACGTCGGCATTCATGGCGACAGCGGCCTCGTGCTGTCTCAGCTCCTCGAGGCCGTGAAGAAGAAGGAAGCTCCCACCTGGGTCACTCAGCTTCGTGCTGCGGAAGACAAGCGTCGCGGCAAGATGAAAGAGGAGATCAAGAGCGATCAAGACCCGCCGAATCCCTTGCGCGTGTGCCACGAAGTCGGCAAGCGACTCGGCAAGAACGACGTCGTGATCGGGGATGGCGGCGACTTCGTTGCCACAGCCGCCTATGTGATCCCCCTGGAGTGGCCCCAGCTGTGGATGGATCCCGGACCTCTCGGCACGCTCGGCATCGGGCCGGGCTACGCCATGGCGGCGAAGCTCTGCCGGCCCGATGCGCGCACCGTGATCATGTACGGCGATGGGTCGTTCGGCTTGAACGCGATGGAATTCGAAGCGATGGCGCGGCAAAAGATCCCCGTGGTCGCGGTCATTGGCAACGATGCCGGCTGGACCCAGATCCGCCGCGGGCAGGTCGCCATGTATGGAGCCGAGCGCTCGGTCGCAACGGCCCTCGACTACACCCACTACGAAAAGGTGGTCGAAGCGGTCGGTGGCAAGGGCTTCTGGGTGGAACGAGTGGCCGACCTCGGAAAGGCTCTCGACGAGGCCTTCGCGTCGGACGTGCCGGCTTGCGTGAACGTCAAGATCGCCTCGAGCGATTTCCGCAAGAACGCCATCAGCGTCTGACCCAAGGCACCAGGCTTCGAAACCATCTCTCGACGCAGCGTCTTTTTACGGGACCAAGAACGCCCAGGCCGCCGGAAGGACGCCAGTCACGCTCGCGGTGGGGCGCCCGTGCGCGCAGCGCCGAGCTTCGCGCGAGAGGACAGATAATCGATGAGATCCATCTTGGTGAAGAGCGCCTGAACGTGGCGATCCTCGTCGACGACGATGGCAACCTCTCCGCGCTCGAAGATCTCCGGGAGCAATCCGGCGCTCTCGTGAAATGCAACGGTGCTCACTTTGCGCACCATGACTTCGGCGATGGCTGTGCTTCGATCGCGACCGTGCACCAACAGATTCAGGAGATCCGTCTCCGTGAGGATCCCGGACAGCCGCCCCTGACTCGTGCACGGAAGCTGGGAGATGCCGTGCTGCTTGAAGGTCTCGACAGCATCCGCCAGCGTCTTGTCATCCTCGATCGAGATGACGTGCTTGCTCGGAAGTGCGCGCACCACGTCGCCAATCGAACCCATCTCCCAATCCGAATCGAGGAAGCCGTGCTGGCGCATCCAGACGTCGTCGACGAATTTCGTGAGGTAGTTCCGGATCGAGTCCGGAAGCAGCGTCACGATTCGAGAGCCCGCGGGCATTTCCTTGGCCACCTGGATCGCCGCCCACACTGCAGCGCCACTCGAGCCTCCGACCAGCAGGCCCTCCTGACGAATCAGCTGGCGCGCGGTGCGGAACGAGTCGCGATCGTTGGTCTTGATCCAGCGATCGACGAGCTTTCGGTGGAGCACGTCGGGAATGAAATCGTAGCCAATGCCCTCGACCTTGTAGCTCCTGATCTCCGCAGGGCCGGCGAGAATCGATCCCTCGGGATCGACGCCGATGACCTGGCAATTCGGTAGCTCGCGTTTGATCACGGTGGCCACGCCGGTGATCGTGCCGCCCGTGCCTGCGGTCAGCACGACAGCGTCGATTTTGCCGTCGCACTGGTCGATCATCTCCCGTCCCGTGCCGAGCTCGTGGGCCAGTGGATTGTCGGGATTCGAGTACTGGTCGAGGATGTGGGAGCTCGGGATCACTTCCTTGAGCCGCTTGGCCACGCCGATGTGACTGTCCGGAGAGTCCCAGGCCGCTTCCGTAGGGGTCCGGATGATCTCGGCGCCCAGAGCTTCGAGCACGACTTGCTTCTCGCGGCTCATCTTCTCCGGCATCGTGATGATCATGCGGTAGCCGCGCACGGCTGCGGCCATCGCCAAACCGATACCGGTGTTGCCACTCGTGGGCTCGATGAGCGTGTCGCCGGGTTTGATCCGTCCGCTCTTTTCCGCTTCGAGCAGCATGCGAACGCCGATGCGGTCCTTCACGGAGCCGCCGGGGTTCATGAACTCGAGCTTCCCGAAGAGCTCCGAGGAAAGATCTCTGCCAATGCGCGAGAGGCGAACCAGGGGCGTCTTGCCAACCGCATCCAGAACGGAGTCGAAAACCGGCATAGGGGGCATGGTAGTCGCTTTCGCCCGCCAAAGGCACCCGAGCGATGCCCTCTTGGAGTCAGTTGAAGTGGACGACCGGAAACGGCCGTGCGGGCTTCGCGAACAGGTAACCCTGCATCAGATCGCAGCCCAAAGCGCGCAGGCTGTTCCGCTCCTCACTCGACTCGACTCCCTCCGCGATGATGCCCTTGCCCATCTCACCGCACACAGACGCCAGGGACCGCACGAGCTTTTGGCGCAGATCGGAGACGTGCACTCCGCGAACCAGGGACATGTCGAGCTTGACGAATTCCGGTTCGAGCATCGCGAAGCTCGTGAGTCCAGCATAGCCCGCGCCCAAGTCGTCGATCGCAATCCGAAACCCCATGTAGCGCAGGATGTGCACCCGTGCTTCGACGTCCTTTACGTTTTCCAGCGCCGAGCGCTCCGTGATTTCCAGCACCACGCGTTCGGCGAAACGTGAAAGCGGCGCGGTGTCACTGGCCAGATCCGGGTCGAGCAGATCCCGGGTATGGAGGTTGATGAAGATCAGAGAGTCGGCGGGGGCATCGTCGATGCCTGCGGCAACCAGCTCACGGACTCGTCGGCCGAGGTCCTGCAGCCGGTCGAGGCGTTCTGCTGCCGCCAGCACCGCGCCCGGGTGAGGCAACGCGGGCTCGTTCGTCCGCATCAGCGCCTCGTATCCGAATACGTTGCTGCCATCCATGCTCACGATCGGCTGGTATGCCATCCACATCGTAGCCAGGGCGTTATCGAAGCGGACCATCAAGCCCGCCAGGTCGCCGGCCTCCGATCCGCCGCTCTCCGAGAGCGCCAGCGCGTCGCGTTTCCAGCGGGCGAGCTGATGCAAGCGTGAGGCTCGCTCGATGGCCTTCGTGACCGTCTCGGCCGAAAACGGCTTGCACAAATACTGCAAGGCACCGAGCTCGATGGCGTCGACGGCGCTTTCGACGTCTGGATTTCCGGTCATCAACACGACCGGTACGTCGAGATCGTACGCCCGCACCACTCGCAGGAGATCGATGCCGGTGGCCCCTGGCATCCGGATGTCGCTGAGAATCACGTCGAATCCACCTTTGAGAACCTGTTCGATGGCTTCGGTCCCATCCTTCGCGATCACGACCTCGAACCCGGCGGCGCCCAGAGAGCGAGCCATCGCGCGTCCGAGCGCTTCCTCGTCATCCGCAACGAGCACACGCCGTTTGCCGGACGAGCCGGACGAGCCGGACGAGCCGGGCGGCACGATCGCTACCGTGTCCCGCTTCTTGGGGTCCGCCATAATCTGTAAGCATAGCGGAACGACCTCTCAGGCGCTTGGGAACCAAGTTTGCGAAATTCACGGTTCCGACCGGCCCATGGGCTGTTTCACGATCCTGTTTCACGGTCTCGTTTTCACGCTGCGGACGCCGACACGGCGATCAGTCCAAAGCGCGACGGGTTTCGGTCACTCCGGTCGATTCGAGCCCCTCCGCGGCGGGGGACTGTCGCTGACAACCGTAGGAGCGGATGACAGCGGGAGGGAGTCGGGGGGCGTATGGCCGACGGAAGATTCGGGGACCACCCAGGGCTCGAGAGCGCCCGCCATCTCATCCGCCGTGGAAAAGCGCAAGTCGGGGTTCTTCGCCATCGCCTTTTGGATCACCTCCGCCAACGCCAGCGGAACGTCCGGGCGGACCTCGGTGAGCGAAACGGGATCCTTTTCCTGAATCGCGAACAAGAGTGCGTTGTAGTTCTCCGCGGTGAACGGTTCCTTGCCCGTCAGCGCTTCGTAGAGCACGCAGCCCACCGCATACACGTCGCTTCGCGCATCGACCTTGCCGCCGCGAGCGTACTCGGGAGCCATGTAAGCGGGTGTGCCGAGGACAACTCCGGTCTGGGTGAGCTTCTGCTCGCTCGGCACTCCCGTATGTTTCGCAATTCCGAAATCGAGCAGCTTCACGATGTCGCGCATGCCGGAAACGCTCGTTAAAAATACGTTGTCTGGTTTCAGATCGCGATGAATCACGCCGGCTCGATGCGCAGCGGAGAGCGCCGCGAGGATCTGAAAACCGATGAAGGCCGAGCGCGGGATCGAAAGCTGACTTTCCGTCGCCAGCACGCTGCCGAGCGCGGCCCCGCGCAGCCGCTCCATGACGAAGAACGTCGGCCCATCGGAGCTGGAGTGAAAGTCGAGAACCTTGACGATGTTCGGATGATCGAGGGCCGCGACGACTTCCGCCTCGCGGCGAAAGCGTTGCATCAGGTCTTCGCGACTGGAAAATCCAGGGTGGAGCACCTTGATCGCGACCTTCATGTTGCCGAGATCCTCGCGCTCGGCCTCGTACACGGCGCCCATACCGCCTTCACCGATCAGTGCCCCGATCTTGTAGCGACCCGCGAGGGTGGCACCCGTCCAGGTCCGATCGTCCAGACGCGTCCCGCTGACGGAATCGTGCCCCGCGGACACGAAGGCACTCCGCCTCGCCCGCGCGCTCCGCACGACGGAGACCGCGCGTCGGATGCTGCCGTCCAACCGGTTCATGTCCAAGGGCTTGGCCAGGTACTCGAACGCGCCGTACTCCACTGCCTTCATCGCGGTCTCGAGCTCCGGTGTGCCGGTTATCAAGAGCACGGCCAAGTCCGGATCAATCTCGCGCGCGGCCTGGAGCAGCTCCATCCCGTCCATGTCGGGCATTCGAATGTCACTCACGATGACGTCGAGCTCGCCGCCTCGTAGGATTTCCACGGCCGCTCGTCCGTCGCGTGCTCCGGTCGTGGTGTGCCCGCGGGCAGAGAGCGCCCTCACCAACGCCCTGCGGAGTGTATCGTTGTCGTCAACGACCAGGACGCGGGACGCAGCGTTCGTCATGGATCCGCCCGCATGATCGCAACGTACTTCTGGATTTCCTCTCGGACGTCCGGAAGAAGATCCGAAAATTGGAAGCCGGTGGCGTTGGTGCCGCGCATGGAGCGATTCCACCGAGCCTCCGCCTTCACCTCCGCCATTCGACCGGTTGCAGGAAGCGCAAAGCGAATCGTGACGCTCTCGTTCACGGGCACCGCCCGGTCGCCGACGAACTGTAGGCCACCTTCGGAGACCTCTTCGACGCGGCCGTCCACCGTCAACCCGGACTCACAAAGTATGCGCGCGAGGGTCACATAGGGTGCTCTGGGAAACTTGCGGCGATGCTCCGCGCCTAGCTCTTGCTTGGCCTTGGGCACGTCGGCCACAGTCGGAGCGTCCCGCCCAGGCAACGCCGCTTTGGGGGGATGTAGGCCCAACAAGCTGACCCGCTTGGCCCCACTGACGGCAGCGTCGAGAGCCTCGCCGAATGCCGACATACTCGAAAACCGCTCCGCAGGGTCGCGAGAGAGCGACCGAGCGATCGCCAGAGCCAGCGCGTCGGGTACGTCCGTGCGAAGCTCCTGCAGCGGGCGCGGCTCGGTCGTGGAAAGCTTGCGCAAGACCTCCGCGTACTGACCGTCGAACGGAACGGTTCCGGTCAGACACTCGTACAGGGTCACACCGAGTGCGTACTGATCGGTTCGCGCGTCCACGTCTGGGGATGCGAGAAGCGCCTCGGGAGACATGTACTCCGGCGTACCCACGATGGAGTTTTCCTGAGTGAGCTTGGGGCGGACGACCGCGCCTTCTTCGAGAATCTTCGCTATTCCAAAGTCGAGGAGCTCGAATCCGTTCATCGGCGGTGACGAACAAGTTCTGCGGTTTCACGTCTCGATGCAGCACCCCGCGCTCGTGACAGCGAGCGAGAATGTCGGCGACTTCCACACCAACCATGACCGCGTCCTCGATGGGGAGCTGCGCTTTGGCCGCGAGCAGCCCGGCGAGCGTCCGTCCCTCCAGGAGCTCGATCACGATGTACGGTCGGCCCTCGCTCTCCCCCGCGTCGAAGAACTGCACGACGCCCGGCCCTTGAACCATTGCGAGCGCCTCCATCTCTCGCTCCAGACGCTGGCGGAGGTTCTTTGGCGCGCCCTCGTCCAGGAGCTTCACGGCGCACGGCCGGTGGGTGTGCACATGCTGGGCCGCATACACGAAAGCGCCTCCGCCCCCCGCCGCGAGCTTCCGTATCAATCGATAGCGACCGTCGAGACGCGCCTCGGGGGCGGCGACCTCGAGCCCTGTTTCCATTTGGCTCACTCTTTCCGAGGATACCCCTTGTCGGCAAGGACGAGGGTCAGAATGAGACTCACTCCACGACGACGAGCTCCATGGGCAGCACGATGATGCGGCCTTCCCCAAGCGACGCGTACACTCACTTTTTCGCGGGGTTTCTTCCCATCCAGGGCGTTGTAGAGATCGTCATAGTCCTCCACCTTGGAATCACCGATCCCAACGATGACATCCCCCAGACTGAAGCGGTCGGCGAGCTGCTGGACCCCGCGCAACCCCGCCTTTTCCGCGGGCGTTCCGGCGATTACCTCGAGAACGATCACACCGGCGAGCCCCAGACGACGCTCCAACCTTCGCTGTGGGTCGATGCGCACGCCGAGCCCCACCTGCTCCACTCGACCGAGCCGGATCAACTGAGGAACGATTCGCCGGATGGTGTCGACGGGTACGGCAAAGCCGATCCCGGCCCAAGCGCCGCTCTTCGAAAAAATCATCGTATTCATTCCAATCAGACGACCGCTGCTGTCCAAAAGCGGCCCTCCGGAGTTTCCCGGGTTGATGGCAGCATCCGTTTGAATCATGTCGCGAATCGAAACGCCGCCAACGCCTTGCACTTCGCGTCCGAGAGCGCTCACCACGCCGGTGGTCAACGTATGATCGAGCCCGAAGGGATTTCCGATCGCGATGACTTTCTGGCCGACCTCGAGCTTCTTCCCCTGGTCGGGCAGGGCGACGGGCGTCAGCGCTCCCCGTGGCGCCTGGATCGAGATCACGGCGATATCCTTCCGGGGCTCCGTTCCGACGAGAGTCGCCGGGTAGGTTTTTTGATCTTGGAGCGTGACGGTCAGGGCGCGCGCCCCGGCCACCACGTGGAAGTTCGTGACCACGTGGCCCTCGGTATCCCACACGAATCCGGTCCCAGCGCCCGCGGGCACCTCGGTGGCACGACCGGCAAGCCAGTCGAGGACAATCTGCTTCTGGGTGACGAATACCGCGCTCGGGCTCGTCTGCCGAAAGACCGTGATCGTGTTGCGTTCGTCCTCTGTCCGAAGCTCCGAGTCGAGGGGTGGTGGGGGCGGCGCCGGAGTGACCGCCCCGACCCGAGCAGAGTCACTCGGTCGGGGCTGAGGCGACGGAGGCGCTCCGCCAGGCCCCCGGCAGCCAAAGAGGAGGCTCGAAGTCGCGATGAAAACCTCGGTACGAAACGACATGGCCGGGGATTCTAGATCACAGTGCGCGGAGCGCAGGTCGCTATAGTGGGTCGGTGAAGCGCCGATTCTGGATGCTCGGCATCGCGGCAGCAGCCTGCATCGCTATCGGCGTGTACGTCCATTTCGATCAGACTGCGCCCCTCCCCACACGTGATGAAAGACTTGCCAGGGGCGAGGAACAATTACGTCGCGCTGGTTGTTTCGCCGCGGTGGTCGTGGATTCGGAAGCAGGCGTGGGACAGTGGGTCGGGAGGGCCGCTCGTCGCCCGTTGTGAAGCCCCCGAGAGTGTCGCTCCGACGTGCGATGCACTGGCGAGAGCCCTGCTGGCGTCGGGAGCGCCCAACGGAAACCGCTTCGCCACGATGGTGACCGGCGGAGGCAGCGTGCATTGCTACGTGCTGTACGACGAGAACGGCAAGCCGCTGGGCGACTTCCTCGCCCCTGCCGCCGATGCGGCCCAAGACTAGTCCGACTTACTCGCGGTCCGCCGGTGCGCTTCCGCCCGCTCCGCTGGGCATCGGATTCTGCTCCTTCTCGAGATAGCGGAAGATGGTGCGGGGATCGACGCCGAGATCCCGCGCGGTCTGGGTGCGATTGCCGTTGTTGCGCTCGAGGACCTCGAGGACGTAGCGCCGCTGAAAGTCCTCTTTGGCCTTTTCGAGCGGGAAGAATCGGCTCCATCGCCTCGGGACCGAGGTCGAGATCCTCGGGGCCGAGCAGGGTCTTGTCACACAGGACGAGCGCCTTCTTGATGCGATTCTCGAGCTGCCGAATGTTGCCCGGCCAGGTGTACTTCTTGATCGCAGCCAGCGCCTGAGGCGCAAAGCCGCGCACCGGGACTGTTGAGCTCGTCGGCGTACTTCGAGAGCAGCGCCTTGGCGATGATGAAGACGTCGTCGCCGCGATCGCGGAGCGGCGGAAGCCAGATGTTGACGACGTTGAGCCGGTAGTAGAGGTCCTCGCGAAACTCGCCGGTCTTGATCATGTCGTCGAGGATGCGGTTCGTGGCGGCGACGATGCGGATGTCACACTTCTCCGGGCGGCTGTCGCCGACGCGGTACACGACGCGCTCCTGAATCGCGCGCAGCAGCTTCACCTGGAGCTGGAGCGTGAGCTCGCCAATCTCGTCCAGGAACAGCGTGCCCTCCGTCGGCCTGCTGGAACTTGCCCGGCCGGCTCGCGATGGCGCCGGTGAAGGCGCCCTTCACGTGGCCGAACATCTCGCTCTCGATCAGGTTCTCGGGGATCGCGCCGCAGTTGACGGTGATGAACGGGCCCGCGGCGCGGTTGCTGCGACGGTGCAGCTCGCGCGCGATGAGCTCTTTGCCGGTCCCGGTTTCGCCGGTGATCAGCACGCTGATGTCGGTTCCTGCAACCTTCTGCAGCTTGCGGAACACCTCCATCATGCTCGGGCAAGCTCCGATGATCTCACCGAAGCGCTTGTCCGAGAGCTCGGTCTTGAGCTTCTCCTTGTCGGCACGCAGAGCGCTCACCAGCATCGCGTTTTGCAGGATCAGCGATGCTTGGCTGGCGAAGATCGTGAGCAAGTCGAGCTGCTGGCGATTGAACAGGTGCTTGACCTCGTCGTTGCCGACGTAAATCGCGCCGATCACCTCGCCCTGACTGAGCAGCGGAACGCACATCACGCTGGAGAGCTTGAGCGCGATGACGCTGTCGCTCTTGCTGAAATTCGTGTCGGTGAGCGCGTCGCTCACGATCACGGGACGCTTACTCTCGATGACGCGACGAACGATGCTGTCGCTGATCGTTCCGGATGCGTCCTCGATGGCTTCTCGCTTCACGTTGCGGCTCGCGCGGACCCGCGGCCGGCGCTCGTCCCCTTCCGACGGATCGACCAGCAGGACCACGCCGCGCGAAGCACCGGTCAGCTCGATGAGATCGTCGAGCAAAGTCTCCAAAAGCTCGTCGACCGAGCTCGAGGTCATCAAGCGTTCGCTGAACGCTTGCAGTCGCCGGAGACCGCCGAGCTCTGCCAGCGAGCGATCCTCCCCCGGACTGTCGTCACTTTCGCTCATCAGCTCGCTGAACATGCTGAAGCCGAGCTGGGCCTTGCCGAGCACGAGGCGATCGCCGTTCACCAGACGCGCTCGTCGCTTCTTCTTGCCGTTGATCAGAATTTCCGCGCTCTTGTCCATTTCCTCGAGCTGGAAATCCCGGCCGTCGAACACGATCTGCGCGTGGTGCTCGACGACGCTGGGATCAGCGACGCGAACGTCGTTGTCGAGGGAGCGCCCGATCGTGGTGACCGGCTTGTGGACTGGCACGAGCAGCGGCGCGCCATCGGACGGGTAGTAACGAATCACTGCCATCGGCGGCTACAGGCTAGCTCGGATCGTCGAGCGCTGGAAATCGAAGGACAACCTCATCGTAAAACCAGCTCACTCGCGGCGAACGAGATTGTCGGAGAGCGTCAAGAGCGATCGGAAGCCGGCGCTCTGGTTCTCTGCGTCGCCACCCCCGGCAGAACGGTGCTGACGCACGACCACGAGTCTTTCCGCCGGCCAGACGCCGAGCCGCTGACCGAGCCACCCGTCAGCGTAGAAGCAGATTTTGCGCCCCGGTTTCGAGTCCAACGGTGGCTCGGAACCCTGCACGAGTCGGGCGAGGGTCGTGCGTTCGGCTTCCGAAAGCCGCGCTCCCGCCTCCAGCCAGAACGCCTCGTCGGAGCTCAGCTTGCGATCGACCAGGGGCCGGAGCTTGTCGACGGCCGAAAAGTGCAGAGCGTCGAGCTTGGCCGCGCTGGGCACCCGCCAGACCTTGTCGTAGCGCAGCCACCACAGAAGTCCGTAGTAGGGATTGACGGCACTAGGCTCGGTCAGCGCGTCGACCATCGACTTCGGGATGATCTGCTTTCCATCCCAAGCACCCTGGTTCAGCATCAGCATCCCGATCCGCGCAAATCGCGCGCGGAGAGCGCGAGTCCGTAGAAGGTCTGGGTGTTTCCCGCGCCGTCGCGATCCCACTGCCAGTGCTTGATCCCGAGCGGGCGAAACACGCGTTCGTCGAGAAATTGGTCAGCCGACTTTCCCGCCGCCGAGCGGATGACCGCGGACAGCAGCTGCGTCGCCTCGTTGTTGTAGGAGAACGTCTTGCCGGGCTCGTCTTTGACGGGTTTGTTTCGCGCGAACTTCACACGATCGCGCTCTGCATTGAGCCGTCCCGCTTTCGAAATCGTGCTCGAGCCCGCTCGACTGGGTCAGGAGGTGCCGCAGGGTGATCTTTGCCTTTTCACCCGTCGAGAAATCCTTGAGCCAGGTCGACATCGGAGCGTCGAGGGATGGGATCTTGCCGTCCTCGAGCAGCAGCACCACCGCAATCGCGACGATGCTCTTGGTCACGCTCATGGTTTCGATGGGTCCACGCTTCTTTCCGAAGTAGCGCTCGACGATCGTATGGCCATCCTGAAGGATGATGAGCGAGTCCGACTTCGTCTCCTCGGCTTCGCGGAGGATCTGGTCGACGACGGCGCCGTCGATCTTGGCGCCGAGAGCATCGCCCCGCGGGTAGAAACCCGCTTCATCCATGCCGGGGTCGAACAGCACGGCGGTCGGAGCGCGATTCGGCTCTCGCGGCTGGGCGGGTGTGGTGGGTAGGGCGACGGGCGTGGAGGAGGACGCCACCGGCTCGACGGGAGGCGCGGGCGCATCGGCGGGGCACGACGCAGGGTGGGAGGGCGCCGGCGGGCGCGCTCTTGAAGCGCAGCTCGCAACGGCGAGCACGAGCCCGATGAAAAGGATTTGCCTCACCGGGATCGGTCTAGTTCGAAAATCCGCCGATTTGAACTCCACCGCCACCCCCTGGAAACACCATGGGTGCGAGGGACGTCACGGTCGCGAAATTCCCGATCTGCGGACCGGGCGCAGTGCCCTTTCCGATTTCGTACTCGTCCACTTCCCCCGAGCCGAAGACCGCTCCCGCTGCTATGCCCAGAGTGGTCGCGGTGCCCATGAACAAGAACCCGCGCTTCGCCGGAGGACCGTCGCCGCCGGTGTAGAACAGAAACACCGGCAACGAGATGGCCGCGCCGAGTCCCGCTCCGCCCCACATCCAACCGATCTGTTCCCAGCTCGGAATGTAGAACGCGCTGGTCGCAGCTCCCGCCGCGAGACCAATATTGAAGCCAACCAGCCCGCCGAGAGACGCGGAGTCGTTCGCTACGCCGTAGCCGACCCCCTTTTCGGATCCGCCGTAGCCGAACATGGTTCCGATCGACGTTCCCCACAGCACGGCGCTCGTGGTGAGCAAGGTGCTCTTCGGTGACGGCTCGAGGTAGTAGCCAACGGCGTATCCACCTACGCCGCCCAGCGTCGCGCCGAGAGTGGTCGAGCGCGTGAGTGCTTTGAAACCCCACTCCTCGTCTTCGTCCGCGGTCACGAACTGGTAGCTCGCGATTCCGATGCCTTCGCCCGCGCCGATCGCCAGCCCTGCCGCAATCGACGAGGGCATGCCCCGGGGCATCTCCGGATCATCGAGGAACCAAACACCAACTGGCGCCGCGACGCCCAGGAGCGCAGGCGGGATCAGAAAGAGCGCCGGATCCTCGATGCCGAGCTCGGCGGAAAACCAGATGCCCGTTCCGACCCCGTAGGCAGCTGCGGTGGCGTACAGAAAACCGATCTCGACGTCATCCCGCTTCTTGGACCTCTGGGCGGCAGGATTCGGTCCGTACGGGTAGCCGGGGTACTGCTGCGGTGGGTACTGCTGCGGCGGGTACTGCTGCGGCGGGTACTGCTGCGGCGGGTACTGCTGCTGCGGCGGGTACTGCTGCTGCGGCGGGTACTGTCCCGGCGGCGGCTGCTGCTGAGGCTGTCCCGGCCATTGGGCCCATGCACTGGGCGCAACCAGGAGAACGGCGAGCGCTCCGAGAAATGTTCTCACCTTGCGCTCTTCATTCATTCGGGATCCCTCCTCGAGGCAAGTTTTTTCGTCCGGAACGACGGACTGTGCCGCCTTTTGATTCAAGCTTCACCCTCCCCACTCCTTTTTCAAGGGTCGAGTGAGCACGTCCTGCACCGCCTGGGACGGGGACTTGTTCTCGTACAGCACGCGATAGACTTCGTTGATGATGGGGAGCTCCACGTCGAGCTTCTGCGCGAGCTCGTACGCGCTCTGCGCCGTGGGAACACCCTCCGCAACGTGACCGAGACTCCGGAGGACGTCGTCGAGCTTGCGTCCGCGTCCCATCTCGAAGCCGACCGTGCGATTTCGACTGAGCTCGGCCGTACAGGTCAGGACCAGGTCCCCCATCCCCGCCAGCCCTGCCAGAGTGAGAACGCTACCCCCTTTGGCGATGGCGATTCGCGCGATTTCCGCGAGACCCCGCGTGACGAGCGCCGCCCGCGTGTTGTGCCCGAAGCCGAGGCCATCACACGCTCCAGCAGCGATGGCGATCACGTTCTTCAGCGCGCCGCCGACTTCGACGCCGATTGGGTCGTCGCTCGAGTAGACGCGGAACCGGTCGGTCGCGAAACGATGTTGTATGCTGACCGCGAGAGCTTCCTCGAATCCGGCGAGCACGATGTTGGTGGGGATCCCCTGAGCCACCTCTTTCGCAAAGCTCGGGCCCGACAGGACTGTCGAACGCTGCTTTGCGCTCGGGCCGAGGACATCCACGAGGATTTCGCTCATCAGCATCAAGCTGTCGTTCTCGATGCCCTTGGTCGCACTCACGAGGGGTGCGCTCGTGGGGAGATGGGGCGCGGCCCGAACCACGATTTCGCGAAACGCGTGGGAGGGCAGTACCAGGACCACGAGATCCGCCCCTCCCAGAGCCTCGGACAAGTCCGAGCTCGGCACCACCTGCTCGGGAATGGGGAAGCCGGGAAAGAACTCCCGATTCTCCCTCTCGGCCGCCATGACCCGGGCGTGCTCTTTTTGCCAGGTCCAGAGCCGGACGAGCTCGCCCTTTTCGGCAAGCAAAAGCGCGAGCGCCGTCCCCCATGCACCGGCTCCGAGGACCGCGACGTGACTCATCGCAAAGGGAGCGTCCGATGAGGCAAGCGCGCTGTCAATCTCATGTAGACTGTGCCGCCATGCGCGCCCAGACGCTGCTCGTCATCGCCATCGCTTTTCTCAGCGCGACCCTCCCCGGATGTCCCAAAAAGGAGACCCTTGGCTCCGCGGCCATGGCCGTTCTGGGCCCCGGGGTCATCAACAATCCCAAGAACAAGAGCTTGCGGTTCGACATCTTGAAGTTCGGCCTCGAACGCTTTTGCTTCGAGATGACCCGGCGTGGCGCGCCGCTCAAGCTCAACGACGACCAACCGGTGATGGGACGCTTCTTCGCGGACAGCTGCAACCAGAGCGTGTTCGATGACGAACACCGCAAGAGCCTGGTCGTTCAGTACACCGGCAAGGGCTATGGCTGGACCAACATCACCCAGCGCATCGGCTTCACGACCGCGGGGCTCGTGGAGTACGCGCCCGACTTTCAGCTCGACGACAAGGGGTCGATGTACATCTACTTTCGACCCAAGCGCATCGATGCCACGAGCTTCCAGACGACCCTGGTCGAGAGCTTCGTGGCGCGTGCGGGCATTCCCATCGTGGGAGTGAACCCGGATACGATCGGCAAGAACATCGTCCAAGGACAGCTCGAGCGGGGTTTCACCGTGATCCGCTACAACGACAAGGGCGAGACGGACTTCGGGCTTGGCTACATTCCCAAGGGCCAGAAACCCTTCAAGCCGTTCGTGGTCGACAGCCAGAAGCTCACGTTGCAAAACGACCGCACCGAGGTACACACAGGTCAGCAGGATTTCATCGGAGGCTTCGAGGTCACGGAAGACGATCAGGCCCTCTACCTCACGGCCAGCATCGACGGTGCACCCGCCATCGATGCGTTCCTGGTGCCCAAAGGTCTTGGAGATCAGATGATCGAGCAGTACGTGAAAGCAGCGGGACCGGCCGGGCTGCCCGGCGCTCCCCTGCTCGACGAGGCCATTCCCATGGGCCAGCTCTGGAAGCGTTTCGTTCCGATCCCCAAAGGGGTCTATTACCTCGTCATCGATCACACCAAGATGGGTCGCACTCAGCCGTCGGCAGCCTCAGGTGACGACCGCGCGGCCAAAGTCGACTATGTGGTGCAAGTTGCGGAGCGACCGTGACAGCGGAAGACGCAGACCCAGAGAAAGCCGAAGAGGCGAGCGACGCGGAGGCACCCGAGGAATCCGGGGAGGACCCCGACGAATCGGAGAGCCGCGAAGACTCCGTCGACTCCGATGGCGAGCCGGCCGGCGACGACGCGGAGCGCGATTCCGAGCCCGAGCCCGAGCCCGAACGCGAGCCGGGGCGAGCGCGTGCCTCTGGTGTCATCGGGAGCAAGATCCCGCGCTATGTGTTTTGGGCGATCTGGTTCGTGATTGTGCCAGGCATCTTGGCCGCGATCGCGGTGTGGGTGCTCAAGCCCGCCAATCCAGACACGTCTGCCTCGGGGCTCGGCAAGCTCCGCTGGTGGGTGCAAGACCAGCCTGTGCCGTCCGGCATCGTTCTTTTCACGGTGTTCGAGATGCTGCTCTATCACTTCCGGTACTTCCTCCCGTTCGCCGCAGAGGTCGGCCTCGGTGGGCGAGCGGATCTTCCGGCCGAAGCTCGACGAGACTTCGAGCACGCTGCCCATCTGTTGGAGGAAGCCGAGCGCATCCGAGGCCGACACGAAAAAGCCATCGCTCGCCAGGTACCGAAGAGCGCGCGGGACGAGCTCGCGGCGTCGCTTGCGGGGCTCCGCGACACGATGGAGGCCAAACGTTTCGATCGGGACGACTTCGAAAGCGCCTATGAAAAGAGCGCGAAGCTCATCGAGCGCCACCTGGGGCGCTGGCGCAAGGGCGAGGTTCGGGAATATGCCGAGTCCATCGGCATCGCGATCGGCGTGGCGCTGCTCCTGCGAGCGTTCGTGGTGGAAGCGTTCAAGATCCCGAGCGGTTCGATGCTGCCGACGCTCCAGATCCAGGATCACATCTTCGTCAACAAGTTCGCGTACGGCCCCCACATCCCCTTCACGAAGTCCCGCCTGTTCGAGCGCATGCCCCCGGACTACGGCGACATCATGGTGTTCGAATTTCCGGATCCGAATCCCGAAAATCCGCGCCAGGATTTCATCAAGCGGGTGATCGCGCGTCCGGGCGACACGCTGGCTGTGGAGTCGGGCCACCCCATCATCAATGGCTGGCGCGTTCCTCACTGCCTCGTGGGCGACTACGAGTTTCAAGAGGGCGACGAGCATTCGACGAAGCACGGCGAGCTTTTCGTGGAGTTTCTCGGCGAGTACTCCTACCTGACGGTATTCGAGGACGACCGCTTCGATGGGCGGCAGGGGCCGTACCACGTAGCTCCTGGAGAGGTTTGGGTGCTGGGAGACAACCGCAACAATTCGAGCGACTCGCGCGCTTGGTTCGGTGGCCGCGGGGGTGGCGCTCCGTTCGCCAACATCAAGGGCCGTGCGCTGTTCGTGTGGATGAGCTTTGGCGCGGATGGTGGCATCACCTGGGACCGCCTGCTGACCAACGTGATGGGTCGGCCACGCCTTCCAAAAGAGGCTCCCGAAGAGCTCGACCGCGGCATCGACAAGTGCCTTGCGGCGCGTCCCCCCATCTCCGAAACCACACCCCCACCCCCCACCCAGTGACGCGCTTCCAATACCCGCAGGGGTGAAAAACCCGGGGTCACTCGGGATTTCCCGGGGCGGTGCTGGGGCCTGGTAGCGTTTGGGACAATTTGCTAGGGTGCGAGCCCGAGGAGGAATCGGATGCAGAAGCTCGACAGGTGGACTCTCGTTCCCACAATCGTTCTCGTCATTGGCGTGCTCTTGGCGTGCAAGAAGAAGGAGGAGGAGCAGCCTCCGCCGGTTGACACCACCCCGCCGCCGGCCGCCACCAGCGCCGAGCCTCCGAAGGAAGAGCCCAAGAAAGACAACGTCACCCGGTACGGCGACAAGGAACAGGTCGAGAGTGGGACCGTTCGCGTCACGTACATGCATGCGAAGGTTTTCAAGGAGGCCGACGACACGACCTCTCACATCGCGACCTTGTCCACCGGCACCTACGTCAATCGCAAAGCGCGCTACGGCAACTACATGCTCATCGATTACCCGTCGGGTGTCGGGGAGCTCTCGCCCGGGTGGATCCTCGCCAAATATCTCTCCAGCACCGCGTTGAAGATCGACATCAACGAGGTCAAAAACCAAGATGCGGGCGTGGTCGCCGTCGTCGATGCCGGGACTCCGGCCGTCGTGGTGGACGCCGGGACTCCGGCCGTCGTGGTGGACGCCGGGACTCCGGCCGTCGTGGTGGACGCCGGCAAGGTCCGCTTGCCGAACCTCAAGAAGATCAAACCCGCCGGAGCGCAGTAAGAACGCATTCTTTGCTCGCCGCGGCTCGGTGACGCGCCGCGGCGAGTGCGTTTTGTGGCCACGACTCGACCCCCGCCGAGCGTCGTCGTAAGAAGCGGGCATGACCGAGTCGATGCGCGCGCTGGTCTACGACCGCGCACAGGATCCCTGGGAACAAAGCCGCGGTCTTCGCATGGAAGACGTGCCACGCGTCGACCTCGACGAGAGGGAAGATCCGAGCGATCGCTCCCGCGTGCTCATCGAGCCACGTTTCGTTGGGTTCTGTGGATCGGATCGCGGCATCTGGTTCCGTCGGGCCTTCAAAGACATGATTTTCGGCTCCCTCGATCGCGAGCGGAGCGCCGGCAAGAACGCAGCGGATCGCCGGATCATCGGCCATGAGCTCTTCGGCCAGATCGTCAAGCTAGGAAGTGACGCAAAGCGCACCTTCGGTCTCGAGGTAGGGGACATGGTGGCGGCCGAGAGTCACATCTACTGCGGCGTTTGCTACCAATGCCGCGTTGGTGATGCTCACGTCTGCGCGGACGATCTCATCATCGGGATCAGTTACGACGGCGCGTTTGCAGATCGGGTGAAGCTCCCGGCACGCGTCATCTGGCGCACGAACATGGAGAAGATTCGTCCGGAGGTCGCCGCGATCCAAGAGCCCTTCGGCAACGCCGTGCACGCTTGCACCAAGGTGAACCTCCGCGGCAAGCGAGTGGCCATCGTCGGCTGCGGCACGATCGGCCTGTTCGCGGTCGCCATCGCGAAGGCACTCGGCGCGACGAAGGTCATCGGCATCGAGCCGGTCGCCAGCCACGCCGCCATGGCCGCCAAGCTCGGAGCAGACGAAGTCTTGAGCCCTGGCACCGGTGGAGGAAATGACTACGCCCACGACCCCGATCTCGTCGCACAGGTGCGCCGGTTGACCGACGGGGTCGGTGTCGACGTGGCTCTGGAGATGAGCGGGCTGAATTCCAGCGTCAACAACGCGATCCATTGCGTGCGCCGGGGAGGCGACGTGATCCTCTTCGGGCTCAAGAGCGGCGATGCCGTGATTGAAAGCTTCGACCGCGTGATCGTGGACGGTATCGCGATGCACAGCGTGATTGGCCGCCGCGTCTGGGAGACCTGGCACATCACCCGGCACCTGCTCGAATCCCGCAGTCCCAACATCCACGACCTGGTCTACGACGTGATCCTGAACCGGGGTGACGGGCCCGTCGTCGAGTTTTCCAAGTACGACAAAGACGTGTTCGAGGATCGCATCCAGACTTTCCCCAAGGTCGTGTTCCGCTTCTGAGGAAATCCCAGTCATGTACAACGACGCTCGGCAGATTTACGCCGCAGAGCTCGCTTCGATCCGCGAAGCGGGGCTCTACAAGCAGGAGCGGGTGATTTCCACGCCCCAAGGCGCCCGCATCGTCTCTGCAGGGCGCGAAGTGCTGAACTTCTGCGCCAACAACTATCTCGGGCTGTCGAGCCACCCGGCCGTGATCGAGGGGGCCAAGCGCGCACTCGACTCCCACGGCTTCGGCTTGTCGAGCGTGCGCTTCATCTGCGGGACGCAAGATCTCCACAAGCGACTCGAGGAGCGGATCTCTGCGTTCTTTGGATTCGAGGACACGATCTTGTACTCGTCGTGCTTCGATGCGAACGGCGGCCTGTTCGAGGTGTTGCTCGGCCCGGAAGATGCGGTGATCAGCGACGCCCTGAACCACGCCAGCATCATCGATGGCATTCGCCTGTGCAAAGCCGAGCGCCTTCGCTATCCAAATGGCGACATGAACGCGCTGGAGGCAGCGCTGCAGGGCTCTCAGCAGAAGCGCCTGCGCCTCGTGGCCACCGACGGCGTCTTCAGCATGGACGGCTTCTTGGCGAAGCTCGACGAGATCTGCGATCTGGCCGAAAAGTACAATGCTTTGGTGATGGTGGATGACTCCCATGCCACGGGGTTCGTCGGTCCTGGCGGGCGCGGCACCCCGGAGCATCACGGAGTGCTATCGCGCATCGATGTCCTCACCAGCACGCTGGGCAAAGCCCTTGGCGGCGCGAGCGGCGGATTTTCGACCGGCAAGCGGGAGATCGTCGACCTTCTACGGCAACGTTCGCGCCCGTATCTGTTTTCCAACACCCTCGCGCCTGCCGTTGCCGGCGCCAGCATCGCGGTGCTCGATCTCCTGGACCAGGGAAGCGAGCTCCGCGATCGAGTGATGCAGAATGCAAAGCGCTTTCGGGAAGGGATGACGAAGGCCGGCTTCGACATCAAACCGGGGATCCATCCGATCGTGCCGGTCATGATTGGCGACGCGAAGCTCGCCCAGGACATGGCGACCCAGCTCCTCGACGAAGGGATCTACGTGATCGGCTTTTCGTATCCGGTCGTGCCAAAAGGCCAAGCTCGCATTCGGGTGCAGCTCAGCGCAGAGCACGAATCGGCACAAGTCGACCAGGCCATCGCGGCGTTCACGAAGGTCGCCCGCAGTCTTGGTCTGATCTCCTGATCCGGCGTAGCCGGAACCAGACAGGGAAATCGGCGATCCCACGCCGAGGTACGCGGCTATCAGCGTCGGAGGCTCGGCGACCTATTCGTCGTTGGCGTGATCCAAGCGGACGGCTGATGGCTGAAAGCTGACGGCCTTTGCCCAGTGCATGGACAACGTGCGCGCAGGCTGTGTATCGTCCCGGCGCGGCCGATGAGGTACCTCTACGCAGACTCGGAACCGTTTCCGCTGGGCTACCCATTCTTGCCAACCTTCGAGAAGTTCGTTCGCGGCGCGGCGCACGCGTTGACGGCGCTCAGCCAGACGCGAGCGTTGACTGCAAGCCTCGGAGTCTACCGGGACGAAGTGCGGTCTGCGGTCGACGCCCTCGATCTCTACGTCGCTGCCGTGTCGGACGTGGTGTTGGGCGAACGAAAGGACTCGCCGCTGGTCAACGGCTTCGCCACAGAGCTGCACGCTTTCGTGGAGCGATCGGCCCAAGCGCTGCGGATGGCCCGGGAGCAGGAGCTCGCCGAGCGTCAATCCGCGACGGAAGCCGAGATCGCGCTTCTCGGCGCCGAGGTGCGCGAAGCGGCGATGGAAATCTTGCTGGGCGGGGTGCCACCATCCCCTGCGCGGCATCGATTGCGGCTGAGCGACGGCAACTATCGCTGGTGGTCGACGTGCTCCTCGCCCGACGCACGACTCGTGGTCACTTACGAGATCACTCCGACTCCGGAGTCCAAGTGGCACGAGCCGCGAAAAGTCGCATCATTGGTCGGGGACCTCGACGTTCAGGTCGGGCTGAAAAAGGGTTGGCTGACCAAGCAGCTGAATCCCATCCTCTTGAGCTTGGGGGACCTGATCGTCACGGCCGCCGTACTCGACGAGAGCCATGCGGAAATCCATCTGCGCAAGAAGCCCGATTCGAGTAGCGGCAGCGTGGTGCTCAATCTCACCCGCGAGGGCTCCGTCGTCCACGCCGCCATCGAGCGGTCCCTCGACACCAGCGAGAGCGCGCCGGTTCACGCGGCGTACGAGGACGTTCCCAAACTCGAAGACTTGTGGAAGGCACTGGTCGCGTCGGGTGCGGACGTTCTCGCGGGCCGCGATACGATCGAGACCGCGACGCTCGATGGAGCCGACGTGCTCGAGGGAGATCGCGCCGTCGAGATCGTGGACCTGTTCGTCGCGAATTTCGCGCCGATCGTCACCGAGATATCCCGGCGAAGCCCGTCCCCGCGTGAGCTTTCTCTCAAGCTCGAGCACGACGACGGTCGGCGAGAAGAGATCTACCTGCTGAAATCCGACCTCGCGGCGCACCTGGCCGGACTCGATGCCCCCATGCTCGACAAGCTCTCGGCGCTGCAACTCGACGCCAGCTGAAGAGCGTTTCCGCCGGTGGACGAAATTTACGGTGTGGGCTTACGCTCGGCCGCAACGTGCTCGAGGGCATCGTCCACGAGGGCCTCGGCCAGCGCCTGCCCCAACGGGTACACCCCGCTCTCCCCCGTCGTCTGGGGATTGCGCTCGGATTCGGTCGCTTCTTCCTCCGCACGGATCAATCCGGCGAGCAAGATCCCGAACGTCGTTGTGAGCCGCTCCCGCTCGGTCATAGGCCGTCCCTCCTTACGCCCTGACTCGACGGGTCCTTCCTCTGGCTCCGGCGACAAGTCCTTGGAATCCGACATTTAACCCCCGAGTCTAGCGCGCCTGGGGGGCCTGGACGAGGCGGATCCCTGCCTTTTGCTGAAGCATTCGGGCTCGACGCGCGAAGACCAACGTCCCGATCAAAACGCCGATCCAGGCGACGAAGAGCAGGAAACCGGTGACCTGCACCGCTTTCCAGGGCGCTACGCGAGAGAGCCCGTAGCGAACCGCGTAGTCGAGCACCAGCTTGGCGAAGCAGCCGATCGCGCCGAGGTTGTAGGCCCGAAGCGCGGTCGACTTCCACAGCTCGAACGCCGCTCCATCGACCTCCGGGAACGACGCCGCTTCGTGCCGGCGAACCTCCAACTTGCGGATGGTCAGGAAAATCCCGAGGACGAGAGTGAGTATGTCGAACAGCATTTTTCGTCCTTGGCTCAGAAGCGTCCGACGACCCGCGGCTGGAGGCCAATCGCGTCGCCGAGGTGGATGGCGCGGGGCGAGCTCAGCGCGCCGTCTTCCAGATGAAAGTGCTGGACGACATTTCGCCCGGCGTCGGCCGCGAGGCAGACGCCGCACGCGGGTGCGCACGCCACGTCCCCGAGGGTGTACGGCTCGGCGTCGGACGAGAGCAGGACCTCTGCCACGCCCGTTTCGATGTCGAGCTGGAACAGGACATCGTCGTGGGGCGGTGTGACGGCGCCGTCCGACCCGGCACCGATGGCGAGGACCGTTCGGTCGTCGACCCAGGAAAGACCCGATCCAAGAGGGGTGCCCGCGACCGCTGCGGCGGAGAAGCGCGCTCGTTCGGTCAGCGAGGACCCGTCCACGACGACGATCCCCGACTCCTCGAGGCTCGAACCGTCCGCGCCCTGAAAACGACCCGCGCAGGAAACGGCAACGCGCTCGCCATCGGGTGACGGCGCAAGTCCCCAACACCCATGCAGCCCCTCGAGCACCAGCACCCCCTCGACCTGGTCGCTGGCGGTGTCGATGGCAACCAGTCGGGACGAAGTCGTCGATTCGAAGGTCGCATCGTACGCTTCGAGTGCGACGACCACCCGGCCATTGGACAGTACGGCCCGGCTCGGGCGCGCCAGGTAGCCGCCCGAGTCCGCCATCACTTGGTCGAGAGGGATCCGGGCGACGACGGCCGCAATGCTCGGATCGACCACCGCGACATCGTCGCCCCCGCCGTCCGTTGGGTCGTAGCGCGTGACGTAGGCTTTGTCCGCCGAAAGCGGAACGTAGTCGTGGGGATTCGATTTCAGGCCGACCGAGAGCTGGTGGTCGACCTTCGCGCTCGCAACATCGATCCACGTCAGCACCGACGCATCGTCGCGATCGAGCAAAACGACGGAGGGGGCAATCTGCGGGGAAGTCGGAAGCACGATGTCCTTCGAAAGTGGAGACGAAAGCTTCGCCCCGCTGGTCGCGGAAGACAGAAACGAGCTCGATAGCACCCGACCATCGAGCGCCACCAAGGAAACGTTCGTGGACTGGTAGTCCGAGTCCACGACCACGAACCCGCGCCCGCAGGGTCCCACTGGCTCGTCGGTTCCTCCCGTCGAGCCGGGCGGCTCGGGCACGTTGCACGAGACCAAAAGAAGCCCGATCCACCAGCGCATCGGGGCGAGCCAACCACGAGCTGGAAGGTTCTTCAACTTGCGGCGAGGAGCCCCCGAAGGTGAAGTGTCGAAGTGGCGCCGCTGATCGTCTGCTGGGGTGAGCTCTTGTGGGATCTCTTCCCAACCGGCCCACGCCTGGGAGGTGCCCTCGCGAACGTCGCCTATCACGCCCGGAAGTTGGGCGGTCGCGCGGTGCTCGTCAGCCGTGTGGGCAACGATGCCCTTGGAAAGCGGGCCCTCGGCGAGCTCGAGACTAGCGGGGTCGACGTGAGCTTGGTTCAGCTCGACGATGACCGTCCCACTGGAACCGTTCGCGTGGAGCTCGTATCCGGTGAGCCGAGTTATCACATCGCCACCGAAGCCGCGTGGGATCGCATCCGTTTCACCCCGCAAATCGAGTCCGTCTTGAAGGCGGCCAACGTCGTCTGCTACGGCACACTCGCCCAGCGCACCGAGCTCGGCTCCGATGAGCTGATGCGTGCGCTCGCGACGGTACGATCGAAGACGGTGAAGATCTGCGATCTCAACCTGCGCCCACCTCACGTGCGACGCGAAGTCGTCTTGCGATCCATCTCCAGCACGAACGTCGTGAAGCTGAATCGCCTCGAAGCCCAGCGTGTCGAAGAAGCGTGCGATGTGAAGGACGCGATCGTATTCCTGCTCGAGGAGACGAACGTCTCGATGGTAGCGCTCACTCTCGGAAGCGACGGCGCCGAGCTCCGAACCCGCGACGAGGTGTTCCGAGAGGCCGCGCCAAGGATCGAGCCGGACCGGGGTGACCGCGTGGGAGCTGGAGACGCGTTCACCGCGGCTCTCGCCATCGGCTTGGCCCAAGGACTGCCCTTCGACGGGCTGCTCGCTCATGCGACGAAATACGGCGCCTTCGTTGCCGCGCAAATCGGCGGTATGCCGGAAGTGCCCCGGGAAATGGGACGCAGGGAGTTGAACCGCAGACACGCGGACAACACAGAGGATGCGATTGCGGAAGGGCCAATCCGCCGCAAAAACTGGGCTTCGTCAAGATTTCGTCTTGGAAATGTCATATTCTTTTCACCATGCTTCGCGTTGGGCTCTGGGGTGCGCTCTTGTTGATTGGCTGCTCGAGCTCGGACGCCGGCGACACCAACGAGACGGTGCCGGTTCCGAACGAGCCGCTCCAGCTCACCACGGACGCCACACTGGTGCTTTCTCATCCCCGAACGGCAGCGGATCGAAACCCGGCGGATCCCGACGAGCGCAAAGCGATGCTCGCCGAGGGGTATGGCAAGACCACCCTGGGCGCCGGGGAGCCAGCCATCACTCGCACCGAGGCGGGCGATGCGCCTCCCGCGCCCGGCCCGAACGCTCACCGACTCGTTCGCTTCGTGCACATGCCCGATCTCCAGCTCGCGGACGACGAGTCGCCGACACGCCTGGCGATTTTCGACGGACCGAGTGCGACCGCGGGCGCGTATCGCCCTCAGGATGCGTACATGTGTCGCATCGTGAACGCCGCCGTGAAAAGCGTGAACGGTCTCGGCGCAGACGATCCTTTCGACTTCCTCTTGCTGGGCGGCGACAACGCCGATAACGCTCAAGGGAACGAGGTCGACTGGGTGCTCTCGCTGCTCGGCGGCGGCGAGGTGAACTGCGACTCCGGTGCCAACGACGACCCGAGGCCGGGCCCGAACAACGACCCGAAAGATCCCTTCACGGCTCCCGGTCTTGCCATGCCCTGGTACTGGGTCACGGGAAACCACGACATTCTGATCCAAGGAAACCTACCGGTGACGGCCCAGAAGCAAGCCGACGCGGTGGGCAACAACACGACCGGCGGCACCCGCGACTGGAGCCTGCCCGGTGGTCCGGTCGTGACCGGTGAAATCGTGCCCGACGAAGCGCGCCGCCGCCCTGCTGAGGACCGAGCTCATGCAGCGGATCGCGGAAAACGGAGACGGCCACGGCCTCGGCTCCGAGCAAACGCCTCGGGCAAAGCCATTTACACGTTCGACGTTCCTGGGAGCGACTTGCGATTCTTGGTGCTCGACAGCGCTGCGGAGACCGGCGGCTCCGAAGGCGTGATCCACCAGAGCGACATCGATCAGGTGATCAAGCCGAAGCTCGATGCGGCGCTCGCCGAGAGCAAACTGGTGATCCTGGCAAGCCATCACGCCACGAGCTCCCTCGGTGACGGAACGGGGCTCGGCGGAGAGCAGCAAGCCGATGCCGTCTTGGAGCCAGCTTGGTTGGACTTCGTCGGCGACTACCCCAACGTCGTGTTCAGCATGGTCGGCCACTCCCATCAGAACCGCGTGAAGCTCGTGGGAGCGGCGGGCAAGCACGGGTGGTGGGAAATCATGACCAGCGCGCTCGCTGACTTCCCTCACCAGCTCCGCGTCGTCGAGATCTGGGACCAGGACAACGGAAGCTTGATGCTCCGAGCCACCAACGTGAATTTTTCGAACATGGGCGACGGCTTGGCGAGCGAAGGTCGAGCCCTCGGTGTCCTCGACTACGTCGCGGGCTACAGCGACGAAAAGGGTCCCGGCGCAGCCGAGGATCGCAACGTCGAGGTCTGGATCCAAAAGCCCTGAGCCCCGCCACTCGTGATTCCGCGGTTACTGGCCTTGAAACCATCTCTCGACGCAGCGTCTTTTACGGGACGCCAAGAACGCCAAGGCCGCCGGAAGGACGCCAGCGGATTTTTTTGAATTCGGACGCGACAACCAGCCGTCCTCGCCCAGCGACGCGCGGTGAATTTGTCCCACATCGCCGGTCCCGAAAATCTCTTTGAAGAATTTCCGTTGGCGTCCCTCCCGCGTCTCCTTGGCGTCTTCTGGCGTCCCGTAAAGACGCTTCAACGCTCGGTGCCCTCGAAGTACCACGGCACGCGCCCATGAGGTCGTTCCTCCACGTCTACCATTTGGGTTTCGATACTTTTGGCCCGCTCACTGACCTCTAAAACCCGGCGTTCTCGGGAAATCGCCACCGACACAGGGACCGGTTGCGACGGACCGCTGAACGCTTTGATGCGCGCCATGTTGAGCGCCATCCGCACGCATACGCCCCGTGACGTGCCGCTGGCCTGGATGTCGGACATGTCGACTCGCTGCACGGTGCCCGAGTTGTTGAAGTTCAGCTTCGCCGCAAACCCCGTCGGCCCTTCGCGGTTTTTGCACATGAACTGTGCCGAGGAAGCTGCCTTGTTCGCCGCCACGCTGGCGGCTCCCATGTCGAAGGGCGGATCCTTGGGTTTCGCAGGGACGGGGACGGTCTTCGGCTTTGGCGCGCCGGATGCCGAAGCCACGGGCTCCGAGCTATCCACGGGAGCGGTGTCGGCGACCGGGAGCGGACTCACCGACGGTGGAGCCACCGGCGGCTTCGGACTCGTCGCCACCTGGGGTTCGCGCATCGCCGAGAAGTAGACAGCGACGCCCGCAATGACCACGGCCACGAGGGCCAGAACGACGCCAGCCGCCCCGACCCAAAGTCCCAGCGACGAGCCTCCGCTCCGGGCGGCAGGAGTGGTCGTTGCCGCCTGCAGAGTCGTTCCGGTCGGCGACGGAAGCGCTGCCTGGACCGGTTGGGAGGGAGCCGATGGGTGCGGCGGCGCCGACAGCATGGTCGGCGGCGGGACGCTCGGCAGCGCTTGGAGCGCCGGAGTCGTCTGTACCAGCTCCTCGTATGCGGATCGGGCGTCGGCGATCCGCTGCTCGGGCTCTCGCGCGGTGGCGTGGGCGAACCAAGCATCGAACTCCGGAGGAATTCGTCCCGTCATCCCGTACTCGACGGCCCTCGCCGAGGCGAAATCCATGGGCTCGAACAAAATCTCGCGCATCAAGGCGTGAACGCTCGTGCCCTGGGCGTTCGCCGAGCGCCAGTAGTGGCGGCCCGTCAGCATCCAGAACGCGAGCAATCCGATCGCCCACACGTCGACCGCTGGCGTGATGCGCGCCCTCGGGTCGGTCTGCTCGGGCGCCATCCAGAGTGGTGTCCCCATGGACGCAGTCGCGGTGGCGCGAGCCTGGGCGGCGACCTTCGCGATTCCGAAGTCGAGCACCTTCACCGAGGTGAACGGATCCATGCTGCGGGTCGCGGCGAGAAACACGTTCTCGGGCTTGATGTCCCGATGGATGATCCCCGCGGCATGGGCGGCGCCGAGGGCATGGCAAATCGGGCGCAGTACCATGGCGAGCTCGCCCAGAGCGAGGGGGCCCCGAGTCCCGACGAACGCGGCGAGGTCTTGACCCTCGAGAAATTCCATCGCGATCCAGGGGGCGCCGCTCTGGGGATCGACGCCCGCGGCGACGACCTGAACGACGTGATCGCTGGCGATCATGGAGCCGACCCGAGCTTCCTGGACGAAGCGGTCTCGCATGCCCGGATCCTCGACCAGGGCGGGGTGCATGATCTTGAGAGCGCGTTTCTGTCCGGTGCTGATCTGCTCCGCGAGATACACCGCACCCATACCACCCGCGGCCATGTGCGAAAGAATGCGGAAGTCGCTACCGACGACGGTTCCGGCTGGGAGCTCTTGGGGACCGCCGATCACTCCGCAAGGATACACCAACCGGAGCACGGCGCCGAAGGTCGTGCCGCTTCGGTCATTTGCGTTTGGGATTGAATCGACTCTTCATTCCCCGGAACAGATCGAGGAATTTTCCGTCGAAGAGCGGTGTCTCCCGCGCCCATTGTGTGAGGCGAAACGGGAGCGCAGACTCGAACATGACCCACAGCGACTCGTCGGGAATGCGCTCGGGTTGGTCGTCATCCTCGGCCGCGTCGAGAACGTGATCATAGGTTTTCGTGGAAACACCATGGGAGGTGAGAAGCGGTGACACGAAGATGCAGCCCGGTTGGTAATCGCCGCCGGGCGAGGCGTTGCGGATCACCATGTTGATTTCGCTCGCCGCGTTTCTATGCATGAACGGCGGGCGGAAGCTGTGTTCGATCACGTTCCAGCGCCCCGGGAACACGACGAAGTCGGCAATCGCACGACCGTGATCGTCGAGTGGCGCCGTCAGTACCGTGAGGATCGATGGATCGGGATGGTCGAACGTGACCGAGCCCATCGCGTTGAAGAGGGCGAGGTCGTAGGAGTACGCCGCGTGATTTCCGTGCCAGGCGACTACGTCGAACGGCGACTGCTCCTGGGTTGCGCGGAACAGGCGACCGCCCAGCTTGTTCACGATCTCGAACCCCGCTTTACACAGGCGGTCCTCGTACGCGGCAACCGGCGCCAAGAAATGCCGAGCATCGGCCAGACCGTTCGAGCCAATGGGTCCGCGCTCGGGCAAACGGAAACGCGGACCGAATACCTCGAGGACGTAACCGCGTCCGCTGCCCTCCGCGAACCCGATGGAGAACTTGAGCGCTCGGGGGATGATGAGCACGGTTCCCGGCGCGGCGCGAAGCCAGCCGAGCTCGGTCCTGCACTCGATGGTTCCGGCTTGGGGCACGATCAACAGATCGCCGTCGGCATCCGCGAACGCGCGATCGTGCATGTCGTGGTTCGCAGCGTAGAGGTGGACGGCGTAGCCGCTGCCCGCAGTCGGATCGCCCGCGCCGCCGAGGGTGGCGAGCCCGTCGAGGAAGTCCACGCTCTCGCCAGCCGGGGGGATCGGCATCGGTTGCCAGCGCATCCGATTCGGATCGAACGTCGCCGAGAGGGGCCGCAAACCGCGGCGAGGGAAGCGGGGTGAACGCCTCGTGGGAGAACGGCGGGCGAATCCGATACATCCACACGCGGGAGTTCTGCGCGCTCTTGACGGTGAACGGCGTGCCGCTCAAAAGCTCCGGGTAGAGCCCATACGGAGCAACGCGCGGAGCGTTCTGCCGTCGGGGAAGCGCACCGGGGAGTGCCTCGGATTCGTGAGCCGCTCCGAATCCGGCGAGATGAGCGAGCTCTTCGGGACCGCGAAGACGGGCGTCAGCCGAGGGAGATGCGGGTGGGTTCATTGCGACCTCGAGCATGGCAGCGAGTGCGGGGCAATCGAAAGCCTGGAATGCGGCCGCTTGGAGGACCCGCTCGAATCCCATCGCGGGGCATCCCGAGGCTCTCGAGACCCGACGGCGCATTCGTGGCTCGGGAAAGCTCCGCGATTCCGCGTGCCGGATCGACGACCCCGAGAGCTCGCGCAATCGCCGACATGGCTTCGGGAGCTCGCGAACGCTGAAAGGCGACGACATGGGGAAGCAGGGCCGCATGCGTGGCTGCGTGGGGCAAGTCGAACATTCCGCCAAGAACGTGACAGAGCTTGTGATGCAGTCCCGAGCCCACGTCACCAAACACCGCGCCTGCCAGGTAGGCCCCTTCCAACGCAGCGTCGAGGGCTTCTTTGTCATCGGGATGGCTCGCGAGGCGGAGGGTGCTGGCCGCGAGAAGCCGCAGCGCTTCTTCCGCCAGAGCCGCGCTTCCGCGATCGATGCCCGGGTGCCAGAGGGCTTCGATCGCGTGCGCCATCGCGTTGAACAGGCTCGCTGTCGTGACCGCCGGGGGCAAACCCAGGGTGAGATCGGGATCGTACACTACGAGCTTCGGCCGCACGCGCTCGTCCCGTCCGGTCTTCTTCGCTCCGCCTTCCGTCATTCCGTAGATGGGCGTCATCTCGGAACCCGAGTAGGTGGTCGGTACTGCCACCACGAGCACCGGTGCGACGAGTGCCAAGGCTTTGGCGAGCCCGATCGCCGAACCTCCGCCAAACGCGAGAACTGCATCCGCTTCGTAGCGCTCGATCTCGCGCTGCGCTTCGCTGACGATGGCGACCGGCACGTGCTCGCGAGCCGTCGCAAGCACCGCGATCCCTCGCCCTCCAAGCCCGGCGAGGATCTCGGATGCCTCGTTGGCATGCCGAGGAGTGGCGACGATGACGGCTCGCGAAACCTGGAGCTCTTCGATTTCGGAGAGAATCCGGCGTGATGCACCGCTGCCGAACACGACCCGGACTCCGCCTCGCATCACCGAAAACTGCCGCTGCATCGCCGTCTCCTCGGCCTTGTCCTGACCGTGGGACAGGCCTAGCATCCCGCCCTCGCATCGAACAGCGAGGAGGGAAAGCTCATGAAACTACACTTTCACCCGGTCTCCACGACCTCGCGGCCCATCGTGCTCTTCCTGGCCGAAGCCAACATCAGCTACGAGCCGATCGTCGTCGATCTGATGACGGGCGAGCACAAGAAAGAGCCGTTTTTGAAGCTGAATCCCAGCGGCATGGTTCCGGTGCTCGAGGACGGCGACTTCGTCTTGACCGAATCGTCATCGATTCTCAAATACCTCGCGGACAAGCACGATCACCCCGCCTACCCCAAGGAGCTCAAGGCTCGTGCGCGCGTCAACGAGCGCATGGACTGGTTCAACGCCAACCACTACCGCGAGTGGGGCTACCACTTGATCTACCCGCAGGTCTTTCCGCACCACAAGCGCACGCCCGATGCGGCGCAGGCAAGCACCATTCAGTGGGGCGCCGACAAGTCGGAAGAATGGCTCAAGGTCCTGGACACTCGCGTGCTTGGCTCGAACAAGTACCTGTGCGGCGCCGAGATCACTCTCGCCGACTACTTCGGAGCGGAGCTTCTGGCCGCGGGCGACCTCATCGGCGTCAACTTCAAGCGCTTCCCGAACATCGATCGCTGGATGTCCTCCCTGCGCGCGCTTCCGGGCTGGAAAAAGACGAACGAAGCCAGCGACGGCTTTGCTGCCTCGCTCCAAGGGCAAAAGTTCGTCACCATTTCCTGAGTGCCGAGCTTTCCCGAAACGATCCCGGAGCTTTTCGAGTGGCGAGCGGCACGACAGCCGACTCGCCACTGGCTCCGGTTCGAATCCGATAGCTACTCGTTCGGGGACGTCGCCCGGCAGATCGATCGCTTCGCGGTCGGCCTCCAGTCGCGCGGCGTAGTCCCGGGTGACCGGGTTGCGGTCCTGACAGGAAACCGGCCGGAGACGATCTTTTGCTGGTTCGCCGCGAATCGTCTCGGAGCCATCTTCGCGCCGTACAATCCCGCGCTCAAGCTGCCAGAGCTCGTGCGCCAGACCGCGCTCGTCACGCCTCGTGTGCTGGTCGTGACGGACGAAACCAAGAGCTTGGGCGCCAGCACGGGGGTTCCTCTGGTCTCTCTCGACGAGCTCTCGCGCTCCGGAGCGGGAGCTCCACGAGCGACGGTCGGCGCTGGCGATGTTGCGGTGCTCCTCGCGACCTCCGGAACCACTGGCGCGCCGAAAGCCGTCGCGCAGACCCACCGGACGTACATGCTCGCGGCCGAAGCCCTTCCCTCTTGGCTCGGTCTCGGGCCGACGGACCGCTTGCTCACGTCACTGCCCCTCTTTCACATCAACGCACAGGCCTACTCGGTGCTCGGCTCGCTGGGCGCTGACGCGGAGCTCGCCCTGCTTCCGAGCTTTCACGCATCTCGATTCTGGCAAGACGCCAAACGCCTCGGCGCCACGGAGCTCAACGCCGTTGGCGCGATGCTCCACATCTTGATGAAACGAGAGCCGAGCGATGCCGATCGCGATCACTCGGTTCGGCTGTGCTACGCCGCCCTCGCACTGCCCGAGCGGCTGCATTGCGCGTTCGAGCAGCGGTTCGGCCTGCGCCTCTCGGTCGGCTACGGTCTGTCCGAGACACCATACGGTACCGTATGGCCTCTCGACGAAGCGCCCCGCTACGGCTCGATGGGTCGGCTCCGCCAGCACCCGCGACTCGGCGAGGTCAACCGGGGCCGCGTCGTACGAGACGACGGCCAGGACGCCTTGGACGGCGAGCCCGGTGAGCTCTGGCTGAAAAATCCGGCTCTCTTTCAGGGCTACTGGAGAGCGCCGGAAGAGACCAGCAGCGTCCTGTCGGAGGACTGGCTGCGCACCGGGGATCTCGTGCGCCGGGATCCCGACGGATATTTCACGTTCATAGCCCGCAAGAAGGACGTCATCCGGCGCCGGGGCGAAAACGTCGCGGCCGCCGAGATCGAGAACGTGCTCCTGGCTCATCCGAGCGTTCTGGAAGCAGCGGCGGTCGGCGCACCGTCCGAGCTCGGCGAAGACGAGATCGTCGCCTACGTCGCACCGCAGCCAGGGGTCGCGATCGACGTTGAGTCCCTCGTCTCGTTTTGTCGAGACCGCCTCGCTGACTTCAAAGTCCCCTCACGCATCTACGTTCGCGACGAGCTCCCTCGCACGCCGACGCAGCGAATTGCGAAGCATCTTTTGAAATGAATCTGGGATTTTACAGGAAGGCGGGAGGGCGGAAGGGGATTCGGAGATTTTTTGGTTTTGGGAGATTTTTGGATCCGCCTCCGCTTTCCCCTTCTGTGAGTGCGGTTAGGCGAGCTCGCGGCGGATGAGTTCTGTGCCGCGGACCATCGAGCGGAGCTTTTCGAATGCCGTGGCTCGGGGGAGGTATTTCATGCCGCAGTCGGGGGCGATCCAGATGCGTTCGGGTGGCAGGACCGCCAGGGCGCGGCGGATACGGTCGGCCACTTTCTCGGGCGATTCGACCTCGGGGTCGCCCAAGCTGATGACGCCGAGCATGATGATTTTGGATGGCAGGTGTCGGAGAATCGAGAGATCGAGATTGGGTTGCGCCGCTTCGATGGAGATCACGTCGGCCGTGATCGATTCGAGCTCGGGCAGGAAGGAGTAACCGCTCGGACGCTCGTGCACGATGTGCGCGTAACCAAAGCAGAGATGGACGACGGTCTTGCCGGCAACTCCTTCGAGAGCACGGTTGATGGCGCGCACCGCGAACTGCTTTGCCTGCTCCGGGCGAGCCTGGAGGTACGGCTCGTCGAGTTGAACCACGTCGACGCCCGCACGGAACAGGTCGTGGATCTCCGCGTTCACGGCGTCGGCGTAGTCCATCGCGGCAGCCTCGGCGCTGGCATAGTGATCGTTTTGCGCCTGCTGGATCATCGTGAATGGTCCCGGCAGAGTGATCTTGGTTTGACGCGTCGTGTTTTCGACCAAAAACTCGGCGTCGCGTAGCTCGATGGGGTGCTCGCGGCGTATCGCCCCGGCGATGCGCGGAACCGGGTTTGGATGCCCGGTGCGGTCGAGCGCGGTTCCCGGGTGCTGTGTGTCGATGCCCGTGAGCGCCGTCGAAAAACGATTGGAATAGCTCTCGCGACGGATCTCTCCGTCGGTGATGATGTCGATCCCGGCCCGCTCCATGTCGCGGATCGCCGCAAGAGTCGCCGCATCCTGGGCTTCCTCCAGGTGCTCCTCGGCAACCTTCCAGAGCTCCCTCGCTCGAACCCGGGGCGGCAATCGATTCTTCAGATTCTGACGATCAACGAGCCATTCGGGCTGGACGTAGCTACCAACTACCGTGGTGGGGAGAAGCATGACGAGGCCTCCTTCGTATAGCACGAGGCCCCTGTCGTCCGCCGAACGACAGAGCTCCCATTCGGGTGCTATGACGCTCGGAATGCGGACCGAGGAAGCACACTCGGGTGGACCTCTCGTCGCGCGCAGCAGTGAGAGTACCGTTTGGAGTTTGTTCGCGTCGCGCGCGAGCGTGTTTCCCGAGCGCGTGGCGGTAGAAGACTCGACGCACCAGCTCACGTATCGCGAGCTCGAGCTCCGGGCGCGAAAGCTCGCCGGCGCTCTCGGGTCGCGGGGGATCGGACGCGGAGGTCGTATCGCTCTGCTCTCGGAGAATCGCGCCGAGTACCTGGAAGTCTTTCTCGCGGCTGCAAAGGTCGGGGCGCTCGTCGCTTGTCAGAGTTGGCGCCTGACTCCGCAGGAGATCGCCCAGACGATCGACCTCGTCGAGCCCCAGCTGCTCATCGCGTCCCCGCGTCACCGGGACAAGCTCGGCGAAAGAGCCGCCCTCCTGCTCGGTGCAGAGTACGAAAAGCTCGTTGACGAGAGTGCGCCCGACCACACGGAAGTCGAAGCCGATCCCGAGGATGCGTTGCTCGTGCTCTACACCAGCGGAACGACCGGGCTGCCCAAGGGGGCGGTGATCAGTCATCGCGCAGAAGTGGCTCGCAACTTGGTGGTGCGCGCGGAATTCGGGATCCCGGCGGAGGATGCCTTCGTCGCGTGGTCGCCGCTCTATCACATGGGCGCCGCAGACTGCTCCCTGGGAGCGTTGATGTCGGGTGGGTGCGTGATCGTGGTGGATGGCTTCGATCGGGGACGCTTGGCCGATCTCGCCGCTGAGCGGACCATCGGCTGGCTCTTGCTCATGCCGGGGATGGTCGCAGCGTTCAGCGAGGAGCTCCGACGTCGAAAGCTCGTGCCGCGAGGGGTTCGGGTGTGTGGGGTGATGGCCGACCTCGTTTCCCCCACGGAGATCGCCGAGGTGACGAAGCTTCTGGGCGCGCCGTACGCGAACACGTTCGGTGCGACGGAAACGGGCTGCCCCCCGTGCTCGTCGAATCTGATCCCGATCGGCTTCGCGCCGACCCGACTCTCGAAGCAGCAGAGCCCCTACTGCGAGGTGCGATTGGTCGACGCGGACGACCAGGACGTCCCACTCGGCTCGCCCGGCGAGCTCTGCATGCGGGGTCCGACTCTGTTCAGCGGATACTTTCGAGCGCCGGAGGTGAACGCCCAGGACTTCCGCGGTGGTTGGTTTCACATGGGCGATGTCTTCGTGCGAAATCCGGACGGATCCCTCGACTTCGTCGATCGCGTCAAATACCTGATCAAGACCGGTGGCGAGAGCGTGTACCCGGCGGAGATCGAGCGCGTCCTGCTCCAAGAGCCGCGGGTCGCCGATGCGACAGTCGTGCGCCGGGCCGATCCGAAATGGGGGGAGGTGCCCGTGGCCTTCGTGGCTCGGAAGGACGAGAGCCTGACCGAGGCCGAGCTCAGCGCTCGCTGCCGCACCGGTCTCGCGGGTTACAAGCAGCCCAAGCAGATCTACTTTTTGCCGCTCGAATCGTTTCCGAGGAGCGCCAGCGGCAAAGTGCAGCGCCACGAGCTCGAAAAGCGCCTGACCACCGATAAGGATCCATCCCCATGAGCTCCACTCGCCTCGAGACCCATACCCAAAAGGACGTGTTCATCCGCGATCGAAGCCTGACGCGCGAGCTGATCGGAAAGCTCACGTTCACGGAGATGACTTACTTCCACGTCACGGGGCGCATGGCGACCCCCGCACAAGTAGCCGTCGTGGACGCTTGCCTCGTGACCTTGATGGAGCACGGTCTCACACCCAGCGCCCTGGCAACCCGCCTCGTGTATACGAGCGCGCCGGAAGCAATGCAGGCAGCCGTCGCCGCGGGTTTACTTGGTGTGGGGAGCCTCTTCGTCGGCACGGTCGAAGGCGCGGCGTTGCTCCTCGATCGGTTGGTCGCCGCCCCGGACCTCGAGGCGGAAGCAACCCGAATTGCGGAAGAACACGAGACCGACCGACGTCCAGTGCCGGGATTCGGGCATCCGCTGCACAAGCCCGACGACCCGCGTTCGGCGGCAATTTTTCGGGTCGCGAAGGACAGCGGCTTGGAGGGCAACCGCATCCGCGCGCTTCGCGCGCTCTCGTCTGCCGTGGACCGCGTGTTCGAAAAACACATCACGATCAACGCGACCGGCGCCATTGCGGCGGCCCTCGGGGATGCGGGGATCCCCAGCAAGATACTCCGCGGCTTCGCGATCCTCGCGCGCTGTGCGGGCCTCGTCGGCCACGTGCACGAGGAGCAGGACGACCCGGCCATGACCGACATCTGGCATGCCGGCGAGCGGGCCGTGCCCTACGCTGGGAAGGCAGGCGGCTGATCGTCAGTGCTGCGACGTGCACTTGAGGCACGGCGGCATCTTGCCTTCTTCACACGGTGTGTCGTTGCACACACCGAGCGTGCCCGGGGAGTAGGTGCACTGCTCGCCGCGCACCTTGCACTCCTTCGTCGGGCCCGCGCTCTTGCCCGGGCAACCCGTCACCACGAGCGCCACGAGGGCGACCCAGAAAACTCCCGGGGTTTTCATGTTTCGCGAAGCTTGGAGGAGAGCTCGCGGAAACTCAAGCGAGCCCGCACGGCCCAGCCGGTTTACTCTCCGCCGCATGTTCGATTGGAACGAAGAGCAGCGTCAGATCCGAAAAATGCTGCGGCAATTCATCAAAAAGGAAATCTCGCCGCACAACGACGCGATGGAAGCCGGAGCGCCGCCCTACGATCACATGCGGAAGCTGGGGGAAATGCTCGGTCTCGGGGATCGTGTCGCACGCTTGCTCGAGCGCGCCGAGCAGAGCGAGCCGGGCAAGGGCAAGAAGTCGGGCGACGACCCGTACCTCGCGGCGCTCTTGGCCGTGGAGCTGTCTCGGGAAAATCCGGGCTTCACGTTGGCGTTCGGAGCGACCATGGGCCTTTGCGGTCAGACCCTCTACCGGCGCGGAACTCTCGCCCAGAAGAAGCGCTGGGCCGGACCCGTACTTTCCCTCGACAAGATCGGATGCTGGGCAATCACCGAACCCGGCTCGGGCTCCGACGCGTTCGGGATGCGCACCGTTGCCAGAAAAGTCGGCGAGGACCGCTACGTTCTCAACGGTTCGAAGACGTTCATCACCAACGCACCCTACGCGGACGTGATGGTCGTCTATGCGAAGCTCGACATCGCGGGAGAAGAGCCCGGCCGGCGCCCGCCCCAAGCCTTCGTGCTGGAACGCGGGATGAAGGGCGTCAGTACCGGCAAGCCGCTGGCCAAGATGGGGATGCACAGCTCTCCGACGGGCGAGATATTTCTCGAGGACGTGGAGGTGGGGCGGGAGAACTTGCTCGGAGAAAAGGAGGCGGAGCCCGCCCACGGACAGGTCGTCAACGTCTTCAAAGGCGAGCGCACGGGCGTCGCTCACATGTGCCTCGGGATCATCGAGCGCGTGCTCGAGGACTCTCTCGAGTACTCCAAGGAGCGCACGGCCTGGGGCGAACCCATCGCGGGCTACCAGCTGATCCAAGCGAAGCTCGCCCGCATGATGATTGCGTACGTGAACGTGAAGAACATCGTCATGAAGCAGCTCTTCGCGGAGAAGAATGGCGTGACGATTTCGCTGGCCGAGGCGAGCGCGCAAAAGCTCTATTGCACCGGCGTGACCACGGACGTCTGCCTCGAGGCCATCCAGATCCACGGAGGCAACGGCTACATGAAGGAGTACCAGGTCGAGCGATTCATGCGAGACGCCAAGCTGCTCCAGATTGGCGGCGGCACGGACGAGATCCAGATCCTCCACGTGGCGAAGGACCTCGTCGCGAACGGCCTCGCGAGCTGATGCGGGCGCGATCTGCGATTGGCTTTCTTCTGACTTTCGTCGGCGCCTGTCACGGCTGCGACAAGGACAAGAAGTCACGCCCGTCGCCGGCGGTCGAATGCACGACCGTCGCGGATTGCAGTGACGACGACCCATGCACGGAGGAGGACTGTCGCCTCGGCGAATGCGTGCGCACCTTCGCCGCTGCCGGCAAGAGCTGCGCGAATTCCAACCTGTGCGACGGTCTCGAGCAATGCGATGGAAGCGGTCATTGCGTCCCAGGTCCGGCCCCGAACATCGACGACGGAAACGGCTGCACGATCGATGCCTGCGATGCGGTGCGGGGCATCACTCACCAAGCCATTTCCGTGGATGATTCCGACGTTTGCACGAAAGACAGCTGCGATCCCAAGACCGGCGCCATCAGCCACGACGCAGTCGACATCGATGACGGCGACGATTGCACGTTCGACAGCTGCGATGCCGATGGCATCCATCACAAGCGTCCCAATGCGTTCTACACGTGTGATCCCGGTTGTGGAGCGGGCTTTCACGTTTCGTCACGGGCCAAGAGCGCCCAATGCGGCGCGGGACAGAGCTTCCAGACGTTCTGTGCGCCAGATTGCGGAGCTTCGTTCTACAGCTGCGACGCAGGCTGCCCGGCGAGCTACCACGTCTCGTCGCGAGTCCGTGCGTCCACGTGCGGGCCCACTACCAGCGAGCAAACCTTCTGCCAGAAGAACGACAGCGACTCGTTTTACAGCTGCGACGCTGCGTGTCCCGATGGCTACCAAAAGAAGTCCGAGTCCCCCAGCAGCCAGTGCGGCGCCACCTCGACGACTCGGATCTTCTGTCTCAAGACCTGAAGCTCAGCGAGCCAGAAGCGCCCGAATGCGCTCGCCGAGGGCCGGCGAAGTCCACGCGGGGAGATCCTCCCGTTCGAACCGCGCTTGGTGCGCTGGGGTCGGGCCGAGTACTCCGTCGCGGATTTCTCGCTTCGCCGCGGCATACGCGTCCCTCGGGTGAGCCGCCAATGCCTCGAGTCGCTCTCGGGCCAAGCGCTCGGGATCGTCCGCGAGCTCGTCCACCATACCGAGCGTTTGCGCAGTCTGTGGCGAGTGGAGTCCCGCACCGAGAAGCACCCGCGAGAGGCTCCACTTGGGAACACGGTCGCGGACCAGTGCCATCACCCGCGGTGGGTAGCGAACCCCAATGGCGACCTCGTTGAGTCCGATGCGGGCCTTGGGGTCGCTCGTTGCGACGCGGTGATCGGCACACAAAGTGACGACCGCGCCCCCCGCAATCGCGTGCCCGTTGACGCAAGCGACGAGGGGCCCGGGGTAGGTGAACAGATCGAGCACGAGATCTTCGAGCAGTGCCAGGAACCTCTTCATGCCGGCGGGATCGAGAGACGCAACCTCTTTGAGATTCAGCCCCGCGCTGAAGGCGCCCCCGTCACCAATCAACAGAACGGGAGCTCCCGCCGCCTCCCGCAGGCGGTCGCGGATGCTCTGCATCAGCTCGCTGCCGAGGGCGTTCTTGCCGGGCGCGGAGAGAACCAGATCGATCAAGGCTTCTTCCCAACTACGAGCTGCTGGGTTTCGAGCAACGTCACGCTCACGTCGTCGAGACCCGCAGCGCTCATCCACTCGCGTGCGTGCGTCAGCGACGGGCTCTTTCCGTGCGCCGTGTAGAACAACATGGTCAAACCAAAGAACACCGCGTGGGGTGGATCGCGACCGATTTCGTCGAGAAACATGTCTCGAATCACGAGGCGTCCGCCAGAAGCCAAGCTCTTGGATGCGCGTTTGACCAGCGAAGCATTCTGCTCCGTCGATTCGGAATGCACGATGTTGCACAGCAACACCATGTCGTAGGGGCCGCCGAAATCATCGACCTCGTGGAAGTTGCCGTTCAGAAAGCCGAGGGCGTCGCCATGACGTTTCTTTGCGAGCTCGACCACATGAGGAAGATCGAACAGCGTCGCCTTGTACCCGCGCTCGGCAAACGCTCGGGCGTAGCGGCCGTGACCTCCCCCGATATCGAGCACCGAGCCGTTCTTCGGCAAGAATCTTGCGAGCCACTCGAACGTCGACTCCGCTGGGCCCTCGCTCATCCGATACAGCATGTCGAGGAACCGCTCGGTGTGCTCCAAATCGTCCGCCCGGGTCCCACCCTGGGTGAGCTTCTGCTTGCCGTCGGCATCGAGCACCGGACCGCCGTCTCGCATCACCTCCAGCATGCGACCGAGGTCCCCCAGGGTCTCGAGATTTCGCCCCGTGGGAAGAGCATGCTGAGCGACGAGCCGCTTCGCTGTTTCGGTCAGCCGGAGCAGGTCCCCGTCGCTGGACAAGAGGCCGAGGTGCAAGAGGACCGGCAGTGTGGCGGCGAGAGCGCGCGGCTCGACGGGAAGCTCACTCTTGGGCGTCGGACCCCGCGCGATCTGCTCGAACAGCCCCAGGCTCGTCCACGCACTCACGACGGCGAGCGCCTTGGCGGACCAGACCCACTCGATCACGTCCCGTTCGGTTTCCAATTTCATTCGCGCCGCATAGCGCCGCCAGCGGGAGATGCAAAGCCGTCACCGGATTTTCTGGGGCTGCTGAGTCACCATCACCCGTTTGCCCTTCGAGTCCGGGGCGGCTCCCACCAGGATCCAGGTGCGCATCGAGCCCTTGCCTTTCACCTCGACCACGCCTCGCTCCGTGAGCTGGTAGCGGCCTCGCAAGAGCTCGTAGGTCGCCTCGGTAACCTGGATGCTGCCTGGCTCGGCGTGGGATTCCATTCGGCTGGCGATGTTCACCGTGTCCCCCCACACGTCGTAGATGAATTTTCGTTTCCCGATCACACCCGCCACCACCGCACCGGTATTGATCCCGATCCGCACGCTGATCGGCTCCTCGAAGCGGCTGCTGAACTCCTCCATTCGCCGGCGCATCGCCAGAGCCATCTCGGCGATGGCGAACGCGTGATCGTATTCGTGACTGTGAAGCCCGCCGGCCACCATGTACGAGTCGCCGATGGTCTTGATCTTCTCGAGCTTCAGCTTGTCCACGAGATCGTCGAAGCTGGAAAAGATCAGATTGAGCCGGAACACCAACTCTTCCGGGCTGAGCCGCTCGCTCATCTTGGTGAAGCCGACGATGTCCGCGAACAAAACCGAAACGTTAGCAAAGCCATCGGCAATGGCGCGCTTTTCTGTCTTCAGCCTCTCTGCAATGCTCGGCGGCAGCACGTTCGAGAGGAGCGCTTCGCTCCGACTCCTTTCGGCGTCGATGAGCGCCACCTGCTTCTTTATCAACCGGCGCTGAAGGAACGCATCCCGCGCCTGGACCTCGAGTCGATGCGCCAGGATCGCCCCGATTCCGCCCATCGCGAGCAAGCTCGTTGCGATGGAGGCTCGGACCTCCAGCGATGTCTTGGCATACGCGTGATCGAGGGCGAGGTAGGCGATCAGGGAAGTCAACGTGTAGGTCAGCTGCGACGGCACGTTCATGCGAGCGATGAACGGACCCAGCGTTGCGAACAAGACCGCGTAGGACGTGTACAGAAAGTATCCCTGAGGCGGTGAGATCGTGCCGATGAACAGAACGACCAAGCTGGCCGCGAGACCGTATCCGAGCATCGCGAGTTGCCCGAGCTCTGCAAAGTATCGAGAGCGCACGAGCAACAGCACGAAGATCGCGATGGGCAGAAACACGCCGTACCGAACGAGCCACGCGCGCTCGTGCACGCCGGGCACGACCAGGTAGTCGTGAACGCCGTACGCCAGATACACGAGCGTCGTGAGCGCCACGCTGAACGACAGAAACCGCGCGCGAGACTCCAGCGAGTCCTCGGCGAACGCCGCCTCGAGCTCCGCATTCGCGAACGCTCCAGTCCAACCGCGCTTCGTCGGCAGGTCAGCGGCTGGTTCCGAGTCCGACATGCGTGGCGGAAGCGCAGGAGAATCGAACTCCCCGAACGACGGTCATCCCGCCGTTCCAACGGTTTTGAAGACCGTGGGCCGCACCAGCGTGCCGCGCACTTCCGCGTCCGAAGTTAGCACAGCCGCAAACGGGCTCCGCTCCCCGCGGCCATTGGGAGAATCGGCGAGGTTTGCGAACCTATTTCCCGGATGCGACCGCTGCAATCGCCGGAAGACAGGCGTTCGTCGAAACCTCGGAGCTTCCTAGCGTGCTGGCGAGCGCCGCGCCAGCCGCGAAGTACTCGTGGGAATCGGAGTCCGGCAAGATGTCGTAGGTGTAGGCGTGAACGTAGGGAATGAGCTCGAGAGCTTTCACTCGCACTCCGCCGAGATCGTCTCCGACTCGCAGATCGCCCAGCGTCCTTCCATCTACGGTGGGGTGCCCGGCGCTCACCTCGAGCACTCGCCCACCTTCGAGGGTGACCCGGATCACACGATGGTCTTTCGCCGGCTGACGATGGATTTCGCGGATCGGAACCGCTTCTACCCGGCCGTGATTGGGGCTGTAGACGAGATCACCGACCTCGAGCGCGGCGATCGGACGCTCACCCGATGGTGTTGCAATCGGTGTGTCGGGGGAATTGCACTTGCAGAGCTTGCAGCCGAGGGGACAGCTTCCCGTATCCGTTGGCGCCGTGCATTTCGGACCCATCGTGATCGGACCCGGAACGTCACAGCACAGCTGGCCGAGATCGCAGCAATCCGAACCGCAGCACACGCCATTCGCGCACGTGGTGCCCTCGCAGGGCGGAGCGGGCTGGCACGTTCCCTTCGCGCAATACGGCGTTGCCCCCGGACATTCCTTTCCGCACTTTCCGCAATTTTTGATGTCGTTGTCGAAGTTCACGCAAACATCGCCACAGCATTGGAAGTCACATAGACCACAGCCGCCGGCCGCACCGGCGCTACCGCCCGCGCTCGTACCCGCCACGCCCCCGGAGCCGCCGCTCACGCCCCCGGAGCCGCCGCTCGCGCCCCCGGAGCCGCCGCTCGCACCACCCGTCCCCAGATCCGATTCGGAGCTCCCTCCGCAGGCCAGGAGCACGAGGGACAACAAGGGCAGAAGCTTTGCAGACAGGTTCATGGTGCACCTCCAGTTTCGCTCGGCTTGCATCCGAGAAAGGTCCCGCCGCCGCATGCGCACATGCAGAGCGGCGCGGTCGGGCAGGCAAAATCGCACTCACACAGGCAGCCGTCACTCACTGGCTGGCAATCGTCCCGCGCGAAGCAGCCACACGCATCGAGAGTCTCGCAGCTCGGCTTGCATGCGTTCTTCGTGACCTGCCACACGTTGCCGTCGCAGGACGCTTCGGTCTCGGGTAGATCGCCGCATATGCCGTATCCGCATACCTGGTAGGGGTACGCGCAGGGATCCGACGATGCACACGAGGATCCGTCTTGCGGAGGCGTTTCGGGGCACGCGGGAGCCGGTGGATTGCAATCGATGACGGAAACCTGCCAGCTGCCCCCGATGCAGGTCGCGGTATCTCCGGGGCAGCAACCGTCATCCCCATAGCTGCAGGTGATGCCGTCGACCAAGCACGCGCTTCCGGACGATGGCAAACCGTCTGGACACGTGCTCCTCGGCGGTGGTGGCGGGTTGCCGCAGGATCCGATGCCAGCCATTTGCCACGCCGACCCGTCGCAACGGAGAGTCGGATAGCTGCCCGACGTTGCGCATTGGTCGTACGAGCATTCGACGGTTCCGGCACAGGCTGTGCCAATTCCGGGCGTCGATGCCGGGCAATTGCCGTTCGCTGAGCTGCCGTCGCGATTGGTTTGGCCACCGCAGGCCCCCGCGATGAGCGTGAGGGTGACCACAAACGGGCCTTTGATTCGAGACTTGCTCGGGGATTTCCACCGCGCCATCGAGCTCGAATCAGCAACACCCGTGCCACGTGATATCCCTCGAACGAGCGTGCCGGATCTGGTCGAAGTCGAGCATCTGGTGATTGGCGCAGGCGTCGCCGGAATGACCCTCGCTCATCGCCTGGGCGAACGAGCGATCGTCATCGATCCTCATCCGGATCGCTACAAGATCGGCGAGTCCATCATCCCGCAGCACTTCTACGATCCGGCATTCGCGCCTCTCCTCGAGAGAGTGCGAGCTGCGGAGTCGGCGTGTCCCAAGATCGGAACGCTGTTCGTACGGGGAGACACCGCGAGCTACTTTCCCATCCTGGATGATGACGCTCTCGCCGAGCGCACGCCGGCAGTGCACGTGGAGCGCGCCGAGCTCGAGCGCATCTCACGGCAATGGTTCGGAACGAAGCCCCGACCCGAGCGCGCTCTCTCGGTCGACTTCGAAGCGCGCGCGGTCTTGACGGACTCGGCGCACTACCGCGTACACGGGCTCGTCGCCGATTGCTCCGGGCCGGCGATGTTCGTCGCTCGACAGCTCGAAATGGTGCGGGAGCTCTGGCCGATTCGGGCGACTTGGGCCTACTGGGATGTCGAGCGCATCGACCGGCCACGCTTTCGCGACTGGCTTCACGGCGGGCCTCACGAATACCTCCGCTACGACGGCATCGCGCGCGGGCTCGTGCGCGGCCGAGCCGCAGACGATTGGGATCCCTCCCATGTGACGATGCTCACGGCGATCGAAGAGGGACTTTGGTCGTGGCAGATCCCGCTGCATGCCGGCATGCGCTTGAGCTTTGGCCTGGTGTCGCGCAAAGGTCCCATCGACGAGCAAGCGTACATCGCTCACACGAAGTCCGCCCTCGGACCCCAGTACGTCGCGAAGCTTCGCGCCTTCAGCCACGCGGGTCCGTACGACGTGCTGCACCAGCGCCAGCGCTTCGCCCGAGCGGCGACCCAGTTTTCCGGGGAAGGCTTCGCGCTTCTGGGCGACGCCGCATTCTTTGGCGATCCGGTCTACTCCGTAGGAACGGGTGTGGCGACGAGCCAAGCGCTCCAGCTGGCCGAGCTCTTGGACGAACGTCCGTGGAGCCTGGAGACATCCCGGGCGTGGCAGCGCCAACAGAGCAGAACCCTCGCCCGCGTCGAACGAGCCTATCGGAACTGGTACGAGGGCGACGTTACCGCCGATGACGCGATCGCGAGCGAGATCCAGGACCGAGTTCTGATCGGCGGCGCGTTTCGTGTAAAGCTGGCCGACGACTACATGAGTCTCTGGGCCGTTGCAGAGCCCGGGGCGCCCGCGCCCAGAGCGAGCACCGAGCTCGGAGCGGATGTGCTCTACCTCGAGCTTTTGGTGAGCGAAGAACGTGTGCTCCTCTTGCTGGAGCCCGATCCCGATCGCAGCCGCAAAGCCCTGACCCACGGCGGGGGCTCTGCTCTCTCCCACCTGGATCTCGAGCTCGGTCCTCGGGCGAGACCGGTCGTGCTCGAGCTCGCTCGGTGGTTTCCGACGCTCGCCGAAAGCGACGACCCGGTCGAGGCGATCTCGAATCGTCTCGATCCTTCGGCGAGGCTCGAGCTCCTTCGCCGCGTTCCCGCTGGCCAGAAGGTTCCGAGCTTTCCGCTTTCATTGCGTTCGGGGAAACCGGCTCACGGCACGCCGTGGCCGTTCGACGCGGAGAGCGCAGCGCTCGCTCTCGGAACACGTCGCGCGGCCTACCGCGAAGCGCGCACCGAGTCGGAAGCGCTGGCTGATGAACGCTGGCTCACGTCTCGAGGATACTTGGTGGAGCGCGACGGCCGCGAGGTCTTCGCCGCCCGTGCAAAGTCCGATCTCTCCCAGGTGAAGCGCGCGGTGAAGCTCGGGGATTTTTCCGAGCGGACCGAGCAGCTGGGAGCTCTGTTCGGATACCCAAAGTGCTGCATCCGCGCGTTCGCTCGGATCCGTCGCCGGGACGACCTCACGCTGTTCGCCGATCTCCTGCCGAAGCACGCCACCCCTGCCCCGCCCCATTCGCTGTTCGTCAGCAGCGCCCTCGCGCTCGTGTCCCACGCCCCCTGTCGCGCCAACTGCGCTCCGACGCTCGAGCTCGGACGAACGCTTCTCGACGCGTTGGAATCGGGATCCCCTGGATTTTCTCGGGCGTGGCTCGCTTTTGCGCGCCGCCTTCACGCAATCGACGTGGAGGGGCGATGCGTCGCCTTCACCATTGCCGAGACGACGGGCGATCGCTTGACCGTCCGAGACGCCGTGGAGATCGTGGCGCCGAGCCCTGGAACGAGCGCGCCCCACGTGCGGCCCTTCGCGGCGCCAAGCATCCTGCGCGTGGATCGAACGCGCGCGCTACTCGTGGCCGACGACGGGGAGAGCTTTCGGTCGGCGCTCTTCGCTCGGCACGACGGGTGACCTTCTGAGCCAGCCGAGCGCATCGAGGATCGCGGCAAGCCCCTGACGAAGGTCCTCGGATGCGTGCTCCGGATCGGCAACGAGGCGGTAGCCTCCTCGCACACCCTCGGGCGCATCGATGAACCAGAGCTCGACGTCCTCGGCAGTCGGGGAGCGAAACGCCACTCGGAGCTCCCGGCCCTCCTCCCCTTCGGAAATGTTCTGCCACGCGAGTCGCCCGAGGGGCGAGTGAGCGCGAAGCGCTGAAAGACGCCGGCTCAAGCGCGGAGAGAGCGACGAGGAATCGAATTCGGGCGCGAAAGCGTCGGCGGGGATTGCCTGGATCTCCTGCTCTCCGTGGAGCTTCAGATACGCGGAGTACACACCCGCGCAGCGCGAAGAGAGCGCACAGCCTTCGCACGCGGCGAGCTTCACCTTGGCGCCAGCCTTGTCTTCGTGCTTGTTCCAGGGTCGTTCGTCGCCGACGACCCAGGTCTCTTCACCACCGTGATGAATGAACGGCGACAGATCGGGAGCGATGCAAAACGGCAAGTTGCCAATGTGCACGGCGAGAGACGCGGGGAAGCCTCGCACCATCAGGCGCAGCGGCTCGATGAGATCCGAATACCGCGGCATGATTTCCCCGAGGTTTTCCTTTCTCGGCTCGGGCAGGTCCCCGGGGTGGAGCATGTCGACATGGACCTCGGAAATCTCGTAGGGAGCCAGAAGCTCGGGGAGATGCGGGAGTGATTCGTAGTTCTGCTTCACCACACAGAAGTTGATCGTGATCTTCTGCTTTCGTTCTGCGGCACGCTCGAGGGAGTCGAGGAGGCCATTGAAGGATCCCTTGCGCCCGGTCGTCCGCTCGTGCGCTTCCCGCGTTCCTCCCTGAAACGAGAACCGCCACTCGAAGCGTCCGCCCGACGCCAGAACCTCGTCCATCAAGTCCGTGTGGCCCGTGCGAGAGCCGTTGGAAAAAATTACGATCTCCTCGAACCCGAGCCCGACCGCATGGCGAACGACTTCGCGAAACGCAGGTTGAATGGTCGGCTCGCCCCCGAGCAAGGTGATCCTCCGGGCCCCCGATTCGTGAGCAGCGGTGACCCGCTCCTTCAATTTCTCGGCCGAGATGAGCGGTGCGCTCTTCTTCGAGGTCAGATGCCCGCTGATGCAGAACACGCAACGGTTGTTGCAGAGCTCACCGAGCTTGATCTCCGCTTGGGGAAGCTCCGCCATGGCTCGAGGGAGTGTAGCAGCCCCAACGCGAGCGTGAGCTCAGGGATGGATCCCGATCTCGGCGAATGGGATCTTCTCGAAGCCGGGTAGGCCAAAGGCCGGCGAGCTCGGCATCAGATCGAGGTCCAGGTTGGCCTCGTCGACGAAGGCGGGTCGGTGTCTTCGAGGTTGTCCATGTTCTTCGCGTACGCAGCCAGCGTCCCGGCGCTGGCGTTGGCCCACTTGCCGTTCGCGAAGCCCACGCACCAAGAACGAGATGATCAGACCCAGAGAGCGAGAGCTCAATCGATGTGCCAAGCGTTGACCTCACTCCCATTGTCGCCGCGTCGGCGCCGAACTTCAAATCAGGCTGGAAAGCCGAAAAACCCGGGGCGGGTCTGGCGGGGACCGCGGTTCGATCAGTTGCTGATCGGCATGCGATCGAAACAATGGGCACCGGCCGAGAGCGTCGCACTCGTGAGCGCGAGGTTCGCATCCTCAGCCGAGGACTCGAGCCGCTTCACCGCCGCCACGGCCTCGTCGAGGTGGGCGAGACCTACCGCATCGAGGGCCGGCTCGATTCTGATCACGGGCACGCCGAGCTCGTGGGCGAGGGTGGCGAAGTCTTCGAGCTCGGCCAGGATCCGCCGATCGAGGCGCACCCGGAGCTCGACCGAGATCCCCGCTCGCTGACAGTTGGCGATCCCGGCGAGAGCCTGGGCGTACCCGTCGGGATCTCGTGAGATCGCGTCGGCGATGTCAGCGTTGGTTGCGAAGAGCTTCACGCTCGCGAAGCGGAGGCCTGATTCGGCCAGGAACGCAGCGAAGGGTAGGTGGGCAAACCGCCGACCGTTGGTCACGATGCCGACGGGTCGCCGATCGTCGCCGCGTGCCCGAGCCACGAGCTCGGCGATGTCCCGGCGCAACGTCGGCTCGCGCCCTCCGAAAATGACGGGCCGGCCGCTTTGTCGAGCTTTCCCGATGCGCTCGAGCAGGAGCTCGTCATGAAACTGAACGCGATTGGGACAATGAGCGCAACCGTTGTTGCAGGGCCCGGAGACTTCGACCACTGCCGCGCGTTCCCCGCTTCCTCTCCGAGCGATGGATTCCAGCACCCCATCGAGCCGTTCGAGGGATCCGAGCACCTCTTCCACGACGTTCGCGTCGAACGGCTGGTCGCGTGCCAAACCGAGGGCGGCACTGATCTGCTCGACTTCCGTCTCCGTCCCGAGCCTGGCTCGGAGGCGCCGAGCGAGCTCCCACGCGAGCCTCGTCCGCGAATCGAGAAACTTCCAGGGCTGCTCCCTCGCGTAGCCCTTCTTCCTGGCAGCGCCTTCGTCCCCGGACTCCCAGTCTTCGAGCACCGCACCATCGCGCTCCGCCGCCCGGGCGATGGGGAGATCGGGATACAGCCGGAGGCGGTTGTGGCCGATCTCGTCGAAGAGCTCGCCGAGGCCATGCTCTCGGATCCTCGCGATGGACTCCTCGACATTTTCGAGCCGCGTCCACGGATTCCAGAGCACGAGGCTGTGACCCTTGGTGCGCGCGTAGTCGAAGGAGTCCGGGTGGAGCTCCCGCAGCTCCCGCATGCACTCGACCCCCGAAACCAGCTCTCGGGCGCTCACGCCCTTGTTGTAGCGAGAGAGCTCCTCGTCGGAAAACGATTCAAATCCAGATAGATAGAGCTCCAGCACCTGACCGTTCTCTTCCGCTGCGACGATCGCTCCTTCGAGGCGCGCCCGATCTCGCACGAACGAATCGACGCGTGCCGGAAACAGCCACCGCACCGAACCGAGACCCGCGTGACTCGCCGCGCGAACGAGCGCTTCGAGATAGCGGACGGGATGCTGGTCGACGATCAAGAGCTCGCGCGTGTCGCTTCGCTCGATGAAGTAGCTCGCCTGCAACACGAGATCCCCCACGACCTCCTCGTCGGGCCGCATCTGGTAGTCGCCTCCCGCGTGGCAAAACGCGCAACCGAGCCGGGACAGCCCGCTCGAGGGTGCGAGGACAAGGCCGCGGTAGTGACGATTTTCGGCCGGATCGAGCGCGAATGGACAGCCGGCGTTCCCGAATATCGCGCGCCGAGTGATGCGCGGTCCCTCCCCGATGACTTCGGCGTCGAGCGCCGGCTCGAAGGGAGTCGGAAGTGGCGCAGGCGTGAGCGGCGTCCCGACCTCCACGCCATTCGGCCCCACTCGCATCACGCCGGGCACGGTGAGCGGGTCAGTACCCGAAGCGAGGGCGTCGATCAGTGCACGAAAGCCAGCGACGAGATCTCCCGCTGCCGGCGAGCGACGCGTGCGTCCCGTCGGAGTGGTCCCGGCGGCAATTCCCAGCACCAGATCCGCGCCCGGGGCGAGATCCGCATCTCCCCACGAGAGCAGGACGGTGTGTCGACCGGGCCGCTCGGCGCAGTGCTGGCGGAGCGGCGCGGGATCGAACAAGCGCTCGACGACGACCACGTCTGCGTTTTGGTCCTCGAGCCAGCGGGAAAGCCCCGCGCGTGCGAGTTCGGGATGCTCGGCGTCGTAGTAGACGCGGCAGAGCGCTGCGTCGTGACCCGCGCGACGGGCTTCTGTGGTGCAAAGCTCCAGCAGCGTGTCGGGGAAGTAGCCCTCGCGCGCGTCTCCGTAGGGCAGCACCAGCGCCACCGACAGTCGAGTCATCGTTCGATCCGAGCCTTGCACGACGCCGGGGCGCCTTCTACGGTTCTCGAACGAACACGGGTCATGCAGCCGAACCGAGTCATTTGGGTGCTGAGCTCGGCTTGCCCGAGCCGCTGCGTGTACTGTGACATCGCGAGCCAACAGGAGCTGCCCGATCTCGGGCGCGACGACGTGACTCGCATCGCCCACGAGATCCGTGAAGCCGGATTTCGCGAGGTGATCTTCGTGGGAGGTGAGCCCCTGCTCTCGGCGGCGCTGCCCGCCGCCCTGTCGGCCCTCGGGGCGTCCGTCGAAAAAGCCGTGTTCACGGGAGGCATTCCCGGCGACCCGACGCGGTTCGTCGAAGCGCTGGCAGGCGCCGATCGTCTGGTCGCATCCATCGACGCGGCAACGGACGCGGAAAACGATCGCGTACGCGGACGAGAAGGCATCACGCGAGCGCTGTTCCACTTGCTGGAAGCCGCTGCCGCTCGCCTGCCCGATCTTTACCTCTCCGTGAACACCGTGGTCTCGAAACACAACGTGGAAAACGTGGCGAGCATGTGGGGGCGGGTTCGTTCCCTCGGGCCGACGAGCTGGTCCCTCACGGTCGCCGGTGAAAACTTCGAGAAGAGCCCCCTGGTCCACCTGGCCCCCAAGCGATGGCTCGCGAAGCTCTACTTCGAGATCGCGCCCGCCCTCGCCCGGCGGGTGCGCGCAGATGGCGCCGAGCTCGTCGTGCTGCCGATCCCCCTGCCATGGCTCGAAGCGGGGATCTCTCCGGATCGCTGGGATGATCCGGGCCTGACGCTGTCGGACGAGGTTCACGCCGAGCTCGAGCGGTTCGCCCGGGGAGATCACAACCGCGCCTTCGTCGAGCGCTACGGCTGTCCGCTGGTCGGTCGCGACATCACCATCGGCGTGGCGGGAGACGTGCATCCGTGCAGTCAGGCGCCCATCATCAAGCGGGCGTACGTGATGGGAAATCTGCGCGATCGATCGCTGGCAGACATCCTGGCCGGATCCGAGCTCGCAGCCTTTGGACGCGGCGTCCCGCACCCGCCCTGCACCCGATGCTGGGCACCGTCCAACGTTCCGGCGCCCATCTTGCGTGCGCTGGTTCGAAAGGCGAGCGCGTGAGCGACCAGCTCTCTCTACGTCTCGAACGCGTCCGTCGTGCCATGGCCGAGTCGTCGGATCCCCTGGCCGATCCCCTGGGCATCGAGTTCGAGCCCCGATCCGGTCGCTGGCATGGCGAGCAGCTCGGACGCCTGGTCGATGCTGCTCGAAAGGGCGACGTCTCGCGATCGGATCGTCCTCTACGTACACATCCCGTTCTGCGCCAAAATTTGCAGCTACTGCCTGCTGTCTGCTCAGCGTCCCGAGGGAAAGGGCGCTCTCACGTCGTACGCCGACGCGTTGGTCGCCGAGATCCGCCGTCACGGCGAGATGTTCGATGGCCTCCCGCTCTCCGCGCTCCACGTGGGCGGCGGAACCCCAACTCTCCTATCCATCGGGGACCTCGATCGCGTGCTGTCGGAGGCCGAACGAGCTTTCGCGCGCACACCAGACTTCGTTGGAGACGTCGAAGCACACCCCGCGACCGCTACGCCGGACAAGTTGGCTCTCCTCCGCCAGCGCGGCGTGGGACGAGTGAGCTTTGGAGTCGAAACCTTCACTCCGAAAGTGCTCGAGCTCGCCAATCGGGAAGACCAGACCCGAGAGCGGGTACTGTCCGCCGTCTCGAACGCAAAGGCCGAGGGCTTGCTCGTGAACGTCGACTTGCTCGCTGGATTGCCCGGGGAGACCCTCGAATCATTCGAGGAATCGCTGCGCCACGCCATCGAGCTCGACGTTGACGCGCTCAGCATCAATCGGTATCTGGCCGAGGGCTCGCCCCTGGGTTCCCTGGGATTCTCGCCAGATCCAGAGGAAGTCGCCTTGGCGACGGACATGCTCGAGAGGGCCGACCTCTGGATCCGCAAGCTGCGACCACCCGCTTTTCCACCGCCGAGCCCTCAGGCGTCGCGCTGGGGCATTCAGTACTCCTATCGCCGAGAGGGAGACCGACGAAGTTACTCCCAGCAGGACATGATCGATCCCGGTTCGGTCTTGGCCATCGGGCACGGCGCCATGGGACGTGTCCACGCCGGCTATCACTACATCGCAGATCGAGACGTGCAGAGCTTCACCCGCTCCGTGCTCGGAGGAGACGAGCCCGACATCCTGGCAGCGCGAACTGATTTGAAATTCGAAATGGCTTTCTTCGTGGCCGACCATGCGTGCCGGGACGGCGTCGACTCGGAAGAGTTTCGGCGGGTGTTTCGCCGAGAGCTCGGGTCGGTGTTCGAACCGGAGCTGTCGTTTCTGGTGGGCGAAGCTCTGCTCACACCGAGCTATCGCAAACCGCCGAGGCGTGATTTCGATGCGGCTCATCTGATCGCGTTCCTCGCCGATCGGAGCGGAGCTCGACAAACCGACAGCGAGCCCGAGCTCGTCCGCCAAAGCGCTCTCGACGCGGCGCGCGCCTATCGGGAGCTCGCTCGCCGCCCGGGCCCGAGTCGGGAGCAGGATCGCGCATTTACCCATGAATATAGCCAGATCGACTCGGAGCTCCCCCCCTCCTTGCTATGGTGCCGGCTAGCGATGCGCGCGGCTCGAGCAGCTCGAAAGCGATTGCTCCAATGAGCCGGGTGGTCCTCGCCACGGCTGGGCACGTCGACCATGGCAAGACCAGCCTGATCCTCGCGCTCACCGGGACCGACACCGACCGCCTCATCGACGAGAAGCGGCGGGGCATCAGTATCGAGCTCGGGTTTGCAGATCTCGCGGAGCACGAGATCAGCTTCATCGACGTGCCCGGCCACCAGAAGCTCGTCCACGCCATGATCGCTGGCGTGGGCGGTGTGGACGGAGTGCTGCTCGTCGTCGCCGCGGATGACGGAGTGATGCCCCAAACGCGCGAGCACATGTCGGTGTGCTCACTGCTCGGCATCCAGCGGGTGGTGGTCGCGCTCTCCAAAGCCGATCTCGTCGATGACGAGACACTCGCGCTCGCCGAAGAGGACGTGCGGGAAACGCTCCAAGCGATGGGTTTCGATACCCGCGCCGTGATCGCAACGTCCACCTCCGATGGTCGAGGTATCGCCGAGCTCTCCGCTGCACTCGCAAAGCTCGCCAGCTCGGTGACGCCGCGCGCGGAGAGCCAGAGGCTGTGGCTGCCGATCGATCGAGCGTTCACGATCAAGGGCGCGGGCAGCGTCGTCACCGGAACGCTGACCCGAGGCTCGCTCCGCGTCGGGGACCCACTGTTCGTGGCCAGCGCCTCGGGAATCCTCGAAACCGCCTGCCGGAGCCTCGAAGTCCACGGAAAGAGCCAGGATCATGCCCAGGCCCCCACCCGCCTCGCCGTCAATCTCGCGCGCCTGGAGGTCGGGGATCTCGCCCGCGGCAGCGTGCTCACGAGCGATCCCGATCTCGCCCTGACGACCCATGTCGACATCACTCTGCGAGCCCTACCAGAAGCGGAGCGCTCGCTTCGGGATCGCAGTCCCGTCCTCGCCTACGTTGGAACCACCCGGCGCACCGCGCGCGTCGTGGGGCTCGGTGAGGGGCTATCGCATCTAGTTTTCGAGGAACCGCTTCCTTGTCAGGGCGGAGTGGGGATCGTGCTCCGCGGATTTCATTCCACTCGTCGACGCGGTGCCGTGCTCGGGGGCGGCAAGGTTCTGGACGCAAACGCTCCGCCTCCAGTGAAGAAGAAGCATGCAACCGCACGCGCGCTGCGCACGGCGCTACTCGAAGCTCTCGCCGCGGGTGACTCGAAGCGGGCGCTCGCCCTCGCCGTGCGCTCGAGTGCCCCGCGCCCGATATCCGCGCTCGAACGTCGCACGTCGTTTCGGTCTCGAGAAAATCCAGGTGGATCAAGCGCTCAAAACCCTCATACAGGTCAAAAGTGGGAGCGATCTCTTCACCGATGCGGAGAACATCACGTCGCTGGCGGAGAACATCGTCAAATCAGTGAAGGAGCATCATCGGCTTCACCCTGCCGAAGTCGGAATGGTGCTCGAGACGGCGCGTTCGAAGCTGGAGCAACGCGGTGCGGGCGAGCTGTTCGATCTCGCCGTCGAAAGCGCGCGAGACGCGAACGTTTTGATCCTCGACGAAGGCCGGCTGGCGACGCCGGAATTTTCGAAAAGCTCGGGCCCTGGCGCAGAGCGCGTCGCGACCCGCGTGCTCGAGGCGCTGGCGGGGGCTGGGCTGGGCGGGCTCAGTGAGGCGGCCGTGCACAAGATCCTCGCCCAAGAGACGTCGCCGGTGCTCAAGAACGCCCTCTCTCGATTGACCAAGCAGGGCACAGCGCGCCGCTTGGGAGAGCTCTGGTTCGCCGAATCGAACCTCGACGAGCTTCGAGCGAAGGTCATCGCGCGCCTCGCGGACGGAAACAAGATGAGCGTCGTCGAGTTCAAGGAGATCGCTGGCGTTGGACGCAAGCAAGCAATCCCCCTTTTGGAGCAGCTCGATCGCGAAGGCACCACCCGTCGTACGGGCGACGATCGGGTGCTCGGCAGTCGCGGAAAATCCTGACGGAGCGCTCGGTCAACGTCTGGATCCCCAGCGCTTCGCGGCGTCACGCAGCACGTGAAGCAGATCCGTTCCCCAGGGATGCTCCGCCAGAAGCGCATCGGCATCCTTTCGCAATCTCTCGTCGAGCCGGCTCTTGGCTGCCTCCGACAGAGCCGTCGCGAACATCGTGGACGAGGAAAATCTTCGCTCTCTCTCTTTCGCCAGAGCGAGAGCCAAGACGCGCTCAACGTCTACGTCCACCCGAACCAGCTCGCTGGGTCGCACGGGTTGAACGTGAACCACGTTGTACAGGGTACTCGCGCTATCCGGTGCGGTGAACGCGGGCCGGCCCGTGAGCACTCGATAGGTGACGATGCCGAGGGCGAACACGTCGGCGCGATGGTCGACCACTTCGCCTCGCGCCTGCTCCGGCGACATGTAGCTGGGAGTGCCGACCGCAGCTCCCATCGTGAGGTCCTTGCCGGCTTCGAGAATCTTCGACACACCGAAATCCAGCACCTTCCACGTCCGCTCGGCGCCCTGCCGAATGCAGAACAGGTTCTGCGGCTTGAGGTCCCGATGCACGATGCCGCTTTCGTCGGCGGCCGACAGCGCGTCGGCGACCTGCGCCACGAGCTCGATCGTGGCGGACATTCCCAGACGTTTCTTCTCTCGCAAGATGTCTGCGAGGTCTTGACCGAGCAAGAGCTCCATCACGAGGTAGGGCACGCGCCCCTGGATCAGACCGCTGTCGATCATCTCGACGATGTGTTGGGACTTCACTCGGCCGGCTATGGAAGCTTCGCGGAAAAATCGTTCGAGAGTGGCTGGATCGTCGGCCATGGCCGGATTCAAGAACTTCACGGCCACAGAACGGCCGCCCGATTCCTCGATGGCGCTGTACACCTCGCCCATTGCGCCGCGTCCGATCACTTCGCCGACCAGATACTTGCCGACGCGCTGATCGGTGAACCGACCGAGCTTGGCGGCGCGTTCGTGATCCAGCTCCGCCCGTGCCTCGTCGAGCAGGGCGTCTCGCTTCTTGATTTGCTTCGTTGCGCGCTCCAGTCGATCGAACGCAGCCAGGGTTCCCGCGCGGCTTCGCCGGGCCATCCAGAACGTGGCTCCAAACATCACCTGACAGACGCCCGTCACCGCCGCCATCGCGTTGAGCTCCGGCCGCTCGAGGGCCAAGACCGATTGATCGGAAGGGATCACTCGCAAGAGCGCGAGCACACACAGGACTAGATACCCGAGGGACGCGCCCCAGTAGATCGCTCGTGCAGAAAGGTCGGAGTCAGAAAGACCGAAGAAGTACACCCCGACGAAGAGCGCGATCACGGCCGGCGAGAACACGCCGACGTAGTAGATCACCGATAGCACCGACATGATGGCGCTCACGCCCAGCACCAACAGCTTTCCGTGACTGAACTTTCGAGGGTCGCGGAAAGTGACCCAGAGCCAGATCGTGATGACCAGGGTGCCCGCGACGTTCACCGTTGACAGCCATCGCCCTGGGAGACGCGTTCTGGCAACCAGATCGCCACCAGGCTTGCCACAGCTGCCGCGCCGGCCAGTCGGAACAGGCCGAGGGAGCGCGCGTGCTCCTCGGCTCGGAGGATCATGGGGACCGCCGCCGACACCTCGCTCTGACCGTGTCGGGTGTCGAACTGGAGCGTGACTCCGCTCGCCGCCGATCGCGGCGAGCTGCCCGCGCTCGTATCTCCCGTGTCTTCGGGTTTTCGGGGAGAAGAGCGCAGATCGACGACGGTGGGCTCGTCGGTCGTGGACGAGCCTTTTCCCTCCGGCTGAGACCCCGATTCGCTCATGAAAGACAAGAGCAGGGTACTGCTCCTCGGGCCACCGTGCCCTTTCTTTCGGCTACGATGGCAACCCAATGTCGCTCGAGCGCATGCAGGAGCTGATTCGACGCTTCCGCACCGCCGTGTCCGCACACGGGAAAAGCCCCGTGCGAGTCGGAGTGGAACCCGCACTGCAGCGTGAGCTCTGCGAGTCGATGCTGCTCGCGCGCCACGTCGATCTCGCGGCGCACACCCTCCGCGCGCGCGGGCAAGGGCACTACACGATTTGTAGCAGCGGTCACGAATCGAACGTGGTGCTCGGGCGCCTCACACGCCCGGACGATCCGAGCCTCGCTACACTACCGGAGTGCAGCGCTCACGATCGAACGCGCGCGCCACGCACCGGGCGTGGATCCGGTTCGCGACATCCTGCTTTCCCTCGTCGCTTCCAGCGAAGAACCCATCAGTGGCGGCCGACACAAAGTATTCGGCAATGCCCGGCTCGGGATCATTCCTCAAACGAGCACCATCGCGTCCCACTTACCGAGAGCAGTGGGGCTGGCCTTCGGACTCGAGCGACGCCGGCGCCTGGGGCTCGAAAACCTCGGTCCCGAAGACTCCATCGCCCTCGCGAGCTTCGGGGATGCCAGCCTGAATCACAGCACGGCGCTCGGCGCGCTGAACGCCGTGAGCTGGACGTTGCACCAAAACCTGACCCTCCCACTGCTTTGGGTGTGCGAGGACAACGGACTCGGCATCAGCGTACGAACACCGGAATCCTGGGTTGAAACGCGCCTGAAAAGCTTGCCCCACATCGCCTACTTCACGGCCGACGGTGGGGATCTCGCGAGCACGATGGCCGTCGCGACTCAGGCCGTCGAGCACTGTCGGCGCACGCGGCGAGCCGCGGTGCTGCACCTTCACTGCGTGCGCCTACTCGGGCACGCCGGAAGCGACGTGGACACCAGCTACCGCTCGCCGGCCGAAATCGAGCTGGCCCTGTCCCGGGACCCGGTCCTCTTGGCAGCCCTCGCGGCCATCGATGCGGGCGCTCTCACGGCGAAGGAAGTGATCGCTCTGGACGACGCGGCCGAGAAACGAGTGGCCGTCGAAGCGGAGCATGCGGCCGAGCGCCCGAAGCTCCACACTCGAGCTCAGGTGGTCCGGGCTCTGGTGAGCCCGATCGGTCCCGCAGTGGAACGCCGCGCGCGTGCCATCGCGAAGGACCACCCCGCCACTCCGCTCACTCTGGCCCAAGGAATCAATCTCGCGCTGTCCGAAGCGCTCGCGGCGATCCCGGAAGCGATCTTGTTCGGGGAAGACGTGGCGAAAAAGGGTGGAGTGTACGGAGTGACCAAGGGCCTGCTGGCAAAAGCCGGTCCGCTTCGAGTGTTCAACACGCTTCTCGACGAGCAAACGATCCTCGGGCTGGCCCTCGGCACGTCTCTCACCGGCCTGTTGCCGGTTCCCGAGATCCAGTACCTCGCCTATCTGCACAACGCGGAGGACCAGCTCCGGGGCGAAGCGGCGAGCATGCAGTTTTTCTCGAACCTCGCCTACGACAACCCAATGGTGCTGCGCATCGCGGGCCTCGCTTATCAAAAGGGCTTCGGAGGGCACTTCCACAACGATAACTCCGTCGCGGTGCTCCGAGACGTGCCTGGCATCGTGGTCGCGGTACCCGCGCGAGGCGACGACGCAGTCGAGCTCTACCGAAGCGCGTTCGCCCTCGCGCTCGAGGCGCGGCGCGTGGTCGTGATCATCGAACCCATCGCGCTCTATCACACCCGCGATCTCCACGAGTCCGGAGACGCCGCCTGGGTGGCTCCTCCCCCGAGCGGCGCGGCGGAGCTCGGTCGGCCGCGGATCTATCACCCAGAGGCCAGGGATCTCGTGATCGCTACCTATGGAAACGGGGTCGCGATGAGCCTGCGCGCGGCGCGGCGCATCGAGGCAGCGCTCGGTGCTCACACCCGGGTGCTCGACCTGCGCTGGCTTCTGCCACTCCCCGAACGGGATCTCGTCGCGCACGCAGGGGAATGTGGGCGCTTGTTGGTCGTGGACGAGTGTCGCCGAAGCGGCAATCTGTCCGAGGCCATCGCTGCCGCCGTGCTCGATGCAGGACTCTCGGTTCGTTTCGCACGCGTCACGGGCGCCGACAGCTTCATTCCCCTGGGCGACGCGGCCAATCTCGTACTCGTCGACGAGGACGAGATCTTCGACGCAGCCCGCCGCTTGCTGTCGGAGGCCCCCGGAGCTACGACGCCCTCAGAATGACGAGCGTCGATTTCTATTACGATTTCTCGAGCCCAAACGCCTACTTCGCGTTCGCTCAGCTTCCCAAGATCGCCGAGCGACACGGAGCGAGCATCGTGTACCGCCCGTTCTTCCTGGGCGGCCTGTTCAAGCTGCTCGGCGCGCCTCAGACGCCCGGTATGCTCACCCCGGAAAAGGCGAGTCACGGCTCGCGAGATCTCGTTCGCTGGAGCAAGAAGTACGACATCCCCTTCCGGCCGCCTTCTCGCTTTCCAATGAACAGCCTGAACGCTCTGCGCACGGCAATGCTCCTCGACGAGCTCGGAATCGATCATCACGCCTACGCCAAGGCCGTCTTCGAGGCGTATTGGGTGAATGACGCCGACATCTCGGATCCGGAAGTGCTCGGGAAGATCCTGGATGGCCTCGGTCAGGACGGCAAGGCGATCCTCGCCCGCACCGCAGAGCCCGCCGTCAAAGAGCGACTGAAGAACGCGACGGAAGAGGCTCGGAGCCGGGGAGTGTTTGGCGCGCCGGTGTGCATCGTCGGCGACGAGCTCTTCTTCGGCAAGGACCGGCTCGAGTTCGTGGAAGACGCGCTCAAATCTAGCTGAGCTTCCGCTTCGACAGTCGAGCGCGGGCCTAGCAGGTGTGGCCTGACCAGTGGCAGGTATGGTCTTCGCTAGCACCGCTGCAGCACTTCGGCGTGCTACCAGAACAGTCACCGTTGCTGCAACAATTGCCCGGATAGCAGGTGCCGCCACACTCGACGTTCCCGCTCGGGCACACGCAAGCAGCACCCTGACAGGTCTTGGGGCTGACGCAACATCCGACGTTGTCACAGTAGGTCCCGGGCGAGCACGTACACGTACCACTCACACACGTAGCGGGACCAGCGCACTTGTGCCCGCACGACCCGCAGTTGTTCTTGTCGCTTCCGTTGACATCGATGCAAGTGCCGGAGCAGTCGCTTTGGCCGGTCGGGCACTTGCAAATGCCTCCAAGGCACACCTTCGTGCCCGCGCAGGCATCCCCGCAATCGCTGCAATTTTGGTTCGTTCCGAGCGCCTCGCAACCATTGTTGATGTTGTTGTCACAGTCCTTGAAAGTGCTCTTGCAGGTCTGGACGCAGCTGTACGTCGCGCAGGAAGCCGTAGCGTTGGCAACGGGATTGCACGGCTTGTTGCAGCCGTTGCAGTTCGCGCTCGTGTTCAAAGGCTCGCATGTATTCGGGTCCGAGTCGCAGTCTGCAAAATTCATGTTGCAGCTCTTGACGCAGCTACCAGTGCTGCAATTCCCCGAGCCGTTCGGCGGATTGGTGCAGGTCCCGTTGCACGACCCACAGTGGGTAGCCGTATTGGTTTGGGTTTCGCAGCCGTTCGGTTTGTTGCCGTCGCAGTCGTCATAGCCGCTGCTGCACGAAGCATACGAGCAGGTCTTCGTGGCACAGGTCGCGCCGGTGGCGTGAGCGGGAGCGCAGGTTTGGCCACAGCCGCCACAGTCCGAGGTCGAAACGATTGCCGTCTCGCACCCGCCGCCGGCGCTGCAGTCGCCCCACGCCGGGTCGCAGACGATCTCGCAAGTGCCGTTGGTGCACTGCGTGGTGCCGTGGGCGGTTCCGAGTTGCGTGTCGCAGTTGACCCCGCAGGTGCCGCAGTTCTCCTTGTCGTTCGTCAGGTTGATCTCGCAGCCATTTTGCGGAAGCCCGTCGCAGTCGTAGTAACCCTGGTTGCACGTGAACGTGCAGCTAAAGCCGCCCGGTGCCGTCGCGTTGGCGGAGCACGCGTCCTGGGCATTCGCTGCCTGGCACTTGTTCGTGCAAAATCCGCAATTGTCCGTCGTCGTCTTGTTCGTCTCGCAGGTGATCCCGTCGTTGAAGTCGCATTCGGTCGTGTTCGGGTCGCTGCAGTTGATCGGTTTGCAGACGCCCGAGTCGCAGCCCCAATCGTCGGAAGCCGTGTCGTCGTAGCAGTTGACTCCGCATTTCCCGCAGGCGCTGGGGTTGGCGGCGATGTTCGTCTCGCATCCAGTCGCGTGGTGCGTGATGCTGGAAATGTCGCAGTCGGCGTAGCCCGCCTCGCAGGTATCGATCTCGCACTGCCCATCGGCTCCACATTTCGCGGTTGCGAACGGAATGATGCAAGGATCGCAGGCCCCCGACCCGCAGCCGTATTGCGTCTCGCTGTTGGAAACGCACGTGTTGGTGCCGTTCACGTCGCAGTACTTGCCAGCCTGCCAGCAGCCCGCGGCATCGAGGGGCACCGCGCCGTCCTCTTTGATGAGACCCGCGTCACCGCCGAGATCGACATTCGTGGTGATCCCGCAGCCACCGAACATCGGGAGCAGTGGCACCGCCAACAGAGCGAGGCCGGCCAGAACGAAAACCCGCTTCACTATCGCTACTCTACTACGGCTTCTACGCGTCTTCGAGCCCCGACCTCAGTAACTCCCCCAAAGCTCGGCCCAGGAGCGAATCTTCCGCGGGAAATACGCTGCGCGCGTCGAGAACGACCTGGCCCTCTTCGATGCGGGCAATGATGGGGACCGGCGCATGCCTGAGCTTTCGCGCCAAGGAGTCGGGGTCAGAGGTCGACACACACAGGCCCACACTTCGAACCGGAGCCTCGGCCAGAGTTCCTCCACCGATGGCGGCAATCGTCTCGACGACCCGAGTCCGGGATGCGCCCTGGCCCAGGGCTTTTTGCCAGCCCTCGACTCGCTCCCGAAGACGCTCCACAGGCGCTCGGATCATCGCGTGGATCGGAATGCCTTCGATGCGACCCGATGTGTACGCGCCCAAAATGGGCGCGAGCGCCGCAATCCCGAGCTTGTCGACTCGAAGGGCGCGCGCCAACGGGTCGGCCCGGAGGCGCGCGCAGAGCTTCTGCCGCCCGACGATGGCGCCCATCTGCGGACCGCCAAAGAGCTTGTCCAAGCTGAAGCAGACCAGGTCGGCACCGGCGCTCACGCAGGCCTGAACCGTCGGCTCGTCTCCGGTGACGTTCTCACCGAGATCGACCAGCAAGCCGCCGCCGAGATCCTTGACGAGGGGCACGCCCCGCTCGCGAGCCAGACGGGCCAAGCTGGCCAGGGAGGGGCGTTCGCTGAACCCGGTCATCTTGAAATTCGAGGGATGCACGCGCAAAACGCACGCCGTGCGCTCGCCGATTGCCGACGCGTAGTCTTCGATCCGGGTTCGGTTGGTCGTCCCCACCTCCACCAGGAGTGCGCCCGAGCGAGCCAGCACCTCGGGAATTCGAAACCCGCCACCGATCTCCACGAGCTCCCCCCGAGACACGATGACTTCGCGACCCGCACCCAGAGTCGACAGCGAGAGGAGCACACCCGCAGCGTTGTTGTTGACCAGCAATGCATCTTCGGCGCCGGAGAGCTCGGCGAGAGAGCGCTCGACCGCGACGCCGCGTCGGGTGCGCTCACCCAGAACGGCGTCCAGCTCGAGGGTCGAATAGCCGCCCGCAGTCGCGGAGATTGCTTCGATCGAGGCGGCAGGGAGCGGCGCACGACCGAGGTTGGTGTGGAGCAAAACGCCGGTGGCGTTGATGACCCGAGCGAGCCCGGCGCGGAGCCGGTGCCCCGCTCGCGCCTCGACTTCGACCAGGAGCGTCTGGAGGGGCGGGACGGCTTCACCGTCCTTTACTCGGCGGCGAGCCTCGGCGATCACTTCCCGCGCGATGGCGGTGAGGGCCCGCCGTCCGAGAGCTTCTCGGACGCGATCGAGCTCCGGAGCCACGACGATCCGTCCAACTTGGGGCAGCTTTTGAAGCTCCACGGCCACCCAGCGTAACCCAGGAGCTTGTCCCAGGGTGGTCGGCTCGGGTGAAATGCCACCCATGCGCCGCTCGGATGCCGTCCTGCTCGTGCTCCTGTGCGCGGCGTGCTCTCGAGAGACCACCCCCGGCTCGACGGCGCAGGCCGCTCCCGCACCCGCCAAGAAGGTCGAGACCCAGCCAAGCGCACAGCCGAAAGTCGAGCCCGCAGCATCCAGCGTCGTCCTCCAGAAGGACGCCGGGTTGGTCGCCGGCGCGCAAGCCGAGCGGGTCCTCCACGTGGGCGACTCCATGGTGCCGCTGGTCGGCAACTACCTGCGCAAGGTCGCCTGGTCGAAGGGCAAAAAGTACTACATCCAGAGCGTCGCTTCCTCGAGCTCCCTCGACTGGGGCAGCAAGCGCTGGCTCCAAGACGCCATGTACAAATACGATCCGGATCTGATCCTGATCTCGCTCGGATCGAACGAGCTCTTCGACCCGGACCCCGGGCGTCGTGCATCTGCCGTGAGACAGATCGTCGACGACACGCGCGGCCGGCCTTGTCTCTGGATCGGGCCACCATTGTGGAAGAAGGACACCGGCTTCATCGAGGTCGTGAAAAAAAACCTCGGACACTGCCAGTACTTCGACTCATCCAAGCTCGACTTGCCGCGCATGGAGGATGGCCGGCACCCGAACTGGACCGGCGGCTGGCGTTGGGCCAGCGCGGTCTACAAGTTTCTCGGGGGCACCGAACCCGTACCCACCGACTCCCCGGGCAGCGATCTCAAGCCTGAACGAACAGCGAGTCCATGACGCGGGCGGGAACGTTCGTGATCGACATTCCGCTCACCGTGAGATTGACCGTGTCGACCTTGCCCTTGTCATCCGCGCGCACGGCAGCGACGTTGAGTACGACACCCTTTTTGACCTCGAAGCCCTGCACCGAGCAGGTCCGCTTGGCCTTGACGCGCATCCCGACTCGATAGCGTGCGGGCGCCGCAATCGCCGGTCGCTCCTGGACTGCCGCCTCGGGCATCGCCGAGAGGGCACCGAGCGCTACCGCGAAGATCAAAAGCTTGTGGTTCATGGAAGTCTGCTCCCCGGAGTGGAATTCGGTCGAGCCGCGAATACACGAATCGCGGTTGGGGGGCCAAGGCCGCCAGCGGCCCACCCACAGTCGAACCTAGCGAAAAACCCGGCGGCGGGAAAGATCTCGCCCCAATCGTCCGATCTCGCTCCGGAATTTTTCCCCGGGGCCGAGCGCCGGAGGCTTAACGTCCCGCTCGCCATGCGGATCGCCCCCCTCTGCCTGTTTCTCGCCCTGTGCCTCGTCGCGCCGCGGCTGGCCGCTGACGACGCGCCCGCGAAGACCATCCCGTTCGAAAAGTATCAGCTCCAAAACGGGCTCGAAGTGATCTTGCACCGCGACACGTCGCTCCCGATGGTCGCCGTCAACATCTGGTACCACGTGGGACCCGCGAACGAACCCAAGGGTCGATCGGGGTTCGCACACCTCTTCGAGCATCTGATGTTCGAAGGATCCCGCCACGTCGGCAAACGCTTCGACGCGCTGCTGGAGTCGGCGGGCGCCACTCGCGTGAACGGAACCACGAGCTGGGATCGGACCAATTACTTCGAGACGGTACCCCGCGAGCACCTGGAGCTCGTGCTCTGGATCGAAAGCGATCGCATGGGGTTTTTGCTGGACGCGCTCAGCCCCGATCGATTGGAAGTCCAGCGAGGCGTGGTCAAGAACGAGCGGCGTCAGAGCTTCGAAAACACGCCGTACGGTCCGACGAGCCTTGCTCTCACCGACGCCATGTTCCCCGACGGCCACCCGTACCACGGCGCGATCATCGGCTCGATGAAGGATCTCGACGCGGCGAAGATGAAGGACGTCGAAGCATTTTTTCGCGCGTACTACGCGCCGAGCAACGCGACACTGACGCTCGCGGGGGACTTCGATCCGGCCCAGGCGAAGTCCTGGATCAAGAAGTACTTCGGAGGGCTTCCCACGGCCCCCAAGCCGAAGACGACCGGCTCCACGACGCCCGCGCTCTCGAAATTGGTGCGGGTCGACGTGGTGGAACCCGTCGATCTCGCCAAGGTGAGCATGGGCTGGATCACCCCACCGACCTACGGCCCGGATCACGAAGCGCTGGAAGTCGCGAGCGCGGTCCTGGCGGGGGGCAAGGCCACCCGCCTCTACCAAGCGCTGGTGGTCGACAAGAAGCTCGCCAGCGAGGTCGACGCCGACCTCGACCCGAACGGGCTCGCGAGCATGTTCAGCGTGAGCGCCGTCGCCGCGTCGGGAAAGAAGCCGGCTGAGCTGGAAAAAGCAATGGATCAAGTGCTGAAGGCGCTGTCCGACAAAGGCCCCACCGCGGCTGAGCTCGATCGCGCCAAGCGTCGATTGCTGCTGGCTCTGGAGAGGGAGCTCCAGCTCTTGAACAGCGGGGATGGTGAATCGGGGCGCGCCGGCTTGCTCCAGCGGTTCAACCAGTACCTGGGCGATCCCGGCCATCTCGGCGCGTACGAAAAGAACCTCCGCGCCGTCACCGCGGCTGATGTGGCCCGGGTCGTGAAAACCCATCTCACACTCGGCGGGCGCGCCATCGTCACCACGCTTCCGAGCAAGAAGGAGCCAAAGCCATGAGACGGCTCGTCCTACTTTCTCTTGCGCTCGGGGCGTGCGCTCCGCCTCCGAGCTCGGCTGGCCCAACCACCGGTCTCGCACCGTCGGCGAAGCAACAACCCCCCGATCCGGATGCGTGGCGCAACGCCATCCCCAAGCCCGGAACGCCCGCAAAAATTTCGTATCCGGTTCCGGAAACGGCCGTGCTCCCCAATGGCCTTTCGCTCTGGGTCGTGCGTCGCCCCACGGCGGTCGCGAGCATCTCGGTGGTCGTGCGGCATGGCGCGAGCTCGGTTCCCTCCGGAAAGAGCGGCCTCGCGGCCCTCACGGCCCGCATGCTCACCGAGGGCACCCAGCGCCGTTCGGCCAGCGCATTGGCCGAGGCGGCCGAAGCGCTGGGCTCGACTCTGGACCATGACGCCGGCCGTGACTACATGAGCGTCGGGATCAGCACCCTTGGCGCCGACATCGACAAGGCGGTCAACCTCCTGGGCGAGGTCGTGGAGTCTCCGGGATTTTCTCGGGTCGAATTCGCGCGCGTGCAAAAGGAGTGGATCGACAGCCTGGTTGCAGAGCGGCAGGATCCCGACCGGCTCGCATCGCTGGCCGGGCTCCGGCTGCTGCTCGGCGATGAGCAAGGCGCACCTGTCGGAGGCAGCATCGTCGACGTCAAGAAGCTCGCGGTCTCCGACCTCGCCCAGTTCCACGCAAAGTATTTCGTCCCCTCGAGCTCGACGCTGATCGTGGTGGGCGACACTTCGCTCGCTGCCGTGAAAGAGGCGGCAGAAAAAGCCTTCGGGGGATGGAAGGGCAAGTCCCCACCGGAGCCGAGCTCGAAGCTCGCGCTCGAGCCGCCGAAAAAGACCCGCGTCGTGACCATCGACCGGCCCGACTCGGTACAGACCGCGGTCTTCGTCGCTCAGCCTTTTCCGTCCCGGGACGCTGCTGGCTACGAGGTGCGCGAGGTGCTGAACGGCGTGCTCGGAGGGCTGTTCACTTCTCGCATCAATCACAACTTGCGGGAGGAGCATGCGTACACCTATGGCGCGCACTCCGATGCCGTTGCAACGCGCCGCTGGGGAGCATTCCTGGTGCAAACCAGTGTGGAAACCAACGTTACCGCCGACGCTCTCCGCGAGCTCTTGAAGGAGCTTCGCCGCGCGAAGGATCCGGCTCTCGGAGCGCCGATCGAGGATCGGGAAGTCTCCCGCGCGAAGGTCGACCTCAAAAACCGGCTGGGCGCGCATCTCGAACAAGCAGGGAGCGTCGCCGGGGACCTCGAGTCCGCATTCACCCTGGGGCTCCAGCCGGACTACTTCGCTCGCTACGGCGAGACCAACGCGCGCATCACGACCGGACAGGTCGCTGCCGAAGCCAAGGCGCGTCTACTTCCCGATCGCTTGCTGATCGTGATCGTGGGCGACCAGAAACAAATCGCCGGCGACCTCGTGAAGCAGGGCTTCGCGCCCGAAGCCGCAGGACCCGAGCTCACGGAGTGATCAGCGTCCCGCGGTGAGCCAGGCGACGATGCCACCGAGGGCAAACGCGAGCAGGCCCGTGGTGAGCCACAGAACCCAGATCAGCCAGGAGGTCCGCTTGGGCTGAGCTTGAAGCGGGACGTACGGTTGGTAGCTCGCGGGGATCTGCAAATGCCGCTGCGCACGCACGAGCACCGTCGGCTCGTGGCGGCGAGGATCGTAGCGACGCATCTGTTGGGTGAGCGACGAGTCGGTGAGATCCGCCATCGGGTCCTGGCTGACGACGATGGTCCGAGCGTCCTCGGCCACCTGAACCCGCGGAGCGGGCGCGTGGGCGGCCGCCTGCTGGGAGATGATGGCGTCGTCGGTGAGCTCCTCGAGATCGGCTGAGCTCGGGCTCGTGTACTTGGGCCCCGGTGGGCGGTTCACGTCTCGACTATACCAAGCGGGGACAGGGCGATGGACGCGATCCCGGTTTTTGGCGATTTGCGCGCCCAGGCTCGTCGCGCGTACCATTCGGTGGTGTCGAAAAGTCTGATCCTGGTGGTCGATGACGACGCCGTCAGCCGACACGTCCTCACGCAGACGCTGACGAACGCCGGCCTCGAAGCGACCGACGTGGCCTCGGGTACGGCGGCGCTCGCCTGGCTCGAGCAAAATGTTCCCGCCCTGGTTCTGCTCGATCTCGTGATGCCGGAACCGGATGGCTTTGCGGTGCTGCGCTACATTCGGGCGCGACCGGAGCTGGCGGACATCCCGGTCGTGGTGCTCACCGCACTCGACGCCGACGAAGAGGTACAACGAGTGTTCTCGTCGGGTGCGGACGACTACGTGCACAAGCCGTTTCGTCCCGCTGAAATCGTGGCGCGGATCCGTGGCCAGCTCCGCATGCGGGACTACGTCGAGCGCCTGAGCCGCCGGGAGCACGATTCGAAGACCGTGCTCGAGCTGACACAAGCGCTGGCGTCGACGCTCAACATTCGTCACATCCTGTTCACTGTCGTGAGTCGCGTCGCCGAAGTTGCGCACGTCGACCGTTGCAGCATCGTGCTCGTCGGCGAGACCGAAGGTGTCGGTCACGTCGTCGCGACGAGCGATGACGAACAACTGCGGGATCTCACGATCGACTTGGACAAGTATCCGGAAATCCGAGAGGTACTTCGCACCGGCAACAGCCTGGTGATCCGCGATGCCACGCAGCATCCGCTTTTGGAGGCGGTGCGTCACAGCGAGCCCGGTCTCGAGTTCACCACGCTCGCACTGATTCCGATCTCCCACGAGCAGCGGCCGATGGGAGTGATCTTCCTGCGTTCGCGCGCGGCCGTGGCGTTCGGCGAGCACGAAGTCGCGCTGGTCCACACCGTGGCCAACGCCACCGCCATCGCGCTCCGGAACGCCCGCATCCTGAAGCTCCTGCGGGACGAATCGATGCAATCCGCCTTCGCCCGAGTGGAGGCCGAGCGCCGAGTACGCCTGTTTCAGCGCTATGCGGACATTTTCGAGAGCGCGGCCGACGGAATGGTCGTCGTGGACCTCGGGGGCAAGGTTCTGTTCGCGAACCCTCGGGCACGCGAGATCCTCGGGCACGACGAGGTGGAGGTCATGGCCATCCCGTTCGTCGAGTTCCTCGAAGGTCCCTCGGAGCGTGCCGAGCAGCTCCTCGCCGGCTTCACCCGCGGCGTCTACCCGCCCACGCTGGATCTGAACATGCGAGTGAAGGGTGGCGGCAGCATCATCGCGAGCGTCAGCTTCAGCTCCGTGCTCCACGAGGAAAATGCCGTTCTCTTCACGTTCCGCGACGTGACCCAGGAGCGCAAAACAGCCATCGAGCTGCGACAGACCAAGGAATTTCTCGAGCGAGTCATCGAGAGCTCCGTCGACGGAATCGTGAGCGCCGATCTCAGCGGCAACGTGTTGCTCTTCAACCGGGCCGCGTCCCGCATCTTCGGCTACTCACCGGACGACGTGATTGGCGAGCTCCAGGTGGATCGCCTTTACCCGGCTGGCGTCGCCCGAGAGGTGATGAAGAAGATCCGCGACCCGAACGTGAATGGGCCCGGACGTCTCGAAGGCTGCCGCGTGGACATGATCAGTGCGACCGGGGAGCTCATTCCCGTGACGCTTTCGGCGGCACTGATTTACGAGAACGGAAGAACCGTGGGCTCCGTGGGGATCTTCACGGACATCCGCGACAAGCTGCGAATGGAAGCTCGTCTGTCCCGAGCGCAGGAAGAGCTGCGCTCCAAGGAGAAGATGGCAGTGGTCGCCGAGCTGGCCGGGGCGGCGGCCCACGAGCTCAATCAGCCGCTCACCAGCGTGATCGGATATGCGGAGCTTCTGCGCAGAAACCTGGAGAGCAATCCGGACCTGGCCAAGGCGGCGAACGTCATCATCTCCGAAGCCGAGCGCATGGCAGAAATCGTGCGAAAGATCGGCAAGATCACGAAGTACGAAACCAAGAGCTACGTCGGCGGCCAGAAGATCCTCGATCTCGAGAAGGCCGCGGATGAACCCGAGTCGGGCAGCGTGCGACGATGAGCGACGAGGCGGACGAAAACCCGACCATTCCGCCCGAAAATCGGGCCTCGGATCTGCGCGAAATCGGCTCCGTCCCCTCCGGCGTGCGGGCGGCAAAACTCGAAGCTCGTTGGCTCGACGCGTTGCTTTCGATTTCCCTCTCGTTGCCCGTCGAGCAGGGCTCGATCGTCGTCGTGCGCGAGGCCCTGAATCGACTCGCCGTTCTGTTCACCGAGCTGGCCATCGGCGTGTGCGTCGTCGACACGGAGGCCGGAGAGCAGCACATCGAGACCCGGGTGCCGGCGGGGCTTCCCCGTGGGACTGATCACGATCCGATCCGGCTGTTTCCCGAGCTGCTCCACGAGCGCGTCTTCTCCCTGGGCGAAGATCTCGACGGCTCGACGTTTCACCTCGCGGGTATGGATGGCTCGCTGGCCGATCCCTTCTCCACCCCATCGCTGGTGGCAGAACGGTTTGCAGCGGTCCTGGCGTCCGGCGTGCGCCGCGCGCGCGCGATGGAACGCGCCCTCAGGGCTTCCGCCGAGCTCCGCGCTCTGCAAGCACAGATGATCCAGGCCGAAAAGCTCGCCTCTCTCGGCCAGATCGTGGCGGGCGTGGTCCACGAGCTCAACAATCCCCTGACCTCGATCATCGCGTATTCCGATTTCCTCCGGAAACGACTCGCCGTCATCGATGCCGATCCAAACGACGTGGAGCGCGCTCAGCGCATTGGCGAGGCCGCGGAGCGGATCCTCGAAATTCTCGAGGGACCTGGTCGCGTACGCGCGCCCCGCCGACGACGTTCCCGGCCCCGTGGTGCTCCACGAGGTGATCGACAAGGCGCTCGTGTTCTGCGAGCACGAGTTTGCTCAGAGCGAGGTCCGAGTCCAGCGCGAGCTCGCCGAAAGCCTGCCCCTGGTGCGGGGAATTGGCGGCCAGCTCACCCAGGTCTTCGTCAACCTGTTCACGAACGCCGCCCACGCGATGTCCACGTGCGGCGGCTGTCTCAGCGTGCGCACGTCCGTGGGCGACGGCCCGGAGTGGGTGCTCGTCGAAGTGAAGGACGACGGCGCCGGCATCGAAGCCCAGAACATGGCCCAGATCTGGGAGCCCTTCTTCACCACGAAGACCGAGGGCCGCGGCACCGGCCTCGGCCTGGCCATCGTGCGCGAGATCGTAACTGCCCACGGCGGCTCACTGACGGTCACCAGCTTGCCCGAGCGCGGCTCGGTATTCTCCCTCACCCTCCCAGTCGCCCCACGCCCACCGACCTCCCGCCCCCCACCGAGCAGCTGACACCCCACGGTTTCTTCAAACGACCCCACAACCCCCCCGGCCAAGATCCGACCTGCTGCGTTCCTGAAAGGTTGCCAAGTTGAAGGTGGCTCCGCCGTGATCGATCCGGTCAAGAGTGCGTTCAGAACGCCGGTGTCCCCCATCTGGATCGCAGTGGGCTACGCGCTTGCCACTGGCGCGTGCGGAGAGTCTAGGAGCAATACCGACCTGACGGGCGGCACGAGCGCCGCTGGCGTGGCTGGGGCAGGGACGGACGGCGGCGGTGGTGGAGGACTCGGAGGGCTCAGGGGACTCGGAGATTGCGTGAGCACGCCTACCGGAGTGGTTCCATGCGCGGAGGCCGGAGCCTTTTGCGCCAACAATCCTGGTTGCCATGCACTCGAGCTCTGCGTGGCAAACGGTTGCAGCGTGTTCTCCAGCGCAAACTGTGAGAATCAGCCCGGCTGCACGTGGGACATCGACGCCGGGACGTGTGTTTCGCCAAGTTGCGATGCATTCGACGCCGGCAACTGCTCCGCGGACGCCGGTTGCTACGTCGTGTCCAATTGCGAAGGTCAGCCGGTATCCTGCGAAAAACTCGAGACTTGTGCCTATCCGGGATGTACCCAGCCGCTTTGAACTGGGTGCCGGCCCAAGCACGCCGACGCGGTACACTTCTCCGTGTGTTGCGCTTGCTGCTCGTTTGCTGGTCCGCGGCCATCGTCACGTGGGCAAGTGCGTGCACGAACGAGACGCTGACGTGCCAGGGAATGGGCTGCTTCCATGGTGCGTCGTTCACCGGAGAGGTTGCCGACGCGAATGGCCCCGTTTACATCGACTTCTGCTTCAACGGCGCGTGCGTCCACGGCGATGGTTACGCCACGACGAACAATTGCACCACCTTCGGCATCCAGCCGGCGAGTGTCAGTTACTGCTTCGAGAACCAAGCCGCGTCCGGGACATGGAGGGTGTCGGGGTACGTCACCCTCTCGACAGCCAATACCAAGGACGGCGACCGATTTGCCATGACGGTAACGGACGTCCCGAGCAGCATCGTGCTCGGGAGCGCGGACGAGAACGTCCACTATGACGACTATTCCCCGAACGGTGTCGAATGTGGCCCCACCTGCAAGCGCGCCGAGTTTCACATCGCGCCGCCGTAGTCGGTCGGCCAGTTTCTTCCGAGGCATTGTGCCTGTCCCTTGAAGTGCGCGACGATTTCCCGGGGCACTTTCAAGGCGATCGAACGAATCTCCACCCTCGAAAAATCCCGGCGACGCGCTGCGTGACATTCGAAGGACGAGCCCACGCTCCGCGATGCCCAACCGGGATCCCCAGTAGCCGTCCAAGGCGCTTTGCGGGCCCGGCACGATAGGGCGAGTTGTTTTGCGTTCGACGAGAAAACGCCAAGGACGCCAAGGACGCCAAGGACGCCAAGTTTTTTTGGGGTGTCGAACCCCGGCCGTGAGCGCAAGTCGCCGCTCTCCAGAGCGGCTCCTAAATTTCGAAAAATCTCTTTGAGGCGCTGGCTCGAGGCTCGAGTTGCTCGGTGCATGCAGTTAGCGGGAAGCGCTTGGCGTCCTTGGCGTCCTTGGGCGCCTTGGCGGTTCTCTTCAACGCTACAGGTCAGACGCTCGTTTGGATCTCGCAACCCCGTTGCGCTCGCCCAACGCGAGCACGCGATGGACGAGCATGCTTCACCTAGCGCCAGGACCGCGCTGACGCCAGGTGAAGCCCACAGCAACCTAGCTACGCCGCCCGCTCGACGAGCCGCACGAGCGTCCCAATGATGCGGTTGAAGTCCCCCCGCAGCCCCGGATCGATCCGAGCGATGTACCCGAACGCTTCCGCGACCTCGAGACAAGACAGCATCTCCCGCGACGACCCAAGAGCAACGTGATACTTCGCCGCCCGATTCCGCCCCCGAGAGTACATGCCCTCCCCCAAGTTGAGACTCGCGCTAGCACTACACCGCCGAAGCTGCCGCCCAAGATCCCGGTCCTTCCGTTCGATGACAGCGAGACTCGGCCGCAACCGAACAATGACCTCGAGAATGACAGGATAAATTCGCAACATGGTGAAACTCCTTTTTTTGCGAAACGCACCTGCGCCACCCGCCGCGCGCAGACCGTGTCAAGGCTGCGAGGGAGCGCAAGCGACCGAGCACCGCGCGCCCCGCGCGCGGCCCCGGCCTTGATACGGTCGAGCACGGCGGTACGATGAGAAATCCAAGCAAGCGACCTCCCCCACCACCCGCTCACCACAAAGCGTCAGTAGCGAACGCGTAGCGAAGCGAGCGCAGCCAAGCGCCCCCGCCTCCCACCACGCCCCCACTCCCCGCCCCACACCCACCACACCCGCATTGCCCCCTGCCCCCTGCACTCGCCCACAAAGCGTGAGTACCGAAACCGAAACCGCACCCACGCCCCACGCACGCATTTCCGCGTGCCCGCAGCACTCGCCCTCTCACCACAAAGCGTCAGTAGCGCAACGAGCGCAGCGAAGCCCACCCGCACACCCACCACGTCCCCACTCCCCGCCCCACACCCACCACACCCGCATTTCCCCCTGCCCCTGCACTCGCCCACAAAGAGTGAGTACCGAAACCGAAAGCGCCCCCGCGCCCCACGCACACATTCCCGCGCGCCCCCTGCACTGAGCGCCGCCGAAGCGCCCCCGCACTCCCACCACGCCCCCACTCCCCGCCCCACACCCAACACACCCGCCTTGCCCCCTGCCCCCTGCACTCGCCCTCTCACCACAAACCACGAGCAACGAAAGCGAGACCAAGCCCGCACCCCCACCACGGCCAACACCTGAAGAGCTTCGCCGACAACGGAAGCCTCGCAACCGCCTGCGCAGACGTTCTGTCAACTCTACTTGACGACTTCGACACGCGTGGCAGAATTGGCCATTGACCGCGCGCGCAGGTGATTCGACGCTTGCTCGATCGTGGATGCACCAAAGTTCGGCAGAAGGGCTCCCACGCCCGCTACATTTCGCCCTGGGGAAAGTGCGCTACGACTGTACCCATCCATCCGGGTCGGACGATTCCCCGTGGCACTCTCAAGGCAATCGAAAGGGACATGGCGCAATGCCTCGGAAAAGACTGGCTGACCGACTGACGTTCAAAGCGGTATTCGAGCCCGACGGGTCGGGTTGGCACGTGCATCTTCCCGCGGTCCGCGGTTGCCGAACCTGGGGGCGCAGCTTGGGTGAGGGACGGCGAAACATCCGCGAGGCACTCGCCACGTGCGCGGACGTGTTCGACGATCCGGATGAAGTGGCCCAAACGGCCGAGCTCGTGGAGGACGTACGCCTCCCAGCGTCCGCGCGGCGGGAGATCCGACGCTTCATTTCGGCGCGAAAGCAGGCGCGCTCTGCGGACGAAAAAGCCAAAGCCGCCGCGCGAAGCGCAGCTCGAATGCTGACGAAGAAGGCGGGCGTGAGTCTGCGAGACGCGGGCGAGCTCTTGGGGCTTTCGTACGAGCGAGTACGGCAAGTCACCAACTGAGCCCAGACTCACGCTTCGTACCGCCCCGCACGCACACTCCGCCCTCCCACCACGCCCCCACTCCCCGCCCCACGCCCAACACACACGCCTTGCCCCCTGCACCCGCCCTCTCCCAAAACCGAATTGGCAGGGCGCCGAAGCAAACGCGAGCACCGACTCACTCCCAGACCGGAAGCCAGTCGAACTGTCGGTCCCGCCCCAAATCCGATTGGGCGCGCCTACTTCACGACGCGAATGACGAGCACGAGGATGCCGCCCTTGTGCCGCTGCCCCGCAACGATGAACGCTTGGCCAACCTTCGCCTTGACCTCGAGCAGGGGCAAGAAGGTCTTCCCCTTCGGCTGATTGATGCTCGCGCTGAGCCGCACGTGCTCTTTGTCGGGCAGGACCTCGAGGAGCTTCGTGCGCAGCACCCGGCCGTTCGGCAGGCGCAAGTTCCGATCTTCTTTGCCGAGCGGCAGCCGCGTCTTGGTGAGTAGCTCGTAGCTGTCGTAGGACGAAAAGGGCGGCTTCTTCAGCTCCGGCATGTTGCCGATGCGCGGATCGATGCCCTTCTTCTTGTTCGTGGCGTGGAGCACCATGACTTCGGTGCCGAACGCCACGGCGTCGTCCTTCTTCTTCTCGTCCTTGGGCTTGTCCTTGCGCGGTTCGTCCTTGCCCGCGGGCGGCGGGGGCGGCCGGGCGGAGGGTGCCTGGGCAACGGCGGGCGTGACGGAAGCCAAAAAGAGCGCGGCGGTGAGACCGCCGAGGAGCTTTCTCATAGCGGCTCCACCCTAGCGTGACCCTCGGCCGATTCATCCTCCAGCCACACGACGGGAGTCGTTTCTTCCCCCGCGGGTACCATGAAGATGCTTCCCGCGCGGTTTCCGAAGTCGACAGCCTCGATGGCAGCGGCTGCCGGCCCCTCCGACTCCTCGTCCGGTGCGGGAGTGGGCTCAACAACGGGGACCCCAAGGTCCTGAGTGCGCGCTTGCTGAACGACCGGGGCGCGCCTGGCGACGGGTGTTGTCGGCTCCGATTTCCCAGATGAGCTCATCCAGAGCGCCACTGCCGCTGCGGCCGCGAGGACCAGACCGCCAGCGAGGTAGCGACGCATCGGCATCGAAGGGAGCTGCTTCACTTCTGCGAGCGGCTCCTCGTCGAGGCGCGCCATGATGTCGCCGGTGAGATCGATGTCGGAATGGCTTTCGGCGAGGCGGAGGGTCTCGCCGAGATCGGTGAGGCCGTCCAGAATGGCTTGGTCCTCGGCGTCGAGGCTCGCGGTGAGCTCCGCCGCCTCGTCCGCATCGAGATCCCCGTCGTGGAGGCGCATCAGATCGAGATGCCGCTTCATGCGCCCCCCTTGCCGGGCGGGCGGGCGCCCAGTTGTTCCTCGTAGCAATCGCTGAGGGCACGCTGGAGCTTCTGCCGCGCATGAAAGAGGCGGCTCATGATCGTGCCCTTCGACACGCCCATGGCTTGCGCCATCTCTTCGTAGCTCATCCCTTCGATCTCACGCATCAGGATCACGCCTCGGTGGTACGGCGGGAGGGCATCGAGAGCGCTCTGGATGCCGGCTGGCGATTTCGGAGCGTCGGACGACGTCCTGGGGATCAGCGCCGTCGATGCGGGCCAAAAGTGGAATGTCGAGCTCGTCCTTGATTTCCCGACCATCGTCGAACTCCGCGGCGCGCCGTGCGGGCTTGCGCATGAGATCGATCGAGAGATTGGTGACGATGCGATAGAGCCAGGTGAAAAAGCTCGAGCCGCCGTGAAACGCGTTGAGACCGCGATAAACGCGGAGGAATGCTTCCTGGACGATTTCCCGGGCGTCATTTTCGTCGCGCACCAGACCGAGCGCGATGGCGAACGCTCGCCGCTGGTGCCGCTCCACCAGCTCTCGGAACGCCGGTCGATCGCCGGTTTTTGCACGTTCGATGAGGGCACGGTCTTCTTCGGCTTCCGCCTGTCTCGCTAGGGAGTTGGACGCCCGGCTGGCCCTACTATTCAGCTCGACCGCGACATCCCGATCAGGTTTCGGGGGGGCTGCGGAGGCCGCTTCGCGCTTTCACCGTTGGCCTTCACTGCTTTCGAACGCACGGGTTCCTTCGCGCTTACGCGCGGACCCGGTGGGCTCCCCTTCTGCCGGAGCGAAAGGCGCTCTGGCGCGTCGGATGGCATCTCCAAAGACTTTACGCGCATTCAGGGGACCCGCTCCCCCGGCCAGTCGGCCGGGCTGGAGCCTTCGGGAATTACAACGCAAGAGCCGGGCCCGGTGGAGCTCAGGGTCCGCCGAACGGGTCCTCTGGCTCCTCGTCCGGCGGAGCGACCGGCACCTGCTCGGGGAGCTGCCCGAGAGTGAGCTTCATGTCGAAGGCTCGCTTGCCCCGGCCGACGCGAATCGAGACGGTCTTGCCCGCACCGGCAACGCTGGCAACCCAACGCAGCTTTTCGGGACTATCGATCGCATCGCCTTCGAACCCCTCAATCACGTCGTCGACCTGGAGGCCGGCCTTGTCGGCCGCGCTGCCCGGTACGATCCCACGCACGAGCGCACCGTTCGTGTCCTTGAGCCCGAGCCTCGCCGCGTCCTCTTCCGTGACGCCCGAGACCGTGACGCCGATCGCACTGCGCGTCACCTTGCCGTCCGCGATCAAGCGCGGCAAGAGCTCCTTGATCATGTTGATCGGAATTGCGAACCCGATGTTGTTGGCACGCGCACGAATCGCGGTGTTGATTCCGACGACGCGCCCGCCCATGTCGAGAAGCGGCCCGCCGGAGTTGCCCGGGTTGATGCTCGCGTCCGTCTGGATGAAGCTGTAGTACCCGCTGCCGTCCCCGAGTCCCTTCACGTCCTGGCCGGTGCGTTCCTTGGCGCTCACGATGCCCGCGGACACGGTGTGGGACAGACCCGAACGGATTGCCGATCGCGACGACCCAGTCCCCGACCCGAGTCGAGTCCGAGTTGCCGAGAGGAAGGAACGCGAGGCCCTTCTTGTCGACGCGCAAGACCGCAACGTCCGTGGGCGGATCCCGGCCCACCACCGTTGCCTTCATCTCCTTCTTCCGGATGATGACGCGGATGTCGGTGGCGTTCTCGATCACGTGATTATTCGTCAAAATCAGGCCATCCGCGTCGTACACGAACGCGCTTCCGAGCCCTTCGCCGATCACCCGGCGTCGCCCCGTCCGGCCCTTTTGTTCCTGCAGCGTCTTGACGAAAACCACCGCAGCGTCCGCCTTGGCGGCGAGATCGGCAAAGCTCTTGGGGGTGTCGGCACCCGGCGCCGGAGTCATGGGCGCGGGCGGCACGAGGGGCGCTGCCGAGGCGCTGCCCGCCGTGGGCGTCGACTTCGGCCGGCACCCACTGAGGCAAACGAGAACCGCGAGCGAGAACAGCCCGACGCGCATCACTTCGCCTTCGAAACCTCCACGTACCGCATGCGAAGATCGTAGAGCGATTGTTCCACGATGCGCTCCTCCTCACCCGTCAGGTTTCCGCGGGTGCGCTCCTGGAGCAAGGCGATGAGATCGATGGTCTGTCGCGCGAGCAAGAGATCCACCGCCTCCTTGCCCTCGCCGGAACCGCCGAGGTGCATGCTTGCAGAATGGTGAAGCGAGAGAACGAAGGTCGCAAAGTCGATGGGCGGAAGCTGTCCTTGCGCACCGACCTCGTCGAATGCCTGTCGAGCCGTGCGAACTTCGCCGCTCGTGGGTCCTTCGGTCTCTCGTTCGCTCACGACGCCTCTCGCTCGTCGTCACTCATCACGGCACGCGCCGCGTCCTGGGTCGCATGACGGCTATCGCCTGCCGCGCCCAGCGCCGGTTGGCCGAGATCGACATGTTCCGATTTTGCCTCGACATCAGCGAGGCTTGCCAGGTGCTTTTGGAGCTCGGCCTCCAGCAGCAGGCCTCGCTTGAGCATGCGCTCGCGCACTCGGACGTCGTACTTGAACTCTACGGGGTCGGTCATGGGTGTCCTCGCGTGCTCCCTTAGCCCCGGGACCCCCCCTTGAGCAAGCGCCCGGGTGGGATCAGCTCGGGAGACCGGTCTTCGGCCTGTCTCGCGAGCAGGGCCGCTGCCGCCTCCGCGAGCTCCTCGCTCGTCGCCGGTCGCGTGGCCTCGACGACGACCCGCAGCGAGAGCGCGAGGCCCGCCAGCGGGTGATTCCGGTCCACCACGACCGCATCGTCGAGCACCTCGAGCACTTGGAGCACGACGGTCTCCCCCGCCTCACCCTCTGCTTCGAAGCGATCCCCCGGCGCGACATCGTCGGGGAACTCGGAGCCGATCGACCTCGACCACGGCTTTGGGATCCCGCTCGCCATAGGCCTGCTTCGGACTGAGCTCGAATCGAGCTCGGCCCCGGGCAAGAGCCCCGCGATGGCTTGTTCGACCGCGGGCAGGAGCTCGCCATAGCCAATGACCACGTCGCTCGGCCCGCCGCTCGTTGCGACGAGCTCGCCGTCCGCGTCCTTTGCCTCGCACGTCGAGCCGAACCACGACGTCCGGGCCAACCTGAAACGGGGCCGGCTCGCTCAAATCGAGTCCGGATGCGCGATGTGACCCGCGATGGCGCTCGCCGCCACGACCAGCGGGCTCGCCAGGTAGACCTTGCCCGGGCCGCTTCGGCCGGGGAAGTTGCGGTTGATGGCGCTGACGGTCACCTCGTCGGCGCTCATCGAAACGCCTGGCCCCGCTCGAATGCATGCGCCGCACGAGGGATCGACGAGCTTGGCCCCGCGCGCTCGAAGATGTCCACGTAGCCCTTTTCGTCGGCGTAGTCGCGAATGTGCTGGGAGCCGAACTGGATGTAGAGCTGCACCCCGTCGGCGACCTTCTGTCCTCGCGTCGAGCGCGCGGCCGAGCACCGCCGCGTACATGTCCATGTCGGCCTTCTTGCCGCCGGTGCACGAGCCGCCGTACGCGATGTCGATCTTCACCGACCGGAACGGCGTCAGCGTCGAGGGGCACGCCGTTGCGCGGGTCGCCCGGCGTCGCGACCATCGGCCACGATCTGGGTCAGATCGATCTCGAAGGTGGCCGCGTACTGTGCATCCGGGTCCGGCGCGCACGATGCATCGCAGCGCACCTCGTCGGGATCGAGGCCCCGCATCTCGGCGAGGTAGCTCGACGACGACCTCGTCGGCCTCGATGATGCCGGTGAAGCTCCCCGCTTCGACCGCCATGTTCGTGAGGGTCGCGCGCTCGTCGAGGGACAGGCCCGCGACGCCGTCCCCACTGAACTCGAGCACCTGGCCGATGCCCTTCCCGCTCTTGAAGTGCTCGAGGGACAGGATGTGGAGCATCACGTCCTTGGCGCACACCCCGGGTCCGAGCTCGCCCGTCAAGCACGAAGCGCACCGTCTCCGGCACCCGCACCCGCACGTCGCCGGTGAACCAGGCGTTCGCCATGTCGGTGCTGCCGACGCCGAACGCGAAGCAGCCGAGCGCGCCGGCCATGCAGGTGTGCGAGTCGGTCCCCGCCACGACCTGCCCGGGCAGCGCGAGCTCCTCGATCACCTTGTTGTGACAGATGGCTTCGCTGCCCACGGTCTTGCCGTCGCGCGTCGACCTCGCCGTACAGCTTGATGCCGTGACGCTTGGTGAAGCCCTCTTGCACCGTGGCGAGCGACGCCGCCTGCTCGCGCAGGCCCATCTTCTTGTGCGCTTCGGGCATCACCAGGTCGAGGAACGTCAAGTGGTCGCGGAACGCGAACACGCTCTCCGGTTCCCTCACCTTGGCGCCCTCGCCGAAGCCCGCTCGAAACAGCGAGTCCGCCATCGGCGTCACGTACTCGTGGGAGAAGCGCACGTCCGCGCGCACGAACAGCGCGTCGCCGGGCCTGACGCGCGGGGATGCCCAGAGCTGCCGCGTCTTGGCGTCCGCGATGGCGTGAGACGCCGACGATCTTTTCGCACAAGTTCATCGGCCGCGTCGCGTGTCGCCACGGGCGGCGGCGCGATCTCGCCCGCCATGCGCTTTCGGTTGTAAGCGAACAGCCCGCCGCACTCGACGATCTGCGCGCTGATCGGGTCGAGCCCCTTCGTGAACTCGCTGATCGGAATCGCTTCGCCCTGCTCGATGCGCTCGATGCAGCGAGAAATCGGTCGAGGTCAGCAAGCCGATGTTCTGGCAGTTCTGCCCATAGATCTTCTCGATGCTCTCCGCGATGACCAGCTGACGCCCGCCTTGAGCTCGGAGTACGGCGCGGTCTCCGCGGGAGCTTCCGCACCCCTTGCTGCGCCCGCTGACGATGACGCCGAAGCCGCCGTTCTTGATCGCGTCCTTTTCGATCACTCCGCCGCGCAGCCCGACCAGGCAGTAGCGCGCCAGCGTCTCGTCGAAGTAGTAACAAACCCAACCCGGCGTGATCTCGTCGGTGGAGATGTTGTCGATCGAGCTTTCGCTTCGGATCGAAGGCGAGCTGCTTCGCCCGCGAGCTGCTCCTTCAGAAGCTCGGGATCTTCGGTGAGGTAGAGGATGCGCCCGCTGATGCGGACGTTCTGCTCGGACATCGAGAGGCCTTTCTCCCCAGTCTTCGGACGACTGAGGCTAGACACAAGGCCCTCGGCTCACAAAGCACGGATTGGGAGGCGCGCCGGGGGTTTTCGCGGCGCGTCATCGGTTGGGAAACGGCGGCCATCCCAGCCGCTTGCCTCCCAGGACGTGCAAGTGGACGTGAAACACGCTCTGCCCGGCATCCGCCCCGCAATTCATCACGGTGCGATAGCCGCCCGAGAGCCCGGCTTTGCGCGGCCACCTCGGAAGCGACTCGGAAGAGGTGTCCGAGATCGGATTCGTGATCCTCGGCCACGTCGTCGATCGTCGAGATGTGGGTCTTGGGGATGACGAGGATGTGCGTCGGGGCCGCCGGGTTGATGTCGTGAAACGCGAGCGCTCGATCGTCCTCGAACGCGATCTTGGCGGGGATTTCCTTCTTCACGATCCGGCAGAACAGGCAATCGTCCATGGTGATCCCTTCAAAAGGTCTTCTTGGTGTCCAGTAGTATGGTGACCGGTCCGTCGTTCACCAGGGAAACCAACATGTGAGCCCGGAAGCGACCCGTGGCCACTGGCACGCCCGCATTCTTGCATCGACTCACGAAGCGCTCGAACAGCTCGTTCGCGCGCACGGGCTCCATCGCATCGGTGAAGCTAGGCCGCTTGCCCTTGCGGGTGTCGCCGTAGAGCGTGAACTGGGAGACCGCCAACAGGCTCCCGCCGGTCTCGAGCAGGCTCTGGTTCATCTTGCCCGCGTCGTCCTCGAAGATGCGAAGGCCCACGACTTTCTCGGCGAGCGCGTCGGCGTCCGCATCTGCGTCCTCCTTGCCAACGCCCACGAAAACGCAGAGTCCCGCGATGATTTGCCCGACGACCTCCCCGTCGACGTTGACCTTCGCGGAACGAGCTCGCTGAACCACGGCGCGCATTCGGGTCGGCTATCACATTTGCCTGGGCGCCGCTCGGCGGATCTATGCTGCGCGGCCCATGCGACTTTCCGCTCCCGAGCTCCCGGGTTGGCTCGAACGCCAGCTGCCCTACGAGCGTTACAGAATGCGTGTCGGCGAATACCGCATGCACGTGATGGAGAGCGGCACGGGGCAACCCATTCTGATGCTGCACGGAAATCCGACGTGGGGATTTCTGTATCGCAAGGTCGCGGCCGAGCTCGAGGGAGCCGGGCGACTCGTGATGCCGGATCTGATCGGACTCGGATTTTCCGACAAGCCGAATACGCCGAGGGCCCACAGCCTCGAGGCGCATGCCAACTGGCTCGGAAACTTGGTCGACGCTCTCGATCTTCGCGACGTCGTCGTCGTGCTGCAAGATTGGGGCGGCCCCATCGGCCTTCGCGCGTTTGCCGATCGCACCGATCGCCTTGCTGGCTTGGTGATCTTGAACACGGTGGTCGGACCGCCCCGACCCGGATTTCGGCCATCCGGGTTCCATCGCTTTGCCCGGATGCCGCTGGTCAGCGACTTCGCATTTCGCGTCGTGGGGTTTCCGCAGATCGCTCTCGACCGGGCTCAGGGGGATCGCTCCAGCATTCGCGGGGATGTCGCCCGCGCCTATCGATATCCGCTTCGACGAGGCCCAGCCCGGCTCACCCCTCTAGCGCTCGCGCGGATGGTGCCCGACTCCATGGATCACCCGAGCATCGCGCCGCTCCGCCGCTGCCAGGAGCTGGTGGAGAGCTTCCGCGGCCCCGCTGCGATCGTATGGGGCGATCGCGACCCGGTGCTCGGCCGCGTCCGCCGCCACATCGAGCGGCTACTGCCCCAGGCTCCCTCTACCGTCACCGCCGCCGGACACTTCTTGCAGGAAGAGGTTCCGGGGCAAATTGCCGCAGCAATTCGTCTCGTCCGCTCTCGGGCAGACTCTGGCTGAAACGGCTATGCTGGCCCGCATGCGGCCGGCCGAAAGAAGAGTCGCGCTGCCGTTCGAGGGGACGGTCATCCCGTCGGAGCTTCATCCGGGGGTGAGCTACCGCCTCGAGCGCGCGCTCGGCCAGGGCGGAACGGCAGTGGCATTCTTCGCCACGCGCCAGGCGCCGGATGGCGAGTCGTCGGCGGTGGTCAAGATCATCCTGCCGCGGATCGTGGCGGAGTCCGGTGACACAGCCCTCACCATCGTCAAGAAGGAGGCCGTCGCACTCGGCCGACTGAACGAGCAGGTGCCGCCGACTCCGTTCGTGGTGCGCCTGCTCGAAACGGGACAGGTCGAATACGAGTTTTTCGCGCGCCGCCTGTTCTTGCCCTGGATCGCCCTCGAGTACGTGCACGGTGGTGTCGAGGGAACGACCCTCGAGCAACGGGTCGAATACTCGGTCCGCGCCACGCGCTTCGCGTTCGATCCGGAACGCGCCGCCAAGGTGATCGAAAGCTTGTCCTCGGGCCTCAGTGAAATTCATGCGGTCGGCGTCGTGCATCGGGATCTCACGCCAGGCAACGTGCTGTGCTGCGGCTCGGCGGACACGGAGCTTTTCAAGATCTCCGACTTTGGCATCGCCCGGCCCGCTGGTCTCCAGGCGACTTTTGGAGACGCGATGGTCGGAACTCCCGGCTACGTCGCGCCGGAGCAACTCGGAGCCGCCGGACAGCTCACCGCCCAGAGCGATATCTTCAGCTTTGCTGCGATCGTGTACTTCGTGCTGACCGGACAGCGCTACTTCGACGTGAGCTCGCCGACCCAAGCGCTGGTTGCGGTGGGAACTCCAATGCGTCGCTCTCTGCTCGAGGCCGGAACCCTCTCGCCCGAGATGCGAGAGCGAGAAGCGGCGTGCCTCGCCATCGACATGGCGCTGGCTCGCGCCACGGCGCCCAATCCCACCGAACGACCCCGAAGCGCGAAGCTCTTCGCCCAGAGCCTGCTGCCCTGGGTGCAGGATCCCCTGAGCAGCGCGAAGCCCAGCCGTCGGTGGATCACCAGCATGCAGATGCTGCAGGCAGAGGAATCACCGGACGCCGCGATCTGGACCGTTCGGCATCCTCCGGGCGACGACCGCCTGCTGACCAGCGTCGCGTGGAACGGCAACGGCCATTGCCTCGCTGCGTCCACCGCGGGTCTCACGTACTGGAACGGGACGAGCTGGATCCCGGTGCCAACCGATGGCTTCTCGTCGATCGGAAACGTGCGATTCGTCCGGCGCCTCACGGCGACGAGCTGGATGATCGGTGGCAGCGGCGGGGTCCTCGCGGAGTATTCCCGCGACGGGTTGCGGGAGCTGATGCGATTTCCCGACTCGCCTCGCCTCATCGACGCTCACGGCGATCTCAGTGACTTGGCCGTGGTTGCAGCGGACGCCAATGGGGGCCCGCAGCTCATCGGCGTCGCATCACGACGTCCGATGAAGCCAGTGCGCGTGACGGGGGCGGCCAACGTGTCCGCCATCGCGCGCATCGACGACACGCGCTGGCTGGTGATCGGACGCACCGCACAGGCGACCGCGTACTCGGCCATCTATCGTCCCCTCGACTTCGAGATCGAACCCATCGACGCGCCCAAGGGCCGCGCACTGCTCGCGGTGGCCAGCCGCCCGGAGCGTCGTCTGGCGCTCGCCGTCGGAGGTGACGGTGCCATCCTGCGCGTGGAGCGCGAGCAGGTCGAACCGATCAACGTGGAAGGAAAGCCCGATTTCGCCGCGGTGGCCATCGACGTTGTCGGCCACGAGTGGGCCGCGGGTGCTGGGTGCATCTGGTCCAATCGAGCCAGTCGCGGTTGGAAGCGCGTTTGGGAAAACTCGACCTGGCGGCCGCCCTTCATCAGTCTCCTGGCCGAGACGGGACTTTTGGTAGCGGTCACGGTCGACAGCGGCGTGCTCGAATGTCGCTCTCAGTCGCTGGATGCTACGCGTCCCGCCCTGTAGTCATGGAACAAGCAACTGAATCGTCCCGCGTGCGCGGGATCGTCTTTGCCATCTCACTCGTCGCGTTCGTGACGGTCGGAGTCGTGCTGTACGCGATTCCGGGACGGCACCAGGGACAGGAACGTCGGTATCCTGCCCAGCGTGAACGCCGTGCTCAATGCCAGCGCCACGTGCTTCCTGCTCGCCGGCCGGTATTTCATTGGTCGCCGCGAAGTAGCTCGTCATCGTGCTTGCATGCTGACAGCGCTCGCTCTCTCGATCGCGTTTCTCGTCACCTACCTCCTGCACCATGCACGAGTCGGATCGGTCCCGTTTCGGGGAACGGGCTTGCTCCGACCCATTTACTTTGCGATCTTGATCCCCCACGTGATCCTCGCCGGGTTGGTGGTCCCGCTGGCTCTATTCACGCTGTACCGCGCGTACCGGGGCCGCTTCGAAGCGCACCGTCGCATCGCCCGCTACACTTTTCCGATCTGGCTCTACGTGTCCGTGAGCGGTGTCGTCGTGTACTTGTTGCTCTATCGCCTGACCTGACTCTGCCGCTAAACTCCCTCTTTCCGGTGTCCGCTCCTCGCTCACTGATCCTATCGCTGTTCGCGTGCCTGTTTGTCGGCGGATGCCCCGGCACGCTCGAGGATCCGGATCGGTTTCGCGAGTGCACGCCCGAAAGCGTCGAGACGGACCTGTTCCGGAAGACTTGTGGGAACTCGCTCTGCCACGACAATCAAAATCCGGAAGCCGATCTGGATCTCCTCTCCGCAGGCGTCGCGTCGCGCCTCGTGGGAGTGCCCTCCACGGATGCCAACTGCTCGTCGACCAAGCTCCTGATCGATCCACAGAATCCCGCCCAGAGCTTCCTCATCGAGAAGATCACCCAATCCAAGCCGACCTGCGGAGCTCGCATGCCCCTGAGCTCCAAGCTCACCGACGCGCAAATCGAGTGCGTGAAGCAGTGGGTGACGAACGTCACCGGCGGCGGCGGCTCGGGCGGCAGCTCGGGTACCGACGCCGGCTCGTCGGGTGCTGCCGGCGCCTCGGGTTCTTCGGGCGCGGCAACGGACGCGGGGAGCGAATGATGCGCCACGCCTGGCTCATGCTCCTTTTGGCGCTCTTGTCGGTCGCGCTTCCCGCGCGCGCCGACGAGCCAAAGCAAGTGCTGGTGGCCGAAATCGTGGGCCAAAACGCCGCCGCAATCCGCGCTCGGATCGTGCGAGCGCTGAAGGAGCACAGCGAGCTTCGGGTCGTGAGCTTCGAACGTGTGAAGAAAATCACGAAGGCTGCCGATGAGCTCTCCGAGTCGGACGTGGCGGCCCTCGGCATCGCGGTGATCGTCGACGGCAAGGTGAGCGGGAACAAGGCTTCGATCCGCGTACGGGGCGGAGGTGTGACCGAGTCGACTACGTTCCAGGGCGACAGTGCGAGCGATCTGGCGGAGCAAGTGGAAAAGACCGCCTGGAAACAGCTCGGTCCCGCCATCGGCGATGCGAAGGCTCCCGAGCGCACGGGTAAGAAGCGCATTTTCGTTCGCAAGCTCTCGGGTCCAAAATCCGACACGGTCCACGCCTGGGTCTCCAAGGCTCTCAATCGGAAAAAAGGCGTCACCCTCGTGGCGAGCGGCGAGCGAAAGGACGCGAACCTCGCCGACGATCCTTCCACGAAAGATCTCGCCGAAGTCGCCGAGCGTCTCGACGTGTCGCTCTTCGTCGGCGGCAAGGTGACCGTGAAGGGGAGGAAGGCCAGCATCGAGCTCACTCTCCACGACGGAAATGGCGAAGCGCTCGATCGGGTCTCCCTCGAGGCAGCGAACCTGCTCGCCCTCAAACGTCGCATCGACAAGGCCCTCGTCAAACAGGCCAAGAGCTCGATCGACAGCTCGCACCCGCCGCTCTTGCCCGAAGAGGAAGTGGAGGACGTTGCCATCGAGGAATCCGCGAGCGAGGAAGCAGAAGCGACCCCGGACAAGACGGAGGAGTCGGACACGCGGCCCTCGGCGCTCGAGGTGGGTCTGGGCCTGCGAGCGTTTTCCCGACAGCTTCGCTACACCGATGACATTTTCGATCAGCTGAGGGAGTACGAGCTCGGCTCGGCCCCGGCGGCGTTCGGCTGGCTCAGGTGGTACCCCGCTGCGCATTTCACCGGCGGCGTCGCCTCCCACATCGGACTGGTCGGCAGCTACGAGCGGGGCTTTGCACTCAAGAGCAAGGTCAGCGGCGGCGAAAGCTTCGACACGTTCATGAGTGAGTGGCAGGTCGGCGTCCGGGGTCGCATTCCCTTCTTTCCTCACGAGCTCGGGATCGAAGGAACGTACGGCGTGCACACGTTCAGCGTCGACGACGATCCGCTGAGTCCGTTGGTCCCCGACGTGAAGTATCGCTTCATCCGCATCGGGATCGACGGCCGCGCTCGCATCTCCCACGTGATCATCGGGGCTCACTTCGGCTACCGCATCGTGACCAGCGCCGGTGCCATAGAAACGGACTTCTGGTTCCCCCGCCTGAGCGTCGGCGGCGTGGACGCGGGCGTGCTCGGTGGCTACGAGATCCTGCCCGGACTCGATCTCCTCGCTGGCTTCGACTTTCGCCGCTACTTCTACAGCATGAATCCCGAGCCGGGCGATCGTTACGTGGTCGGTGGAGCACGCGACGAGTACATCGCCGGCTGGGGTGGGCTCGAGTTCCGACTTCCGGGCAATCCGTGAAGGACGAGGCCGCAGGGCGAGTCAGCGTCCTCGGCGCGGCCCTGCTCTTCTCGACGGGCGGCGCAGCGATCAAAGCCACCACGCTGAGCGGATTTCAGGTCGCGGGATTTCGCTCCGCCGTCGCAGCCCTCGCCATGCTCCTGCTCTTGCCCGCGGCTCGGCGTCGCTTCACCAAGGGCGCGTTTCTGGTGGGCGCAGCGTACGCCGCCACGATGGTGCTCTTCGTCAGCGCCAACAAGCTGACCACGTCGGCCAACACGATCTTTCTCCAGTCGTCCGCTCCGCTCTACGTGCTCCTCTTGTCCCTCTTGGTGCTGAAGGAGCGCGTTCGCTCCTCCGATGTCGTGTACATGCTGGTGCTCGCCGCGGGCCTCGCGCTGTTTTTCGTCGGGGCGCGGGCTCCCGATTGGCTCGCACCGAACCCCTTCCTCGGCAACCTGCTGGCAACCGCCGCGGGCGTGAGCTGGGGGCTCACGGTGTTCGGCCTGCGCTGGCTCGAGGTGCGGGAGCCCGAGCGAGGAGCCCTCCGCGCGACGTTGCTCGGCAATCTCCTGGCCGCGGGAGCCTGTTTGCCCTTTGCGTTCCCGGCGATTCACGCCTCGCTGAGCGACGTCTTCGTCATCCTGTATCTCGGCGTGTTCCAGATCGGGCTCGCCTACGTGCTGCTCACACGAGCCGTGGAGCGACTTCCCGCCCTCGAGACCTCGCTTTTGCTCTTGGTCGAGCCCGTGCTCAATCCGATCTGGGCGTGGGCCCTCCACGGTGAAGTCCCCGGTGCGTGGTCGCTCGCTGGCGGCATCATCATTCTGGGCGCCACCGCGCTGCGCACGGGAGTCGCGTTCGCCCGCGCCCGCGCACGTCACCAAGCGTAGGTTGCCGAAAGCGAGAGCGGCAGGTGGTACTCGCTCCCCGTCTTCGGCTGGGTCGTCGCACCGGTCGTGTAGTCGTACGAGCCGTAGTCGTTGGGCTTCACGGAGTAGAACGGCACATCGGCGCGGAGAGCGAGTACGAGCCGCGAGCTGTGAAGGCGGAGGAACTCGACGCCGATTTCCGCGTACGCACCGAAACCCGAACCCTTGCCGTAAAAGTCCGTGTCGGCGTGATCCACGCTGAGCCATGACGCCGCCATGCCTGCGCCCGCGAACGGCCCAATGTCGGCATCGGAGAAGAAGTACCGCCCGCCCACGCCGATCGCCCCGTAATACAGGCTGTCGTCCTGGGTGCTGCCGAAGCTCGTGCGGAGCGTGAATCCGAAGCCGTAGTCGGGGGTCTCGTAGTAACCCATGAATTCCGCGCCCGGAGTCGCGACCACGGAAGCCGCGGGGGAGCTCACACCGAACAGACCGAGGCCCCACAAAAACTCGCCGTGCTTCTTCTTGTAAGTGCGCGTCTCGTCCCCCACGAGATTGTCGACACGCTCGCTGTCTTCCAGGGGCGAGTCGGTGACGACCGCATGGGCGATCCGCGGCGCAGCGACGGGAAGCTCCTCCGGCCCTTCGAGCACCATCTTCCGCGCGCGCGCCGCATGACCGACCGGCGTCTCGTAGCTGACACGCAACACGAGACGCGTGCCCAATCGATCGAACGTCACTCGATACGCCGTGGCGGTGTCGGCTCCCGGAGGCGCGAGGGCCACCCCTTGATTGCGGATCTCGTCACACACGAGCTGCCAGCCAGTGTAGGCGCTCGCCTGATCGAGACCGTTGTTCGTTGCCAGACACGCAGCGCCGCTCGCGACGGTTGCCCCTGGGGGGGGCTTGGGCGGCGCGGTCTTGGCCGCCGGAGTGGTGGCGGGGGGCGGGTCGCTGTCGGGCATGCTGCCGACCGGCTCGTCGGGCTCCTGGGCGAGGGCTACCTGGGTGAGCGAAGCGCAAGCGGCGAGGACGAGGAGAGGAAGCTTCTTTCGGTACATGCCCGCCCTTGAGCAGCCGCTGTGCCAGGGAAGGCATTTCTAAATTTTATTAATCATTTCCTATATTTCTTGGCGCTTGTGAGGTCCTTTCATTCCCCGATCCAAAGTGGTTGAACCAGCACATTGTGGCGGGTCCGGCACGGTTGTCCTCGCGACTGCGAAACGAGCGGCGCAGTGGGCTCGCGGGCGACGACTGGGTCAGAGACTTCGCTGGTTCACGCGCTTGGAGAGCTCTGCCGCGCTCTCTTTGCGTTCGCTGTAGCGGTCGGTGAGATAGCCGGCGCGATCCCGCAAGAGGAGCGTGAACTTCACGAGCTCCTCCATGACGTTGACGATCCGATTGTAGTACGCGGACGGCTTCATGCGGCCGTCTTCCTCGAACTCGAGAAACGCCTTGGGCACGGAGGACTGATTCGGAATCGTGAACATGCGCATCCAGCGTCCGAGGACTCGAAGCTGATTGACGGCGTTGAAGCTCTGGGAGCCGCCGTTGACCTGCATGACCGCCAGGGTCTTGCCCTGAGTCGGTCGGACGGCACCGAGGCTCAGCGGGATCCAATCGATCTGCGCCTTCATGATCCCCGTCATCGCACCGTGACGCTCGGGCGTGCACCAGACCATTCCCTCCGACCACGTTGCGAGCTCCCGCAGCTCGGCGACCTTCGGGTGATCGGGACTGGCATCGTCGGGAAGCGGCAAGCCGCTGGGATCGAAGGTGCGGGTCTCGGCGCCCAATCGGATCAGAATGCGCTCCGCCTCCTGGCTAGCCAGACGACTGTAGGAGCGCTTTCTCACCGAGCCGTGGAGCACGAGGATGCGTGGGGGGTGCTCACTCACCGGCGCTGCAAAGAGCTTCGCCTCGTCGACGAGGTGGAATGCGTCAGCGTCGAGATTGGGAACGGGATCCTGCGGGTCGGACACGACGCTGCTTACCAGCGATTTTCGTGGGCATGGGTGACATTTCGAGGGGAATCGCGAATCGACAGAGCGATTTGACGAACCTCGGTGACCACCCGCAGGATAGTCGGTGCGGCCATGAAGTCGGATTGGAAGAGCAGCTCCAAGAAGACCCGCGAGGACGCGTGGCTCGAGCTCGGTCGGATCCTTCCGGGATGGATCCGTGAAGCCGAAGAAAGCACGGAGCGCGCGTGGCGTGACCAGCTCACCCGGGTGCTCGACGCGGGCGGCGTCCCCGACGACCACCCGCTCCGCAGCGCCGCTCGTGAGCTTCGTCCGGAAGTGCGAGGACCGGACTTCGCGCTCACCGTACTGTCCGGAGGAATTGGCGAGCTCCCTCGGGCGGCTGCGGAGGAAGCCGACGTCCTCCGGAGCGTTCGGCGGATCTGGGCCGCCATCGAGGAAGAGCGTCCCGACAACAGGTGGCAGGCTTTCTGGGAATCGATCGCCGAAGAGCTTCCCGAAACGCCCCACGACGCTCTGGAAAAACTCGCGGCCTTTCGCGAAGAAGCCACCCGGGCCGTGAAGAATCCGACCAGCACCTGGCCGATGCAGCCGACGGGCACCACGGAAGCGGAGCTCGTGGACAAAGCCCTCCACGAGCTCGCCGCCCGCGCAGGGATTTCCCGAGACGAGCTTCCCGGCGCGCCCGAAGGTCTCGATCGACCTGCGATGATCGCGACCGACACGGCGGAAGCCAGTCGAGACATTCACGAGTGGCTCGCGACACGCGAGACCTGGGGCCGCGTGCTCGGGCGCCTGGCGCCGTGGCTTTGTCTGCCAACGAAAAGCTAGAGCGTGTTGACGGTTTCCGGCGTGAAAATTGTCGAGCGTCGGGGGTTGAAGCTCGACGACGACATTTCGATACGACCACGACGCCAGAGCGATGAGTTCCGACCTGCGGGCGTTCTTGCGCAAATCTTTAGTCATTGATTTTGATTGCTTTTTATCGTAAGCGGCTTATGTTCTATAGATGGACCCAAAGGTAAAGATCTACCTTTCCGAGCTGGGCCGTCGTGGAGGCCGAGCCAGCCGACGGACGCTCACCCCCAAGAGCGCTCGAGAGATGGTGAAGGTTCGTGAAGCGAGGCGCGCGTATCGCGAGCTCCACACCGCCTGCTTTTGGTCCTACGACCCGAGCTACAAAGTCACCTTGGCAGATGTCCCGTGGGTTGCCGAGCGACTGATGCGCTACGGGGGACGCCTCGGCTGGGAGAAAGGCGCGAGGCTATGCCGTTGACGCCCTTTCAGGCGGACGTGGCGCGCTTGCTCAGCGCCAATCGGACGCCCGATAGCTACCTGGCAGGCGGTGCTGCTCTTCACATTGAGCCAAACTCGAAGCGATACAGCAACGACCTCGACTACTTTCACGACTCCGAGGAACGCGTTGCCAGCGCATTCTCGCAGGATCGGCAAACACTCGAGACTGCCGGCTGCGAGATCGAGGTGATGTTGCAACAACCCGGATTCGTTCGGGGCATCGTGAAGAGGGGCGGGCAAGCAACCAAGGTCGAATGGGCCCACGACACTGCGTGGCGCTTCTTGCCGACGATGAGGAGCGACACGGCGGGATATCAACTCCACCCCATCGATCTGGCAATCAACAAGCTCTTGGCTCTGGCAGGCCGCAACGAGCCGCGTGATTTCTTGGACGTGATGGAGGTGCATCGCACCATTCTTCCCTTGGGCGCCCTGTGTTGGGCGGCCGCCGGGAAAGATCCAGGCTTTACACCTCCGCTCCTGCTCGATCTCCTGCGGCGCCGGGGCAACCTGCGCCCGGAGGACGTGACCCGCTTGCGCTTGCGCGAAGTGCCCGATCTGGCCGAGCTCAAGCGCGAGTGGCTCGACGCGCTCGATGCGGCCGAGACCTTCGTCACCTCACGTCCACCGGAAGAGCTGGGATGCCTCTACTACTCGACGGCGCAACAGCGCTTCGTTGGAGATCCAGCGCTCACCCCAGACGCTGTGCCGCACTACGGGCGGCCCGGCGGCGTCTTGCCGATTTTCTCACCCGGCGGAGAGTGACTCGACGCCGGAATCACTCGACCGCCAGGTCGGGAAATGCGGGCGTTGTGCCTCGTTCGTCTCCGACGTAGGTTTTGACGTGCTCACCAACGTACGGGGGACTGCAGGCGTCGGGTCGGTGTTTCTCTTGCTGTCACTTCTGTGCTGCAAGAGGAGCGAACCGAGCCCCGCACCTGCCCCGCCAGCGCCAGCGCAGCCGCCCAGCGACGTCTGCGGGGCGCAAGGCACGTGGCGTTTCTCTTGCCCGACCATGAAGGCCGACGAGGCGTGCAGCATTCGCAGCATCGGTGCCATCGAAGATCGCTTCTCGATCGCGCGAGACGTGGCGGTGTCGGGCGGCAGCTGGTCGGTGGGCACCAACAACTACACGCTCGACCTGGCCAACTGCCAGGTGTCCGGCTCTACATCGGGAATGCCGTGTCGCGACTTGCACTTCGAAGCCAATCTCCGCACCAAGAGCGGGCGCAACGTTTACGGCTGTTGGGACGGCTCGAAGAAATGCCAGGCCACGTGGGCGAGCCCACAGGGGCACTGCTCCGTGACGAAAGAGTGAGGCCCCATCGTGCGGGGAACGTGTCGAAGCGAGCGGGGTGGCTACCGCGAAGCCAGCGTGTACGCGTAACGGGCGGGTGGACCGGCCGCGGATGCTTGTGCCCAGTTGCTTCCGTCCCAGCGCCAGGTGTCGCCGAGCCATCCGCTGCCGCTATCGCCGCCGAACAAGACGAGCTTGCCTGCGAAGGGCGCCATCCCGGCGTGCCAGCGTGGGGGCGGGCCTGCAACGCTTCGTTCCGTCCAGGTGGACCCATCCCATTCCCAGGTGTCGTTCAAAATGTGATTCGCGTCCTCCTCTCCGCCGAACAGGACGATCTTGTCGCCGTACGTCGTCATCGAAGCGAACGCGCGGCCCACGGGACCAACCGTGGACACCTGGGTCCAGCTAGCCCCATCGTACGCCCAGGTATCGCTCCCGGCTGCTACGCCACCGAACAGGTAGATCGTATCTCCGAGCGAAGCGATGGCGTGACCGTTGCAATGAAATCCGGTGGTGAGCGTGGCATTCATGTCGGTCCAGCTCGTGCCGTCCCACTCCCAGGTATCGCAAAAGTCGTTGCTCGCTCCCAGACCTCCGAACAGGACGATTCTTGTCGCCCAGCGTGACCATGCGGTGACCGCGGCGTGCGGGCGGTCCGGCCACGTTCTTCTGCGTCCATTGCACCCCATCCCACTCCCACGTGTCGTCCAGGAATCCCGAGGCGTCCTCTCCTCCGAAGAGAACCACCTTGCCGCCCAACGTCGCCATTGCGTGCTCGGCGCGGGCGGGAGGACCACTCACTGGCCACTCCATCCACTCCGAGTCGTTCCATTCCCACGTGTCGCCAAAGAATTGGGGTCCATCTCCCGCGAAGAGCAGGAGCGCGGATGCAAGCGGCGGCGGGCCGCTCTCTGGCGCGCCCTCGGTGACAACGTTGGCTCCCGCGTCCCCCGCACCGCTCCCTCCCGTTGCTCCCGTTGCTCCCGTTCCGCCCGTTGCGCCGGTGCCCGAGCCGCCGCCGCTGCCATCACTCTCGCTCTGACCGCCGCAGCCCATCGTGAGCAGCGTGCCGGTGACGAGCATCGCGAGGGTCTGGGTGCGCAGGGCGTTGGTCGGGATCCGCATGACGCGCCCGAGTGCAATGTGTGTTCCAAGTCGAACGCGTCGGGGCAAGTGATTTTCGAGGGATCGACTGGCACAGGATGAGCCAAGCGCGATCCGGGTTGCGCTACTTCGACGCCCCAGTCGGCGCTTACAGACGAAACGTGCTCCGGGGGTGAAATCACACCGGCGGCCAGTGGCGTGGAATCATCCGCCGGAGCAGCGACCGTGATCGGCTGGCTCGCTAGCGGGTGAACACCAGGGAGCCGGTCGAACCGGACCCGGAGCCCGCCGTGAGCGTGAGCGTGGATCCCGACACGCAGAAGCCGTCGGTGGTCGGCGGATCGCTGCTACCGTCCGTCGTGAGTGTGATCGACGTGCCGTTGATCTGGAAGCTGCCCGTACTCGCGTCGTTGTTAGCGCTCGAATAGTCGCACGAGCACGTTTTTCCGAACGAGCAACTCGCGCCGGTCACGCCCGGTTGACCCTTCAAGCTCGCTTCGAATTGGGTGCACTGGGTGGAATCGTAGCAGCCCTCCGCGATGACCGCGTGAGCGGCTAGGTTCGTCGTGAGCGCCGTCTGCCAGGTGCCACCGGCGTCGAAGGTTACGGTACCGCTGGGCGTGGTGCCGGTGATGGTCACGGTCGCTGGACTGCAGTTCGGCACCGCCACACTCTGGCTGCCGGACACGCAGGCCTTCTGAGCATTCCAGGTCCCGACCACGTCACCGCCGCAGGGCGCGCTGCCGCAGCTGCCTCCTCCGTTTTCGCCGGAGCTATCCGAGGATGAACAAGCCGTCGTTCCCACGACGAAGCCGAACAACACGCCGAGACTAGCTAGCCATCTTGCCATGAACTTTTCACTCCTCGTTCGCGCTCCACGATATCACATCCGAGTGAGCCGCCCGTGCACGGGGACCGCGTCGAGCCCACCTACGCAAGCAACGCGAGACTCGGTATCGCTCGAGAAATGTGCGCCGATCGCTGGCGTCGTTGTCGGGTGTCAGTTCGGCCGGATTGTCGAGCGTGATCCGATTCAGTAGCTGCAAGGCGCGAGGCAGTTCGCGTTCAAGCACTGAGAGACCGTCGTCGCCCACTTGGGACGCCGCTCGGCTGGGCCAGCCGACTTGGGTCCGCTTTGGCGTCGAGTTGCCGAGGGTTGGTCGATTGCACCATCGTCGACTACGAAGCTGCGCAGGTGCTGCTGGCCAAGGGCTGTCGGTGCTCGGGGCTGTGGTCCACGATGGGTGAACGGCCGCTTGCGTGATCCCTGAGCGCAATCCGGGTTGCGCTACTTCGACGCCTTCATCACCTGACCGTTCTTGCCGCCCGAGCGGTTGGTCCAATAGACGGTCTGAGCATCGAGCGTGAGAGCGATCGGCAGATCCTGATCGCTAGCAAAGACCTCGGGCGTACCGCCGGTCTTTGCGACGCGCATGATCGATCCGCAGAGCTCCTTGCTCTCGAAGTTCACCCAGTAGACGTGGGTTTGATCCACCGCCAGGGCCGTCGGCAGCACCGTGCCCGACATCGTGGCGAGCGTGATGACCCCGCCGCCCGCCTTGGGTGCGGTCTGGATCTTCACGGCGTAGTCGAAGGTCTGGTTGAGGTGCACCTCCGCCCAGTACGCGTTGGTCGCATCGACAGCCGGCCCATAGACTGGGTCGTTGGCGGTCGCGACGGTCGCGGTGCTGCCGCTGCCGCTGCCGAGCTTCCAGCTGCTCACGGAACCGAGTCCGATGGAACGTCGAGCGAAATAAAGATTCGTGCTGTCGATGGCGAGTCCGCTGTCCCAGTTCGTTGCACTCGCTGGGCTGAGATCGAGAACGCTCGACGCGCCTCCCGCTACGGGGATCGTGACCACTTTGGTGGGTGGCTCGCCGGGAAAGCCCCCGGGTCCGGGCGTCTGCACCAGCGCGTAGACGTTCGTGGCGTCGGCGACCAAGAGACCCGGTGTGGACGAATCGATGGCGAAACCCTGGGCGACCGAGCCGTGCGCGCCGCCGGCGATGGGCATCTTCCAGACTCGGCTGTCGATGGTGTTTGCCGCCGTGTTGGCCGCGGTGGTCGTCCAGTAGACGTTTCCCCCAGCGACCGCGACACTGACGGGCTGCCAGAGCGCGTCGTAGTCGTCGGCCCGCGTCAGGAGCTTCGTGACGGTGCCTCCGTTCTTGTCGACCTTTCCAACGTACGAATTCTCGAGTGCCGCTCCTTGCGTGACCCAGTAAGCATTGTTCTGATCGATGGCGATGCCATACGGGACCGTTTGGCTTCCGGCGATCTCGATGGCCGCCGCGACCCCAGGAGCGCAGCTCGACGCGCCGGAGCTTCCGCCGGTCGCTCCGGTTCCCCCGCTGGCCCCGACTCCTCCCGAACCACCACTTGCACCACCCGCTCCGCCCGAGGTCTGCCCCGCGTTGCCGCCGACGCCGCTGCCGGCGCTACCGCCGACGCCGCTTCCCGCGGCGCCCCCAGTTCCCTGGTCGGAGCCCAAATCCTGCTCGTTGAAGCAAGCGACCAGTCCCAGCGACGCCAGGACACACAGAGTAGTTTTCATGATTTCTCCCGAATCCTTCTTCGAGCTTGCGCCCTCACTCATTCATTGCTCCGAAGGCCGCCGTTTCGTTTGTGGCGCGAGAAAATCTCTCGTTCACTGGTCGCGGGCCTGCTTGGCCTCGTCGAGGGTGGCCTCGACGGCTGGCCCCAGAAGGCTTTTCGGAAACTCGCGCTTGAAGTCGGCTGCACGCGCTTCGGCTTCGCTGGTCCGACCCGCGAGGGCCAGAGCCTGAACCCACAAGCTTTCGCGCTCCTCGTCGAGCTGACCTCGGGGGAAGCGCGCTCGGTGCTGGCGCAAGGCGGCGAGCGCGGCGTCGGGCTTGTTCCGCGAAAGTGCGGTCCGAGCGGTCGTCAGCAGCGAGCGCTCCTCGGACAGAGCGGAGTCCGCGTGGGGACCCGACGCGCTCGGCGTCGCGGCAGCGTGAGCCACAGGCTTCGCGTCCTGCTCCGTCGCGGTGGGCGCCCGCTCGAGGGGTAGCTCCTCCGGCTTCAGTACGGGATCGACCGGTGCGCGTACGGCGGGCTCGCTGACGGGCGTGTTCGGTTCGACGACAGCGACTTCTGGTTTCACCCACGCTGCGTGCACTGCCGCGCCTACCAAGCCGCCTACGAGGAACGCCGCGCCGAGCCCGGCGAGAGACTTCGCGCCGAGGGTCGTCACAGGAGCGTTGGGCGCGGGGGTCGTCGTATCGCCGCCTCCGCCTCCGCCCGGCGCCGCGATTGAAGCTCGGACTCGCGAAAGCACGCGGGTCTTACTCTCCGGAGAAAGCCCGGGTCGCGAGCGTTCGCTTTCGAGAAGCACGCCGAGCTCGGGCAAAAGAGGCTCGAGTTCCTGCTCGCTCATGATGCACCTTCCTGGCTGGTCCGGGGCTCGAAACCCTCGATTTCGGCTTTGAACTCCTGGCGGGCGAGTCGCAGCCGCGAGTAGACGGTGTTGACCGGTACGTCGAGCGCCCGGGCAACCTCCGGGGCGGGCTGTCCGTCGATGTCGTGAAGCACGAACACCGCGCGACGGTCGACCGGAAGAGCTGCCAGCGCCCGGAGCACCAGATCGCGTGCTTCAATCTCCCGCACGACATCGGGCCCCCGAGCATCGACCGAATCGACGTCGGTAGTCTCGAACCGATGCCGGAACAGGCGCTTGTGCCCGACCGCGACGCGATAGGTGATCCCAAACAGCCACGGCCGGAGCGGTCGAGAAGTGTCGTATTGGTCGAGCTTCTTGTGCACGACCAAGAAGGTGTCGTGACAGAGATCCTCGATGTCAGCGTCAGCGACCCCCAGCCGACGGAGCGTGCGCGCGACGTAGTCGACCTCCGCCTCGAAGAGCTCCTCGAGGCGATGAGGGGCAGCGACGGAGATCGCAGCGGTCACACTCGAGTATTGCGCTGAAACTCAGAAATCCGTCAGACCCGGGGTTTAGAGCCGAAAATCGCCTATCAGGCCCAGCCCGAGGGACCCGATAAGGGCCGGCATGGTCCAGGCGTCGCGACCATCGACCTTCAGCGTCGTGCGGGTGAGCGGCGCCCGAAGGTCGCCGACTATCGCCAAAGCAACGACACCGCCGAGCGGGATTTCGACGCCCGCCCGAGCTCCCGCCGCGGAGAACAACGACGTGGCTTTGCGGGGCGTGGAGAACGTCCTTGCCTTCCCCCTGGAGCGCTCCGATCGTGGCGAGCAAACAGCCTTCGATCAGCCCTCGATGATAACAGGGAACGAGAGAAGCGGCGGAGAGCGACGCTTGCACCCGACCCCGAGGCTCGACGTTGGTGCCAGCGGGGAGGTCGCGACGCACTTCGAGATCCAGGGAGAGCGCGGCTCGCCGCAAACCCACCAGCGCTCCCGCGCCGATGGCCGGTGCCGGGGCCGATCCGAACGATCCCAGCCCCCCGATCCCCAGCCGCAGCCGCCACGGTTCGGCCGGCGCTCGGCGTCTCTTCGCCGGCGGCGGCGGCGGCGGCGGCGCGGGAACTTCTCGCGGCTTTTCCTTCACGATCGGGGTCTCCTTCTCGGTCTCTCGCGCGCGCTGTCGCGAGGGCAGCATGGGATCGATCGCGAGGGCGATGGCGAGGGCCGCAGAGGAACCGAGCTCCTTGCAGTCAGCCGCCGAGAGCGACCGCTCGCCCGTCACTTCCCCGTTCGAGCGCAGACGAATCGTAGCCACGAATTGTGAGCCCTCGCTCGTGATTTTCACGAGCACCTGGGTATCGGCGTCTTTGCGGAAGGGATCGTAGCCGAGAAGCTCGCTCACGCTCCGGCGCAAGCGACTTTCGTCGAAACAGCTCTCGGCGGAAGCGGCGAGCGAATACTCGAGGGTCGCTGTCTTCGGCGGAGCGCCTGCGTCCTCGGCGCGACAGAGCGAGACGAAGAAAGTGAACAGAAGAACGACGCGAAAGCGCACGGGGGACAACGTTGCGCCAAAGCTCTCGGCAATTCAATGTTCTGGAGCGCTCGACCTCTGTCGATCTCTTCGAGGGTCGTTGTTCGAGCTGCCTCGATATGGCTGGCAACGGAGCGGGCGGAGCAAAGGAGAGCGCGGATGGGCACGTCGGTGGTCATGGAAGCCTCGCTCCCCAAGACTATGATCCGATCGCCAATCGCGAGATCGAGATTGCGGTTACACGCCGCACATTGTGCGGGGTCGCTTCGAGTATGGTAATTTCGCTCGAATGAGCTCCGCCGGGTCCGCTGTGCGCATCATCGATCGATACGCGCTTCACGGCGAGATCGCTTCGGGGGGTATGGCCACCGTGCACTACGGCCGCCTGCGAGGCACGGCCGGGTTCACGCGCACGGTCGCGATCAAGCGACTGCTTCCCAATCTGGCAAAGGACCCGGACTTCGTCGCCATGGTTCTCGACGAGGCGCGGCTGACCGCTCGGATCCGTCACCCGAACGTCGTCTCTGTGTTGGATGTCGTCACGGCAGAAGGCGAGCTCCCGATGGAACGGAGCCCTCGCTGAAGGCGTTCCGCCAAGCACTGGACGGCCAGCCATTCCAACCATGAAGTGGGTTGGGTGATGAAAACCCAGTCTCGTCGATGGACCGCGTGGCCACCGACCAATCTGCCGCTACGCGAAAAGGATCCGAGCTCGAAGGGAGCGCCGAGCAGAAACTTAATTGATCATTAACCCCACTCAGCGCCCGTTTGCGGCTCAATGCGCGCGGATCCCTTTCCTACGCAGGTGAACCATGGCGCGACGACGAACGAACTTCTTTCTTGCGGCGGCTCTGCTCGGTGGCGTCGCGAGCTGCTCGGCAGACACTGAATCACCGACCGACGATCCCGGGTCCAAACCGCCCGGGCCTGGCGGTGGGGGCAAGAGCGACGGCGTGTGTTTCAACGTGAAGGCGGAAAAACTGGCTCCGGATGCCGAGCCGGACCTCGTGCCGAGCGGCAACATTCCGCTGCCCAGTTTCGGGCCGACGGCAGATGGATGGTTTCACCCACCCACCGGCTACTCGGAGGGTGGGACGTTCATGGCTCCCGACAATCGGCCGGAATGGAGCGTCGACCCTGCGTCGATTGCGCCACCGGCACCGGCCGGCAGGCTGCGCGTGGTCGAGTGGAACGTAGAGCGCGGAAACAAGCTGGTGGCGTCAATCCGGTTGATGCGCCGCCTGAACGCTGACGTCTTCGTGCTGAACGAGGCGGACCTCTACGGCCTCAACAGCGGCAGTGTCGTGGTCGCCCGCGAGATCGCCCGCGCGCTGGGTTACAGCTACTACACTACGGGGGAGTTCTACGAAAAGCGTGAAGACCGCCGAGGACTCAGCGGAAACGCCATCGTGTCCCGATACCCGATGAACGACGTTCGAAGCATGTCGATCCCATTGTTTCTCGCCGACGGTGGTTACGATTGGTCGACCAGTACCAGCGAGCCGCGCTGCGGGCAGCGCGCGGCGATGTCGGCGCGCATCGACGTGCCCACCGCCGACGGCGGCTTCTACAATGTCAACGTGGTGGGCCTGCATACGGAGAACAAGGGCAACGCGAAGTCGCGGCTCGCGCAGTTCGAAGCGGTTCGCGACAAGTTGGTGCATCCAGGGGACGCCACGCTGATGGCGGGCGACCTCAACACCGTTTCGTTCTTCGAGGGCAGTAATTTCCGCAAGTACCTGGACGAACAGTGGCAGGCGAAGGGGCCGACCAACGCGCTGTTCGACTGCTCCCGCGGAGACGACACGACTACGTTCTCTGCGGCAGTCGTGGTGAACCTGCGCATCGACTGGATGCTGATGCAGCCCGGGAACGACGAATTCATCGCTTGCCCAGTCGGCGCCTACTCGGTCGTCGGAAACGACGGGGCAAGCGACCACAAGCCGGTGATCACGGAGTTCTCCGTGACGCCCATCGTGAAGAACTAGTTCGGATCGGCGGGCGAAAGCGCGATGGCGAGCAGGCAATTTTGGCCTCGGGCGCCACCGAACCGATGCCGGCGGCAGTTGAGGAAACCTTTTGGGCGAGACTGCAACAATGGCTCGTCGACAACGTGATTGTTGACGAGAGGGATCCGAACGTGGGCTTTGGGAGGACTCCGTATGTATGCGGCGACGCTCGATCGACCGGTGGCGTACGAGCGAATTGGCCGCCTCTACGGGACTGTTGCCGCGGACCGCGCTCGCCACGACCGGCCAGCAATACAGATCCGCCTGAAGCGGATCGCCGAAAAAATCTAGTTGTGGAGCGGAGCCAGCTTGGGGATTTGAACCCCAGACCTACGGTTTACGAAACCGTTGCTCTACCACTGAGCTAAGCTGGCCAAACGGGCGCGCGAGCATACGCACCACTGTCGGCGAGTCAAGAATAGCCGTGATTGATTCGAAGCCAACGGCCCCTGTTCGGGGCTTTCGCTTCTCGGCCGCATCCGCTGGGCTGAGAAAAGACGAGCGAATCGACGTCGCGCTCGCGGTGTCGGATGCGCCCTGCGTGGCGAGCGGCGTGTTCACGAGGAACCTGGTGCGGGCGGCACCCGTCGAGATTGCGGAGCAACGCCTTCGCAGCGGGCGGGCGCGGGCGGTGTTGGTCAATGCGGGTTGCGCGAACGCTTGCACGGGCGAGCCGGGGCTTCGAGCGTGCCTCGAGTCCACTCGCGCGATTGCCGATGCGCTGGAGATTGGGAGCGAGGAAGTGCTGCCGGCGTCGACCGGAGTCATCGGAGCGCTGCTGCTTGCGGACAAGATTGCGAAGGTTGCCGGCGGGCTCGTCGCCGATCTTTCGGAGAGCGGCGCGGACGCGTTCGCTCGCGCCATTCTCACGACCGATCGCTTCCCGAAGATCGCGGAGGGCGAGCTCCGGAGCGGGGCGCGCGTGCTCGGCATCGCGAAGGGCGCGGGAATGATTCATCCGGATCTGGGGCCGCCCCAGGCGACGATGCTGGCGTTCTTGTTCACCGATGCGGCGGTGACCCGGGACGCGCTGGATCGGGCGCTGTTTTCCGCGGCAGACGCGAGCTTCAATCAAGCGAGTGTGGACGGGGACACCAGCACGAACGACACGGTGGTGGCGCTCGCCTCGGGGCGGAGCGAAGGGAAAACCGATCCCGCCGAGCTCGAAGTCGTGTTGACGAAGGTCTGCGACGTGCTGGCGCGAGCGATGGTTGCCGATGGCGAAGGGGCCAATCACGTGGCGGAGATCCGCGTGCGAGGTCTGGGAAGCAACGCGGAGGCGCGCATCGTCGCGCGAACCGTGGCGACCTCGCTCCTGGTGAAGACCGCCCTCTTCGGGCGCGATGCGAACTGGGGACGCCTCCTGGCTGCCGCGGGTCGCGCCGGGATCGCGTTCGATCCCCGCAAGGCGCGCATCGAGATCGGGGATGTGGAAATCGTGAAAAACGGCATGAGCGTCGGAACGGAAGCCGAGAAGCTCGCCGCCGAAATCATGAAGCGGAAGAGCTACGTCATCGTGCTCACGCTCGGCGGTGGTCCGGGCGAGGCTCGATATCTGACGAGCGATCTCGGTCACGGCTACGTCGACGTCAACGCAGGCTATCGTTCCTGATGCGACGAGCGCTGTTGCTCCTGCTCGCGCTTTGGGCTGGTTGCGGACCACCGAAGGGAACCATCGGAGCCATCCTCGCCCAGCGTCACGACGGCCGACTCCTCGTGCGAGAAGTGCCCGACGGCCTCGCGGCGGACGAAGTGGGGCTCCAGCCCGACGACGAGATCATCCTCATCGACGGGGTGGACGTGCGCACCATGAGCACGAAGGCCGTGCACCAAGCGCTCTCCGGAGACGTGGGAGCGAAGGTGAAGCTCACCGTCATCCGCGGCGAAGATGTGATTCGCGTCACGCTCAAGCGCACGAAAGCAAAGCAGCCTCTGCCGCGAAAGAAGCCGTAGCGAAGAGCTCAATCGGGTTGCTTCGCGAGCCGCGTTCGCATCACGACCACGCGATACGGATTCCAGGTGCTCATGAGCCAGCTCAATGTGGCGTGGTCCGGAGCGTCTTCGATGAACCGCGGCAAGATCGCGGACCCGTACTCGGCTCCGTAGTCGCTATGGGAGCGGTACGGATCGGTCTGGATCTCCGACGAGCTGTCGCACTCTTCGTGAACGAAGTCCGAGCCGATGCGCTCGGTCAGAAGCGCGGTTTGCTCGTCCGCCTGGAACAAGATCTCGCAGTACCCCGACGTTGTGGACCAGTAGGGATTGTAGATCGTGATCGCGCTCGACCAGGGTCCCCACGGATGAGGCGCGGTACGGAGATAGATCCCGACGTAGGGATCGAGGACTCTCTCCTCGCTGAGCGACGGGTAGCGGGGCCAGAGAAACAGCGGCAATCGCCCGCCGTACAGCATCACCCATCGACCAAAGGCCGGCAGGTAGGTGACGGTCGCTTGGTTCACGATCAGTCGATCCTCGTCGTAGAGACGCACGGCCTTTGCCGCGTCGCTCGTGAACTTGGGCTCGTCGCACGTTCGGGGATCGTCGTTGCAGCCGCTGAACACCTCCGGGACCGAGAAGCCCTTCGTGGGAGACACGTCGTGCTTCCAGAACTGCATCTGGGCGATGTCGTCGGGATGACCGAGGATCCGCTTTCTTCCCCACACGTACAGAGTCGACGCATCCGCGGGGTGAAACGCGACCATCGGGATGATGTCCGAGCGCTCCCGATAGATGTCGAGCGCTCCCGGCTCGGCTTCGTCGGCCGTGAGGGATCGAAAATGCGGGTCCCCCGCCGGGCTGATCCCGAACGTCGCATCGGAATTTCGTTTGAAGCACGGCGTCGAGCCGTCCACGTGACTGCAGTCGCCGTAGTAGCAAGCCCCTGCGATGCATTCGTCGTTGCCGGCACACGGGCGCGTCGGATCGCACGCCACGCCGACCGTGCTCGGATCGTTCAGCGCAGGGACCAGCGAATACATCTTGCCGCCGATGCTGAAGCCCGGTCCTGGCACTCGCAAAAATCCGAGATCGATTCCACTCAACGTGAGCGCCTGGGTATCCGCGCGGAGAAGTCCGTCCATCGTCACCGGTTCGATGAGCTCGCTTTCGGGAACGCCGTGAATCGGGTCGACCGTGGCATCGCCATGAAAAAAAGCGAGATCGAGGCAGCGATCTGGGCCAGTCGGTGGATCGCTCTCCTCTTGATGACTGACGGCCATCGCGTCGTCGTTCGATGGGATCTGCAAGAAGACCGACCCGTTCGGGTACACGTTGCCGTCTTGGTCGTGAGCGTAGGAGCGCTCCGGCAGCGGCTTCGTATCGCCGAACAGGAACACCATCTCGCGCTTGCCATCGTCCGAAACGTGCTCGAAGGGCGAGCCGAGATCGGTGCCGACGATCAACGGATTGTCGGCGTTGTCGGGGTTGCCCCCCGGAGCCGCGTTCGGCGGATACCGATCGTCGGGGCTCAGCGCAAACGGCAGCGCGATGGGCGTCTTGTCTCCCGTGCCACTGAAATTCCACCCAGGCATCGCGACTGGAGGCACCAACCCGCCGAGCAAATTGCAAACGAAGTCGGTCTGGGAAAACGTGACGGCACACCGAGCGGGATCGTCATCTGCCGTGGCACAGCTGACCACGGGCACACACCCCCGCTCGGCTACGCAGCCCGCGAGCTGATGCCCTCGCTCGGGAAGCACTTCGGCGATCGTCTCGTCCGTCTCCGCGTCTTCGAGACGAAGCGTGACCAAAACCTCGAACGCGTCCGACGGCAGCACCCTCCCCGTCCCATCCGCGCCATCCCAGCTCGCCCGGAGCTCGAACTTCCCAGCTCCCGCAACCAGTCGATCCGCGGACAGCGTTCGCACCGGAATTCCCCCGCCTTGCCGAACCTCGAAGCGGGCAACCAATCGATTCAGGCCCGTGAACTCTCCGCCGTCGCGCACCTCGGCGGTCGCCGAAAACTCGACCTCCCCCGCCCGGGGATCGAATGGCTCCGGCGGCTCGAGCTTCGCCAGCGATAGGCCCACGTCGCTGCTCCTCTGAGAGTCGGCGCAGCCCAGTGCGGCGAACGCGAGCATCACGACGGCGGCTTGCGAAGGTCTCACGGAACGCGCGAAGCGTATCACGCCGCGGTTTGCGAGCCGCTCGCGCGGTTCACATTGCAACGGAAATTGCGCTCGGGCTCAGGTGGATCCCAATCACGTTCGATTGGCACTCGTCATCGCGCGTAGGGAATTTGGTTCGCAGCTTTGTCGGCGGACTCGGTATCGCCGCCGCCAATTCGCAGCTTCTCGCGGTTTGGCGGGGCGCGCCCTGCGAGCGCTCGCTGCGGAGGATCGGATCCGAAACCAAATTCCGCCGGAACCCTCACCCGGAACCACGGGAGAGTTCAACGGAGTCCACGGAAAAGTCCAACCGAACGAACGGATCGAATCGAACCGCCACCTGCTCCAGCGCAGGGGCTTCCCTCACGGAGCGCGAGCCGATTCGCCAGTCACTCGGACACGAGCGGTCTTCGCGTCCATCCGCGTCGGAGCACCCTTCCGTGCCGCAGGTTGCACGAGCACCGCGAGGGCGGCGCGAAGCAGTTTCTCAGGGTCCTCGAAGGCCTCTGCGGGGATCTCCCCGAGTGCCCGCTTCGCCTCGCGCTCGCGAAAGCCGGACTTCACGAGCGCCGTGAGCACCTTGCGTTCCGTCTTCTTTCTTTCCAGTGGGCCTCGCCAAACACGCGCCGCGCCGAGCGAGCGTTGTGGGCGGTGCACAACAGCCGAAGATTTTCGACGATTGCCAATCCTCCGCAGGCAAACGGCCGGTCGGAGTACGCAATGACACCGTAGGGACAAACGCGGCCGATGAGAATCTGTCTTCACCGGCGCGACGCCACACTTGCGAAAAGCCGAGACGCCCCGCCCGAGATCTCTGTCCTACGGTGCTGGCAAGCCCATCCTCGGCGTCGCCACGCGGGGCGGCGGAGCCGGTGAACCCGGTCCAAGACTAGCTCGACCAATGAACACACCCTGGCTAAACTGTTGGCCCCAATGAACGCGCTCGAAGGAACGTCCTTCCGAGGCAAGCTCGGGATTGCGGTTTTGAAGACCGTGTCGACCTTCGACGGCGCTGCCGTTGCGCGCGCCAAGTCGCGTATGTCACCCGACGCACGGGAGCTGCTCTCCCGTCGCTACATCGCGAGCGAGTGGTACAGCGTCGCGGCCATCGAGGAGGTGATCCGCGTCCTGGCCGAGGAACTGGCAGAGTCACCGGACTCGCTCGCGCGACGTTTCGGCCGTGGGGTGGGATTTTCGGGTGCAGGCACGGTTGGGCGCGCAATGCTCTCCGTTTTTGGCAACCCGACACGCTTCGAGAAGTATCTGCCGGCAACGTGGCGACAGCTTTACGACTCCGGCATCATGCGCGCGCGCTTCGATCCCATCGACGGGATCCTCAATGCGCGCGTGTACGGCTGGAAGGGCCACTCTCCACTCCACTGTTTCGCGCCCCTCGGTGCGGTGGAAGAGTTGGCGTCCCGCATGGGTCGCCCGCGATTGCTCGGGGCCGAGCGTATCGAGTGCGTTTCTCTCGGCGCCGAGCGTTGCACTTACGTGCTCCGCTTCGAGCGCAAGTAACGCTTCTGGACCTCACCCAAGCCCCTTCAAGAACGAATCGATCCGGCGCGTCATTTCGTCGACGTGGAGCGGAAAGGTCATGTGCCCGCCGTCGATCCAGTGGATGTAGGGCTTTCCCCACTCTTCCCACTGGGCTTCGGCGAGCTTCGCGTCGATGTAAACGTCTTCTCGGGCCTGGATCCAGAGCTGCCTCTTGGGTGTGAGGACAGGTCGATAGCTCGACAGACCGATGCGGCGAAACAGCTCCCGGCGTTGCTCGGCGTCGATGCCCCAGTTTTCGAGATCCTGCTTCATGCGCCAGAGGATCGGGGCTTGTTCGACGGCTTCGTCGAGCTGCAAGTGGGCAATGATGGGAATGATGAAGTCCGGCACTGGCTCGAGACACGCGAGGAGCATCGTGATGGCGCCTCCGAGACTGATCCCCGTGATGCCGACCTTCGAGTAGCCCTGCTCCCGGAGCCACGCCATGAGAGAGCGCGTGTCGCAGACGGCCTGGCGCACGCCCTCCATCGAGCGCACCAGATCCGCGGTCCAGAAAAACTCACCGCTGAAGAGAGCGTCGCGGGGTTTGCGTGATCCGTGGAATGGCAACGCGACGTGAACGATGTCGATGTCGAGCTCGCGGGCCCACTTGCGGAACAGCGTGGCTTCTTCCGCCCAAGAGCCCGGCTCGAGCCAACCGTGAACGTAGATGAGCGCGGTCTCGCGCTGGCTGCCCGCGGGACGGATCCAGCGTGCGTGAGCGACGAGGTTCTTCTTGTACTCCTCGAGGTGTCGCTTCTTGTAGCGCGGGCACGAGACCTCGTGGGTGCTGGTCCAGGTCAAGGTCGACGTCTTGACCACGCGATCGAAGAGCGTGCGGCGCAAACGCAGATCCCGAATCGGCGGCGGCGGCGGAAACAGCTGCGCGGGAGGGAGATCCAAGTAGCGGTGCAGATAGCCGATGGTGTTCAGCTTGGCGCCGCGCAAATGCAGGAGTCGCGACATGGTCCCCACCACTCGGTCCGCGCTTCGCCCGTAGCCCATGGGATCTAGCCGACCGAATCTTCGGGGAAGAGCCGGCGGAAGTGAAGCAAGACGATGCGTGAGCTCGGTTTTCCAGCCAAGGGCTCGAGCATCAGGCGAATGGATCCCGCGTCGAGAGCTCGGGAAACAGCGAAAAGTCGCGATCCCGGCTCAGCAGTGCTTCGACACCATGTGCCAGGCAGATCGCCACGATGCGGGCATCGTGCACCGCAGGCCCGCGCACCCGAGGCCTCGAAAGGAGCGGCTCGAGCAGCGCGAGGAAACCCTCTGTCTCGCCGATCAGCAAGAGAGACGGGGAGTCGCACCACGCGCTGATTTGAGCCAGCGCCTGCTGCGGCGTGCTCGCGGCGTCTTTCCAGATCCGCCCGTTCGTGACGACGCTGAAGAATTCGTAGATGCAAGGCCACGGAATCGCCCAGGGCTCGCTGCCTTCCGCCAGGTTCTGAATCTCACGAAGGGCCAACACGTGCTCGCGCGCTTCGCGTCGATGAGCGTAGACGAGAACGTTTGCATCGACGGCAAGCACGAAAATCAGCGGCCCCCGTAGATTTCGTCGCGGAGATCCTGCCAGGAGAAAGCTTCCAGGGGATTGTCGTCCCGCGCGTCGCCAACGCTCCGGTCGGGCAAGTGGAACTTCGCCGGTGCGGACTCCGCGCTGAGCACGCGACGCAGACCGTCTTCGACGAGGGAGCGGAGCGACTTCCCGGTCCGCCGCGCGTGTCGCTTGGCCCGGGCCAGCAGTGCATCCGTCACATCGATCGTGGTCTTCACAGATACAGCTTAGCCATATCGATGAGTATGGGCAACCCATACTCATGGTTCCCGGGCGCCGATTCACCCGGGGAAAAATAACGGTTCGCGGAACTCAGCCGCCGATTTAGCGTGGCCCCGTGAGCACAGGCTCTCAAGCCTACGAGCTGTTCCTGGCGCTGGCGCCGACCCGGATCATGGCCGCGCGCCAGGCTCTCGAGCTCGAGGGAAAAGAGCGCGCTTCCGAGCTCGAGGCAGCGCTCGTTCCCCTGGCGGTCGACGCGGCGTTGCTCGGTGCGGATGGAGTGAGCGCCCTTTCACGGGCAGCCTCGCGGGCAGGAGCGCGTCCGAACGCGGAGATCGAATCGGCTCTCGATGTCCTGTCGCACTCCATCGAGGCGCTCGGTCATGGAGACGAGTCCGGTGCGCGCGTGAACGAGAGTGAGCTCTTGGCGATGGCCGAGTCGCTCCTCGGGGCCGAGCCCGTTACCGAAGCGAGCGTACCCGACGAGGCGGAGCGCGTAGCTCCCAAGCCGCGACCGAGCGCTCAGGACGATCTCGAGGCCGCGTGGGAGCCGACCCTCGCCGAGGACATGATCGCGGCGTTCCTGGACGAGTGCGTCGAGCGGCTCGACGGGTTGAGTGAGCGCTTGCTCGCCCTCGAGGAACGCGGCGGCGATCGCGAGCTGGTGGGGGAAATCTTTCGCGATCTGCACACGTTGAAGGGCTCGAGCGCGTTCGCGGGGCTCAAGAAGATGAACCGCGTCGCTCACCTGGCGGAAGATCGCATCGGTGAGCTCCGGGACGGCAAGCGCGAGTGCGATCGAGCGCTCATCGACGTGCTCTTGGAAACCCTGGACGTGCTCCGGTTGATCGTCGACAAGGCCCGAGCGCGAGCCCCCATCGACGTTGACGTGACCGATCTTCTTCGGCGCCTGGAAAATCCGACGCTTCCCAAAAGTGCGCCCAAACCGGCGGAGGTCCGTGCCCTGACGGCACCCTCCGCAACCGTGGCGACAGCCCCAGCGGCAACGGCAACGCTCCGCATCGATTTCGAGAAAGTGGATCTCTTGCTGAACCTGTTGGGCGAGGTCGTGCTCTCCCGGGGCCGGCTCTCCACGGCGGCTGAGGTACAGGGAGCACTGGTGCGGGAAATTGCCCAGCTCCGAAAGAAGCTGGCGACCGAACGGCTCGGCCAAGGTTCCCCAATCGCTCGCTGGTCGACGATCTGCAGCGCACCGAGCGCGTGCTGCGGGAAACCTGCAGCGACCTCGACGCGGGGCTCGGCGCCCTCGGCCTCGCCGTCGGGCAGCTCCGCGACAACGTGATGAAGCTCCGCATGGTGCCCATTGCGCGCCTCTTCACCAAGTACCAGCGCACGGTGCGGGAGCTCGCGAACAAGCTCGGAAAGGAAGTCACCGTCGAGCTCGAAGGCGCCGACACCGAGCTCGACAAGGTGCTTGGTGGAGCGGCTCGAGGATCCGCTCCTGCATCTGGTGCGCAACGCCGTCGACCACGGCGTCGAGCGTCCGGAGATCCGCGAGGCGGCGGGCAAGCCCCGGCGCGGCATCGTGAAGCTCTTCCGCCAGTCAGCGCGGCGGGCAGATCATCGTGACCATCGCGGACGACGGCGGCGGCATGGATCCCGCAAAGCTCCGGCAGAAGGCGGTGGAGAAGGGCGTCCTCAGCGCCGAGGAAGCCGAAGGCGCTCGACGATCGTGGCTCGCTTCGATCTGATTTTCCGTGCGGGATTTTCCACGGCCGCGCAGGTCTCCGACGTCTCCGGGCGCGGCGTCGGGCATGGACGTGGTGCGCGACGCGATCGGCAAGCTGAAGGGCACCATCGTCATCGACTCCGAGCTCGGCCGCGGCACGCCGGATGGAGCTCCGCCTGCCGCTGACCCTCGCCATCACTCAGGTATTGGCCGCGCGGGTGGGCGGCGAGCTGGTCGCGATCCCGCTCGACGCCGTGGTCGAGCGCGCAGATCGTGTGAAGCCGGGCGAGCTCGAGACGGTCGCCGACGGCACCTGCTTGCGCGTCGGCGCTCGGCTGGTGCCCGTCGTGGATCTCGGCCGGCGTGCTCGGGCTCGCCGGAAGTCGGCATCGCTCGGCGACAGCGGGGACGATGCGCCGTCGTGATCGTGGAGGTCGGCAGCGACCGGCTGGGTCTCGTCGTCGCAGCAGCTGCTCGGGCGACACGAAGTCGTGATCAAGTCGCTCGGGCCCGCTTCTGTCTTCGGCTCGCCCTGCGCCGCGGGAGCCACGCTGATCGGCGATCGCGTGCTGCTGGTCGTCGATCTGAGCCGAGGTCGCGGACCGCGCTCGAAGGACCCGGAGCAGCCCGAGCCCGCGATCGCGCGAGCCGCCGGCCGCGGATCAAAGCCAAGAGCGTCTGCGCGGGTCCTGGTCGCCGAGGACAGCGACATGATCCGGGAAGCGATCCGCCGCGAGCTCGTGCGCGGCCGGGTTCGAGGTGGTGGCGGCCGTCGACGGCGAGCAAGCGCTGGAGATATCGCCGCGCGCAGAGCTTCGACGCGGTGAGCACCGACGTGATGATGCCCAAGATGGACGGCTACGAGCTGGCGCGCGCGCTGCGCGAAGACCCGCGCTATCAGGGCGTGCCCATCGTGATGGTGACGAGCAAGGATGCCCGCATCGACACGCTGCGGGGCCTCGACGCCGGCGCCGACGCCTACCTCACCGAAGCCCGCCGACCCGAGCGAGCTCGTCCGGGTGCTGGACGGCTCCTCCAGAAGCGCTCAAAAGCCTGCTCAAGCGCGCCGGCGCACGCCCGCCCGGCATCGTGCTAGGGTCCGTCGGCGGTTTGGCCGGGAGGCGGCGGATCTTCGTCGGTGCCACGCGCACGTGGTGCACCCCAGCTAGTGAGCAAATGAGCGGTTACCTGTTCACGTCCGAGTCCGTCACCGAAGGCCATCCCGACAAGATCTGCGACGCAGATCTCCGACGCGCGTCCTCGACGCCTGCTTGAACCAGCGACCCGCGGAGCCGCGTCGCCTGCGAAACGCTGTGCAAGACGGGCTTCGTGGTGATCGCCGGCGAGATCACGACCACGCGCCGACGTCGACTTCGGCAAGATCGCGCGCGGCGCGATCAAGGACATCGGCTACACCGACTCGGCGATGGGCTTCGACGCCGAGACCTGCGGCGTGCTCAGTCGCCATCGAGCCCCAGATCGCCCGACATCTCCCAGGGCGTGACCGAGGGCAGGGCCTGCTACAAGGAGCAGGGCGCCGGCGACCAGGGCCTGATGTTCGGCTACGCCTGCGACGAGACGCCCGAGCTCATGCCGGCGCCGATCATGTACGCGCACCAGCTCGCGCAGCAGCTCGCGGACGTGCGCAAGGCAGAGAAGGTCGACTTCCTCCGCCCCGACGGCAAGAGCCAGGTCACCGATCGAGTACGAAAACGACCAGCCCGTGCGCATCGAGACCGTCGTCGTCTCGACCCAGCACTCGCCGGACGTGAAGTACAAGACGCTGCAAGAAGCCGTGATGGAGCTCGTGCGTCAAGAAGTCGCTCTTCCGAAGAAGCTCCTCGACAAGAACACGAAGTACTTCATCAACCCGACGGGCCGCTTCGTCATCGGCGGACCGTTCGGCGACGCGGGCCTCACCGGTCGCAAGATCATCGTCGACACCTACGGCGGCATGGGCCGCCACGGCGGCGGCGCGTTCAGCGGCAAGGACCCGTCGCAAGGTCGATCGCTCGGCTTGCTACTACGCGCGCTTCGTCGCCAAGAACATCGTCGCGGCCGAGCTCGCCCGGCGCGTCGAGGTCCAGGTCGCCTACGCCATCGGCGTCGCGCAAGCCGGTCGGCGTCTACGTGAACACCTTCGGCACCGGGAAGCGTCTCCGACGAGAAGCTCGCAGAAGTACGTCGCCGACAAGTTCGACATGCGCCCCCGCGCGCTCATCGAGGAGCTCGACCTGCTCCGCCCGATCTATCGCAAGACGGCAGCTACGGCCACTTCGGCCGCAAGGACTTCACCTGGGAAGACCCGAGCCGCGCCAAGGAAATGGCGGAGGACCTCGGTGGGAAGAGCGCCCGCTCATCCAACGGACATGGCCCGAACGGCTCCTCCAAGAAGAAGAAGAAGGGCGGCGATCGCCGCTCCGAGCTCGGCTCACGCCTGAGCCGTCCAGCCGATCTCGAAAATTCCGCCGTACGCGGCGAGCAAATCTGTCGGCTCGTCGCGTGACAGACCTCGAGTCGGAAGCTACCCTTCCGTCACGACGGAGCCGGGTGTGCACGTCGTCGCGTGGCAGAGATACCGCACGCGTGGCAAGGCGGAGATGTGTGATGCGTACTGAATCTCGCTTTATCCTGTCTAGCGTCATTGATCGGTTCGCGGACTGCACCTTCGCGTGCTCCAGCAGCACCGGGGACCGGCGGCGGCCCGGGCGGAACGAGTGGAGGCGGCGGCTCCGCCGCCACGGGAACCGGGGGCATCATCAACATCGGCGGTGGCGGCTCAGGCACCGGAGGAAGCGGCGGCAAGATCAGCACGGCCCCGCCCTGCGACTCCACGGGCGACGCCGACAAGGACGGCGACGGGTTCACGCCGAACTCGGGCGACTGCAACGATTGCACGAACCAGATGAACCCCGCCGCGTACGACTATCCGAACAACGGCATCGACGAAGACTGCAACGGCACGGCCGACGACGAGCCGGCCGGATGCGACACCCAGACGGTGGACATCGGTTATGGCGATCCGGTCGTGGCCGCTCAGGTGATCGGCATTTGCCGCCAGGCTTCCGGGAGCTCTTGGGGGCTCGTCAGTGCGAAGTACGTCAAAGCCGACGGCACGGATGGAATGAACGACCTCAGCCACGGGCTGCTCCCGAACTTCGGCCCGAACGTGATGCCGCGGGAAGGCTCGAATCTGTTGGAGCTCTCCAGCGGAACCGCGCGGCGACCGGGCGATCCCGGCTTCCAGAGCCCCGGCGGAGCGGAAATGCTCACCGCCAGTAGCACGCCGCCGGGCTTCCCCAAGGATTCTCCCGCTTGTCCGGGAGTCCAGACCGCCAACGACAACATCGCCAACGATCCGGCCGCTCTCGAGCTCGTGATCAAGGCCCCGAGCAACGCGAATTCGCTGAAGTTCGACTTCGACTTCTACACCTACGAGTTCCCGATCTACGTGTGCACGGCGTACAACGACTTCTTCGTTGCGCTGGTGAGCCCTGCGCCGCCGAACGCCCAGAGCGGCAACGTCTCCTTCGACAGCCAGGGCAATCCGGTGAGCGTGAACAACGGCTTCCTCGAGGTCTGCCCGCCGCAAAATGCCGGCGGCAAGAACTTCCCCTGCGCTCTCGGGACGGCGCAGCTGCAGGACACGGGGTTCGACGAGCCCCTCGACAACGGCCCCCACGCCGCAACCGGTTGGCTCAACACGACTGCGCCAATCGCACCGGGTCAAACGATTCACGATCCGTTTTGCGGTCTGGGACATGGGCGACGAGATCCTCGACTCGTCGGTGTTGATCGACAACTTCGGTTGGGACCTGGGCGAGGGAGAGGGCACACCCGTGACCACTCCCATCCCCCGCTGAGCGACGGCTCTCGTCAGCGCACGCAGTTACGGCCCGCGGCTTTGGCCGCGTAGAGCTGGGCGTCCGCCCGTTCGTACAGCGTTTCGTGACTGGTATCCGTCGGCTGTCGCTCGGCCACGCCGAGGCTGACGGTCACCGGGATCCGCGTGCCTTCGAACACGAACGCAGCGGCCTCCACCGCTCGCCGGATGTGCTCGGCGATCTGCTGGCCCTGCTGATAGGTCATCCCGTTGCAAAGCACGGCGAATTCCTCGCCTCCGGTCCGCGCCAGCAGGGCTCCTTGGGGAACGGTCTGGGAGACCACGGCGGCGCACTGGCGAAGCACGGCATCTCCGGCCGGATGGCCCCAGGTATCGTTGATGTTCTTGAAGTGGTCCAGATCGTACACGACCAGAGTCGTCGGCTGCGGATCGAAGCGCGAGCGCCAGATCACGTTGTGAATGGTCTCGTCGAAGTGGCTGCGATTGTAGACGCCCGTCAAACCGTCGTAGCGCATGAGGCGCTGGATCTCTTCGTGGTACGCGGCTTCCACGTTCTCGCCGGAGAGATACTTGAGCAACACCTTCCCGATACCGATGCGATCGCCGTCGATGAGCGTGTGCTCGGTGATCTTGACCTCGTTGACGAAGGTTCCATTGGTGGAGCGAAGATCCACGACCTTGTGGTTGGCGCCATCCCACTCGATGCGGGCGTGGAGTCGGCTCACGGAGTCGGCATCGAGCTGGAAGCTGGCGTTGGCGCCCCGCCCGATTTCGAGGATTTCCTGGTTCAAAACCACACGATGACCCAGTCTCGGGCCCGCAATGACCACGAGAAATGCCTGACCCGGGACGCTACTTCGCTTGAACGAGCGGCTGAATTCCCGGGTTACGGTCACCTCGACCGTGGTCTCGAAGAGATCGTCTGCCACGAATCCTTGACCCTAGAACGTATCACAAGCGCGGAGAGCGCTTCGGCCGGCAGCATACATTGTGCGCCAGTGTGCGAGCCAACACCTATCAGGACCTGGCTTTTCAGGCCGGAAATGCGACGGCCCCAGCGATGCCGCACACCGCCGGGGCCGAAGGTCGGGCAGGGTCGCCCGTTCAGATGTCGTAGTAGAGGTGAAACTCGATCGGCGACGGATGCAACCGAGCGAGACGCAGGTCGTTGTCTCGCTTGTAGTCGAGCCACATCTGGATCGCGTCGCGAGTGAACACGTCGCCCTTGAGCAAGAACTGGTGGTCGCGCTCGAGGGCATCCAGCGCGTCTTCGAGGGACGCAGGGACGTGCGGCACGTCCTTCAGCTCCTCCGGAGAGAGCGAGTAGATGTCCTTGTCGAGAGGATCGCCCGGGTCGATCTTGTTCTGCACGCCGTCGAGCCCGGCCATCATCATGGCTGAGAACGCGATGTACGGATTGCAGGTCGGATCGGGGAAACGAACCTCGATGCGGCGTGCCTTGGGCGACGGCGAATAGGTCGAGATGCGAATGGCCGCCGAACGATTGCGGCTCGAATAGGCGAGGTTCACGGGTGCTTCGAATCCGGGCACGAGCCGCTTGTAGCTGTTCGTGGTCGGGTTCGTCAGCGCGGCGAGAGCTCGCGAGTGCTTCAGGATCCCGCCGATGTACCAGAGCGCCGTGTCGGACAGGCCCGCGTAGCCGTCGCCGGCGAAGAGCGGCTTGCCCTCCTGCCAGAGCGACTGGTGCGAGTGCATGCCGTTGCCGTTGTCGCCGAACATGGGCTTCGGCATGAAGGTCGCCGTCTTCCCGTTGCGGTGCGAGACGTTCTTCACGATGTGCTTGAACCACATGAGCTTGTCGCTGGCGCGGAGCAAGCTGTCGTACTTCATGTCGATTTCGCCCTGACCGGCCGTGGCGACCTCGTGGTGGCTCACCTCGACTTCGATGCCCACCTTCTTCATCTCCAGGCAGATCTCGGTGCGGACATCCATCAGCGTGTCCTGAGGCGGGACCGGGAAGTAGCCCTCCTTGTGGCGGATCTTGTGGCCGAGGTTCGGGCGCTCATCGCGGCCGGTGTTCCAGTCCGCTTCGACGGAGTCGATGTGGAAGTACGCCTCGTGGCCGCTGGCGTCGAAACGCACGTCGTCGAAGATGAAGAACTCGGCTTCGGGTCCGAAGTATGCCGTGTCGGCGATGCCGGTGCTCTTCAAATACGCCTCCGCCTTCTTGGCGATGTGGCGCGGATCGCGCGAGTAGTTCTGGCGGGTGATCGTGTCCTGAATCGTGCAAAGCAGGCTGAGGGTCGGATGCTTGGTGAAGGGCTCCATCACCGCGGTGTCCGGGTCCGCGATCAGAAGCATGTCGCTCTGATTGATGGGCTGGAAGCCCCGGATGGACGAACCGTCGAAGCCGAATCCTTCCTCGAAGCTATCCACTTCCAGGCGCTCGAACGGCACGCTCGTGTGCTGCCACTTTCCGGGCAGGTCGATGAACTTCGAAATCGACCATCACCGCCCCGTTCTTCTTGCCCAATTCGATTGCTTCTTTCGGCGTCGTCATGCTCTCTCCTCCCGCGCCCCGCGGCGCGCTAAATCTAGATTGCTTCCTCGCCGCGCTCTCCAGTTCGGATGCGCACGGCTTCGTCGATGGGGCCCACGAAGATCTTTCCGTCACCGATGCGCCCGGTCTTGGCGCTCTTCTCGATGGCGTCGATCACTTCCTTTACCAGCGAGTCGGGAACGATGATCTCGAGCTTCACCTTCGGCACGAAGTCCACGACGTACGCGGAGCCTCGGTACACTTCCTTCTTGCCACCGGTGCGACCGAAACCTTTCACCTCGGTCACGGTCATGCCCTGGATGCCCACTTCACTCAGGGCGTCCTTCACTTCGTCGAGCTTGAATGGCTTGATGATCGCTTCGACCTTTTTCACATCACGTCTCCAGCCGATGTGCGCTTAGCGCGTGATTTGTCCGGCTGCTACGGATCCTTTTCCGAAACAGCACACCCTGCGCGGCAGTAGTGGGATCCGTGTTTCGGCAATGTTTCGGGAGCAAGTCATCTCCCCCACGTTGTCCACACCCCGTGGGGATAATCCTGTGGCTAACTCGTCAGACAGGAAGGCGGAAGGTCGGGAAGGAGTTCCTGATTCTTTCGCCCCTTCCGCCTCCCTGTTCGATTCCCTTAGGCGTCTCAGTCGCCGAGGGAGATGCCAAGGTCGCGGGCAGTTTGCAGGACGCCGTCGTTCGGCGGCACCGTGCGCAAGTGCTCTGTGCCCTCGGAAAGTGGGACGAGGACAATCTTGCCGCCGCGAAGCGCGACGAGCCCGCTGTCTTGTCGCTCGGCGAGAAAGCGAGTCGCTGCGCATCCAAAGCGGAGCGCGAGAATGCGATCACTCATCACCGGGCTTCCACCCCGTTGCAGGTGCCCGAGGACGAGGCTTCGGCAGTCTTTGCCGAGTCTTGCTTGGATTTCCGTCGCCAGGAGCTCGGCGATGCCGCCGAGGTGGGCGTGCTCCTCGCCGGGAGTCGCTCGGCCCTTGAAGACCATGGCGCCACCACGGGGCGCAGCACCTTCTGCGGCAACGACGATGGCAAACGGTCGGCCGATCGACTCGCGCCAGCGGATCTTCTCGCACACTCGTTCCAGATCGAACGGGATCTCGGGGATCAGGATCGCGTCGGCACCACCCGCGAGCCCGGCGTAGAGGGCAATCCAACCGGCGTAGCGTCCCATCACTTCCACCACCATCACGCGTTCGTGGGCCTGGGCCGTAGTGTGGAGCTTGTCGATGGCGTCGGTCGCCGTCGCCACGGCGGTCTCGAACCCGAACGTTTGTTCGGTACCCGGCAGATCGTTGTCGATCGTCTTGGGCACTCCAATCACCCGCGGCAGGCCCGCCTCGAGCAATTTCTCTGCGATGCGGATCGAGCCGTCCCCGCCGATCGCCACCAGCGCTTCGATGCCGAGCTCGCGGGCGCGCGTGATGACGCGTTCCGAAACGTCGCTCGTCGAGATTTCACCGTTTCGCTGGATTGGATACTGGAACGGATCGCCTCGGTTGGTGGTCCCGATGATGGTGCCTCCCAGGTGATGAATTCCTCGAACCGCGTTTCGATCGAGGGGCACGATGCCGTCCCCGCCTTCCTCGATCAGCCCGCGATACCCGTGTCGTATCCCGAGCACCTCCCAGTCGCGTGCCGTGGCGCTCAGAGTCACGGCTCGGATCACGGCGTTCAGGCCCGGGGCGTCCCCTCCGCCCGTATTGATCGCGATACGCCTTTTCATGACGGACGCATCCTAGCAAGCTCCCCGCGTGCCTTCGCCGATTCACATCGGAAAGTACCCGACCCCCGTATCCCGCGCGGATGCGCTGTCCACCGATCGCGTCGCGCTGTGGGTGAAGAACGACGGACTTTCTGCGGAGCCCTACGGTGGAAACAAAGTGCGCAAGCTCGAGCTCCTTCTCGCGGACGCGAGAGAAAAGCAGGCGAAACGCATCGTCACCGCGGGCGCCGGCGGAAGTCACCACGTGCTGGCCACCGCGCTCTACGCACACAGGATCGGTGTCCCGACGTTCGCAGTGCTCTGCCCGCAGCCGTGGACCGAGCATGCCGAGTCCACGCTGCGCGCCTCCCTCGGCGCGGGTCTCGACTACCGAGCCGTGGGATCGATGGCCGAAGTTCCCATCGGCATCGCGCGAGAGCTCGGACGTGGCGACTACCTGATCTTACCGGGCGGCTCGACCAAGCTCAGCACCGGCGGCTACGTGAACGCCATGCACGAGCTGGCGGAGCAAGTGAAGCGAGGGGAGCTTCCCGAGCCCGACGAGATCGTCGCAGCGGTGGGCTCCGGAGGTACGGTCGGCGGAATTCTGGCCGGAGTAGTCGAGGCCGGGCTGCGAGCGCGCGTCGTTGGCGTGAGCATTGCGACTCCGGCATGGCTCGCTCGTCGACTCGTGCTCGCGTTTGCGAGATCCGCTCTCGCGAGGAAGAGTCGGAAAGGGATCCAGCACCGGCTGGAGATCGACGACTCGGAGCTCGGCAAAGGCTATGGTCACGCAACGGAAACAGGGGACCGAGCGACGTCGGCCGCCGAGCGAGTGGGGCTCACGCTCGATCCGACTTACACGGCGAAGGCGTTCGCCCACGTGCGTTCACGGATTGAACGTGCGCCCCGAGAGACGGTCATTTTGTATGTCCACACGCTCTCCCAAGCTCCCCTCGAGCCGCTCTTGACGAGCGCTCCTCCCCTCGGTCCGGACGAACAACGCCTCTTCCCACGGCCGAAATCCGAAAAAACCACGCAAGTTCGCTGATCTTTCGACTGTTCCCCTCGCCCTCCGACCGCGTCTTGGCATATTGTTTTTGCGAGTAAGAAAACTCGCCTCCCGCCGCGAGCACGCGAAACAAAGCGGGGTTCGCGGTCCGGGGCGCGACATTCCCCATGGCCACCCCGCAGAATCGCTCGCAAGTGCCGGTGGGCACCGTTCTGGAGGGGAAGTTTCGCATTTTGCGCGAGATAGGCCGGGGCGGAATGGCCGCGGTCTACGAGGCCGAAAACATGCTGATCAGCAAGCATGTAGCCGTGAAGATCCTCGCCGCCGAGCTCATCACCTCTCGCATCGTTCGCGAGCGCTTCCTGCGCGAGGCCCGCGCCGCCGCTGCGATCCGCAGCCCCTACATCTGCGACGTCTACGACTCCGGAATGTACGACGGGCGTCCGTTCCTGGTGATGGAGTATCTCGACGGGGAGAGCCTGTACGATCTTTTGACTCGCGTTCGACGCCTCGACGCCGACACCACGCTGCAGATCATGACCCAGACGGCTCGTGGGCTCGGCAAGGCCCACGAATCGACCGTCATCCACCGGGATCTCAAGCCCGAGAACATATTCATCACGAAGACCCCCGAGGGCGACACGGTGGTCAAGCTCCTCGATTTCGGCCTGGCGAAATTTTACGAAGAAAAAGGGGACAAGGCCCAAACCCGGCTGACGCGTGAAGGCGCGTTGTTCGGCACCCCCGCGTACATGAGCCCCGAGCAAGCCAAGGGGCAGGGCGAAGTCGATCACCGCGCCGATCTGTGGGCGCTCGGCTGCATCGTCTACGAGTGCCTCACCGGAACCACGGTGTGGAACGTCGACCAGGGCGTTGCGATGATTCTGGCGCAAATCGCCGGCGCACCCCTTCCGAAGCCGTCGAAGCTCCGACCCGACTTGCCGATGTCGTTCGATCAATGGTTCGCTCGTGCTCTCGAGCGTGACCCCGCCAAGCGTCCACAGAACGCAAAGGAGTTCGCCGAGACGTTGGCGATTGCCCTCAAGACCGCGACGAGCATCCCTCCTCCAGCTTGGCGAATGAGCTCCGAGCCCAGTGCGGAGGAGGGCGCCCTCGTCGACGCGCTGGTCAAGGAAAGCAAGCATGCGATCCCCGTCCCACCGGCCCGCACTTCCGAGCACGGCACACCGCCGACGGGCGGCACCGTCGACGTACCGGGGACGCCGGGCCAGGCCTCCAAGGCAAAGAGCGGGTGGCGTGCGATCGGCGCGTTGCTCGGTGTGGCAGCGGTGGCGCTGGGTGGGTACGCGCTCTGGCTGTACGTGCTCCACCCGCCTCGCGTGGTCGCTTCGTCGGCAGATGCTGGTCCCGCTTCGGCGAGTGCTCCGCCCAGCGCGTCGGCAGCGCCCGAGGTGTTCAAGCCGATGGAGAACGACGAGGTCGCTCTCCAGATCGCGAAAGGGCAAGTGTTGCTCCGAGATGGGAAGCGCGACGACGCCCTCCAGAAATTCAAGGAGGCGTTCAACAACGGCGGCCTCGGCGTGGCTCGAGGAATGTTCAACCAGGCCGCGGTGGCAATTCCCCAGAGCGGAAAACTCTGCAAAGCCACCGGTCTCGGACGGCCCCGACCCTTCGATTCTCACGAGCCCGAGCTCACGGCCCTCGGTCGCGGTCGGCAAGCTCGGCGCGGTCGTCGCGTGGGTGGACAATCACCAGGAAGCATCCCGACGCCAAGCGTTCACGGCGCTCCTGGACGATGCTCTGCGCCGCGTGTCGCCGGCTCGCCTGGTGACCCCCGAAGCGAGCTCGGTCCGATTCTCCCAGCTTCTTCCAGCCGGCGACCGGATGGCCCTCGTGTATTGGGACGACGCCGGCAACCAGCCAGGCGTGTATGCGCGCATGTTGGACGACGACGGCCGAATTGCCGGCGGAGCGAAGCGCCTGTCACCAGTAAAGCGACACGATTTTTATCCCGCCCTCACGCGTGCGGAAGATGGAAGCTTCTGGGCGGTGTGGGAGGACAGCATCGACGACGGAACCGACCTCGTCGGACGACGACTCGATAGCGAGCTCGAGCCACGCGGCGGACCGGTTCGCTTGACTGCGTTCGCGATGGGGCGGAGTGGCTACGGTCCCGAAGCCAATCGTCCGGACGTATCGGTGGTCGATGGTCAATTGAACATCGTGTTTTCGCTGGAGCGGGAAAAGAAGTGGAAGATCATGGTGCTGCAAGTGGGCACCGACGATCCGGCACTCGCGACCGGGGTCGTCCGTCACCCGCCGAAGCCCGGCAAGAAGAAGGAGGATGCGTTCGTGGGGCGCATGGTGTCGGTCAGCACCAATGATCGGAACAAGCTCGTCGACCCCCGCATCGTATGCGACAGCGAACACTGCTTCGTGGTCTGGAACGAGGAGAAGGGGGGCGCGTTCGCAGCAATGCTCGATCGCAAGAAGGGGCAGCAGATCTGGCACCGCGAATTTTCTCGCAGCGGATCCGCGCCCACGTTGGTTCGCTCTCCCACCGGCGCGATGGTCATCTGGTACGAAGGGTCGCGGATCAAGCTTGCATCGATGACCCGGGACGGCCTCGAGGAAGCGTCGGTCTTGGCCAAGGTCGGCGGCTTTCAGCCATTTGCTGCGATCGCCGCGGGTAACCGCCCGGGACAGTGGTACATCTCATGGCGTGACTACGAATCGGGGCACCTCGAAAATTACGTAATCCGGGCACAGTGTCAGTGACCAAGCAAAGCTCCTCCCAAGCGCGACTCGCGGCCCCCACGCCACAGATGCTCGCGATCCCTTCTCGGGCGGCGATCCGGCGTGCCCCCGTCGAAACACCTCGTGCGCTCCTGGTCCCCATCGAGCAAAGCGATGGTGCGGAACTGTGGGATGCAGTGGACGGTTCCCGCTGGCATCTCGAGCGCTGGCTGCCGTGGGTGCCGTTCAGCAACACGCCAGAAGCGAGCCAGCGGTACGCGGAAGCCTGCGCCGCTGACTGGGATGCTGGACGTGCCGTTCGCTTTGCGATTCGCGATCGTCAAACTCGCGAGCTCTGCGGCGTCGTCGGCCTGGATTCTTGCGTGCATCTGCATCGCTCGTGCGAGCTCGGTTACTGGCTGAAGCGTGAGGCCACCGGTCGCGGGCTGATGACGGAGTCGGCGCGTGCTTGCATCGGGTTCGCATTCGAGCGAATGGGCGTGCATCGCATCCGATGCGCAGCCGCAACGGATAATCACGCCAGCTTGCGCGTGATCGCTCGACTCGGCTTCCGGTTCGAAGGCGTCGCGCGTCAGGCGGAATACGTGGGATCGCGTTGGCTCGACCACGCAGTCTTCGCCCGGCTGGCTACCGACCCGTGACAAGGAAGCGATGCGCGAGCGGCGGCGACTGAGATTTCTGCCGCTGGCGCCAGCGGCCGTCGTGATTTTGGGGATCGCCACCGCGCTCATCGTGGCGCTGGTCGGCGTCGGGCACCTGCGCAGTCAGAGCCGCACCGCCGCGGGCCTTCGGGCGCGCCTGCTTGCCGACACCCTCGCCGCCAGACTCCGCGCCACCGAGCTCGAAGCGCGCGGCACCGTGGTGGAGCGTGCCGCCCGTCGTTCGGGAGCGGAAATCCTGCTCTTGCGCCATGACGGCGAAGTGATTGTCGACGCAAGCCTGGGGGCTCCCTCTCGGGAGACGTTGCGCCAGTTGATGGTCGCGGGCGGTGGGGACACGAACACCAAGCTGGGCGAGACGCGCTACTGGGTGACGCCCCTCGCCGCCCCGCTCCAACACCAGGCGGTCATCGCCTTCGTGCGCGCTCCGGAAGCTCCCTTCGCCACGAGCTCGCTCCTGATTTCAGTCACCGCGCTGACCACGATCCTGGTCGGCGCTGCAGCGCTGGTTGCCCTCGCCATCGCACAGGACGTGCGTGCAGACGTCGACTACGTGAGACAGCGCATCGTCGAGATGGCGAGGGAAAACGCCAGGCCGGCGGGAGAGTTGGTGCCGGTACGATCCACTGATCAGATCGGGCTTTTGACCAGCTCCTTCAACGTGCTGGTCGATCGCTTCACCGCCGCCGAGCACGCCTATCGGCAGGACCTGGCGGGCGCTCTGGCGTACGACCGGGATCGCAGCGCGTTTCTGGCGGCATTGTCCCACGAGCTTCGCACTCCACTGAACGCGATCCTTGGATTCACAGACGTGCTCCTGACCGAGGTCGATGGCCCACTCAGTGCGGAGGCTCGGGAAAACCTGGAGGTGGTCCACTCGAGCGGCGAGCACCTGCGGGAGCTGATCGACGACATCTTGGAGCTGTCTGCCCTCGAGTCCGGAGAGCTCGAGCTCCAACGAAAAGCCCTCGACGTTCTTCCCATCGCCGAAGAAGTGGTGCGCGAGGTGCGAGTCGGCACCCACGGCAAGAAGCTCGACATCGAGGTTTCCGGAGAGAGCACCACCGTCTGGGGTGACGCTCGACGTCTGCGACAAATCCTCGGCAACGTCGTTGGCAACGCGGTCAAGTTCACGAACGCGGGCAGCGTGCGCCTCTCCGTGGAGCCCGAGGCAGGCGGCTGGGGCGTGATCCGCGTGACCGACACCGGACCCGGGATTGCACCAGAGGATCAAGCTGCCATCTTCGAGGAGTATCAGCAGGCCGGCGACGCCGATGCTCGACGCGTCGGGTCGGGCCTCGGTCTCGCGATCACCAGGCGACTGGTTCAGATGCACGGCGGCACGGTCGAGCTCGAAAGCTCCGTGGGATTCGGCTCTTGCTTCAGCATCTGGCTTCCAGCGCGCCCCCCGGACCCATCCGAGCCACCACCTGATTCGCTGGGAGCTTTGCGATGATCGTTCCGGCGGCCAAGCTCCGGTCCCGGGTTCTGGCGTGGCAAACGCTGTTCACGTTGGTGGCCTCCGCGCTGGTCGCGGTGCTGGTGCCGCGCTTGTTGCTCCTCTCGGAACCAGTGCAAATCGCGTCCACACGGGCGCTGCTCGTCGCGGTCGGCGCCGGCGGCATGCTGGCTCTCATCTACAACACGCTCCTGCTCCGGCGGCATCGATTCGTGCTGCGGGCGTTGGCATTGGGATCTCGGGCCGTGGAACCCAACGAGATGCGGGAGCTGTCGGAAAGCTCGTGGCGGGTCACGACCGGATGGCTGGCACCACCGTTCGCAATGCTCGCGCTATCCGGAACCGTCTTTCGACCTGACCCCATCGATCTCACGACCGGCGTCAGCATCGCACTGCTCGGCACTGTGTTCGTTGCAGCGGCCTCGTTGCCACTTTCGGTGCTCGTGCGCGGAGCGTTTCTGAAGGCGATCGAGCTCTGCCCGTTCGACGTGATGCGAGAAGTCGTGGAGAGCGAGGAGAAGACAGGCGAGCCGCGCCGGCGCATCCCGCGACGCCTGCTCTTGGCGGTCGCGTTGCCGGTGGCGCTCGTAGCCTTGGGGGCGGCCCTCGTCACCAACGCCCACGTACGCCGCGCGGACGAGCGACAGCGGGAAGAAACGGCTCGCTCGCTGGCGCGGAGTGCGCTCGAGCTAGCCCCCGGAGTGGTTCCGGAAGCAGGTCGCGACGACGCGATCGAAGCGGCCTCGGAACTGGGGTTCCGCGCGAGCGTGATCGACAAGCCGCACAGTTATTCGATCAGTCGAGACTCCGGCGGGTTCGTTCAGCTCGTGACGCCCCTAGACGAAGGCGAAGCTCACATTCACTTCGCGGGTTCGACGGTGGGCGTCTTCAGCCCACCCTCGTTGCTCCTGACCCTGTTCGCCGTCGCCGTGGCCGCATTCATGGGAGCCCTTCTGGGGAGGGGGCTGTCCGACGACCTGTTCGTCGCAACGCGCGGCGTGCGCCTTCTCGGTACCGAATCGGTCATCAGCGGCGGAACGCGGGTCATGCGACCCGTCAGGTTTCGCCTGGTCGAAGAGCTCGGCTTGGCGATCGAGCGCCTCGCCGAACGCTTCCGGGTGTTCGCTCGCGCTCAGGAACGAGCCATCGCGGCTCGGGAACGAGCCTCGCGCATGCGCGGGCTCTTCTTTGCGAGCGTGAGCCACGATCTCAAGAGCCCGCTGAACGCGATTCTCGGATTCACGGAGCTGGTTCGACAAGGCGAGACCTTGAGCGTTGGGCAGATGGAGAGTCTGAACCTGATCGAGCGGCGAGGGCGCGAGCTGTTGGCGCTGATCGAAACGGTGCTGGATGCCGCTCGCGTGGAAGCAGGCCAATTGAACCTGATGCGCGAGGCGGTGACCGTGAGCGATCTGTTCGGCGAGTGCATCGCCAAAGGGCGCGATCTCGGCGGCGACCGCTATGTCGAAGTGGTGGCGGAGGTGGCTGAAGGAGTACCCGTGTTGAGCATCGATCGGTTGCGCGTGGGGCGCGCTCTGGCCACGCTCGTCGGTCACGCGCTTCGCAGCTCGGAACGGAGCTATGTGCGAATGCGGGCAGCCCCCTCCCGCGCCGGGGGCGTCCGCATCGACGTGGAAGTCCCGAGCACGAGGCTGTCGGGTCGACAGCTGGAACGCATGCTCGATCCCAGCCGCGAGCCGGGAGCCGAGCACCGCGGCCTCGCGTTGGGGCTTTCCCTCGCGCGCTCCATCTTCGAGCTCCACGGCGGTGGGGTCATGGTCACCGACCGAGGACAGAAGGGCAGCGTCTTCACCGTACGCATTCCGTCCGAAGCGTCGTAACGTCGCCCGGATGACCGACCTCGCCGATCTGGATGCGTTAGCCCTCGCCGATCTCGTCAAAACGAAACGCGCGAGCCCGCTCGAGCTCTGCGACGACGCAATCGCCCGCATCGAGCGGCTGAACCCGGACTTGAACGCGGTCATCACCCCGATGTTCGAGCAGGCCCGCGAGCGCGCGAAACAGCACACCTCCGATGGCCCCTTCGGCGGAGTGCCCTACCTGCTCAAGGATTTGATGGCAGCTTGCGCGGGGGTTCGGCTCACGTTCGGATCCCGATTCTTCGAGAGCTTCGTTCCGACCTACGACAGCGTTCTGGTCTCGAGGCTCCGGCGAGCCGGTTTCATCTTTCTCGGCAAGACGAACACGCCCGAGTTCGGCTTCTTGCCCACCACCGAGCCGGAGCTTCACGGGCCCACCAAGAATCCCTGGGACCGGACCCGCTCGCCGGGTGGATCGAGTGGTGGATCGGCGGCCGCCGTGGCCGCGCGGATGGTCCCCGCCGCCCACGCCAGCGATGGTGGCGGCTCGATTCGGATCCCCGCATCGTGCTGCGGCCTGTTCGGCATGAAGCCGACTCGCGGGCGCATCAGCCTCGGCCCCGACGTGGGCGACGTCATGGGCGGACTCGTCGTCGAGCACGCCCTCACTCGTAGCGTTCGCGACAGCGCGGCGATCTTGGATGCGACGCTCGGTCCGGCACCCGGCGATCCCTACTCCGCCCCGCCCCCCGAGCGCCCCTACGCCAGCGAGGTGGGCCGCTCGCCCGGCCGCCTTCGGATCGCGTTCACCAAGAAGAACCCCAGCTCCATGCCGATCCACGAAGATGTGGACCAAGCGCTTCGCTGTGCGGCGAAGCTTTGCGAGGAGCTCGGTCACGAGGTCGTCGAACGTGACCTTGACATCCCGGGTGCCCAGTTCACGCCAAGCGTTCTCGGTGCTGTGGACAGCGGGCGCCACGGCGACTCTCGACGGGCTCGAGTTTGTCAGCGGACGCGAGGTGACCCGCGACCTCGTCGAGCCGCTGACCTGGGCCCTGGCGGAAGCGGGCCGGAAGCGCACGGCGTCGGAATACTTGCTCGCGATCGGGTTCTTGCAGCGGGTCAGCAGGATGGTCGCCCGATTCATGAAGGACATCGACGTGATCGTCACGCCGACTCAAGCCGAAGCTCCGTTGCCGCTCGGCACCTTCAGTTCTCCCGACGAGCCCCTCGAGGCGCTGTTTCGCGCCGGACAGTTCGTTCCCTTCACTCCCCTACAGAATGCGACCGGTCAGCCCGCGATGAACGTGCCCCTTCACTGGAACGACGCAGGGCTTCCCATCGGCGTCCAGTTCGTGGGGCGCTACGGTGACGAAGCGACGCTGTTCCGACTCGCCGGACAGCTGGAAGAAGCGCGACCATGGGCCGGACGGCGACCGGCCGACATTTGAGGCGTAGCGGCGCTCTGACTCTGGCGATCCTCGGTTTCTGCGGGAGCGCCCGCGGGCAGCTGGCAGCGCCGACGAACGAGGCGGTCACCGGTGTTCACCGCGACGAGCGAGAGCCTGGTGACACCGGACGCGAAGTGGCGGCTGCCGTCTTGTTCGTTCCCCGTTTGGCGACGGAGCTGTTCTTTACCGCCACCGGCACGGTCGCAGGCGTGATCGAAGAGGAGCAGGTCGTTCCGCGGGTGGACGACTTGCTGCATCCACCCGAAGGTGAGGTCCGGGTCTTTCCTACCGCGTTTCTGGAGACCGGGAGCAGCGCGAACATCGGAGTGCGTGTCATCGCACATGCCAAGAACGTCGTGGGGAGCGTTCGCGGTGGATACGGTGGCCTCCACGACGTCGTCGTCGAATCCCGTCTTCAGCTCGGTCATCCATACCCGTTGCCGTTCAGCATCGGACTCGAAGCGTTTCATGACCAGCGTTCGTCACTGGGGTTTCTCGGTCTCGGACAACACCCCGAGAGCGACCCGCGCAATCGATTCCAGCCCGGCGCACCGACCTCTGCCAGCTACCGCGAAGAGCGCGAGCGCTTCATCATGAGCCTCGGGTTCCGGCCACTGTCCGACGTGGAGGTTCTCCTATCCACGAGCTATCAACGGCGTCGGGTGCTCGACCCTCCGAGCTCCGAGTCGACCACGATCGCTCAGACCTTCCTGCCCGGCAGCGTACCCGGCTACCTGGCAACCAATCAGATCATCTACAGCGAAGTCGGCGCGCGCATCGACACACGGGACTCGCGCGGCGGTCCGGCGAGTGGTGCTTTGTTCGAGGGCTACTTCGGAGAAGGGAACGGGACCCGCGGAACGAACATGCGCTACGCGAGGTATGGTGGACGAACCGCCGCCTTCTTTCCCATCCTTTCGGAGTCCAATGTGCTTTCACCCAAGGTCACGGTGGACGGAATGGACCGCTTGTCGGGTGACGTCCCGTTCGTGGAGCTCGTGCGACAGCCGGACTTTCGCGGCTTCGACAACCGGCGTGACTTTGCGTCCGTCGTTGGCTCGCTAGACTATCGCTGGACGGTGGTGCGCTACATCGGCGCACGGGTGTTCGCGGACATCGCCACCGTGGCGCCCACGGTGCCCGATCTTCCACTGGAAGATTGGCGATTCGCCGGTGGCTTTGCATTCGACGTTTTCAGCCACTCGACACAGCTCGGATCCGTAGGATTCTCAGGGAGCAAGGAGGGCTTCATTTTCTTGCTGCAGTTCGGAGTTCAGTCGACCTTCGGGGATCGACAACACAGGAGTTGACGGCCGTCGCCATGATCGCAAAGACGAAAAAGGACTCGAGCCGGCAAAGGCTGCTTCGCTTTGCCGCCGTCGCCGTGTTCATCACCGCGTGCGGCTATCGCCCCGCTCGGTTCGTGGATCGGCCAGCTGTCCAAAGCGTGCACGACGACCGACCGATTCCGATCCCGCGCCGCAGCGCCTATCTCGAGACGGTGTACTTGACCGACCTCTATCTGCGACGCCCGGTCGTGGACGCTCTCGATCCAACGCGATTTCCCCGCGCCCGGGACGTGAATGCGCTCGACGAAGTGCCTCGTTCGAGCTGGTTTTCTCCCATGACTCTGAGTGAATCAGAGTTTGCTCGAAAGTATTCGACCGATGGCCCGCCGCGTCCGCCTTTCACGATCAAAAAGGAAGAGCTCACCGACTCTCGTGGCAAGACGTACGAGCTCGGCGCGGATCCCGACCGTGCCCCCGCGACGGCGACCGCCGCCGCCGTGATTGCGAGCCGCTTGCTCCGGGCATCGGGCTACAAGACTCCGGAGGTGTGGCTCGTCGATCTCGACGGCAAGCGCCGGAGTGCGACTCGCTGGCCCCTTGGCGTGACGCTGGGAGCCACGGACATGACAGGGCCCCGCAGCGACGACCCGAACGATTGGGTCTCCCACCGTGACCGAAGAACCCTCCGCGCCCTCGGTGTCTTTGCAGGCTGGATCGACCTTCACTCTCTTGGTCCCAAGCGCGTCGTCGATGCGTACATCGGACGTCCAGGCAAAGGGCATGTGGAGCATTTCGTGATCGGTCTGGGCAGCGCGCTCGGGGCTGGTGCCCTTTGGCCCTCGACTCCCAGCCACACCCCCACCGAATCGGTCCGTGGCAACGCCCTGGTCAACCTCGCGACCCTGGGACTTGCGCGACCGAAGCCCCACGAGCCGACCGGGCGATCCCTTCTAGTGTTTTCCCCGCGAGTCGACGAAAACTTCGCACTGAGCGAGCCATGGGAACCCATCGATCGATTGGGGCCCGAAGACGGCTACTGGGCAGCGAAGCGCATGCTGCAGATCCCGAATGAAATCATCGCGCTCTCGGTTCGAGAGGCGAGGATCCCCGACCCGGCGGTCGCCGCTCACGTGAAGATCGCACTCTCATCGCGTCGGGAAATCATCGCGCGTCGCTGGTTTCGAGCCGTGACACCCTGCGAGCTCATCGGCATGGAGGGCAGAACCATCATGCTTCGGGACGAAGCCATCCACGCGCAGTTCGAGCTGGCCAGCACGAGCCGCTACGACGTGGCTTTCCTCGATTCCGATGGTGACGAAATCGCTCCCCGGAGGGTGGTCTCCCCCGAGGATTCCGAGCTCGCCATTCGCGTGCCCGATCGCGCCCTCGACCAACCCTACGTCGTGGTGCGCGTGACCGCACGACGTGGCGACCGCGCCTCACCCCGCGCGTTCGAGGCACATGTGACGGTAGACTCCAATGGTGCGCCCCGAGTCATCGGGATCCGTCACTGACTCGCTCACCGTGAGATGACGACGTAAGTCCCGACCCCGTTCGGACCTCCCGGACCGGCGCCCGCCCACCCAGCTGGAACTTGGGATTCCGTCCAGTCGAACAAGCGTTTGCCATCCAGCGGCGATAGGTTCACGCAACCACCGCTCATCGGCTCGCCGAACTTCTCGTGCCAGTACGCGGTGTGGAGCGCAAACGGCGCGTTGAAATACTGAGTGTACGGCACGTCCGCGATCCAGAATTTGCGCTTCTCCCCGTACTCGGGGCTCATGGTGCTCGCTACGTGCTTGAACGTGATGCGGTAGACGCCCAGGGGAGTGGTGCTCATCTTCACCGGGTTCTTGCCGGGAATTGGCACGCCGCCCGCGCCGGGTGAAATCAACGTGGCGTACACCGGCTTCATGCCCTCGTACGCAACGAGCGTTCCCTGGGTGATGCTGACGAGTATCCACTTCTTGCCGTCCTCGACACCGATGGGAGCCTTGTCGCGCGGCTCGATGACCGTGGCATCGTCCTCGGCGACCCACAGCTTTCGCCCGGACGCGTCCCGCTCCAGCGTGGGTCGGTAGGACGTGCCGGCGCTCTCGACGGGATCCCCGGCCGCGTCGAGGGAAACCCAAGTGCGCACCGCCCATTGTCTTCCGGTCTTTTCGAAGCCGCTCTCCGTCTTGTCGTATTTGGGGCGGGCCTTTTCCCGGAAGAAAGCCAGTGGAAGCTTCACCGACGAGGTGAGATCCACGCCCTGAAAGGAGCTCACGCGAAACCGCCGGACCCGATCCGCGGGCACCACCGTTCCGTCGGAGCTGAGCAGCCAGGTACGCCCTTCGTGGGTGAAGCTCTTGGTGTAGGCGAGCATCGAGCCGTGGGGGATCGCGCGGCGCACGAGTCCCAGAGGCTCCGCATGGCCCGCCGAGCCGCCCTTCGCGAAGAACCAAGGCAACTCGTGTTTTGCCGGGATCGTGCTGGTTTCCGCCAGGTGCTCGTGCCCGCGATTTCCCCAGCTCTGGGGTTTGAACGAGCCCGCCGGGCCGAACCCTCGCTCTTCCCTGGCCCATTCGGTCGGAGTCGGAAGTCGTCGGTACATCGGCGCGCCGTTGGAGAGCGCGAAATGGAACGGCATCAGTGTGCGCGCAGGCGCCGCGGCCCTCATGGCACGAAGCCATCTACCGCTGCCGTCGAGGGTGGCAGCGCGATCGTTGCACACCCAACCAAACGGTTTCACGGGATAGAATCGATCCGCGCAGCCCGGCCCGTTGACGGGCTCTTCACCACGAAGCTCGACGGCTTGGCCGAGACGAACGTAGCCGATGGGGTGCTTGTCTCGCTTCGCCTCTCGGTAGATCCATGTGGTTTGCCCACGGCTGTAGATCTTGTCCGCTTTCTTGCCGTCCGCGCGAGCCAGCGTGGTTGCAAGGCCAATTCCGATGGCCAGGACGGTGAGGGAGCCGCGCATCGCCGCGCATTCTACCCGATTGTGAATCGAGGTCCACGACACTACAGTCCGGTTCGCAATGGCTGCGAAGAAGCGTGTCGAACCGCCCGACGAGCGTGTGACGAGTGTCATCGCGCGGGGCGACGATGAGCGTTTCGACCGGCTTTTTCGCCCGCAGACTCTCGAGGAGTTCGTGGGTCAGGAAAAGCACAAGAAGAACCTCGCGGTGTTCGTGGAGGCAGCGCGCCGGCGAAAGGAGCCGCTCGATCACATCTTGCTCTGTGGTCCGCCTGGCCTGGGCAAAACCACGCTCGCGCACATCCTGGCAAAGGAAATGGGTGTGGAGCTCCACGTTACTAGCGGTCCGGCGGTCGAGCACAAGGGTGTGCTCGGTGGGCTCCTCACGCGGCTCGAGCGCTCCGACGTGCTGTTCATCGACGAGATCCATCGTCTGAGCGCGCCGGTGGAAGAAGCGCTCTACCCCGCGATCGAGGACTTTCGAATCGACGTCATGATGGGCGACGGCGCATATGCCGAAAGCATCCCACTCGACGTCAAACCCTTCACACTGATCGGCGCGACGACGCGAACGGGCCTGCTCACCAAGCCGCTGCACGAGCGATTCGGCGTGACTCTACGACTCGATTTCTACCCGGCATCCGATCTCGAAAAGATCGTGCTGAGGAGCGCGCGCTTGCTCGAAGTTCCCTGCGATGTCCCGGCGGCGCGGGCTCTCGCAGAACGCTCCCGAGGCACCCCCCGGGTGGCGAACCGTTTGCTCCGACGCGCTCGGGACTTCGCAGACGTGGAAGGCGACGGGAAGATCGATCTCCCCATCGTGGATCTCACATGCAGCCGACTCGATGTGGATGCGAGCGGGCTCGACGAAATGGACCGCCGACTGCTCCTGGTGCTGATCGATCACTACGAGGGCGGACCGGTGGGCGTGGAGACTCTGGCCGCTGCGCTGGCAGAACCCCGCGACACGATCGAAGACGTGTACGAGCCCTATCTCTTGCAGCAGGGCTTCTTGGGTCGCACTCCCCGGGGACGGGTGGCCACCAAGAAGGCGTATGCGCACCTGGGAGTGGAGCTCCCTGCGCGCGATCCCCAGGGCCGACTGTTTTAGCCCCGAGGCATGGCCGCGAGCTGGCGGGACATCGCCACCAAAGATCCGCTCTCGTCCCAGATCTCACCATCTTCTTCCAAGAGACCCCCGAACGCAAAGCGCGTGCGGAAAACGGAATGGAGCCAGCGGCCGCTGGGATGGGCGCGAAAATGCACGGTGAGCTCGAGGGTCGGAACCCAAGCCACGTCGATCACGTCGAATACCGGTGGTGGGAAAGCATCGGCAAAGAGGGCGAGGCTTCGGGCGTCGAACGGACGCCCATCGGCGAAGCGAATGGCTCCGCGGAGCTCCGCGTTGCCCGTCTTCTTTCCCGACATCCAACCCGTCGTTTCCGGCGCGTAGCGAATTTCGAATCGCTTCGCAATCTCTGGCGCGACGTTCCGGCGGGCGCACTCCGGGCGATTCGTCCGGCGACGGGACGACCGGAGGCTTGCCGGCTATGTGGTGGACGCGTGATTTTTTGCCGAGCTCCCCGTAGGTGGCCAGCACTCGTGCGCGCTCGGTGCCTTCCTGGATCAGGCGCGCGGCAGCCGTCGCGAAGCTTCGCCCCGCCTTGATGACCTCGACGTGAATCGTTGCCGGTCCCACCAGCGTCGGCGCGAGGTAATGAGCGGTCGCGGTCAGCGGATCCCGCTTTGGAAGAGCGTGACCGACAGCGGAAAGAACCACGGCGAGGACGTATCCCCCGTTCGGTACCGCGCCAATGTTCCAGCGTCCGCTGATCGACGCTGCGAAAACGCCGTCGGAAACCGACTGGACGCTGCTGTCTTCGTCGAACTCGAACATGACCGTCGAGGGATATAGCAAGCTACGACCCTTGCTGGCAGCCTCCGATCGGCGCAAAATGCAGTCGATGCGGGCTCTGGTACTTCTGCTCGGCGCGAGTGTGGGCGGCATGCTCGCGTGCAGCAACGTGCTCGGGTACAGCGACATCTCGTTCGAGGGGGCTGACGCCGGATACGTCGGAAGCGGCGCAAGTGGTGGCAGCGCGGGCGGGTCATTCGGGGGTGCGGCGGGCGGGCTCGGAACGGGCGCGACCAGTGGGGGTGGCGCTCCCAGTGGCGGCGGTGCTCCAACGGGTGGTGGAGGCGCACCAACGGGTGGTGGCGGTGCTCCAACCGGTGGTGGAGGCGCTCCAGCGGGTGGCGGCGGCGCTCCAACCGGTGGTGGAGGCGCTCCGACTGGTGGCGGCGGCGGTCCGTCCGGTGGCGGCGGAAGCGCGACGGTCTGTCAGCGCTGGAACGTCCGATCGAGCGAGCCTTGCAGAAGGCGCATGGGGCGGGAACGTCGCGAGCTGCAACGCCGGAGACGTTGCGTCGCCGGGTCGCCCCAATGCGCTCAAGCTCGTGAATCTGTATCGCTGGCTCGCCGGCCTCCCGGAGGTGACGGAGAGCTCGAGCATGGATTCCCAAGTCCAAGAGTGTGCGCTGATGATGGACGCCAACAACGCCCTGTCCCACACGCCGCCGACGAATTGGGCTTGCTACAACGCAACCGGCGCGGCCGCCGCAGGCAAGAGCAACATCGCGACGACCCCGGGAGTCCAGGCTGTCGATCTGTACATGTCCGATCCCGGCAACCCGACGACCATCGGTCACCGTCGTTGGATCCTCTCCAACTCCCTAGGCCCCATCGGTGTCGGCTCCACCAGCTCGTATTCGTGCATGATGGTCATCGGCGGGTCGGGAAATGCGGGCAAGGCCTGGGTGGCGTATCCCCCTGCGGGGCAGGTGCCGCTTCAGTTGTTCACCATATCGTTCCAATCCGTGGACCAAACCGGTTGGACCATCCAGAGCGACAGCATCAACCTCGCGAGCGCCCAGGTGACCGTCACGGACGCCGGCACGAATCGCCCGGTCACCGTCACCCAGCTCTTGAGTGGCTACGGCAGCACATACGCCATCCGCTTCAATCCACAGGGGTGGACCACGCAGGCCGGGCACACCTACTCGGTGAGCGTCTCGGGAACGAGCCAACCCATCAACTACGACGTGGTCGTGGTTTCGTGTAACTAACGCTCGTCCCACGGGTAGAGGCCCGCTTCGTCCAGTGCGAGTAGGTACTCGCCGACCATGCGCCCCCGTTCGTCGATGGCAGCGGGCGTAGCGATGGCAGCGAGGATCCGGCGCGCCCGGAGCTGCCACGCATCGTTTCCAGTAAGTCGAAAGAGAGCCGAGAAGAAGCGTGCCGTGCTCACGTTGTGGGCAAACGGATGGCGTCGCTCGGAAAACACTCCGTTCGCATCCGGATCCGGCGTGTGGGCGTAGAAGGCGCCATTCCTCTCGTCCAAAAGGGCTGTCGTGAGCCACTCGCCGATCCGAAGCGCAGCCTCTCGGTATCGGGGCTGTCGTCCGACTTCCGCGAGCCGGACGAGCGCACGGCCCAAGCAGGCCGCATCGGCCAAAAATCGAACCGGGTCCGAGCTCGCCTCGTCTCGACGTACGGCACCGCTTGCCTCGACGTGCGTCGCAATCAAGGCATCCGCGGCCTTCTGCGCGCTCTCGAAGGGCGGCGCTCTTCCGGTCGCCTCCGACAGGGTGACCAGCGCCGCGATCATCTTTCCGTTTTCTCCCGCGTACACGTGGCGATCGATCCACGGTACACCGAGCGCCAGGCGCTGCTTCTCGCCTTTTCGGTAGTACACGTTGCCGTCGACGAACTCAGCTTTGGGATCGTGCGCCCCAACGTCCGCATCCTGGTTGGTGTAAAACGTGCCCGCCGGGCTCATCATGAATCGCTTCAGGTAGCCGGTGATGCTCTCCGCGTCTCGGACGAACTCGCCCCGTTTCGTCAGGGCGTACGCTCGTGCATACGCCTCGAGATTCGACGCTTGGAAGCTCATCAGCTTCTCGAAATGCGGCTTGTTCCAGGTCGCGGCTGCCGAGTATTGATAGATGCCGCCCCACACCGGGTCGATGAGCGCACGCTGCTTGCGCAGGCTCTTCAGCATTCTTTCTTCTGCCGCCCGGTTTCCGTGGGCCGCCCGCCGAGCCTCGAACTCGGCGTTCTCGCCGATCGGAGCCTTTTGCATGCGACCCCAGCCGCCTTCACGCTCGTCGAAGTAGTAGTCCATGTCCCTCGTCACGCGACGCGCGATCCAGCCAAGGGCCTCGGGCGGCGGCGATGCCTCTCCGGGCTCCTCCCCGCGACGATCGTCTCCGTCATCGAGCGTAGCGCTCGCGATTTGCTCCAGAACCTCCCGGAGCTCGTCGGGGGGGAGGTAGCCGCGAAACTTCCCGACCTCTCGGGCATCGGGCGAGAGCAAGATGGTCGCGGGCCACCCCCATTCTCCGTACCGCTCTTCGATGTCGGGTCGCGCGTCGATGTCCACCTTGATGGCGATGAAGCGTTGCCGAACGATGCGACCAATCTCCGGATCGCGATACGTCGTCTCCTCCATCACGTGACACCAGTGACACCACGCTGCGGCGCCGTGGATCAGGATCCACTTGTGCTCGCGTTTTGCGCGCTCGAAGCTCTGCTTGGACCACGGCGCCCAATCGAAGGCGCGTGTCGGCTGCGTTTCACGCGCGAGGGCGACATTCACTCCATCGGGGGTGCCGCGGGGAACCTGCCCACCCGTTCGGGTGAGCGGTCCAGGATGCGAGCACGCGAGCCCGAATGCGCCGGCGCCAAGAAGCAGGATTGTGCGCTTCACACGACGATTACGAGCGAACCGGCGGGAGTAGATTTGGCGCACTGCGGCATGTGGCCTTGCGCCAGGTCTTTCCTGGAGGGGATAATCACGATTGGTCGCGCTGCGGCCCTGCCTCCGGAGCCAGTCACTGAACCAGAGCAGAATTCTTGGCAAGTATCGCCTGATCGCCCGGCTTGGACAGGGCGGCATGGCCGAGGTGTTTCTCGCGGTCGTCGCGGGGCCCGCTGGCTTCAGCAAGCTTCACGTCATCAAGGTGATGAAGCCGGAGCTTTTGGAGGAGATCGAGAACCGCGCGATGTTCCTCGACGAGGGCAAGCTCGCCGCCCGCTTGAATCACCCGAACATCGTCCAGACGTACGAAGTCCAGATCGATGACGACCAGTACTACATGGCGATGGAGTACCTCGACGGTCAGCCCCTGCACCGCATTCTGCGTCGCAGCGCCAAGGCCGAATCGTCGCTACCGCTCCACTGGCACATCCACGTGCTGTGTGACGTCCTCGCGGCGCTCGAGCATGCTCACGAGCTGTGCGACTACGACGGCGCTCCGCTCAAGGTCGTGCATCGTGACGTGACGCCACACAACGTGTTCGTGACCTACGCCGGCCAGGTCAAGCTGTGCGACTTCGGGATCGCGAAGACCATGACCTCGAGCGTGGAAACCCGCGCCGGGATCCTAAAGGGGAAGGTCTCGTACATGGCGCCGGAGCAGGTGCTCGGCAGCCGCCTCGATCACCGCGCCGATCTGTTCTCCGTGGCGGTCATGCTCTGGGAGGCGGCGACCGGTTCTCGCATCTGGCAGGGCCAATCCGAGCTCCACATCATGCAGGCGCTCTGCGACGGATTGATTCCGCGGATCCTCGATACGAATCCGGACGTTGATCCCGAGCTGGCGCAAATCATCAATCGCGGGCTGGCCGCGGATCCCAAACAGCGCTGGCAAACCGCCGGAGAGTTCCGGCGCGCCCTCGAAAACTGGGTCTACTCCAACACCGCGCGGGTCGATCCCCGTGCCATCGGCGAGTTCATCTCGAAGCTATTCGAGAAGGAACGCTCCAAGCTCCAGATAGTGATCCAGGAGCAATTGAGCGGCCAGCAAGGTCCGCCCCAGGCCTTCGACTCACTCATGCCGCCACGCATTGGCGTGACGGGTGATTCGTCGCGATCCGTCCGAGCGCCCCCCGGGGGCGAGCCGGTCTCTTCCGGACCTCCTGCCCAAGGAAGCCTCACGATCCCCTCGGTCGAGGTCCGCGCTCTTCGCCCGCGACGCACCATCGCGGCGGCGGTGGGTGTGGTCGCCGCGCTGGCGATCTTTCTCGTGATTGCGGTCACGGCGCTCGTCGTGCGGAGCACACGCGGAGACCCGGAAGCGGTCGTCGAGGGAACCGATTCCCGCCACGCGAGTGAACAACCGATTCCCCAACAGATAGCGCCGACTCCTCTGCCCACGCAGCCTGGCGAGCGAGTTCGAATCCGGGTTCGCGTGTCTCCCGGCACGGCGAAGCTGTTCCTGGACGGCACCGAAGTCGACAACCCGTTCGTGCTCGATCGACCGAAAGATCCTCGGGATCACACCCTCGTCGCCGAAGCCTCGGGCTACGAAAGTGAAACCCGCGTCCTGCGCTTCGAGCAGGGTCTCGATCTGGAGATTGCGCTGACAAAGCCTCCCCTCATTCCAAGGGAGGTCCGGCAGCTCCGCCCACCAAGCCCGACGAGCTTCCGGACATTTCCAGCGTGAAGAAGAAGCCCCCGTCCACCCAGCTCGACAAAGACGACCCATGGAAATGAAGGCTTTCGCCCGGCTGATCGCGATCTTCGTCGCGTGCTTCCTGGTGTTCGGATCTGGGCCGTCGGTGGCTCGGGCACAGTCCAAGGACGAGGTCGCCGAGGCCCGCGCTCACTACAAGAAAGGGCTCGACCTGTACGAGGACCACGCTTTCGACGCGGCGCTGATCGAGTTCCAGCGCGCCTACGACACCGCGCCCTCGTACAAGATCCTCTACAACCTCGCCCTCGTCTATTTGCAGCTCAACGATTGGGCCGGCTCGCTCCGGAGCTTCAATCGGTACCTCGATGACGGCGGCAAGAAGATCGACGCGAAGCGACGGGTGAAGTCGAACGCGAGCTGAAGAAACTCGAAGGCCGCGTCGCCAAAATCGTGATCATGACCAATGTGGAAGCCGCCGAGGTCCTGGTGGACGACCAGGAGATGGCCGAGACGCCCCTCGACACGCCCGCTCACGGTCAACGCCGGCAAGCGCAAGATCACCGTGACCAAGAACGGCTACATCCCGGTCACGCGCGTGGTGAACGTCGCTGGCGGCGAAGACAAGAAGCTCGAGCTCGAGCTTCGCACGGGCACCGCTCCCGCCTGAGCCCAACCGCCCGCGGTTCAAACCCCTGGCAAAGCAGTGGCGGTGGGCGGATCCAAATCGGCACCCGGAGAGGCTGCCAAGCCCGGCCGCAAGGTTCCCTGGCTGTGGTGGGGGATCGCCGGCGGTTTGGCAGCGGGCACCGCGGTAGCGGGCGTCATCACCCTCGGCGCCCAGGGGGATCTGAACGACAAGAAGGACAACCCGGCGAGCAAGAAGGAGCTCGACGACGCCGCCAGCCGAACGCGCACGATGGCGATCGTCACGGATGTGCTCCTGGTCGGCACGCTGGCAACCGCGGGGATCGCTACCTATCTGACCTTCGGCCCGCAGAAGGAAACGCCCCCGAGCGAAGTCAGCGTCGGAATCGGACCGGCAAGCGTTCGAGTGTCGGGGAGCTTCTGAGGCACCGACCTAATTGCACTGTGACGTCGTGCCGGTGACGGTCTTCGACACCGAGTCGTAGTACTGGCCCGACGACACGAACGCAGGCTTGCTCCGCCTCGAGAGCACGACGCACCACACGTCGATGTCGGCATCGGCTTCGCCCTTGTTCACGTCGAAGTCGAGCGGCCCGGACACGCCGTCGTAGTCGATCTTTCCGTCCGGCTTGAGCAGCTCGCGAAAACGCGGTGTTGAGTGCTTGAGGGCCCGCGGCGATGGGCGGTCCACCGACCGATGCGCTTGAGCCCCTCGTTGATGCTCGCGCCACTCGTGGTCTGATCGGAGCGTCGCCACCATGCGCGTAGGCGAGGAGGTAGGCGGCGTCGTAGGCGTTGTCCGCGTACGTGCCCGGAGCACTTGCCGAGAAAGCCTTTCATGCGCGGAACGAACTCTTGGTAGAGCGCGGTCGTTCGACCCGGCGCCGTTCCGAGGATCGCGCTTTCGCAGGTCGTCATTGCCCATCAGAAACGTCGTGAGCTCGTCGATCCGGCCGCCGTCGGAAACCAGGTAGTAGGGCTTGTACGAGGCCGTCCACTTGGTCTCGATGTCAGGCAAGATGTCGGTGATCGACCTCCGTCGTGCCGACGAGCAGGATGATGTGGGGCTTGAAACGCGGCGACGTCGTCGGTCACTTTTCCGAAGTCGGCGTCGGTCTCCGGGTAATCCGCGCGAAGGAAGTCGTTGGTATTTTGCGCGGCCGGCTGGCCGTTGAACACGATCTTCGCGCTGCGTCGCGTTGGCCAGTCCCGTGCCGTAGGCGTCTCCCTTCACGGTCATCGCCACCTTGATCTTGTCGGTGTCGGATAGCAAGAGATCGGCTCGCACGAGCAATTCCAAATCGGCAACCAACTTCGCCAGAGGAATGGCCTGCAAGGCGTCCGACGGAGCCGTCCGCCAGACGAGCCCATTGTCCTGGAGATCGGTGATCGAGGGACTGGTTGCCGAAGGACTGATGAGCAGCGTCCCCGCGGGGATCGTGACCTTGGTGGCGATGTTCAACGTCACCCCGCTGAACGCCGAGCCGATGATGGCAGGAACGCGGACCACCTTGGCCAGATGTTCGGCCGACCGGGATTTCGCCATTCGCGTCGTCACAGGCCAGGCCGACGATGCGACGCCGGGTCGTGTCGTTCTTCTGGGGCATCCCGTTGATGGTCTCGATTTCGTTCAGGGCGAGCTTCATCCCCTGCCAGAGCGGGACTCCGCTGCTCTGATCGGCCCGGTGAGGGGAGCGGAGAGACCGAGGACCACGGTTTGGTCTTCCACCAAGGCATCTTCGGGAAACACTTCCGTGCACTCTTTGGTCTTCAGCGCGATACACGTGCCTTCCGGCCTGCGGCAGATCGCCGGAGCGCCCTTGTTGCGCGTGATGCACTCCTGATTGGTGCTGCAATCGCCTCCGGACGAGCACACCTTCTCCGCGGTGCAAACCGAGTTGGCGAACGCCGGCCCTTTGTTCAGGCAGTCGCTCGTCGTCTCACACTGGTCGGTGGAGGTATCGACGATGAAGTTGCAGGAGGACAAGGAGGCTCCGACGCCCAGAATCGCCACAAACAGGCCTGCCCAGCGCGTCCAGCGCCGACCGGACCCATCGCTTGCTGTGAGCAGCATGGTGAACGTTCGCGACCCTCGCCATCGACGGTAGCACGACTCGTCGCCCGATTCGAAAATCGAAACAGGCACATTTTGCCGCCGCTAGTCGGCCCTTTCCGAAAGTGCTAGGTCAGCGCGCATGACGACGGAGTCCGAGACCGAACGAGGACGCGCCGATCTTCGCGCGTGGGAAGGCGAGAAACCCAAGAGCTACTTCAGCTCGGACGAGAATCTCGGACGAGCTCTGGCTCTCCGACTCGGGGAAGAGCGCTTTCGGGAGGAACGCCCTCGACTCGAGCAAACCGGCAGCATCGTTGCCACGCGTCTTTCCGAGCTCGCCGAGCAGACCAATCACGACGCCAACTTGCCGCGTCTCGAACGCTGGGATGGGCTTGGTGGCCGCACCGAATCCGTCGTGTTTCATCCGAGCTACCACGAAGCCGGGCGCCTGATCTGGCAATCGGGCGTGCTGTCCGATTACGCAACGCCCGGTCGCGAGACGCTGCAGATGGCTCTCCTCCACTTGTTCTCTCAGGTGGGAGAGGTCGGCCACCTGTGCCCACTGGCATGCACCGCGGGGCTCATCAAGGTGATTTCCCGTGTCGGCAGTGATGAACAGAAAAAGAAATGGCTCCCGGGACTCTTGTCTCGCGATTACGAGACTCGCATCCACGCTTCGCAGTTCTTGACCGAAGTGCAAGGCGGAAGCGACGTGGGAACGAACGCTGTCATCGCTCGGCGAGAGGACGGCGGCTTCCGAATCTACGGTGAGAAGTGGTTCTGCAGCGTGATCGACGCTCAACTCTTCCTCATGACGGCGAGACTCGAAGGGGCTCCCTCCGGTACGCGGGGCCTCTCCCTGTTCGTCGTCCCCCGCACCGTGAACGGCGAGACGAACCGGTTTCAGGTGCGCCGCTTGAAGCAGAAGCTCGGCACTCGAGCCATGGCGTCGGGGGAAACCGACTTCGTTGGTGCTTGGGCGGAACCGGTCGGGGAGCTCGAGCGGGGTTTCAAGAACGTCGTGGAGCACGTGCTCAACACGTCGCGGCTCTACAACGCCGTCGTTTGCTCGGGGAGCATGGCCGCCGCACATCGCGAAGCGGCCAGCTTCGCGCGTCACCGGAGAGCATTCGGAAAACCGATCTCCAGCTATCCGCTGGTCCAAGAATCCATCGCGAATCTCCGCGCGGATGCCATGGGGGCGATCGCGAGCTCCTTTCGTCTGGCTGCCCAAGCCGATTACCTGCTGAGCGCGCCGGACGAACAGCGAGAGCTCGCCTGGCGCGTCGGTGTCAACGTGAACAAGTACTGGACCAGCGTACGGAACACCCAAAGCATTCGTCTGGCGATTGAAGTGCTTGGAGGCAACGGCACCATCGAGACCTTCTCTCCGCTGGTACGTCTGTATCGCGATAGCATGGTGCTCGAGAGCTGGGAGGGCACTCACAACGTGCTCGTCCAGCAGGTCCTGAAAGATGCGGCTCGCTACGGAGCGCACACTGCGTTTCTGACCGAGCTCCGCGAAGCGCTCGCTCAGGCAAAGTTGCCTGAGGCGATGAATCCGGTGAAGGAGCGCACGAAGCGGGGCCTCGATGCCGTCGAGCACGGCTTCCTCCGCATCGCCAATGGCGAAGGCGATCAGCGCCTGGGACGCGTCGTCGTGGATCAATCCGCGGCGCTACTCGAGGTCGTCGCCATGCTCGAGGAGCTGTCGGCAACGCCGACCGACTCGGCCAAGCGCGCAGCGATCGAGCTCATCCTCACGCGCTTCGTCCACGATGAGATCGAGGTCCCCACTCCGGTTCCGGGCGAGCTCCTCGACTGCTGAGGCATCCCCTCATGTGGGGCGAAAAAAGTCGGTAACTGTCTCGGATGCTGTGCCCGATGACATCGGGATGGCACACGGAGAGCGGGAGTTTGGACGCGCTTCGTGACACCCGAAGGACTCGCTTCGAGATACCCGAAGGGGTGGGTGGAGATTTTGGGATAGGACGGACACGGTGATTGGTGCGCTCATCGAAGTGCATCGGCATCTTGGTCCTGGCTTGATGGAATCCGCCTATGAGGCGTGGGTGTGTGCCGAATTGTCCGAACGAGCGTTACATTTCGAGCGGCAGCGACCGTTGCCAGTCGTCTACAAGGGCGTGCACCTCGACTGCGGCTATCGTCTGGATGAGGTCGTCCCTCCACGTCTACCGTTTTTGGCACGGCTTCTAGCGCACCCCGCCAATCACGAGAGCAACGTCCTCGGCCATGCGGATGGGCTCGAGGCTCGTTTCTGGGTGCGCGTCGCTCCATACGCGAAACACCTCGTCCGCGAAGCCGAAACCCACCGCGACCACGCCGGAAAAGTCGAGGGTGACGTTCGGAAAGCGCTCGAGCCCATCCAACAGCCGCTTCGCTTCCGCTCGGGACAGGAAGCGGACTCCGAACGAGAGCAAGCGCACGGACACGTGGCTGCGCTTCGAGGACGGGGACTCACTCAGCGCATCGCGCAGTCGGCGCTCGGTGTTGGCGCGGATCACGACCTGGACACGGGTGCCGTTCGAAAGCTCGCCACGAGCCAGCACGCGCTCGCCATGGCGAATCGACATTGTAATGCCGTTCGATTCGAGCCCCAATCGATCCACGACCTCCGCGATGTGCTGAAGACCTTCGCCGCGATGTCGCTTGGGATCCGTGGTGAGCGACTGAGAAGACAGTTCTTGCACCGCGTCGCGAAGGGATCGCAGCCCGAACCCGCGTTGGATGGTATCGAATAGCCCGCGCCCGTCGTCTTTGACTTCGAGGATCAGCACCGCCCGAGACAGCGATGCGCGAATCGAAACCCGGCGTCCGTGCGAATGATCGACGGCGTTGTTGACCAGCTCCGCGAGCGCGTACTCCGCGATGTCCCGGGCAGGCCCAGGGAACGACTCGAGGCTCGGGAGGCGTGCTTCGAGGTCTCGAAACGCGTGATCTTCCGCCAAACCCTGGCGCCGGTAGCTGAGGCGCACCCGCCGTGACGGGAATCGGTACCGAGCTCCTCGTCCGGCGCCGCTCCTGACCACCACGCCCGCGCGGGTCAGGCGACGGAGGTGATAGTGGGCTGCTTGTCGGCTGAGCCCGAGCCCCCGGGCGAGCTGTCCACTCGAGGTGGACTCCCAATCGGCGAGGGCCAAAAGGACTCGAGGTCCTGCGTTCTTGGGAGCTGCCAACGGACAGAATTGTAAAACTACTTTGGGTAATAAACCAGTTAACGTAAAACTAACTCCAGTTGTATAACTATTTGTTATTTAACAGTTTTATGCCTCTAGAATGGAGTCTGTTGAGTAAAAGTGACTAGAAATGGCCCCTCCAGCTGCTGGGACGCGACAGGCGGGCTCTCACCCCCTGAGCTAGGCTCGCCGCCCTCGAGGAGGACGTCCTGAAAGTTCGCGCCACCGCCGTCGCTGCCGAGCGCAGCAACGCGATCGGCGCCGTGGAGCTCGAGTGCACGCCCCACGGCCTGGTCGTGATCTATCTCGGCGTAGGTGCGTTCTCCGAAGGCTACGCCCCGGCGGCCCTCACGATGGGCACGCGCATCACCGTGCCCTGGGACAAGGTCGAGGCGGCGCGAGTCGAGGGCGATCAGCTCTTTCTCGCCTTCCATCCCGCGCTCACGCCTCACAGCCGCATGGTGCTCGTCGGATTTTCGACAGGCGAAAACGAGCACCGCCACGAAGCGTTCAAGCAGCGCTTGGTGATCTGGATTGGCGCAGCCGCGCTGGCGGTCGTGACGGCGATGGTGGCGTCGCTGACGGTTCCCCGCGTCGCCCCCCATGCCGGCGCTGGCTTGGCCATCAGTGTCGCGGTGCTCGCAGCGTTTTCGATTCTCGTCATCGGAGTCCTCGCCGATCGCCAGATCGGCGCCCGCGGCTTGATGGGCGATGCGGCACGCGAAGCGTTCGCCGTCGACCTCGCCCACCACGTACCGAATCTGATCCGACTGCCAACGCCACCCCGGCCCGCACCGAAGCCGTTCCGGATCCCGACCTTCGAAGGACTCTGGCCTCGCACGACCGCCGCCGTCGTCATTTCCCTGACCGCGTGTCTGCTTGGCGCCGTGCTCACGGCACGCTGGCTACTGACTCCCGGCGACCGCCCCACGGCCGTCGCCGATCGCGCGGCGCGCGAGCGAGCTCCCGACGACGATCTCGAGCCGGCCAACGTCACTGCTCCTGCCCCGCCACCTCCCGCGGATTCCCAAAAGTCCGCACCCACCGGCACTCCTCCCGCGAAAGAAAATCTCGCCGTGCACGGTCATTGCTCCTGCCGCCGAGCCGATTCCCCGCTCTGGCGGGAGCCAATCGACGAGCTGGGCGTGGTCGTCATTTCCAAAAAGGTCATCGCGGGCCCCGTAAAAAACCGGATGGAGGTCGAGGTTGCCGCGGTCAACAACTCCGATCAGGAGATCCGTGAGCTCAGCATGATGCTGAACTTCTTCGAGCAAGACCCGCCGCCGTCTTCCAAGCGCTACCCGGTCGCCAACCGCGCGGTGTACTTCGAGGGGCCGCTCACCGCAGGTCAAGCCATCAAGTGGAGCGTCGAGGCGCGAGGCTCTACATTCGATATCGACCGTCCGCGACCGGGCACGATCGGTCCCACGGGTGACGGTGCCGCTCCCACGAACCTTCTCGCTGACCTCCTGAACGCCAACCACCGACCGGTGCGGCTCCACGGCGCGATGATGCTCGCCTATCTCGGCGACCCGCGAGCCAAGGAGGCGACGCTGAAGCTCAAGGAAGCTTTGCGCGAAGACGAGGCACCCTTTCTCGATCGCATCTTGCGCGCCCTCGGCGACGTGAAGACCTGCAACCTACGGGTGACCGAGAAGTCCGTCGAGGCTTGTGTCTTCAATTCTTCGAACGAAGCGAAGCAGAAACTGGCGCTCCGCGTGCGCGCCCTGGGCGGCAAGGTCAACCATTCCGAGCCGACCGCGGCGCCCCCACCGGTCGTGGGGGAAGCCACGGTCCCAATTGGCGATCTCGCGTCCCAGGCCGGCGTCGAGATCCGCGCGAAGGTCGAGCTATCCACCCAAGCACCTCCGGTCGAGTTCGAGGCGTTTGCGGACCGAGAAATCTTCTCCCTCAGTAGAGGTCTCGCAAGGCCAGCGCAGCGCGGCGCATCCGGATGCGAGCCGCTCGCTCCTCGTTCGCTATCGCGACCAGCACGACGTCACCACTGACGGGTTCCACGAGCACGCGACCGCTGCTTCTGCCGTCCGGATCCCGAAACGACAGCACGCCCGACTGGGCGCGGGTCGCAGCCTCCATGAGGAGCTCCAGGAGCTTTCCCGTCCCGCGTGGAGCGAGCTCCTTCGATTCGTCCCCTGCCACGTAGACGCTGAGCCTTCCGGCCTGGCAGAGGGCGGCCGCCCTCAGGGTCCCGTCGCTCTTTTCCAGAGCTCGTTGGATGACCACCCGGGCGCGGTCGTCCGACGCGCTCACGGACGCACGAGCACGACCGTACCGCGCTCCTTGTTGATCACGGAATGCCAGTCGCCGGGCACGGGAGGATCGGTCCACTCGAAGAGCCACGCTGCGTCGACGGGTGCGAGGTTCACGCAACCATGACTCCTCACTTTGCCGAACTCGTCGTGCCAGTACGTTCCGTGAAGAGCGAAGCCCTTGTGGAAATATTGGACGAAGGGCACGTCGAGAAGCGCGTAGGAGTCGGCCTTGTCCTCGGTGCCGTCCATCGTGGCGCTCACGTGCTTGGTGTAGATCATGAACGTGCCGCGGATGGTGGCTTGGGCTTTTTCCGGATCGCCCAACCCTCCGCGACCCGTGCTGACCAGCGTGACGTACACCGGCTTCGTTCCGACATACGCGACCAGCGATTGCTCGCGGATCGAGATGTCGATCCACTTTCGGGTTCCGGTGGCAAAGCTCGGGAACGAATCCCGCGGGTGGATTAGACGCGAACCTTCCTGCGCCACGTAGTCGCCATCGCGGGTCTCCCAGAACCGCTCCATGGGTCTTGCCGGTCAGCTTGATCGCTTCGCGGTGCTGGAAGCTGCCCGCAGCCGACAGCTGGTCTTGCGCCGTCAGCTTGTACTTCTGAGCAAAATGCGTCTCGATGAACGCTACCGGCAGACTCTCTCCCTCCCCGAGCTCGATGCCGTGGAACTTGCTCGGACGCACGACCTTGGTGCGATCGAGGGCAATGATGTCGAGCTCCGTCGTGAGCCCGAACCAGCGTCCCTCCCATTCGAACACCCGCTGGATCGCGAAGCCCGAGTCCATCGCGGCGCGACCGGCATGCACCGAGAAATGGAGACGCTTCTTAACGCCGTAGGGCTGCACGAGAGGCTTCTTCGTATCGAGAAAATCCGGCGGCGGACCCGGATCGCCGAGCACGTCCTTCAAGCCGTTGGACGCGGCCTGCTCGCGATACATCCGAGAGCGTCCGGCAACGTCGCCCTCGACGGTCTTCATCTCCTCTTTCGAGGGCAACCGGAAATAAAGAAGCGGCGGAACCTCGCCTGCCATTGCGTAGACGTACGGCAGACCTTGCCCGCGTACCGGACGGACGCTCGAAGCAATCACGGTGGGATCTTCGAGGTCGCGAGTCGCGCCCTTGCCGACGCACACGAAGCCCCGGGGATTGACGCGATACCAGCCACCGTTGCAGCCGTCGTTGACGATCGCCGGACCCCGTGCCTCCACGATCGCACCCGCGCGCAGATAGCCGTAGCGGGTTCGAGTCGGACCGGTGTCCGTGTACACCCAGTTCCGCCAAGCGATGCTCGCGAGCTTCGTTCCGTCCGGGACGAAGGGAAGATTGTCCGCGGGGGTTCCCAGCACGTCCTTGGCCGGGGCGGTTGTCACCGGGGTAGCGCTATCGAGGGGCCCGGCGCTGCCCGCTCCTCCCACGACGGTGCTCGACGGTTCTGGCGTGGAGCGCGCTCCGGGCGGTTCCCGGCGCTGGAAGCACCCCGCCACGCCGAGGAGCATCACGAGCGACGCTGTCGCGGCTCGGAGCCAGGCCATGGCGCCCCGGTAGCACAGTTTCCCGCGCTCTGCGCTCGACAGGCCCGAGGCCATTTTCATCGGCCGGGATTTCGAGGAGTCTCCCGCGCGGTGAGGATCCCGCGAGGTCTGTGGACAATCGTCAAGGAAGTGGCGCGGCACGTGCTTCGACGCCCCGTGGTCGGCATCGCTGCGGCGGCGCGCACCCGGGACGGTCGCTGGCTCTTGGTGCGCCGAAGCGACACTGGAGAATGGGCGCTACCCGGCGGCACCCTGGAGTGGGGCGAAACCTTGAACGCAGCAATCGTTCGCGAGCTCCGGGAGGAAGCGGGGGTCGATGACGTGGAGCTGGGCGAGCTCGCAGGCGTCTACTCGCGTCCCGACCGCGACGCGCGGTTCCACGCGGTGACGATCGTCGTTCGAGCGACAGTCGATGAGCCCCAGCGCCCACCCGACAACCCCATGGAGATCGTGGAAGTCCGGCTGTTCCAGGAGGCCGATCTCCCGAAGCTCTGCCACGGCATGAGCGACATGCTGAGCGCCGCTCGCGAGGGGCGGACGACATGGGAATGAGAGACTTATTCCCGGAAGAGTACCCCTCGGGGCGGCGCCATGGCATGAATCGGCCCATGGCGCCCCTGCGCTTCGTCGTATTCGCGTTCTTGGCTTCGCTCGTGCTCGGAGGCTGTGCCTTCTTCAAGCGGCTCCAAGTCGATCCCGTTTCCAGCTCGGTGCAAAAGCCCAGCAACGTCGCGGTCTACCTCAAGGTGAGTGACGGTCAGGAGCCGGTCACCGACCTCACGGAGCAGAACTTCAACATCTACGAGAACGGTCAACTGATCTCGCCGGATGAAACCAAGCAGGTGCTCCTCTCTCGCGAGGTGGCGGCTCTCCACCGCGTTCTCCTGCTTTTGGATTTGAGCTCCGCCGAGGACAACCAGAAGCACGCCATCAGCCGGGCGGTCGCCAACTTCGTCGCCCTCACACGTAAATCCCAGAGCGTGACGGTGTATGCCTTCGACGGCAGTCCCACGCTCCACCTGATTGGCGACTATCCCAAGGGTGAAGCCGGACCGAGCGAGATCCCGGAGCTCGACAGCTTCAAGGCCGCAGATACCTCGCGCAACCTCAACGGCGCGGTGATCGAGGGCATCAAGGAGCTCGGCGCCCGCCTGATGACGGAGAAGAAGCCCATCCGCGTGGGGACGCTGGTGGTCATGACCGCCGGTCCGGATCGCGCCGCCCGTGCCACGGACGACCAGATGACCGGCGCGGTCGACGCAACGAGCCAGCAGGTGATCGCCATCGGCATCGGAGACGAAAAGAGCTTCGAGATCGACGCCATCGGCAAGGACGGCGTGATGTGGGCTCCGTCCCTAGGCGGCATCGGTCCGGTGCTCGACGACGCGGCGACGAAGGTCCAGTCGATGATGGAGCGCTACTACCTCTTGTCGTACTGCTCCCCGGCGCGAGCGGGAGCCCGCCGGCTCAAAGTCGAAGTGATCCACACGACGACCGAGGGGGACGAGCGCAAGGGAAGCGCAGAGCTCGACTTCGACGCGGGTGGCTTCGGTCCGGGATGCGATCCGAACGCCACTCCCCATTTCGGCGCTGCTGCGGCCGATGTGAGCATGGACGAAAATCCGTCGGAGACGACCGAGGAGCCCGGCAAGAAGCCCGACAAGGCACAGCCGAAGAAACCGGACACGACGAATCCTCCGCCTCCTCCCGACAAAGAGAAGGAAGACGAAATCGTTCCTCCGCCCAACAAGCCGGGCTTCGCACCGCTGCCCAAGTGATGTGCATACGATAGAGCTGTTCGAATCGGAGACCGTGGTCACCCGCGGCACGCGCAAGATCTTTTGGCGCGTTCTCGTCGGACAGAGTTGGATTACGGCGAGCGAACATCCGAGCGCACGCATCGAGCGGATCGACGCGGGACCTGGCACCGTGTGGGAACAGCGCCTCGAGCTCGACCTCGAAGCGGGCACGTTGCTCGAGCGGATCTCGTCCGGACCAGCGCCCGAGAGCCGAGCCGACCCGCTGAGCTACCTCGGCCAAGCGCGTCCCCGAGCTCGGCGAAGGACCGAGCGGCACGAGTATCACGTCGGTCCGAAAGGCGAGCTCTTGGGGCAAACCACCGAGCGACGAGGCCCCAAAGGCCCTGGCCGGCGCAAAACTCCCGGTTTTCGTTGATTTTTTGCCCGCCCCTTGCTCTTTTAGGCGGCGGCGGGAAAAACGGTGAAACGCGTACGCAGAGTGGCGGGTCTCTTGGCCCTCGGAACGCTCGGGGTCGCTCTGCGAGCGCAGGCGACGAGCGCTCTGGAGTTCGCGGACAACGGCACGGCCCAAATGTCCCGGGGTGGCGCATGGCTCGCGACAGCCACCGATCCCATCGCCGGCTTCTACAATCCCGCAGCGCTCGCCCGACAGCCGACCGGCTTTCAGCTCGGGATGAATCTTCCGATCCAGAAGATCTGTTACGAGCGGCGGGGCCCCAACGGCGAAGAGATCGGTCCGACCCAGGGCCTCACCTCGCAGGGCGTCACTTATCCCGAGACCTGCAACAAAAACTCCGGACAGCCGAACCTGATTCCGAACATCGGATTCACGTGGCGTGCTTCGGATAGCCTCGGCATCGGTCTCACCGTCGTACCGCCTTCGTCCTACGGCATGCTCGAGTGGCCCGACCTCGTACCCGTCAAAGATCGCCAGCCGATCCCCGCGCCGCAACGCTACCTGTCGATCAAAACCAAGGGCACGATCCTGTTTCCCACGCTGGCAGTGGGCTACTCGATCACGCCGAAGTTCCACGTAGGAGCGGGCTTCGTGGCGGGCCTGGCGATTCTGGAAGTTCGCTCGATGTCGATGAGCAACGTGCAGGCCCCGCCCAACGACAAGGACGATCTCTTGCAGGACACGCGCAGCGAGATCAAGGCGAAGGACCTGTTCGTGCCGGGCTTCGTGGTGAGCGCGCTGATGGAGGCAACCGACAACATCGATCTGGCCGCTTGGTATCGCTACAGCGACAAGATCAAGGCGAAGGGCGACCTGACGGTGCTGGCGCCGTACTACACGGCGCAGGGAGCCAAACGCGAAGTGTGCGCGTACTCCGGGCAGACCGCGGACGATCCGTCCTCGGGTTGCGCCGACATCACGCGGAGCGAGGACCAGGTCGGGAAGAACGCCGCCAAGATCACCCTCGCCATTCCCATGGAAGCGCGCATCGGAGCGCGCTGGCACGTTCCCCGGGGTGCACCCACGCCGCTCGAGACCGAGCACTACCGCAAGGATCCCCACCCGAGTCGTGATCCGCTCCGCGACGATCTCTACGACGCCGAGCTGGACCTCTCCTGGGCGAACAACAGCGCGGGCAACGTCGCCGAGATCCGCTTCCACGAAAGCATCAACGTGCTCGGCCTTCCCGGTACCGTGCCCGTCAACGCGGATCGCCCGACCGGCTGGAAAGATTCGTTTGGCGCCCGACTCGGCGGTCAGTGGAACGCGATGAGGAACCTGTTGGGCCTGCGCGCTGGCACCTGGATCGAGTCGTCTGCCGTCGACGACGAGTACCTGAGCGTGACCGGCGTTCCGGCTCTCCGCGGCGGTTTTGGCGGGGGAGTCGTGTTTCGCGTGCAACGGGTCGATCTGGAATTCGGCTACCAGCACATCTGGAACGCGGGCCTCGACAACGGGGGCAACGGAAAGCTTCGCGCCATCGCCGGCTCGCCCCCGGAATCCGGGTTTCGCAGCTATCACGCGGTGAACGGCGGCAAGATCACCCAGCACGCCAACGTCCTGTCGCTGGGCGCAGTTGCTCGCTTTTAGGAGGGCGTAAGTTGACTGGGCCCCGCCCGTCGGTACCCTAACCTCATGGGCTCGAGCCACGCCTCCATCGGTGCGCTTGTCTGCCTGGCACTGGCCGGCTGTGGAAGCTCGACCGACGAGTCGAGCGACCCAGGTCCTCACGGATTCACTCCTCCCCAGGAGGCTCCCGAGAACACCGTGGGAGGCTTCTCAATCCAAATCCCCAGCATCACGATGGAGCCGGGGGAAGAGCTCCTGCCTTGCTACATCTTCCCGCTCGAGCTCACGGGACCATCGCACTTCGTGGCTGCCGGTTCGGTGACCACCAGCGAAGGCATGCATCACGGCAACGTCACCACGCGCAAGAAGACCGGTGAAGGCATCCGCCCGTGCCCGCCGGAAGACAACCCCGGCGTGTTCGGTGGCGAGGCCGGCGACATCTTCCACGGTGGAGCCGTGCTCTTCGGTTCATCGACCCAGCTCATCGGCACCGAGTGGCATCGCTTTCCCCCGGGCTACGCGTACCGGGTCAAGGATGGCTACGAGATCGTGGCCCGCATGCACTATCTCAACGTGTCTCAGAAGAAAGTGACCGTCCGCCCCGAGTACCACTGGTACACGATTCCGGAAGAAGACTTGGTCGACGAGGTCGGGCCGTTCGCCTGGACGCTCGACAAGTTCGAGATCCCGCCGCTCAGCGAGCACACCGAGAGCGCCGAGTGCACCATGTACGAACCGATGCACATCGTCGATGCCATGCCCCACATGCATGCCCTCGGCACCCGCTTCGAGGTCACGTACTTCGGCGGACCGCGCGACGGCGAGCACTGGCTCGATGATCGAAGGCTACGACGAGTACACCGACATCCAGAGCTACGACCCGCCAGTGGACATTTCTCAGGGCTACGGGGTCCGGTTCGGCTGCACGTGGAAGAACACCTTCAACAAGGCGATCGCACGAGGGCATCGGCGACAACGAGATGTGCATCCTGTTCGGCTACGCCTACCCAGCGCAGAACTCCTACACCGCCAGCGCGACGCCGTCGGGTTGCGTGGTCGTGCTGCCTCCTCCGCCCGACGCACCCTGAGCGGCCTTTCCCGCGCCTCGCGCTGAGCGCTTGCCATCGCGCGGGCCCTCGCACGAGTATTCGGCGTTCGATGGCCGACCCGCGCGATCCATCGCTCCTCGACGGCATGACGGTGGCTCATGCCCTGGGGAGCCCCAGTTCGAGCACGGAATCGACGGACCTCCTCCAGGAACGGCTCGCGGTTTTCGCCCGCTTGATGCTCGTGGTGTCGGTGTGGCTCTACGTCGCGGGGTTCGTGCTGGTCGCGATCTTCGTCCCGGAGATGCTCATCTCCACTCACCTCCATCCGGCAAAATTGCTCAACGTCGGCGCCGGCGTGGTCAGCGGAGGCCTCTGGCTCGTACTCCGGCGCCGTCGATTTTCCCTGCCGACCCTTCGCTTCCTGGATACGGGATTCGCGCTCGGAACGGTGCTCATGGCCCACATAGCCGTCGCCACGGTCCCCCTCGGCTACGCCGCCGAGCTCATCGCTGTCTTGGCGACGCTGCTCTCGCTCGGCCTGCGCGCAGCACTGGTTCCGAGCCCACCTCGTCGCACCACCACGATTGCGCTCCTTGCCACGCTCTCGCTCGGCGCGCTCGCTGTCTATACGACACGAAGCTCGTCCCTCCCCTACCCACTCACGCCCGGCATCGTGATTTTCGGTTGTGTGATGTGGGGCATCGTCATCGCCGGCGTGACGAACGCCACCTCTCGGGTCGTGTATGGCCTGCAGCGCCAGGTCGAGCAGGCGCTCCGACTCGGACAGTACACTCTCGGCGAGAAGCTCGGCGAAGGCGGAATGGGGGCGGTGTACCTCGCGCAGCACGCAATGCTCCGACGCCCGACCGCAGTGAAGCTTTTGCCGCCCGACCGCGCCGGCACGGCGAGCCTCGCTCGATTCGAGCGCGAAGTGCAGCTCACGAGCCTCCTCACCCATCCGAACACGATCGCGGTCTACGACTATGGGCGCACCACGAGCGGCGTCTTTTATTATGCGATGGAGTACGTCGACGGCCTGTCCCTGGAGGACCTCGTTGACGCCGACGGCCCCCAACCCCCCGAGCGCGTCATCCACATCTTGCGTCAGGTGGCGGGAGCTCTCGGCGAGGCGCACCACGTGGGCCTGATCCACCGAGACGTGAAGCCCGCGAACATCCTGCTCTGCGAGCGCGGTGGGATCTTCGACGTGGTCAAGGTGGTGGACTTCGGGTTGGTGAAACAACTCGAAGCTCCGGCCGACGCCACGGTGACTCGAGCGGACACGATCACCGGCACTCCGGCGTACCTGGCGCCCGAGATGATCGTTTCACCCGACAGCCTCGACGGCCGTGCGGATCTGTATGGCCTCGGCGGCGTCGGATACTTCTTGCTCACGGGAGGCCCGGTCTTCGCAGGCAAGACGATCATGGAGGTGTGCGCTCATCACCTGCACACCCCGCCCGAGCGACCCTCGATCCGTCGTGGCGAAGACCTACCCGATGAGCTCGAGCGCACGATTCTCGCCTGCCTGGCCAAGGAGCCCTCCGATCGACCCGCGAGCGCCAGTGCCCTCGAGGCTCGACTTGCCGAGCTGACCGCCGGGCATCCCTGGCCCGCCGCTTCCGCAGAGGAGTGGTGGAAAAGTTGGCGAGCTTGTCATCCTTCGCGGTCTCGCGCTCCCGGTGCCGTGGAAGCCACGACCGTGGCGGTGGCATGACAAAGCGGCGTCGAGTGGATTTCCTCTGGGTGCTGATGCTCGTGGGCTGCGGATCGGCTCCTTCCCCCAGCCGACGGGCCCCGTCGTCCAAATTCCCGTGGCTACCGAAAAACATCCAACCAGAGGGACGCCCCCTTCCCCGAAGGTTCCAGCTCCGACCTCGGACTGCAAAAAGAGCGAGGACCCATCACAGCTCGAAGAGGCCAAGCGCATCCAGGCCGACGCGCTCCGCGCCCTTCAGGAAAAGCGCTGGCCCGACGCCCTGGACGCGTTTCGTCGGGTCTACGCCATCCTATGCCGCGACGTGTCGCTGTTCCACGTTGCTGTCGCCCTCGACCACGTGGGGGAGATCGACGAGTCCGTCGAGCTCATGTCGCGGTACGAGCAGGTGACCACGTCCGAGATCGGCAAGCGACGCGCCCGAGCGTACAGCGTCTGCCTTCGAAGCCCGAACCGCGCCGCGGGCAAGGTCGACTGCTTGGAGGAGCAGACTGTGCACTGAGGGCGGATCAGCCGCCTCGGTCTGGCCTTTGCCGTCTGAGCATGTGGCAGGTCCTTCGCTTCGCGAGACAAAAAAACAAGGCCGACCCGGTCACCCGGATCGGCCTTGGGAAGTCACGATTTTGATTGCTGGTGGTGGGAGGAACACTCCCCGAGCATGTTTCAGCTTTTGCTATCACCAGCCGCCACCACGCCGCTTGCAAGCGGTCGTCATGGCATCATCGCCTCAATGTAGGCTCCGCAATTCCAGGCCCGCACAGTTTCGCGCTGACTTGGCCTGGCGCAGTAGTAGGGTCGTTAGCCCTTACTAGCTTCGGCGTAGAGTTTCGTTGATGCACCGTCCATTGGTTTTCTGCCGGCTCGCGCCCACAGGGACCTCGGCGTGGCTGCCTTCCGACAACACCACGGATGCTGACCCCCCGCGTTTCTTCAACTGGAGGAGCCTTCACCAAACGATTACCCAGCCTCTGACGTTCTCTGTCGTCGCACGGACACCGTCGATGAGACCTCAGGCTCCCATCACCGGCTGCTCGAATCCCGACTGACCACCCGCTTGCGCGTATGACCGGTCGAAACCGCATTGACCCATGCGATCAGGGACCGCGCTGGTGCCGAACGGATTAAGAACGACACTGCTCACGACCCAGAACGCCTTTGTCGTACCTTGAGCTCACGAAGGGTTTCTTCGCAAGTCGATGCTCTTCACCCGGTTGTTCACGCGAGATAAAGAGCTTCGCGTACCCATTCGCTCTACTGATCTTCCACGACATCGCGTCAACGATGCCTCGGTTCTGGTCGAGCTAGACCACGGTCTGGATTCGTACCTTTCGGTGACGAGCAGCCATGGCCAGAGATACGTCCGGCCGACGTTTGCAATCCTACATTTCAAAGATGAGCACCCGGTGCTTCGCGCGGCTACCGATTCCCGCTTGCGGGGTTTCCCCCGTGTGGGTCGATGAACGATGCGGTTCACGCCGCAATCGCTCGCTTCGGCTGACCACCTTCACGTCGAGTCGAGCGTTTTCTGCCTCGATTCGCCGCTTGGCGCCTTTGCCTCTGACGCTTCTGTCACCGCCCAAGCTCTGCCAGCATCTCTGCCAACTCGACTCGAACGATCGAGATCGCCGCACCGCCATAGAGCGTGACTTCCGACGGCTGTAAGCGACCCGAAGCGCCTTCCTCCGATGAGGGACCCTTCTCAGGCCCTTCGCTACGTTCCCACTCCGGAGACTTCCCGAAGTGGTGTAGCTCTCAGCATTCCTTTCGCCCTGGCGCGGGTATTAGTCGCGCAGAGCTAGACCCCGTCTGCTCACCTCAGCCGCAACCGAGGTTCGCTTCTTGAGCCAGACGCTGCTCACCGAATTCTGCAACCTTTTCAACGCGAGCCCGAGCACACCAACAAGCGATGACTCCTCGCACGGATTGAGCTTTCACTCGCTCCGCCGCCCGCTGACCGAAGCCGTGCGGGCTGCGAGCGGCACGACGCCGAGACCTCTCTCTCGAGAAACCCCGACTGGCACCCCGAAGGTGCCTGCCGTGCCGGCCGAAGAACAGTGAGTCAGCACATGCGCGCTGCGGCGCAAGAGGCCAACTCGGCCATTCTCCGTGCACCCGTTGTCGCTAACCTGCTCCCGGGCTGGACCTGAAGGGATCCAGGCGTCGAGCCGGCCAGCCGAGACCTTCAGTTCCACCGCCCACGCGAATGGGTGAGGTGTTCGTGAAAGCCAGGGTGCCTTCGAAATTCCAGGAAGCCCGGGCGGAGGCGCTAACTTCCGCCAGACCGGGGCGTTCCCATTTGGCCCCCCGCATTCTTGAAAGAGGCGGGAGATGGGAAAACGACCCTCGCGCCTTTTTCACTCGGCCAACCCTGGCGACCTTGACGGGTCACCCGACTCGACCGGCGGTGACGGCCACCCTGCCGTGGGCTTGCGACCCACAGACCGAGCAGCGCGCACGGCGCTCCTGAAAATCTCAACGAATCGGTCGCTCGCTGGCAGATGTGCCGCGAACTTCCGAGGTCGATATATGGTCGAGGTCGAGCTTCTATGCAACTAAAAATCGCTGCCAGATGCGATTTTCTTATCCACAAGTTGCCCCACAACTAATCCACAAGCTTTCCCGGACGCGTAGATGCGGAGCTCGCGCATCTCTTGAAACTATTGTTTTTATTGAGTTTTTATGCAGACGCCACCCTGAGCCCCATTCAGCGACTCACCTTTTATATCATTTGATTAGTTTGTTTGATTGAATACGTGATTGCCAATTGAGTTGAATGGCAAGAACTTGCATTGATTGCCGCCCTGCCACAATTTCCCACACGCGCCGACACGCGTCCGTCAGACCCGCGGCCGTGGCGTCACGTTTCAGTCACGGGACTCGGCCAGGGTCGAAATGGAGGGGAAGCGCCCCCTCTCACGTTTTGCGCTCTAGCCCTCGGCGATCCTCTGGTAGTTAGAGCCCGTGCCTCTCGAAGTCGACGTGCTCCGTGCCGAACGTGATCGATTGAAGGATGGGCTGCGCGAGCTCGAAGCGGAGCAGCGCAAGCTCGAAGCCGAAATCAAAACGCTCCGGCAACGCGAAATTCAAACCAAGCGCGAGATCGAGGCGCTCGGCACGCTGATGGAGATCCACGAAGCTCGAGATCCCGCGAAGAAGAAGAGCGACAAGGACGAGTGATCGTCAGGCCAACGGTTCCTGCGTTGGCGGGAAGCCCTCGGTGATCAGCTCTGCTTCTGGACGCGCAACACTCCCGTCGGGCCCGAAACTGCGCACCACCTCGGCGAGATCGGAGTGAGCCTTTGCGGAACGCTCGGGGGGCGAAGCTCCGGGTGCGGCCAACGATTCGACGTGGAGCGTCTGCGTGGGAAACGCGAAGGACACTCCGAGTGCTTGTGCCAAGCGCAACACTTCGGAGAACACGTTGTGGCGTTCGCGCAGCTCTTCCGACCAGGTGGGGACTCGGACGTAGAAGTGAACGTAAATCTCCAACGCGCTCGCGCCGAAGCCGGAGAAGTGCACTTCGTACTTGTCCTTCCGGGTGAGGGGGTTGGCGCGGATGATGGCGCGAATGCCTTCGACGAAGGCTTGTAGGCGGTCTCGCGGAGTGTCGTAGGTCAGCCCGAGGACCGTGGTCACTCGCCGGGCCTCTCGCTCGCTGAAATTCTCGATTTTCGCTTCCATGAAGCGGGCGTTGGGCATCGTCACGATCGTGTCGGCGAGGGTGCGAATGCGTGTCGATCGGAAGCCCACCGCCTCGATTTTGCCTTCGACTTCCTCCACTTTGACCCAATCACCGATGGTGAACGGGCGGTCGGTGAAGATCATGATGCTGCCGAAGAGGTTCGCGATGCTGTCCTTGGCCGCGAGTGCCACGGCCAAGCCGCCGATGCCGAGCCCGGCGACCAGTGACATCACGTTCACGTTCAGGTTCTGGAGCATCACCAGCACGCCCGCGATCACGATCAGCACTTTCGTGGCCTTACGGAAGAGCGGCACGAATTGGTCGTCGAGCTTCGACTCGGTCAGAGCAGCACGCTCGCCGAGGTGTGTCGCGAACACGTCGACCAGGCGGTAAATGGCCACCACCAACGCGAACACGACGAGCGCACTCACGGCGGCGCTGACGAGTAGCGCCGCAGCCAGGGGAAGGCCCAAGCTCGGGTACACCAAGCGCAGCATCAACGCGAGCAGAAGTGAAGCACCCGGAGTCGCAAACACCTGAGCGATCTGCGCGGTCAGGTGGGCGCCGCGTCGTTCGGCGAACTTCGAAAGGCGCACCTTGACCAGCGCACGGATCACGCCGCGAACCACCCACGCTACGAGCAGGATCAGCAGCAGAGCGACCGCCTGCCAGAGCTCCACGCCGAACGCGCGCAAGTGAGCCCAGCCCGGCAACTTCTCGATGATCCAGCCACTGCGCTCGCCGAGCGAGTCTTCGAACAACTCGTCCACGCGATCGAGGGAAGCTCGGGACCACCGCCACTCGCCGTCCGCCTGTCTCTCGATTTGAACGCCCGGAATGCTGCGGTGCACTGCGAACGCACGCTTGCCGGTCTCGGGATTCACCCAACCGGACTCGGTACTGAAGCGGGATTCATCGAGCTTGAGCGCGCGTGCCTCGTAAACGGCCTTGATGCGCTGGGCGCTTTGTCGAAGCTCGCTCGCGCTTCGGCCCGCGCGATCGAGGCAGTGCATCGCTTTGGCGGGGTTGAAGTGCTCCGGCTCTTGCCAGCCGAACACGGAATTCACGGCGGCGCGGGGACTCTTGCAGTCCTCGGGGGGCTCGCCCAGGGCGCGGCCTGCCGACAAGAGTGTGAAGAGGACCAGGGCGACTGCGGCGATGGAGCGCATCACTTCTTTTTGCCGCCCAACTGCGCGATGTGTCGAAATTCCGCAGCGGAGACTGGCATCACGCTCAGTCGTCCCATGCGAATCAAAGGAAGAGCTCGGAGCTTCGGATCCGATTTGATCTGGGCCAGGGTCACGGAGCGGGGCAATGCCTCGACCGGCGCGAGATCCACCGCCGACCAATCCCCGTCGTCCGCCGTGGGATCGGGATACGCGGTTTTGACGACGCGCGCGATGCCGACCACCTGCCGTTCGTCACCCGTGTGATAGTAGAGGACCAGATCGTCTTTCTTCATCGCGCGGAGATTGTTGCGCGCTGCTGCGTTGCGCACTCCATCCCACGCCGTCTTCTTGTCGCGCACGAGATCGGCGAAGCAGTAGATGCTCGGCTCGCTCTTGACGAGATGATGGTTCTTGGGCACGGCGGGGATTGTAGTCATCCGAGCCCGAACCGGAACCGGGGCTGATTCAGCCTGCGGATCTACAATCCGCTGTCACCGGACGAGCCGGAGCTGCCTCCGGCGCCGGAGCTGCCGCCCGTGCCGCCATCGGTTCCCGCCGGGCATCCGGGAAGCGGAGTCACGGGGAGGGGAGTTTCGGAAAACGACGCCGCATCGGCGCGAAACCCAATCCCGAGGCCCATCGCGTCGCAGGTCGCCTCGGCGGAATTCGTGCCGTTGGCGAGGGAATCGGTGGCGAAGCCAACCGAGCTCTTCATCAGCGTGTAGAGCGGGTGGCCGTCGCACAGACCCAAGTCCTCGAACGCAGATATCAAGTCGTCCTTCTTCGCACGCCCGGCGATGGTGCCGTCATCCACCGAATACGTTCCATCGCCGTTGTCGACGAGCTTGGCTGCGATGACTCCGCGCTGGATCTTGAGCGGGTAGGCTCGGGCGGCGGAGTCGCCCGGAAACCAGAACAACGCGTCCGCCGGGAGCTGCGCGATGATGTATCCGTCTCTCACGTAACCGGTGGGATCGTTGATCTTGGCGTTGGGCAGCGGCTGGCCCGGTTGGATGTCCCCGTCGTACGAGCCGACCTCTACCGTGAATTTGTCGCCACGCTTCCAGCACGGGTTGGTCTTCCAGGCACCGATTGCGGAATTGAGATCGCATTGCCACGAGGTCTGCGGGGTTTCCAGACCGGGGGATGGGTAGAGATCGAGTCGAACGTTGTTGTCGTTCGGCTCACCGTTCCACCCGCTGATCCGGATGAGGAAGTTGTAATCGCCTTTGCACAGAGCGCAGTTGAACCCGTCGTTGGAGAGCCCGAACTCCTTGCCGAGCCCTTGGACTGCGACGGCCTCGTCCTCGAGGCGGCCAAAGGTGTTGTCGCGACAATACCGGCCGTCCGCAGCGGGAACGACGGGTTGGCACGGCTGAGGATCGGTGCTGTCCGGGCAAGTGTCCGAGCCCGTGCACAGCCCATCGAGATCGAATCCGAGATCCTTCCATGCCTCGTCGGTCGGATCGCCGTTCCGGTCGAGAGAGCCGAGGGCCATGTCTCGCACAGCCAGATAGATCGGTGGGATTTCGTTGGAACCGGTGGCGGACGGGCGTTGCTCGGGCGTCGGCACTCCCGCGCTGATGCAACCGTCGCTTCGCTGCTTGGACCACCAGCCGACGCCACTACCCCAGAGCTCTTTGGGGACCGGCTTGTCGCCTTGTCCGTCGAGGAGCGACGAGTCGTACACCTTGCAGGAATGGAACAAGAGCGCTGAAAAGAGCAGCACGCTCGAAACCACCCACGGGCCACGCATCCCGATCAGGATAGCCCAAAACCCGGGCAAGTGCCGAGAATGTCAATCGAGATCGCGGTCCGGGATCTCGAGCACCACCGGGCAATGATCGCTCAGCCGGGCTTCGGCAGGGAGCTCTCGCGGCGCGCCGCAAGCTGCCTCGCGACAGATGCCGGCCACCACCGCGCGGACGCTGGGTTCGAGCTCCGCCATCGACCGACTCACCACGAAATGGTCGAGGAGTGCCTCACCGTGGGAGCTTCGTTCGGTGCAGGCACCGTCGGTGGGGACTCGACGAAATGGGGTCGGCAGATCGGACAGCGCCCGATCCATGCCGGAGATTTCTTCGGCCGAGCTCACCGGCACCGAGCACTTCGAGCAACCCATGGTGTTGAAGTCACCCGCGATCACCACGTCGGAGTCGGCCACTCGCGCGAGAAGCTCGCTTCGCGCCGCAGCGATGCCTCGCAAGCTGCGCTGTCTCAGGTCGAAGGATCGCCGCTCACTGCCGCTCTTGGCGTGGACGGACACGAAGTGGAAGTCGAGCCCTCCCTTCGAGGTCAGATACGCGCCCAGACCGGGTCGCAGCTGATTTTTGCAAGCCTGCCCATTCGGATTCAGAGATGCGAGCTGGCCGACGGATTTTTCGACGAGCTTCTTTTCGTCGATCAGGAGGGCGACGTGCTGGCCGTCCCGGTTTTCGCACTCATCGGTTTCGAGTCGCCATTTGCCGCCGCTCGCGCGAGAGAGCGAGGTGAGGAGGGCGCGGGAGCGCTGCCCCGCGTGCTCGTTGGTCTTGATTTCCTGCAGCGCGATGGCGTCCACGTCGAGCCAGGCGATCGCGCAAGCGAGCCAGTCGATGTCCGTCCCGTCCTCGTTCGAGCGACCTTTGCCGGGCTTGCCATCGGGAAACCAGCGGATGTTCCAGGTCGCGAGCCGGACGCTGCCGGCCGGGCGAGGCTTCTTTTTCGAGAGCGCGGCTTCACAGGCTGCTCGCGAGGCCCATGGGGAGGCATCGGGGAGGCGCGCCGCCGGCGCGACCGGCCTCGAGGACCCGGCGACGTAGCGCTCGGTGCACCAACCACTGGCTCCGCCCGGCTTTCGAACGTGCAGCCAGTGTTTGTCGGAGCTCTTCTCGATCACGAGGACCTCGGTCCCATCGGGGAGGCGCGCCGAGACGGCGGTCTGACCCGGCGTCGAGTGCAGCGGAACGCCGGCTTCGTTCTTCGCCACGAGCGTGACCCGGGGCAAGGAGGCATCCTCCGGAACGGCCGGGGCTTCCGACTTGGATGCGCCATCGCGACAGCCGGACATGCCCATCACGAGCGCGAGCGCGAAGAAGATGCGCAGCATCCGCGGGCGGAGGGTAGCACGCGCTTCCATCTGTGTGCGAAAGTCCCGGGCGTCATGCAAGACGATCCCGAGAGCCGAGTCCGCTACGACGTGATGGACGGCGTCGCCATCATCACGGTCGACAATCCTCCCGTGAACGCGTTGTCGGCGGCAGTGCTCCGAGGACTTGCACAACGGCTCGACGAGGCAACGAGCGACGCGAGCGTACGCGCCGTCGTGCTGACGGGTGCTGGAGGAAATTTCGTTGCGGGCGCCGACGTGAATCGGCTCAAGCGCATCAGCGACGGCGTGCCGCGGGAAGACGCGACCCGCCTACCGGACGTCATCGGGCGACTGGAAAGCTCCGACAAGCCCACGGTGGCAGCGATCGACGGCTTTGCTCTCGGAGGCGGCCTCGAGCTCGCCCTGGGCTGTCACGCGCGGGTCGGCTCCGAGCGCGCTCGGGTGGGGCTTCCGGAGCTCTTGCTCGGCTTGATTCCCGGAGCGGGCGGCACCCAGCGCCTGCCCCGAGTCACCGGCGTCCGTGCGGCCACCGAGCTCATGATGTCCAGCCGTCAAGCGAAGGCGGCGGAAGCGCGGTCCCTCGGGATCCTCGACGAGATCGCCACCGATGCGGTGGCGAAAGCGCGCGAGGTGGCGCTGGAGATCGCCGACACGAAGCGCCCTCGACGAAAGACTCTCGAGCGAACCGACGCCCTCGAACCGTTGGACGAGGCGCTCCGGATCCTGGGCGAAGCTCGACTCGCCGCCGAAAAGAAGCATCGGAACGTCACCCATCCCTTCGACTGCCTGGATGCGATCGGTTGGGGACTCGAGCACGGTGCCGAGGCTGGCATCGAAAAAGAGCGGGCGCTCTTTCAGGCACTGCTCCTCACGGACAGCGCGCGGGGCATGATTCATTTGTTCTTCGCCGAACGCGCGGCCGCCAAGGTCCCGGGCGCGAGCGAGAGGACCCCCAACGAGATCGAACGAGTGGCCGTGATCGGTGGCGGAACGATGGGCTCCGGCATCGCGACCGCACTCATCGATGCGGGTATCGAGGTGCGGCTGACCGAAGCGAGCGTCGACCAGGCCTCGGCCGCGGAAGCTCGAGTGAAAAAGAACATCGAGCGAAATGTCGACAAGGGCCGACTCACGGCCGCCCGCGCTCAGGAGCTTTTGGCTCGATTCAGCACCCAGACGGACTACGCGAAGTTCGATCAGGTGGACTTCGTGATCGAAGCGGCCACCGAAGACGTTGAGCTCAAGTGTCGGATCTTTTCCGATCTAGCGAGGGTGACGCGGCCCGACGCCTGGCTCGCAACCAACACCAGCACCATCGACATTCACGTCGTCGCCCAAGCGGCTGGCGCCCCCGAGCGGGTGCTCGGCACTCACTTTTTCAGCCCCGCGCACGTCATGAAGCTCCTCGAGATCGTCCGCACGAAAGAAACTTCCCCCCAGGCGATCGCCGATACGCTGGCCCTGGCAAAGCGCATGAGAAAGACCCCGGTCACGGTCCAGACGTGCACCGGCTTTCTCGTGAATCGCATCTTCATGCCCTACTCGCAGATCACCGGTTGGTTGATGGACCGCGGCGTCGATCCTTATCGAATCGATCGCGCCGTACATGCTTTTGGAATGCCGATGGGTCCTTGTCGCATGAGTGATCTCGCCGGAGTCGACGTGGGCGTGAAAGCGGGAGGCATCCTCGACGCCGCGTATCCGGGCCGCGGGTATCGCTCCCAGCTCCGCCGCCTACTAGTGGAGGCGGGTCGGCTGGGAGAAAAATCTGGCGCGGGTCATTATCGGTACGATGGCAAGCAGGCATCGGAAGATCCCACTCTCTCGAACTTCGTCTCGAAGGCACGGGAGCTCGCCGGAAATCCGACCGCGGTCGAGATCGATGACGACGAGATCCCCCAACTCCTGCTGTTCGGAGTGGTGAACGAAGCCTGTCGCGCCATCGAGGAGGGCATCGTCCTTCGCCCGAGCGACGTCGACGTCGCTGCGGTGCTCGGCATGGGCTTTCCGCCCTATCGGGGCGGTCCGCTGAAGTGGGCGGACGGTGTGGGAGCCGAGTCGGTCGCGACGACGCTTCGGCGCTGGCACGAAGCCTCCGGGCTCACCTTGTTCGAGCCGAGCCCGCTCCTCAGCCGCGCTGCGGGCGCCAAGGCGTCGCTCCTCAGCGCGGGAGAAGCGTGACCTTCGCCTCGAAGTGCCGACCCGAGGCGTGGTCGAAGTAGGCACGACCGGGCTTGTCGGGAAGCGGAGGATCGAAACCCATGTTGGAGGAGTCGTGGGGATTTTCCGCGTACTCGTCGGGAGTCCCCGCGGAGAGCACGACATCGATCTGAAAGCTCTCTGAGCCGCTATCGGAACCCTCGCGACTGAGCGCAAAGCGACCCGCCTTCAGCATCAAGAGTGTTCGGTCCACCATGCGTACCAGATGCTCGGCAACGTCCTTGCGGTGCTCGAGCTCGCTCTCGGTGATGCTTCCGTCGTCACCCAATGTCACCACGACGGCGAAGCTTCCAACTTTGCCGAGGGGCAGCTCGTCCCAAATCGCGTCGCGGTGAGTGGCCGCCGTGATCGCGCGAGTGAAGGCCTTGGCGAGATTGGCGACGCCCGGCGCGACGCCGGGACTGCCACCCCGAGGACTGTCGCTTTGTCCATCGCCGGCGCTCGGACGACTTGCCGAAGGGGGCCCAGCTGCCGGTTCGGGCTTTGGATCGGCTTGTCGTTGGGCTTCCGGCTTGGGTCCCGGATCGGGTTTCGGTTTTGGCTCTGCTTTGGGCTCGACCGGAGCCGCGACTTGCGGCTCGGACTCGGTCTTGCCGATGGCTTTTGGCTCGGCCGCAGCCGGAGCGCTCGTTGCGGGTGTCTTGAGCAGCTCGTCGACCTCGAAGGTGTCGCCCTGCCACGAGGCTCCCCGGTCGGGATCCACCAGCGGCCCCCGGTGATGGGCTCCGACGGTGAGCGCCGCGGTCGCGACGAGCACGTGGAGCATCACCGACACCACCAGCGCGGGAGAAAGGGGCTGGGCGGCGGACATCGTCACCTCGATTGTGACACCCGGCGCTTGCCCGAGGTTCCGGCCCCGCATTCCCTACGGAATCCGCTAGCTTGGGGGAGCGTTTCCCAATCGTGGACGGACACCGGATGAGCTGGGGCAGAAATTCGTCTGGCTGGTCTCCTTTCGCTCGTGGCCTGCGACAAGAAGGTCGCACCTCCGCCCGCTGAGACGGTCGGTGCCCCAGTGAGCGCCGCGCCGGCGCCGAGCGCGAGCACACCCCGGAGACCGTCCGCGCCTTCCTTGTCGCTTCCCGCGTCGGAGCTCGCCCGGCTGTTTCGCGAGCTATCCGAGCCCGATCGCTACTTCTTCAGCGACAACTACATCTCCAACGAGACCAGCTACCTGCAGGTGGCCGACGGCTTGCGCGGCACGCCGCCCGGGCGGCGCATACATCGGAGTCGGGCCCGAACAGAACTTCACCTACATCGCGCTGCTCGAGCCCAAGCTCGCGTTCATCGTCGACATCCGTCGAGGCAACGCTCTCGAGCAGCTCGCTGTACAAATCGATCTTCGAGGAAGCCGACACCCGCGCGCGATTCCTCGCGGCTGCTCTTGGCCGCCCGTCGCGCAGAAGCGGAGCCCGGGCACCGCGCGCCGACATCGACGAAGTGCTCGCCTTCGTCAAGAAATCGGCGCCCGACACCGAAGCTCTATCGACGAAATCCACGCGGCGCTCTGGTCTCGCGCATCGAGCGCGACTTCCAGATCCCGCTTTCGAGCAAGGACCGAGCAGACGCTCGAGGAGACCCACCACGCCTTCTTCGACAAGCAGCTCGATCTTCGCTTCGAGCTGCACGGAAAGAACTTCCGGGACTACCCGAGCTTCGCGAGCTCCTCGGCGCCAAGAATCCGCGCGGTCGAACAGCTCGGATTTTTGGCGAGCCGACCGGCGTTTCGCGTCGGTGCGGGATCTCGAGCGCGCAAAATCGCGTCATCCCGGTGGTCGGTGACTTCGCGGGCGACCATGCGCTCCAGGCGTCGGCAAGGAGCTTCGCAAGCCGCGACCTGCCCGTGTCGGCGTTCTACGTCTCCAACGTGGAGCAGTACGTGATGGAGCCCGACGAAGTGGAAGGCGTACGTCGCGAACGTCGACGCCCTGCCGTCCAACGAGAAGAGCCTGTTCATCCGCTGCTATCTCGATCAGGGCCGACGGCATCCCTCAAGAGATGCCGGCCAGCGCACCGCGACCGTGCTCCAGCTGTTCGATCACTTCCGCTGGCAGCAGCGCACGCACGGATACGGCAGCTTCTTCGACTCGCGACCGACGGCATGCTCGACGCGGACGCGGCGGCGCCGTGACCGTGGGCGCCGCAATCGGGGCTGACGAGGCGTTCCGCAACACCCGGCCGGCGCCACGGCCATTTCGCCCCGTCCGACCGCCGCAAATGACGGCGCTCCGCGGCATGCCTCATGCAGCTCCCGAGCACGAAAGGAGCTCCCATGGCAGCCAAAGTCGATCACGATCTGGACCTGGTGCCGCCGAGTGGGATCCCACCGAAGGGCAAGCTCGGCGCATCGAGGAACGAGATGATTTGGCTCTTCATCGCCGTGATTTTGGCGGTGCTCTTCGTCTCGTTCTGGTGGCGGATCTTCTAAATCAGCGGTCAGAGCACGAGCACGAGCGAGAATCGTGACTGTGATTTAGCGCCGAGCCGAGAGCAAGTAGAAGTCGTCGTAGGCCGCGATCGATTCGCAGTCGGAAATCCTGCGTCCGCGAAGTCGCGTCTCCACGCGGTCGGCTGGGATGCGGTGCTCGCGGCCGCGGTCCGATCTCGGTGGTTCCGCTCGGCTGCCAGTCGACGACGACGATGCGCCCTTGCGGGCGGAGGGCACGATGAAGCTCGGCCAGCACGACGCGCGGATCGTCGAGCTCGTGATGGACGTTGGCGACGAGCGCCCGCGTGGCGGACGCGTCGGCGACCGGGAGCGCGCCCTGAGAGACGACCTCGAGCCGGCGGATGCGATCGGCGAGGCCGCGCTCCGCCGCACGCTGGCAGAGCAGGTCCAGCATGCGCGGCTCGACGTCCAGAGCGATCACGCTGCCGCCCGGGCCGAGTCGCGCTGCGATCGGCAGGGCGAAGTACCCGGTACCGGCTCCCAGATCGATGACCACGTCGTCGCTGTCGAGGGCGAGCGCGTCGATCACGGGAGCGATGGGCTGGCGACGCCGCCGCGACTCGTCGTCGAGCTTTTCGACCTTGTCGAACGAGAAGCGATGGCGGTGAGCGTGGGCCATGGGTAGCCGAGCGTAGTATCTTTTCGAATTGCCGGACGCGACGGCCGGCCAGCGCGGCAAAAGGGTTACTCCCGTTTCCCGATTGTCGCGTTCGATGGCCCAGCCGGTCTTGGGTCCGACGAACATCAGCGACAAGAGGCCGATGCCCAGGGCGATCCGGAGGATCCGATCCCAGGTTGCTTCGTTTTGCATGACGAGCTCCTTCATCGGTGAGAGCCCGTCCACCGACAAAGGGTTCGCTCAGCGCGGCGGAACTTCCGGCAACGGCGCGGTCCCGAGGGGGCTCTGCCGAGCTCGCGCTTCACCCCTCGAGCTCCTCTTTGCTTTCGAAGAAAGCGAGCTGCCGATCGAGCTGCTTTCGTGCCCGGCGCGTGCCGACGTTCACCACAGTGGCTTCGACCTCGGCGACCCGGGCTTGCCTCCGGCTTGTCCAGCGAAGCGATCAGGGCCCGAGCACGCTCCGTGCTTCGGACCGCCTCCCGACAACGCTTGGTCGTGTGCGTGGCTTGTTCGAGCACGCCGTGGAGACCGGTACCCGAGGGCACGAGTCCGACCGCAATCTCGAGATACGCGAGGTAGTCGCCCCCTCCCCGCCACACCCGCATCACTTGGCGGTACACGCTCGAGGTTGGAAGGCCCGTCACGCTGTCGAGAACCGTCAGCAATTTTCCGAGGACGTCCTCTTTCTCCTGCTCCGCGGCGAGCCAGGCTCTGTACTCCGCACTCGCCACGATGCGCGCTTCCAGCTGTTTTGCGCGGGCTACAATCGCGTCGTGGTCGGCGCTCGGGTACTCGAGGGATCGGGCTTTCTCGTTGGCATCCGCGTCGCGAACGACGGCGACGAGTACCTTGCGGACGTTCGCAGCCAGACTCGCGGAGCCGGCATCCGTGGCGCGCGCCGTGAGGCCGACCGCGATCATCGCGGCCTCGCTCTGTCGCAGCCGCTCGCGGTCGTTCTCGAGCCGCTCGAGCACCAAGCGCAGAACATTTTCGTAATCCGCGCGCGTGACCTGAAATGGCAGGCGGAACGGTAACTCGCCTCCCGCACTCAAGCGTCCGAGCTGACGACAGATGCGAAACTCTTCCATGAGGCCCTGATCGATTGCGTTTCGAACGCGACTGAGCTCGGTCAAGAGCCCGGTGAGCGCCCAATCGAGGCGGTGAATTTCTTCGTAATCGGTGTGCAAGTGCTCGCGGGCGATCTTCCAAGCCGCGGTGGCAAGGTCGCGATCGCTCTGGGTCATGTCCGCACTGAAAGTCAACCGCTCCGGGACGTCGCGCTCGACGCGGAAGCTTCCCGCATCGGGGGCAACGCGGACGTAGAACGGCACCTCGCGCGATTGCAGCCCGTCGAGGGCCGTGATGCCTTTTTGCGCGAGCACCTTGTACGAATCGAAGCTCCGCTTCTCCGCGTCGGTTTCCACGCTCGCGTAGGCTGTTGCGTAGTGCGAGTAGGCACCGTGGACCCAGTCCTGTCCGTACAGATGGGCCAGCGGCGTTTCCGGCTCGCGCTGCCGCTCGCACGCGACGACGAGAGCGCTCGCGCCGGCCAGGAAGTGTCGGCGCGAGAGGCTCATGGCGTGAGCACCGTGACGCCGGCGTACCCCGAAAAGCGATCGGCAACGGCGGCTCGGCTCTGGGACGTCTGACCCGCCGGGCCGGGCGTCCCCGCAGCTCCGTCAGCGCCCGCATTCCCGGCGGCTCCGTCCCCGCCCGCACCGGAGCTCGTTCCGAGGGCGCTCCCACCGCGACCCGCGCTGCCTCCACCGCCCGCCCGCCCCGGCGGACCCGCGGATCCACCGGCAACACTGACCTTCACGAGCTGGGCCAGGTCGGGAAAGTTCTCGTCGATCACGAGCTCCACCGATTCCGCCGGGACCGCCGCTGCCCCCGTTGCCCCCGTTGCCGCCCTGGGCGCCGGTTCCTCCGTTGCCGGGTGGGTTGCCGCTGCCACCGGAGCCGCCGTCTCCACCGCGTCCGCCATCGCCCCCACCTCCCCCCGGTCCACCGGTCGCCAGGATGACGAGCGAGCCTTCGGGATGAGCGAGTAAGAAGTCGCTGCCAGCTCCTTCAATCCGTACTGCAACGAGCTTGTCGTAAAATGCGGTCTTCACGAACGTGACGTAGGCAACGATTTTCGGACCGGCGCTGCCCTGACCGCCGTTGCCTCCCGACGCTCCCGGGCGCCCGTCACCACCCTGGCCGCCGGCGGAGGTGGACGATCCGGATTGGCCGCTGTCGCCCGTGGTCCCGGCTTGCCCCGACTGCCCCTCGCTGCCGCCTCGCCCGGACTCACCCGCTTCGTGAATACAGCGATAGTCGGGCTTGTACGTGGTCGAGAAGGAGAACTTGTCCGGGCGACGGCGGAAGACGCTCTTGATCTCGAATTCTTTTCCGACGGTCGCGAGCAAGTCGTGATTCGGCGCAAAGAACCCAGCATCGTCGAACTGCCCCTGGTCGCTGTGGAAGGCGAACTCGGAAAAGTCGAGCTTGCCGTTTCGGTTTTCGTTGCCCCGCCAGGTCTCGACCTTCTTCACCTGAGCTTCACCGGGGAAGACCACGTCGGCGAACACCGCCATTTGAACCCGCTCGCGAGGACAGATGGTTTTCTGTTCCTTGCGGATGTCCACGCCCATCGAGCGCACGTCGGCGCCTTCGAGATCGAGGGTGTTCTTACCGGCGAGGGAGCGAAGAACGGCACAGCCGGAACCGAGCACGACCAATCCCAGAGCCAGCGGAACCATCAGCGAGCGCGGCATGGCCAGTCTCTATCCCACGAAGAGCCCGGACGCACGAACGCCGGACCGGCAGTGCGTGCCGGACCGGCGTGTGGCGTGCTCGCGTTGCTCTAGAAGCCCTGGAGCTTCATGGCCGCTTCGTTCGTATCCAGAGCGCGGGCACGGCTCGCCTTGGCCCTGGCGGGTGCCGGGGCAGCTGCCGAAGCAGCAACCGAGCGTCGAGCCTTCTGCACACGCTCGACCTGGGCGAGAGCGCGACGCTTGTCGGTCTTGTTCTTCGACCGGTCGGCGCTCTTCTTGAGCTCCGATTCGGCCCGAGCGAGCTCGCGTTCGGCGGCTCGGAAGTCACCCGCGTTCAGCTGGGCGGTGGCTCGCACCGCGAACTCTGCTGCATGCTGGGTGGCGACGATGTTCTGAGCACGCACGTTCTGGGCGGTCTGAAGCAGGGCCTCGTCTCCGGTCACGGTGCTTTGCACCAGTGCTTCTTGTACGCGCTCGACGCCGCCATTGTGGGGATCCTTGAACACCAGTCGCGCGCTCAAGAGGGTTCGGGTTTGCTCGCGACGCTCGTCGAGCAAGAAACGCACGGTGAGCTCTCGCGTCTGACCTCCGAACAGCGCACCCACGGGCACGCTGAGCTTGCCGGCCTCGCGCCAGTTGGCGAGCACGCCGTCGGCACCGAGCAGACGCACACCAGGCGCTGCGACGATTTCCACGAAGGCCTCGGTGGCCATCGTTCCATCGATGAGGTCCATTTCCTTTTGGACGACGCGCGCGAGGTCGTCGGCGTGCTCGACGTGGTGCAAACGACCGCTCGAGCGCACCGCGAGGGAATTGAGCGTGAGCTCGTCGTAGTCGAGACCGACGCCGATGGCGGTGATCTGGACTCCGCTACCAAAGCCCGTTTCCGCCAGGCGCTCGAAGCTGGCCACGTCCGTGGGGCCGACCGTGGCTTTGCCGTCGGAGATCAGCACCATGCGTCGCACGGGGTGGGTGCTGTCGGCCTGCCAGATTTGCGCACCCGCTTGATTCAAGCCGTCGAACAGATTCGTGCCGCCGTGGGCGTCGAGCTCTTCGATCAGGTTGCCAATCCGGCGCCGGCTCGTCCCGTCGAGCTCGGTGGGAGCAATGCGCATCTGAGCGTTGTCCGAAAACGTGTACACGCTAACGACGTCGCCATCGTCGAGTTTTTCCACGAGCTCGCGCGCTGCTTCCCGTGCGTGCTCGATCTTCTCGCCGCGCATCGAACCCGACGTATCGATCACCAGAGTCAGGGATGTCGGAACGTGAACCTTCTGACCCGACTTGGGTACATCGACCCAAATCGCCGCCCGCTGCTCGCCGGAGCTCGCGAGGACGAATCGACTCGGCGTAGCCGCGCCGATCCAGGGGCCGACCTTCGGAGCCTCGTCATCCTCGGCGTCCGCCGCCACTTCTTGCGCCGCCGGCTTGTCGCTCGCGGGTTTTCCCGCGTCTCGATTCGCCATGGCGGGCGCCTTGGTCGCCGCGCCCGCACCACAACCTGTCGCCAAACAAACCAAACCCAACGCAAGAAGGAGCTTCTTCATTGCCAGCCTCCGAGTGAACCGGCGTGGCGCCCGAGCGGCACCGCCCACCGAAAAAAACCTAACTACCGGGTCTAGCTACGGGTGACCCTCCCGAAGGATCTCGACGCTGGCGCCCGGTCCTCGAATTTGGGTGAGATCTTCGAGGTTTTCGAAAAACGGCTCGCCCGGCGAGAGCGGCGTCCTAGGATGGCCGGCTCGACGCATGCCCCTCGACTTCAGCATTCACGCAGCCGATCCCGAGGTCCGAAAGGCGCTGTCGGCCGCGATTTCCCCCCGAGGTCACCGGCTTTGCACCGGGCCGGACTGTGACGTGGCCGTGGTCGTGACGACCTTTTGGCTCTGAAGGAAATCCGCGGCCGCTGGGTGTTGGCCCTCTTCGAGCCGAGCGCTTTGGGCGACGCACTGGCATCGGGGGCGGACGACGTTCCTGGCTCTGCCGTTCGATGCGGCAGAGCTCGGCCTCCGGCTGACAGTTGCCGAGAAAGCGGTTGCCTCGCGACTGCGTGACGAATTTCTCACGTTCGCAGAGCGTTATGCGGCCCTTCTGGAAAGCGGCCCCATCGGGATCTTCGAGGTGCAACGAGACGGAACGGTTCGCTACGCCAACCCAGCCCTCGCACGGCTCGCGGGCTACGAATCTCCCTCGGCCATGATCGGGCAGAGCATGCTGCCGCATTGGGAGGATCTGGGTCAGCGCGAGGAGCTCCACCGAGGTCTGGCCGCCGGAGTCGTGCCGATGATGTCGGTCAAGCTGCGAACCCACCGGGGAGAAATTCGACACATTCTGATGTCCGCCACGGCGCACGGGGACGTGACCCGCGGGATCAGCGTCGACGTCACCGACCTGCACAAAACCCAACTGGCACTGCAAGAATCCCTGGAGCTCAATCGGCGCATCCTCGAGGCGATGCCCGGTGGCGTCGTCCACGTGAAAGCGGATGGCTCGATCGACCACGCCAACCCCGAGGCATGTCGCGTCCTCGGACTGGGATTCGACGAGCTCACCCAGAAGTTCACCGCCGATTTCGAAGCCGAGACCATTCACGAGGACGGAACGCCCTGCAAAGCGGATCACTATCCAGTGTCGCGTGCGCTGGTGACCGGACAGCCCCAGCCGCCGCATACCATCGGTGTGCGAAGACCCGATGGAGAGCTCAGCTGGGCGATATTCACCGCGGTGCCCGTCATCGATTTGGAGAGTGGCGCAGTGACAGGCGCCGTCGTGACCTTTCTGGAGATCACGGCTCGCAAGGCCGCCGAGCGCCGGCTCCGGGCTCTGGAAGAGCAGATGCGCCACGCCCAGAAGCTCGAAAGCCTTGGCCTCCTCGCCGGAGGGATCGCTCACGATTTCAACAACCTCCTCGCCGCCATCCTGGGCAACGCGACTTGGGTCAAACAAAAGCTGCCCCCGAACGCCGAGATCGCCGACAGCATTGCCGCCTTGGAAACGGCTGCACAACGCGCGGCCGACATCACGCGGCAGATGCTCACCTACTCCGGCCGCGGACGGGTGACGGCGGTTCCCGTCGAGCTGTCCTCGCTCGTGCGCGAGATGGCGGAGCTGCTCGCGACCGTCGTGAGCAAGCGCGCTCACCTCCAGTACGAGTTTGCGCCAGAGCTTCCGCTCATCGAAGGCGACCCCGCGCAGCTTCAACAAGTGGTGATGAACCTGATCCTGAACGCCTCGGATGCGATTGGAGACTCGAGAGGAACGATTCGGCTTTCCACGGGCATGCGTCGGCTGTCTCGAAAAGATCTGGCCTGTGCCTACGTCGACGAAGGTCTTCCGGAGGGCGACTACGCGTTCGTCGAAGTCTCGGACACGGGCTCGGGCATGGACGAGGCAACTCGCTCGCGGGTATTCGATCCGTTTTTCACCACCAAGACGAAAGGACGTGGCCTCGGCCTCGCAGCCAGCCTCGGCATCGTGCGAAGTCACCGCGGGGCCGTGGAGCTCGACACCGAAAAGGCCGCGGAACGACGTTCCGCATCCATATACCCGTAGCCGCCCGTGCCGTGGCGACGGTCAGTAGTGTCCCGCCGATGCCCAAACGTTCCATCGGAGGCGCCACAATCTTGGTTGTCGACGACGAGCCCATCGTGCTCGACGTGACCAGTCGCCTGCTCGAAGAGTTTGGATACATCGTCATCACTGCAGGTGGCGGCAAGGCGGCGATCGAAAGCTACAGCCAGCACTCGAGCAACATCGACGTGGTGCTTCTCGACATGACGATGAAGGACATGACGGGCGGCGAAGTGCTCGACGAGCTCGTGAAGATCCGTCGCGACGTTCGCGTAGTTCTCTGCAGCGGCTATACCGAGGAAGACATTGCCGAGAAAATGCAGAGCAAGAAACGCTCGGACTTTCTCCAGAAACCGTTCACCGCCGCGGCACTCATCGAAGCCATCGAACGCAGCAACGCGGCGTAGCGGCTATCGCTTCTCGCCGCGACGCTCGGGAAGCGCCGAGGCACCGAGCACCCACTCGATGTCCGGAACTTCTTCCTCGAACTCGACCGCCATGCGATGCGGCCAGAGTCCGTTCGGATCCTCCGGATTCGACTCGACGCGCACCACTCGTCCCTTGACGCGCCGCGGAACGGGCTCGCCCGGAAACTTGAGAGCCACCTCGACCGTGGAACCCGCCTCCAACGTGCTGGCGGTGAGCATGAGCGCGCCGTGGCTGCTGGCGTCGTGAGTGATCGCCAGACCCTCCTTCAATTGGTCCACTTTGACCGGGATCCATACCTGATAGCGCTCGTTGTCGCGGCGGGTCATTTCGGCCATGTATGCCACAGCCTTGGGGGTTTCGCCCGGGGTTTCCGCGATCTCGGGCGAGGCTGGATGGATCCCGGGACGCGCTCCTGATATACGCCGGCCCTCGCGCACGCGAGGAGGGACCGATGGCCAAGGAGATCCGTCAGACCGTCAGCTTCGATGCCAAACCCGCGGTGATCTACCGCGCGCTCATGGACTCGAAACACCACAGCGCTTTCACGAAAGCGCCCGCCAAGATCGATGCCAAAGTCGGTGGCAGCATCTCTTGTCACGGCGGCTACATCAGCGGTGTGAACGTGGAGCTGGTGAAGGGTGCACGCATCGTCCAAGCGTGGCGTGGAAAGAACTGGCCCCAAGGCGCGTGGTCCATTGCCTGCTTCGAGCTCGCGCCCGCCGGCACGGGACAGACCAAGCTCACATTCACCCAGCACGGTGTGCCCGACGATCAGGCCAAGGCGATCGACAAGGGGTGGCACGAGCGTTACTGGAAGCCGCTTCGCGCATGGCTCAAGCAAAGCAGCAGCCCGAAGAAGAAGAAGACCGTTCGGAAGCACAAGTGAGCTGAATCACCCGGCCGCGCGCGCACCTTGTCCTACATGGCAGCGCGATGCGTAAGGTGGGGCTTTCCCGCAACGTTTTCATAGCTGAGCTGCATGTCAAATGGCTCAACTCGCTGAAATCGTTGGAAGGCACGCTGTTGGTACGTGAAATGCCTCTGAAGCAGGACATGTCGGAGCCCAGCACGAGCTCTGAGCCGTTGATCACTCAGAAGCCGGATCGACGTGCGTTCCGTCGTGCTCTGCTCGAACGGCCGGTGCTCGTCGAAACCGCGGACGCCGAGCGTCCTGCGCGCGGGATCAACGTGTCGGGCGGCGGGATCATCCTTCAGACCGAGCTCGAGCTCGCTCTCGGGGAAGCGGTGGATCTCGATTTCGAGCTTCCCGTTGGCTACGCCGTAGAAGCACGCGCCGTCGTCGTTCGACGGGACCGCGACCAGTTCGCACTTCGCTTCGAGGACCTGGCGAAAGAATCGCTGGTCGCGCTCCGCTCGTTTTGTCGCTTGAGCGGGCTGCATCAAATCAATCGCTGAGCACGCGTCGGCTGCCTCACGTCGACAGTGACATACCTGCGATCCCCGCGGTCGGGTGGCCGTTCAAATCAAGCGTTGACCGGCCGCCGCGGATCTGAAATGAGAGCCAATCTCCGGGGTCGAAGGGGCGCGCGCGAATGGCCATCAAGCAGCTCAGCGAAGAAGAAGTCCGCACTTGGTCTCTCGAAAAGAAAGATCGCTGGTGGCTCGAGAACGTGTTCCGCGGCGACATGCCTCAGCTCACGATTCGCTCGGCGCTGACCGGCATGCTCCTCGGTGGAGTGCTGTGTCTCACGAATCTCTACGTCGGCGCGAAGACCGGCTGGACGCTTGGGCGTCGGCATCACGAGCGTGATCCTGGCGTTCGCGATGTTCAAGGCGATGTCCCGGGTCGGACTCGCCAAGGAGTTCACGCTACTCGAGAACAACTGCATGCAGTCGATCGCCACCGCGGCCGGCTACATGACTTCGCCGATGATCTCGAGCCTCGCCGCGTACATGGTGGTGACCGGAAAAGTCATCCCGATGGCGACGACCATGATCTGGATCGCGGCCATCGCTTCACTCGGGCGTGCTGTTCGCGTTTCCCGCTCAAGCGCCGCTTCGTCAACGACGAGCAACTCCCTTTCCCCGAAGGGCGCGCGGCGGGCGTCGTGATGGACGCCCTCCACAGCGGGGGCGCCAAGGAGGGGATGCTCAAGGCGAAGATCCTGCTCGTGACGGGCGGCCTCGCGGCGTTGGGCAAGCTGCTCCAGAGCGAGGCCATCACCAAGAAGCTGCACGTCGCCTTCTTGCACATTCCAGAATACCTCGACGATTGGATGTACAAGCTGACGGCCCTCCGGATTCGGGGTGTCGACCTGCGCGAGCTCACCGTGCGGCCGGACACCGACTTCGTGATGATGGCGGCGGGCGGCCTGATGGGGATCCGCACCGGGTACGTCGATCCTGGTCGGCGCCTGCATCAACTATTTGATCCTCAGCGCCGTGGGCGATCGGTCGCGGGCGACGTCACGGGCAAGGTCGTCGACGGGGTCACCCACTACGGCTTCCGGCCATCACCACCTGGGCGCTCTGGGGCGGCGTGGCGATGATGACGACGGCCTCGCTGTTCGCGTTCTTCTCCAAGCCTCAGGTCCTGATCAGCGCGTTCACCGGGATCCTTGGGAAGAAGGACCGCAAGAAGCAGAGCGATGTGCTCAAGGACATCGAGCTGCCGATGAAGGTGTTCGCGATCGGCATTCCGGTGGTCGGCGCCCTGGTGGTGCTCTTGCGCCGCACTTCTTCGGCGTGCACGTGTGGCTCGGCCTCATCGCCATCCCGCTGATCTTCGTCTTCACGCTCATCGCGGTGAACTCGACCGGTCTCACCTCGATCACGCCGACCGGCGCGCTCGGCAAGCTCACCCAGCTCACCTTCGGCGTCCTCGCGCCCGGCAACATCACCACCAACTTGATGACCGCGGGCATCACCGGCGAGGTCGCCGGCAACGCGTCCAACCTGCTGATGGACATCAAGCCCGGCTACATGCTCGGCGGCAAGCCGCGCCACCAGGCCATCGGGCCACGTGCTCGGCATCATCGCGGGCGGCGCTCGTGCTCCGTGCCGGTCTTCTATCTGCGTCTTCCTGCGCAACGGCCCGCGAACTTGATCACCGAGCAGTACCCGATGCCCGCCGCCACGATCTGGAAAGCCGTCGCGGAGATCCTGACCAAAGGACTCTCGAACCTGGCAGTGAGCGCACGCTGGATGGCTCTCATCGGCGCGATTATCGGCATCGTGCTCGAAACCGTCAAGCTCAAGACCAAGGGCCGGTTCTGGCTGTCGGGCGTGGGCGTCGGTCTCGCGTTCGTGATTCCGTTCAACACCTGCCTCGCGATGTTCCTCGGCTCGTTCTTCTTCTGGCTGGCCGGGCGGCTCTCCAAGAAGCCCGATTCGGGGTGTCAACAAGGTCCTGGTTCAAAACATGGAACCGACCTGCGCGGGAATCATCGCCGGCGGCGCGCTCATGGGTATCGCCGTCATCTTGATCGAGAGCTTCGCACTCTGACCGTGGCGTGAGCCGTTTCGAGGGGCTCGCGGTACTTTTCGGGGGTGAGGCTCTTCCGCCTGGCGATCGGCACTGCCTTTGTCTTGCTCGCCGCGTGCGGGATAGAGGACGTGACCGATCTGCCCGGTGAACAGGCAGATTCTGGGCAGGGGCTCGACAGCTCGAGCTGGGTGGACAGCAGCACTGGGGGCGGGGGCGACCAGGGGGGCGCAGCGGGCTCGGCCACTGCGGGCGGGGGCGGCCTGGCGGGAACCGCCGGCACGATCGCGACCGCTGGAGCAGGCGGCACGGTCGCAGACGCCTCGACCGACACCAGCTCGCTCTGCCCAGACCCCGGCTTTCCCGCCCTGTGCACTGCACCCGGTCCGGCCCAGTGCACGAGCTGTGTTGGGGCCAGTTGCACACGCCTGTGCGCGACCGCGAACGCCTGCAAGGGAGACACAATCGATTGCCCATCGGGCCTTTCGTGCGTCGTGGACTGCAGCGCAAGTGGCTCCTGCGACAGCGCGGTCATCAACTGCGGAACCGCGCTCTCGTGTGACGTCCTCTGCGGCGCCGACCACGCGTGCAAGAACGCGGTCATCAATTGCGGAACGGGCCCCTGCTCGGTGACCTGTTCCGGCCACGACCACGCTTGTGGTGAGGGAACGAACTTCGTATGCAGCGACAGCGCGTGCAACGTGAGTTGTGTGGCTGGCCACTCCCCTCCTAGCAGCGTGAACTGCGACGCTTCACCGTGCAGTGGGTGCCCCAGCTGCAAGTAGAGAGCTTCGTTGTGGTGGTTGCTTTCGACGCACGAGCCGGCGCAAGCTGACGGCTGAGAGCAACGTCTTTCACCGAAAATCCACCCGCTACGTCGCGGGTAGGTCTGCCGCGGCGTCTTGTCCCGGAGTGCATCAGGAGTCCCCCAAGAAACGCCTCAGGACGCCATGCCGCCATGCCGCCATGCCGCCATGCCGCCATTGTGCAACCGAGAAGCGGGCACATGGGTGACAGTTTAGCTGGCTGCCGCAGGGCTTGAAAGGTTGATGGGGGTAAACCGGTTGGAGCGGGGTTCGATGTAGCCGAGCTCGATGTTGATGAAAGTGACGAGCCATCGGTCATCGCGTTCTTCGCGTATTCCGACGAGCTGGACTGCAAGCGCTTTCGTCAAGTGGACCTGACGCCGGCGAGCCCAGGTCGACTTACGCGGAGTACGTCGTCGTGAGATGCCGCTGGCTCGCTTGCTACGGATGCGTCCTCGGGCGACTCTGGGGAGCGAAAATCTTCCGGTGCCGACTGCCGGAATGTCGAAAGCCGAAAAGACCTCGGTGCCCGTGCACTCAGCCAGCTCAGGTTCAGCCAACTCAGGCTCAGCCAGCTCAGGCTCAGCCAGCTCAGGACTCGACACGACGCCCGCTGCCGCGAGCGACGGATCGCGGGCGCGTGAGCCCGCCGTCTGCGGAGCGCGTCTTGGTGCGGTTCACTGCATCACGAACGCTGGAGGAAAAACTCATGCTGGCCAGGGATCTCATGAGTCACGCCAATCCCAGCGGCGACCTCGCGACCGTGGTCGAGGCCGCGGTGGATCTCTTGATTGCGGAGCGGATGAAACGAAAGTTTGGGCACACGAAGCGCGTCGGCAAACCGCGAGCGGCCAAACCGTCGCGCGTGACCGATGCGACGAAGCGCGAGGTCGTCGCGCGGGACGGACTGCAGTGTGCTTTCGTGGATGACAAGGGCCGGCGATGCTCGGCTCGCGGGTTTCTGGAGCTGGATCACGAAACAACCAAGGCCCGGGGTGGGAGCTCTCGGGCGGACAACATTCGGGTGCTGTGCTCGGCGCACAATCAGGGCGAGGCGGAGCGGACGTTTGGCAGGCGCTACATCGAGCGCTGCAGAAAGCGGCGCGACCTCACGGTTCGGGATGCGGCGAGAGCGACCTATGCGCCGGGCTCCGAGTCCACACGCGATGTCGCGGGCAAGTCGGACGCGCGGGGCTCCGAGTCCACACGCGATGTCGCGGGTAAGTCGGACGCGGTATCTTGGTCAGGACTGCCACGAGGTTATTCGCAGGGATCGGTGGAGCACGCTCCATTCGCGGCTCGGCTTTGGAATCAGGTCGGACGGTTGAACACGAGGCACCGTGGTCGCGGTCGAAGGACCCGGATTGCTTGCCGCGTGTTCGAGCAGACCGTCTTGACTCCCACGCTTGAGCGAGACGCGCACGAAGCGCTGGCGTCAGCTCACCAATCCGCACCTAAGACGGGTGAGGCCACTAGCGGAGTGCCGGCTACGCGCAGCGCACGTCAGAAGCAGCTCCGCAAACCAATGACATAGCAACAGCTCGCTGGGGACGTCCCGGCGAACGGCCCTTCAATGCTCGTGCAAGTGCACGGAGACAGGCCGCTGTAACCGAGAGAAGCGTAGGTCTGATTTGCGGGGCAAGCGCCCGAGCCGTGCTTCGAGCTACTCCTGGGTCACTCGACGACCGGCGCACAGATCCGCGTTCCACCGATGCTCGAGCAGTCCGAAAACTGGCCGCAGCAGTCCGTGCGAATGGTGCAACTTTCGCCGTCCTGCCGACACTGGCTCGAGCACACGAGGGCAGCGCTTTCGAAGGAACAGAACGTGCCGCAGCATTGGCTCGCGAGCTGACAGCTCGTGCCGTCCTCTGCACACGGCGAGCCGGCGGGTGCGTCGTGGCATCGCTTGGCGCCGAGGCCCGAGGGATCCTCGTAGCAGCGGGGTTTGGGGGACGAGCCGCAGCACTGATCGTCGGTGTCACACACCTCCCCAGCGGGCAGACAGACCGACGCCGGGCTGCAACGCCGGGCGCCATCCGCGCCCAGCAGGCACGTGCCGGAGCAACACTCTGCGTCTTGTGTACACGACTCGCACTGGGCTCGACACGCTCCGCTCGGAGCGCAGCGTTTGGCGCCTTGACCGGTCTTTTGGCACGATCTCGAACAGCAGGCGGCGTCGTCCTTGCAGATTTCCCCTACCTCAGCCTTGCACTTCTTGCCGTCACTGCTCGTGCACTCGGCGAGGACGTCGCAGTAGCCGTGATCGCCGAGGACCTGACAGCGAGTGCTGCAGCAGTCGGAATCGGTTTCGCAGGTCTCCCCATACACGCGGCAGGCTTGGAGCAGACCGCAGCGAAGCTCCGCGTTGGGACCCTCCACGCAATCGTCGCTGCAGCAGTCCTGGGGCTCGGAACAACGCTCGCCGGCTGGGAGACAACTCGCACCTGTAGGGGCACACAGCTCATTTTCACAAAAATCACTGCAGCAATCGCTGTTCGCGGCGCAGGTCTCGCCGGCCGACGCGCAGACCGCCGTGCCGCAGAGGCCTGCGCCGCCGCAGCCAAGGGAGCAACAGGCTCCGGCACGGCCACAGGCCTCCCCGAGGGAAGCGCATCCGGTGGCCGGTCGGCAGCTGAGCTTCGACGTGGGGTCGAGCGCGCACACGCCCGAGCAGCACTCGTCGCTGCGCGTGCACGGTTCGTCCGGCCCAAGCCGGCCCGCGCAGCCAGCGTCTGACCCATCGGCGTCGACCGTCCCGTCATCGAGAGCGTCCGGCGGGTTTGCGTCGTTCGTCGAAGCGTCCACGAGCGAGCGTTGGGAAAGCACCTCGAGATCTTCGCTACAGCCCGCACAAGCGACGGCGAGGCAAACCCAAGCGAAGTGTGGGACAGCCTTCACAAAACCCCCGAAAGACCCAGAGCTGCGGAAAGGGCGAGCCCCTCGATGGCCGTTGCTTCCGAACCGCTGTCGCGGACGCTGATGGATCGCAACGGACCGCCCAGAGTGAGCTCGAGAGTGACTCGCAAGCCCTCCTCGGGCGCCGCGTACCCAGCAACGCCTGCTTTTGCATAGGCAGCCAGCCCCGTGCGATCACTCGCGGTGGCGGTCGCATCCGCCTCGGCTCGATAGCGCACGCCAATGAGCTCTGCGCGGGCGAGCGCTTCGAGTCCCAGTGGAGCCGACGGATCGGTCAGGGAAAATCCCGGACCGAGCCCGAACACGAATGCGTTCGAGCGAACCTTGCCATGAGGAGCCTCGATGGTATCTGCGGCGCGAAGACCCGCACTCGCGTGGACGAAGAACCGCGGCGTGAGAAAAAAAGCAACGCGGGCGTCCACGCCCAGCTGGCGTTGTCCACCCGAGTAGAGATCGCCCACGAACGCAGCTCCGAGGGCAGCGCTGGGCTCCCGCGGGCGCGGCGGCTCGGCGAGGGAATCTCGGACCACGCGCCGAACCTCGGGCGGCACTCGAGCTTTTGGCGGTGGTGCCGAAGCGAGCGCGAGCTCCGCCCAGCTCGCACGCAACACCTCGTCTGCGGCAAGGGCGAGGCTCAGCGGCCAGGCATCCCGGGGCATGGTCGACAGATCGATCTCCCGGGAAACGCGCTTGTCCGTGACGCGATCGGCCACGTCGACGACGATGGAGACTCGTTCCCCTTCCGGAGCAGAGAGCGTGATCGCAGCGATGGCCGGCTGCTTCGAGCTCGAGCTGGCGCGGCACAGTGCGATCCCGCGCTCGGAAAGCCCCGCCCGGAGCTGCGCGAGCACTCGACCGGGCTCGGGGACCGCCGGGGCAATCTCGACGGAAACCCAGGGCTCACCGTGAGCGGGACACACCTCCTCGGCCCGAGCCATTGTCGCGAAGCTCGTCAGAAGCACCAACGTGAGCGACCGAGCTCGACTCGTCATGAATCCGGGCATGCGGCAAGAACGCGGGAACGATGCACGCTCTTGGGATGGCTCGCGAGGAATGCTTTCTTCGCAGCCCGGCAACCCTTCGTGTCTCCGGACTTTTCCAGTGCCTCGACGCGACGTGCCTCCGCGTCTTCCTTCAGGGTCGACCCGTTCGGAGCGTTTCGTATCGCGTCGTCGAGCAACTTCGAGGCGCTCTTGGGATCACCCCTCGAATCGAGCTCGAGCCGCGCAATCTCGAAGCTGGCCAGAGAAGCCCTTGGATCATTGGGGTAGCGCGCGCGAAACGCCTGGAACGCTTGACGTGCCTCCGACACCCGGCCGGCAGCTCGGGCACGCATGGCTCGCTCGAACAACTGCTTTGCAGATTCGCCCCGCGCCGCATTGTCGACGACCTCTGGCCGCTCTGCGCTCCCCGCTGGCTCCGCGCCGCCGAGAGCCGCTTCCGGCTCGGTCTTCGGAGGCTCGGCGCTGGATGCATGGGGCTCTGAGAGCGCCGCACTGAAGGTCTCACCCGCTGCGATCCGACGCGTGGCCTGGCCATCTTTCACGATTTCGACCGCGCCCCGGCTGACCGCCACACGAAGCTCGTCATCCGCGATCTCCACGCTGAAATGAGTGCCCACCACGCGCACTTCGTAACCGGCGGCGACGATCGCAAACGTTCGCGCGGGATTCTTGGTGACATCGCATTCCACATTGCCTCGCTCGACCACCAGCCGAACGGCGTCGACGCGAACATCCTTGAGCACGAGGGCGGAGCTCGCTCCAACGTCGATGCGTGAACCGTCCGCGAGGGTGAGCAATTGCCCTGCCCGAGCGGTCTCGATCCGAGCGATTTCCGCCGGCGCCGAGGACGGGGGCCGATAGCTCGGCTTCACCAGAAAGAACACCAATGCCGTGACGGCGATCGGTACCAAGATCAGGGAGAGCGGCGCCCGGAACCGCGGCCGTCCGGCCCGCTCGGCAATCACCGCGTACTGGCGGGCCAGGCGAGCGTCGGAAAGCTCCGGCTCGATGCAGCGCGCGAGTCTGTCACTTCGGGTCATTTTCTTTTTCCCCGGATCGGAGTCGTCCTTCGGCTCGAGTGATTCGACGTTTGACGGTCGCGAGCGATGCGCCAGAGATTTCTGCGACCTCTTCCAGCGTGTAGCCCTCGACCTTGCGCAACACCAGCGCGATGCGCAGATCCGTCGGCAACGCTTCGATCTTGGAATACAGGGCTCGCAGCTCGGTGGCTACGTCTGCCGGCGTGCTCTTTGCGATGAGCGCGTCGGGATCGACGTTGAGCGAGCCACGACCGAGGCCGAGCCGCTCGAGCAGGCGCCGACGACGAAGCAGCTTCCCGGTCCGATGAACGAGGATGGAGCGGAGCCAGCCCGCAAATGCCTGGGGCTCCTTCAAGCGATCGAGTGACTGAAGCGCTTCCACGAACGTGTCCTGGACCAGATCATCCACGTCGGAGTCCCGGCCGATCAAGCGCAGTGCGAGTCCGTTCACCATCTTCGCGTATCTCCGAAACAGCGCCTCGGACGCCCAGGCCTCACCCGCGCGCGCCGCGATGACCAGCGCCGCGTCGGACGGTCCGGCGCCGGAGCGGGTCGGGGAGGCAGCCTGCATCGGTAGAAGGTACCGCGATGGGCCTCGAACGGCTCACAGGGCGGCGGGCGGGCTGAAACCGGCTGCTGATTCCCCTTGAGAGCGCTCGGACCGCTCTATATAGACCGGATGAGCAGAGGTCGGAAAACATGCCGCAAGCCGATCTGCCACGACGCCTGGCCGCCGAATTTCTGGGCACCGCATTCTTGCTCGCCGCGGTCGTTGGCTCCGGGATCATGGGCGACGAGCTTTCGGGTGGAAACACCGCAATCGCTCTCCTCGCCAACAGCATCGCGACGGGTGCCGCGCTCGTGGTCTTGATCACGGTATTCGGTCCGATCTCGGGGGCTCACCTGAATCCCGTGGTTATGTTGGCTGCCGCGCGACTGCGGGAGCTTTCGTGGCAAAAGGTGCCGAGCTATGTGCTCGCCCAGATCGCTGGCGGCTATGCAGGACTCCTTGCCACCCATGCGATGTTCGACAAACCCTGGATTTCTCTGTCGAGCCACCAGCGGAGCGGAGGCGCACAATTGTTCTCGGAAGTCCTCGCTACGTTCGGATTGGTGCTCGTGATCTGGGGCTCGGTGCGCGTCCGGCCCAGCGCCATCGCGTGGGTCGTCGGCCTCTGCATTACGGCCGCGTATTGGTTCACCTCCTCGACGTTGTTTGCCAATCCCGCCGTCACCCTCGCCCGCCTGGCGACGGACACTTTCACGGGGATCCGGCCAGTCGACGCCCCGGGCTTCGTGGCCGCCGAATTGGGCGGCGGACTCCTGGCCACGTGGCTCGTGGGGTGGCTGTATTCCGGGGTGGAGTCGACCTGATGAAGAGCGTGTTGTTCCTGTGCGTCGCAAACTCCGCGCGGAGCCAGATGGCGGAAGCCCTGGCCCGGGCGCGCTTCGGCGATCGGATCCGCGTGCAGAGCGCCGGATCGAAGCCGAGCCGGGTGAACCCATTCGCGATCGAAGTGATGAGTGAGCTGGGCGTTTCGATGGAAAATCAGCGTTCCAAGAGCGTCGATGAGATCGAGCCGACATCCGTGGACCTGGTCATCACCCTGTGCGCGGAAGAGGTCTGCCCCGTACTCCTGGCTCCGGCAAACAGGCTGCACTGGCCGATCGCCGACCCGGCGTCCGACGATCCTTCGATCCCGCGCGGGCGCATGCTCGAACGATTTCGCGCGGCGCGCGACGAGATCGCCAGTCGGCTCGCAGCGCTCGACGAGGATCGCTAGCTCAACTTTTCGCGGAGCCCGCGAGGTAGGCGACTCCGAGAACGACGAACACGACTCCTGCAATGCGCCGCAACCAGATGGCGGGCATCAGCCGAGTGATCACGTCGCCGCCGAGCACTGCGATGGCGGACGTGGCAACCAGGGCGAGGGCAGAGGCTGCGAACACGACCCACCGCGACGAGCTCGACGCCGAGAGCGAAAGCGTGGCGAGTTGGGTTTTGTCGCCCATCTCGGCAACGAATATCGCGACGAACGTGGAGACGAAGAGACGAGAGTCCATGGGACCGATGGTACACGTCCGGGCCCGATGCGTCCGCGGCCGCGTGCTATCCTTCGGTCTCGGTGCGACCGCTTTCCGAGATCAAGAGTTGTCTCGACTTGAGGGACGACGACATCGAGTCCGCGCTCGCTCCTGCGCACTCGCTGACGGAGCGCGGTCCGAGGGAACGAGTGCTGGCGCTCCTCGAACACGTCGCCAGCGTGACGACCCCGGGCCGCGGCGCGCCAAAGCTCTTGCTGGTCGTGTCCCACATGGCGACGCGTGATTGGCTGGACGGCGAGCTTCGCGTGAAGCTCATCGGCGACGACGACCTCACCGTTCTCGAGCTGTTCGTGGACGCGGGCATGAGCCGGGAACGCATTCTCGGCCCGCTGCGGATCGACGCGCCGCTCCGAGAGTTCCGTTCCGCCCTCGAGCTCCACCCCGAGCGGGTCGCGCCCCTCGACGTTGTCACGCTGGAAGACCGGCGAGTCATCCTCGAGACCACACCGGAGCTCCGGCGAAACTCCACTCCTCCAAAGTATTCCGCGGTCTCGGACAGCCTCCTGCCGCTCATGGGAATGAGTGACAGGACCCTGCCCACGATCAGCGACGGCGCACCGCCCGAGCCGGAGGAGACCGACTCCCCGGACGCCCTTCCGGAAATCGTGATCACGGAGGTCGACGAGGACATCGAAGCGCTGCTTCGGCCGCAATTCAAGCCGATGTCGTTGCCCCCTCGCTTGAAGGACGCGCTCTCGCAAATCAAAAAGAAGTGATCACCAGCCCATCACGGTCTTCAGCTTCTGCGTGAGCGCCGCCCCCATCGAGGCGTGGGTCTGGAGACTCGGGTGCCAATCGCAGCCCCAACCGGTCTGCTGAAAGCTCATCGAGAACGCTTCGATCTTCGGATCGCCGCGGCCAGCGACGACCTCGGTGATGTAGCTCTCCGCCGCCGTGAGATCGCTGCCGGAAAGGAGCGTGGGGACCAGGCACAGGATGTACGAGCTTGGGTACTTCTCGCGCAGGTGATCGAGAAACGTGTCGTACGCGCCGCCGAACTCGGTTTGGCTGGGATCGCCGTCGGTGGAAAAGTCGTTCGTTCCCAGATTGATCACGACGACATCCGGTTGCCAGGAGAAATCCCAGAGCTTGTTCGCATCGTAGGGCAAGATCCGATCGGAGATCTCCGGTAACGGCTGCGTCTTGTCGTCGCCGTAGTTGAAGATGATGCCCTTGCCGCTCCACGCGATGGTGGTGAGCTCGGCATCCAGGTTGCGAGCAGCGATGGCTCCATAGGTCAAGTAGTGGTTCTCGGTGTCCGCGCTGAAGTTGCAGTTCTGGTCGGCGCCCTCGTTGCCGTAGCCGCAAGTGATCGAGTCGCCGATCACTTCGATGCGGCGATTCGGCGCCGGAGGGGGCTCGAGCAGCGTGCCGCTACCGAGCTCTGCGGCCAGAAATTGGGTGTCGCCAAAGGACGCTTCGGTGCGGCGATACAAGAACACCTCGTGATCCCCTGCCGGAAGGCCGCTGGCCACGGGGTAGCTCTGCTCTCCGCTGGACGTTGTCAGGTTGGTCTGTGCCTGGCCATCGACGATGACGGTGAAATACCCTGCCGCGTCATCCAGGCGCACCGATGCATCCGTTCCGTTGAACCGGAAGGCGATGCCGCTGCCCGACCAGGCGAACTTCGTCACCCCTGCTTGGCTCTCGTCGATACGGCCAATGAAGCGAACGCCCGCCTCACCGGGAGCCCCACCGGTTGCGCCGGCTCCGCCGGTTGCGCCGCTTCCCGCCGTACCTGCCGCTCCGCCCGTCGCTCCGCTTCCCCCCGAGCCACCCGAGCCGCCCACCGAACCGCCGCTACCGCCACCCCCGCTGGTCGATCCGCCGCCCCCATCCGAGCCACACGCCAAAACGAGGGAAGCTGCGCCGAGCACGAGCAGAGTTCGAGAGCTCATTTCTCATCTTCGCCCGATTTTTCTCTCAGCGCCAGCTCGGTCCCCGGCGCCGCGGTGACGCGCTTTCGCGGGGGAAGCACGCGATGCTGGAGCGGGCCATCGTATTCGAGAGTGAAGAAGCTCGGTGTCCCCACGTTGAACCAACCGAGATCGACGTACGACCAGCCGAGCAAGAGTCGGGGATCGCCCTCGTTCACGCACACGATCGGATCACGCAACAAGCTCATCGCGTCGAACCGAGCGTTTCCGCCGAGTCCGTAGTGAATCAAGAGGCCCCGAGTGGCATGCGCCGGCACTCGTCGTCCCGTCGGCTCGACCACCACGTAGTGCCCAAACGTGAATGGCGCGCCCCGCTTTTCGAGCGGGATGCACGGTGCGTCGAGATCGTTCTGCTCGAGGCGCACGTTCCAACCACGAAGCGCACCGCTTTCGGGATCGCGGTGGAACACCTTCTTGAACTTCTTCCAGCTGAGCTTTTCGACCCAGCGGGGCAGTCCGAGACTGGTACCCTTGTATTCGGTATCGTCCAGTAGCAGTGGATCTATCGAGTGACCGGCTGCCAATGCCTCGCGCAGCTCGCGCTTACCGAGCTCGAGGAAGTCGCGGGCGGTTCTGGTCGAATTTGCCACGATTCGGGAACCCAAAGGGGCGTGGGGGAAGCTCCGGCGACGCTCGGACGTAGGAGAGCCGCTTTTGGGAGAAGTCGCATGACACGATCACGCTTCGCAATGACAACCTTGATTGCTCTCGCTTCGGTGGGCGCATCGGCCTGTGGCTCTTCGGGCGGGGGCGGAGGAGCCGTCGCCTGTGATGATGCGGGGACGTGCCCCAGCGGACTGACGTGCACGCAAGGCGTCTGCATCGGGCTCGGCACTCAAGATGGTGGCCTGGGCGGCTTCGGCAACACGAGCGGTAGCGGAGGTTCGGGGGCGACGTCCTTCGGCGGCTCGTCCGGATCGAGCTTTGGTGGCTTCGCCGGCAGCGGAGCCGTTGGCGGCTTTGGCGGCTCCGGTGGCGTGGCCGGTGGAGCAGCAGCTGGCGGCACGGGCGGCTTTGGCTCCACCGGTGGGAGCGGCGGCTTTGGTGGAACCGGCGCAACCGGCGGAAGCGGTGGAACCGGTGCTACGGGTGGCTCCGGCGGAACCGGCGGGACCGGCGGAAGCGGTGGAAGCGGCGGCTCGGGCGGAAGCCCCGGAACCTGTTGCTCGGTGCAATCGACGGCCGGCTGCAGCAACTCGACGATCTCCGCGTGCGTGTGCGCCTCGGATTCCTACTGCTGCAGCACTGGCTGGGACAGCATCTGCGTCGGCGAAGTGACGAGCCTCGGTTGCGGCAACTGCGGAACCGGCGGAACCGGCGGGACCGGCGGAACGGGTGGCAGTGGCGGCGGGACCGGTGGGCTCTGCGGCTCGGTTACCTGCGGTTCGGCGGCGACGTGCTGCAACTGCTCGGGCACGCAATTCTGCGTCACCCTCACGTCAGGGACCACGTGCACCAGCTGGTGCGGTGGCTGAGCTAAAACGCGCCGGACAGTGACACGCCGGGCGCTCGGGGGTCGAGCAGCGGTATGACCCGCGGACGGGTGGTCGCGCGTGCGGCCTTTTCCCCGGACGGCGACGCCACGATGAAGTAGATGCCGGCGCCCAGCGCCGCAACACCCACTCCGATACCAATCGTCGATATCAACGCCTTCGACTTCGCTCCGTCGATTTCGTCGCGTCCCTTGGACGAGCACACCTTGTTGGGGCAAAGGCTCGGATCATCCTCGGCATCCTTCGCCTGCTTCTGCGCGAGGAATCCGAATACGCCTCCTGCAATCAACGCCACACCACCGACACCGGTCAGCACGTAGCCCAGGGTCTTGTTCCCTCCCGGCGGCTTGTCCGAGGTGACGCCTCCACTGGCTTGACCGCTGCCCTCGGATCCTTCGGGAACCGCTCCTTCGGGGAGCTGTTTCAAGTCCGGTATCTGGATCGACGCGCTGTCGCCGTCGGGTTTGACCGTCACGCTGCCCTTCCAGGTTTCGTATCCCGGAGCGCTGGCCTCGACGTTGTACGTTCCGGGATCGACCGGCGCCGCAATGCCGAGGGAGTCCGCTCCCATCGTGGCGCCCCCTCGCTTCACACTCAGGCCATCGATGGCGGTGGCAGGTGGCTTGATTTCCAAACGCGAGAGCTTCGGCTCGAGCGCGGCGACACGTTCGCGGGCCGCCGTTTCCTGCTCGGGGCGGGACATGTTCTGGGCGAGGGTCGCTGCTTCCGTGTAACGCGCCCAGGCGGTTGCCGTCTTGCCCTGCTCTTCGTTGCACCGACCGAGATTCAAAAGAGTCCCAGGAGACGGATCTTGGCGCTGGCTGGCCTCGAACTTCGTGCAGGCCTCGGCGAACTTCTTTTCGTCGAGCAAGCGCTTGCCATCCAAGAACAACGCTTCCGCCAACGCTCGATCACCAGCGAGCGCGGGCGCCGCAAACGTGACGAGAAGGAGGATCAGCAGCAGGCGGAGGAAACTAACGTTGGTCCCAAGCGCCGGGGGGTTTGACGGGAGGTTTGGGTGCATCGGGTTTGATTTCGGGTTTGGTTTCGACTTTTGGTACCGCGCTCTTGGCGGTCTTCGGTGGGGCGACCTTGATCGTGGCCTTCGGAGCCGTGGGTTTGGGCGTCTCGCTCGCGGCCGGGGGCGGTTCCACTTTGGGGGATCCTTCGTGGCCACGGGAGCGAGCTCCGCCTTTGGACTCTCGCTGACGGGCGCCGCGGCAGGCGCTGGTTCATCCAAGGCGGCCTGAACTGTCGCGTCGGGCGCGGGCTTGTTCGAAGTCCGCATGACGGCAACACCGATGCCACCCACGAGCAACAGGAAGAAGACGCCACCGGCAATCAAGGGCACTGCCATGGACCGCGTCTTGGGAGGCATCGTACCGGCGACGTTCATCCCGGTTTGCGCGGCCGATCCGCCGTGCCCCACGCCAGTGATGCTGGCGTAACTTCCTCGGCTGGGGTCGGCAGGAGGAGCGGCCGAAAGGCTGGGTACGAGCCCCGCGGATCGCGCGACCCGCTCGATGATGTGCTGGGACCTCGGTAAGGCCCACGGCGCCAGCGCAACACAGAATTCCGCCACGCTCTGGTAGCGCTGAGCGGGATCGCGCACGTAAGCCTTCTCGATCGCGGCGATCAGCCCCGGAGGAAGATCGGGCCGTTGCTCGGCGAGTGGAGCTGGCACCCCCGTCGCGATCTCGACGCATAGGGCGGCAAAGCTCTCCGCAACGTACGGCTGCCGCCCGGTCAAGAGCTCGTACAGCGTGACCCCGAGGGCGTAGATGTCAGTCCGGTGATCTACGGATTTCGACTGCCGGATCTGCTCGGGGGACATGTAGAGCGCCGAGCCCATGGTGGCGCTGGTGCGGGTGAGACCGTCCGTGCCCCCTTCCCCGACTACCTTGGAGATACCGAAGTCGAGCACTTTGACGAACGGCGTGCCGTCCTTGTGACGGGTGACGAACAAATTCGCGGGCTTGAGATCGCGATGGATGATTCCCAGGGAGTGAGCCTCGCTGATCGCGTCACAGGCCTGAACCACGTAGTCGATGGCCTCCGTCGGCGGAAGTACGCCACGCTCCAGGACTTTCGAAGCGTCCGTGCCGTCGAGATACTCCATCACCATGTACGGAGCGCCGTTTTCGAGAGTACCAACGTCGGATACGCGCGCTACGTGAGGACCCTTGATCTTCACCGCCGCTCTCGCCTCGCGCATGAAGCGAGCTGCCGCCTCCGGGTGCGAGGAATACTCGGGCAGCAGGAACTTCAACGCGACGCGATCTTCGAGACTGATGTGCCGCGCCTCGACGACGACTCCCATTCCGCCCTGACCGAGCATGCGGTCGACGCGATACTTTCCGGCCAGAACCTGACCGGCGCTGATGTCGGCGGGGGCCGTCACGACAGCCTATCTTCACGTCACGCCGAGCCGGCGGCAAGTCGGCAGCACGAGGCCAGCTTCTTTTCCGCCAGATCGGCGAGCCGCGTCGGGGCGTCCCGAAGAGCCCGAGCGGAAGAGCCCCCCACCGGTGCGATCGTTTCGCGTAGAATGCTGCGATGCTTCTACGGACCCGGTTGGGGCTTTCAGTGGCGAGCGCCGGCATGTGCCTGCTCGCTTGCTCTTCCATTCTGGGACTCAACGACTACAGCGACGAACCCCAGGGAGGCACGGGCGCAGCAGGCGCGACGGGCGGATCCGGAGGCACGGGCGCCGGTGGCAGTGCCGGCACCACGAACGGCGGCACGGGTGGATCGGGTGGCGTTGCTGGCGGATCGGGAAGCGCGGGCGCGGGAGGCAGCGCGGGCGGCGACGGCGGATCGCAGACCATCGTTTGCTCGGACGGCGGCGGCACTGTCGAGCTCTTGAAAGGCGCCAAGTACGATAACCCACGAGTCTTCCCCATCAGCAAAGCCAGCTGGCTCCTTCTGGTGACGGTCACCACGGACGGCGGGACGTTGAACGCCGCTCAGCTCATCGCGGACAACGGCAACCCAACCGGCCCGCTCGTGACAACGCCGTACGAATTCGAGGACGTTCACGTCCACGACGGCCTCGTGTACGCGTACGGTAGAAGCGGCCCTTTCGTGGCGGAGCAGGAGCTCGACGTGAACGGAGGAGTTTCCGTCGTTGGCATTCCCAAGAACCCGGCGACTCTCCCGGACTGCGTCCAGGACAACCGCACGGCATATGCGCAGAACGGTAACGTCGTGTATGCCGCAACCCTGTGCGTGACATCGATTGCCAGCCCGAAGTACCGCCTGCTCACGACCTCCTTCGACGGACAACCCGCCATCGAAGTCGACTCGGCGGACTCGGAAGACGATCCGAGGATTCGGATCGAGCGACTGGGCGTCGCCGGCAGCGGCACATCGCGAGCCGTGATCACCGGAAGCCCCCCGCTGGATCTCCGCTACCGCTTCTACAACGGCAACTCCTGGGGCGCCTCGTTCCCGCTCAAGCTCAACCCGAATGACGATCTCCAGGGGCCGCTGGGCCTCCTCTCCACATCCGACGGGAAGTACATCGAGTGGGTGATTGGCGCCGGCAAGTCAGGCACCACACTGAGCTTCCGGCTCCACGCTGGAAAGGCCTCCGACCAGGCCACCCTCGAAACACTCCCCCAAGTCGGGGTGTTGCCCGAAACCACGATCCCGAACCTCTCGCCGCCGCAGTTCGATAACACCTATCTGATCCTTCCCTACGTCAAGGGCGTGACGGAAGCCAAAGCGGTCTTCTTCACCCGGGACGGCGACCAGCAACTCGCTGTACCGACCTTCTTCACGCCACCGGCCGGTGAGAGCATCCTGCATGCGGACCTCGTCCCTTCTTACCTGTCGTCCACGTACATGGCGGTAGTTCACCTCCAGCCAAGCGGCGGCGGCCCCGAGCACATCGTCACGCGCAAGATCAACTGAGGTCCCCAATAGCCCCCCGCCCTTTACCCGCGCGGAAAGTCCGCTATCTTTCCCCGCTCCCTTTGCCCCCGTAGCTCAGAGGATAGAGCAGCGGTTTCCTAAACCGTTGGTCGGACGTTCGAATCGTCTCGGGGGCGCTCAACGATTTCAGTGCGTTGCACGCCACAACGGCACTGACGGATGAAGTCTCGGGGGCCATCGCGGGGCGATCATCGCCCCCACCAACAGCTCCAGAGCCCACTCCCAGCGCATCACCGAGGTCCAGCTGGATGCTGCATACAGCCCGGTGCAAGCGAAGCGGGTCGCTCGCCGTGTAGTGCTTCCCGGTGACTGATTTTTTGGCGTGCCCCATGAGCCAGCCGATCACAGCCTCCTCGACGCCGGCTGCGTGCAACCAGGTCGCGAAGCTCCGGCGTGTGCTCTTCGCGGTGAGGGCAAATCCGTTTCGCTTCGTTTCGCACCCGGGCCAAACGGCAAGCGTGCGATCAAGAACAACATTTCATG
>CAWAHB010000037.1:0-7678 GCA_963781505.1 uncultured delta proteobacterium | reverse complement strand
CCCAGGTCCGCGCGTCGGCACCCGGCGTGCGCTTGCTGGTCACGGCGCTCGAACCCCTGGGAAGCGAAGACTCGATCCGGCTCGCACCGCTCGCTCCCGCCGAGGCGGAGCGGATGTTCGTCGATCGCTGCCGGAAGTCGGGCAGAGCGACCATCGACGCAGATTCCGTCGCCGCGCTCGCCCAGGCGCTCGACGGATTGCCGCTCGCGATCGAGCTGGTCGCGGCGCGCACCCGCGACCAGAATCCGAACGAGCTTCGGGAGGAGCTCGCGACGATCGCGGAGCTCGACCAGAGCCTCGCGAATGCGATTGCGGGCTCGCATCGGGCGCTGTCAGAGGAGGAGCGAAGGCTCACGACGTTGCTGTCCGTCCTTCCCTCGGGGCTCTCCGCGGAGAGTGCCGGCGCTGATTGGTTGGCGGTCCTCGAGGACCTGTGTCGAAAGTCGATTGTCGTCGAAGAATCGAGACAAGCCGCGGGCACTCCGCGACGCTTTCGGGTTCTCGGATGCGTGCGACGCTTCGTCCTCGGCGGACTCTCCCCGGAAGAACGCGCTCGCACGTGCGACGACGCCGCTCGTGCGATCCTAAAGCGCGCTCGCGGCTGGGCAGCCGGTGCGGAAGGCGAGACTCCCGCCGCGTCGCTGGATTGCCTCGCCGACGAGCTCGAGAACCTGAGCTCGCTCCACACCGAGCTCGCGGGCACGTCTCCCGAGGCAGCGGTGGAGAGCGTGATGGCGGTGGAGCCGCTCTTGCGGGCCCGGGGACCGCGCGATCTCCATCTCGATCTTCTCGCCTCCGCCGCGCACACCGCCCAGAGGGTCGATGCGGGTCTCGCGTGCGATGTCGTCCTCGCGCGCGCCGAAGCACTAGCGAACACCTACGGCGACCCAGAAGCAGCGCTCGCGGAGCTGGGTCGACTCGGGTCGGCGAGCATGCGCGGGGCGCGCGAGGCGAGGAAGATCTGGCTCGAGAGCATCGCCGCATTCGCGGCTGCGGACTATGACGAGGCCGAGCGCCGGGTGATTCGCGCCCAAACGACATTCGAAGCGGTCGACGACGTTCCGGGAGTGGCGCGAGCGCTCAACACCCTTGGAAACATCCAGGCGCATCTCGGAAGGTTCGAGGAGGCGGAAGCGTCCTATCGAGGGTCGCTGGTTCGCCACGAGCGATCCGGTGAGCTTCGCAAACAGGCCGTCGTCCTCCAGAATCTCGCTCGGCTCGCGAGCGAAGCGGGGGAGCAAGAGCGCGGACGGGCACTTCACGAGCGCGCGCTGGAAGTGTCACGGGCTCTTGGGGACGCCCGTGTCGAGGCGATGGGTCTGAGTCAGAGCGCTCTGGCCGCGCACGATCGTGGCGAGCTCGAAACGGCGACGAGCTCGTACGAGATCGCTCTCCGACTCTTCGCAACGACCGGGGAGTGGCGATTCCGAAGCTTCACCGCGGTGCTCTCGGCACTGGCCGCACTCGAGCGCGGGGAAACCGAGACTGCGCGCCGCCGGCTCGTGGACTGCACGCCGCACGATCGACTGTCGCGGGGACTTGGAGCCGCCGTGGGAGCGGTCCTCGCTGCCGAGTCCGGAGACTTCGCCGCGTCCGGCGCAGGATTCGAGGAAGCACGGAGCGCGGTCAGCGGAGATCCCCATCTGGCGTCCGCGGTGCACGTGCTCGAAGGAATTCTCGACGCCAAGCAGAGCGCGGAACGTCGACACGGAGGGTTCGATGCGGATGCGGACGCCCTCGCGAGCTCGGCCCGAGCCCGGTGGACGAAAGTCACGAGCGCGGATCCCCCCGGGACACCACCTTGTCAACGCTCCTGCCTCGTGCGGGTTGCGATCCGCCTTCTGGCTCTGGCTCTCGGGGATCCATTGGACGTGCGCGACGCGAAGCCGAGCCTCGAAGTCGCCGACAACGCGCTCTGGTTCCGTCGCTCGGGAGAGCAGCGCGTGGATCTCGCGCGACGCGTCCCACTTCGCCGCTTGCTCGCGCACCTCGTGGCGCGGCGACTCGCAGCGCCGAGCATCCCCGTGAAGGGAAGCGATCTTGCGGCAATCGGTTGGCCGGGAGAGAACGTCGACAAGCGAGCGCTCTTCAACCGCCTCTACGTCGCCATCGCGACGCTCCGCCGCGCGGGCCTCGGCGACGCGCTCATCACGCGGCAAGACGGCTACATGCTCGACCCGAACCTCCCCGTCGTCTCCCGTCCCGCGTTCCAAGGCCAAGCAGGGCCCCAGGAGAGGTGAGCGAACCTTTCGCGGCGAGCAACCGCTACAATAGTGCCGGTCCATCCGCGTCCGCGTGGGCGAAGGGCGTGGCCGCAGGCGGCGAACGTCTCTGGCGAGCCCCTGCCCATTGTCGAAGCGCACGCTGCGAACCAGCATGCGTCCCTCGGGCTCGAGCCAGTGCGAGGGCGGCGAGCGGATGGCGTTGGTAACAAGGCGAAGCTCCAAGAAGCCCACACGGGTGAGCCGCTAACGGACTCGGCGAATCTTGTTTCTTTCGAGTCCGCGGCGCAATACTTCCGGATTGGCAGCTCGCCGATCAGGCCTTGCGCTCATGCTCGGAGTATCCATCGCGCTCTGTGCTGGACGTGTGTGCGCTCGAGAGCCCCGTGAGCGAGACGAGCCGCCCCGTCTGCTCGGGGTCCAAGAGCTCGGCGTGACTCTGGGCGCCGTCGACTACACGGAGAGCAACGTCGTCCTGTTGAGCTACCCGGGCGGCAGCGTTGCGGCAGATCCGTTTCATACTCGCGGTGAGTGGCTCGCGCTGCAGAGCCAATACGATTTCACTTCCTGGTTCGCCGTCGCGACGCGCGCCCGCGTTGGTTGGGAACGCCGCGCCCCGGCGTCTGTACCCGATCCCACCGAAACGGTCGATGGCGGCGACCCGTCGACGCTCGATCCCCAGCTCGGCGACTCACGGGTCGGCGGATCGGTCGCAGCGATGGTGCGCTTTCTTCCGGGGCACACCGCGATCGACGCCGGCGTCACCGTCTCCTTCGCTTCGTTTCGCCCCCGTTACGAGGGCGCCGGTGTCACCTATGCACAACAGTGCGGCGACTGCGACGACGGGAAGCTCGGCTTCGTCGCACTGCCCATTTGGCCGACGCTGCGTGTCAGCCGAACCGGGACCGGTTTCGCGTGGGCCGTCGCTACCGGCGAGGGATTCATCCGCACCAACGAACCCACGCCGTTCGAGCTTCTGGTTGGCAAAAGATGGGACAATGCGGAGGTCCTCGGAGGCATCTCCCGGGGGGTGGCCATCAGGCTCGACGGACGGATCGCGGGCAACTATTGGCTGTCAGCAGACGTCAGCACCAAGCCTTGGGGCGCCGATGTCGAAGGCGCGCGGGGCTTCCACCGATGGATCGCATCGCTCACGCTGACACACCGCTGGTCCAGCTTCTCACCACTGTGATCGTCGCAGGTTTCCCTGCGTGCGGGTCTTCGTAGTGGACATTGCAGACCAGCCAATGTGGTGAGGGCTGCGCGGACATCCATACCGATCGCGCTTGCGCCGTGCTCGCAAGTGAGGTCGCGCTGAAGTGGGCTCGAAGCACCACCCGAAGGATTGGAAGGATTGGAGTAGAATGCGAGACGTGCGCGCGCTCGGGGTAATGATGGCCGCGGTTCTTGCCCTCGGTCTCGGAACGTTTCTCGCTTCGGGCACGAGCGGTTGCGGTCAGGGTTGCAACGATGTGGGCTGCGAGTCGGAGCTCACCATCGAACTGAAGCCCGTGTCGGGTACGCTGAAACCCGGAAGCTACGAGCTCACGGTCGAGACGCCCTACGAAACCGGGCAGTTCTCCTGCGAAATTTCGACGAATACGACGAGCGCATGCACCAGTCAGCCTCCAGCCTCCACAATCGACGCGGGGGGTGACCCCAGTGGAATCGGCATCAGCGTGGGCGGCAACCCGATGTCAGCGACCGTCTCGCTCGCTCGAGGCGGCCAGCTCCTCGCGACCCAATCCTTCACTCCCCAATACGAGTCCTTCGATCCGGGTGGGCCCGACGGGACCAACTGCGATCCCTGCAAGGTCGCGAACGAGACGATGAGCATCCCGTGATATTCCCGATGTTCGCCTCCTCGCTGGCGGAACGGAAACACGGGCTCATTCGCAGTACGACACGAACCCGGAGGGGAGCCCACTGTCGAACGGGGACGGGTTCGTGCCATAGGGATGGGCATCCAGGAACGCGATCACGCTGCTCTGGGCGTCCGTGGGAACGACGTGGCCTTTGCCGTGATTGCAAAACAGCGTGAAATGCCCCTTGCTCTCGAGATCGTCGCGGTACTTTTGTGCTGACTCCACGATCCCGTAGGCCGGCAGGTCGGTTGCACCACCGTGAAAGATCAACGCAGCGAAGAGATTGTTCGGGTCCTGGGTCGGTGGCGGCGAGCCTTGAAGCCCGGCGGACATCACCACCACACTCGCGAGGTAAGAAGAGCGTTCGTAGCTCATGCGCACGGTGTGAAAGCCTCCTGCGCTCATTCCAGTGGCGTGAATGCGCCGAACGTCCATCTTCGTGCTTTTTAGTGCGCAGGCCACTACCTCGTCGGCGAGCAAGAGATGAGGCTGTCCCCACGCCAGCGGTAGACTCGGATCGCCGTAGGGCGCCACGATGATGCCGCCCGCTGCCACGATGGCGTCGATCCCCGCGTTTCCGAACACCCAGCTCATTCCATCGGGTGTCCCTTCGAGCCCGTGAAAGTAGAAAATGAGCGGGCCGGCCTTCTGCTTCGCGCTCGGCCCGATGCGGATCTCGACGTCGCGCGAGCCCGCGCCTTTGGGTGAGAACGTGACTTTCCCGTTGACCAGCTCCGGACACGGCGCGGTCGGCTCGGGGAGTGATACGGGAGTGGGAGGTCCGCCTCCGGCACCGCTTCCTCCGGTCGAAGCGCCGCCATCACTCGTGGATCCGGCTGACCCTCCGCCACCCGGAGCCGACGCTGTGCCACCGCTTCCCGCTGCGTTCGATCCGCCGGTGCTCGCGCCCGCCGTGCCCCCGGGGCTGCCGGTCGGGCCACTGCCGCTGGCGCCACCGCTCCCAGGATCCTGGGTATCGGCTCCAGAGTCTGCTCCACCGCCGCACGCGGTGAGTAGGGCAAGGGCGAGCGTGGTGAATACCGTCTTGGTCATGGGATGAGCGCTCCTTGTTCGCATGAGCTTGCAAGCTTCGCGATCTCGGCGACCAGAAGGGCCTTCTGAGATCCCGAGAAGCTCGGTGTGTACACTTCGGCGTACGCGGCTTGGTTCGCGTAGATGGATTGATAGACGCTGGTCCAGTCGTAGTCGCCGGGTTGGATTGCTTGCTCGCCCCGCGCGAAGCCCTTCTTCCAGACCAAGTCCTTGGCGACTTCCGTTGCGTTGTCGGGCGCACCCCAATCACCGCTCGGCCCCCAGCCGTTCGCCTGGAAGAAGATGATGGGATTCGAGGGCCCGGTTTTGGAGACGGCGTAGTCGACGAGATCGAGGATGGCCTGGTTCAGCGGACCGTATCCGGAGAGCGGAAGCTCGACGGAGAGCTCCTGACCAGCGGTGTCTGTCCTGGCGTGATCGAGTGCGATGTCGACGAGACGCTCGTGAGCGGTGAGCCAGCGCTGGTACGTGTACGCCGGCAGCTGATTCATCGGCTTTCCGTTGTTGAGCTCCGCCCAATCCTGGCCGTACCAGGGCAAGTGCAAGAGGTGCACGTCGTTCGCGACACACCAGTCCGCGACTTTGCCGACGAACGAGTCGTACTCCTTTTCGAAGATCGTGTTCGGTGATCCGTCGTCGAAGAACGGGGTCGGTACTTGCTCGCCGTTGACCACGTAACTCGGAGACCCGGCATCGAACACCTTTTGAGGAGTGTGTCGCCCGGCCATGAAGCGGACCGAGAACGCAATGCCGTGCGCCGCTGCGGCGGCACGACCGGTCTCGAGCAGCGAGAAGTCGGTATCGATGGCTTTCCACGGAACTCGCAGAGAGAGCCCCACCACCTTCGGAGTGGAGAGCGCCGTGCCGAGGGAGCCCTTGAGGAGAGAATCGAGCTCGGCCTTGCTCATCACTTGCTGGAGCACCCATGTGCCGCACACGCGATCGGCGTTGTCGTACGCGCTGCCGGCGTTCGCGCCGCCCGTTCCGGGATTGCCGCCGCTGCCGCTGCCCGCACTACCGCTGGTTCCCGCGGCGCCCCCAGATTCAGCGCCTCCCGCGCCGCCCGTTTCGCCAGCGCCCGCTCCGCCCGAGCCGCCCGCGTTCGTACCGCCGACGTTGACGTTCCCGCCGGAAGAGTTGCCTCCGCCGGAGCCAGGGGTGGAGGAGGCCTCTTTCTTTCCGTCGCCACCTCCACATGCCGTGACCAGTGCAGCCAAACCGATGAGCGAGAGCCAGTGCCTTGGGTTCATGCCGATACCCAGTGCACGGCGCGTACCAGCAGAAAACCCGCGGGTTCTACACGTCAAAGCCACGATGAAGTGATGTCGACCACACACCCCGAGTGTGGTGGACGTCACTTCCGGAGCTTGGCGAGCAAGCGTCCGAAGTAGGTGCGCTCCAAACCCGCGATGCGAGCAGCTTCGGTCTGGTTGCCGCCTGTCTGCTCGAGCAAGCGGGCGATGTAGAGGCGTGTGAAGCGATCGATCACGTGCGTCTTTCAACTCCGCGTAGGACTGGTCGAGGTTAACGAGCTCTGCCAGTGCGGCGTCGGTCGAGCAATCGGGCATGCTCCGTGAGACATCCGGCAGACGACCGAGCGCGACGAAGGATTGGACCAGGTTACGGAGCTCACGCACGTTGCCACGAAGCTCGCGCTTCGAGAGATCCGCGATCACCTCCGGTGGCAGCTCGCCCACTCCGTCGACTCGAGCCATGAATTCGGCGAGCAGCGGGATGTCCTCGCGCCGCTCCCGCAATGGCGGAACCGTGAGCTCCACGACGTTCAGCCGGTAGAACAGATCTTCCCGGAATCGACCATCCGCGACGGCGTCGGCCAGATTGCGATGGGTTGCTGCGACGACCCGAACCTCGACCTTGCGGGCTACGTCTTCCCCGAGCGCGGTGATCTCCCCGGACTCGAGCGCGCGGAGCAGGAGCGGCTGCACGTCGAGCGGCAGCTCGCCGATCTCGTCCAGAAACAGAGTCCCAGCCTGGGCTGCCAGAAACGCGCCCTTGCGCGCCTCCGATGCGCCGGTGAAAGCACCTCGCTTGTGGCCGAATAGGGCGCTCAGAACGAGCTCCCCGGAGAGCGCTCCACAGTTGACGGCTACGAACGGCCCGCCTGCGACGTTGGATCCTTCGTGGATCGCCCGGGCGACCAGCTCCTTTCCCACGCCCGACTCGCCGCAGACCAAAACGGGGACGAGCGATCCATCGAGACGCAGGATGGAATAGAAGAGGGCACGCATGATCTCGGAACGCCCGACCATTCCCCGAAACGTCTCTCCGGCGAGCGCGGTGGTTCCGAATTGGTCGGGGTCGATGTGCAAAGAGACGCGCGCCGCGCCGACCTGGATCTCGCTCCGTGGGGGTAGGATCATCCGCTCCACGCGCTGGCCGAGGTAAAACGTCCCGTTTCGACTGCCGAGATCACGGAGCGACACGCCTTCCGGTACGAGCGCGAGCTCGGCGTGCTCGCGGGAAACCGTCGCATCTTCGATCACGAGATCACATTCTGGACTCGCGCCGAGCTTGCAC
>CAWAHB010000036.1:0-88949 GCA_963781505.1 uncultured delta proteobacterium | reverse complement strand
CCGCCGTCCCTCGTCGTCATCACGACGCTGCCGTCGGGCAGGATCGCGGCTCCCGAATCGAATGCCTCGTTTTGCTGTGAGTGGTTGATGATCTCGGATTGCTTCTTGTAGTCGTCCCGGGAAAACGGCGTGAGCTTGCCGGTCTTCAGATCGAATAGACCGGCCGTCGGCGACGTTACGATGCCAATGGCTCCAGCGTTGGGACCCGGGATCCAACGATTGATGGCAAGCGCTGGAGTGGGAGCGCCCGCGTCCGCTCCGGGAGCTCCTCTGGGCGATCCGCTGAGCTCCCGCCAATGTCCGTCCGTCCCTCTCACGCAGAGCTCCACGAAGGGTGTCTCGGATTGTTTCGGCGGATGGCTGTCGCACGGACCCTCGAACAAGATCGCATCCTGCACGCCAGCGACGAATTGGCGATCCACCGGAAACGTGTGTTCGATCCGCGGCGTTCCGCCCCCGATCCCCGAAATCACCACCGCGTCGCCCGGATTGGCGCGCCGACACAGCGCCAGGACGTCGTCGTGAACCGGCACGAGGCCGCACGGGTTCACCGTAGTGGTCACGCTGCGAGATGCCCAAACGATCGCTCCGGTCCCGAGATCCACCTTGAATATCTGCCCATTCGCCTCGACCCACGCCGCCCCGGGGCCGGCGGGCGCGCCACGTCGAAGGGCGACCTCGAGAGGAGGCTCGTTGTCCAAAGGCCAGCGCGGATCGTCGACTTTCCTCCGACTGGGTGGCGACAGATCGTCGGGGAGCTTCGAGTACTCGGCAAACCGACCGCTCGGCTCGAAGCGAACCGGTCGACCCGATGCCCGGAGCACGTACAGCTCTTCGTCGTTGGCCATGAGGCTCCGCATCGGTCCGAGGTCAACGTCCTTCCACGTCTTGCCTCCGTCACGAGTCGACCGGAGCCGATGGGGCTCGAGCAGCATCAGACCGCGGCCGTCCGAGAGCATCGCTGCGTCGATGAAGCCGGGGGCCGGCAACCCGACGCGCTCGCGATTGGGCAGCGAGATCGCAATCCGCGATCCATCGTTGAACGAAAGGATCGCGGCGCTAGCGATGAAGTGCACGGGGTCTGGCGCCGACGTGAGCGTCATCATCGGGGCGAGTCGGCTGAGGAACGTCGGAGCGAAGTAGAGGTCACGCGAGGAATGAAAGAAGAATCCTCCCCCCAGACGACGAGGAATGCGCGTGCCACCCGTCAGCGGCGCGTCCGCGGGGCCATCCGGCGCGATCGCGTCTCCGTCCGCAGCGACCCGAACGCCGTCGACCAGATATCCGCCGTCCGGATCGTCGGAGCTGGGAAGCAAATCGAAGCTGAGTCGACGTGCGTCGACGGAGGGAACGTACTGTCCGACAATGCGCGGGTCTGCGCCGCCGGAAGCGGCCGACGCCGGGGCGGGCGCGGGCAGCCGAGAACTCCCCGAGGGGGCGCCGTGGCACGCGACAAAACCGAGGAGCAATGCCGGCAGCGCCGAGGGTCGCATCGACGGATGATAGCTGCTTGTTCCGGGCAAAAGTCACGGCCCTAGACAAGCCGACCCTTTCGAGTAAACCGGGAAACCGATGGCCAAAACGAGAGTCCTCCGAACCCTCCTCGCCGCGTCGGCCCTGGCGGTCTGGCTCGGCGCCTGCGAGGACAAACCCAGAGAAGCGAAGCTTCCGAGCGACGAAGACGCCGGGGAAGAGCAGCTCAAAGGCGTCGACCCCGAGCTCGCCGAAGCAGTGGCGAACGCGAAGAAATCCGGCAAGAACACGAAGGCGACCGAAGAAGGGGGTCCGCCCGAAAGCGGCGTTTTCGAGCCCGGCAAAGCCGACGAGCAGCTGAAGCCGGGTGCGCCTCCCAAGATCGCCCTCGGGTCCGCTGGCAACGAGCCGCGGGTCGCTCTCGGCGACACCGTATCGCCTGGCTGGAAGCAATCCGGGAGCATCGAGCTGTCTCTCAAGATGGGTCGCAACGCGCTCCCGGAGCTCGGTGTTGGACTGAGCATCGAGGCGACCAAGCCCAAAGCGCCAGCCTCCGGAGCCGAGCCCGCCGCTGCCGCAACGGGCGGCCAGCCCATGGTGGCGAAGATCGAAAAACTGGGGTTCACCACCGACGTGGGCGCCGATGGGAAAGACACGCTCGCTCAGCTCGCGAAGCTCCGAGGAAGCCGCGTCGAGTTCCGGATCGTTCAGGGCGGCGTGGGCGTGGACTACGGATACACGCTCTCCAAAGGCGCGGATCAGAACCTCGGGACGCTGGTCATGCGAGCGCTCAGCGAAGCCGTCGAGACAGCGACCCTCGGATTTCCCAAAGAAACCGTGGGCGCCGGTGGGTATTGGCTGATCACCACTCGTGGCTCGGTGAACGGAGCGGAGGTGGTTTCGTATCGAATGGTGAAGCTCGAAAAGGTCGAGGGCGACACGCTTTCCCTCAGCGTGAACACCAAGCGCTACGCCGTTTCCACCAAGCTCGACTTGCCGGGGTTGGCCCCCGGGACCGAAGTCGCGCAGTTCCAGTCACTCGTCGAGGGCACTCTCACGGCGCAAAAGCACCACCCCATGGCGTCGAGTGGATCGACCAAGCAGTCGTTCCAGGCCGCCCTGATCCAGCCCTCCCAGCCCCAACAGCCGTTGATGTTTCAGGCGGAGAGCGACACGACCTTCAAGCTCGGCAAGCAGTAAAGAAAGAGCGCACGGTCAGAGCGGGCTGCCATCGATGTTCGTGTACTCGGGTTCGGCGACTCCTTCTCGGAGAACGACCCGGTAGTTGGCGCGCACGGATGCGTAGTGTGTGATGGTTCCTTGAGCATCGGGCCAACGCACCTCGACGTTGTCGATGTCGCAGGCCTCCCCGAGTCCAAACGTCAGGATGAGATCGTTTTCGACGTTGGATAGCCCCTGACCCCCGCGCACCTCCTGGGTTTGGGTGCGACCGCCCGCGGTCACGCGGACCCGAGCACCGATGCCGGAGGCATTGGAATGTCCAGCTCCCTTGCCCACGAGGCGAATGCGGATGAGGTTCGACTGGTCCCCGGTGAGATTCCGATACACGTGGACGCTCCGATCCTCGGTGTATCGACCGGTGACGAAATCGAGATCGCCGTCGCCGTCGAAGTCGACCAGCGTGATGCCAATCACGGGCGGGTCGCCAGCTCTTGTAAAGCCCCGATGGGACCGTGATTTCCTCGAACGTGCCGTCGGCGAGTCTGGTGCCAGAGCCAGTGGTGGGTACCCGGGTACACGATGCTCGCGACCCACACGTCCTTTCTCCCGTCGAGGTCCACGTCTGCGTACACGACCATGTGGTCGCCGTGATTTCCGTAGAGCGTGAGCGGCGGCCGCGTGAGGCCGGTCACGTCGTTGCCCGGGCGAGTGAATTTTCCGCCGTCGCCAGGATTCAAGATGAGCTCGGTGGGATCGGCTGCTGAACCCACGTCGCCGTGGACGATGGTCGCGAAGCTCACGTCCATGTCGCCGTCGTCGTCGATGTCACCGCAGGTGACCCCCATGTTGTTGCCGCCGAGATTGTAGGGCTGGTCGGTGACCTTGGGAGCCCACCCCCGGAAGTAGGGGTTGCCGAAGGCCATGCAATCGACCTTGGGCGCGGGAGGCGCTGGATCGCAGCTGCCCGTAGCCTGGCAGTAGCAACGGTACGATTCGTCATCCGAGTAGTCCTGGCGATCGTCGTGATCGAGACCGAGAGGCCCGCTGACCTCCACGAGAGTCCCGCCATCGTTCCGATACACCTGATTGGGCTTGCGGCCGTAGACCGAGAGCAAGAAGTCCTGGTCGCCGTCGTCATCCAGATCACAGCTCGTGGCGCCAAGCGTGGGTTGCCAGGCGTTCGAGTCGAGGATGAAGCCTTCGGTTTGGGGCAGTCCGACCGCCTCACTCACGTTTTCGAACGTGCCGTCCCCGTGGCCTTTGAATAGCCTGGGACCGAAGCTCCACATGGTCTTGGATGGGTTCGGCCAACGCGCCATGCCAGGCGTGAAAAAGTCGAGGATACCGTCGCGATCGTAGTCGACGAGTACCGCGCTCGTGGCTGGGTGGTCGGGATCGATGTCGCTCGCGGCCAGGGTGAAATGACCGCTGCCATCGTTCAAGAACGCGGTGCAAGGATCGACAATCGTGGTCAGCTGATCGAAATCGGACGGGCACGTGATCACGTCCACGGAACCGTCGTTGTCGAGATCTCCGAGCAGCGCCATGCTGAAGCCCCGGTCGTTCTCGCCGTCGCGCGTGGCCAAGAGGCCGTTCATCGTCGGCTGATCCTCGAGAATGCGCGCACTCGAATCGCTCGGCGACGGGCGATTCATGAACAGGAACCGAACGCGCTTGCCATCGACCAGCCCGCGGGTCGATTCCCCACGCATGGCGAGCATGTCCACCCAGCCATCTCCGTCGAGATCGCCGCTGATGAATTGATTGGCCAAGGGCTCGAGGGACGCGGTCGCTGCCAGCCCGATGTCACTGGTCCATTCCTCGAACCACGGCGTGTCGTGGCTCGCGGGGGCCTTGCAGATGCGGGCCGGGCCCGGCTCCCCCGCATCGGCGTCGGCTCCCCCATCGGGGGACGGGGTAGCGGACTTTTCCCCCGACTCCGAGCTCGAGCAACCCAGAACGACGAGCGCCGCCCAGAGACAACATCCTCTGCTTTTCATCTCGACCCAGAGTAGCAAGCCGGCTGCCAGCGTGCCCTCACACGCGGCGGCATTTCATTTTCTTTCAGCGACCAACCACGCCCAAAGCGGGTTGCCAGTGCCCCCGATCTGCCCCATGACGGGGGCATGCATTTGAAGCTCATCTCCTTTGCGGTCTGCCCGTACGTACAGCGCGCCGTCATTTTGCTGAAAGAGAAGAGCGCGCAGCACGAAACCACCTACATCGACCTCCGGGACAAGCCCGAATGGTTTTCGAAGATCTCGCCGCGGGGCAAGGTTCCAGTCCTGGTGGCGGATGAAACGCCGATTTTCGAATCCCAGGCGATTTGCGAATTCTTGGACGAGACCAGCCCGCCGCCTCGGCTGCTTTCCGAGGACCCCTACGAGCGAGCGCGGGATCGCGGATGGTTCCAGTTTGCCGAAGACGTATTCGCGCCGGTGTATCGACTCCTGTACGCCAGCGAGCAGAAAGTCTTCGACGACGCTTCCGCAGCTCTCGAGCGCCCCCTCCGCCGACTGAACGAGGAAATGGAAGGCCGGGAGTTCCTCTCGGGTGACGGCAAGCGCTTCGGAATGGCAGACGTGGCCATGGCCCCCGCCTTCACCAAGATCGAGCTGATGCGCGAGCTCGGTGGATACGACGTGCCGAGTGATCTCGTGAACGTCCGTGCCTGGAAGGATCGGCTCCTGTCCCGCGATAGCGTGACTCACTCGGTACCCGAAGATTACCGAGAAGCCTCGCTAGCCGGAATGCGGCGCAAGGGCGCACTACTGGTTGCCAAGCTGGCGAGCTAAAAGCCGAGCGTTGTCTTCCGCTCTTCCGCGCCAGGCAGAGCGTCGCCCTTTTCGTTGATCACGGGCAGGCCCTTGGCCTTCTGCGCGTTGACTTCCGTCCACTCACGCTGATCGTCGGGAAGCTGCGTCTCGTCGAAGATCGCCTCGACGGGGCACTCGGGAACACAGGCCCCACAGTCGATGCACTCATCGGGATCGATGTAGAGCATCTCGTCGTCTGCGTGGAAGCAATCCACCGGGCAGACCGCGACGCAATCCGTGAAACGACAGCCTTTGCAGTTCTCCGTGACGACGAACGTCATTCTCGCTCCTCGTTCCGACGGGTTCGGCCCGCCTGAAAATTTTCGGCCAAATTATTCCCACGAGCGAGACAGAGATGCCAGCTTTTTCCACCGAGCTTTCAGTGTCGAAAGCCCGATACGTCGCCCGCTCCTTCACGCACGATCTCGGGCTCTGGGCCCGTCAAGTCCACTACGCTCGTGGGGTCGGTGCCGCCCGGTCCGGCATCGAGCACCAGTGCGAGCCCCTTGAACTCGACGTCGATTTCATGAGGGTCCGGATGCGCGTCGCTTCCATGACGAGCGGCCGTGCTGGAGATGATCGGCCGACCGAGCTCGCGCGCCAACGCCAGCGGCACTGCGTGATCCGGAATTCGGACGCCAATCGTCTTGCGCGGCAGATGGACGATTTTGGGCACCTCGCGCGTGGCTTCCAGAATGAAGCAATAGGGGCCCGGTAAGTACTGTTTGAGCACGCGATAGACGCTGTCGTGCATCACGGCGTATTTCGCCGCGTCGCTCAGATCCTGGCACACGAATGCCAGTTTCTTTTCGCGATTCATACCCTTGATTTGGTACAGGCGCTCCACGGCCTTCTTGTTGAAGAGATCGCAGCCGATGCCATACACCGTGTCCGTCGGATAGGCGATAACCTCGCCCGCTTCCAGCGCGTCGACGGCGCGCTGGATCTTTCGGGGCTCGGGGGTCAGGGGGTTGATCTCGAGAATCACGCGCGGCGGCTCTTACTACGCCTCGTCGATGATCTCCAGCATTCGTACGCTTCGACCCGCTACCGTCACCTGGAACTGCTCCGCCTCGGCGACGATCTCTTCATCATCCAGAACGTCCCTGGCTCGAGTGGCTCCGGCGGACGACAACCTGGCTTCTTGGGCCCACTCGCTCGGATTGATGACGAAAAGGACGCGCGGGCGCCCTTGCCGGTCCGAATGGAGCGTCGCGTACACGTCGTCGGGGGTGACGGGCAGGGTCAGCAGATCGAGCTCGAGCTGGGCTCTTCTCACCGTCTCAGCCAGATCCGTCTCGGTGGAGAGCAGGGCGGGGATCGGCGCACCGAGCTCCGGCGGCACTCGGAGCCGCGCGGAGCGCACACGAAATGCAGCGTCTCGCTCCGGCAGATGCGGACCGACACTCAGCGCAGCCCCCCGCCACCACGCTCGCTCCATCTCGGCAGCCAGCGAAAGCTCGAGGGCACCCGGGGATGCCACGATCACCCAACGCGCTTGCTCGAGAGAGGTGGGCAGAGCGTCGCCGCCCACTACCGCGTAGGGGATGCGACAGGCCTCGAGCTCTTTTTCGAGGCCCGCCACGAAGTGATCGGTCTCTACCAAGACCGGTGAGCCGAGCCCGAAATCGTCCTCGAAGCACGACTCCGCGGTGGACGCACCGAGCACCTGAAACAGCGCGGCGCTGATAGGACCAAACGCGTGGCACACCCGACCGAGCCGCCGGAAGCTTCGCGGGACGACGATGTGGACGGGGGCGTCGCGCTCGAGATCCGAAAACCGGGTGCGCTCGAGCGCCGCCAGTAGCTTCTTCCACATCTCTGCGCTGGGACGAATGGTCCCTTCACGATCGATCGGCGAACCGATCCAACGATCCCTCTCCACCGCCATGTAGGTGTTGAAGCCCCGGAGTCCGTACGCGAGTGCGGTCAGCACCGTGAAGGTCGCATCGCGTTCGGAAAGAGGCGGGAAAAATGGCGGGAACCCCGCCCCGAGCTCGCAAGCAAAGGCCGAATGACCTCGAGCTTTGGAGCGGAGGGCGAGCTCGCTCGTGCGCCGAGCAATCTCTGCCCGTTGGGGGATCGAAGCGCCGTGATAGTAGTCGAGCCCGAGAAGGTCCACCGTGCGTCCAATGAGCTCGGGATCGAGGGGCGTTGCACCCTGCCCGAGGGGAATGTTGTGGCTGGTGGGCGCTCGGCCGAGCCCCGCTTCGTCGAGGTGGCGTCCAAACAACACGAACGCGTCCGCCAGCAAGTGCTCCTGAAACTCGGCCCAATCCAGGTGCAGCGTCAGCTCCTCGGGTCGATGCGCGGAGAAGCCTCGCGGGGGTTTGGCACGAGCAAACGTGACTTCTTCGTCGCAATGCGCCGCGCGAAGCTCGCTCACACGAACGTATTTCGCCGCCAAGAAGCGTCGGTACTTGTCGATCGCATCCGGGTGATAATCCTGATCGTAGACGCCGTCACGAAAGTAGAACGCGCCTTCGTTGTCGATCTGCACGAGCACGATCGGGCCGTCCGGGAACACGAGATCCCGAAGCTCCTGACCGACGCCCAAGAACCAGCGGGCAACCTCGGAGTGAAACGTATCGCTCGCGTAGCTTGGTACGGGAAACGCCCGCGGCGGAACCGGCAACACCACCGGGTTCCCCTCGGGGGATCGAGCCTGACATTCACCATCCCACACCACGCGTTCGGGGATGCCGAAAAAGGTCAGCTCGGCGTTGATGTGGGGTCCGGGCCGCGCGATCACGTACAGACCGAGCTCTTGGCAAAGGCGGACGAACCTCGCAACGTCACGGCGCGGATCGCTCCGGCCAAAATCGAACTCCCCGGGCGCGGTCTCGTGCACGCTCCAGGGCACGTAGGTGTCCACCACGCGAAAGCCGAGACTCTTCACGGCCTCCAGGGCGGGGCGCCAGGCACGGGTCTCGAGCCGCCAGTAGTGCGCGCTGGCAACGTGGAGCGGTACGATCTCCTTTCCGGCGCGGATGCCGCCGGGCACGAGCTCGAGAGGGCGCCGCCGGTCACGCTTCGCCATGAAAGTCAGCGGAGATTAGCCGGGTCCAGGCCTTCCGAGAAGGCCGCTGTCGATCACATGCGCTCGACGAGATTCGTACCGGCAGCCGTCCGAAAGCTGATCTTTTCCGCCGTGCCATCCCAGGAGGCGCTCTTCACGTCCTCGATCTGGAGGTAGTGCACCAAGATCTCCGTCGCACGCCTCACTTCCACGATGGCGGCGCCGTGGATGAGGCTCTTGGCGTATTTGTAGTGTGGGCTCGTTTTGGTGAGGATGTCGTCGAACTGCGGAACGAGACCGGCCAAGCCGAATGAGCCGCTGGGATCGAGCTGCTTCACCGCGGTCGCGCTGATCTCCTGGACCGGCGAGGAGCTGATACCCGCGGTGATGTATTCGACGCCCATGGGTTTTGCTCCGGGATTGTCGAAATCGACGTGGAGCTCCCCGGCGTAGAACGCGTGGATGTCTCCGGTGAGGGCCACCAGATTTTCGACGTTCGCGAGCTGTCCCAGGATCTCCGCTCGCTCGGTGCGGAAGCCGTCCCATTGATCGACGGTGAAGTAGTACACACCCTTGAACAGAGTCGGCACGTTGAACGGTGAGATGTCGATCAACATCTGAACGAGCTGGGTTTCGTTGCCCCAGATCTTCCAGGTCGCATCCGACCCGGTGATCCCGCCGACGAGCCACGCCTTCTGGGTGTCTCCGAGCATGGTGGGATGCACGAACGCTTCGATGGGATCGAAGCCCACCTTCTTGACGAAGTTGCGCGAACCGAGCGCCGAGTATTGACCGAGCTTTCCCGCGTCCGAATACGTGGGAAGGTCCGCCGGCGCGCCGGCAGGCTTGTCGCTGCCAAAGGCTCCCTCGGGGATCACGTGATCGCTGCGATACGAGCGCTGATCGGTCAAGAACAGCTCCACGTGCTTGCCATAGCGAATCGAGCGGTAGATTTTGATGTCGTCGGGGAACGCGCCGCTCGGGTCGAAGGTCACGTCCGCAGGCTGGTACTCGAACCAAGCCTGACTGGCCGCGTGCCTTCGCTCGGGCTCTTTCTCCGGACCCTTCTCTTCGTTGAAGTCGGTGGCGTTGTCCTGCCAGCAGTCGTTGGCGAACTCGTGATCGTCCCAGATCGAAATGAATGGATAGAGCTCGTGGGCTCGCTGCAAGTTCTCGTCGCTGCGGTACTGACGATAGAGCCCCCGGTAGTCTTCCAGGGAGCTGGCGGCTTTGACCTTCTGCTCGGGATCGTCGACGGGATCGAGCAGCGGAATGCCGTCCGGGATGACGATCTGGCGGTCGGAGCTCGACGATTGAAAATCTGGGTCGCCGTTGGTCTCGTAGATGTAGTCCCCGAGAAATAGCACGAAGTCGAGGGCCGGTTCCTGCTCCGCGAGCGCTTTCCAGGAGTGGTAGTAGCGGCCGACGTAGTCCTGACAGGAGGCAAAACCGAACTTCACCGCGACATCCTGATCCGCTCTCGGCGCGGTCTTCGTTCGTCCGGTCTTCGTCGACAGACCGTCGACCACGAAGCGGTAGTAGTAGACCTTGTAGGGGGACAGGCCCGTGACCTTGATCCTCAGAGTGTGATCGGCAGCGTCGTCCACGCTCATCTCGCCGGACGCGACCATGCGTCCGAATTTCCGATCCGTCGCCACCTCGTAGCTCACCGTCACTGCGCCGGTGCCAGCGTCGGGAACGGCGCGCGTCCATAGGATCACACTGTCCGGCGAGGGATCGCCTGACGCGATGCTCTGGGGAAAGGTCTTGGCCTGAAGCGTGGGATCGGTGTTGTACGTGGGCCCGGTCGGCTCTTCGGTGCCGTTGTCCGACGAACAAGCCGGCAGCGGAGAAGCCGCGACGACGACGACCAAGCCTCTAAGAAATTCACGGCGCGCAAATCGATGAGCCATGGGGCGGAGCGTAGCGACGAGGCTGGCGACTCGCAACGCGGCGATTTTGCGCGGATCAGTTGACGGCCGGCTCGATGATGCTCTCGAGGTCCGTGTGACGGCTGACGAATACCACCCAGGCCAATGCCATGAGGGCGGTGGGTTCCAGTCGAATTCCGTCGGCGATATCGTGGGCCTCGAAGGTCATCACGCTGGCGCCATCGAGATGCGGAAAGTAGGCGTTTTGATCCGTCCAGATCCCTAGATAGTGTTTCGGTCGTTTCATTGCGAAGCGGAGCACAAAGTCCGACGGCCGAGCCCGGGTGCCTATTCAAGCGCGTTGAATTCATTGATAATTTCAACCCGACTCGCGCGCTCTGGTAGCTTCAGCTTCCATGGGTCCCGAGATCATCACCATCGTCATCACCGTCGCCGGCTTGTTCATTGGCTTGCTGATTACCGGCGTGTCGCTCTTCTTCGTTTGGAAGGTTTTCAGCGGCTTCACGAAATCGATGCAGGCGAGCCAGCAGCTGATCGCGACGGGACTGCCCGCTCAGGGACGCATCCTGGCCGTGAACGACGTCGGCGGGAGCATTCAGATCGGCGGTCAGCTCCCCCAGCATCGCTTGCAAATCCAGGTCGAGGTGCACCCCATGAATGGGCAACCGCCCTTCCAAGCCTCGACGACTCAGCTGGTATCGATGTTGGCAATCTCCCGGGTCCAGCCCGGCGCCAGCGTGGACGTCCGCTACGACCCGATGAATCCCACTCGGATCGCGCTCGTGCTCTGAAATTGCAAACGGGGCCGAAGTCCGGCCCCGCTTTGCAACTTACACGGCCTCAGTCAGTGGACGCGTCGGCCACGGTGCCCGCGGTGCCACCACCGCCGGCAGCGCCTGCGGTACCGCCACCGCCTGCAGATCCTCCCGTACCACCGTCCGTGGTGGGACAGGCGATGGGTGCTCCACCTTCCGACGGGGGAATGTTCGCGCAGCCGAGATTCGGTCCGCCGAAGCTGGTCGAGATCCACCACGTTGCCGCAGGTGCTCGTTGCCGTGTTGCAGCAACCGGGGAAATCCAGAGTGATGCCAATCGACACGGAGTACGGCGGGCAACCGGTGTCGTCCGAACCCGCTTGATTGAGCTCGACACATCCCGATGGGATGCCGGCACCCAGGTCCGGGATGTCGACGCCGCACTTGTCGTTGTTCGTGCCGACACAGCAGCCCGCAAGTACTTGGCCAAGGATGCTGAAGTCCGCGCATGTCGTGCCCGCGCAGTCGATACCGCTGCCGGCGCTGCCGCCGCTGCCACCGGTCGCGCCCGTCGCGCCCGAACCGCCCGACCCACTGCTTCCGCCGGTCGCGCCGGTACCACCGGTGCCAGCCTCCGTGCCACCCGTGCCGCCGGTCGCCTTCTTGCCACCGCTGCCGCTGCTGTCGTCACCGCCACAAGCGGGGACGCCCCAAGCAACGAACGCCATGGCTCCCACCACCGCCGCAATTTTCATCGAGTCACGCATCCCAATAACCTCCTCAACCCGTCAACCGCGGGCGTTTTAGCACGTGATGGCGCGGGCGGGGACCGGGCCCGGAAAAAAGCACGCTGGGACTCTCGGTTCAGCGCCGGGCCCGCATCGAACGCAGGGTTTCCCGCAGGTTGTGCCGGGGTGCGAAGCCGGTGGCGTGAACGAAGCGGCGACCATCCACGGTGCAGGGGTACTTCAGGAAATCGATGGCCCCCTGGGGGACACGCGCGAACCCCAGCCGGCCGGCAAAGAGCTTCACCAGAGGCTCCGGGATCGGAAAGCGCGCCGCCCCGCTCTCTTCCACGACGACGTGGAGCGGGACTTCGCCCGGGCCGGTCACGTTGAAGACGCCCCGGAGACCCGGCCGAAGGGCGAGCTCGAAGGCGAGGGCGAGATCATCTTCGTGCAGGACCTGTTGAACCGGATCGAAGCCGGCGATCGTGAACACGCGCTTCGAGCTGAGATAGCGCGCGAAGAGCGTGTTCATTCCCGGGCCGAGCACGTTCACGGGGCGGAGCACCACGACTTCGAGCGACGGATGGCGCCACAGCATCGCGCTCGCATACAGGTCGGCGCTCACCAGATCGTGGATCTCCGGAAACGTGCGCCCTGCCGTGGGCGGGTGCTCCTCGCTGAGAAAGGCCGGATTGTCGGCAAGCGCGCCGTACACGGTGTGGCGGCTCGGAAACACGACCTTCTTCACTCCCTGGGCGACGCACAGCTCGAACAGACGCGTGGTGCCTTCGAAGTTCACACGGTAGCGCTCTTGAGCGGATGCCTCGAAACCTCGCAGGCGCGCGAGATGCAGCACGGCATCGGGCCGAACCTTCCGGAGCACGTCGTCGAACGCGCGCTTTCGGATGTCCGCGACGTGAACCTCGACGCCGGGCGCTGGGCGCTCGTGCTCGCGGCGATCGACCGCGTGGACGGAGAGGCCGCAGTGCGACAGGTGATCCACCGCGAGCCGGCCAATCGAGCCTGCACCTCCGGTGACGACAACGGTCCTCATCCGAAGAACACGCCCTTGCGTTTGCGGAGGCCGCGCGCGATGAGCTCTCGGACACTGTCCTCGACCTGGGTCACCATCGGCGCGATGACCTCGTCGTCGTCGTCGCCACGACCCTCGAAGTGGAGGGGCTCTCCGAACAGGATGTGAACCTTGGCCGGAAGCGGCAGCGGAATCAGGGTCGGAGTGAGCGGCGCATAGGGCACGCCCAAAAGCCGCGCGATGGGCTTCATGCGGGAGAAACTCGGACACATCTCCTCCCCGCCGATGAAAGCGAAGGGGACGATGGGCGATTGGGTCTCGAGGGCGAGGCGCAGGAAGCCTCGACCGAACCCCATGACCTTGTAGCGGTCCTTCCACACTTTCCCGCCGCCGCGCTCGCCTTCGGGAAATACCAGGACGGCCGCCTCCTCTTCCGCGAGCAAGCGCTCGCAGTTCTCGGGCACACCGATCAGCTGCCCAGTGCGGGCCATGAGCACGTTGACGAACGGAGGGTTGGCGAAGAAGCGCTCGATCATCGCTCGGACGAATCGGGGAGGCTCCGCTTCGAGGACGAAGGACGCACAGATCAGCATGCCGTCGTAGGCGAGCTGCGCGCTGTGATTGCCGACGAGCAAGACGCGACCGTTCGGAACCCGCTCCAGCCCTTCGACTTCGACTCGAAAGTAGCGACGATAGAGCCACTCGATGAACACGAGGGCGCGCTTGCTCGCCGCTGGAGAGGCGCCCCAGCGATCGTACCCATACTCGTTCACCTCGGGCATGAGGCGCTCGACGCGCTCCTCGAGCTCGCTCGACACGAAGCGATCGAGAACGCTTTCCCAGCTCCGGAAGGGTCGGGGCACGGAATCATCCTAAGCCAAAAATCCCGTCAGATCACAGACTTGTCCGCCGCTGAAATACGCCGGGACCCTCGGACGAATGGCTCAGGAGGAGAAACATGATGAGCGATCTGATGAGCGACTCGATGCGAGCGATATCTCACGCCCAGGATGCGGCCCGGGACGCCGTGTCGGCGATGGTCGTGCTCTTCGCGTTTGGCGCGGTGCTCCTGGCCCTCGCGGGGGACCGCATGGAAAAACTCGAGCTCGAGGTAGCGGCACGGCCGGCTCGGACCTTTGCCCTCGGCCTCGTCGGATTCTTCGGCCTCGCGACGGCCTTCGTCGTCCTGTGCGTCACGGTGATCGGCATCCCGTTCGCGATACTGGGAGCGCTGCTGGTGGTCTTTGCCGCCTACGCCGGCATCGTCGCCGTGCTCGGGACCCTCGGCGGCGCGCTGATTGGTCACCGCACGAAGAACACCTACTTGCACCTCGCCGCGGGCTGCACCGTGTTTCTGGTAATCGGCCACATCCCCTGGATCGGCGACCTCGCCACCCTCGCGTTGATCTTCTTCGGCGTGGGCGCCGTGCTCGCCTCCCGGGTCGCCGGGCTCTGGCCTCGACCGAAGAATGGGTCGCTGGACAGCTACGCACTGTGAAAAACCCGTCGATTGCGCGGCCCGACAAAAGGGCTAGTCTCCGCGGCCCGGAGGTCGAAGCGTGCTCGCAGACGAGATCAAGAAGCGGATGTTTTCAGCCATGAAGGCCGGAAACACGGTGGAAAAGGAAATCCTCCGGGTCGCCCTCGGTGAAATCACGACGGTGGCGGCGCGAAACGAAAAGCCCCTCACCGACGAAGAGGTCGGCGCCATCCTCCGCAAGCTCCTGAAGTCCAACCAGGAAACCCTCGCTTCTTCGGAAAGCGACGAGCAGAAGGCCGCCCTGTCCCAGGAGATCAGCGTGCTCGAATCGATGCTGCCCAAGACCCTCGGCGTGGACGAGATCGTCGCGGCCCTCGCGGCGGTCGCCGCGGACGTCAAGGCGGCGGGCAACGACGGTCAGGCGACGGGCGTCGCGATGAAGCACCTCAAGTCGAGCGGTGCCAGCGTCAACGGCAAGGACGTAGCCCTCGCCGTCAAACAGCTTCGCAGCTGATCAGGGGCAAGCGGTCGCGAAGTCCGCGCAGCAGTCACCGTTGGTCGCGCACTGAGCATCGCACCAACAGCCACCGGGAGCCTGGTTTCCGCAGACACCCACGCAGCTATTGGGATCCCCGCCCGTGCCACCGCTTCCGGCTGCGCCGCCTGTTCCCGATGCTCCCCCGGCGCCCCCCGTGCCCCCCGTGCCACCCGTGCCACCCGTGTTCAGGCTGCAGAACGCGGTCCAGTCGTGGGCTTTCTCCGTGTCGTCGGCGACGTTCTTCTGAGCGCAGGGCTCGTCCTCGCTCCAGGGCTTCCAGTCACTGGCCTTGCCAATCGACGCGGCGTACTGGGCAAACACATCGTATTTACCGCCGTTCGTCGCCTTGAACGCCACCGGCTCGACGCAGGAATTCTGCTGCAGGCTCTGCTCGTAACCGATGATGATCGAGTACATCGCGGCGGTCGAAGAGTTCCAGCAGCAAGTCTTGCTCTTGTCGTACTCGAGCTCTGCGAACGCGTAGTCGTCGATCTTGCGATACAAGATGTCCGTCTGCTCCTTGGTCACGTTGAGCTTCTGTTGCACGGCGTAAAGGTCTTGGAAGGCCTTCTCGCGCTTCTCGCGGGCGGAGCACGACGCGGGGTACTCGCTCAGGTGATGGCGAGCGTCCTCGATGATGGCGACCAGAGCGTCTCGGAGCTGCTCCGGCGGAACTTCACCGAGCAGATTTCCGAACTCGGCGGGACGGGTCTTGATGCGATCGTAATCCGTATCGTTGATCCAGCTGGCCTCGTCCCCGCTCATCCAGGTGTTGGTCCACTTGCCGCTCCAGTTTTTGGCCACGCGCCAGCGCTTGATGCCACCGCCAAGCTTTTCGTAGCCTTCGCCCCCCGTGTACTCGTTGGTGAAGTTGCTCTTGGAAGCGACCGCGCTGTCCCAGCTTCCCTGGCGGCGCGGCATCGATCCGGAGACGAGCTGCGCATCGAAGCGACCCTCGCCGAGGGGAGTCAATGACTTGAGCACCAAGGTGTGACCGATGCCCTGAGCCTGCCAGCGCTCGACGAGCACGTCGCCAACGCGGATGGCTTCCGGCTTGATGTTGTAGGTGTTGCGCGAGTTGGCGACGTTCGCCGAGCCGAAGTAGCTCAAGAGGAGCAGCGCCATGTGACCGACGCGCTTGTTCAGATAGATCTCGTCGAAGTAGCCACCGGCCTTCGCGCCCTCGAAGATGTAATCCATGCTGTCGCCGCCGCCGTACAGGCCTTTGCTGCGAAGCCCGGAGTCCTTGGGCCAGTTCGCTCCGTACTGGTCGGGCGACTGGTTCGAGTAGTCCTTGTAGGCGGTCTTGAAGTTCGGCGTGCTCTTGTACTTGCCGGACGCGGTGCGTGCACCGAAGTGGCCAAAGTAGACCCGCGTGCCCTCGTTGTCCGTCGTCGTCATGAAGAACGGCAGGCCGTACCAGGACGCGAACGTGAGCCGGAGGAACATGGCCGTCTCGGCGCACTCGAGCTTGGGTGAGGGCAGCTTCTTGCCAAACGGCGTGACGAACTCGAACGTTTCACCGTAGCTCAGGCCCGGCACCTTCGGCATCGAGTCGATCCACGCCGCGTACTTCTGATCCCAGTTGAGCCCGCTGTTCGCCGGCCAGGCGACGCCCGCTTGCTTTGCTTCGGCGGTGTTCTTGTCTTCCCACTGGTTGCGAACCGCCCACACCTGCGTGCTGGAATTGTCGAACTCGGTGCTGAGCCCGGGAACGCCGGCGTTGTCCGCCTTGCCCACGGGTCCTTCGAGGCCGAAGGTGCCACCAGGGATCCCGAACTGATCGTAGTAGTCGTCCTTTTCGTCGGACGACTTGCTGCAGCCCGGCAGGGAGAACGCAAAAGCCAACACGACCAAGAGCACGGGGCGCAGGAGCCCCGTGCGGAATGAAGAATCCGCCATAACCCACCCATCTTTATTGGGTTTTTGCGGGAAGTAAAGCCGAGCGAAAAACCCTCCGCGCGGTCGCGACGTTACACGCGGAGCTTTTGGCTCTCGGGCATCCCCGGGAACACCTTCCGGAGCTGCCACGCCTGAAACGCGATCCGTCGCTGCACGCTCATCAACTCGTCGTGCATCCAACCGGCCAGCATGGCGGGCACCGCCACGAACGTGATGCTCGTGTACACGAACGAAGCGAGCGCCGGGATTTTCGGAAACTCGATGACGCGCGCATACAGAACGATGCGTCCGGTCTCGAAAGAGTACGCCGGAGGAAACCAACCGAGGGCCTCCATCACGTACGGCAGCACCGCTCCCAGTGTGACGGCGACCAAAACGAAGCGTCGCTCGGCGCGCGTGACGTGCGCGACGAAATACATCGCGAATGCCGCGCCGAGCGCGGGCACGAGCACGAACGGTCCGACCAGCGTGCTGACGCTCACGAGAAACACCGCCGTGAGCGACGAGATCACGTAGGCGTGCATCGGAGTCGCGCCACGCTTGGAGGCGATGAAGCTCACGAGCGCGCAAGCGCCGCAGGAAATCGTCAACACGGCGATACCGAGCCAGCTCCGGATGCCGAGCCAGATCGCGAGCACGAAGGTGAGCATCATCGACAAGAAGCCCCAGCCCGCCAGCCGCGCACCCCGCGAGCGCAGGCGATTCACGATTTCCCCGAGCTCGGCTTCCGCTTCGGGAGGGGTCGGCCCCCGAACCTCGACCAAAAGCTCGAGGAGCAGTGCTTGAGCTGTTTCGTTCTCAGGATCGAAGGCCAACGCCTTCATCACGTCTCGCAGGGCGTCGGTCCGAGCCTGACCGTCTTCCAAATTCTCCCGCGCCAGCTTCTCCGCCGCGAGAGCATGCTGATTGGCGAGCAGCCGCCGAGCCTCCCGATCCCGATCCCCCTCGAGGTACCCCTCGATGGCCTCGGAAATCTCCCCGGCACTGGCGATGCGATCGGCGGGCGCGCGGAACGTGCACCGCGCAAACAGCGCATCGAGCTCGGGGGGAACGTCGTCCCTCGCCTCACTCGGGAGCTTCTTTTCGCCAGCGATGACGCGTGCGACCACGACCGGCAGGCTCGCGCCCTCCCGGAAGCGTTTTTGAGTGAGGATTTCGTACAGCACGACTCCAAGCGAAAACACGTCGACCCGCGCATCGATGAGATTCGGATCGCCATGCATCTGCTCGGGCGCCATGTAGCCGACGCTGCCCACGAGATCGCCGTGACGCGTGAGCCCGGTCGACGCTTCCATCACGATCGGGAGCTTGGCTTCGACCGGGCTTTCGTCGGCCTCTTCCCGCAGGATGCGCGCCACGCCCCAATCCAGAACGTACACCTCGCCATAGTCGCCGAGCATGATGTTTCCGGGCTTCAGGTCCCGATGCACGACGCCGCGCACGTGAGCGTAATGCACCGCGTGACACACCTGCACGAACGCACTCAAAAGCCGCCTGCGTCCGAAGCGCTGGCGTGTCTCCTCGTCACCGCGGGCCAAGAGCTCCAGCACCCGCGCCAGCGTCTGCCCTCGCACGCGTTTCATCGTGAAGTACGGGCGACCGCTCTCGTCGAAATCGACGTCGTACACCGGAACGATCGCGGGATGCTCGAGCTGACCTTGCACCCGCGCCTCGCGCAAGAAGCGGCGACGCCCCGTGTCGTTGTCGACGTCCGGGAGCAGCTTCTTCAGAGCCACGTGACGACCGACGCGGCGATCCCGGAAGATCCAGACCTCGCCCATTCCTCCGGCACCGAGCAGGGGTCCCTCGTCGTAGCGCTCCTTTTGAACTGCCGACGGCACGCTGTCGTCGAGGAACACCGGGACCACGTCCGCCTCGCCCGTCGCGAGATCGAAGCCGTGATCCGCAGGCAGCGTCCCGCTCTCGGCGATGGGACGCTGATCCTGGGAGTCCGCGAGGACTGTGTCCGCGAGCTCCACCTCGCCCTCGACGGAGCCTTTCTTCGGTTGCTCGGCCATGCGCGTAGGGTACGCGCGATGACTCGCGTCAGTACACGGGCTGGCGCAACGCGTCCTCGCTCACCCACTTCTTCTGCGCGGAGGGCACCGCGTGGGCAGCGTCGTCCGCGAACGCGAGCCCCACCTCGTTCGGGAGCTGGGGGCCGAGTCCGAGCTCCCTGGCGCGCTGGATCAAAACCCAGTCCCAGTTGCTGAAGCTCGGATTGCAGAGCTTCGCGTCGGTGCCCCGCATCAGCCCCTGGGATTGGATGGCGAGCCGGAGCGCCAGATACTCGAACGCCGATTGGACCATGCTGGGCTGGGACTCGCACACGCCCGAGAGACCCTGCTGGAGCTTCGAGGCGAAAACTCCCAGGCGAAGAATCGCCAGGTTGACGACGTTGGCGGTGATCACGTCCGTTGCCGCCAGCATGAGGCCCGCCGGAAACCACGGATCGGGAGATTCATCGGGGCCACCGCTCACGATCACCTCGCTCGCGTCGGCGAATACGAGCCGCTCCTTGGGCTGCCCCGCCACTCGCGCCGCCAAAGCCCGGACTGCCCGCACCGCCCGGGGCACCGTTCGCGGTCGAGCTCGCGCCGGATCAGCGCCTGGATCCAATCCATCACGTATTGCGGGGCGCCCGCCACCGGGGCCTTGGGTTCCAGCGTGCCCCAAGCGAGGGTGGGCGGGACTCCCTTCACCCCCACGGCCATCGCTTGATTCGACGATCGTCGCGTGGTCGAGCTCGGCGTGGAACGTCTCGATCGCCAGAACTCGCGATCCGGCGGGGACGACGGACGCACCGCCCGTTCCCCCTCCGCCTCCGGCTCCTGCGCTGCCACCTCCGGTGCCCCCGCTCCCACCGTCCGCTTGGCTGGTGCTTTCCGATCCGCATCCAAGCGCGGTGACGGTGATGAGGGCCGAGAAGAACCACGACCACGGGGTTCGCCAATCAATCATGCCTCTGCGTCGAAGCACTTTACATGACAGCGCTGCGACCCGCCAAAGCCCCTTCGGCCGCGGGCGAGAGCGCTGCTCGGGAGGCTACTCGTTTTCGAGTCGCGACTTGAGCGCCCGGGCTTGCACGCTGTTCGGGTAGGCCTCGATGAACTGCTTCACAGCCGCTTGCTCTTCGGCGGCTCGACCCAAACGGCGCAGCGCCTGAATGCGACCGTAGCGGGCTTCCTGGCTGAGGCCGCCTCCGGAGCGCAGATACGCATCATAGGAGCGGAGCGCCCCGTTCGGATCTCCGAGGGCACCGAGCTCGAGCCCGGCCAGCGACAGCAGCGCAGCGTTGGCTTCGCGGCTCTTCGGATGAGTCGTCATGAGCTTGCGATACGCTTCTGCGGCGCCACTCGAGTTGCCCTGAGCGCGAAGCTTTCGCGCGGTTTGCAGCATCTCGGATGCGGTCGCGGGCTTGACCATCGGCTCCGTCGGAACGCTGGTCTCGCTGGGGGGCTTGACCGGAGCCACGCCGCCGAGCTTCGGCTTTTCTTCCGGCACGGGAGGCACGGCGCGGGCGATCTGGATACCCACGAGCTCGAGCTCGTGATCCCGCACCGCAACGTCGACCGTTCCAACGACATCGCGAGAAACCTCGAGCTCTTGATCCCGGGTGACCGCGCGGGAGACGGCGGGCGCTTCGGTCTTCACCGAGCCCTCGTGAACCCGTACGACCACGCCGGACCCCTCGGTGGAGGTGACCGAGAAGATCGTGCCCGTCACCGTTGCGCTCGCACCGTGGGAAGCCACCACGAAGTGGTGGCCGGGCGGGAGCTTTTCGAGAGCGCTCACCACCGTTCCCTTCATGAGGGAGAGCAGGCGCTCCTCCGGATCCGACTTTTCGACGGAGAGAGTAGTGTTCGAATCGAGGCACGAGCGCGCAAGGCCGTGATCGAACGAGATGCAAGCTCTCGCATCGCCGCCCGCATCGATCCGAGCGCCGAGGGCGATGGCAGCGCCTGGCCGCGCCGGGGCACCATCAATGCGCACGTCCCCGGTCGCGGAAACCAGCTCGGCGACCGGCACGCTCGGAGCGCGCTGTCCCATGCCGCGAACCATCAATAGAGCACCCGCCGCGAGGGCGAGCGCCGTGGTGAGCGCACCGGCTACGTACGCTGACCGGTTTCGTCGGCGCGCTTCATCCAGGGAAACCAGTGCATGATGCGGATCGCTCTTGAGGGGAAGCTTCTTGTCCTCGGTTTCGAAGCGGAAGCTTCTTGTCCTCGGTTCGAAGCGGAAGCTTCTTGTCCTCGGTTTCGAAGCGGGAGCTTCTTGCTTTCGGGAGCAAGGCGGGCGTCGAGGGCATGATCCACCAGGGACTGGGCGATGTCTTGGGAGAGCTCGTCCTTTTCGGATTCGAGATCGTCGTACAGGTGGGCTTCCGCACTGCAAAACGGGCACTCGCGAGCGTGCCCGGCGAGGAACGTTTCGTCGTCGGCCGACAGAGCATCGCCCACGAGGCGTCGATCACTGAGCTCGGCCCAGCGTTCGCAGTCGGCGGAGGGTTGTTCGACCTGAGTCATGCGTCACCGCCCTTTCCGAGCCCGATGGCAACGTCGCGCCGAATCAAGCGACGCATCTCGCGGGAACCGCGCAGCAAGCGATCCTTGACCGTGTTCGGGGACACGTCGGTAATCTCGGCGATCTCGGCGATCGAGTAGCCGAGCACGTGCCGGAGCACCAAAGAGTCGCGCTGTGACTCGGGCAATTGCTCGAGGTAAGCCTTGACGGGACGCGGCGCGTCCTCGCTGAACGAGGTGTCGCTCGCTTCGACGGGTGTCGCCTCGAGCAGCGTGTCGTCTTCTTCCCGCGAGCCAATCTTCTGGCGAGAGCGTGCGTAACGCAGGCTCGTGCGCACGACGATGCGATCGGACCAGCGTTCGAGACTGCTGTCGCCGCGAAAGCTCTTCGCGCTCGAGAGGATCTCGATCAAGCTCTGTTGCGCGGCATCGTCCGCATCCGCGGGGGAGCGGAGGATGGATTTCGAGACTCGATGCACTCGGTTGACCAAACGCTTGGCCAGCGTGCGACTCGCGACGGGATCGGCTGCGGCGACTTGAGACATCAACTGAAGATCCTCTGCGTGACGGTCCTCGCCCGCCGGCTCGGCCGAGGGGCTCTCTGTCTTTGGAGTGGCCGGATCCACCGCGTTCGGGCGGGATTTTCCGTCACCATAGGTCCACCGCGAGGCCCAGATCGGCCCGGGCGCGGGCCCGATAGGGGGTGAGGATGGGCTCCGGCCGACCGGCTACTTCGACGACGTATTCGGAATTGTTGAAGAACACGTCCAGACCTACACCTACCCAGATCAGAGCATGAGGGGCTACCTCGAACCGACCAATCGCACGAGGTGCGACACCGAATAAACCAGTGCTCTTATCCGCTGTGGCGAGAATCGACCCGCTGGTCTGGGTCGTGGAGCGCTTGGAGTACTCGGCGATGAAGCCGAGCTGACCTGCCACCCGAAACCGATCCACGGGAATTTCGTAACCCACGTAGGCCCGCACCGGATAGCGCGTTACCCGAATGCTCGCGGTCTCGTTGATGGCTTCCGCAGCGGGGATGGCTACGTACCCGAGACCGACGAACAGCTGGGAATCGGGTGACCATCCGAGCTCGACGCCCAGCCCGCTGAGCCACGGCGTTTCGGGAGCGAAGGCTTCGCCGGCGTAGTGCGCCGCGAGCCGTGCGGTGCTGCCCCGCCGCGGCTCCGGTGGCTTGGGTGGCGGTGGCTTCGCCGGTGGCTTGGGCGGCGGCGGCACCTCCGGCGTCGGCTTGGGCGGCGGTTTGGGGGAAGCTCGGGACCCTCCTCCATTCCAATCTCACGCCCTTCGATCAGCGCGCTCACCGTCGAACGCATGATGAGCGAGAGCTCCTCGACACCCGCTGCATCCGAATTCGGGCGCTTCACGCGTCGCACGAGGGCGCGCTTGGCTTCCGGTTCCACGAGATAAAGGAGCATGTCGTCGGGGTGCTCGAGCTCGATGAAAAATGCACCGACCGCATCGTTTTTCTTGCAAGCATCGGCGGCGAAGTCGAGTCGCTCGCGAAGCTCCTTCGGCGGTTCGCCTTCCGTCAGCACGAGGGCTACCGGCAGATCGCCGAGCTGCGCGCGAATCGCTTCCATGACGCTTTGGGCGCGCGCGGCATCGCCGGAACCCAGGACCAAGACAACGCGCTTTTGCTCTTGGCCGAAGACCACCGGAGCGCGCAGCACTACGGCGAGCGCGAGCAAGACCGCGAGAGTGCGCCCCCAGGTCAAAGCGGCGTCACCTCGAGCAAGAGCGAGCTCAAGTAGAGCCCTTCGGGGAATGCGGCCGGCACCGGATGATCGGATCCTTGAAACCATCGCTCGAGGATCAACGGTCGGAGCCCCACGTCCCGCGCCCCGAGTGCAACCGCGCGCGCAAGCTCAGCCGACCCAATCGCCGCCGAGCAGGAGCACAAGATCAGAAGCCCTCCGGGACGGGTTGCCCGGGCGCCCGCCGCCGCCAAACGACGCATCGAACCGAGCGCGCGCTTCTTGGCGGCACGGGTGGGCGCGAGCTTGGGCGGATCGCACACCACGAGATCGTATCCACCTTTTCTGCCGGCGTGGGAGAGGGCGTCGTGGGCGTCCGCCCGCTCGAACCGAATGCGACCCTCGAGCCCATTTTCTCGCGCGCATTCCGCGGCGACTTCCAGGGCCAGCGCACTCTGATCAATCGCGTGTACCTCGCTCGCTCCTCCTCGGGCCGCGCCGAGCGCGATGGCTCCGACGTAGCTGAAGGTATCGAGCACCGTACGACCTCGCGACAACGCTTCCACTCGCGCACGGAGTGGGCGCTGATCCAGATAGAAGCCGGTCTTCTGACCGAGCTCGAACGGTATTCGAAAGCGAATGCCGCGTTCGACGAAGGTGAGCTCGCTCACCGTGTCGTCACCAACGATCACTCCGCTCTTGGGTTCGAATCCCTCCGCGCGCGCGATGCGTTCCGCGGTTCGATCGACGATTGCGCGGGGAGCGAGCTCGGTCATCAGAGCATCCGAAAGCGCCGACACACGACGCTGGATGCCGATGGTCCCGAGCTGCAGCACGACCACATCACCGTAGCGGTCGGCAACGAACCCGGGAAGATCGTCGCCTTCGGCGTGGACCAGTCGGTACGCGTTGGTGTCGTCGGAAGGCAGTCCGAGGGCTCGACGGCGGGCGGCGGCTTCGGCGACGCGTCGTGTGAAGCAGGGGCGGATCGATGGTTTGTCCACGATCGCGGGTGTAGATCCGCACCACGATGGCGGAGCCGGGGGAATACAGCCCTCGACCGAGGAACCGCCCTTGGGGATCGAGGACCTCGACTTCGTCCCCAGCGGTCGCACCACCCCGGATTTTCTCGACCGCCTGGGCATACACCCAGGGATGGCCAGCCCAAATCGGCTGAACGTGTCCCGGCTTCACTGTCACGACCGCCACGCGCTCCGAGTATTCCGGGCGCCACGCTGCTGTAAACGCCTCTTCTCGAATCCGGCCCGGACTTGCGGAACCCGCGCTAAATTCGACTACTGGCACATGGCACTGGGGTTGCTACCCTCCCCTCGATCGATCGAGGAGCGACGGATGCGGCTTCATTTCGGAATCCTTGCCGGCAGCTTGATTTTTCTTTCGCCGGTGCTTGCGTGGGCCCAGGAAGGTGATTGTCCACCTGGGGGATGGTTCTGTGAGGAGACTCCTCCGCCCGAGACGGAACCCGGATCCGACACCCCGGACGAACCGGAGAGTGACGCACCAGATTCACCCCCGGTCGAGAAGCCAAAGACTCGCACGACCCACATCGTCATCGATCAAACGGAGGACGTTCCGCCCAAGCCACGCCGGCGACCCTATCGGCGTCTCTGGGGAATCAACCTGCGTCTCGAAGGCCTGATGATGGGGAGCAGCGACAAACGCTCCCAGGATGCGGGGATGGGCGGCCTTGGCTCCAGCTTCCGCTATCGCCCCATCCACCACTTTGCGTTCGACGTGGGCGTTGATTTCTTTGGCGGCCGAGACTGGCAGGGGAACGATCGCAGCGAGACCGCGCTCCTGTTCAACGGCCTGATTTACTTCAATCCGAAGGATGCCGTGCAGGTCTACACCCTGGCTGGCATCGGCTTCAGCAGCGCACGGGTCAAACCGAACGACACGACGCTCGCCAACGGACAACAGGTGAGTGCGGGAGACGTTCCGGAGCAAGACTACACTTACTTCGGCGGACAGCTCGGTCTGGGGCTCGAGTTCCGCGTGAGCCACAAGGTCTCACTCAATCTCGACCTGGTGGGCTTCATCCGAGGTCGGACCGACGAAAAAGCGCGGACGCAGCCGGAATTCACCGACCCCGACACGGGGCGCACGACGAACACTTCGGGCGGCGGGCTCTTCCGCGGTGGCATCACGTTCTACTGGTGAGCGCTCGGTCGACTAAGATCGCCCGGTGACCGCCGGTACGAAATCGATCCTCGTCGCGCTCGGCGGCGGGATCGCCTTTTCGCTCGCCGCACCACCAACCGACGCGTATCCGCTGGTCCTGATCGGCCTCGGCGCGCTGTATGTCTCGCTGTGCCTGACCACCACCTACAAGCGAGCGCTTCTCGCGGGCTGCTTGTGGGCGACCGCCGCGGGTGTGGTGGGCATGCGCTTCGTGCCCGCCGTGATCATTCGCTTCACTCCACTGGGTTTCGCCGGTGGGGCGGCGGCGTTGATCCTGCTCTCGCTGTTCCAGAGCGGGACCTGGGCGTGCGGGATGCTGCTCGCTCGGGCTCTGGAGCGCTGGTTTGGACTGGACTCGCGCATCGCTTTCGCGACCGGAGTTCTGGTCGCGATTTCGTTCACCTTCGTGATCGCATGGACACCCGCGGGGCTCTTGTCGCCCTGGCCCGCGCTGGTTCAACTGGCAGAGATCATCGGAGAGCGCGGCGTCTCGTTCGTAATTGCGGGCGCAGCAGCCCTTTTGGCCAGCCCGCTCGTTCGCACTCTGGATCGCCGCCACGCACTGCCAGACCGACGGCCTTGGTTCGCCCCGGTGCTCGGTGCTCTGCTCCTGACGGTGCTGGTGATCCACGGCGCGATCCGCATGCGGGAAGTGCGCGCCGCGCGCGAGCCGCTCCGGCGCATTCACATCGGCCTGGTGCAAGGTGCCGTGGAAGCTCGCCTGCGCTGGGAGCCGAGTGCTCGCGATTTGATTCTCCAGCGCCTGCGGCGCCTCACCATCGAGTCCGAGCGGGACGGCGCCGAGCTCACCGTATGGCCCGAGGCCGCCTATCCCTATCTCTTGCCACACAGGACCGGGCGCATGCCGCCCGGGCGTCGAGCCATCGTCACGGGTGCAATCCGGGGACCGGTGCTTTTCGGCCTGATCACCCAATCGGAAAACGTGCTCGAGCGATTCAATTCCACCACGGTCGTTGCGAGTGATGGCCGTGTGGAAGTTCCCCAGGCCAAGATGGAGCTCTTGTGGTTCGGCGAAACGGTGCCGCTTGGTGAGCACCTACCGTTTCTCAGACGGATCTTCTCCAGAGCCGGTGGGCTGGTACCCGGGCGCGACGTGCACCTGCTCACGTCACAAGGCGCAAAAATGGGGGTTCTGAACTGCTATGAAGACACGCTGCCCGCCGTCGGTCGAAAGATCGCGCTCTCCGAGCCCAATCTGTTGGTGAACGTGACCAACGATGCCTGGTTCGGGCCCACGGCAGAGCCGGAATTGCACCTTCGGCTTTCGGTGCTTCGAGCCATCGAGACCCGACGCGATCTCGTTCGAGCAGTAAACATGGGCGTTCCGGCGTGGATCGATGCGTCGGGCAGCGTGGTCGCCCGCGGAAGCTCGGAGCGCGAGAGTGTTCTGTCGGTATTCCCCGCCCTAAATGACATGTCCCCGACCTTCTATGTGAAGGCCGGGGACACACCGTTGGTCCTCGGGATTTTGATCGCGCTTTCCGATGCGTTTTATCGCAGGCGGAGGTACGCGGCCCGAAGACGAGCGATCACTGCACGAGGTCCTTGAGCGCCTTGAGGGCGGTCGCGCGGACCTTCTTGCTCGCCGGCTTCGCCGGGATCGTGATCGGCTCCTTCGTGAACGGATTAATGCCCTGACGCTCCTTGGTCGCGGGCTTCTTGACCACGCGGAGCTTCACCAGACCAGGAACCACGAACTCTCCCGGGCCCCGAGCCGAGAGCTGCTTACGGATGAGCTCCTGCAGCGCCTCGAAAACCCGATTGACGCTCTTTTTATCGAGCTCGGTAGCGTTCGCGATCTCTGCAACCACCTGCGCCTTCGTCAGCCTCTTGCCAGCCATCATCTGCCTCCTGTCAAAAACGCCTGAAATCTTCGTGCCGTCTCCCGCCCTCTGGGCCAGCGCTCGGTCCTTTTCGACCCGCAGCGACAGCCGTCCAAGGCAGGCGACGAGTAACAGGGGATTTTGGGCCGTTCAAGCGGAAAATCGCAGGGCCCGTCTCCTAAATGAGCTTTTTTTTCGGCATCCCGGCGGCCGGTCGGTACAGCGGGGCAGAATTTCTGCCATGGCAGACCACGCCCGGAGCCAAGGAGCAGCGATCCTGCGGGAATGGGCGATGGGGACTTTCATGAACGAGAGCCGACGCTTAGCTCATGCTCGGCCCTGGGCGGCCCGCACGAGCCGGCGCGCCATCGAGTCCATTCTCCTTTTGTCGGAGGGGGACCCGTGGTCGTACCCCACCAGATGAAGGATTCCGTGGGCGAGCAGGAAACGGACCTCGGGAAATAGGGTGCGGCGACGGCTTTTCGCCTGGCGCGCTGCAGTATCGAGGGAGATGACGACGTCCCCGAGGACGACACCGGCGCCCCCGTTCGCATCGCGATGGGACGCTCGGGCCTGCCGCTCGTCCATGCCGAACGACAGAACGTCCGTCGGGCGATCCTTCCCCCGATGCTCGAGATTGAGGCGATGGATCTTCGCATCGTCCGTCAAGAGCACACTGAGCTCCGCCTCGGCAATTCCGAGCTCGACGAGCATGCGCTCGGCAATTCGACGCACCGTGCTCGCGCTGAGCTTCGGCGAACGCTTTGTCCGAGTGAGGACCTCTACCGGCATCAGTCGCGAGGGATCTTTTTTGCGTCCTCGAGAAACTTTGCCAGGCCCAGATCGGTCATCGGATGGTGAGCGAGCTGCTGGATCACCTTGAAAGGCAAGGTCGCGACGTGAGCGCCCATCATCGCGGCTTGAACCACGTGGATCGGATGACGCACGCTGGCGACGAGCACCTCTGTCTTCAGACCGTAGTTGCGATAGATGGTGAGGATCTGCTGCACGACGTCCATCCCGTCCTCCGACAGATCATCGAGACGACCGACGAACGGCGAGATGAACGACGCTCCCGCCTTGGCAGCCAAGAGCGCTTGGGACGCTGAGAAGCACAGCGTGACGTTGGTTCGGATCTTCTCGCTCGTGAACACCCGAACCGCTTTGAGGCCTTCGGTGATCAGGGGGACCTTGACCACTACGTTCGGGTGGATCTTGGCGAGCTCTCGACCCTCGCTGAGGATCCCCTGGGTGTCGGTCGCGAGAACCTCCGCGGAAATCGGTCCGTCGACGACCTCGCAGATTTCGGCAATCGCCCGTCGGATGGGCTTTCCGGCCTTGGACAGGAGGGAGGGATTGGTCGTGACGCCGTCGATCGCCCCCATGGCCACGGCTTCCTTGATCTCGCCGATGTCGCCGCTGTCGATGAAGATTTTCATGGCTGCCGGGGCCTCCTGTCGATTCACCTAGCCAAAACGCCGCCCCATCGCAAGCGAGCGCCCGGACTTTCCAAGGAACAGGTGGGGAGCTACGTTCAATCTACGTGGCTCGACCGTCTCGACCTCCGGGGTTCGACATGACCTATCGCCCGGCGGAGACCGTTTTCCCGCCGCCCTGGTCGGCCCGAATTCCGTCTCTCGTGTATCTGCTCGCCGCGTGCATCGTCATCGCTTTCGTCGTGGCCGGGTATTCGAGCCCTACGAACAGCTGGATCCACGAGTACATCGTGGAGCGGGACGTCCGGCGCCTGATGGGCTCGCGTATGTTCGCGTCGTTGATCGCGCTTTCGGCGCTCGCGACCGCCTTTCGGGCGGGCATGCGCGGCGTTCGGATCTATCACGACGGTCTCGAGTATCGAGACGTGCTCGGCCTCGGTTGGCCTCGCGTTCGACGCTATCGCTGGGCACAGATCGATCGCATCGTCCTCGACCAGCCGCGGAGCATCGCCATCGATCTCTGGGACGGCAGTCGTGCATTCTTGCCCGACGTGAACGATCGCCCTGGCCTCTCTGCAGCGCTCGAGAAGGTGGGCGCTGCACGCGCGATTCCGGTGCGGGGTGGTGTCGGCCTCGACGAGATCCCCGATCGCGAGCCCGACGAAACCATCGAGGAGAGCTAGCTTGCGAACGGTGTGGCTATCGCTCGCGCTCGTCACATGCGCGCCCCCGCGACCTCCCCCCGAGGAGCCTCGCCCGGCTCCTCAGGTTGCGGCGGAGCCCGGTCAGACGCTGGAGATCGCGAGTGGTCCTGATGAGCCCGAGCCCGAACCACCTCCGCCACCGCCCATCGGGGAGCGCGAGGATCCCTGCGCGCTGAGCCTTCCCCCGGGCTGTCAGGAACTCGCTCCCGCGGCCGTGACGGCAGACGCAAACCCACTCGATGCTCGCAGAATTGCGGACGCCGACGCGTGTAGCGCCTGGAACGCGGGAAGCTTTGCTCCCCACACGGTCACGATCGATCTCGGCGGCAGACGGACTTTTCAGGCGCTGGTGTTGATCCCCGAGATGAGTCCCAATGGCACGGTCGAGCACGTGATCGAGCTGTCGGACGATGGAAAGCGTTTCGTGTCTGCGCATCGCATTCAGGGCCCGCTTCGATCGGGGATCGCGGAGACACTTCAGTTTCCACGCCCGGAGCGAGCGCGGTTCGTGCGCATCTCGACCAAGAGCTCCCCATCGTGGGTAGCGTGGCGCGAAGTCGCGCTGCTCGAATGCCATTAGAGGACCGCGAGCGTCCCTCCTACGCGCGCCGAGTCGTGGATCTCCCCCACTCGAGATGGCTCGCGCACGTGGCGTCCATCTGCTAACTCCCGCACATGCTTCGGCTCTTGGGGCGGCCGCTGATCTTGTCCTTTGCGCTCTCAGCGTGCGGCTCGGCCTCGCCCGAAGCCAAGCTGCCGGAGCTACCCGACCGCTACGCAAAGTGCTCGATCCAGAAGAGTCAATCCCGTCCGTTGATCGTGGAGTGGCCATCCACGGATCGCGCATCCCTCGAATCCCTCTCCAAGCGGGGAATCGTAGCGGTGCGTTACACGGGTTGCGAGATGGAGGTGCTCACGCGTTGCACGGTGCGCGGAAGCTACAAGTACACGCCCGTCACACTTCAGAGTGAGCGAATCACCATCCACGACGCCGACGATCTGTATGCCCAAATCCCGATTGGCGCCGCAAAGCTCGAGGGAGAGCTCGAAAAAAGCGGCCAGCTCAACGTGGACACGTCGATCGTCGGAACCTTCGACGCCGCAGAGAGCATCGCGCGCGACGACCTGAACGGAGATTGCGAGCGAGCAACCCACGTGCTGACCTCACTGACGGTGGGCGCCTTCGAGTTCTACTCGGGCGCCGCGGTCAGCGCGGGGGGCGGCGTGGGAGCGTTTGGCATGGGCGCCGGTGGCAAGTCGCGCTCGGAGCGAACGCTCCTCACTCGCTCGGGAACCGGCGAAGCGTGCAAGAGCTCGCGCGGCGAGGACGAACGTCCACCGGAAGGCTGCGGAGCACTGCTACGCGTCGAAGCAACCCCCATCGCGGCCGCGCGTCAGGCCAAGACCGCTCCGATCCCAGAAGCACCACCACCGGAGTCGCCGCCCGAAGCTCCGGCGCCGGAGAGCCCCGAGCCCGAAGCGTCGACGGAGCCGACCCGTCCTGTCGCCGCGCCGTTCGCCGATGCTCCATCCACTTCTGACACTTCCGACACGTACGTGGCCGGGCCGCCTCCGCCACGGGGCGACCTGACGTACGCGCCGGGCTTTCTGCTGGGCGTGCGGGGGCCGTTCGGGATCCACGTCGGGAACCTGGAACAGGGCGTGTCCCTCGGTCGCTACATGGGGTTTGCTGCCGGCGCCACGCTCGAGATCGGCTATCGGTTGAGCTCCGTGTTCTCACTGGTGGGAACGGGAACGGCGTTTGCCGGAACCCCGGCTCAATCGAGCGACGATTGCCCGACCGGAGTGAAGTGCCGTGGGAGGATTTTCAGCGGCGGAGCCGATCTCGTAGTGACGCCGTATCGCGACGAACGGCTCTGGCTCGGCCTGGGTGCGGAGTACTCCTACATCATCATTCAGCGCGACGGGGACTTCGACGACGACGCGGGAGCCGCGCACACCCTCGACATGGATCGACGCTACGCTGCGGTAGGTCCGCGCATCAGCATTGGTCGGGACTTTGCTGACTCGTACGTGCCGTGGATCCAATACGGGTTCATGCTGAGCTACAGTCTGCGCGCGGGCATTTCGGCGAGCGGCAAGAACGACCTCGACGGACAGAACCAGCCTCTCAGCGGCAAACCCGGGATCACCCACACAATCCTGTTCCTCGGCCGCTTCCATTTCGACACGGGCCTCGTCCCGAGCGATCCCCACGGCTGAGTGACCTCCGCTGGTGGCGGCCGGGAGCGGGTCCCGCCAGGGCTCTCTCGAAGGCTCCTTCGGGGCGCTGAACAGCAGTTTCGGTAGAATGAACAATGATTCACTCTTGCGAACTGCGAGTCTAGACACCTAAGCTTCGCGGGAAACATGGGTTCCCGGGCAGCTCGCCGCAAGCCTCAGGTCCGCCGCGCGATTCAGACCTATGCGCGAACGGCCTACAGCGAGGCCATTTTGGAGGCCGCCGAACAGCTGTTCCATCGGGTCGGCTACCACGAGGCCAAGATGGCGGAGGTGGCCCACGCGGCGGGGGTCTCCGTGGGCACCCTCTACAAGTACTTCCCGAGCAAAATCGACGTGTTCACCTCGCTCATCCAGCGAGGCCGTGGTCGAGGCCCTGGTGGTCATGGACAGTGCTTCGCGCTCGCGGAGCCTCTGCAGCGCCTCCGGGCGGTCGTCGACGGGATGTTCGCTCACGTGGACAAGCGGGGCAGCACGTTCGCCCTGATGACGGAGCTCGGACCATTTCCCGGAGCTTCAGCTCAGCCTCAAGAAAGACGACGAGCGTGTGTTCGAGTCGTTTCTCGAGCGCTTCGAGACCACGATTCGAGAAGCCCAAAAGGCGGGTCAGCTCCGTAGTGACGTCGACGCCAAGACGCTGGCAATCACGTTCGAGGGCGCGATGCGCGGAACGATGTTCGCGTGGCTTCGGGGCGGGCGCGGCTACGCGCTTTCCTCACGAGCCAGCTCACTGTTCGACCTGTTTTTGGAAGGAGCGCGAGCGCGATGATGTGGCGGGCAGTGTGGATGGTTGGGTTTTCGGTGTGCTTGTTTCCGGGGTGCAAGAACGCGGAGAGCAAGCCTGAGCTCACCGCTGCGAGCTCGCTTCCGCCGCCGGCAATCCCTTCGGTGTCCTCCCTCAGGACCGAGGATGACGATGGCGGCTCGACCGCCGGGAACGTGGCCGGGACCGGGACCTTGTATCCCCACGAAGAAGCTCAGCTCGGACCGAAGGCGAGCGGGGTGCTCTCGAAGGTGATGTTCGACGAGGGCGATTTGGTGAAGAAGGGTCAGGTCGTCTTCCGGCTGGACTCCGCCCAGGCCGATCTCGGCGTGCGCCAGGCCAAGACACAGCTCGAAGCGGCGGAGGTCGGGCTGCGCGCTGCCGAGCTCGACTACAAGCGCACCAAGGAGCTGCACGATCGGGGATCGATCGCACCCGCCACGTTCGATCAGGTGCAAGCCCGCTACGACGCAGCGAAAAACAACGTATCCCAGGCCAAAGTCGCGGTTTCGATGGCCCAGAAGATGAGCGGTGACTCGGTCGTTCGCTCGCCGATCACGGGGGTGGTGAGCGCCAAGCTCAAGAGCGTTGGTGAAACCGTGACCATGATGCCGCCAACGATCGTGGTCATCGTGCAGGACACGAGCGTGCTGGAGCTTCGGGCTCGCGTACCCGAGCGATCGCTTCGTACGCTGACCCAGGGCAGTCCCATCCGGGTGAGGCTCCCGGCCATGGGGCTCGAGCGCACGGTCCCCATCAAGCGCATCAATCCGTCCGTCGACATGGTCACGCGAACCGTCGAGATCATCGCGGACCTCGACAACTCCGACGGCAAGCTGAAACCCGGCATGCTCGCCGAGCTCGCAGTGGACGGCACCGACGCGGGAGTCAAGCCCTCACCATGAGGCTCGCCGACGTTCTCGATCCGCCGTCCGGTGTTCGCGGTCATGCTGATCGCGGCGCTGCTCGTGTTCGGGCTCCTCGCGTACCCGCGCATCGGCGTCGATCTGTTCCCCAACGTCGAGTTCCCGATCGTCACGGTCACCGTCGTCTATCCCGGGCGCCGACCCGGAGACGATGGAGAGCAAGGTCGCCGACCCGATCGAGGAGGCGGTCAACACGCTGTCCGGCATCAAGGTGCTCCGCTCGGTGAACCTCGAGAGCGTCACCCAGGTCTTCGTCGCAGTTCGAGCTCGAGGTGCACGTCGACCAGGCGGTGCAGGACATCCGCGACCAGATGTCGCGAGTCGCCAAGCGCACCTGCCCGCAGGGGATCGATCCGCCGATCGTGCAGAAGTTCGACGTCGGCGCGGCGCCGATCATGTCGGTGGCGCTGTGCGGCAACGCTCGCTCCGCGCGATCTGACCAAGCTCGCCGACGACGTCGTCAAGGAGCGCATCCAGCGCGTCCCCGGCGTCGGCGGCGTCGACCTCATCGGCGGGCGCGAGCGCGAGATCCAGGTCCTGGTCGATCCGGCGCGGCTCGCCGGGCTCGGGCTCACCGTCGAGGACGTCGCCAACGCGCTCCGCGCCCAGAACCTCGACCTGCCGGCCGGCCGCTTCGAGACGCGGCACCCGCGAGCTGACCGTCAAGACCAAGGGCGAGGTGAAGAACGCCGCCGAGATCGCGAGATCATGATCCCCGCCGGCGCCGGCACCGTCGATCCGCGTCGCGCGACGTCGCCCAGGTGGTCGACGGCGTCGCCGAGGCCGCGCTCGGCGTCGTCGCTCGACGGCACGTCGGCGGTCGCGCTGGTCATCCGCAAGCAGTCCGGCTCCAACACCGTGGCGGTCGCGAACGCGGTGCGCGAGGAGCTCGACGAGCTGCGGCCGCGGGTCGAGCAAGGCGGGCGCGCAGCTTCACGGTCCCGACCGACAACTCGACCTACATCGAGCACTCGATCCACGACGTGCAGTTCGACCTCCTGTTCGGCGCCTTGCTCGCGGTCGCCATCATCCTGTTCTTCCTCCGCGACGTGCGCGCGACGCTCATCAGCGCGGTCGCCATCCCGACCAGCGTGGTGGCCACGTTCGCGTTCATGCAGTGGTATGGGCTTCACGTTCAACAACATGACGATGCTCGCGCTGTCGCTGTCGATCGGCATCCTGATCGACGACGCGATCGTCGTCATCGAGAACATCCACCGCCACCTGGAGACTGGGTAGACGCCGATGATCGGCCGCGTCGAACGCGACCGCGGAGATCTGCCTGGCCGTCCTGGCGACCACGTCGTCGCATCGTGGCGGTGTTCGTCCCGGTCGCGTTCATGAAGGGGCATCATCGGCCGGTTCTTCTTCCAGTTCGGCCTGACCGTCAGCTTCGCGGTCGCGGTGTCGATGCTGGTGTCGTTCACGCTGACGCCGATGCTGTCGTCGCGCTTCCTGCGCGCGCAGCACGGCGACCGGCGCAACTTCGTGTTCCGGCTGATCGAGCGCCTGCTCGATCGCGTCGACGAGCGTCTACGGCCGCATCGTGCGCTGGGCGCTCCGCCACCGCTGCGCTCACGCTCGGGCGGCGCCTTGGTCGCGTTCGTGGCTGTCGATTCGGCTCTGGTCACGCGAGTGAAGACGGAGTTCATCCCGCCCGAGGACCGGGCCGAGTTCCAGCGTCAGCGTCGAGCTGCCGACGGGCACCGTCGCTCGACGCCACCAGCAAGGTCACCGAGGCCGTCGCCGCGGACATCCGCGCAGAACGCGCCGGGCGTCGCGCACACGTTCACCACCGTCGGCGGCGGGGCCCAGGGCCAGGTCAACATCAGGCCAGATCCAGGTCGTGATGACGCCGCGCAAGAGCGCGCGTTCCACCAGGAGGATCTGATGGCCTGGGTGCGCGAGCGCTACGGCGACTCGAGGACGTCACGGTGGTCGCCGTCACGCCGATCAGCGCGTGGGCGGCGGCGGCGGATTCCGCGCAGCAGCCGATGCAGTTCAACGTGCGCGGCGACGACATGGACGAGCTCGTGCGCGTGACCGACGAGCTGAAGGAGGAGCTGGGCAAGGTGCAAGGGCTCGTCGACCTCGACACCACGTACCGCGGCGGCAAGCCGGAGGTCGACGTGCACGTCGATCGCGATCGCGCGGCGATCTCGGGCGTGCCGGTGGCGTCGGTCGCGACGACCATCCGCGCCCTCGATCGCCGGCGACACGGTGAGCGAGCTGAAGGACGGCGTCGACGTCTACGACATCGTGCTCCAGCTGCCGCGAGGAGCAGCAGAAGCGGCTCGAGCTCCTGCCGAACCTCCAGGTGCGCTCCACGACGGGCAGCTGGTCGACCTCGCGAACGTGGTCGGCTCGATCGCGGCGCGGGCCCGAGCCAGATCGAGCGCCAGGCCCGCCAGCGGCAGATCACCGTGCTCGCCGGCCTCCAGGGGCTGCCGCTCGGCGAGGCCAAGAAGGCGGTCGACGCCGCGGCGGCGACGTCGTCCCGCCCGATCTCACCACCGACTACGCCGGCATGGCCGACATCATGGGCGAGTCCTTCGGGTACATGGCGATCGCGCTGATCCTCGCGATCATCATCGTCTACATGATCCTCGCCGCGCAGTTCGACAGCTTCGTCCAGCCGTTCACCATCATGCTGTCGCTGCCGCTGTCGCTCATCGGCGCGTTCGGCGCGCTCTTCGTCACGGGCATGACCCTGAACATCTTCTCGATGATCGGCATCATCATGCTGATGGGCCTCGTCACCAAGAACGCGATCCTGCTGGTCGACTTCACGAACCAGCTGCGCGAGCGCGGCGAGGACATCGTCGAAGCGCTGGCCGAGGCCGGCACGGTCCGCCTGCGGCCCATCCTGATGACCACGGCGGCGATGATCTTCGGCATGATGCCGGTCGCGCTCGCGCTATCGCGAGGGCGGCGAGATGCGCGCGCCGATGGCGGTGTGCGTGATCGGCGGCCTCATCACGTCGACGCTGCTCACGCTGGTCGTGGTTCCCGTCGTCTACACCTTCATGGACGGGCTCGGTAGGAACCGCCTCGTCCGCTGGCTCACTCGCCGCTTGATGGGAAGCGTGGAGTCGCCGGCATCGACGCGAACGGCAGCGGCAACCACTGGGAGCAGCGAGTGACAAAGCAAATCATCTTGTGGACGGCATCGGCGTTGCTGATTTCGTCGAATGCGTTGGCTCAGCCCGCCGCTCCCGATGCGGCGCCGCCGAGTGAGAACCCGACGTTCACGGAGCTGCGCGACGTTCCGAAGGAGGACGACGCCGCAGCCGTGCTGGCGCCTCGAGCTGGAGGACTCACGGCCGACGAAGTCGCGCGCCGAACGCTGGCGAACAGTCACACCGTGCAGGCTCGGCTCGCCGAGCTCGACGTGGCACGAGCGAAACTCGCCCAGACCACGGCTCAGTTCCTCCCACGCCTCACGCTGCGCGCTTCGTACACGCGGCTGTCGCCAGTCTCGAGCGGGTTCGGCACTGGAGCGTTGGTCGGGGCTGGCAATCCCGGGCTTCTGGGGGTCGGACCGTGTCCCGCCGGCGGTGGTCAATGCGTGCTCGACTCCCAAGGGCAGCCCGTCGGCGCGGCAGCGTTCTCCATCGACAGCTTGGAGGACGTCTACTCACTCAGCGCTTCGCTGAACGTCCCGATTTCCGACTATGTCCTGCGCCTCTCGAATGCAGCATCCGGCGCAACGGCCAGTCGACGTTCCGCCGAGCTCCAGGTGAAAGCGGAGAAGCTCAAGGTGAAGAGCGACGCCAAAGCGCTCTTCTACGATTGGCTGCGTGCCAAAGCGCGGGTGGCCATCGCCCAAAAATCCCTCGAGCGCACCCGGGCACGGGTGAAAGATGCCAAGCCCGCGTACGAGCTCGGCACGATCACGAAGGCCGATCTGATGCGGCTCGAAGCGCTCGCGGCAAACACCGAGCAGATCCTGGTGGAGGCCCGGACATTTCGCGATCTCGCGGAACGGCAGATGGGGATCCTCATGGGCAACAAGAAGCCTCGAAGCTTTAGCGTCGGCGAGGACGTGAACGGGCCGCCCAAGGCCCTCGGCGGCAGCCTCGACAACCTGACCCACGAAGCGATTTCGTCTCGTGTCGAGCTCAAGGCGCTCACCGAAGCCGAACGCTCCTTGCGCCTCGGCGCTCGTGCCGTCGACGCCGGGAAGTATCCGCGGCTCGACGCGTTTGGTGACGTGACCTACGCCAATCCAAACCAACGGTACTTCCCCCAAACTCGTCAGTGGAACGCCACTTGGTCGGTGGGCGTCGCCGCCACCTGGACGATTGGGGACACCTTCATCAACGATGCCCAATCCAGCGAGCTGTCGGCCAACGCGCGCGCTCTCGCGTCGCAACGCGCGGCTCTGGCAGATGGGATCCGGCAGGAGGTCGCTGCTCAATACCTCGGCCGCGAAAGAGCCGTCGGGGCGCTCAGTGCGTCGAGACGTAGCGTCGCGGCGAGTGAAGAAGCGTACCGCGTAGCCGTGGAGCTCTATCGTGTGGGCAAGGCAACGACGACCGAGCTGATCGATGCCGAGACGGACTTGCTTTCGGCACGCCTCAGCGAGATCAACGCGCGTATCGAAGTTCGGATTGCGGAAGTGCGGCTCCGACATGCGGTCGGGCGGGACATCGGGAGGTAACCATGGCGGGACGAGACGTCTCTGGAACTGTTTTCGGGGGCTGACGTGAGCTCTCCAGCCACCCTCGATGTGGCACTACCGCTGATCTCGACGCTTCTCGTGAGCGGCGTGCTCATCGGGTATGCACTTCGGTTTCGGGCTCGCCCCGAACCTCATTTCGCGCGGCTCGACACCGTGCAGCCCTCGTATTTGCTCACGCGGCGAGTGATGCAATCCGGGTATTTCCTGGTATCGGCCCTCGCCAAGCGGCTCGGGCGTGCGGGGATCCGCGCCAATTCCGTGACCTGGGCGGGCCTGGTCATGACGGCACTCGCCGCCCTGGCTCTCGGCCTCGGGCACTTCGGCATCGGGGGCGTACTGCTCCTGTTCGGCGCTGCATGCGATGCCCTCGACGGCGCGGTCGCCCGCCTGGAGCGAAAGCTCGGTCGCTCGGGGGCCACCCTGGACTCGATCATCGATCGCTGGGTGGAGGCGCTGACGCTCGCCGGAATCGCCCTGGCTCTCCGCGATGCACCCGTCGCCGTAGCCCTGGCGTTCGCCGCGCTTTTCGGATCGTTCATGGTGAGCTACGGGTCGGCGCGAGCCGACATTGCGGGCGTTGCTCTCGCGAGCGGCCACATGCGTCGCGGCGAGCGGGCCGCTTGGCTCGCGGTCGGCTGCCTGTTCGCTCCGCTCGTCGCTGCGGCCTCCGAGCTCGCCGGCGGGGATCCTCGGCTCGGAAAGCTGGTCACCGTCGGCTGTCTCGGCGTGGTTGCGATCGGCTCGATGGCATCTTCGTTCTTGCGAGCGCGCACCCTGATCGGCGCACTGCGGGAGCGGGAGCGAGGATCCCTTTCGCCCGCCCCAGACTCGGGCGGCTCGGATCTCGTCGAGGCACGTCCACCTGCCACGAGCGTGGCGGACTTTTTGGAAGAGACCCGGCCTTGATGGTCAGGGCGTGGCGGTGAGCTCGCTCAGCGATGCTCGCCAGATGCGGTTTCCGCGGCCGCACACGTAGAGCGTATCCGGCTCGGCAATTCCTACGCCGAACAACGTATCCGTCGTCGGAGAGGCCAAGAGCCGCGGGTCGCTCGCTTGATCGTAAAAAAGGATGGTCCCGTGATCGCCGACCCCAACGATGCGCGCGGCATCGCCGGTGATACGCTGGATGTACGCCTGGTCCGCATCGGCGATGGCCTGGTTTTGATAGAGCTGAAGGAGAGGGTCCTTTCGGCTCTGGAACAAGAGCATGCCGAGGAAGTTGCTCCCAACGATGAACGTCGATTGGTTGGGCACGCGGAAGACGGCCGAATAGTGGATCTTCTGATCCGGTCCACAAAGACGGACCCAACCCACCGAATCCTTGTGAGCGAGCACTGCCTCGTCTCCAGCTGCGAGGATGTTGTCGAGGGTATTCCCGTCGATGGCGTTGAGATTCGGACTGGGCTCGTTCCCGGTGGGACATCCGCCGGTGACGACCGCTAGATGATATCGGTCGTTGGGAAACTTCACCGGATCGTCCTGGAAGATTTGACCGTCGAATCCGGTGAAGTAGCGCTGAGTGCCGATCCCCCACACGTCGGTGAGGGCGGGCAACGTGGGCGGGAAGGGCGCGCCCGAGGTCCAGGTCGAGCCGTTGTAATTCAGGACGACGGGTGACTGGTCGAACTGATTCGCCCCGGTCGTCGTGAGATCGCTTCCGGTGCTTCCCCAGATCCCGAAGAGCTGCACGCCCGGGAGCTGGGAGAACGGATGCCAGTCGCTTCCCTGGTAGTGCAAGATCTGCTGGTTCTTGCCGACCACCCAGATGTCGTCGGAGGCAAGCACCAGAATGTCGTGGAGGGCATCCTCGGGCTGAGCGGTCGGGTCGTCGTAGACGAGGGTCCACGCGCTGGGCGCTCCGTCGTTCTCCGAGGCGTCGACCCCGGCGTCGTCCGCTCCAGCATCGGCGGGGACTTCGCCGACGGCCGAGCCCTGGCAACCCGAGAGTGCCAGAGCGAAGAGCAGCAGGGCCGCGCGCGCCATTTCACCAACGCTAGCGCAAGGAACCCAAGCCTCAAATGCCGTCGGTGGGCGGACGCAGGATCTTCACTTTGCCTTCGAGCCGATGGCTCACGTGCACCTGATTTTTCGCGTCGACTACGACCGCGCCCACTCCATCGAGAGATTCGATGAGCTCGAGCCCCTCCTTGGGTCCGAGAATGAACACCGCGTCGTCGATGGCATCCGCCTCGAACGCGGTGGGCGCCCAGATCGTGACGCTACGGCACGCGGTCGCCGGAAATCCGGTCCGCGGATCGATGATGTGATGATAGCGCTTGCCCTTGTAGATGTAGGAGCGCGCGTAGTCTCCCGCAGTCGAAAAGGCATGATCGGTGAGATCGATCATCGCAAAGAACGACTCGTGGGGACCCCGGGGATCCCGCACACCGCTGACCCAGGGAGAACCGTCCGGTTTCTTTCCGGAGCCGTACAGATCCCCACCCGCTTGAACCAAAAAGTCCTCGACGCCCTCGGCTTTGAGGACGCGCGCCGCGCCATCGACGGCGTAGCCCTTCGCGATGCCACCGAGATCGATGTGCTGATCCTTGCCGATCCGAGCGCGTTTGCCCTTCGCATCCAGCTCGATCTTCCGATAGTCGATGAGCTTCTTGCGCTTCTCCACCAAGGCCTTCGATGGCGGCTTGGGGTCTTTTTCCGCAGCGTCGCCGAACTTCCACACGTTGCCGAGGCTGGCGAACGTGATGTCGAACGTGCCCTTCGAGGTCTTCCCCGCCCAAATGCTCTTTTCGAGAACGTCGATGGTGTCCGAAGTGACGTTCACCCAGTCGCCGGCATGATCGTTGAGCTGGGTGATTTCCGAAGGCCGCCACGTGGTCATCACGTCTTCGAGCCGGCGGATTCTCCGCGACCGCCTTGTCGATGGCGCCCTTCACCTTCGCTTCGTCGACCTGCTGATTCGTGAACGCAATCACGCGCACCTGCGTGCCCATCGCTTGCTCGGTCACATCGACCTTCTCCGGCGCGAGCTCGGCGAGTGGCGGCGGAGCGCTCGGTGAAGCGGACACCGGCGCGGGCGTCACCGGCGGAGCGGCCTCGACGGGCGTGGAGGCGTGGGGCTCGTCGGTCCGCTGGCAACCGACGAGCGCGAGCGACAGGACGAGGAACGCGCGGCGCACGGCTGGGGCTTATAGCGCCTTTGTCGCGGGAGGACACGTAGTCAAGACGGGGTCTTCTTCGTCCGCGCCACGTTGATCTATCCTACGCGCCATGCCCATCGACCGAGCGTCCCTCGATGCCACCGTGGACGAGCTTTCCGCTCCCCTCGTCGATCTCGCCACGAAGATCCACGAAAACCCCGAGCTTCGTTATCAGGAGCATCGAGCCGCCGCGTGGATCAGCGAAGCCGTGGAACGACTCGCTGGCGTCAGCGTCGAAAAGAAGACGGGCGGGCTCGACACCGCGTTTCGCGCCAGCGTCGGCAAGGGCAAGCCGACCATCGCCGTTCTCGCCGAATACGACGCGCTGCCAGAAATCGGGCACGCCTGCGGGCACAACCTGATCGCAGGCGGAGCCGTGGGAGCGTTCCTCGCGTTGGCACGCCACGCCGATGCCCTCGGGGGAAGCGTGTGCTTGATCGGGACTCCAGCCGAAGAGGGCGGCGGAGGCAAGATCCGCTTGCTCGAGGCCAACGTGTTCGAGTCGGTCGATGCGGCGCTCATGTATCACCCGTTCGATCGCGACATCCTCGCGCACCCCGCTCTCGCCAGCATCTGGATCCAGATGAATTTCAGCGGAACACCCTCTCACGCTGCCGCGGCGCCCTGGGAGGGAAAGAGTGCGCTCACGGCGTGTCTCCAGACCTTTCACCTGGTGGATTCCCAACGGGTCCATTTCCGAGACGGCGTCCGCGTTCACGGCTTCGTCACGAACGGCGGTCAGGCAGTGAACATCATCCCGGAACATGCGGCATGCGAGTTTTCCGTCCGCGCACCGGATCGCGACGAGCTCGGCCGCGTGAAAGAGATCGTCGAGCGCTGCGCTCGCGGCGCTGCAATGGCCTGCGGAGTGGAAGTCACGATGAACCGCCGCGAGGGCTATCGCGAGATGAAGAACAACATGACGATGGCGCGCCGCTTCGGAGCCGCGCTGGAGGCACTGGGACGCAAGCCCCTAGAGCACGACCCCCGAGTCGGCGCAGGCTCGACGGATATGGGCGACGTGAGCCAGGTGGTACCGTCGATTCATCCTTATCTGGCGATCTGCGGGGAAGGGGAATCGCTGTGTCACGAGCATCGCTTCAAGGATTGCGCGGCGAGCCGGCAGGGCTTCGACACGATGCTGGTCGCTGCCAAGGCCATGGCGCGCACGGTCGCGGATCTCTTGGAAGACGAAGCGCTGCTCACGAGCGCCAAGCGCGAATGGACGGAGGAATCATGACCCGCGGACTCCTGGCCCTCGGAGCCATTGCACTCGGCTGCGCGGGCTCGCCCCCGGCCCCTGCCCCGGCGCCCGAACCCGCTCCGACGACGGACGAACCGAAGACCGAAACGCCAAAGCCCGAACCCGAGGCAGCCGACGAAGGGGACGCGGGCAGCGAGGACCAGCCGGACGACGCGCCCCGCGAAGTCCGCTACATCCTGACCGGCGGCAAACTCGAGGTGCAGGCCAACGGCGTGCGCTTCGTTCCCAGCGTGAAGCCAGTGAAGGTGGGCGGTGGTTGGGGCGTGACCCTCAGCGTCGAAGCCAAAGTCGTCGACGACAAGCAGCATTCGATTCTCGAATCCAAGGACGGGATCTTCGCTTTCGCTGGGAAGGTGACTCGGGACGGCAAGGAGCCGGAGTCCTTCGCCGATAATCGAAAGGGCGATGACGAAACCATCGTGAGCTCGGCCGCGTCAAAGAAGTTCGATCGCACCTGGCCGGGGAGCATCAAAGAAAAGCCTCTCAAGACCGGCGACAAGCTCGAGCTCCAGGTCGGGCTTTGGGGTCTGGGCGACGACAAGGAAACCTGGCGTCCCGTAAAGAAGTTTTTGATCGTGAGCATGACCGCGGGCAAGAAGCCGACGCCCGTGGTCTTGCCGCCGGAATAGTCAGCGCCCGCGAAAAACTGGCTTTCGCTTTTCCGCGAAGGCCGCGAGCGCCTCGACTCGATCCTCGCTCCCCAAGCATTCGTCGTAAAACATCCGCTCGAGCTCGAGCCCGTGGCTGAGCACCACGTCGAACGATGCATCGATCGCACCGAGTGCCGCAGCCTGGGCAATCGGCGCCCCCTCGCTCATCGGAACAATCCACTCGAGGGTATCGTCGAGCACGCTCTTGCCCGCGGGGGTGACTCGATTCACGAGACCCCAGCCCAGCGCTTCCTGGGCGGACAGGCGGCGACCCATCAGGATCATCTCCTTGGCGCGAGCTTCGCCAACGATGCGTGGGAGCCGTTGGGTTCCGCCAGCCCCCGGAATGATGCCGATGCTGGTTTCGGGAAGGCCGAGGATTGCGTGCTCCGCGGCAACGCGCAGATCGCAGAGCAGCGCGAGCTCGAGCCCACCGCCCAAGGCGACACCATTGATGGCGGCAATGACGGGCACGCGAGAGCGATCGAGCCAGCCGAGCTCGGTTCGGTAGAGCTTTACTTGAGCGCGAACGGCGCTGTCGTCCATTCCCTTGCGTTCTTTGAGGTCGGCTCCCGCGCAGAATGCTTTGTCCCCAGCACCGGTCACGACGATGGCCCGCAGCTCGGCATCTGCGTCGAGCTCACGCCCGATACGACCGAGCGCGTGCAGCGTTGCACGGGAAAGGGAGTTCAAACGATCGGGGCGATCGACGACGAGGATCGCGACACCACCACGTCGATCGACACGTACGGGTTCGGCTTCCGACATGACCTCGCCCGTTTTGCATGGGCTCGGCCAGGACTCAACCGGCGGGCGTGGTACGATAGCCACGGAGCTCTGTGATTCGCCGATCGGTCGCTTCGTTTTGCTTTCGCGCGGTCAGCTTCGTCTCGCTCGCCGCGCTCGTCGGCGCGTGCTTGGATCTCGGGAACGTGGAGGACACCCAAGGCGGCGGCGGTGTCGGGGGCGTTGGAGGCGGCACCGGAGGCTCAGGGGGCTGCGATTGCATTCCCAACGTGCCGATCAGCTGGGGAGGGCCCGTCGCGCTGTATCTCGGAACCGAGCCGATCCTGCCCGCATGTCCAACCGGGTATCCCTCGAGCGCCGAGGTCCGGCGCGGCGGCAGCTTGGATGCACCTCCCGCCCAGTGTCCCCCGTGTACGTGCGGTCCGGCGACCGGACTGTGTGATCCGCCCACCGTCAATCTCTACTCCCTGTTGACGACCAATTGTGGTTTCTCCCCGTCGGGTAAGAAGCTGACCAGCGGTTGCAGCGACGCCTGGATTCCAGCCCCAGGCGACAGCGTCAAGGCCGGTGCGGCCGCGCTCGGTTCGGGCTCTTGTCAGCCGAGCGCGGGTATCCCAACCATCTCACCGGCTCACTGGACTCAAGGCGCACATCTTTGCAGCGGCAGCGCGATCAGCGGCGAGTGTTCGGCTAGCGGTCAAATCTGCGTGCCGAAAATCGACGCCCCGTTTTCCAGCACGCACTGCGTCTATCAGGCCGGTGATGTCGCATGTCCGTCGGCCTATCCCTCCAAAAGCTTGCTCCATGGCGAAAGCATCGAAGACTCCCGCGCGTGCTCCGCATGTGCCTGTGGCGCGAGCACCTGTGATGCGACGACCGTCGCATTCGCCAAAGCGAAGTGTACGGGCGCTTCCGTCGAGGTTCCGAACGACGGCAACTGCACCCACGCCCCATTCACGATTGGCTCGCTTCAGGTCTCGGTCGGGGTCAACGGCGCCTGCGTGCCGTCCGGCGGCGTGCCCACGGGCGAAGCGACGGGTTCGGATCCGCTCACGGTTTGCTGTCTTTTGTGAGTCGGGATAGGGTCCGCGTCGCCATGATTCAGCGAAGCTTGCTCATGTTCGTGGTCGTCGGAATCGTTTCGTTCTCGGCTAACGCCGGAGCCCAAGAGGCGGAAGCTCCCAAGAAGCCCGTGGAGGGATTTGCGGGCGCGAAGCTCTTTCTTGGCGGCAACGTCTGGAGCACGCCGGGAAACATTCCGGGCGGCTACGAGGGGCTCGGATTCGCGGGCAGCGCTGGCGGCTTTGGCTGGGGCGTCGCGGCATATGGCGAGGCGCGGTTCATTCAGCACCTCGGCCTGGAGCTCGATCTCGGCTACGACAACTCCACGTTGATGAGGAACGTGAAGTTCAACGGCGTCCTCGACACCAAGGAGAAGGTGACGCACAGCGGACCGCGCATCGGCCTCTTGTTCAAGGGCATCGCGAACGCACCCTTCGGCCGCCTGTGGCTCGGACTGGGACCGGAGTTCCTGCTGCCAAGCTCGACGAGCGCTGAACATACCGCTGAGGCCGGGGTGACAATCCCGGGAACGATCACGGCGAAGAAGAAAAACTCGACGATGCTGACCTTCGGATTCGGCTTGGTGATCGAGGCCGGCGACAAGATCGAAATCCCGATCGAGCTCCGGGCTGCCAAGAACATGACCCAGGATTCGGACTGGGCGGATCGAGTGAAGTTCAACTCGACCACGTTCGACTACGAAGTGACCGCCCAGAATTCCTGGGACTTCCGTCTCGGTCTGGGCGCCGGCTATCGCTTCTGAGAACCCTTGCGCTCGCGGGGCTTCGGCGCGCGCTTGGCGCTCACGCGGCGCGCGACCCGCTTCTTTGCGGCCTTCTTCGGGACGGCGGGCCCGTCGTCGTGCTTCTTCGGGTGCGGCCCCTTGTCTTCGAGCTTCACCAAACGCACGGTGAGCTCACTGAGCTCGTTCTTCAACGTCTCGATCTCGTCGTTCACCCGCTTGCGATCGGCGGCGCCGCTGTCTGCGAAGTCGCGCAGTACCTCTCGAATGCGTCGCGCGACCCGACCGTCGAGCTCGCGATCGAGAGCGCGCCGCAGGGCAGGACGGGCCTTCGAATCGCCGAAGGTAGCAATCGCAGCGACCACTTCGATGCGCAAGTACGGGTCGCTGTCCTCGAGCAGGTCCTCCAGCTGGCGGCGTACTTTTCGCCCCTCGCCGAGGCGTGCCAGAGCCGAGATCGCTGCGCGCCGCCCGCGAGTGGGATAGCCGTACCGAGTCCGTTCGATCACGTCGTCCAGAGCGTCGTCGTCGCGCAAGTGCGCCAGCCCATCGAGGGCGCCCGCGCGCGTAACGTCTGCCCACGACTTCTTGTCGATGGATGAGAGCAGAGCCTTCTTGGCCAGCTTCTGTCGAGTACGGCCCAGGCCCCGGAGCGATTCGGCCGTGACGAGATAGCTGTCGTCCTTCTTGGCCAGCTTCTCGAGCACCTTGGCGGCCTTGTGCTCGCGAAATGCTCCCAGGGCACCGGCAACTGCGCGGCGAACTTTGGGGTGCTCGATCCCAGCGGCGTCACACAGGATCCGCAGGCTGTGCTCACCCCGAATCTTCCCGAGCGCGCGCGCCGCCTCGACGCGAACCATCCAGACGGCATCGCTTTCGAGAGCCTTCGCAAGAGCGACAATCGTGACTTCGTCCTGTCGTTTGCACAGAGCCTCGGCCGCGCGCCAGCGAACGCGGGCACTGGTGCCGCTTTCCAGCTGATTTCTCAGCATGTCCGACGGGGCCTCGACGCTCACGGCCCCTGCGATCCGCAGATCCGGGTCCACGGCCACCCAGCTCGGTCGCTCGTGGAGGCTCACGACCAACGTGTCGTTCTTGCCGTTCACGCTCTTCTTGTGGCGCCGCACTTTGCCCGATTTGTCGGCGACATCGATCTCGAGGTCGAAGGCGAACGTGGCTACGTCCGTGCCCTTTTGCGTTTGCTTGACGCTCACGCTGAGGAGGTTGTCCTCGTACGAAACCTTCGATTTGACGACGGGATGGCCGGGTCGGAACACCCATTGATCGAAGAACTGCTCGAAGGAGCGGCCGCTCACCTCTTCCAGGGCGCGCTGTAGGTCGTTGGTTTCGACTACGCCCAGAGCGTGCTTTTCGAGATAGCGGCGGATCCCTTTCCAGAAGAGATCGTCGCCGAGGTCGGTCCGCAGCATGTGTAGGACCAGGCCGCCCTTTTCGTACAGGTGCCGGTCGAACAGATCGATCGGTAGCTCGTAGTCGCGACACACGATGGCACGCTCGTAGCGACCACCGGCCTCCGACAGATAGGAATCGAGATCCCCTTCGACCGCATAGAGGTACTCGTCCCGGCCGAGGCGATCCTCGCGTTCCACGTGCTCGAAAAAGGTGGCAAACCCTTCGTTGAGCCAGCCGTGAGACCAATCGCGGCAGGTGACGTAGTCCCCGAACCACTGGTGGGCGAGCTCGTGAGCAACGAGATCGTGACTTTCGATGTCGAGAGCTGCGCGTGTATCGAGCAAAACATGCTCGTACATCGTCGTCGCGGTCGTGTTCTCCATCCCGCCAAAGATGAAGTCGCTGACCACGATCTGGGAGTAGCGGCTCCACGGGTAGCTGACGCCGGTCAAACGGCTGAACAACTCGATCATACGGGGCGTTTCGGAGAACGCCCGCTTCCCATCGGCGCTCTTGCCGGGAGGTACGTAGTAAAGGACGGGCACGCTGCGTCCGTCCGCCATGACCGCCGCTCGATCTTCGATGACGTTGAAGCGACCCGCCACGAGCGTCACCAGATAGCTCGGGTGGGGCTCGTTCATCTTGAAGTGCCAGACCCATGGCGAGGCACCTTTGGGCGTGTCGCGGAACACGAGCTCTCCGTTCGAGAGCACCACCAGGCCTTCGGGGACGCGCACCCGAAGCTCGGTCGTCATCTTGAGGTGCGGCTTGTCGTGACAGGGAAACCAGTGACGCGCGTCCTCGTCCTGGCACTGACTCCAGACCTGGACCGGGCGGTCCTTCACCACAGAATCGGGAGCTAAGAAGTAGAGGCCCCGGCGGGGCGTCGCGCGATAGGCAATCTCGACGCGACCCCGACTGACTCGGGGGGGGATGCCGACACTCAGACGATCGCCGTCGTATTCGTAGGGGCCATCGGAAAAACCCCCACCGGTATCGATCCGAACCCGCTCGATGTCGAAGCCTACGGCGTCGAGAACGAGCTCCGTTTCGGTGGGAGAAATCCGAGTGAAGTCGAGCGTTGCAGTTCCCGAAACCGACTTCTTCTTCAGATGGAGCTCGAGATCGAGGAGCAAATGCTCGATCGAAAACGGGCGCGACCGTTCGTATTTTCGCTCGGTCCCGGCGAGCGGAAACGGCGCGACGACCGCCGAGCAAGAACAGCGGGCGTGGAGCCGCTGAGAGAACGACATCGGATTAAACCGATTAACCTGTCTGGTAGACGACGAGCAAGCCCCGATACGACGAGGCGCGGGACGCCGGGGCGAGTTTCGGGCTATTCTACTGGCAGTATGTCGGCACGCTGGAGTGGCTTGGCCGTCGGGGCTCTCGTTGGGCTCGTCGCCGCGTGCTCCATCTTGGCCCCCAGCGACGACGAGCTTTCCGGCGGTGGGAAGGCGGGGAGCGGCGGATCGGGTGGCACGGGAGCAGGGGGAACCGGCGCCAGCGGCGCAAACGGCGGCTCCGGCGGATCGGGCGCGATCGGCGGCAACGCGGGAGCCACGAGTGGGGGTGGTGTCAGCGGAACTGGTGGTGCGAGCGGCGCCAGCGGAGGCGGTCCGGGCGGCGCGTCCGGATCGGGCGGAACGGGTGCAACAGGCGGCGGCACGTCGATCCCGCTCAGCGACCTCGAGCTATGGCTCGATGCCACTCAAGGCTTGCCAGCGCCCGGCATGGCGGTGACCACGTGGCCGGACCAGTCGGGAAGCTCCCATAACGCCGTGCAGCCCTCCGCCTCCGCACGCCCTGTCGCGGTGACGGTGGGGGGCCAGTCCGCGGTGAGCTTCGACGGCACCGACGACTTCCTGTCGCTGCCCGCCGGCTTCAGCGATTACACGAAGGGCCTCACCGCTTTCGCCGTCTTTCGGTTGGATGCCGTCTCGTTTTGCCCGCCGATCTTTCAGCTGTCGAACGGCGAAGAAGTCGACGACATCTCACTGCAGATCGAGAACAACGCGATGCCGTATTACGAGGTGTACGACGACGGCATCGGAGGCGGATTCATCACCACATCCGAGCAGACGATGCTCACCGTGGTCCACAACGCGAGCCTCGGGTCCGCCGGGATCTTCATCAACGGTCTGGGGGTTGCGCAGAAGACGGTCCCCCTCCCTTCCAGCGGCTTGCGCTCGTTCAACGCCGTGGGAAAAGGGTTCTACGCGTCTTGCAACACCTTCCCGGGGTTGATGTACGAAATCCTGCTCTATTCCCGCACGCTCTCCCCGGTCGAGGTCACCCAAGTCCAGCAATACCTCGCGCAGAAATGGGGCTGCTGCACGTGATGTGATCCCGTTAGAGTCCGCGGGTGCCGACCACGCTCACCGGACAGATCGAGCGGGTGACGTTCGAGAACGACGAGACGAGCTTTCGGGTCGTGCGTATGGGCTCGCTGGAGGGCGCGAGCGTTCGAGGTCCGATCACGGTGGTGGGGATTTTCCAGGCGGTGGGCGTCGGAACGCGGGTTCGCATCACCGGGGAGCTCGTGCGCGACCCAAAGCACGGCGAGCAGTTTCGCGTCGACACATTGGTACCGGTCGATCCCTCCACGCTGGTCGGGCTCGAGCGCTATCTCGGCTCGGGCTCGATTCCGGGCATCGGGCCCGGATTCGCCAAGCGCATCGTGAAGCAATTCGGCTTGGAAGCGCTCAAAGTGCTGGACGCGGATCCGGATCGCCTTTCGGAAGTTCCCGGGCTGGGTGCGCGCCGCATCGAAAAGGTGAAAGCGGCGTGGGTCGAGCAGCGGGCGATGAGCAACCTCATGGTCCTGCTCCAGAGTCACGGAGCTTCTCCGGCGCTCGCCGTACGCATCTTCAAGAGATATGGCGATCGCGCCGCGGCGATCGTTCAGCGCTCCCCATATCGCCTGGCTCTCGAGGTGCACGGTGTGGGGTTCAAAACGGCGGACCGGCTGGCACGCTCGCTGGGGATCGCGGGCGACCATCCGGAGCGGGCACAGGCCGGTGCGATGCACGAGCTCGGGGCACTGGCTGACCAGGGACACGTTGCCGTCCCGCGTTCGGGGCTGGTGGAGCGCGCGGCGGACATGCTCCAGATCGATCCGGCGCACGTGGAAGCGGCGATTGATGCGTTGTGGGCTGCCGAACGCGTGGTGGTCGAAGACGATCTGGTGTTTCTGTCCCGCTTGCACCAAGCGGAGCGCATCGTGACCGAGGGAGTCGGGCGCCTCTCCGCTGGACCGAGCCGCGTGCTCGAGACCGAAAACGTTCTCGCGGAGTTCGAGAAGCGCCAAGGCCTCGCCCTCGCGCCCGCCCAGCGCGCCGCGATTGCGCTGGCCGCAGCGAAGAAGCTTCTGGTCATCACCGGAGGCCCCGGCGTGGGCAAGACCACCATCGTGCGCGCAATCCTGTCCGTGTTCGAGCGGGCGAAGCTCCGGGTTCGCCTGGCCGCCCCCACCGGTCGAGCGGCGAAACGCCTGTCGGAAGCAACGGACCGCGACGCGAGCACTCTGCATCGGTTGCTCGAGTTCGAGCCCCGACGAGGAACCTTTCAACGCGACTCGAAAGCGCCCCTGGAGGCGGATGCATTGATCATCGACGAAGCTTCGATGATCGACGTGAGCCTGGCGGCAGCGCTCTTCGACGCAACCCGCACCGAAGCGCGTCTGGTCATCGTTGGCGACGCAGATCAGCTGCCCTCGGTGGGACCGGGTGCGTTTCTCCGCGATCTCATCGCGAGCGGTGAGGTTGCCGTGGCGCGGCTCACGGAAATCTTTCGTCAAGCGGATCGCAGCCGCATCGTGATGAATGCGCATCGCATCCTGACGGGACAGCCGCCCGAGAGCGCCGATCCAGAGCAGCCGAACGCCGATTTCTTCGTCGTGCATCGCTCCGATCCCAACCGAGCCGCCGATCTCGTCACGGAGATGGTCACCCAGCGGATCCCGCGTCGCTTCGAGCTCGATCCCCGGCGAGACATTCAAGTCCTCACTCCCATGCATCGCGGGGCGGCTGGAACGATGGCGCTCAACGAACGGATCCAGTCGCTATTGAACCCCAGAGGAGAAGCACTCGAGTCCCGAGGGCAAACGCTCCGCGTCGGCGACAAGGTCATGCAGACCAAGAACGACTACGACCGCGACGTGTACAACGGCGACCTGGGACACATCTCGTTCGTCGATCCGACCGAGCGCACGTTGCGCGCAATCTTCGACGACCGAGAGGTCACCTACGAAGATTCCGACCTCGACGAGCTCACGCTGGCCTACGCCACCAGCATCCACAAGAGCCAAGGCAGCGAGTATCCCGCGGTCGTCATCACGATGCTGTCGACGCACTTCGTGATGCTGTCGCGAAACCTGCTCTACACCGCGGTCACGCGCGCTCGAAAGCTCTGCGTGCTCATCGCAGACCCCAAGGCACTTCGCATCGCCCTCGGGGAGGTGCGGCGCGAGGAACGCAGCACACGGCTCGCCGAACGCATCCGTCAGGGCTTGTTCTGACAATCCTGGGCGAGGGCGGCGTTCGAGTTGCCTCCGCCGCCGCTCCCGCTGCTGCAGCCGACCTCATCGCTGGCATCCGGACAGTCGTCGAAGCCATCGCAATGGAAGTCCGCCGGAAGGGTGGTTCCATCCGTACAAGTGAACGTGGGACAGTCGGCCTCGTCCGCTCCGTCGGAACATTCCGCGTAGCCGTCGCATTTCGAGTACTCGCCGACCGTTTTTCCATCGGCGCACTGCAATGACCCCGGGCAACCCAGCTCGTCGGCCCCATCCGAACAGTCGGCGAATCCACTGCACTTCTGGCCCTGGAGGTACGTCGACCCGTCCCCACAGTCGAAGGTCTGACAATTCTGTTCGTCAGCACCGCTCGAGCAATCGTCGTAGCCGTCGCAGCGTTCGCTCGCGTCTACGGTCTCGCCTCCACCGCATTGGAACTGCGGCGGTTGGCACTGCGTGATGCAGTCTTGGAATCCGCTTTGATCGTCGTGGCAAAGAGATGCAACGATCACCGCGCAGGACTTGGAGAGGGCGCATTCGTCGTAGCAGGACTCCGTTTGTCCCTCCGGTTCCGAGCAGCTGACAACTGGCGCGTAGCTCGAGAACCCGCAACTCTGAAGCTTCGCTTGGGCTCGGCTGCAAAAGTTCGATGCAGCATTCCCGGAGCCCGACTTCCCACCGCAACTAGCGGCCGCTGCACACAGGAGCAAGAAGCCCAGTGCGCGCCGCATGGCCCCTCAGGGTGAAATACGGAAGCTCTTCGAGACCGTTACCGCGTCACCGCTGAACGCGGGCACCGAGGCTCGACGAAACACGCTGGCCACGCAGCTTCCGACCGGGGTGCCGGGGAAATCCCCGCCCGTCACGTTTGCGCTGGTGACGCGTCCGCTGGCTGCAAAGGTCACGATGGCCTTGCCACCGCCCGTTGGACCGCCCGGTCGCTTGCAGCCAGAAGCTTGGGCGGCTGCGCCCGAGAGCGCGGCGATGGCAGCACCCTTGTCGAAGCTTCCGACGCCGCTCGACGGCTTGTCCTTGGTCTTGACCTCTTCTTCTTTCTTCGTCTCGTCTTTGCCGTTCTTCTTGTCTTCTTCTTCTTTCTTCTTCATCGCTTCGGCAAAGCGCTTCTTCTCTTCTTCCGTGACGGGTTTGCTCGGATCGGAACCCGCCGCGGCGGGGGTCGTGTCCCCGCTCCCGCCCGTCGTATCGGTGCTCGCACTCTTGGTGTCGCCCGAGCCGGACTTGGTATCGTCCGAACCGCTCTTCTTGTCGCCGTCGCTCTTCTGCCCCGACTCCTCCTTGGCGACCTTGTCGTCCCCGCCCTTGTCGCCCTTGGACATCACCAAGATCAGCACGACCGCCAAGATCGCGACGGCCGCGATGGCCCCGCTGATGGCGATGATCACGCCGCGGTTGCTCTTTTGGGGCATCGGCGGCGCCACGCTGCTGGAAATGATCGCTTCGCTGGGCGTTGCGGGACGCGGAGGTGGTTCCGGCGGCGGGGGCGGTGCGGCAAGCAGTGCCTGATTGGCGTGCATGCTGAACAGCGGGCTCGCATTGCCGCCACCAAGGCTCATGATGTCGTCGAGGCTGGCTTTCTCGTCTGTCCGCTGGCGCGCCGGTTGGGAAGCCGCCTTGGCCGGTGCCGCGTCGACACCGGCTTTCAAGGCATCGAGGGAAAAGAGAACCGAGTTCTCGTTGCGTGCGCCCGTCATGCGAGCGTCCGACGAAGAGGGAGGAGCCGACGCCGCCGCAGCCAGGGCTTCCTCTTCGCTTCCAGCGCTGTCGAATCCGCCAAACAGATCGGCCCTTCCGTGAGCGCGTCCACCAGCAACCCGAGCGGGCTCAGGGGCTGCGCGCGCGGCCGAAGACGGGAACGCAAACGGCGAGCTGGCTTGAGTTGCCTCTTCTTGAGGCGACGGATTTTGAGGCAGCGGATTGGAGGGCTGCGACAGATAGGGAGCGAGATCCGGCGCAGATGCCAGAGGCGTCCAATCACCCATTCCCTCTTTCCACACGTAAGCGTCGGCGAGCATGCCCTGGTTGAACGCGTCGACGATCTCGTTCGTCGTCATCGAGCGTTGATCGGTATCGCTCAAGTTGACGGACCAGACTTCTTCGCTGCTCTGCTGCGCCGGCGCTCCGCCATAGCTGGCGGGCGGAGCCGGAGCCGCTTCGGGTGCTGGCTCCGCATACCCATCCACGATGATCGGTTCGCTGCAGCTCTTGCAGCGCACCTTCACCCTGCGCCCACGAACCTTGTCGTCGGCGATCGCGTATTTAGAGCCGCATGCGGGGCAGGTGATCTTCATCGCCCGGGCCTCGAAACCTGGATTTCGAACTTTAGCAAATTACTACGAGTCTTGCCGAGTCCATCGTTTCACTTCAGGAAGTGGCGCCAAGTGCCAGTCAGCGCCGGGGATTTCGGCGGTCAGTTGATGGTGACCAGGGCGGACCCGTCCACACCGCAAAACCCCGAGCCGCTCGGGTATTGGACACCACAAGTCGGGCAAATCTTGGGGTAGGCGCCGCTCCCCCGTTGGGCCAGGTGGATGGGTGCCGGCACCAAATCCTCGTGATGCCGAGGGCAAACCAGCACTCCGGGATCGAAACCCTGACCGCAAATCGGACAGACTCCGCCGGTCGGTCCCCGGGGATCGGCTCCCTCGCGGAGCGTGACCAGCCGGTTGCCATCCAGCTTACAGAACCTCGCATCAGCCGGGTACTGCTCGAGGCAGGTGGGACACAACATGGCCATCGTCGTCGCCGACTGGGGCGCCTGCGATGGCGGCTCGGGAGCCGGCGCGGGGGTCGTCTCCGAAGCCTCTTCTTTGCGCTTGTTCCGTCGGAGCAGCCAGAGGCCCGCCAGCCCGAACGCAAGTGCCGCAAGTCCGACCACGGCAACGAACGTTCGCCTGCGGTCGTAAGCGGTCGCCGCGGGCGCCTCCACCTTCGCCGGCTCGGACGACGTGACCGGCGGGCTCACGGCAAATGCCACCGTTGGCGCTCCGGAGAGGACTGCAAGCACCGAGAAAACACTGGCCCAAACTGTCGGCCTCACCAGCGACTGGTGGAAGATTAGCAGAGCAATCGGCTCCCGCCGACCGAAGCGCACCTGGGGCTCGCTGCGTTGACACGCGAAATGGGCGTCTGATAGCGTCCGGCCGACAAACGCTTGGATTTTCCTGGGCTTCGCTCAGGCACTGGATGGAGAGCGGGACGATGTCGGCACGACGTTGGAGATACGCCCTGGCGCTTTCGGGGGCCTGCTTGGCCCAAGCTGGGATTTCGGGTGCGGAGCCGATTGTCGAAAAGCGTGCTCCCGACGACATCGGAGGAGCGGGACAAAACGGCGACGGCATGGACACCCACCTGTTCCGCCCCGCCGTGGATTCCAAAGGCTTCATCTCGGTGAACGGCTCCGACATCCTCGGTGCCAACGACATCAGCTTTGGTCTGGTGCTCGACTATGGGCGCAACATCATGCGCACCAACGACGACCGCGAAGCGTGCGGCAACGCCGGAGAGCCCGCGTGCCCCAGCGGCGGACCAGCGAAGGGTCGTGGCGTCGACTCCCTGGTGAAAAACTCGTTCCAGGGAACCTTCGGGTTCGACTACGGCATCGCAAACCTCGCGGTGGTCGGCATCACCGTGCCCGTCGTTCTCATGGCCGGTGACGAGGCCAACGAGCTCGGGGAAAACGGCGCCATTTACAGTACTGGAAAGCTCGACGCGCAAAAGATCAGCACCGTGGCCCTCCACGGAAAGTTCCGACTCACGCGCGTCGATCGCGGTCCCGGACTCGCGATCATCATTCAAGGCGGCGTTCCGGTGGGTGACGCCCCGCGGGATCTCGGTGCCGATCCCGGCGGCTGGTACTGGCCACGGGTTGCTTTGGAAAACCGGTTTGGCTCGACAGGCCGCTTCAAGATCGGCGTCAACGTCGGCTATCCGGGGCCACACCGGCAAGAATCCGAAGTTCGAGCAAGATCCGGCAGGCCGCGACCAGCTCAAGGAAGGCGAGTTCGAGTACGGAAACCTCGGCACCTTCGGACTGGGCCTCTCGTTCCGCGCGCTTGATTCCCTGGATTTGGTCGCAGAAACCTACGGCTCGTATCTCGTCGACGGCGGTGCCGCGAGCAAGCAGAAGCTCAGCCAAGAGGTGCTCGGCGGCATCAAGCTCTTCGTCGAGCGCAACAGCTACCTCATGATGGGCGGCCGGCAGCCGGGCATTTTCCACCGGCTTCGAGGCCGCCGACTTGCGCCTCGTGCTCGGCTTCGTGTTCGAGCCCAGCATCGGCGACCGTGACGGCGACGGCTACAAGGACGACGTTGATCAGTGCCCGGACGAGCCGGAGGACTTCGACGGCTTCAAGGACGAAGACGGCTGTCCGGAACCCGACAACGACAACGACGGCATTCTCGATGTCGACGATCGCTGCCCGAACACGCCCGAGGATCGCGACGGCGACGAAGACGAAGACGGCTGCCCCGAGGGCAACGACGGCGACCGCGACGGCGACGGCATCCTCGACTCCCACGACAAGTGCCCGGACGATCCCGAGGATCGCGACGGCTTCCAGGACAAGGACGGCTGCCCCGATCCCGACAACGACAAGGACGGCATCCTGGACAAGGACGACGCTTGCCCGCTCGATCCCGAGGACAAGGACGGCTTCGAGGACCAGGACGGCTGCCCCGATCCCGACAACGACAAGGATCAGATCCCGGACAAGAAGGACAAGTGCCCGAACGAGCCCGAGACCTACAACGGCTTCCAGGACGAGGACGGCTGCCCCGACAAGGGCAACGTCATCATCGAAGGCAGCGACATCATCATCCTGGAGAAGGTCCAGTTCGAGACCAACAGCGCGAAGATCCTGCCGGAGTCGAACTCCATCCTCGACGCGGTGGCGGCCACGCTCAAAGGCCACCCGGAGTTCCAGCTGGTCGAGATCGCCGGCCACGCCGACGAGCGCTCGAGCGACGCGTACAACCTGAAGCTCACGCGGGATCGTGCCGCCAGCGTCGTCGATGCCCTGGTGAGCCGCGGGATCGCACGAAAACGCCTCATCTCCCAGGGTTACGGCGAGTACTGCCCGCTCGAGAACGGCCACAACGCGACGGCGTGGGAGAAGAACCGCCGCGTCGAGTTCAAGGTCGTCAAGACCGAGGACGGCGACACCGGCGTCGAACGCGGTTGTGAGACCGCGCGCAACAAGGGTGTCTTCCCGCCCAAGCCCGAGTGAGCGAAATCGCTCTCAGCTGATTCCGTAGAGCGCCTTCACGCCGGGCCGCCCCAGCGTGACGATCGTCCACACGCCGAGTGCGGTGCCGAGCGGGAAGCTCGTGCACATGAGCGCTGACGCAACGAACGTGAGCATTCGGCGATTTCGTTTCTTGAGGCCGCTCGCGGCAAGCAAGTGAACGACGAAGAGCGCCAACATCATGACCCCCACCACGATGCCAATCACCATCGTGATCCCGACCGCAGCTGCCGTGCCCGCCGGATCCGCTCCGCCTCGCGATGCGCCCAGGCCGAACATCCCGCCCAGCAAGACGAAGTAGCCGACGATGCCGAGGGTGCTGCATCCGAGCAGACCGCTCCAGACGTAGTGGAGGGTCGCGAGCAGGTTGAGGTCGCTTTCGTCCTTGGGTGAAGGACCGGCTTGGGGTTGGCCATAGCCGGGAGGATTGGGGCCTGGGTACATGGCGGGCGAGACTACTCGATCTCGCGGTCGCTCTGGGAATGGGTTTGCAGCGGCCCGTCAGGCAGAAGCAGCCCGACCGAGATGGAGCAGGGCGGCCGTCACCGTTTGCGCGAGAGCCGCGCGGGGCTCCGAACCGGAGATTCTCGTAGACGAGGTAATCGCGGGCGATGACGTTGTAGCCCGCGAGATGACGCACGAGACGAAGCGAGCTTTCATCGTCGAGCTGGAGAGTGTCGACGACGCCAATCCGTGCACTGGGATCGAAAGGGGCGCCGAATTTCTCCATCACTCGACCCAGAGCTCCTGCCGGAAGTGGAAACACTTCGCTCTGGTCGACGACCTCGAGCACGCCATTTTCGACGCGCAACAGGACGGGGACGAGCTCTCCGGTCGCGGTGGTCGTCTCGTGGATCTTCACTGATCGACCCGCTTCACGCGGGCCCCCGCCGGGAGCTCCTCGTCGGCATCCATTCCGTTGATGAGCGAAAGGGTGGAGATGCTCGTGCGCGACGGTTTTTCTGCATCGAACGCGCGGAGCGTCATCGCATGTTCGGTCTTGGTCACACGGATTCGCAGGGGTTTCACCTCTCGATACGCCGGTTCGCGGATCGAGGAGAGGCTCTTCAAGACGCCCTCTAGCGCGTCGCTCTTCTCGTCTTCCGTAGGAGCAACGACGATGAGCACGTAGGTGCCCGCCGGAGAATCGATGATGGCCGTATGCGCGACCAGACCCGCGTCTTGTGGGACCCGATCGAACGCGACTTGAAGCTCGCCTCGTGGGGTTGGCGGCGACTCGCTGCCCATGGCCGCGCGCGTTTCGTCGAAGCTCGGGTAGCTCGACTTCGAGAGAACCAGCACGGTGGAGGTTTTTGGCACAGCACCGATCAGATCCCGACCCAGGATCTCGGCGCGCCAAGGTGGAGCGAGCGCGATCTCGAAACCACCAGCCGGATGAAAGTAGTGATTCTCGAACAAGTACCCCTGGCGCGGATCCCCTGCGAACAGGAGCCCGTCGATCTTCGAAAGGTACTCGTCCTTCTTCCATTCGCCGCTTTCCGGAACGCTGGCGAGGGCGGCGAGTCGGACCTTGGTTTCCGGATGTGTTCGCAAGAGAGCTGGGACGGGATGACCTCCCGCACGCCGTTCGAGCTCTGCGAACAGCTCGATGACCTTCGTGAGACCCCGAGGCGCGTAGTGCGCCGCTTCGAGATATCCGACCGCGAGGCGATCCGCCTCTCGCTCGTCGTCGCGGAGCTTTGCCAAGAGCTCGAGTCGGTCGGCCGCCGAGAGCTTCGACATGTCTCCGTCGACAATCCGGTGGGAGACCAGAAATTCCGGGCCGGTGAGATAGTCCCGCTCGGCGACGTGAGCTGCCTCGTGGGCCAGCGCAGCCGCCAACTCGGCTTCCGAGCCAAAAAACGCCAGGGCACCGCGCGTGAGATAGATGTAGCCGCCGGGCGCGGATCGCACGGTCACGTAGGACGAATCGAGAATGCGTGGGGTCCATTTTTGGGCCCTCCCTTCGCCTGAGCGCCCACACGATCGGCAACGCTGGTGACGTAAGCCGTGAGCGCGGCGTCGGAGTACACCGGGATCTGGGCGAGCAGCTCGCGGTCGGTGGCGGCACCGATTTCGGCATCGTCGTTCGAGGCGGGTGCTGGGCGACTCGGAGAACTCGGGGGCGTGACGGTCGGAGCATTCGGCCGACATCCACCGAGGACGCTGACCACGACGAGGCAGCCGAACCGTGCGAACGGCATTAGCGGCCCACAGTGCTCGGCGGCCCCGCGTGACAGGTTGGACTGCAGGTGATTTCGATCTCCACCACGGTCTCTGCCGATCCGTCGCCGTCGAGGTCCCCACGTGCGATGGCCTTGCCGCTGTCAGAACCGAGCTTCTGCCACTCGTACTGAAAGTAGGATGGCACGGACATGCTGAAGTGCGCGCAAGTGTACGTCGAATTCGACCATTCCGCGGGACTGCTCATGTACTTCTTGCCCTGGACATCCGAGAGCGAAGCCGGCACGGGGGGCGCAGAGTCCGGAAGGCCGGATCCGCCCGCTGCGCACAGCACGATTCCTTCGGCCAGCAAGCGCACCTCGGCGTTCGCCTCCGCTGTCTTTGCCTGCTGCACGTACTTGCGCGCGCCGAAGATCCCGAGCGCGGCCAGCACGCCCACGAACGCAACAACGACGAAAAGCAACACCCCCACGACGATGGCGATGATGACCCATGGGCTCGTCTTCTTCGAAGGCTCTGTCGAGGGCATGAGCGCTGTGGTACGCCGCGCTCTCGGCTGCGACAAGGGGGCTTTCCAGTGCCGAGAAATCGAGAGGAAGCTCGCCCGGTCCTCACTCGTAAGGAGAGCGTCATGCCGCGCGAATGGAGTCCGAACCCCGATTACGACCGCGCCATCGAGCGCTTCGACGCCGGAGATGCCCACGGCTCACTCGACTACTTTTCCCGCGCCATCCGCCAAGAGCCCGAGCGCGCTCGCATCCACAGCAACTTCGCGATGGCTCTGATGAAGCTCGAGCGGTTCGACGAAGCTCTCCTGGCAGCGAGGCGAGGCGTCGCCTCCGCCGAGCCAGACGATTGCTATCCCCTACTGGTCCTCGCGGATGCTCTGCATCAGACGGGGGAGTTCCACGGAGTCATCGCCAGCATGGATCGCGTGCTTGCCCTTGGCGTCGCCACGAACCAAGAGCGAGCTCGTGCGCTGATCAACAAATGCTGGGCATTGATCCAGCTCGACCAAAACCGCGCGGCGATTCACGAAGCAAGGGACGCCGTTCTTCTCGCTCCCGACGACTCGACTTCGCATCTGGTGCTCGCGACGGCGCTCGCGGGAGCCAATCGTTGGGGCGAAGCCCTCGTGGCGATCCACCGAGCGCTCGAAGTCGCTCCCGAGGATCCAGAGCTCGTGGAGCGCGAGTCGCTGATCCGCGAAGGACTCTCTCGCGTGGAAGAAGCCCTGGGCGACGCTCGTGCGGACGTGGAACGCACACCCGAAAACTGGCAGCACTGGCTGACCCTCGGCACGTGCCTGACGATGACCGGAAACCTGATCGAGGCCTCACGAGCGTTCGATCGCGCGCACGAACGCAATCCCGATCCGGCGGATCGGTGGCCGGAGGCCCCTTACATGCTTTCGCCGTGGGAAGCCGATTGTCGAATCGCGCTCCTCGAGGTGAGTTGATCAGGGATCGAGCTCGGCACACACCGGTGGCTCCCGCCACGCGATGGGACGAATGCTGCCGAGCCAATCCTGGAGCAGATTCGCGCTCTCGGGGCTGGTCCAGATCTCCCAAAGCACGAAGCTGCCGGTCCCGTTGCACACCGGGATCACGATGGCGCGCAAGCCGGCGGTGGTTCCTTTCACGGCCCAGCTTCGATCGACTCCGCGCCCGAGAGCCGGGAGGAAAACCGACTGACCTCCGACGTACTCGAGATCGAACTTGCCGATGGCCTTTTGGACAGCCGCCGCCAGCGTGCCGTGGATCTCGTCGACGGTGGCTCCGACGGCTAGCTGATCGGATAGCTCGATGCCAGCGAGGGCTGCGGGCTCGCGCAGGGTGAACGTCACACCCGTCGCACTCGGCATCTCGACCGAGCTCGACGGCGGGACACGCGCCATCAAGCCGAGACGCTCGTTGACCCAGACTCCGGCACTCACGTATGCCGGACGCGTTGGCGTGACCCGTTTGCGGGGTGGGATGGAAGCGGGCCCGATTGGCGCCACACGCGCTGGCGGCTGTCCCGGTAGCGCCAGAAGGGCGTCGACGACCGGCTTCGCCTCCGTCGCCGACAGACCTCGGCTGAGAGCGACCTTGGTCCCATCGCGTCGAACGACATCGTCCAGGGGCATCACGTGGGTTTGCGCGCGCTGCCTCGTGCACGAGACATAGCGCTCCAGCGCAACCTGGAACTCCCGAGCGTCGTCTTCGCTGTCCCACACCGTGGACCAGAGCAAGGCTTCATCCCGTTTCGTGGAAAGCACGACGGCATAAGCGTCGCCTCCCCAGCCCGTCGCAGCCTTCTTGGCGTCGGCGCTCGACATGCAGCGCTCGAGAATCACCCGGGTCTGGAGCTCCCCAACTCGTCCGGACGAAAGCACCTCGTAGCCCGGCGGAGTGTGGGGCAGCGCCACCGGAATTGCGAGCTCGCCCGCGAGGTACTTCTCCGGATGCAGCACTTGCTCGGTGGTCGTTGGCGGCGCGTCGTACACGCGGTTCACCAGCGCAAAGCCGCCCGCTCGCCAGATGTCGCCGATGAACGTCAGGCCGTTCAGATAGGGGAACGTCAATCGCTCGCGAATGAGAGGCGGCGCCGACAGCAAGGCTCGATCGGTACGAGAAGCCCGAGCGTAGCGCCGGAGAGCGTCCTCCCCCACCATCACCGCAGCCCGGGAAAGCGCCCGAGTCAGGGGGATCCGTCGCCGGTAGGCGGTGTGTGCCAGCATCACGAGCATGGCGTCGCCCTCGATCACCGCGAGCTCGGCGAGACGAGTGTCCGCCTCCGTCGCCTTCGCCAGGTCCGGGACTCGAAGATGTTGCTCCTGGAGCGAGTGCGCGATCTCGTGAGCGAGGACCATGGTTTCCTCGTCCTCGCTCTCTCCCACTCGATCTTTGCGCACGTGCACCGAGTGCGTGTGCGAGTCGTAAAACGCGATGATCTGCTCTCCGAGCACCTCGTCGATGGTGCTTCCGGGCACCGCGGTCGGCGGCGGAAAGTCGAAGGCGGTGAAAAACGCGGTGCGATCGGCGGACGTTGGACCGATGGCGTCCTTCTGGGCTTTTAACTCGAGCGCGCGCTCGAATTCCGCTGGCTCATCGAACACGATGAGCGTCGGACGTGAATCGGAGAGTCCCCGAATCGCGGCGACCTCCGCCACCAGCGCCTGAGGCTTGTCCGTCCAGCTCGGGCCCGTGTTGGCGGACCGCGTGGGATGACATGCGGCCGATGCCAATGCCAGGAGCACGAGCCAAACCCGACGCCTCATCTCCGAATGGTAACCGTGGCATGCTCGTCGTGTGAATCGGAGTGCGATACTCGGCCTTTTGGTGGTTGCTTGCGCGAGCACGCCGCCTCGTGTCCCCGAAAAAGAGGAAGCGAGGGCCCGCACTTACGCCGAGCGGGCGGACGAGCGATTCTCGGCGGGGGATCGCGAAGCGGGATTCGAGCTCGCCACCCGTGCCCTCGTGGTGCGCCTCGCGGCCTGCGGCTACGACTGCCCGGAGGTCGCGCTTTCGTTCGTCCAACTCGGAGACCTGCGTCTCAAAAACGGCCAGCGGGGCTGGGCCAAGGCGTCATACCGGCGTGCCCTGTCGGTGCTCGAACCCCACAAAGCGACCCAGTCGACGCTCATCGAGGCAGTCGAAGCGCGCCTGCTGCGACTCGAACACGACGGGCCTTGACTCATCCGGACCGATCCGGAGCCAACCCTCGGACGACAAACGGAGAGACCAACAGCCAGGTGGTCGGGAGGCTGCATCATGTACGGTCTACGTTGGGGCTCGCTCCGCGCGCTCTGGATCATAGCTCTGTTCATCGCTCCGGGAGTTGCCGGTTGCCTCGATCGGCCCGTGGCCCCCGTGGAGCCGCAGACCACGAACATCTTCGTGGACCAGATCAAACAGACGCACGTCGACAAGATCGACCTGCTGTTCATGATCGACAACTCGAGCTCCATGGCCGACAAGCAAGATTTTCTGGCGCAAGCGGTGCCTCAACTGGTGGAGCGCTTGGTGAACCCGGTCATCGATGCCAAGACCGGCGAGCCGGAATTCGAGGCGGTCAAAGACATCCACATCGCCGTCATCACTTCGAGCCTGGGCGGACACGGAGGCCAGCTGTGCAATTCCGAAAGTGAGAACGATCACGCCCACCTCGTACCAACGGTTCGACCGGATCTCGGCCTCGAGTCGTATCAAGACAAGGGGTTCTTGTGGTGGGATCCGGATGGGGACTTTGGTGGAGAATCGGACAGTGCAAAGCTCATCTCGACCTTCCAAGCGCACGTGAAAGGCGCGAGAGAGAACGGCTGTGGGCTCGAATCATCGCTGGAGTCCTGGTACCGATTCTTGATCGATCCGGATCCGCCGCAGACGGTGGTGGTGGAGGGAAACGTCGCCCAGGTACAGGGCCGGGACGAAGTGCTCCTCGAGCAGCGGAAGGACTTTCTCCGGCCGGACTCTCTTTTGGCGGTGATCGAGCTCACCGACGAGAACGACTGCTCGATCGCCGAGGGAGGGAGCAGCTGGATCGTGGGCCTCGCGAAAGACGACAAGAACAACGACTGGCACATGCCCCTGAGCACTTCCACTTGTGACACGAACCCCGACGACATCTGCTGTCGCTCCTGCTCGGCGGACGAGAGCAACGGTGCACCGGATGGCTGTGGGTTCGCCGTGGACGACCCGGCGTGTAAGGCCGGGAGTCACACGGACGAGTCGGACCACGTGAACCTACGCTGTTGGCAGCAAAAGAAGCGATTTGGCCTCGACTTCCTGTACCCGACGCGTCGCTACGTCGATGGGCTCAAGAAGCTCCGCGTCCCGGACAGGAACGGCCAGGAGGTCCCGAACCCCATCTACACCGACTTGGCAAATACGGGACGAGCCATTCGCGACCCCGATCTGGTCTTCTTTGCCGCGATCGTCGGAGTCCCGTGGCAGGACGTGGCGCGGGAGGACTCCCTCGCGGGCGCCGGGCTCTCGTACATGAGCGCGGACGAGCTGACCAAGGCGGATCGCTGGAAGTGGCTGACGCCGGAGTGTCGGAGCGTTGGGCCCGATGGCGTATGTGACGCCTGGAGCTCCACGGACGCACCCGATGATCCCTTGATGATCGAATCGAAAGCGCCTCGCACGGGAGCGAATCCCGCAACCGGCGCGACCCTCGCCGACTCGAGCGCTGGCCCCGACGCGAATCCCATCAACGGTCACGAATGGGACGTTGTGAAGAACGACGACTTGCAGTTCGCGTGTCAGTTCGAGCTACCGAACCCCAAACAATGCTCCGGTGCCAAAGGCAACTGCGATTGCGATCCAGCCGACGTGAACGCGGAAAAGAATCCGCTCTGCCAGCAGCAGGACGGGTCCTACGGCTCGCTGCAGCGTCGTGCCAAGGGATATCCAGGCACGCGACACCTCGAAGTGGCCAAGGACTTCGGCGAAAACTCCATCGTCGCTTCCATCTGTCCCAAAGTTCCGAACGGCAGCGCCACGGATCCCAACTACGGATACAATCCTGCGGTCAACGCCATCATCGAGCGGCTCAAGGATAGCCTGGGAGGCAAATGCATCAACCGCCCGGTCGAAGTGAAGCCGGACGGAACGGTCCAATGCAGCATGGTCGAAGTGACGCCCCGCGCCGCGGACGGAACCTGTGTGTGCGACGGATCGCGGAACCGCTCGGATTCCAATCCCGATCTGGTGAGTCCCGTGTTCAAGCAGCTCGCTGCAACCGGTCAGTGCGGCGCTTCCTCGGCTAGCGGAGCTGCCTGCACGCAAGACGCCTTCTGCCTTTGTACGCTCAACCCGGCAAACGACGCGGTGGCGTGCAAGACGCAAGAAACGCCCGCCAGCGACGTGGTCGGGTGGTGCTACGTCGATCCGAGCCAGGAACCGGACCAAGCCATTGCCGAGGCGTCCCAGCCGCTCGTGGCGGACTGCAATCCCCACCGCAAGCTGCGCTTCGTTGGTGAGGACACGCCGCAACCGGGAGCAACGACGTTCATCGCGTGCCTGGGCGCGCCAGTATCGGGCAAGTGATTGATGTCGGGGAGAAGTCAGATCAAGTGAATCCGTATCTCGAGCGGACGTCCCTTCCGGATGAGCTGAACACGCAAGAGCGATGCCTTGCGCAAGAGGACGTACGCACGGAGCGCTTCGTTCGGATCGACCATCGACAGACCGTTCACGCTGGTGAGAATGTCTCCCCGCTGTAGCCCCAAGAGGCCGAACAGCGAATCCCGCGGGACGCCGAAGAATTGGATCCCCTTCGCCTTGCCGTTTTCCGAAATTGGGATGAACGACAAGCGCTCGCGAGGCTCGGTGACGGGAGCTTGGACCGCGCGATTCTCGGTCGGCGCACGAGCTGCACGAAGCGTCGCCTGACAGATCCCGAGCCCGTCGGTCAACCAAACCAACGGCTCACCGCTGCGGCTTCCGATGTGCAAAATGCTCCGCCTTCCCACGACCGACCCGACGCGACGCGTTCGCCCCCGTTCGTCATCCGGGCCTTGAATCACTGCGGACGACCAGGCCGGATCGCTCGATTCCGTAACTGCACTCACCCGCACGTCCCGGCACAGTGGCATCGATACGATCCGGGAGGTGTCCGGAGCCTTCGGCGTCGACGGCACCGAGATTTCTGCTGGCGCGGAGAGCTCGGGGGGTGAAGCGGGAAGCGGAGGGAGGGGCCAGCGCCCCAGGAGCGTCGCGAGTACCCAAGCATGCAGGGCGAAGAGAGTCGTCCCGACCCACGCGATGACCACGGCTCCCAGCACTCGACGCAACACACCCGACCCCATTGCCAGCGGCGTGCCACGCTAGCCTCGCGCAGAATTTCCCTCGTGCCGGTTCCGCTCCCGACACGCTGGCGCGCCAAGCGACCCCGCGCTGCCAACTTGACACTACGGAACGCCGATCACCAGACGCGTCCCATCCTCGTCTCCGATCACCCGCTCCAACCGACGCGGCGCCTGGCGATAGGCCGGTGCCCAATCCTCGAAGAGCACCCGCCGTTCACTGGTCTCGATGGGCCGAGCGACTCCCAGCACCTCGACGGCCGCTCCGACTTCCACGGAGAGCGACCAGCCTCGAGAGTCCGCTGGCAGGCTCGGCATCGACAGCCCGCTCACCGGCTCCACGTAGTCGCCGAGGGTCGCCGGACGAGGTCGCGCCACGACCAGCGGAGCCAGCCCGGCGCTGACGACGACCGGCTCACCCTCCTCGTCGGTGACGACGAAGTCCTCCATCTGCAAAATCCGAAAGAACCTCGGCTCTTCGAGCCAAAAGTCCTGGAGCACGAAGCCCTCGGTTCTACTCACGGAGCTGACGGTTCCCCGCACGACTCGAGCGCCATCGCTCGGGACAGCGCCCGGCTCGAGCTCGGGAAGGTTCGCCTCGAAAAGGCCGAGGGTGTCGCGCCCCTCTTCATCGAACGGCAGGCGGACCCGGAGACCGGGCTTCGGACGAGCACCCCAGAGTCGGCGAAGAAAGCCAATGGGAGCGGGCGTTCGATTGAGATACGCGGCGTCTACGACCCACCCCCGCCGGGGGCCGTCCCATTCCGCGCGCCGGCCACGCTCGAGGACCCCTCGATCGTCGAGCTCTTGCAAGAACGTGTGGCGCTCCATGATCGAAACTCCCCACGGGAAGACGGTGTCGCTCCTCCGTGGGCCGGGGTACCCTGGGAACCGACGAGGACACGACCATGGAATGGGACGAGCTCGAGGACGAGCAAAAAGCGTTGGTGATCGACGTATTGGAGCGGGAAGCATTGAGGCTGGAGCGGGACGCCACGCAGCTCATCGAAGCGGCAAGCCGGCTGGGTCGCCCGTCGTTGGTCGAACGTCACGAGCTACGAGCGAATGCGTTCCGCGCTGCCGTCGACCTCTTGCGCTCGCGTCAACAGCACTAGAACCAGACGAAGAGCCCGGCGTGAAGGCCGAGGCTCGTCACGCGCACCTTGTCCAGATCTTGCGCAGTGGTTCCCACCTTGTACTCGCCGGACCCCGCAATCGGGACTTCCGCGGTCGGACCCACCATGAAGCCAGCATGGGGAACCGGCGCGATGACGAACATGCCCTCCAGCGTGAGGTCGAACAGCGAGGCGTCGGTCGTCACGTTCGGCGCGGGGTCGGGATTCTCGGTTTTCGCGGTTCCAGACACGTAACTGAACCCGCCTCGCGGCCAGACCCCGAGGACGGGCGTGAACATGAACAGGTAGCCGACACGCGGGGCTAGCAGAAGGGCGTGCCCCGAATCCTTGGGTTCCGACGTCGTGGCGTCGTTCTGTGTGATTTCGGCGTCCTCGGAGTAGGTCGTGTACCCGATGGCCGCACCCACCGACAGCCCGTTGATCACGAAGTAGTCGAAACCGATCCGGGGCGCCACGAACGGACTCGAAACGTTGCCCCGAGAGAAAAAGTCCAGTTGCGTACGCTTGTTCACCGTCTCGGTGTCGACGTTGCCCGGCTGACGTTCCCCATTCGTCTTGGTCTTGGTCCACGTGACGCCGAACAGGCGCTCACCGCTGATCGCGAACGTCCCCGCCTGACCGACCGTGGGTGTGCCCAGCTCCTGGGCCGTCGCGACCGGCGCGGCGAGCAGAGTTGCTAGAGCGAGACCCGGAATGATCCAGCGTGTTTGCATGCGCGCATTGTCGCAGAGCCACACGCAACAAGTCCACGACCAATCGACGGCCGAACGGACGGTCGGGTCAGCTGACTTCCGTCCCCACCGTATCGATCACCTGTCCATTGGCGATTGGCGGGGGCGTGGCGTGGTCGATTCGATAGCGCCGAAGCGCTGCCATGAACGTGGTCACCGCGACGAGTAGCGCAGCGGCATCATCGAGCCAGCCGATGACGACCGCGAAGTCGGGAATCAGATCGAACGGCCACACGACGTACGCCAGCGCGAGCACCAAGAAGAGCTTCGACCAACGCCCCGCCTTGTTGTCCTTGACGAAGCGCCAGAGAACGCTGATGCCGTTTTGCTTCATTTCGGCAAATGCCAAGGTAAGGCCTCCGGGGCCGAGCGCAACCGACTGCACCAGCCGGGTGCAGCTCGCTGCACTCGGGCTCCGTCAGGGCTCGTTTTCGAGGGATTTTTCGTTGGCAGGAACTTTGCTGGGGCACAGGGCATGTCACCCCGAGTTTCCATGCCCGTTGAACGGTCCGTCCGCATCCTGCTCGTCGACTCCAATCCCTTGGCACTGCGTATGCTGAAGAAGCGCATCGCAAAGATTCATCCCAAGTGGATGGTCCTCACTGCGGAGACCGGCGCGAACGCTCTCGGCCAGCTTCGGTCCATCGATGTTCTCATCACCGAGCTCGATCTCTCGGACATGACCGGGGAGGAGCTGATGCGTTGCGCAGCGGCCCGCCACGACGCGCCGGTGTGCATCGTTCACACGGCTCGACTGCACGGTGCTCACGGCCTCGGCGCTCTGGCCCATCGCGTGCTCGTGAAGCCCGCTGACGACGCGGTCCTCTTCCCCGCTGTCAGCTCCGCGCTCCGTCTGCGACGCGAAACCCAGCGCTGGGCGCCCCGGCGACGGGCGGTGTGATCGGCGTCACGGCGCGCCGCAAGAGAGCCACTCCGCTAGGCGCTGGCGATCGGCGCCCGAGGGATCGTTGGGGCCGGGCGGCATCGAGTCGTTACCCAGTGCTGCGCGAACGAAGATACGGTCCTTCCAGCGCTGCACGTCGCTGGGACTGTCGAAACGCACTTCTTCGGGTGCCCCATGTCGACCCTCGAAGGGCGCGCTGTGGCAGCTGTTGCACCAATCGTCCAAAAACGGCTTCCCGAAGTTCGTGTAGCTGAGCGTCGTCCCCCCGTCCGGGCAGGGATACTCGTCGATCTCGTCGAAGGAAACGCAGGCAGTGGCCAGCACGGACAGCCAGAGCACGGCTCTTCTCATAGCCGATAGTCCAAACCGATCGAGAGCGTCCCCCCCACGTAGTAACGAGGACCCGGCGCGTCGTCGGCAAAGAACCAGTCCGCCCAAGCCTCGCCGGCGACGAACCAGGTGATGTCTTTCTTGCGCAGGAACGGAACGTCGGCCCCAGCGCCAAACGAAGCGCCCCCGCGATGGCGAACACCACGGCCGACACCAAACAAGACCCCGAAGGGTTTTGCCTGGGCGTTGACCAGGGACTCCTCGTGCTGATGAGCCCAAGCGATGCGCAGCCAGGGCTTCACGTCGTGAAGATCGAGCCAACCCTGGGCGCCCAGCGTGAGAAGAGTGAGCACCCGCTCGTCGGTCGCCGCGTAGCCTTCCCGGGTGAGGATGACCGGCCCAATCCCCGCGTCGAAGCGATAGGCAGCGCGAAAGCTCCAGTACGGGATCGCCCCGTCGCCACTCCAACCATTTCCGCCGCTGGCACCGATCGCGGGACCGGTGGCGACATCGAGATCACCGCCGAGCGCTGCCCGCGACGCAAGGAGGCACAGGGACGATGCTGCGAGAGCGATGACCGGGCGAAGCACGGTGCCCGAGGCATATCACGAGCGTGCTAGGCTCCGCTCCGATGAACGGGGCAGTTCGGGGAAAGACGGCCGTCGTCACTGGAGCGAACACCGGGATCGGCAAGGAGACCGCTCGCGGCCTCCTGAAGCTGGGCGCTCGCGTCATTTTCCGCGTGCCGTTCCCAAGAGAAAACGCGTCCGGTGATGGACGAGCTCGCCGCCGAAACCGGCGCAGAAGCGGAGTTCCTCGAGCTCGATCTCGGCGATCTCGATTCGGTTCGCCACGCGGCGAAGGAGCTCCTCGCACGGGAAAAGGCGCTTCACATCCTCATCAACAACGCCGGGCTCGCTGGCAAGAAGGGCCTCACCAAGGATGGCTTCGAGATCGCTTTCGGAACGAATCACCTGGGGCACTTCCTGTTCACCATCCTGCTTCTCGACCGGATCCGCGAGTCGGCCCCGGCAAGAATCGTGAACGTGTCCAGCAACTCCCATTACCGGGCCAAGAGCATCGACTTCGAAGCTCTACGGAAACCCACTCGGTCCGTCGCCGGTGTTCCCGAATACGAGGTCTCGAAACTCTGCAACGTGCTGTTCACGGTAGAGCTCGCTCGACGCCTCGAAGGCTCGGGGGTCACGACGTACTCGCTCCACCCCGGCGTCATCGCTTCCGATGTGTGGCGCGAAGTGCCCGCACCGGCTCGATTCGTGATGAAGCTGTTCATGAAATCGAGCAAAGACGGCGCCGCCACGTCGCTTCATTGCGCGACTTCGCCAGATGTTGCGACGGATTCCGGCCGCTACTACGACGAATCCAAGGAGCGGCGCCCCAATCGGGTCGTGAATGACGAAACCCTGCGCGCCGAGCTCTGGAATCGTTCCAGCGACTGGGTCGGACTGTCCTGACTAGAGTCGTTCGGCGACGGATCGGAGCACGCTCGCAGCATCGGATTCGACGAGCTCTCCGTGTCCCGGGATCAACCGGCACACGTCGGGCGTCGCGAGACGTTCGAGGTGAGCTCGAAGCAGCGCCTTGTCGCTGACTGCCAGCATACGCGCCACGGCCGTCACGCGCGGCGAGCCAGACGTCCCGATCAACTTGAGCACGAAGCCCGAAAAGCCTGGCTGGTGCTGCATGTTGAACAAGACGTTGTTGAACACGAGAGTCGTTCCTCCCGGGTCGCGGACGCGCATCACTCCCTCTTTTCGTTTCGTACCGTCGAGCTCCTCGAATGAAACGGACTCGTCCTGCGGGAAGTCGGCATAAGCGAGATCCACATCGACGACGCGCTCGATGCGCTTGCGGGAGCCTTCCGGACACACGATCTTCGCGTTGGGATAGCGTGCCTTGAACGTTGCGCAATCGAGTCGGTGGTAACCGCCGGGGACGACGATGTACGCCGGCTTGCCCCAGGATTCGATCCGCTTCATGAGGTCCTCCTCGAGGGCCATCGCGTTGTGGATCACGAGGTCTCCGCTCGCGAGTCGGATCAGTGTCATCCGACGCGTGAGAGGCGTACCGGGCACCTCTCCCTCCACGCACCAGAGATTTCCGCCGAGCTCGGCCAGCGGTTGGTGCGGGTGAACGGTCCAGGACTCGGGCGCTGCCATGCGCGGAGCTTACTTCGCGCTCGAGGAAATCAACATGGGTGCGCCAGCCGGATGCGCACCCGCTCGATCCGCAGGCCCGGCTGGGTGGCGATGGTGGAGATGAGCTCGCGCGGCTCGCATTCGCCAAAGGCGGAATAGTGTCCGGTGATGTGGGGTGCGGAACCGTCCAGCACGAAGAATTGCATTCCGTTCGTGTTCGGTCCGGAGTTCGCCATGTAGAGAATTCCCTGACGCACTGCGTGGATCGTCTCGTCGATCTCGTCGGGGATCACGTATCCCGGACCGCCGGTTCCCGTTCCCGAGGGATCGCCGCCTTGAATGACGAAGCCGGGAATGACGCGATGGAAGGAGCTGCCGTCGTATGCGGGACGCCGGATCCACGGGCGATCGGGATCTTTGTCGGACGGATCGCGAAACGGTCGGATGCCCCTGGCGAGCCCGACGAAATTCGCCACGGTAATCGGCGCAACCTGATCCCACAGCTCACACGAGAGAGTACCGGCCGACGTTTCGATCGTCGCCATGAGAGGAAAGTCGCCGGAGAGACCCGCGAGCGCGTCGTCCATGTCGAACTTTCCCTGCACAGGATCGCCTTCCGCGACCGGCACGACGGCAGGCGGGCGAATCGGTGTGGGTCGTCGGGCTTGTGGTGTACAGGTGCGCCCGGGCCTCGTCGGTGGGCTCGGCCGTCCCGATTCTTCTGGAACGAATACGGTGGTCGGTCGTGGGGGCTCGGACCGGCGCCCACACCCGGTGAGGACGATGCAGGCGAAAATGAGGGCGCGCACGACGCGCAGCATAGCTCGTCGCCAATTGCACCGCCCCAGGATCCGCGGCAAAATGATGGCTTGAAGATCGAGCTCCAGCCCGAACCCGAATACGAGCTATTCGTACCCGCCGGGACGATCCGCGATTCGGTGCACGGCCTTCCGTGTCCCGCGGGAAGCGAGCTCCTCTACGTCGGCGACAGCGTCTACTGCATCGAGACTGGCACGGCGGAAACGCGACCGATCCGGCAGGGGCCCAGCATCTCGTTTTATGCGAGCGGCTGTCTGAAAGAACAAGGGCTCTACGAAGACGACGAGCGGACGGGCGTGTGGATCGGTTGGCACGATGACGGGACGAAGTCGAACGTCGTTTCGTACCGAGCGGGGGCGTTCCACGGGCTTTACATCACGTTTTGGCCAAACGGTGTGCGCCAGACCGAGATCCAGTTCGTGAACGGCAAGAAGCACGGCACCGCCAAGAGCTGGACCGACGACGGAAGGCCTCTCAGCTTCAAACGCTTCGAGCACGGAACGCAGACCGAAGCCTGGGCGCTCCGCGCGGACGGCTCGACCACGAAACTCTGACCGCCGCCTCAGTTGAGCGATTTGCAGTTGGCGGAGCAGCCGTCGCCCCCGACGGTGTTCCCGTCGTCGCAGACTTCGCCGCCGTCCAGAACCTTGTCGCCACAGATGGGGATCGTGCAGTTCGTGCGACACTTCGACGGGGAGTTGAAGGCGCGAAGCGTCGCCTTCGATGATCCACCCGGCGAGATGAAGATGAGGGACTTGGTTCCGTCGACGAAGGACCAATCGTTGATGGCGCCGGAGAAATTGGCTCCGATGTTGATCACCCAGGTCCCGGGAACCGGAAGTCCGGTGATCACGCCACCATCCGAGTTGGCCTGGAACTGCCAGAGCCCGAACGCCGTGGTGCCGCTCGACTTGTTGAACTCCTGAAGCGTGTCGTCCGCCACCGTGACGAACGTCGCCGTCGGCAGTCCGTTGATGTCGAAGGAAACCGAGGTCGCGGGCTGGAACTGACCGCTCGAGTTCTGATCGATTCCGTGATGCATGACGAGACTCATGCTCGCCGTCGACAGGTTTCGCTGCAGCATCAGGCGACTCGCGCCCACCGCTTCGAAACCCGTGTGACTGCTGGCGGACGAATACGAGTAGAAGGACTGCGCAGTCTGATTGGTGTCGAGAGGTCGCACTCCGCTGATCGAGAATGCCGTTTCGAGCTGGAAGGCGGGACGGTTCTCGTTGGCGGGGCCGAGATCGCACTGCTCTCCGGAGTCGATCTTGCCGTCGCCGCAGAATCCGGGAGCGCCACCGGTTCCGCCACCCCCGCCGGCGCCTCCGGTTCCGCCGCAGTTGCCGCAGTTGAGGCTCTCGACCTCGTTCACGCAGATCGAGTCCCAAGCAGCCTGGCAACAGAACTGATCCGCAGCGCACACGCAGGCCTGGATCCCGGCATCCGCGCAGCCAGGCGAGTTGGAGGTTTGGCAGCAGTCGTTGTTGCCACCGCCCGATCCACCCGCGCCGCCAAAGCCGCCAATTCCACCGAACCCGCCAACTCCACCGACGCCGCCAAAGCCTCCGCCGCCAAAGCCGCCGCCACCGAAACCGCCGCCACCGAAGCCTCCGCCACCGAAGCCTCCGCCACCGAAGCCGCCGCCGCCAAAGCCTCCGCCGCCAAAGCCGCCGCCGCCAAAGCCGCCGCCGCCGAAGCCGCCGCCACCGAAGCCGCCGCCGCCGAAGCCGCCGCCGCCGAAGCCGCCGGTGCCTCCGCAATTGCCGCAGCCCAGGGTCGTCACCTCGTCGACGCAAATCCCATCCCACGAAGACTCGCAACAGAACGTGTCGTTCTGACACACGCACTGCGCGATGAAGGGATCGGCGCAACCCGGAGAGTCAGCGGGTATGCAGCAATCGTTCACGCCACCGCCAACGCCACCGAAGCCTCCGCCGCCAAAGCCTCCGCCGCCAAAGCCTCCGCCGCCAAAGCCTCCGCCGCCAAAGCCTCCGCCGCCAAAGCCTCCGCCGCCAAAGCCTCCGCCGCCAACCACGGCGCCGGTACCACCGTTGCCGCCCGATCCAGCCGTGGCGCCGATCCCACCCACTCCATTCAGATCGTCGAGACCGGAACGACCGCAGGCCACACCAAGGACCCCCAGCACCAGCGCCCAGCGAAAGACCTTCACCTCCCGATCCTTGCACCGACCTCGCCGCGGTACAAGTTGTGGGATACCCGGTGGGCCCTCGGGGAAAACTCGCGCTACGCTGAGCGAATGTCGCTGTCCCGAGAGCTCCGATTGCGAGGCCGGGCACGCGTGCTCGGAGCCCTCGCATTGCTCGCAGCAACCACCTCGCTGCCGAGCGCGGCTTGGGCGGAGCCGACTCCTGCCGCGGAAGCGGACACGGCCGCGGCTCGGAACGCCGTGGTGACGCTGCTGGCGCGGATCCAGACTCGCCTCCAAACGTCGAAGTACACTCACGCGACACGCGTCGACGAAAAGTCCGGTCGCTATGAATTCGATTGTTCGGGCATGGCGAGCTGGATCCTCAAGCGTGCCGCGCCCAAGGCCCATGGCGCGGTTCTGTGGCGAAATAAGACCCAGCGGCCTCTGGCACGGGACTTCTATCGACAGATCGCCGCGAGCAAGAGTGACAAGCCTCGCTACGGATGGCAGCGCGTCTCACGAGTGAGCGAAGCGAGAGCCGGCGACATTCTCGCCTGGCTCAAGCCCAAGGAGCTGAAATCGGTCAACACGGGCCATGTGGCGTTCCTCACCTCCGCCCCCGCGCGCGTCGAGGTCGAGTCGATCGGGCTCACCGCGTATCTCGTCCGAATCGCTGACGCTTCCCGCTATCAGCACGATGATGATACGCGCGCGAACACCGACCGCACTGGCTTCGGTATCGGGACCATCGTCGTCCTGGCCGACCCGAAAACGGACGAACCCGTCGCATATGGTTGGGTGGGCCTGCGCTCCGCCTGGATCTTCAAAACCAGCATGGCAATCGGTCGAGTCGATGGCTGATCAGTCGAGGGTCAGCGTCGCATACAGGCCCGGTGCGACGAACATGGCATGGGGAGTCGCGAGATCCGGCACGGGCTTGGCCTTGGCGATCCCGTAGTAACCCGCGTCGACACGCAGCAAGATGCCGTAGCTCCAGTCGAGGTGGCGCGTCACTCCGAGCTCGTAGCCAATTCCCGCGTGTCCCACCCAGCCGATCGGCTCGATCGCCAGGTCTTGGGCAGCACGCTTCGCGTCGTAGCTCAGTCCGCCGACACCCAGACCGCCCTGGACGTGAAACCCGTCGTCGTTCGGATCGAGATACCAATCGACGAAGAGCATCCCCGTGGCGGCAAACAGCCCGGTCACTTCGTACTGGTCGAATCCCCCGCTTTCACTGCCAACGCTGGTCGTGAACGCGTACTGAATGGCCAGCTCGAATCCGACGTTCACCCCCCAATCGTTGGAGACTCCGAAGGCTCCCATCACTCCGAGCATCGGAGCGCCGACGTTGGCCTTGCGCGCGGCGCCATCGGCGGGCTCGACCCGAAGCGCCGCCTGATTGTAGAGGGCGCCGATCGAGGCGCGCAGATAGATCGGTTCGTCGTCGTCGGGCATCGGCACGGGCACTGGATCGTGGACTCGGCAATCCGGATCGTAGACGGAGCCATCGCACACGCCATACGTGCTGTGGTGGGAGGTCTCCACCTGAGCTCGGGCGCCGGCCGACGCGAGGAGCACCGCGAGAAGCGAGCATCCGACCAGCAGCTTCGTCACGACTCCCCGGTCTCCAGCACAGCGCCGATGGCTGAACGCAAGGCTACTTCGACGCCGGGGGCCCACCGCCCACGCCGCTCGAGGGGCAAATCCCGAGGCGAAGACATGCCAAGAGGGTAGCCACTCGTGCGGATCGGCGCGCTGGCAAATCGACCGAGGACTCGGATTGCTTCGAATCCAACCCCCTCGGGCGCGCTACACTCTTCGCCCCCTGCCAACCCGGAGGATCGCCGTGTCATCCAAACTCCTCGGCGCAGCTCTGCTCGCTCTCTTTGCAATCGGATGCGGAAGCAGCGACGACGAGTCCGGCCCGCCGAAGCAGCCAGCGAGTGAGGTTCCCCTTCTCGGCCAGGACTGCGACCCAATCTCACCGAGCTACTGTGGCTTGCCGTTCCCATCCGACGTGTATTTGCAGGACGACCCGACGGGGATGAACGCAAACGGGAAGAGCGTGCGCTTCGGGCCCACGACGCTCCCGGCGCGGAGTCTCGACGACATGCACTTCGACCCGGCTCTGTTCTACGACCACGATGGGTTCTCGCCGTCTCAGGCGCCGATGGCCCATCTGCCGCTGGCCCAATGCTCCGCGTGCGCGACGCCCTACAGCATCGAGAAGTCCCTCGAGCCCGATCACCCGACGGTGCTGCTGGAGGTTCCCACCGGACGCTTGATACCCCATTGGGTCGACATCGATCACAGCACCGAGAACGACGGGAGCGAAGACCTCCCCGACCAACGCCTGTTGATGATCCGCCCTGCGGAACGGCTCAAGGCGGGGACTCGCTACATCGTTGCAGTCCGCAACGTCGACGACATCAATGGCGCCACCATCAAGCCCTCGCCGGCGTTTCGGGCGATCCGCGACGGAAAGGCTCTGGAGAGCGGGAGCGCAGCGGACAAGTGGTCCGTGTATGCACGCAAGTCACTCTACGCCGACATCTTCTCCCAGCTCGAAGCGGTGGGCGTCGAGCGAAAGTCGCTGCAAATCGCCTGGGACTACACGACGGCGACGAAGGAAAATATCACAGGGCGCATGGTGGAGATGCGCGACAAGGCGCTGGCGGTGGTCGGAGAGGACGGCCCCAGCTTCAAGTTCAAGTCCACCGAGGAAATCAACGACCCAAACTCGGAGCTCATCCGTCGCATCGAAGTGACGATGACGGTGCCGGTCTACCTGACCCAGGCGAGCCTGTTCTACGAGAAGAAGGCGCCCGTGGACCGGCTCAACATCGACGAGAACGGCGAGCTGCAACAAAACGGCACGATGGAGTGGGACGTGTTGATTCTCGTGCCGAAGAGCGTCCTGTCGGCCGAGAAGCACGGACTGTTGCAGAACGGCCACGGCCTGTTCGGGAGCCGAACCGAAGGGCAGAACGGCTACCTCGCTCGCGCTGCCAACCGCAATCGATGGATCGCGTTCGCAGTGAACTTGTTCGGCTTCGACAGCACCAGCACCATCCTCGCCACCGACGGATTGTCGGGTCGGTTCGACGCGCTGAAAGCGTTCCCCGAGCGCCAGATCCAGGGAATGGTGAACCAGCTGCTCGCGATGCGCATGATGATGGGCCGCGTCGCGAAGGATGGGATCACGGACAACGACGGCAACCTCGTGCTCGACCCAGCATGGATCGATCCCAGCGTGCGCGGCTATCGCGGGGACAGCCAGGGTGGGATCATGGGCGCCACCTACATGGCCATCAGCACGGACGTGACGCGAGGTCTCTTGGGAGAGACGGGGATGCCCTACAACCTGCTCCTGAACCGCAGCATCGATTTCGGCGTCTACGAGATCTTCCTCGAGGCGGCCTACGGCTACAACGGGTTCGCCACTCAGGTCGCGCTCGGGCTGGTGCAGATGAACTGGGACCGGAGCGAGCCGTCGGGTTTCGCGCCCTACATGACCGAAGACTTGCTCCCGGGAACGCCCGCACATCACGTCCTGATTCACGTCGCGCCGGGGGACCATCAAGTCAGCACGTTTGGGGCGCACGTCCTGGCCCGAGCGATCAACGCCGTGAACATGGAGTCCGACGACCCCGCCGAACCGGTGATGGAATCGATCTACGGGCTGGAGCAAGCCCCAGGACCCTTCACCGACCGGTCCGCGATCGTGGAGTACGACTTCGGGTTGGAGCCTAATCCGGCCACGAACACGGCTGCCAGCGACGGCTGTGATCCTCACGACCGCGTGCGCGACCTGGATCCCTCGTTCGACCAGCAAGACGTGTTCTTCCGCACCGGAACCATCGAGTGGAAGTGCAAGGGACTGTGCAATTGCAATGACGACGTGACCGGCGACCCGAAGGAAGAAGATCGCTGCGACCAGACCCAGTGCAACTGATCGGCGAAGAAGCTCAGGGCTTTGCTCGGGAAAACCCGATGTGGGTCTTGCTGCTCGAATTGTCGGCGTAGGTCACGAAGAGCTCACCGGAATCGAACGCGAGCCCCACCCACCCTTGTCGCATCGAGAAGCTCTACTTGCTACGACCGCGCGGCGAGTGCCAGCGGGGCTTGATGTGAACCTTCAGCACGTCGTGCAAGAGGCCGATGTGCGCGCAGTGGTCCATCTTGTCGTTTCCGTCGTAGCCGCGCATGTGGAAGTTGCCTTTGGAGTATCGAGAGTTCAGCGCGAGCCCCATCGGATCGCCGCCTCGGGGGGAGGTCTTGCGGGGCTTTCCACCCACCTTTTGCACCAGAAAGTTCGCGGTTTCCGTGGTGGACGCATAACCCGGCGGAATGATCGAGGAGTGGCTCACGAACATGAATCGGCGCTTGGCCGCGGCGTCTCGCGCAAAGTCCACGAACGGCTTGAGCTGCGCTTCGTTCAATGACTTGCCTGAATACCCCGAGTGAAGCCCATCGAGGAGAATGACCACGTCCACGACTCGCTTGCCATACGGCTGGCTCAAGATTTCGCCAACGGCGCCGTATCCAGCGCTCCATGCGCTGAGTCCTATCTTGCGTGCGTGAGCGTTCTTCTTGCCGGTCTTTTCGGCGACCGCCTTCTCGACGCTCTCGACCAATTTCTTGAATGCCTCGGGCGAAGCAAACGCACTGGCGTAGGGGCCTGAGCCGATCCCGAGATCGATTCCGACGAGCACCGTGCCGTTCATGACGCGCACCCATTCTTTTCGAACTGGTTCGTGCCCGTGGAAATGAAACATCACGTCGAACCCGCCGCTGGAAGTGACCCCGCCACGCTGCGGCATGATCATCTGCCCCATGCTCGGCGCTCGGCTCCAGTGATCGTACACACCCCAGCCGGGATCCGGTGTGTTGCACGGGTTCACGCCCCGCTCGGCAGCGCTCTTCTGAGTTTGAGTTTCGGGAGCCGGCTTCTTCAGCACCCAGCTCGCGGCCTTGACGGGCTCGTCCTCCTTGCGGGTACGGCCCTTCTTTTCTTCGCTCCGCTGCGCCTTCTTCTTCTTCCGCTGCTCGCTCTTGTGAGCGCGCGACCCCGGCTTGCCTCCCGCAGGGGGGCTCAGGAAGAGAACACCGGCAAGCAGCCCCAGGAGGGCCAGGACCCGTCGCCAGCGTCGGGAGCTCGTCGCACCGACCATGGACGGCCCCACGTTGACCCAACGCGACAGCCTTTTCAACTTCGTGGTGCCGATTTTTCAGCCCCCGCCATTCGCCGGAAAGAGCCGGATCTCCGGATGGTTGCAGCCTTCGCCGGGAGCGGAGAGACTCCCCGACGCCCCCCCGACATGACGGAAAAATCACTCCTCGTGGCAGCTCTCTGCCTCCTCGCGGGCTGCGCGACGAGCCCACCACCAAAGCCCTCCGCTTCATCGACGGCTCCCCCCACCTCGAAGCCGACCCCGCCCACGGCCCCGGTGAGCGACCCATCGGAGCCCGACTCGGAGTGTCCCTCGGGCATGGGCTCGATTCCGAGCGGCACGATGTTTTTCGAGTCGAAGAAGATCGCCGTGGGCGCGTTCTGTCTCGACAAGAAGGAGGTCAGCGTCGGGGACTATCGCTCTTGCGCGAAAAACCGGAGCTGCGCCGCGTTGCCGGACGAAGTGAGACTTCTGTCCCCGATATCGGTGAGCGAGCAAGCGGCGCTGAGTGAAAAGTGCACCGGTCGCGGATCCGACGAGGAGCTCCCGGCCACGTGCGTGGGCTACGAGGAAGCGCGCCGCTACTGCGATTGGAAAGGGTATCGTCTCCCCACGGAGACCGAGTGGCATTGGGTCGCAACCGGTGGCGACGACAAGTTGGAGTACGGCTGGGGAAACCAGCCGCCGCGCGATGAGGTCGTCTGCTGGCAACGCCCGCGCGGTGCGTGTCATGTCGGCGGCAAGCCCGCCGAGGCGTTCGGGATCTTCGATCTTTCCGGGAATGTGTCGGAGTGGACGAGCACCGAGGGGGAAAAGCCCGGCAAGAAGCCCGCGGCGGAGACCTGGCGTGCGATCGTCGGAGGCAACTGGGAATCTTCGAAGCCGGAAGAGATGAGCCCGACCCATCACCAGAGCCGAAGTCAGAGCTATCGCGACGTGACCCTCGGATTCCGCTGCGCGAAGGGTTTGTAATTGGCAAAGAGTGCGCGTTCGCGCCTGCTGCGCGGAGCGCTCGCGATCATGGCGATCGCGTTCGTTGCCTGGACGCTCGTGAGCCTGCTCGGACGCTGGGACGGCGCATCGCTGCACGTGCGCTGGTCGCTGGTGGTCATCGGCTCGGTGCCCCTTGCCGTGGGAGTGGCGATCCAGGCCGTCGCATGGACGTTTCTCGCTCGAAAGCTGACCGGTCGTCCCGTTGCCCTCGGACCCGGCGTCGCACTGCACCTCGAGTCGATGCTCGCGCGCTACACACCCGGAAAGGTCGGTCTGGTCGTGGTGCGCGTCGCCGGCGCCGAAAGCGTTGGGCTGACCGGGAAAGCCGTCGGCGTGAGCATCTTGCTCGAGATGTTGAGCTTCACCGCAGTGGGCGGCGTGCTCGGATCGCTGGCCCTGGCGCTGTCACCGAGCCGAGACGCCGTGCTCGGCGCCCTCGGCCTCTGGGTGTGGGTCCTGCTCGGTGGCTTCGGCGTCGCGCTGCTCCTGCTCTCGAGCGTGGATCGCCAGCTACTTCCGAAACGCCTGACGGAGTATTTGGGTACCCAGGGCCCCGGACCGCTGCTTCCGTGGTGGCTCCCCCTCGCCCACGTCGGCTACTGGGCGACCTGGGCGCTGCACGGCTATCTGACGACCGAAGCCGTGGGCGCGCCCCCGGGTCTGTCCTTCGCAGCCTCCGGCCTTTATGTGCTGGCAGTGCTCGCCGGCTTTCTGGCTCTGGTCGCCCCAGCGGGCGCGGGGGTTCGGGAAGCGGTGATCTCCCTGGCCGTGGCCCCCATCGCCGGCGCTTCGGCCGCCCTCGCGGCGGTCGTGATTTCCCGGGTCGCGAGCATCGTCATGGACGTGCTCGTGTGGCTTTTGACCCGGCCCCTGGCGTATTCGAAGCCCCGTTCCGACGGATGAACGACCCCCGGATCGTCGGCAACGTATGGTCCCGAGGCTGTCAATGACCCGTTCGCTGAGCATTCTCGCGAGCGTGGTGGTGCTCACATCCGGTTGCGCCGGATCCGAGCGTCCCCCCGCCCTGCCCATCGCCAAAACCACTCCTGCGGCCGCACCCCATTGCGACGAGGACTCACTCGAGCATTTCACTCCGATGATCGGAGTCATTCGATCGATGCGCACGAGTGAGGAACAGATGAACGCGAACCTCACGAAGCTTCGCGACAGCTATCCGTGTGGCGACCTTTCCCTCGACCGCTGTGTCGACGCGGCCAGCTCCTACGCCCAGGAGCGCGCATTCGATCTCGGTCTGGCTTCGCGGATCACTCGCGGCAAAAATGACAGCGGCCGCCGCGTCGTGTTCCGGATCGGTCAATCCAAGACCGCGACCCGCGACTTCCAGAGTGGCAGCGAGCTCGTAGCATTCGTCCGGCGTGCCGAACGCGAACATCAAGACATCGCCATCGTCGACGAGCGTCCGTTCGTGGAGGAAGCCCCGCGCATCGACATCGAGTACTACGATCCGATCCCCATGCCGGAGGTCGTGCCTTCCGCAACTCTCGTCTACCAGGTGCCGCCGGGGCGTCGCGCGAAGTGGGAAGCCCTGCGTTCCTTCGAGGACGACCTCGCCCACGCCGGACTCGAGCTCGACTCCGCGAGCGAGAAGAAGCTCCACGAGCGACTGATCTCGTCGTTGGGCCCCTACGGCGCCTCCCAAGACCCCGCCGTCATCGCCCTCGGCGGGTCGATCATGGCCCACGAGATCCCTGCACTCGGCTCCGGCGATCCCATCGAGGCGCCCCTCGAGCTCGAGCTCAGCGTGCGCTGCCGGCGCTGAGCTCGGTCAAGCCGAAATCTGCGTCACGATCAGCACGGGCTTGGCCGAAGCTCGCGACGCTTCGATGTCCACCGATCCAACGACCACCCAGTCGTTTTCCTCTTCCGGATCCAGCAACACCTGGGCGATCTCCCAGCGCAATTCCCCTGTCTCGAGCGTGAGGAGATTCGGGTTGCGCGCCGCCACGTCCGTGACGAGAACCGCATGCGCATCGAAGAACGGCTGCATCGCGAGCTCGATGGCCGCCGCGTCCATTCCGCCGATCTCGGCTCCGGCGATGGTCTGAGCCTCGCGAAAGTCTTTGCGCGCCAGAGCTCGGACGAGCTTGAAGATCTCGTTGCGCACGAGCACGGTGAAGCCGCGACGATCCCGGGTGATGTCCCGGGAGCCTTCCGGCTCGAGCTCCGCGGCAGGCTTGGCCACGGGCACGCCTTCACCGCTTCGCATCCGCTCCCATTCGTCGAGCAAGCTCGAGTCGACCTGTCGAACCATGGCTCCGAAGAAGGTCACCAGCTCTTCGACCTCCTCCGTGCGGTGAGCGACTGGCACCGTTTGCGCCAGGACCTTGTAGACCTCGGACAAGTAGCGCAAGAGCAAGCCTTCGGAGCGCTCGAGGCCGTACTCCTTCACGTAATCGGAGAACGACAGAAACTGCTCCAGCATGTCCCGGGCAATGGATTTGGGGCGAATGTTCTCGCTGCCGACCCAGGGATGCTTGGCTGCGAACGCGTTGAACGTGTCGTAGATGAAGTCGCGATTCGGCTTCGGATAGTCGAGCTCCTCGAGCTTGGCGATGCGCTCTTCGTACTCGACGCCTTGCGCCTTCATTTCCGCCATGGCCTCCGTCTTGATGCGATCGAGCTGTCGCCGCAGGATGATGGTCGGGTTTTCCAGGATCGACTCGACCACGCTGAGCAAGTCGAGGGCATGGCTCTCGCTTTCTGGATCGAGGAGCTCGAGAGTCGAGAGCAGATACAGCGAGAGCGCGTGGTTCAGCGAGAAGTCCTGCTGCAGATCCGCGCTCACGACCGCACGGCGGCCGCCGCTGTCCGTCGTTTCGAGCTCCACCACGCCCGCCTCGAGCAGAGACCGAAACATCGACAGAGCCGTCCGTCCGTGAACGCGCTTGTCGTGACGCTTGTCGTGACAGTCACGAATCAAGCGCGCCAGACCCATGCAGCCGCCGTCCGGGCGCGACAGCATGTTCACGATCATGCCATGGCTCACCTGAAAGCGTGACGTGAGTGGCTCGGGCGGCGACGTCACGAGCCGATCGAAGGTGGCCCGGTCCCAGTGGGCGTAGCCCCGGTCGGGTGGCTTCTTCTTGACGATCTTGCGTTTCTTTCCCGGATCTTTGCTGACCTTGGCATCGAGTCTCAGATTTTCGATCACGTGCTCGGGCGCCTGCGCCGCCACGCTGCCGAGATCATCGAAGCCCTTGCGCCCTGCGCGCCCACTGATCTGCTGAAAGTCCCGCACGCTCAGCACCGCCGTGTCCCGTCCATCGAACTTGCAGAGCTTGGTGAAGAGCACCGTTCGGATCGGAATGTTGACGCCCACTCCCAGCGTGTCGGTTCCGGAGATCACCTGGAGGTGTCCAGCTCGCGCGAGCCGCTCGACCGCCAACCGGTACTTCGGAAGCAGCCCTGCGTGGTGCAGACCGACACCGTGACGCACGAAGCGCGACACCTCTTTGCCATACGGGCTGTCGAAGCGCGCACCAATCAGCGCTTCGGCGATGGCGCGCTTCTGGTCCTTGGTGCAAAAGTCCACGCTCATCAGGTTCTGAGCTTCCTCCGCCGCGCCCCGTTGGGTGAAGCTCACGATGTAGATCGGCGCACGCCCCTCCCGCACCAGATGGGCAACGGTTTCGTGGAGCGGGGTTTCCCGATAGGAGAAATCCAGGGGCACCGGCCGCTCCTTGGACTGCACCAGGGCGCAGGGAAGACCGGTGAGATCCTGAAGGCTCTGCTCGAAGAAGCTCGTGTCCCCCAAGGTCGCGCTCATCAGCAAGAACCGGCAGTGCCGGAGAACCAAGAGCGGAACTTGCCAGGCTACGCCTCGATCCGGATCCGAATAGTAGTGAAACTCGTCCATCACGATGTCGTCGACGTCCGTGTCCACGCCATCTCGGAGTGCCATGTTCGCCAGGATCTCCGCCGTGCAGCACACCACCGGCGCGTCACGATTCACCGCCGCGTCTCCGGTCATCATGCCCACGGAGTCCGCGCCGAGCTCGTCCACCAGCTCCAAAAACTTCTCGTTCGCGAGGGCCTTGATGGGGCTCGTGTAAAAGCAGCGCCGCCTCTTCGCCCGCGCGAAGAAACAAACCGCGTAGGCAATCAGACTCTTCCCCGACCCGGTGGGAGTCGCGAGGATGACGTTCTTCCCGCTCGCGATCTCGAGGAGCGCCTGCTCCTGCGCCGCGTACAGCGTGAGCCCCGACGCCTCCACCCACTCGAGGAAGCGCGAGAGGATCTCGTCGTCGCTCCCGCCGACCGGAACGAGCTCGGAAAGCTTGGGGCTCACGATCTCACGATCGCCCCGCCGCCCGCGCGCGGACCTCTTCCACGAGCTTTCTCGGTGCGATGCTCCGAAAGAGCCAATCCGCCAGGGGTACGGTGACGTTGAAGTTCCACTTTTGCATCAGCGTCGGGTCGTGGTGCAACGCGTGGTGTTCCCGCATCACGCGCACCAACCAACGCCTGCCGATGAATCCGTCCTCTGGCAAATGGTAGGCGAGGTGGCTGAGCTCGTACCCGACGACGTACGACGATGCGGTCATCAAGAACAGCCAGCCGACGTTCGACCCGAAGAGCCATCCGGTCAGGGCGGCCGCGGGCGCAGCCGCGATCACGATGCCGATCACGCCCATCGCGGGGATCAGCACCAGGCGCAGCTCTCGAGAGGAGCGCACTTGCATGTCTCCGTATCGATAGATGCGGTGGTGCATCGGCGTGTGTCGGTCGTAGAGCACCGCCATCGGCTTCCAACGTCGATGCAGGAGGCGCTTGTGGGCGCGCCATTCCGTCAAGTTCGACACCACGAACACGATGGGCACGACCGCGAGCTCGGGCAGCGTGACTCCCCGAAGGCGAAGCGCGCCTACCACCAGGCTGGCGATGCCAATCCCCGTCGTCGCTCCGAGGTGCAGCCACGGCGAATACCAGCGCGGCTCGTCGTCCAGCGTCGCCTGTCGAAACTCCTCGCGGCTACGGGAGTCCTTGAAGTAGCGGCTCTCGTCGATCAGGCTCGCTCCTCCGCTCCCCCGTCGTCGTCGTCTTCTTCGTCGGCTGGCTCTTCGTCATCGCCGACCTCGGCGGCCGCGGCGAGAGCCGTCACGAGGGGGGAGGCTTCGGCTTTCTGAAGCTCCAGCGGATTGGGAGCCGACGCCTCGAGCTCGGCGGCGAGATTGGCGAGTGCCGCTTCCGGGGACTCGTCGCTCGGAGGCGGGGGGACGACGGAGCGCATCGTCGGCGGCGGGGCTTCGTGGGTCACGGTGCGGCGCACGACGAAGGGCATGTCGGCACGGGCGTGCACCATGAGCTCCGCAATGAGGCCCGTTGCGAGGATTTGCACGCCGACGACGGTGAGCAGCACACCGAGGCTGAGGAGCGGGCGATGTCCAATGCTGTGTCCCATGATCTTGATGACCAGGAGGTAGAAGCAAATGACGAAGCCGGCGAAGAGCGTGAGCGCTCCGAGCCCACCGAAGAAATGAGCCGGACGGCGCTCGTATTTCATCAAGAACACGACCGTGATGAGATCCATCAGACCGCGGAAGAAGCGACCGCCACCGAACTTGCTCACGCCGTGCTTGCGCGCGTGATGCTGCACGATGACTTCGCCTACCCGGAATCGCTTCCAGTGGGCGAGCACGGGAACGAAGCGGTGCAGCTCACCGTACAGGCGCACGTTCTTCAGCACGACGCCTCGATACGCTTTGAACCCGCAGTTCACGTCGTGAAGCTCGGTACCCGTCGAGCGTCGAACCATCCAGTTGAACACGCGGGAGGGGAACACCTTCGTCCACGGATCGTTCCGCTGTTGTTTGTAGCCGCTGACTACGTCGTAGCCTTCGTCGAGCTTCTCCAGGAAGCGAGGGATCTCCTTGGGGTCGTCCTGAAGATCGGCGTCCAGCGTGAACACGACGCGCCCTCGAGCTTCGCCGAAGCCCGCAGCCAGCGCAGCGCTCTTGCCGAAGTTGCCCTGGAGCTCGATCAGCCGAACCTCGGGGTGAGCCTCGATGAGCTCGAGCACCACGCTGACCGAGTCGTCCGTGCTGCCATCGTCGACGAACACGATCTCGTAGCTCTCCTCGGGCCCGAGGAGCGGCGCCACGGCACGCTGGATGCGCTGATGGAGCTTCCTCAGCGTCTTTTCTTCGTTCAGAAACGGGATGACGAAGGAGAGCGCGACCTGCATGGGTGAGGGAACCCCTCTCCCATCCGAATAGCACGCCGCTTTCGAGCGATCACTCCCGCGCGTGGGCAACCTGGATTAGCCTCTCGGCCCTCATGTCGAAGCGAGTCGTGAAAGTGGGCCTCTGCCAGATGGCCACCTGCGAGGACCGGCAGAAGAATGTGGACAAAGCCCTGGCCGGAGTGGCGGATGCGGCGAAGCGCGGCGCCGGGATCGTGTGCCTCCAGGAGCTGTTTGCATCTCCGTATTTCTGCCAGGTCGAGGACGCGGATCTGTTCGATCTCGCCGAGCCCCTCGACGGCCCGACGCTGCGCGCGGTCTCGGACGCTGCGAAGGCTCTTGGCGTGGTGGTGATCGCGAGCGTGTTCGAGAAGCGCGCGGCGGGCGTCTATCACAACACGGCGCTCGTGATCGGCGACCAAGGACAAGAGCTCGGGCGCTATCGCAAGATGCACATTCCCGACGACCCGCTCTACTACGAAAAATTCTACTTCACGCCGGGTGACCTCGGGTTCGTTGCCTGCAAGACCCCGTCGGCAACCGTGGGTCCGCTCGTGTGTTGGGACCAATGGTATCCAGAGGCCGCACGACTGACGGCGATGCGGGGAGCGGAAATCTTGTTTTACCCGACGGCGATTGGTTGGCACCCGAGCGAGAAAGACAGTCACGGCGCGGCACAGCTGTCGGCATGGCAGACGATGCAGCGCTCCCATGCCATCGCCAATGGTGTGTTCGTCGTCGCGGTCAATCGAGTGGGTCACGAAGGCCCGAAAGACGGCGGCCTGGACTTCTGGGGCCACAGCTTCGTGGTCGACCCCTTCGGCGTCGTGATCGCAGAAGCCGGCGACGCCGACGAAACGCTGGTCGTGGAGTGCGATCTCTCCAAGCTGGAAGAAGTCCGCCGCGGCTGGCCGTTCTTCCGAGATCGGCGCATCGACGCGTATGGCGATCTCAGTGCGCGGTTTTTGGACCAGGGTCCCCGCAAATGACGACGGCCTTGGGACAGGCTGAAGCAACGCCTGCCGACCTCGGCTTCCGCATGCCCGCGGAATGGGAGCCCCACGCCGCCACCTGGCTCGCGTGGCCGCACAACGAGACGGATTGGCCGAAAAAGGGACTCCTCGTCGAGTGGGTGTTCGTGGAGATGGCGCGCCTCATCACCCGGGGGGAGCGCGTACGCATGCTGGTGCGTCACTGGCCGGACGAACGCCGCGCCGCGCTCATGCTGCAACGCTCGGGGGTGGATCTCCGGAAGGTCGACTTCGTTCGCGCGCCCACCGATCGCTCCTGGACTCGGGACTACGTCCCGCAATTCGTCGTGCGCGGCGAAGGTCGTGGGCGCGAGGTTGCCGCGGTGAACTTTCGATTCGATGCCTGGGGGCGCTATGCGGACTTTCGCCATGACGACCGGGCGGGAGTGGCCGTGGCAGCGCGCTTCGCCCCCGCGATGTTCGAGCCCACGGCGGTGATGCGCGGGCGCAAGACGCGAGTCGTGCTCGAAGGCGGCGCCATCGACGTGGACGGCGACGGCAGCTTGCTGGTCACCGAGCAGTGTCTTCTCGACTCGGAGTTCGCGCGAAACCCGGGCCTGAATCGCGCCGGAACCGAGCAAATGTTCGCCGAGTTCTTGGGCATCGAACGCGTCATCTGGCTCGAAGACGGCATCGCGGGCGACGACACGTCGGGACACGTCGACGACTTCGTCCGCTTCGTCAAGAAAGGGACCGTGGTGCTGTCGGAAGAGCCGAACAGCCACGACCCGAACCACCGCCCGCTTCGGCGCGCTCGGGAGCGTCTTCGGACCGCACGCGACGCGAAGGGTCGGCGCCTCGAGATCGTGTCGCTTCCCATGCCGAGCCCCGTCGCCTTCAACGGCCAGCGGCTTCCGGCGAGCTACGCGAACTTCTACATCAGCAATTCGGTCGTGATCGTTCCGACGTTCAACGACCCGGCGGATCGCCGCGCCCTCGGGATCCTCGGGGAGCTATTTTCCGATCGCGAAGTGGTCGGAGTCTACGCCCGGGATCTCGTGCTCGGCCTCGGAACGCTCCACTGCTCCTCCCACGAAGAACCCGCGGGCAAAGTGGCGAGAAACCTCAGCGGATCCGGTAGTCGATCGTCATCGGCTTCCCGCCGCGCACGACCTGCACGCTGAGGCTTTCGGCGGTGCGCAGGCGCGCATACGCCTGGAGCGCCTTCTCCGGACTGGTCAGCTGGAAGCCGTTGATGGTCCTCAGCTGGTCGCCGTTCTTCATCCCGAGCTTTCCGAGCAGCGAACCGGGACGGATGTTCTGCAAGCTCAAACCGACGAGCTTGCCCTTTTCCTGGACCGGCCTCATGCGAGTTCCCCGCATCAGCTTGGAGTACTCGTTCATGATCACGTCGACCGCGCTGCGATCGACGTTGAACTCGGTGTCACTCACGCGCTGGATCTTGTCCGACAGCGCCTTGGGAAGCGGTGCCCCGGGCCGGGGTCCCGGGAGCCGTGGTGGCTTCTTGGCCGGCGGCTTGGGCGGAGCGGTCCGAGCCTTGTCCCCGAAGAGAACGCTCTGGCAGAGCGCACCGTGCTCCTCGAACCACACGGCGGGGCTCATTCGCGCGGGGTTGTAGCCGATGTACACGAGCTCCTTCGCGCCGACCTCGTCGCCAATCCGCCGCACGTGACCATGGGGCTCCTTCGCGAGCTTGATGATC
>CAWAHB010000035.1:0-162376 GCA_963781505.1 uncultured delta proteobacterium | reverse complement strand
CGGTCCTTTTCGCTGAACTCGGCGAGGATGTCGCTGACGATGCCGACCTGCTGGCGCAGCACGCACACGTCGTGGGGATCCGGCAGCTCCGAGGTGAGGCTCTCGGCCTCGCACAAACAACCTCGCTTGGGCTCGCGCTTCAGGCCGCGGAGGTAGTCGTATGCGGTGTGGATCGCGAGCATTCCGATCCAGCTACCGAGCTTGTTGCCGCGCCCCGGCTCGAAGCTTCGGAGCTTCTTCTTGTCGTTTGCCAAGAGCTGCACGCAGAGCATCGCGTAAATCTCCCGAACGTCGTCGGGGCCGACGACCGCACTGAAGCGGGCCGTCACGCGAGTGATGCAGCGGTAGATGAGCCGGGCATAGCGGGCGTTGAAGTCGCGCCACGCGTCTTCTCGGTCAGCGATCATCCCGACGAGCAGTGCCTGCTCTTGGTCGGAGTCGGTGTCGTAGGAGTCGCTGCGAGGGGCAAACGGGGCGGTGAGCATTGTGACCAGCCCTTGAGCACGTCGCGTGCCAGCGTTTCCTATACAGATTTCAACTACTTAGGATGCGTAACGCTCCGTCACAGCGTCACACTCGACTGTCACATGGTTACGCTGCCCCATCTCCCTTCATACGCCGAGATCCCACGGATTTTCCCCACCCCAGAGCTGTTTGGAACGCTGCGTCATGGTAGCGTCCCTGGGTGCCGCCCCGGCTCAAGGCGATCTTCTTGCTTGGCTGGGCGCTGGTGCGGACGGTGTTTCGCCGGATCTTCTTCAAGAGGCGGGACGGGATCGCCCAATTCGTCGAAAACTACGCCGCCGACCGACTCCCGCCGGTGACCCCCGAGGAGCGCAAGAAGCTTGCGGAGTTCGGACGCTGCATCGCTTGCGGCCTCTGCGATCGAGGGGAGGGCGAGCGCATCATCGCCTCGGGAGGCAATTACCGAGGAGTCATGAGCCTGATGCTCACAGCCTCGCGAAGCATGCCGGATTTCGACGCGGCGGCCTCCAGTTTTGCCCACGTGTCCGAGGAGATTTTGGCGGAAAAAGAGGCCATCTGCCCGACCCATGTACCCATGAGGCAGATCGCCCGGTTCGTGAAGGAAAAGGCGCGAGAGCTCGAACGCTCGCTCCCCCCGACTTCGGTGCGATCACTCCCCCCGGCCGCAAAAAACTGAAGCGCTCCCCCCGCTGTAGTAGAGAGGCAGGCCGATGAGTGAGGACGAATTTCCCGTTCCCGCCCTGGATGGTTGGGCCCTGATCCTCGGAGCGTCGAGCGGTTTCGGCGAATCCGCTGCCAAATCTCTCGCTCGCGCCGGCGTGAACATCATCGGTGTTCATCTCGATCGACGTGCGACGATGCCTCAGGTCGACGCCATCGTCTCGAGCGTCCAGGCGCAGGGACGCGAGGCGTGGTTCTTCAACGTGAACGCCGCCGACGAGGCAAAGCGCGCGGAAGTCCTGGACGAGGTTCAGAAACGATTCGGTGAGCGCCGCAAGAGCGAGCAGGTGAGGGTATTGCTTCACTCTCTGGCGTTCGGCACGCTGCGCCCGCTCGTGAGCGATGACGCGAGCGAGATGCTCACCCAGAAGCAGATGGACATGACCCTCGACGTCATGGCCCACAGCCTCGTGTACTGGGTGCAGGATCTGGTGAAGCGGAACCTCCTCAGCAATCAAGGCCGCATCTATGCGATGACCAGCACCGGCTCGACGTCGGTTTGGCCGGGCTATGGCGCGGTGAGCGCCGCCAAGAGCGCCCTCGAGTCCCACATTCGCCAGCTCGCTCGCGAGCTCGGTCCGCGCGGAATCACCGCCAACGCGATCTGCGCGGGGGTCACCGACACTCCAGCGCTCAAGAAGATCCCGGACAACGAGAAGATGAAGGGCGTCGCCATCGCCAAAAACCCGTCGCATCGCCTGACCACCCCCGAGGACGTGGGTCGCGCGCTGCCGGCGCTGGCGCAACCGTGCACCTATTGGTTGAACGGCAACGTGCTCTGCATCGACGGTGGCGAAGCCCATTCGGGCTGAGCGTCACTTGACCAGCGTGAGCTTCGCCGCCACGCCGAATCCAGCGATGTGGCCGCTTTCTTCGGCGACGTAGACATCGCAGCGTTCGTCCACGCGGAGCAGATCCGGGATCAAATCGGTGGGGACGCTACCGAGAACCTCGCCGTCGCGCGGGCGTACGACGTGGACTCGATACTGAGGAACGAAGAGCGCTCCGCTTCGCAGCACTGGTTCGAGGCGGCGTGGCTGATCGGCGTCCACGTGACGAGGGAATACGTGGCTGTAGCGGATCTGGCCGTGCTCACCGTCGACCGCGAGGAGTGTTCCGGCGGCGCTGTTTCCCACCACGTCTCCATCCACCGCGAGCCAGGCCGTCGTTGGCGCCGACAGACCTGGAGCGAGTTGCCAGGCGGGGTCGAGGCCGTCGCGGGAAAACGCCGCGAGACCCGAGCCACGCCGATCGCGAACCGGAACCGCAACGGCACGGGTCATCAAGAGCGGGGGTTGACCCGGCGCAGGGCGCTCGCTGAGAGGGGCGCTGGCACGGACGGCTCCGCTCCAGGGATCGAAATGCAACAGACTCGCTCCGCTCGCGCCGCCGACGACGGTGAATGCCGAATCGTGCTCGAGGGCGAGATCGCCGCTGAAGGGAAGTCGATGGCGGATGCGCCAGACCACGGCGCCGGTCGCTACGTCGAGGGCAACCAGAACCGTATCCGCGCTCACCAGCAGAAGCTTTCCAGCGCGACGCATGCGTTGAATGCCCGGACTCTTGAAGCGGTGCCGCCAGCGCACGTCGCCGGTCACCAGGTCGACCGCGGTGACGCTGCGATCGCCTTCGGCAATCACCAGGAGCTTGGGCAACCCAGCCGAATGAACCACTGCACCGGTCGCGCCTCCGCCCGCGCGGGGCTTGAGCATGGTCGTGAAGCGCACCTGACCATCGTCGAGGTCGAGAAGGGTCAGGCGGCCGTCCGGCTGCCAGCGAGCCAGGCCGAGGGGAGTGGCGACGCACGCGGCGCGGGTCGTGGGGACTCTCCAGAGCAGAGCTCCTGCTGCGCGATGCAAGCACGCCGTTTCGCGCTCGGAGCCGATGAGCAGGCGGTCGCCGCACAAGAACGTCGCGCGAAGATCGATGTTGGGAACAGTGGCGACCCAGCGCGGCAGGAAGCGCATCTTGCCGCCATGCTCCCAGCGTCCACGGCTCTCGCTCTTCCTCGGCGGCCGCGAATACGACCGATAGCTGTCGGGCTGGGAGTTGGTGACCGAGTCATCGGTGAGCGCGTCATCGACTCGGTCCGCCAGTGCGCCGGCATGAGCGAGAAGCGTCGTGAGGCGCAGATTCTTCGACTGGCCCGGGTCGCCGGAAGCGATCGCGTCGGACAGCGCGCGCGCGAACCGCACCACAGCTCGGACGAACGATGCTGGCTCGATTTCGGGGGAAGGTGAGGCGCTCCCGACCGGGGTGGGAAACGCTCAGGGAAAGGGGAACATCGCCGGGGCCTCGTTGCACGGCGATGCGAGTCTCCGAAATTTCGATGCGCCGAAACAGCGCGCGACCGAGCTGCCAAGCTTCGAGTGTGTCATCAGCGAGGGCCAGGAGTCGTTCTGCCAGGAGAAACAGATGCACCTCGCCGAGGCTCGCCGTTTTGCCCCTCACCACCAGATTGGCCCCGCCTCGAACCAGAAGCGCATGGAGATTGGCGCGCTCTACGTGACGCTCCGACTCGTGTTCTCGCAAGGCAGGGCGCCGACGGAGCTCGGCCCGTGCAACGAGGCCGATGCCGCGGGCGGGTCGCGCGGCGATCTCGACGGCGCTCCGAGCCGTGGGCAGTCGAGGCGCACGCTCCGCTCTCGTGAGCGCGTCGAGGGCAGGGGCGAGCAGGGCTTGTTCGGCACCCGCCTCGAGGAGGGCTCGCGTGACCGCCTCGGAGAGCGTAGCGAGGGGGACTCGCCGCTCGTGGATGGCGACTTCCGGCGATGGTCCCGACTTGAAGACGGTGAGCAAGACGTCGTCGGCGTCCGCTTCGAGGCCCAGCTCCCAGACCTCTTGATCCGCGTAGAGATCGACCGTTCGGCGCTCGCTCGTACCCGAGACCAGCGCGCTGACCGCGTGTCCAAGCTCCGCCAGCACCGCGAGGGCATGTGCCTCACCGACGCGGGCCGTGACGTTGATGCCGTCGACCACCACGTCGAACAGCCCCGATAGCGGTTCGAGGGCGCTCGGCGAGCGCTCGGTGTGTCGCACGACGACGTGGACTGTGCTCATCCACCAAAATCGTAGGGACCATCGGGACAGAGAACTAAGTTTTCGCGAAATCCTCACCGAGTTTTGGACACGGGCCTCGCGGGGAGCTAAGGGGCGCCCCAGAGCGAAATGGCTGAAAATCCGCCAAGCCGCTGGGGGATGTCAGCGGGAGCGGTCGCCGCCATGATTCCGCTCGTCGCTCTCGCGGGTTTCACGGTCGACGATGCGCTGATCTCGGCGCGAATCGCGCATCACATCGCCCTGGGTGTCGGATTGAGGTTCAACTTGGATGGGCCGGTCGTCGACGCCGTGACGCCCCTCGGTTGGGCGCATCTGCTGTCGATCTTCCCCCACGGGAGCACGCTGGCGGCCTTTTCGAGCGCCCGGGTGCTCGGAGCTCTTTCGTGGATCGCCACGGGCATCCTCCTCGGCCGCAGCATCTCCAAAATCGCCGGCCGGCCCGATTGGTTTCTGCTCCTCGTCGTGGTGGCTGGATCCGCGCCGCTCGGAGCGTGGGCGGGATCGGGGATGGAGACGGCGGTCGTCACGCTGATTGCGACGCTGGGAGCGTTTCGCTTTCGCGCGGCGCCGCTCTTCGCAGGGCTCGCCGCAGCGTGGCGTCCCGAGCTCTTGCCCTGGGCCATGGTGCTGGCAGTGGGCACCACGCTCACGAAGACGCGCCGCCCGCTGCCCGCCCTCGGCGCGCTCGGGCTCGCCATGGCGCCTGCGCTCGTCGTGGCAATCGCCCGACAGCTCGCGTTCGGAAGTCCGATGCCGCTCGCCGTGCTCGCGAAGCCGAGCACGTTGGGCGATGGCGCGAGGTACGCCCTCGGGGCGCTGCTCTTCACGGCGATCCCGTTCTGCGTCATCGCTCGTCCCCGGGTCCTGGACGGCCACTCCCGCTCGCTGTTGGCGGCCGCGCTCGCCCACTTCGTGGCGGTGGTGATGGCCGGAGGGGACTGGATGCCGCTCTATCGGCTGGTGGTTCCCATCCTGCCGAGCCTGGTTTTGGTCGGCGCTCAGGTATTCGCGCGGACGTCCCTCACGACCAATCTCGTGCGCCTCGTGCCCGCTCTCGGAGCGAGTGCGGTCCTCTGGATTGGGCTCGGCGCATCATCGCGGGGAGTTTGGCGCGCGCGACTCGCGGTCATCGACGAAAGCCGTCCGCTTCTCGCGGGAGCATCGCGAGTCGCCACTCTCGACGCCGGCTGGGTCGGTGCGGCGTTCCCCGGTCACGTGGTGGATGTCGCTGGGGTCACCGATCCGCGGATTGCAGCCCTGCCGGGAGGGCACACGGAAAAGCAACTGCCGTCCGACTTTTTCGAACGCGAGGGGATTGACGTGGCCATCGTGCTCTTCGACGAGTCGAGGGGAGACTACTTTCGACTGAACGACGCGCGAATGGCGAGGCGTGCCGAGGAGCTCGGCTTCGTGCGGGTGGGCGAGCTCGCTCTTCGGGGGAGTCCCTATCGCTACTTCGTGCTCAAGCGCCCGCGCTGAGGGCGCCCTTGCCAATCTCTGTCAGGGCTTGTCGCAGAGCGCGGGCATCGGGGAAGCGCTCGCGGGGTAGGGGATGGGTTGCGCGGCGAACGATCGTGCGCCAGCCGTCCGGGAGCGGTCGAAGCAGAGGCTCCACGTTGGGTGCACGGGCGTCGCTCAGTAGCTGACCCAATCCTTCGGGCGGGGCCGTATTGGTGAGGCAACGGTACAGGAGCGCTCCAAACGCGTAGATGTCGCTCCTGCCGTCGATTTCTACGCCCTGTTCCTGTTCGGGAGACATGTAGCCCGGTGTTCCGATGGGCATGCCGGTCATCGTCAGGCGAGGCTCCGCCCATTCGACTCGAGCGATCCCGAAGTCGAGGATTCTGACGCGCTCGCCGCGGCCGTCGCTCACCTTCGTGAGGAAGACATTGCTCGGCTTCAAATCCCGATGGACCACGCCAGCGGCGTGAACGGCGATCAGCGCGTCGCAGACTTCGAGGGCGATCGGTACCGAGCTCGGGGGGAGCCATGGCGCCACCGCGAGTCAGGCGGGCGTCCAGCGACTCCCCCTCGAGCCGTTCCATGACCAAGAAGCAGGTGCCGTCGGCGAGGTAGCCTTCGTCGAGGATCTCGACGACGTTCGGGTGCCAGGCGAGGCCGAGCGCTCCGGCCTCGCGCCGAAGGCGATCGGCGGCGACGCTGTCATGGGCGACTGCCGCGCGGAGGAGCTTGATGGCGACCACCAGCCCATCGGAAAGCCGGACGGCTTCCCAGATCGTCCCGTTTGCCCCCGAGCCGACGGGGCGTTCGAGCCGGTACTGTCCGGCGATGACGCTGCCACCGCGGCGCGTCTGACTGAGCTCCGCACGCATCTCCCGAAGGGTGGCAGCTCGCTCCAAAACCTGAAGACGCTTGAGCTGGGCGCGAGCGGTCACCCGCCTTCGATTCTCGAAGGCGAGGCCGAGGCCGACCCCGGCGCCGAGGACCGCGCCCGCTGCGATCGGGAGTGCGCTCTGAAAGTACCAAGCGCCGGCAGCCGTGGAGACAAGCACGCTGCCTCCTGCCGCGAGGGCGGGAGCCGGATTGGTGACATTCCAGGTCACGATGAATTCGATCCCAGCCTCGCCGGGTGTCGAAAGGATCTCGACTTTGGCCGGCCTGAGACCGAAGAGCATCGGAATGGCGGCGAGCTCGGCCGCGCGTGCCAGGCTGAACAGGCCATCGCGCTCGAACTCGCCGTCTGGATCGACAGGCACCGCGCCCCGCCAGGCACGAGGGCCGTCGCTGACCGTGACCCAGCGCTCGGTGAGGGCTTCGTCTCCACCGTACTGATCGAGCTGGCGGAACGCGTCTTCGGGGCCCGTTGCTCCACGTATGACTCGGGCAAAGACGCCGAGGTTGTCCTGCTGGATGACACTCGAAAGAGTGTTCTTGAATCTCGCGACGACCGTAGCGCGCGGTGAACCCTTCGAGTCCTGCGTGCCAGACCTCTCGGGAGAGCGCTCGGGTCTCGTCGTCGAGGTAGTCGCGCTCGAGCTTGAGTCCTCCGAGAAACCCGTCCGCCGCAACGCGGCCGTGGACCCGCTCGACGTGGAGAAACAGCGTCTTGACCCGGGACGCCGTCGTGTTGCCGCTCCCACCCAGTCTTCGCACGGGAAGAAAGCGTAGCAGACGTTGCCATCCGCCACGTTCTTGCGTAGGTTTCGCCGATGGCCCGCCTCACCGAACGCCTCGGAGAGTGGCTGTCGCGGGCCGAAATCTTGGCGCGCGGCGCCGAGGGTCATCGTTTGGATGCGGTCGAGGCTCAGAGCGCGGATCGCCCGTGGGAAGCTCGCGCGCACGCGCTGGCGCTGCTCGAAGAGGTCCCTGCCTCTCGCGTCGGGCTCGCTCTGTGGGCAGATGCGGCCGAGAGCATGTTCCTCGACAACGAGGTGTGTGAGGCACTCGAGCGCCTGGTGGCCTTGATCCCGTTTCGCGCAGACGCTTGGCTCCGGCTGGCATCGGCGCGGAGCCGCCTCGGACTCGATCCGGGTGCGGCTCTCGAGCGGGCTGCCGAGACAGGAGAGCCCACCGCCGCGAGTGATCAAGCGCGGCTCTGGCTCTGCGATCTGGATCTCGTTCGGGGCGACGCGGCGCGCGCCGAACGCTGGCTCGACCTTCTGAGTCTCGGCGGGCGACAAACCCCAGAGGCCGTCCTGCGCCGAGTGGAGTGCGCCCTCGATTGGGGCGACGGGCCCCGGGCGAAGTCCCTGGCAAAGGATCTTCCGAAGCCGGCGACCCTCGACGCCCGCGGCTGGTTGGTTCGCGGACGCATCCAGGCGGAAAACGGAGAGGATCCCTTGCGAGCCTTCTCCCGAGCGCTGCTCCTCGACGCGCATGGAGCCGAGCGAACCCTCGCGGCCTACCTGGGCGAGCGCTCCGAGCACGCCACGGCCCTGTCGCGCCTCGTGAGCTCTCTCGGGCGCGAGTCGCACCCACTCTGGCGTGCCGCGTTCGCTCTGGCCGAAGGGCGCAAGGACGACGCTCTGCACGCTCTCGGGGACGGCGCCAAGAAGGATCCCACGCTGCTCGATCGCTATGTTGCGCTGGCGATTCGAGGTTCGGGACCGCGATGCGCTCCGGGACGCCATCGAGCTCGGCGCAGCCGTCTCCGATCCGATCCGCGCGCTCGGACAAGCCCTCGGCGAAGAGCGGGACGAAGCTCGTCTCGCGCTGCTCGATCGGGCCGATGGCGTGTGGGCCGAGGCCCTTCGCCGCGCAATCTTCACGCGCTGGTGTCAGACCGTCCCCGTCGACTTTTCTTCGCTCCTCGAAGAGATTGCGCGCTTGGCTCGAGCCCTGGGAGAGCTCGGCCCCGCACGCGATGCGGAGAGCGTCGCGCGGGATCTGGAGCGACCGCTCCGGGTGGCGATCGTCGGCGAGTTCAACGCCGGGAAGTCGACGCTGATCAACGCCCTGCTTGGCGAAAGCGTCGCGCCGGTCGGTGTGATCCCGACGACGGCGACCATCAACCACCTGGTATGGGCCCCCGATCGTTTCGTACGCATCGAGCGGCGCGACGGCGGTGATGACCGATTGATGCCGTACTCGGAGCTCCAGAAGGCGCTCGCTGAAATCGATCCCGAAGCGGTGGAACGCGTCCACCATCTACGCACCCCTGGAGCTTTTGCGAAAGATCGAGCTCGTGGACACCCCCGGCTTCAATTCCCCGGACGAAGTCCACGCGCGCGCAGCCCGCAAAGCGTTTCGCGATGCCCATGTGGTGCTCTGGTTGCTCGACGCTACGCAGCCGCTGAAGGACAGCGAACGAACGGAAATCGAGGGCATTCGCAAGGCGAGCCTTCCGCTGCTCGTGCTCGTGAACAAGATCGATCGCCTGCCCGAGGGCGGCCTCGAACCGATGCTGACCCACGTGCGGGCGGGCCTCGACGACGCAGGCCTCGCAACGGAAGCCCCCGTCATCGCGTTTTCAGCGCGCCTCGCTCTCGCGGGAAAGAATGGCGATGAGGGGGCACTGGAACGCTCCCGCTTCGGCGACGTGGATCGACTGGTGAGTGACGTGCTCTCGGCCAGAAGCGGGCTCTTGCGGGAACGCGCTCTCTTGGCTCGGCTGAGCGACGCCGCCGAGACGCTGCTCACCTCCGCCGAAGCGAAGGAAGAGGACGCTCGCCGCGAGCGCGCGCGCGACGAGGAGAGGCGAGAGCGCTGGATGACAGCTGCCGCCGAGCTCACCTCGCGAAGGGCTTTGGCGCTCCGGCAGCTCGAGCGCGCCTCCTCGGACCTGGCCCGGGATCTCGCCCGGGGAGATTGCGCCGGTGGCCGGGATGATTGGCGACAAGAACGCACGGCGCTTCGTTCGGGAGCGCGCCCGGGTCGTGGTCGGCAGAGGCCTGAGCGAGCGGACACTGGAGCTTGCTTCGCTCTCCGGCGATGCACGGGCTCGCGCCGACCTCACGCCCCGACTGGAGGGCGTCGCGGCCGCTTTCGGAGCCAGTTTTGCCGCGCGACCAGCCAAGGTCTCCGAGGTCACCGAGCTCGACGAGGACCTCGCCGAGATTCGCGCTCGGTGAGCTCGCCCAGGTGCTGTCCACCGCCGTCCCCGAGCCACCCGTCGCCCCGACCCTGTCCCCTCGCGTTCGCGCTCTACTGGAAGCGCTCGTTGGTGAATGCCGGACCGGCTCGTAGCGTCCAACATGCTAGACTTTCAACGTGAGACTCCTTCGACAGGCCAAGAAAATCTGCGCCACCGCAGCGCTTGGCATCGTCGTCCTCGCGACCACTGGTGGCTTCGACCCACCGGACGCCAACGCCGACCCCCTCGCCCTCGCCGTCGTCGAAGGCGAGAACGCTCGACATCAAGGCCGAGAAGCTCGATGTCGACTTCGACAAGGGAACCGCCACGCTGGAAGGCAGCGTCGAGGCGAGGATGGGGATCTCTCGGTCTTCTGTCCCAAGGTCGAAATCCGATACGACCAAGCCCCGCGGGTGCGCTGGGCACGGGGATCGGGTGGCGTGCGCGCCAAGGTCAAGGGGATCGACGCGACTGCGAACAGCATGGTGGTCGATCTCGCCAAGCGACGAGGTGTCGCTCTCGGGCAGCGTGCGGCTTTCCCGAGGCAAGGGCTGGGTCGAAGCGGGCAAGGCGCGGATCGACCTTTCCACTCGCAAAGTCACGCTGGAAGAGGTCAAGGGATCCATTCCCGTCGACCCTCCGGCACGATGAGCGCGTGAGCGAGCTCTGCCTGAGCGCCGAAGGAGTCCGCGTCTCCCTCGGCAAGCAAGAAATCCTGCGCGGCATCTCGCTCGAGATTCACGAAGGACGAGGTGCTGGGTGTGCTCGGTCCGAGCGGCGCGGGCAAGAGCACGCTGTTTCGCACCCTCGTCGGCGAGCTTCTTCCCGAGAGCGGTCGCGTGCTTCTCGGAGGCTCCGACGTGACCAACGAGCCACTCTGGCGGCGCGCACGCCGCGGCCTCGGCTACGTCCCGCAGACGCCGAGCGTGCTGTTCGATCTGACGGTAGCGGACAACATCCGCACGTTCGTGAAGCTCACCCGGCGTGATTCTCGGTCCATCTGAAGCAATCGCCGAGGACGTGGATCTCGGCGGGCGGCTCGACGTGCGTGCGCGGCGAGCTGTCGGGCGGGGAGCGCAGGCGGCTGGAGCTGTTGCGGGCGCTGATTGCAAAACCCAAGCTGCTCATTTGCGATGAGCCGTTCACTGGTATCGATCCGGTCGCGACGAGTCGCATCGGACGACTCTTGTCGTCGCACGCGCGCGAAGGCATGGCGATCGTGATCGCCGATCATCGAATTGCCGAGGCGCTCGAGCACTGCGATCGGGCTCTCCTCCTCGTCGACGGACGCCTGGAGCTCGAAACCTCGCCCGCGCGAATTTTCGGATCACCCGGCGGTTCGCCGGCGATATCTGGGCTGATCTCACGCCACTTTGTCGGGCCCGTTTTTTGCCAGAGCTGCTAGACTGCTTGGGCAACCCGCGGTATTTCCCAGGGAACATGGAAATCAAGCAGCAGCTCCGCCTGTCCCAACAGCTGGTGATGACCCCCCAGCTGCAGCAGGCGATTCGATTGCTGCAACTTTCGCGTCTCGAGCTCATCGACGAGCTCCGCAAGGAGATCGACAACAACCCCGTCCTCGTCGAGGACGAGCCCGAAGTGCGAGGCAGGGAAGCGCGGGCCGAGCGCGTGCGCCGCGAGGCGGATGAGTCCTTCGAGCGCGGACGTGGTCCCGAAGCCGAAGACGCGCGCGCCAGCGAAAAAGCCGCGCGTGAGGTCGACTGGGAGAAGTTCCTCGAGAACCGCACACTCCAGCAGCCCGTTCCCGGGGGCCGTGGCGGCTTCGAGGAGCTCCCGCCCATCGAGCAGAACCTCACCAAGCCGGGAACCTCCGCGATCACCTGCTGTGGCAGCTCCAGATGAGCGACTTCACGGACGTGGAGCGGCGCTTCGCGGAGCTCGTGATCGGCAACCTCGACGAGCGCGGCTATCTCGACTTGAAGGGGGTCGAACGGCCAGACGGGACGCGCACGCCCGATCTCACCATCGACGATCTCGCCGAGGAAGCGGGCCTGCACCCCGACGACGTCGCCCTTCGTGCTCGAGATGATCCAGAACTTCGACCCGATGGGCGTTGCGGCTCGGGATCTGCGCGAGTGCCTCTTGATCCAGGCGAACGCGTACGGATACGAGGACGTGGAGATCGAGATCATCCAGAACCACCTGCACCACCTGGAGAAGCACAACTACCAGGCCATCGCCCGGGAAATGAAGATCCCGTTGGAAGAAGTGTACGAGGCGGCCAAAGAGATCCAGAAGCTCGAGAGCCGTCCCGCCCGCAACTTCACCGACACGGACGACCGCACCATCGGCATTACTCCCGACGTGTACGTGGTCAAGGACAACGAAGAATGGCGCGTGGTCGACAACGACCGCGGCATCCAGCGGCTCTACATCAACGAGACGCTGACCAAAAAGTTGATGCAGGATCCGACCGCCAAGGAGTTCATCGGCGAGAAGCTCCGCAACGCGCAGTGGCTGATTCGCGCCATCGAGCAGCGCAGCAAGACCATCATCCGCGTCGCCGAGTGCATCGTCGAAAAGCAGCGCGATTTCTTCGAAAAAGGCGTGCGCACCTCAAGCCGCTGATCCTGCGGGACGTGGCCGAAGCGGTCGGCATGCACGAATCGACGATCTCCCGCGTCACGACCAACAAGTACATGCACACCCCCGAGGGCTTGTTCGAGCTGAAGTACTTCTTCAACTCCAGCATCCGGCGCGTTGGCGAGGACGACATCGCGAGCGAGAGCGTCAAGCAGGCGATCAAGAAGATCATCGAAGAGGAAGACAAGGCGAACCCGCTGTCCGACCAGGCCATCGTCGAGCTTCTCGAGAAGACCGAGGGCATCAAGATCGCGCGCCGGACCGTGGCCAAGTACCGCGAGATGCTGGGCATCCTGGCATCGCAGCAAGCGCAAGCGGCTGTTCTGAGCATGGTCGAGCGGCACGCCCGTTCTGAGCTTCGCGTCCCACTCGACGGGCGCAAGCGCTCTGCGGGAGCGTTCTCGCCCGTAGTAGAGTAGGAGGTCACCCGTGAACATCAGCATCACCTTCCGCCACATGGACGCCAGCGAGGCCATCAAGAGCTACGCGGTGGACAAGATCGGAAAGCTTCAAAAGTTCCTGCGACAACCCATGACGGCAAAGGTGACGCTTTCTATCGACCGACTGAAGCACGTGGCCGAAACCCGCCTGTCGAGCGGCGGCTCGCACCTCGAGGCCAAAGAGGCGAGCGAGGACATGTACGCGTCCATCGATCGCGTCATCGGCAAGCTCGAACGACAAATCCGCGGCGCCAAAGGCGCTGCTCAATCGAAGAAGCGCAGGAGTGGCGACTCCTTGCGTGGGGCGGCTCTCGCCTCGAGTGCTCCGGCGGCTGCCAAGCCCCGGGGAACGAAGAAGAAGGCCGGCGCACGTCGCTCGGCCGCATCCGCCAAGCGCTGATTCACTTTTCGCCACGGCCCCGCGGTCGTGGCTCTGGAGCCAGGCAATGCGCCTTTGCGAAATGCTCGCGACACGGAGAATCGTCGTCGACCCCGATGGCAGCATGGTCGTCGACAAGAACCAGGCGTTGCACATGATCGCCTCGATCATCGCGCCCATCGTCGGATCGGAGGAAGACGCCCTCGAACAGTTGCTCGGGGAACGCGAACGACTCCAAAGTACCGGCATCGGCGACGGAGTGGCGATCCCTCATACGTTCGTCGACGATGCTCCGGGCCAGGCGGCCGCACTCCTGCTCTGCCCGCGGGGCGTCCCGTTCGAATCCATCGATGGGATCGACGTCAACATCATCTTCGGCGTGGTAGGCCCCAAGCGGGATACCGGTGCTCACCTCCGAGCCCTGGCGCGAATATCGAGACTCTTGCGCGACGACGACGTGCGACACCGGTTGGTCGAGACTCGCGACTCCGAGGAGGCGTTCAAGCTGATCGAGGAACGAGAGGCGAGCCTGAAGTGACGATCGAGGGCGAAAGCCGGCAGGCGAGAGTGGGGCGCTGAATGACGGTCTACGAGCCCCCGAACAACACTGAGCGCTCTCTCTCGGTCCGGGCGCTCCTCGACGACCCCTCGCTCGGTCTCAAGCTTCGCCTGGTGGCGGGTGCTCAGGGTCTCGAACGCCTGGTCAGCCACCCTCGCATTCAAAAGTCCGGATTGGCGCTCGTGGGTCACTTGCACGGGATCGTGCCGAGTCGAATCCAGGTGCTCGGTGAGACCGAGCTCTCGTTCATCCAAAGCCTCCCGCCCGAACGGCAGCGAAAGAGTGCCTCGGAGCTGTTTGCACTCGGGCTTTCCTTGGTGGTGGTGACCCGTGGAGTCGATCCGCCCGCCGTGCTGAGCGAAGAAGCCGAGAAGACCGGCACGCCGCTGGTGGTGTGCGCCGAACGCTCGAGCGCGGCGATCACTGCGGTGCATGCGTTGCTCGACGAGGAGCTGGCACCCAGAGCGCGGATCCACGGCGTGCTCATCGACGTGTACGAAGTCGGTGTGCTGCTCCTGGGTCGAAGCGGCATCGGCAAGAGCGAGCTCGCTCTCGAGCTCGTGATGCGCGGACACCGCCTGGTTGCCGACGATGCGATCGAGTGCGATTACAAGCCCCCGGGGATGGTGTTCGGACAATCAGCGCCGCTGCTTCGCTATCACATCGAGGTCCGCGGCCTGGGCATCCTGAACATCAAGGACCTGTACGGCGTGACCGCCGTCCGAGAGCGCAAGCGCATCGATCTCGTCGTCCGGCTGGAGCTCGAGGAGACGGACGCGGACTACGATCGCTTGGGGATCGAGGATCGGTTTCAGGAAATCCTGGGTGTGCCGATTCGTGAAGTGATGCTGCCCGTTCGTCCGGGTCGCAACATGAGCTCCATCGTCGAGATCGCTGGGCGTGACGAGCTTTTGCGCCAGGCCGGTCATCGCCCCGCGCGCGAGTTCATCGACCGCGTCGATTCCGGCTCCATGAAGCCGGAAAGCTCGGTGCCACGCGTGATGCCCCGAATCCCGCCAGCGGCCCACGGAGAGCTCCGCGCCGCCGCCTGTGGTGCCGCCGCCGGAGCGGAGAAAATGACGGAACAAACCCTCGTCGTCGTGGTCACCGGACTGTCGGGCGCGGGCAAGTCCACCGGGCTCCACGCTCTCGAGGACCTTGGATTTTTCTGTGTCGACAACCTTCCGCCGCCGGTCCTGGTTTCGACCGTGGAGGCCTTGGAAAAGGGAGGCGTTCGGCGACTGGCGCTCGGTGTCGACGTCCGAGTGCGAAGCTTTCTCGACAACATCGGTCGCGTGATCGATGCCGTTGCGACCGGAGGGCGCGATCTCACTGTCCTGTTTCTCGATGCCAGCGACGAGATGTTGCTGCGGCGCTTCTCGAGCACGCGTCGACCTCATCCGCTCAGCACCGAGCAGGGCAACGCTGCCCTTGCGGTGCTCGACGGCATTCGCATCGAGCGAGAGAGGCTTTCCTCCCTTCGCGCCCGAGCCACCCGGGTGGTGGACACCACGAGGCTCAGCGTCCACGACCTTCGTCGCGCCGTGGTCGACATTTTTGGGCCCGGTGCGGGGGGTGGTCCGCGCATGATCACCCGCGTCGTGTCATTCGGCTTCAAGTACGGCGCTCCGGTCGATGCAGATGTCGTGCTGGACGTTCGATTCTTGGACAATCCCTTCTTCGTCGACGACCTGAAGAGCCTTCCGGGAACGGATTCTCGAGTGAAAGCCTTCGTGCTCGACCGTGAGGAAACCCGAAAATACCTGGAAAAAGCGCTGGATCTGATGCGATTTTCGATCCCCCGCTTCGAACGTGAGGGAAAGAGCTACCTCACCGTTGCGATTGGCTGCACCGGTGGACGCCATCGGTCCGTCGTGCTCGCCGATCGCATGGCGGAGGCCCTCGAGGCCGATCTCGGGGTGGCCATCGACGTGGTTCACCGGGATGTCGCCAAAGCCGTCGCCACCGGCGATCGCCAGAGCGAGACGGATCTAGCATCCGATCCCACCGCGGCAGGGGGTCTGTCATGAACGCGACGGGTAAGTTCGAGGTAAAAAACCGTCTCGGTCTGCACGCTCGCGCCGCGACGAAGCTCGTCCAGCTCGCGTCGAAGTTTCCTTGCGACATCACCATCAGCCGTGATGGGCAGGCGGCCAACGCAAAGAGCGTGATGGGCGTCCTCTTGCTCTGTGGGTCGCAGGGGTCCGTTGTCGACATCGAAGCGAGCGGCGATCAGGCTGAAGAGGCAGTGCGCAAAATCGGCGAGCTCATCGCCGACCGTTTCGGGGAGGGGGAGTAGCGTGTCGGATTCGAAATCGCCAAAGAGCTCACCGGGCTCCAGCCCGAGCGCCGCGAGCGCACCGGTTCTCCTAGAGGGGATTGCTGGGTCGCCGGGACTCGCCATCGGCAAGGCGCAGGTCATCGATACCCGCCGTCCGCGCCTGTCGCGACGGCACATCAGCAAGCACAGCGCCGACGACGAGCTCCACCGCTTCGATCAGGCGGTTGCGGCTTCCTCCATCGCCCTGCGGGACGTGGCCGAGAAGCTAAAGACCGGCTCTGCGCGCTCGGAGTCGTCGATCCTCGAGGCCTACATCTTGATGGTCGAGGACGAGAGCTTGCGTGAGGAAGTCGAGCGGCGCATCCGGATCGATCACCAATGCGCGGAGTGGGCGCTGGACAACGCCGTACAGGGCATGGCCGAGCAGCTTCGATCCGGGGCCAATCCGTATCTCGCCGAGAGGAGTCACGATTTCGAGTTCGTGGGTGATCGCATCTTGATGGCAATGGCCGGCAAGCAGGGGCAGACGGCGCTGCCTGCGACGTCCGAAGCGCGCATCGTCATTGCTCACGATCTTTCTCCCGCGGAGACCGCGGTCTTCACGCGCGATCGAGTGATGGCGATGGTCACCGAGGTCGGCACGCGCACCAGCCACACCGCCATCCTCGCCCGGGCTCTGGAGATCCCCGCAGTGGTCGGTGTTCGCGATGTGCTCGAGCGCATCGGCAGCGGGGACATGCTGGTGGTCGACGGCCATCGCGGACGCGTGATCCTGTCACCGACGGCCGACATCATCAGCGAATCGGAAGCCCGCGCCGAGCGCCATCGCGTGTTCGCCATGGGCCTGCGTGGAGAGCTCGACCGGCCCACCAAGACCAGCTGTGGCGTCAGCGTCGAGCTCCGCGCCAACATCGAGCTGCCGGCGGAGGCCGCGATCGCCGTCCGGCTCGGCGCCACGGGCATCGGGCTCTACCGCACCGAGTTCCTGTACGTCGATCGGGCCGTCCCACCCGACGAAGACGAACAATACGAGACCTACAAGGGAGTGCTCGAGGTCGTCGCTCCGAGGCCCGTCACGCTGCGTACGTTCGACATTGGCGGCGATAAATTCGTTTCCGCGTTCCAGGTTCCCTCGGACATGAATCCGGCGCTGGGGCTCCGGGCCGTACGACTCGCCCTGGCTCGGCCCGAGATCTTCTTGACGCAGCTCCGCGCGATGGTGCGCGCGTCAGCCCACGGAAAGCTGCAGATCATGATCCCGATGATCGCGAGCCTGGAGGAGCTCCGCTCGGTCGTCGCTCTCTTTCACCAAGCGATTGCGGAAGTGGATCAAGCTGGATACGCGCGCGCCGAGCACATCCCGCTGGGCGTGATGGTCGAAGTTCCTTCGGCCGCGATCATGGCGTCGGAGATTGCTGCCGAAGCCGAGTTTCTCAGCGTGGGAACCAACGATCTCGTGCAGTACGCGCTCGCGGTCGACCGCACCAATCCGAAGCTCGCGCACTTGGCATCGCCGTTCGATCCGTCGATCCTGCGCCTGCTCCGCATCGTGATTGACGCCGGGCACGAGCATCACCGCGACGTGAGCGTGTGCGGGACGATGGCAAGTGACCCGCTGGCCGCAGTGCTCTTGGTTGGCATGGGCCTGCGGATCCTGTCCCTCGAGGCGGCCGCGATCCCCAAGGTGAAGGCGGCCATCTCCCGCTTCTCGCTGGCAGAAGCAAGTGATGCTGCGAAGCAGGCAAACACACATCGGACGGCGGCGGGTGTGGAGATATCGGTTGCCGAATGCCTCGCGGCGCGGATGGCGGATCTGCTCGATACGGACAACTGAGGCTCAGCGCTCGGCGCGATAAAAAGGCACGGCTTCGAGGCCAAATCGTCACCTCACGCTCGTCTTCTCGAAACACCTTCGAACCGCTCTTCCCTCCCTCCGCCTGCGCTGGTAATGCGGGCGCCAATGGGCATGCGCTCGTTCCTGTTTGCCCCGCTAGCGCTCCTCGCCGCGGTGTCGCTCAGCGGCTGTCCCGAAAATCCGACGGGGCCCGAGGTGCACGGGCAGACCAAGCTCACGCTGCTCCACACCTCGGACATTCATTCGAGGCTTTTCCCCTACGCGCTCCAGATCACCCAGAGTGACGCATCGCTCGGACTCGGCGCTGCCGACTCGATCCAAACCGTTGGCGGTGCCGCGCGCGTCGCCTACGTAATCGGTCGCGAACGGGCCAAGGCGGATCGCGTGTTGCACATCGACGGAGGCGACTGCTTCCAGGGCGCCCCGGTGTTCAACTTCTACGACGGGGAAGCCGAAGTCCGCGCGATGAGCGCGATGGGCACCGATGCCCAGGTAGTCGCGAACCACGAGTTCGACAAAGGCGCCGAGAACCTCCGAAGACAGATGCAGAAGTGGGCGAGCTACCCGGTGCTCGCCGCCAACTACATGCTCGATGACTCGGAGACCATCGGCAACGCGGGTCTCGACAACATTCTCGTTCCCTTCACGACCTTCAACCTGCGTGGGCTCAAGGTCGGCGTCATCGGGATGGGGAACCTCTCCAGCCTTTCGTCGCTGTTCGAGAAGCCGAATCGGCTCGGAATCACGCCGCTCGAGACCGTGGACGCCGCTCAGGCCTACATCGACCTGTTGCGGCCTCTGGTCGATGTCATCGTCTTCGTGACGCATCTCGGTCTCGGTGGCGATCAGGAAATGATCAAGCACACCACGGGCATCGACGTGGTGCTCGGCGGGCACAACCACATCGTGCTCCAGCCACCCCAGCTGCTCGAGGACTGCAACTATGTGGAGAGCGCCACGGGAAGCCACTTCATCTGGCTTCGCGACAAGGATGGCAATCCGACGAAGCGCTATTGCGACCCCCGCCGGGTCCTTCTCGCCCATTCGGGAGCATTCGCGAAGTACGTCGGCCGGCTCGACTTGATCGTGTCCGACGACCCCGCCGACCTCGACTTTGTCTACCACCCGATCAACGGCTTCGAAGTGGTCAGCAGTCAGTATTCGCTCACTCCCATCACCAGCGACGTGCCGATGGACCGCGAAGTGGCGGAGCTCCTCGAGCCGTATCGGAACGGGCTCGACGCCCTGGTCGACCTCGATCTGCTCGTCGGCTACGCCCCGGATGGCGCCCGGCGCTTCGGTACCGGTGGTGGCGACTCCCCCCTCGGGAATTTGATCGCGAGCGCGATGTGGCGTCGGCTGGGCATCGAGACCGATTTCTCGCTGACCAACACTACGGGCATCCGAGCGGACCTCGTACCGGGTCCGGTCACGGTCGAGCAGATGTTCAACATCTTCCCGTTCGACAACAGCATCACCAAGATGCAGCTCTCGGGGACGGAAGTGCAGGACATGTTCGACTTCGTGGCGCGCCGTTCGGCCAGCCGCGGTTGCGCGACCCAGGTCCAGCTCGCGGGCGCTCGCATCGTCCTCAATTGCAAAGGCTGCAATACGCAAGAGGGCAAGCCCTGCTCGAACAACGACGAGTGCGAGTCCAACGAGTGCGATTTCAATCAGGGCAAATGCGTGATCAAGGCCTGCGCCGAGCACATCTACATCGGCTCCACTACCAAGCCCTGTGCGAGCGACGCGGATTGCGCCAACCAGCAGAACTCCTGCGATCTCGGACGGCTCGACGATACTGGCAAGGGTCGCTGTCTGACGGAGATCGATTCGGCCGGTTCGTACGAGCTCGCGACGAGCACTTATCTGGCGGGCGGCGGCAGCGGCTTCGTCGTGCTCAAGAAGAATACGACCCAGCTCGACACCAAGGTGCAACAGCGCGACGCGCTCATCGACTGGGTCCGGGGCGGGAAGCCCTGCGGATACGATCCCGCAAACGGTACGGATGATGGCCTACGAGCCTGCAGTGTCGACGGGGACTGCGTGGGGCTGGCGGGGTACGTGTGCGCGTGTCCCGAAAACGCGAGCGAGGACAACAACGGCACCTGCACGAGCCCGGGAGCCTGCGGCGACAAGGGCCGCTGCGTGGTTGCACAATGTCGCCAGGGAGTCGCCGACTACTACCGCGCGCTGTGCAAGAACCCGCAGACGGTGAAGTCCCTCGCGAGCTGCACCACGTCGGTGAGCCCGTGTGAGATCGGCGGAGAGCAGTGCAAATACCTGGGCTGCATCGATCGCTCCCTGGGGAGCTTTGCGGACGCACGCGTCCTGATGGTGGGTAAGTGATCCGCCGTTTCGTCTTTCTCGCCGCGGCCATTGGCTTGGTCGGATGTGGCAGCAGCGACGTTCCGGAGCCCACCGGATTTCCTGGTGGTCAACGTTCGCCTGCCGAGCGGCGATCCGCTGCCGGCAATTTCCGACCCGCCACTTACCCTCCCGACCGGCCCGGTGGATCTCGACTTCGACGTACAAGCGTTCACCGGCGACGGATCACCCAATGTGGGGTTCCAGGGCTTCGTCCGGATGAGCGCGGTTCCCGGCGCCGTGGTGAGTGTGACCGGGGATGCGGCGAGCGGGCGAAACGTCTTGCTGCTGGGCGGCCAAGCGCTGAACCAGCGCATCACGATCGACAACGCCCGGGGACCGACACGGCTCTGGGCCGAGGACATCGGCTACATTCCGGAAGATCCCTCCAAGCCTCCCGCGTGCTCCAACGGGGTCGACGACGACGATGATGGGCTCGTGGACTTTCCCCAAGATCCGGGTTGTGCGTTCGCGAACGACGACGATGAAGACGGCGGAACGTACGCCGCGGGCGTGTCCCCGCCGGTCCGCTTCGAGCGTCCTTATCTCGGCGACGTGCAGGGCAGGGGAGCCGCCAGCCCGTATCAGCTCGAGGCGGTGGAAGTCGAAACCGACGACCCGGCGGATCTGATCGTGACGCGCATCGCGTCGGACGGATTTTACGTCAGCGATATCGGTGAAACGACGGGCTACGGTCACATCTTCGCGTTCACCTTCAGCACGCCGCCGTTTCTCCGGGTCTGCGACCGCATCACGAAGCTCAGTGGAACGGCCGTCGAATTTTTCGGCTTCACGGAACTCTCGTTTCCCGCCTTCGAGCGGCATGCGTGGAGGTTTCCGGACCAGAGCGGACTGAACGACGGACCCTGTCTCGTCCCGCCACCGGTCGTGCTCGATCCGGACAAGGTCACCGACTCCGCTCTGCTCGAGCGCATCGAGTCGGCGCTCGTGCGCGTCGAGAACGTCAGCATCGGGTCCTACTTCGGCCCGGAGCCCGTGCAAGGCGCCAGCTTTGGAGCCACCTCCTCGAATTGCGATCTGGATGGCTCGGGTTTCATCGATTTCGACACGCCGAACTCCAACGAAGCGGCCTGCGCGAATGCCTGCGGCGCCGAGGCCGAATGCGTGGAGTGGACCGGCTACATCTCCCGAGGCAACTACCGAGTGGTGCTGCCGGGCGGCAAGAGCATTCAGGTCAACACGCGAAGCGTTTCGGGTTTCGATCCGCCGAGCATGCGTGGAAAGACAATTCCCTTCATCAGCGGAACGCTCCGCAATTTCAGCGGTGGTGCTCTGAATTGGACGATCGAAGCCCGCTGCCAGGACGACCTCGTGTGCGACGAACAATCGCAGCTCGCGTGTCAGTCCGGTCCCCAAGCTCCCGTCAGCTCCCAGATCGCGTGCGTACAGCCGAGGACTTCTGATGATCCGAACGAAGCGACGAATTGAAACCCTCTGCGCGCTCGGATGCGCGCTCAGTTGGTCGGCGGCAGCGCTCGCGCAGCCCGTCGAAGGCGAGACGCCTGCCGGCGAAGAGCCCAAGCTCGAGCCCGCAGAGCCTGCAGAAAAGCCCGAGCCGAAGCCGGAGCCCAAGCCCGAGCCCAAGCCCGAGCCCACGACGGTGGAGGCCACCGAGGCACCAAACGTAGAGCGCGACGCCGAAGCGAAGGGCGAAGAGACGACCGCCCGGAACGCCGACGAAGCGTCCCATGCGCCACGCCCCTACTCGAACTTCATCGATACGCGTCCTCACTTGGACGTTCGGCGACGATGATTTCTTGCACAAGACCGGCGAAGCATTTCCCGCTGTCACCCAACGCCAGCGTTGGGGATTGGCCGCAGTATCGACTGTTCTTCGACAACCTGAATTCGCGTTTCAGTGGTCGCGAGAACGTCTCGCACCTCGTGCTCTACAGCCATTTGCCCGGCTTCATCGAGAACGTGGACACCGAAGCAGCCCTCGTGCTCCGCGTGAACATGACCCAGCTCGCTTCCCAGTCCAACAACTTGAACTCGGTTCTGGAAGACGCCGGCACGTACCTGCGAGTGTTCTACAAGACCGCCGGCGACGCCAAGGAGCCCCAGGGTCTCGGACTCACGCTGTACCCCATCGACACGGATCGATTCCGACTCGGATACCTCTACGACATCTCCTGGGGTGGCACGAACTCCCGGATCAACCAGAGCATCTTCCCGCGCCTTCAGGGCAGCGCTCCGGGCGCCAAGCTCCAGATGGACGGCAAGGGCTTTTACGTGTTCGGCGGTTTCAAGACCGCGAGCATTCTCGAAGTGCAACAGCGCATCGTCGAAGGCGGCAGCGGCGAAGGAGCCACCACCGACACGGTTCGCGTCGCGGAGACGAACTACGGCTTCCTCGGGGGCGCCGGTGTGGATTTCACCGACTTTTTCCGGGCGGACGCCGGCTTCGGCTACTTCCAACAGGGTCGATTCGAGGAGCCCGACGTTCTCGGAAAGCGCGTCTACACGTTCGGCTTCTCGGGTCGAGTCGTTCTCCACGACGGGATGCCAGTTCCGCGTTCGGCCGACTATTTGCTGTACCGAAACGATCCGAACGCGCCCCTCGAGGCGTTCCGCGAGGAAACTTACGAGCCCGGCAAGCTCAGCTGGAGCCTTTCCGGCGAGGCGACGCAGCTTCATCAGGAGCTGAAGGATTTCGACGTTCCAGGAACCCTCGACATCCAGCTGGCGCGAGCGGCCGCAGTTCAAGGCAACATCAAGTACGGCTACCTCCGAACCAGCCTTTCCGCGATTTATCGCGACCTGCCGTTCGTGCTGCGCAACCAGCCGAGCTTCATTCCGTTCCAGACCATTCCCAACGATGCGAAGACCCAGGACGAAATGTTCTTCGCCGTCTCGATGGACTACTACATCGAGCCAGCTCGCCTGACGCCGGGCTTCGGCGCCGGCTTGCAGATGCCGGCGACGTTCCGCTCCGAGAGTGTGGATCTCGTGGAAGGGGATACCTCTCGCACCATCGTCGTTCGCGAGCAGGGCAACATCACCATCCTTCCCGCCGGCGAGCAGCGCGTCCCGATCTTGCAGGCTCGGGGCAGCTTGAAGTGGGACATTTCCCCGATGATGAGCGCCATCGCTTGGATGCAGTTCCGTCGCGACAACAACTCGACGCGCCTCGAGCTCGATCCCAGCGGTACGGTGCTTCTGCGTCAGTTCATCTCGCCGAACTTCCTCGGGTACGGCGTGGCGATGCAGGCGCGGTTCTAATAATCCCGCTCACGGGCGTGTTCGCTCAAAAAGGGTAGACTTCCCGGGCGATGGACCTCGATCCCGTCAACCTGCTCGTCGGACTCGTCGTCTCGAGCGTGGGCCTCGGCCTGTTTCTCTACGGGCGAAAGGCCGGGCGGATCCCGCACATCGCGGCGGGGATCCCGCTGATGATCGTGCCGATGTTTCTCCCGCCCGTCTTCAGCACCATCGCCATGGTCGGGATGGTGGGGCTTCTCGATTGCCGGCATCCGCTACGCGGGGCTTTGATCAATCGGTTCCGGCATCGCTAGCGCAGGCATCGGTCGTGGTGAGGACCCAACCGTCGGTCTCGGTGCAGCGTGGCGATGGTCGCGGCTGCCTGTCCGCACTCATCGTAGGCGCACGTGAGGTAGTAGTGTGCGCAATCGCTGATCACGACACAGGATCCTCCGGGCGCAGGTTTCTCGGAGGGACAGCTCGCCACGAACCCCGGGATCTCGCAGTCGCCTTCCTGAATGGGCACGCTCCATGCGCCGCCAACGCAGGTAGCCGTCAGCGGACCGCAGCAAAATGAACCGGGGTACTCGCAGATCGACCCTTCCGCACCGCAGGGAGCACCCGCCACCGGTTCTGTTTGGGGACAGAGACTCAGGCCAGAATCTTTCGAGCCGGCGTCCGTGGTTTGGCAGCCGGGCACGGAGGCGAGCTTCCACGAGCCCTCCACGCACGATGCATCGAGGCATCCCGAATAGTGGCAGGTGCCGACGCCGCTGCAGGGTCCGCTCAGCGGCACGAGGCCTGGACACTCTCCGGTCTCCGACGTGGTGTGATCCGCGTCGGCGCCGCAGCGAACGAGAATGAGCACGCCGACGAAGAGCGGCGCAAGCTGGCACAGCGCGCGCATCGGTGAAGACCGATGCAACGCGCATGCCCGAGCCCGATTAGCGCACTCCCTCGACGATCTTCATCGGGGCGGGCGTATCGATCAGCCGCGTGAAGCGAAGCCCGGCCTGCTCGTAGAGCGACTGGTACTGGGCCTGGGTGCGCTCGAAGCCGCCCTGGGTCATGACCAGCATCTCGAGATCGAGGAGCTTGGCGAAGTCCGGAACGTTGGGAGGGGGAACGATCATCTCTGCGAGGAGCAGCTTCGCACCCGGTTTCATCGCATTCCCTCCAGGTTCGCTCAATGGATCGGTGCTTTCCGGCCGTCAATCATCGCCCAGCGTCCAACGGGTTTTCCGGTTCACCCGCTCGGTGCTGGGACCTCGCGATTTTTCTTGCCGGCCGCTCGGACTTGGAATCAGCTTCGCGCCCCATGCACGAAAAAATCGGAAAGCTCAGCTTGGTCCTCGCCCTCGGTGGCGCGCTCTTCGTCTCCCAGGCTTGTGGCGGAGGAACTCCGCCCGCCGAAATCCTCCGCCCGAAGGGACGGAGACCGCGGACATGCCCGTGCCCGAGCCCACGGCGACCGAGGAGCCGACGGCCGCGCCCGAGCCCACGGAAGCGCCCGAGCCCCCGAAGGCGCCCGGCTGGGACGACCTCGATCACGAGCAGAAAAAGGCGTTCATGAAGGAGAAGGTCCTTCCGAAGATGAAGGAAGTCTTCAGCGAGTTCGACGCGAAGCGCTTCGCCGACGTGAAGTGCACGACCTGCCACGGTCCCGGCGTGAAAGACGACAAGTTCGACATGCCGAATCCGAAGCTTCCGAAGCTCGATCCGAAGGACCACTTCGCCAAGCACAAGAAGAAGGCGAAGATGCTCACCTTCATGATGGAGAAGGTCGCGCCCGCCATGCGGGAGCTCCTGGGCGAGGAAGAGTTCAATCCGGAGACCATGAAGGGCTTCGGCTGCGGCAACTGCCACACCATGAAGATGCCCCCCGCGCCGAAGCCGGCGAAGGGCGAGTGAGCCTGATTTCCCTGCCCCGAGAGCCCGGTTGACCAGCGAGCCGGCGCGCGTATACTCCGCCACCTAAAAATTCGGGAAGGAAAACATGCCGCTAGAGCCCGGCGCCAAAACGCACGTCATCACCAAGTTACCGGCTCCACGAACAGGACACGGGCTCGCCGGAGGTCCAGATCGCGCTGCTCAGCCAGCGCATCGAGTAGCTGACCGAGCACTTCAAGATGCACAAGAAGGATCACCACTCGCGGCGCGGTCTGCTCAGCTCGTCAGCCAGCGGCGGCGCCTGCTCGATTATCTCAAGAAGTCCAACGTCGAGCGTTACCGCACCGTCGTCAGCTCCCTCAACCTGCGCAAGTAGGCTCGGCTCAGCCAGTTTCCGAGCGCAGGTGCCTTGCCGGAACTTCAACTTCGCTTCGTGCGCGCGACCGCTGTCGCGTCCAGGAACCGAGGCTGAAGGCCAGGGCGCTCGCGTCCGGCGTGAACCGCACGCAGCGGTCATCGCGCCTAGGAGCGCCTCAACAATGTTCGTACGAGAATCCGTCATGGTGGGCGGCCGGCCGCTCACGCTTCGAAACCGGCCGTCTCGCCAAGCAAGCCCACGGCGCCGTCCTCGTCACCTACGGCGAGAGCGTCGTGCTCGTCACCGCGGTCTCGAGCGAAGAGCGCCCCGGCCTCGACTTCTTCCCGCTCACCTGTGAGTACGTCGAAAAGACGTACGCCGCCGGCAAGATCCCGGGCGGCTTCTTCAAGCGCGAAGGCCGCCTGCGCGACGACGAGGTCCTCACCTGCCGCCTCATGGATCGCCCGCTGCCGCCCGCTGTTTCCCGAGGGCTTCAAGAAGGACACGCAGGTCATCGCGACGGTGCTGTCGCAGCGACAAGATGAACCCGACCGACGTCCTGGCGCTGACCGGCGCCAGCGCGGCGCTGCACATCTCGGACATCCCGTGGGCCGGCCCGCTCGCCGGCATCCGCGTGGCGCGGGTCGAACGGCGAGTTCGTCGCGCTACCCGACCTTCGAGCAGATCGAGAAGGCCGACATCGACCTCGTCGTCGCCGTCACCAAGGACGCGATCGTCATGGTCGAAGGCGGCGCCGACGAGGCGAGCGAGAGCCGACATCATCGACGCGCTCATGTTCGCGCACGCGAGGGCCAGAAGATCCTCGAGCTCATCGAGAAGCTCCGCGCCGCGGTGGGCAAGCCGAAGCGCGAGTTCTCGTCGCGACGCTGGACGAGGCGATCGCCCAGCGCGTCGCGGAGCTCGTCGGACGAGGACCTGCGTCAGGCCTGCGTCATCAAGGAGAAGAAGGCGCGCTACGAGGGCTACGAGGAGCTGAAGAAGGACATGCTCGCCGAGACGCTCACCGCCGAGCTCGGCGACGAGAAGTGTCAAGCCGAACGAGAAGCTCATCAAGGACGAGTTCGAGGAGCGCAAGGACGAGGTCGTGCGCGAGATGGTGCTCGAGGAGAAGCAAGCGCATCGACGGCCGCGACGAGCAGCACGATCCGCCCCATCTCGCTGCGAGGTCGGCCTCCTGCCGCGCGTCCACGGCTCGGCGCTGTTCCAGCGCGGCGAGACGCAGGCCATCGTCACGACGACGCTCGGCACCTCCAGCGACGAGCAGAAGATCGACGCGCTGATCGGCGAGAGCTGGAAGCGCTTCATGCTCCACTACAACTTCCCGCCGTTCTCGCACGGGCGAGACCAAGCCGATGCGCGGCCCCGGCCGTCGCGAGATCGGTCACGGCGCGCTGGCCGAGCGCGCGCTCATGCGCATGATCCCGGACGCACGAGAAGTTCCCGTACACGATCCGCATCGTGAGCGAGATTCTCGAGTCGAACGGCTCGAGCTCGATGGCGAGCGTGTGCGGCGGGACGCTGAGCCTGATGGACTGCGGCGTGCCGATCGAAGCGCCGGTCGCCGGCATCGCCATGGGCCTCATCACGGAGGGCGGCAAGGTCGCGATCTCTGAGCGACATCCTCGGCGACGAGGATCACCTCGGCGACATGGACTTCAAGGTCTGCGGCACCGACGCGGGCATCACCGCCATCCAGATGGACATCAAGATCGCGGGCCTCGAGCGCGCGATCCTCGAGCGCGCGCTCGATCAGGCGCGCGAGGGACGCCTGCACATCCTCGGCAAGATGCTCGAGACGCTCGCCGACCGCGCGCGCGGAGCTCACCAAGTAGGCGCCGCGCATCACGACCATCAAGGTCAAGCCCGACCAGATCCGCATCATCATCGGCCCCGGCGGCAAGACCATCAAGGGCATCGTCGACCAGACCGGCGTCAGCGTCAACGTGGAGGACGACGGCACGGTCGACGTCGCCGGCGCGGATCCGGATGCGGTGCTCAAGGCGCTCGAGATCATCGAGGGCCTCACGGCGGAGCCCGAGGTCGGCACGATCTACAAGGGCACCGTCAAGCGCATCGCCGACTTCGGCGCGTTCGTCGAGATCCTGCCCGAACAACGAGGCGCTGCTCCACGTCTCCGAGATCGCCCACGAGCGCGTCGAGCCCCCGCCGACGTGCTCAAGGAAGGCGACGAGATCGAGGTGAAGGTCATCAGCGTCGACCGCGACGGCAAGATGCGCCTGACGCGTCGCGAGCTCCTGCCGTTCCCCGAGGGCGAAGAAGGCGAGCGCGCCCGAGAGCGCATCCAGCAAGCTCGCGAAGCCGGTCCGCCGTCTCGCGGCGGTCGTCCGCCTCGCGGTGGCGACCGGGACCGTGGTCGCGGCCGTGGCGACCGGCCGCGTCCTCGCTGATTCGGCACGGAGTCTGCACAAGGGGGAGCATGCTCAAGCTCCCCCTTACTTTCTTCGCGCTCATTTCCACCACACACGAGTGCTCGGCACCGTCGCCGGAGTCACGGGTGTGCGTTTCTGATCCTCAATCCGTGCAGCAGCGAAATCCCTGATTGTAGCGCACGTAATACGGTCCGTGGCCTCGAGTCTGGGGTCGACAGCGCTGTCGGGCCGGGCCCCAGTGCCCGCCCTTCATGATCATCTCGTATCCGTAGCGACGTACGTTCTTCGTCCATTCATCCACGTTGCCCGTCATGTCTTCCACGCCAAACGGGCTCACGCAGCGTGGTGACTCGCCGGAGCGGGTGCCATGCCAGGCGAAGTCGATGCCTCGAGCCGTGTGGGGAAGCGTGCGGGGCTTGAACGTGTCGCCGTCGGGTCCCGGAGCCAGGATGTCGATGGTGCAGGCCGTCTTGTCCCGCTCGTAGCCGTAAGGGTAGGGGCGACCCTCCTCGCCCTCGCACGCGAGGGTCCATTCGCTCTCCGTGCAAATCCGCTTGCCGGCTTTCTCGCAGTGCTTCTTCGCCTCTGAGTACGTGACCACGACCAAGGGAAACTCACCGTACACGTTCGGAAACTCGTAGCGATCGATGCAAAGCTTCAGCTGCTTTCTGGGAAGCTCGCGGGAAAGGTCGAGCCACTTTTGGCGATCGAACGTGTCGCACAGAGCGTTCACTCCGTGATCGTTGGTTCGGAAGTGGGTGCACGCGCGGTTTTGCAGGATCAAGACCTCGTCGGTGTCTTCACGTCCGCGGGCGTCCAGCAGCATCCCGCCCTCGATGGGAAGCATTCCGGCTTGGCAGCCTTTGGAGTCCCGGGGAGTTTCGGTCGGAAGCGGAGGGAGCCCGTCGGCGACGGGCTGCCAGTTCACTTCCGCAATCTGTCGCCACGAAAGGCGCTTCTCCCGAAACGTCTTGGTCACGGTCCAATCGGGGAGCGATGGCTTTTTCGGAGGTGGCGCAGGCTTCGACGCGGCCGGCGCGACGCTCGTCGAGGCGCTGGGGGTCGAGGCGCTGGGAGTGGGCGGCGCCGCGCGTGGTTCGTCCGGGCGGGCCTTGCAACCCATCGCGACAAGCGCAGCAAGCACGAGCGCGATTCTTCGCATCAGAGCCTCGAACGCGCGGGACGCCGCGCCGAATTCCAAATCGGTTTGCGATACACGCGGATAGAGACAAAGTGAAGCGTGGTTAGGGGAGTCGACCCAGTGAAATCGTCGAAAGGCGGGCGTCGACAGTATCGTTTAGCTCTTTGGTCGGCGCTGACCCTCGCGCTTTGGGCGAACGTGTGCAAGAGGCCCGATTGTGCCGCGATCGGTTGTGTTCAAGGGGTCGACGTTGTTGCGGCTCGCGATCCGTCCGCCGAGCTCGAGCCAGGTGTGTATCGAGTAGAGACGGTTGGAGACGGCAAGCTGTCTTCGTGTCAAATCGAGCTGCCCGCGGTCACGACCTGCAGCGAGCAGAGCGCGTTGTTCGTGAGTGCGTACCGGGGTGACGCGCCGTTCGGCTTCGAAATCTTGGGCATTCGTGTAGGTACGACGCCGAAGGAGCTCCACGTCCGTGTGTACCGCGACGACGTTCTGGTTGGCGAGGGCGAGTACTCGTTGACCTACTCGCACACCCAGTACGGTGGCGATGACGATCCATGCAAAGTGGAGTGCGACTACGCGGGCCGGAGGGATCTGGTCCTGACCGAGTAAGGGCTACGGCGCGAACTGAAAGGTCCAGCTCGCCGGCGTGCTTTCGCTCGAGGTGCGGAAGCGAAGCTGGAAAAAACCGGCCACCAAACACTGCACGAGCTGCGGATCCCGGAGCGCATTGCCCATGGGCGCGGCGGCGCCCGGAGGAGCTTGGTCGCTGGCGCTCCTCACGTTGCCGGCCGGTGCGGCCTCGAAGAAGATGGTGACGGTGCCCGCCTTGCCGGTCATGTACGACTCGCTTCGCATGTAGCAGTCGGTGAACTTGGAATACGAGGCGTTGATGACGCTCGAGATTTCGTCCGAGCGTAGGGGCGGGCCACTCGGTGGCGGACCAGCGGGTCCCGGGGCCGGGCCGGGGCTCGGATAGTAGCCGGGCGGTGGATATTGCGGCGGAGGCCGCGAGCTCGATGAGCTGTCCTCGCAGCCCGCCAGGAGGACGATGCTCGCGGCGACCCACACGGCGCGCATCAGAAGGTCCACGCTGCGCTGGCGCCCGTTGCGTGGATCTTCATGCGAAACCCGGCGGTTGGCTTCGGGCTCTCCTTGGGTGCGGTGAGGATCAGCGTGACCCCGGCTCCGCCGAGCAAGAGTGCGGCCACTCCGCTGAGCCGAGCCACGGTGAGCCGGCTCTGGGCCTTGTCGTGTAATTCCTGATCGTCGGGATGATCGTTGAAGTCGTTTCGCGCGCTCACGGCGGAGAAGTAAAATCCGATCGACACTGCACCGGCGACGACCCCGCCGCCCACGAGCGCCCAGCCGACGGTGGGTTGGATCGACTTGGAAGGAGTGCTTGGTTCCGGCTGCTGAGGCGGTGGCGCCGGCTCGTCCGCTTCGGGTAGCTCGAGGCTCACGCTCTTCTTCTCGCCGGCCCGAACCTTCACGGTCTGGCTGACGCTCTCGCCCTGGGAGTCGACGGTTACCTCGAGCTCTCCTGGGGTCACGTAAGTCGAAAACGGAATGGTGCGATCCGAGACCGGCCCCACGCTGCCTTTCGCGCCGGTCGGTCCGGTGACCTCGATCTTGCCGAGCTTGGCCGCGAGCTCGTCCCGCCGCCTCTTGGCCTGGTCCTCTTGAGTCGGGGAGAGCTGGCCGAGGCGAAGCGCTTGGACGAAATCGTTCGCCGCCCGAGGCAGGTCGCCGTCGTTTTCCCAACACAGCGCCGCATTGAACAGCGTGGCGCCGTGGGGAGCGCGCTTGTTGGCTTCGGTGAAGGCCTCGGCGCACACACGGTATTCCCCGCGCTTGGCCGCGGCCGCGCCGGCCTCGAAGAACTGTGCGGCAACGTCGCGCTCTGACTCGTCGGCATGGGCCGGTCGATCAGCGAGTAGCAGGGCGAAGGGGAAAAGCAGCTTCGCGCATCGACCCGGACCGGACAGCACGCGGGGACGATACCACGGCTCGCCGGCGGTCAAACGATTCTGAGCGCGCGGCCGACGAGCACTTCGTTGTGGGATCCGGTTCGATAGCCACCGAGATCCACCGTGACGTAGGTGAAGCCGTGCTCTTTGCCGGCTTGCACGACTCGGTCACGTACGCCGGGTGCGAGAAGGCGTGAGATCTCCTCGAGCGCGATCTCGATGCGCGCAATCTTGTCGTGCCAGCGGACGCGCACTTGGCGGAAGCCGAGCTCCTTGAGCGAAGCCTCGAGCCCGCCGATTTGCGCCAGGCGCTCCCGGGTCACGCTCGTGCCGTAGGGTAGGCGGCTCGATAGACATGCCGACGCGGGCTTGTCCCAGAGCTCCATGCCAATGGCTCGAGCGGCTTCGCGCACGTCGTTCTTGTTCATGCCCACTTCCGTGAGCGGACTGCGTACCCGAGCGTTCTTGGCGGCTTCGAGACCCGGACGGTAGTCGCCGAGGTCGTCCGTGTTCGTTCCATTGACGACGTGCTCGAGCTTCCACTCGACGCGCTTCGCTTCGGCGATGTCGTACAGCTCGCTCTTGCAGTGAAAGCAGCGATCGGGACCATTGGCGACGTACTCGGGTCGCTCGATCTCGTTGGAGTCCACGAAGCGGTGTGTTGCGCCCAGGCGCTCCGCGGTCTTGCCGGCGTCGATGCGCTCACTGTCCGGCAGGCTCGGGCTCACGGCGGTCATGCCGATGGCCCGCTCGCCGAGCTCTTCGGTGGCGACGGCCAGCACGAACGCGCTGTCGATCCCCCCCGAGTAACACACGAGGACCGACCCCATCTGTCGAAGGACGCCTCGCAGGGCTTCGAGCTTCGGGGGCGCAGTCACTTCGAGAGTCATAACACTTCCCGCTCCCGCCGCCATGGAGGGTCAGCGTGAAATTGCGCGTTATTTCGGGGATTTTTTCCCGATCCCCGCCGGGTTTCCCCAGACCTGGAGCGCGTAGCGACCGCTCCCCCGAAAGACGCTCACCTCGAGCATGTAGAGGCCCGGCACGTCGAAGCAGAGAGGCCCGTGGGGAGGGAGGACCGGGAACGAGTCGTGACTGATGTCCGCCGCCACGTCTTCGCCATCGGGGCCGCGGAGCAGGAGATCCAGATCGCCGATGTTGCGATCTCCCGTCGCGTACACGCGATAGCAAGCCCCGGCGCTCGGCACGTAGAACGTATAGCGGTCGACCGGATCCCGTTCGTTTTGCGAGGCTTCCTTCACCGGCGTGATGGCACGCATCTCGCCCGTGGGTCCGCAGGAGCGGGTGATGCGACCCAGATCGGTTTTCGCGTTGCCGGTCGGGGTGAACGACTCGTAGCAGGCGCCCCAGACGCCCCCCTTCGGACCGAGGTCGTCGTCGGCAGGGGGGTTGGAAGCGCTTTCGGGGAGCGACGAATCTCCCTGAAGGGTTTTCGCGCCACAACCGAAGGCGAGACCGGCCGCGAAAAGGACGAGGAGGGCGCGCATGTGCGGCCGAACGGTACGGAATCACGCGCTTCTTGTCGATAGAGCCGAGCCGGACATTGTTTGTCCAGGGCCGGGGCCCTGGCCTTGCCGGAAGCGAGGTCTGATATTATGTTCAGTACGTGGCCCTGCCGCAGCATCTATTGAGCCATTTGGTTCGCCCGGGGGAGTCCCCTCCGGAGACCCGGAGCCTCCCTCTGGGGCTCGGGGAGCTCGACTCGGTGCTGCCCGATGGAGGCCTGCTCACCGGCGCGGTGGTGGAGCTCAGCGTGAAGGCGGGCGCATCCCTCGCCACCACGATCGCCCTCGCTGCGTGTCGCGCAGCCCAAGAGAGCGTGCGCTCCCAGGGTGGACAAGCCCCCTGGTGCGCGTTCGTCGATCCCCTCCGAGCGGTCGTCCTTGTACGCACCGGGCGTGATGCGAGCGGGGGTCGAGCTCGCACGGCTCCTCGTCGTGTGTCCCACCCTCGAAGCGCTTCCACGCGTCGCGCTGCGGGTGGTCGAGTCCCGGGCGTTCGCGGTCGTGGTGATCGACACCTTGGGTTTGCCCGGTCGCCCCATGCACGTTGCCCTCGCCAAGTGGCCTCGCATCGTGCGGCGCCTCGCTCTCGCCGTCGAAGGGACGGCCGCATCGGTGCTGCTCATCACGGATGGTTCGGCGACTCGCGGATTGCCGCTGCCGGTCGCCCAGCGCATCGAGCTTTGCCGCCCGTCGCCCGGAGAGCTTTCGGTTCGCATCGCCAAGGATCGACAGGGTCGCGTGTCGTCACCGAAGAAGATTGCATGGGGTCGTCCTGGTCCCAAACCTCTGGTCAAGGAGCGGAGGGCTACTTCGGTGCTCCTCGCCACGGTGAAATGAGTGAGGTTCGGCGCATCGTTGCCGTCGTCCTGCCCGATCTCTCGTGCGAGCTCGGTGGGGGCGCAGAGATCGGCACGCCGAAGCCGAAAAAACGCCGCGTTCTCCCTCTGGGCGTCGTCCTGGCCGACGACGAATCGAGCGAGCCCGTCTCCGCCACGGCGATCCTCGATGCGGTGAACGAAGAAGCGCGCCGTCATGGCGTGTGCAAGGGCCAGAGCATTGCGGAAGCCTGCGCGCTCCTCGCGCATCTCGTCGTTCGCCGGGTGAGCCGCGAGCAGATCCATACAGCGCTCGCCCGCGTGGCCGAGATCGCCCTCGCATTCGGTCCGACCGTCGCATTCGAGGCACCCGACACGGTGTGGGTCGATGTCACCGGCTCGGCTCATCTGTCCGGGGGCGAGGAAGCCCTCGGAGCGGAGCTTGCGAGTCGGGTGCGCGCTCTCGGTCACGTCGTTCGGGTTGCGATTGCGAAGGGCCCGCTCATCGCCCGGGCGTGCGCCCGCTACGGCGCACTCTCGGAAGTGCTGGTCGTTCCCGAACGAGGTACGAAGGAAGCGATCGCGAGCCTGCCCGTGAGCGCCCTGCCCATCGATCGCGAGCGCGCTCTCTGGCTGACGCGTCTTGCCGTGCTCACCCTCGGTGATCTCGCGGCCTTGCCCCGAGAGGCTGCCGCGTCTCGACTGGGTGAGCACGCGAGCCTCGCTCTCGATCTCGCGGCGGGCAAAGACGAGACGCCTCTGGTTGCCTATCGCATTCCCGCATTGCTCTCCGAAAGGAGCACGTGGGACGAACCTGTCGAGGGCTCGGAGCCGCTTTCCTTCGTGCTGCGCGGCCTGGCGTCCCGGCTCTCCCTCCGCCTTGCCGGTCGCGGGGAAGCCGCGCAAAAGCTCGTCTTGATCATCGAGCACGATCGCACCATCGCCCGCCATCGCGGCGTGGCTCTCGAAAAGGAGCTGCTCTTCGATCTGGCTTCTCCGCTCTGGCGTGAGGAAGAAATCCGCCGCGTGGTCGCTTCGCGTCTCGAACGCCTGCGCCTCGAAGCTCCGAGCGTCGGACTTCGACTCGAAGCGCCGGCATTGATCCGCCAGATTGGACGCCAGCTCGATCTGTCCCGGGTGTCGGCCGGGCTCGCCGGCATCCAGGAGCTCGATACGCTGCCCGTCTTGCTCGCCGAGCTCGGCGCCGACATCGGCAAGGAACGCGTGGGCGTGCTCTCCCTGGTCGACTCCCATCGTCCCGAAAAGAAGAGCGAGCTCGTCCCAGCTCTCGCCGATCCAGAGAGCCCCCATCGACGACGGAAAACCAAGAAGACGAAGCGCGAGCCCCTCCCGCTTCGCAAGGTGAAAAGCATGGCCAAGAGTCCGGGCATCGCTGCCACGCGCTGCTTCCCCGAGCCCCTCGCCCTCGGCAGCGCGCTTCGCATCGGCAGCACCCTGTCGATCGATCATCGCCTCTACACGATCGAAGAGATCCACTTCGTCGAACGGCTCGAGTCGGTGGAGTGGTGGACGGGCTCCCCGGTGACGCGGGATTACGTGAGCCTCTGGCTCGAGGGCCTAGAAGGCGGAATCGAAGCGCTGGTGTACGTCGATCGCGAGAGCGGGCGCCGATTTTTGCACGCGGTGGTGGACTGAGCGAACTGCTACCTGCGGGCGGCCGCTCGACGAAGTAGCGCTCTTCGATAGGACGTTGTCGCTCAGGGAAATTGACAGGTGATCGATGGCGGTTGCGAAATCGAGTAACAGCGCGTGAACACGACGCCCGGCGAGTAATCGTTGGTGCAGGAGTTGTCGATCGTGCAGACGCGATGCTGCAAGCAGCCCGGGCTCGATGGGACGCCCAGCACGAAGGCGCCGCCACTAGTGACGAACTGACTGCTCGAATTGCCGAGGGTGCACGAGGCCGGAGCCTGCACTGCCCCAAATGTCACTGCGACCACTCCGGTGGTGCTCGTCACCTTGAGGTCGCCGTTGCCGTTGCACGACAGGCCCGTGGGATTGGGTGGGGCCGTGCACGTCGTGCCACCGCTGCCGCCGTTGCCACCGGAACCACCCGTGCCGCCGGAACCGCCCGTGCCACCGGAACCACCCGTGCCGCCGGAACCACCCGTGCCACCGGAACCACCCGTGCCGCCGGAACCACCCGTGCCGGGCGAGCAGGCCTTCGCGGCTTGGTCGGCACTCGAGCACGACGATCCGGGAGTGATCCAACTGCACGATGGAGTTCCGTCGCCGAGCTCGCAATTGAACGCCGCAATCCAGAGGGCGCCGCAATTCGCATCCGCCACTACGCCGTTGCAATAGTCCAGGCAGAGCTGCTTGGAGTTGAGCTCACAAGAAGCCGGGCTCGCGGCCTGGGTGCAGTATGCCTCGCACGGATTGGTGCCCCCGCCGCTCCCTCCGGCGCCGCCGACACCACTGCCGCTGCTGCCGCCTGTGGAGCTGCCGGCGTTGCCACCGGTGGCCCTGCCGCCTGTGGAGCTTCCCGCACTGCCACCGGTCGCGGTGCCACCCGATCCGCCGGATGTGCTCCCGCCGCTTCCGCCGAGACCCGCATCCTTTGCTGGGTTTCCCCCGGCGCTATCGTCCGAGCCGCATGCCGTCAGCAAGAGAACCACCCCACTCACCCAAAGCCAGCGTGTCGTCATCCGGTCATCATACCCTTGTCGAACGCATTTCTCCCGTCCCTCGATTACCCTCGAGACATGCTGAGAGCCTCGACTCGGGCGACGCTGGCCGCGCACATGCGCGACATCCGGATGATTTTTGCCGATGCCCTGGCCACGCGTCTGGGGAGGAGCGCCGAGGAAATACGCGATGTCGGTCTTGCGGCGGGCGACTTCCGGGTCGACGAGAGCGTCGCGCTCACGCTTCCCGATGGGTCCAGCATGAGCTTTCGCTATGCGTTCGTCGTCGTGGATTCGGAGCAGCGAATCGCCGGGGTTTTCAGCGAGCACTGCGGATACTACTGCTTCGGGCTGACCGACCTCCGGATCGAAGAGCTCCGTGACGGTGAGCTCGTCGCGTGCCGCGAAGGTTGAAGTCGATTCAGACGCGCTCGTCGATGATCGGAAGACCAGGCCGGGTCGGAAGCTCGATGCGCCCGCTCTCGGACTCCCCGCCGGTTCGGAAGCGTTCGAGGCCGCCCCGGATCTTCAGGTGCGCAAGGCGGTTTTGCATCACGTTCAACGGAAAGAATCCCAGCGACTGGATCCAGCTCGAGCGACGAGTGACCGTGAAGCGTTTCAGGATCGAGAGCGGCGAGTAAAACCTCGTCCACGCTCGCACCCAACCTTCGCGAAGCTCCTCCCGGGTCATTTGCGTCGGCACGAAATACGGCGAGCCGGCGTCGTGATCGGAGCGGAGCCACCATTTGGGATCGGTGAGGCGGCCCTCCGCGAGGAGGCGCCGGTAGAGCTTGGTCGCGGGGTAGGGAGTCAGGATGGCGAAGAGCGCCATCGTGAGCTTCATCTCGATCGCGGCTTCGACGGTGCGATCGAAGATCTCCTTGTCGTCGGTGTCGAAGCCGAACACGAAGCTGCCCCAGGTGCTGATCCCGTGCTCGTGAAGCATCTGGACCACCTCCCGATACTGGGAGGGTCGGTTCTGGGGCTTGCCGGTGAACTGAACCGTGTCCGTATCGATGCTCTCGAATCCGATGAACAGGCCTTTGCATCCGCTCTCGGCCATCAGCTTCACGTTGTCGATGCGGCGGACGGCCGCCAGGGAGCACTGGCCGATCCAGTGCTTTCCGAGATCCGCCATGCGCGTGAAGAGCTCTTCGGAGTACTTGCGATGGATCATCACGTTGTCGTCGGCGAACATCACGAGCTTGCCGAGGGTCGAAAGCTCGCCGAGCACGTCTTCGGCGGGGCGAAAGCGCATGGTCGTGCCGTTGGCGGTAGAGACGCTGCAAAATTCGCACGGGTACGGGCAGCCCCGCATCGTCTGGACGACCTGAAACGGAATGTACTTCTTCGAGACGAACAGATCGCGACGCGGACGCGGCATGGACCGAAGGTTCGGAAGCTCGCCGCGATAGATGGGCGCGAGCGCTCCGCGCTTGAAGTCGGCGATCACCCGGGGCCAGAGCTCTTCCGCCTCGCTCAGCACCACTGCGTCGGCGAACTGTCCCGCTTCGGAGGGCTCCGCCGTGGGATGGATCCCGCCGAGCACGACCTTGACCCCGCGGCGGCGGTACGCTTGCGCCAGCCGGTAGCTCCGATGGGCGGTCTTGCTATCGACGCTGATCCCCACCAGGTCGACGTCCTTCAGATCGCGCTCGAGATCGAACGGCCGCACGATCTCGTCGGTGTAGATCACCTCGTCTTCGGGAGGCGTGAGGGCTGCGAGCACGCCGAGTCCCAGGCGGGGGAGATACGCGGAGTCCTCGCCGGCGGTGGAGATCAGCTCGATCTGCATGTAACGGAAGGCTATAGCTCATTTTTGCGAGTGCCGAGTCAGTCGGCGTCGGACCTCTCGCAGCGCTCGAACTCCTCGCGCAGCACCGCTTCGGCGGCTTCGTCCTCGCGGCGCCTCCGGAGAAATCGCTCCGCCCAGAGGAGGCCCGCGCATGTCGCGGCGAAGCTCGCGAGTGCCACGCTTCGAGCCACGCTTTTGGGAACCCGGCCGTCAGGGTGGCGGGACTCGCCGCCGCCGAGTGCCAGGATGAAGACCACTGCGCAGGCAATCACGAGGATCGCGTAGAAGATCCTGCGCCGGGGTCGGGTCATCGGTTCCCTCCGCCGAACAAGCCCTCCACACCCCCCACGAGCGCGGTGGGCGACGGCAAGATGGGCGACATCACCGATATCAGTTGGGGCAGGGCGGCGAGCTGAATGGCAATGGTCACCAGCGCCACCGGAACGACGCGCCACGAGCTCGATCGCTCGACGCTGCCCAGTAGATTTTTCACGAAGCTCATTCCCGCGACGAGAAGCGCGACGATGGCGCTGCCCAGCGCCAAGGCGCTGACGATCCCGGAGCTGCTGGTGAACGAATAGATCGCCAGTAGGGGAGCAAACGCGGCGAGTGCAACGGAGCCGTGTAAGGTGGCTCGCGCGTAGGCAACCAAGAGATCCGCGAGACTGGCGCGGACGGAAAAAGCCTTCCACAAGAGCACCGCCGCCGGCAGTGTTGCCACGGCCGACACCAAGATCACGACTGGCACCCGGTAGACGTTCGCGAGTGCTTGACCGATGTGGCCAGCGCCTGCACAGACGCCCCAGACCGCTGCGGCCAGCAGCGCGTACAAAAGAGCGCGAGCGGCGTCGTGAAGACGACCGATGGGTGTCGTGGACGAAGGGGCGACGTTGTCTTCGAGGAGAGATTCGATGAGCTGCATGGAGACTCCAAACCGGCTGGAGCGCGTCTCCTCCGAGCGCCCGATGGAGAGCAAAATCCCGGCCATTCGAATCGGCGATGTTTTCCACTCCAACATGGCGCATGCGACGTGAACGGTACGCATCTGCCGCGAACGCCCGTTCCCACGCTGTCGATTGAGTCCGCGGCCGACCTGTGTAAGGTCCCGCGCATGACTTTCAGGGCTTGGTACTCGTGCTTCTTCATTCCTCTCGCGCTCGCGGCCTGTTCTTCGGACGACCAGAGCTCCCTCGGCTCGGGGGGTAAGTCGGGCGGCGGAACCGGTGGCGTTGGGGCGACCGGAGGATCCGGAGGCACGACGGGCGGTTCGGGCGGCGGTGGCGGCAGCGCTGGAACGCCCACGGGTGGTTCGGGCGGAACCGCCGGCAGCTCGACTGGAGGCGCGCCCGGTGGCGGAGGCGTTGCGGGGAGCTCGACGGGCGGCACCGGAGGATCTGGAGGAACGTTCCCGACTTGCAATCAAGCTCCTACGGGGGCGCCCACCAAGGCCATCGCCGAGATCTGGAACGACAATCCGACTTCTCCTGCGGCCGCATGGGTTCCGGGCGTCTACATCACCGCGATCTCGGGAGGGAAGTGCACCAACGGGATTGCTTGTCAGCTGTTCGTTCAGCAAAAAGAGACGTTTGCGAGCTGGGCGGCGGGTGCGCACCAAGGGATCCGCGTCAACGTGCCGGGCAACGTGAGCATCTACTTCACCCAGGTCTCGGTGGGGGATCAGGTCGATCTGTACGGATCGGCGTGGCGACACACCACCGGCGTGGAGAACGAGCTCTACTTCGACGTGAGCAATTCCCAGGTCGGATGCATCAAGAAGACAGGAACGGGAAACATCGCGCCGATCCAGGGTGTCACGCTGTTGGATCTCACGGTCAACGCGTACGAGACCACTCACGGACCGCTGTTCATCCAGCTCGATGCGATCAGCGGCAAGCCCGGACAGCCCAGCGAAACATTCGCTCTCTGGAAGCAAGGTCAGTTCACCGATGCCGGGATCTCCGAGGTGGTGAGCCTGAGCCCGTTCTTCACGAGCGGAGGCGTGTTCGTCGGACTCAGCGACGGATTGGTCACGAACTTCACGTACCTGCGGGGCGTATTCGGGCTGTTCGTGCCGTCCGCTTCGACCACGAAATACAAGGAGCTCTACATCCGCGACATGACGGACGCGCCGATCAGCTCGACCTAGCTACAGCTTGGCGACTTCGGGACCCCGTGGTCCGTTCGCGCTTCCGCTGCCCTTCAGTTTCATTCCACCGAAGGGCTCGACGCTCGGGATCTTCTTGAACGTCTCGTCCAGAAGGCCGCGCATCTCGGTGAGCTTGTCCGGCTCGCTCTTGGAGAGATCCTGTTTCTCCCCAGGATCCTTGGAAATATTGAATAGCTTTTCCGGAGCGCCGCGCTTTTCGCCGAAGCGGATGAGCTTGTAGTCGCCGCTCACGATGGCGCGCCGGGCCGGTTGAATGTTGTCGGCGGCGAGCTCCAGAACGATGGGGCCCTTCTGCTTCGTGGGGCTGCCGTCGATCTCCGCGAGGAGGCTATCGCCTTCGAAGCCCGAGAGTGGCTCCTGTCCCATGAGCTCGAGGATGGTGGGGGCGAGATCGAGATGACTGTGGGGCGTCTTGATGCGCTTCGCAGGGACGCCGGGGATGTGAACCAGGAGTGGCACCCGCGCCAGCTCGTCCCAGAGCTCGTGGGCGTGCTCCCTCAGGCCATGCTCGCCGAACGCTTCGCCGTGATCGGAGCTCACGATGACCGCCGTCCGCTCCCAGAACGGTTGGTGCTCCGCCCACGCGAGGAGCTTTCCGATGTGCAAATCCGTGAAGCAGACCTCGCTGTCGTACAGGTCGCGCGAAGTCCCACCGAAGTCGGGACATTCGGAGTGCTTTTGGTAGTCGGCGTGGGGATCGGTGTAGTGCGTCCAGGCAAAGAACTGATGGCTGGTGTTCTTTGGATCGGCCAGAAGCTTCTGGAATAGAGCGGTGGTCTTGTCGCTCGTCACGTGCTCGTCGGTGCGTTCGTTGAACGTGATGCCCGGCACCATCTCCCACGTGTCGAAGCCTTGATTCAGACCCTTGCCCCGGTTGAAGTACATGTGGGACTGCACCGCGACAGTTCGGATCCCCTTTTGCTGGAGCGCTTCGGGAAAGAACTCGTCCGCGTCGGTGTAGCCCGCGAAGAAGTACCCGCTGCGATACAGCGTGGAGGCCATCCGGCCCGCGAGCATGGCGGGCAGGCTCTGAGCGGTGAAGCTCGTGGTGGCGCGGTGGTTCTCGAAGATCACGTTCGCCTTGGCAAAGCGTGTGAGGTTCGGCGCAATGTCGCGGGAGTACCCCATCCAGGGCATGTCGTGTCGCAGGGCGTCGACCGTGATGAGGATCACGCTCAGGGGCTCTTTGGGCCGCTGACTCTTCTCTTCGACGGCGGGTGAGCCTTTCGACGGTGCGTCGGCAACCTTCGCAGCGGGTGGCAGTTCGGCCTTTCGAGACGGGCCGGGATCTTCGTGTCCGCAGCCGAAGGCCAAGAAGGGCAGGGCGACCAGGAGGGATCTATCTAGCTCCACGCGAGCCTTCGTAACCAGAGACCGGCCCAGGTGGGCAAAATCCCTACATGCCGTATGGTCGCTCTGGGTGAAGAAGGGCCAAATCTTCCGGCGTGTTCGCATCGCAATTCTCCTCGGGATCCTGGCGATCGTCGTTCTGTATGCGGTGAAGGACGTAACCCAGAGGCGGGCCCGTACCAGCTGGAAGCGCCCGCTCCAAGTGGCATTCGTCGTGATCCGCCGGGGACCGGTGGATGACGCAGTGGTGAAGGAGCTGGCGGCCCGCTCTCACGATCTGGAATCGCATCTAAAAAGCGAGATGGAGCGCTATCGCGATGGGGAGCGGCCTTTCTCGTTTTCCGTGTACGGCCCAGTGGACGCGTCCTCGGATCCGCCTTCACCGGCGGGGGGAGGCTTCATCGATCTCGCGCGGGCGAGTTACGACTCGTGGCGCTACTATCGCGACATCGATCAGCGCGCCGACGTTCCTTCCGCCGGATTCGATTCGCGCATCTACCTCGTCGTCAGGCCGCCCATCAACCAGCGACGAAAGAGCGTCGAGGGGCAGAGCGAGGAGGGGGGTCGCATCGGAAGCGTGGCGGTCGAGCTCGACTCCTCCATGATCGACTTCGCTCTCTTCGTCGCGACCCATGAGCTTTTGCATACCCTTGGCGCCACCGACAAATACGACGCCATGGGTCGCGCGCGGGTGCCCGACGGCCTCGGCGAACCGGATCGCATACCGCTCTATCCCCAGGTGTTCGCGGAGGTCATGGCCCGCAACGTCGCTCTCTCTCCCACCGAGGAGAGGCCTCCCGACACCCTCGACGAGCTTCGAGTGGGGGCGGCCACCGCCCGGGAGATCGGCTGGCTTCCACGCGCGCAATGACCGGTTGTCATTGATCATTTAGGCCGCTCTTCCCACGCCCTCGAGGACTGATAGTTTGTTCAGTCCCAATGTTCGCGGAGCTTCTCGCTCGTTCCTGCTTTTCGTTCCTTCGAGGAGCCTCCCACCCCGAAGAGATCGTGCTCGGCGCCAAGGAGCGCGGCATCGAAGCCGTCGCGATCGTCGATCGGATGGGCCTCTACGGCTCGGCTCGTGCCCACGCTCGAGCCAAGGAATGCGATCAGCGCCTCTTGATCGGCGCGGAGCTCGTGCTCGATCCCGAAGAGCTCGGAACCGTCGCACCACGCAAACGCAAAACCCAATCCGCGAACGAAGCGCGCCTGCTCGCGCTCTCGGATTCACCATCGCTCGCTCTCATTGCAGAAGATCACGAGGGTTACTCGAACCTCTGCCGCTTGCTCACGCTCTCTCACGCCGATCAGTCGAAGAGCGAAGGTGCTCTTCGACTCGAGTGGCTCGCGCGTCACCACCAAGGCCTCATCGCGATCGTTCCCTCTCCGCGCGATCCCGATGGGCCCGATGCCCCGCCCGAAGTCCTTCTCGCCGCCGTGCGGGACGTGTTCGACGAGCGGGCCTTTCTCGCTGCCCATCGACATCTCGACGCGTTCGATCGCACGCGTCTCGAAGCGGTACGAGCGTGGTCCGAACGCTTTGGGCTCCCCGTCGTCGCCAGCGCCCGGCCCACCTTCCACCACCGCTCGCGCAAACCCCTCGCCGACGTCCTTTGCTGCATTCGTGAAGGCATGACGCTCGATCAGGCCGGAACCGCCCTCGAGGCCAACGCCGAGCCGTTCCTTCGCTCCGAGCTCGAGATGCAAAAGCTCTTCCGGGAGCATCCCGATTGGATCGATCGGACGGGCGACATCGCGAGCGCCTGCCATTTCTCCCTCGCCGAGCTCCGCTATCACTTTCCCTGCGAGCTCGGCCCGGGGGAAAGCGCCGACCAAAAGCTCCGCCATCTGACCGAGCTCGGCATCACTCGCCGCTACCCGAGCGGTATTCCCGATTCAGTCCGCGCGCAGATCGAAAAGGAGCTCGCTCTCATCGAGACTCTCGGCGTCGCGCCGTACTTCTTGTCGACCTGGGAGGTCGTCGAGATCGCTCGCGCAAAAAAGATCCTGTGTCAGGGACGAGGCAGTGCCGCCAACAGCGCCGTCTGCTACGTGCTCGGGATCACCGCGGTGGATCCCGCCCGCTCGAACCTGCTCTTCGAACGCTTCATGAGCGCGGAGCGCAGTGAGCCTCCCGACATCGACATCGACTTCGAGCACGAACGCCGGGAAGAGGTGATCCAGGAAATCTACCGGCGCCACGGCCGCGACCGGGCTGCGATGGTGAGCGAGGTCATCTGCTACCGCGGCAAGAGCGCATTGCGAGAAACCGGGAAAGCCTTCGGCCTCTCCCTCGAACAGATCGATCGCCTCTCGGGCACCATCACCCACTGGGACAGCGCCGAAGTGAGTGACTCCCGCCTGGTCGAGATGGGCTTCGATCCCCGCGACACACGCCTGCGCCAGAGCGTCACCCTCGCCCGCAGCCTCGAGGGTTTCCCGCGCCACCTCTCCATTCACGTCGGCGGCTTCGTTCTCTCCGCCCGCCCGCTTTCCGAAGTCGCCCCCATCGAGCCCGCCCGCATGCCCGATCGCACCGTGATCCCCTGGGACAAAGACGATCTGGAAGCCCTCGGCTTCTTCAAGATCGACGTCCTCGGTCTCGGAATGCTGACCGCGATCCGCAAATGTCTCGAGCTCATCCACCGCGACGGCGGACTGCGTCCCAGCGTCGAGCCCGGGTTCGTCCATCCAACAGGAAGACGACGCGCTTCGCGATACCCGAAGGGGTGGAAGAAGAGGAAGGATTTCGTAGTTCGCCCCGCTCCGGACCATAAATTCTTCCCGTCCTTCAGCCTCCCTGTGAAAATTCCGAACTGGATTTCAAAGGAGGTGAGGGGGATCTCATTTGCAGCGTCCCTCGCGATTCCTATTGCGACCCGTTCCCAGCGCCGAAAACCAAAGAACGCACTGGCAAGCGAGAGCCACGGGAAGCAGAGGACGAAGCGAACGCTTCCCCCCCCAAAAAAATCTTGGCGTCCTTGGCGTCCTTGGCGTCTTGGCGGTTCTCCTTTTCGCCGCAAAATGCAGCAAGCTGTGGGATCGCGCGAGGCGTGAGCGGTCGCGCAGTCGCGTGCACCCCTTCGGGTGTCACGAAGCGCGTCGAGCACGAGTTCGATCCCTTGGAGGTGATCACCCGGATCCCGCCGGAAGAAGCGCTGGTGTATGACACCGCTTGCCGCGCGGACACGGTGGGAGTGTTTCAGATCGAGAGCCGGGCGCAGATGGCGATGTTGCCGCGGCTCTTACCGCGGAAGTTTTATGACCTGGTGGTGGAGGTCGCGATCGTGCGGCCCGGGCCGATCCAGGGTGGGATGGTTCATCCGTATCTGCGAAGAAGAAGTGGGGAGGAGCCGGTGACGAGCCCACATCCGGAGCTCTGGCCGATCCTCGAGCGGACGCTGGGCGTCCCGCTGTTTCAGGAGCAGGTGATGCAGATCGCCATCGTGGGGGCGGGATATACGGGCGGCGAGGCCGATCAGCTCAGGCGGGACATGGCGGCGTGGAAGAAGAACGGAAAGCTTCTTCGACATCGCGAGCGATTGCTGGATGGGTTTTCGAGCAAAGGGATCTCGCGCGAGTTCGGTGAGGCGCTCTTCGAGCAGATCAAAGGATTTCGGCGAGTACGGCTTCCCGGAATCCCACGCTGCGAGCTTCGCGCTGCTCGTCTACGCCTCGACCTGGCAAAAGGCGCACTACCCAGCGCACTTCGCCTGCGCGCTCATCAACTCCCAGCCCATGGGATTTTACTCGGCGAGCACCATCTTGCAGGATGCTCAGCGACATGGCGTCGAGGTGAGGGATGTCGACGTCTCTCGAAGCGACTGGGATTGCACGCTCGAAGCGAGAAGCATCGAAACCGAGCGCGCAGTGAGGCTCGGATTTCGATTGGTGAAAGGGTTTTCAGAAAAGGCCGCACGGCGCATCGAGCAAGCGCGGGGAGGGGGAGCGTTTGCGAGCCTCGAAGATCTCGTCGCATCGAGCGGCGCTCCGCAAAGACGAGATCGAGATGCTCGGTGAAGCGGGAGCGCTCGAGCCGCTGGTGAAAGGGCGTCGCAACGCCCTGTGGAAAGCGCGTTCTCCGCGAGTGGGAGGACTCTTCGAGAAGGTCGGCGTTCACGAGCCGGAGGTCGTGCTTCCCCCGCTTCGCGCCGCCGAGCAACTCTTGCTCGACTACGGCAGGAAGGGACTCAGTGTGAGTGACCATCCCATGCGGCATCTGCGCCCTGGGCTCAGGAAGCGTGGAGTGCTCGATGCGAAGGAGTTGCTCTCGACGAAGCAGGGGAGTCGAGTCGAGGTAGCGGGGCTCGTGATCTGCCGCCAGCAGCCGGGAACGGCGAGCGGCGTCGTGTTCATTACTCTGGAAGACGAAGCGGGATTCGTGAACTTGATCTTGTGGAATCAGGTGTACGAGCGTCTGCGGCTCGTCGCGCGGCATGCGACTCTCCTTTTGGCGAAGGGGACCATCGAACGGCAACCCGAAGCCCCCGGCGAGCGGCGAGGCGACCAGGGCGGCCCGCATCGCGACAGCGCCGCAGGACACTCTCCGGTGGTGCACGTGATCGTCGACGATCTCGAACGTTTGGACGTGCCGGGACGAAGGCTTCCGAGCTCGTCTCGGGATTTTCATTGAGAGGCGGGCGTTCTGATCAACCCGCCGGCGGAGGAGGAGTCTCGGGCACGCAGCTCCAGCCGGTGGCGGAGTAGCTGCATTCCTTCCCTTCGCCGCAGTCGGTGTGGGTGCGACAGGTATCGTTCTTGGTTCGGCAGAAGGTTCCAGTGCCGTGGCCGTAGCGTCCGCGATTGGGGACGCACTCCCGTCCGCCGCAATCTTCCGGGCCTCGACAGTTGCCGGTGACGCACTCGTTCGGTGGGCCGCAGGCGCAGAGCATTCCGGGACAGTCCGCGTCCTTCTGGCAGGTGCTCTTCTTGCACTCCCCGATGTTCCTCCCGCGGAGGGAGGTGACCTTGCAGTGCTCGTCGGGCTTGCACGATTCACACCCCACATCGACCACGGGTGGGAGCGGGGGCACGCTCGAGTCGATCGGAGGACAAGCGTGCATTCGGAGTGCGGCAGGAGGGTAGACCTTGGTGTCGACCGGAGAGGTCGACGGGACCCGAGTGCCCGCACCGGTGTTCGTGCCACTGCCGGCGCCGTTCTCGGGGGCGGATTTCTTGTTACAGCCGATCGCGCACAGCCCGAGCGCTAACACGATCGCGATGAAAGCGGAGGTGCGTAGGTGTCCAGCCACGTTGCCGAGCCAGAGTAGGTCGGCGATGACGGATCTCGATCAGATTTCGTGCTCGCGCACGCTACGATCCACCCAGAGCTCAGCCGCGAGGGCCGCTGCCATCGTTTTTTGCATCGCGCCGGGGGGGATCCCCACTCTGTGTGCGATCGAAGCCGGTGCATTCGTGCCGAGCTCGGCCAAGAGCTCCCCTGCAGCGCGTCGGATCTCGGAACGGACCTGATCGCGTCCGCGAGAGTCGAGATGCCGGTCGGCCCAACGTTTCACTCGCCAGGCGAGAGCAGCGTGGCGAAGTTCGTCCCGTGCGATCCGGGTGAGAGCTCGGCGGACGTTCGGATCGCTGGCATTTTGGGCCTGATACAGGGCGACGAGTGCCCCGAAGGTTTCTCGAACGCAGCCTTCGCGACCGTTTTCGACCGCGATGGCCTCGAGGGTAGTGGGCGATGCCGCCGGGATCTCGGGAGCCACCGGGGTTCCCCCGAAATCGGCGCGCGAGTCGGCGCGTAGCACGGGTGTGGGCGATCTCCTCACGCGCGGCGCGTCGCGCAGCACGCCGCAGAGAGGGCGGTGCTCGGAACCGCAGGAGCTCTCGAGCGAGCCTCCGAAACGCGACGATGGACGCTGCTTCGAGCTCCGCCATTTCGGAAAAATACGAGCCCATCGTGGGCTCGGAAAACCGTCTTGGCACGAAGCCCGAAGGACGGCGTCCAGTGCAATCCGTTTGGCATTTGACCCACGTTTTCGCGTCGTAGACGAAGGTGTTGCAGGCAAACACAGGGCGGTCCGTCGGGCCGCAGAGATCGGCACACGAGCTGCCCGCCTTCGCATCGCTGACCTCTGCATCGCCGACCTCTGCATCGCCGACCTCTGCATCGCCGACCTTCGCATCGCCGACCTCTGCGTCGCCGACCTCCGCATCGCCGACCTCCGCATCGCCGACCTCTGCGTCGAGATCGCCCGCGTCAGGAGGGGTTGGTTTAGAAACCTCCACGCAAAAGGGAGCTGCGCAGCCGGGATAACCCACGAGCTCGGGCGGACGATCGTCGCAGCAAAATCCCGCGTCATTGCAGGAGCCGGCGTCGACTGTGCCCCCACCGGCTGCCCCGGCGGCACCCCCGGCCGCTGCGCCTGCGTCGGCGGTACCGTCCGCGCCACCGCAACCCACGCTTCCCACCGTGGCCGTCAGGATCCCGCCGAACAAGCGACGAAGAGCACGTTGATTCACGCGGTCATCATAAGCAGGATCCGTACCGAGCGATTCAGGGCCGATGTGGCACACGCTGGCGCAGGAGTGAAGGCCTGCTCACAAACCGATCCAGCGGGGACGACCGTCCCGGGCGCAGATCGCCACCGCTTTGCCGAGGATCCGATCCCGGCGCACCCAGCCGAAGAAGCGCCCGTCCCGGCTGTCGCCGCGATTGTCCCCAAGCACCAGGAAGTCGTCCGGAGGAATGCGCGTTGGGCCAAAGCTCGGGCCGCCACCGTGCTCGAGATCGATCGAATAGCGGCGAGACGCGCGCTTGTCGTCGATCCAGATCTCGCCCTGGCTGACCTCGACGAGATCGCCGGGTACGGCAACGACTCGCTTCAGAAGGACGGTCCCGTCCTCGGGTGAGTCGAGAACGACCACATCCCCGCGCGCCGGTGGAGCAAAGCTCGCGAGGAGCACGTGGGTGAGGGGAACTCGCAGCCCGTACGCGAGCTTGTTCACCAGGATGTGATCCTCTTCGTGCACGGTCGGGCGCATCGAACCGGAGGGGACGCGATAGTGATCGGCGAGGGAGGAGCGTGCGGCGAGCACGCCCACGACGAAGACCGCGAACGATGTCAGATCCCGGAGACGCTGACGGCGCGGGCGGGAAAGGGCCATGGCCTGACAACCCACGACCGGCGGCGACATTCCCGCACTCCGGGGAAAAATGGCTCCAAATCGCCCAGATTTCGTCAGCGGGCGCCCGTGGCTGGGGACTTGGGGTTGTGTCGCGAGCCTCAACGGATAAGCTCGGTTTCATGACCGCACGCAATATTTCCTTTCCCTCGAAGCTCGGTTCGCGAAGCCTCGGGCTACTGGCGATCCTCGGAATGTTCGCCGTGAGCGGCGTTGCCACGGCCGCCGATGGCGGGCTCGCCGGAGCTGCTGGATCGAGCGGAAGCGCCGGAGCTGCTGGAGCTGCGGGAAGCGCCGGAGCGGGAAGCGGCGGCGTCGCCGGAAACGCGGGCGCAGCGGGTGCTGCGGGTGCTGGAGTGGCCGGCGCCGGAACCGGGGGTGGCGCAGGCGCCGCCACCGGTGGAACCGGCGGAGGTGTGGGTGGCTCTGGCGCAACTGGCGCGACCGGTGGAACTCCGGGTGGGGGTGGCGTGGGCGGCCCCCCGCCAGGCGTGGGCGGAAGCGGATTTGGCGCCAGCGGTGGCACACCGAGCTTTGGCGGAACCGGTGGCACGACCACGAAGAGCGGCTCGAGCTCGGGTGACGATAGCGGCTGCAGCTGCAGCGCGCCCGGATCGGATCCGGCACCCCTCGGTGCGGTTTCGCTGATTGCCCTCGGGCTGGTGCTGGCTTCCCGCCGCCGTCGTCGTCGCTAAGTTCCCGAACACACGCGATTGTTGCGGCTTCTCGCGCCGAGGGTTGTGCCCTCGTGGTGGGGCGTTAAGCTCGGCGGCTCAACGCGTAAAGGAGAGGGTGAATCCATGACCGACTTCCGTGCTCTTCGCTTCCGTCGAATCGGCTCCCGGGTTTTGGGGATGGCGTCCCTCTTGGGATTCCTCGCAGCGACGAGCTGCTCGAGTGAGAATCCAGAACGCATTGGTTCCAAGCAAGGCGCTTTGTCGGCGAATGTCGTGATCGCCGAGGTCTATGGTGGCGGAGGGAACAGCGGGGCCCCGTACACGAACGACTACGTCGTGCTCTTCAACCGTGGGTCGGCGGCGGTTTCGCTGAACGGAATGATGTTGCAGTACGTGTCCGCTGGCGGGCTGTTCGTCGGGTCCGAAGCGTTCGCACTGCCGAACGTGTCGCTCCAGGCGGGTCAGTACTTCTTGATCGAATTGGCCGCCGGAGCGGGTACTCCCGGTGCCCTTCCGACACCGGACGCCACGGACACCAGCATCGCGATGAACGCGACAAACGGCAAGGTTGCTCTCGTGAACGGCACGCCTCTCGACAGCTGCGGAAGCACCGCGGCGCAGTGCCCGCTGACGAACATCGTGGACCTCGTTGGCTATGGCAGTGCCCAGCAGTTCGAGGGGACCGGTGCGACGGCCGCCCTGAGCAACACCAATGCTGCCCGCCGCAAAGGCACCGGCTGCGTCGAAACGGATGACAACGCAAACGACTTCGAGGTGGGCGCTCCCACTCCGAAAAATACTTCGACCACCGCGCTCTGCCTAACGACCACGGATGCGGGCTCCGACGCGAGCAACACCGATTCGGGCACCGACGCGGGGAACGCCGATTCGGGCACTGACGCGGGCAACGCCGATTCGGGCACCGACGCGGGCAACGCCGATTCTGGTGCTGACAGCGGCAGCGGCGGCAGCGCGGGAAGCGGCGGAACGGCCGGCACCGCATCGGGCGGCGCAGCAGGGAGCGCAGCCGGCGGCACAGCAGGGAGTGCGGCCGGCGGCAGCGCGGGCGCAGCAACCGGCGGCACCGGCGGAGCGACCGGCGGCACCGGCGGAGCAACGGGCGGCACTGGCGGGAGCACCGGTGGGTCCGGCGGTGGCGCGGCGACCGGTGGGTCCGGCGGTGGCTTCGGTGGAACCGGTGGCAAGAAGAGCAGCAGCGGCTCCGGGGATGACGGCGGCTGCGGTTGTCAGACACCGGGAACGGGCTCCACACCAGCCGGAGCGCTCTTCGTTTCCCTGCTCGGCCTGCTCGCGGCAGCTCGACGCCGCCGGCGCGGATAACCGGCGCGGATGCGGATCACGAGGTGAGAGCCGGGCACTGCCCGGCTCTCTCACTCGTCCGAGTCTTGCTCAGGCGACCTGGTAGCTCTCGTCGCCGCGCTCGTCGCTCTCGCTCGCGACGGGTGGGGGCGTCGAGCCGAAGGCGCTCGCGCGGCCTTCGCTGCGGGTGACCGCGTCGTCGTTCACCTTCACGCTCACGATGCGGGAGACACCGGGCTCTCCCATGGTGACGCCATACAGCACGTCCACCGATTGCATCGTCTTGCGCACGTGGGTGATGAGGATGAACTGGGAGCGATCCGTCATCTCCCGAATCGCGTCGTTGTAGCGAGCGACGTTGGCTTCGTCGAGCGGCGCATCCACCTCGTCGAGAACGCAGAAGGGCGAGGGCTTGTACTGGAAAATCGCGAAAATCAGCGAGACGGCTGTGAGCGCCTTTTCACCACCGCTCATGAGCTCGATGTTGCCGAGCTTCTTGCCGGGCGGCTGGGCCACCACATCCACGCCGGACTCGAGTAGGTCGTCGGGATTGGTGAGCAAGAGCTCCGCGCGACCGCCGCGGAACATGCGGGTGAACGTCTTCTTGAACAGATCGTTGACCGCCGCGAACGTTTCCCGGAAGCGACGCCGGGACTCGCGGTTCATGTGTTTGATGGCCCGTTCGAGATCCATCAGGGCCTTCTCGATGTCGATCTTCTGAGTGCTGAGATCATCGAAGCGAGTTTCGGCGTCCTCGTACTCGCGCTTGGCGTCGAGGTTCACCGGCCCCATGCGATCGATGAGCTGGCTGAGCTCCTCGATGCGCCGTCGCTGCTCGGCGTCGGGCATCGGACGGGTGTGATAGTCGCCGACGATCCGACGCAGGTCGAGCCCACGGAAGCGATCGCGCACGTTGCCGAGCAAGTGCTCGCGTTCGAGCTCGATTCTCTGCAGCGACATCTCCGTGCGGCGCACGCTGTCGTCGAGCACCGCGACCTCATCGCGCAGAGTCTTGAGCTCGCTTTCGCGTTCGCCCAGCGTGAACCGAGCTTGCTCGAGGGTGACGCGAGTCCCTTCGAGATCGCGATGGGCACCCTGGGCGGACTCGGCAGCTTCGCTTCGGGTCTCCCGAGCACGCATCAAGAGCGCCGCGGTCTCCCCGAAAGCGGACACGTTTTCCAGGATTTCGTCCACCAGTCGCTGACTGCGGGTTTCCAGATCCGCAATCGATTCCGCAACACGGCTGGCCGAAACCCTGGCTGCTTCCAGCTGCTCGCGAACCTGGGCGAGACGAACTTTGCGCTCGGTGACCAGGGTCGATTGAGCGGCGACCCGCTCCGACCACGATGCCGCAAGAGCTTCCGCGCGGGTCAGCGCCTGGCCGAGCTGCGCTCCCCGGGCGCGCGCCGCTTCGAGCTGCTTTCGAGAATCGGTTTGTGCGGTCCCGGCATCGGACAGCGTGCGATCGATCTCCGCGAGCTCCGCGCGGATCGCCGCGTGTCGAGAGCCGGCGCGAGCGATCTGATCGACGACCTGCGCCAGGTCCTTCTCCGTCGTCACGTGGGCGAGCTCGCCAGCGTGAGCATCTTTTCGCGCTTGGTCGAGGCGTGTGTCGACTTCCGTGAGGCGCGCGCGGAGGGCATTGTGATCGTCGCTGACGCGAGCGTATTCCGCCGTCAAACGTTCCACGCCGGCAGCGAGCGCGCCGAGCTCACGCTTCTGCTCGACCATGGCCGAGGCAACGTCGTCGCCGCTGCCGCCGGCGATCACGCCATCGGCACGAACGACGGTGCCGTCGCGGGCGACGGCCGTGGTGCCCGCGTGTAGGGATACGACGGCCAGGGCATCCTCTGCGGTTTCACAGAGCAGAGCCTCTCCAACGAGGCCCCGAACGAGCGCTTCGTCATCGGGCGCATACAAGAGCTGATCGGCGAGGAGGCCGACGACTCCGGGCTCACCGACGGGAGCGCGGGGCGAGCCCGCGACGAACGGCGGACGCTGCGCGACGATGCTGGCCCGTCCGCGCCCGTCGCGGCGGAGCTCTCCGAGCAGCTCGAGCCCGCGGCCGAGGTCGCCAACGACGACGTATTGGAGTCGATCCCCGAGCAGGCCAGCGAGAGCTGCGGTGAGCTCCTCCGGTGCTTCCACGCGGTCGGCAACGAGACCGAGCACGTTGGGATCGTTTCCGCTCACCAAGGTACGCGCACCGGCACCCACGCCTTCGAGACGGTTGTGGAGCTCCTCGAGGGCGCGCAGTCGGCTCTTCTTCAAGCCGAGCTCGTTCTTCGCGCTGTCCACCGAGCGCTCGCTTTCGAGCTGTCGTGCACGAAGCTCCGCGGTCTCTTTCTCGAGTCCTTCGCGCTCCGTTTCCGTGAGCCGCTTGCCATGGGCGAGCTCGGCGACGCTTTGCTCGAGCGCGTGCTTCTTCGCTTCGAGCTCGGCGAGCTCCCCTTCGAGAGCTTCGCGCTCCGTCGCGAGTCGATCGCGTCGCGCTTCCAGCTCGATCAGTCGATGTTCGTGAGCGTCGAGACGCGCTTCGTGAGCGGCCGCCTGAGCATTGGCTTCTGCGCTGTCTCGGCGCACACCTTGAACGTCTTCATTGGCCCGTGCCTCTTCGGCGCGGAGGGCTGCGAGGGCGTCGTCTTCCCGCGCAGCATCCGTCTGTCGAGCTTGTTCGTCGGAGCCGAGCTCGCGCATGCGAGCGTCCAGAGTTTCGCGTTCGGCGCCGAGATCCGCCAGGCGCCCAGCGATCTCTTTTTGCTCCACTTCCGCAGCGACGAGTCGCTCTTGAAGGTGCTCCAAGCGGTCCCGCGATCGCTCGATTTCGGCCTGGAGAGCGGTGACTTCGTTGTCCGCCTCGAAGGCCTTCGTGCTGGCGTGCTCGGCCTTTTGCTCGATCGCCAGCGCGTCGGCGCGCTCACGCTCGAGGCGCGCTTCTCCTTCGACGAGGCGCGTCTTGGCGTGGCCGAGACCGGCGGAGCTTTGAGCGTGGGCATCCTGCTCCACTCGCTCGGTGACGATGTACTCGAGGAGCTTGTGGGAGGCGTCGTGAAGCACGAGATCCTCGAGCTCCGCTCGATACTGGATGTAGCGTTCCGCCTTCGCCACCTGACGCTTGAGGGAAGCGCGAGCGCGGTCGATCTCACTGACGATGTCGGTGATGCGCAGGAGATTCTGGCGCGTCAGATCCATCTTGCGCTCGGCCTGACGGCGGCGCTGCTTGTACTTGGTGATACCGGCGGCTTCTTCGATGTAGAGACGGCGGTCTTCGGGGCGGGCGCTCACGATCTGGCCGATGCGTCCCTGCTCGACGATGGAATATGCCTTGGTCCCCACGCCGGTGCCCAAAAACAGCTCGGTCACGTCCCGGAGACGAACCTGCGTTTTGTTGAGCAAGTACTCACTCGTGCCATCGCGAAACAGGCGACGGGTGACAGCGATTTCTGGATACGCTTGATACTCCGGAGGGAGGGCGTCCGCGTAGGTCGGATCGCTGTTATCGAAAGTGATCGTCACTTCCGACAGGCCGTGGGGGCCTCGCGAATCCGACCCGTTGAAGATCACGTCCTCCATCGCGCGGCCGCGGAGCTGCTTCGCGCTCTGCTCACCCATGCACCAACGAATGGCGTCGACGATGTTGCTCTTGCCGCAGCCGTTCGGTCCAACCACCCCGATGATGTCGTGGTCGAAATGGATCACGGTCCGGTCCACGAAGGACTTGAAGCCCGCGATTTCCAGCCTCTTGATGTGCATCGACGGAAGCGACCTTTCCAGTCGTCCTCTTCAGGCTATAGCAGCTCGGGCCGAGGGTGCTCGGCGTCGTGCTGGGCCTTCTGGAGGCGCGCTGTCAGACGAAAATATTGCTGTCGGAACCGTGGCGTCACCAAACGTCATGTATGGTCACGCCAGGTACTGCACATTTGATACTGGACAAGGGCCTCCGAGCACAAGACCATTTCGCAGAAGTCCCCCGAATGAGGGGCAAATCCCTTGACAGGCCTCAGAGCCGGTCGCATTCAGCACGCCAGAGGCTTCGAGCGATGACCTACGAATACGTCTGTACCGCCTGCAATCACGAATGGGAAGCGGAGCAGTCCATCAGCGCGCCCGCCCTCACGACCTGTCCTAGCTGCCATGCCGAAACGGCGAAGCGGCAGGTCTCCGGAGGGGCCGGATTCATCCTGAAGGGCGGCGGCTGGTACGCCGATGGCTACGGATCGAAGCCGAGCTCGTCGGCGAGCTCTGTCACGACCGATAGCAAGGAATCCAAGAAGACCGAGTCCCCGAAGAAGGACAGCGCTTCCGACAAGAGCGAAAAGAGCACGACCCCGCCGAAAGACACGGGGAGCAAGAAACCGGACACGAAGTCGGGATCACCGGCTGCGGCCTGATCGTTTCGGGCACGCGCGGGCCGAGCCTGCTAACATCTCAGTCGATGCCGGACAGAAGGCGTGAGCTCGACGAGCTGCGGACGAAGATCGCAGAAGTCGACCACGAGCTGATCGAGCGACTCGATGCTCGTGCTCGTCTATCGCGTCAGATCCATGGACTCATCGAAGGCGATCCACCACAGATCGACGTCGGGGAGCGCGAGTGGCTCGATGGCCTCGCCGAGCTCGGATTCCGGCGACTTGCCGGTCCAAGATCAGCGGGCGGTCTTTCGGCAGATCCGCGCGGCGGGTCGCGCTCTCGAGCAGCCGGCACGCGTGGCGTACCTCGGCCCGGAAGGCGGGTTTTGCCACCTGACCGCGAAGGCGCACTTCGGCGCTTCGACGAGTTATGTGGAGTGCGTGACGGTCGGCGACGCGTTCGACGAAGTGGTTCGCGCGCGAAGTGCCTACGCCGTCTTTCCGTTCGAGTCGTCCCTCGACGGCTTGGTCATGGGTTCGATCAACGCGCTCGAGCAAACGGATCTGGTGCTCGTGGCCGAGCGCACGACCGCCGCCACGTACGACCTGATGAGCCACACCGCCAACATCGCCGACATCGAGAAGGTGTACGCGACGGCCGCGGCTCACGCCGCGTGCGAGCTTTTCTTGGACCGAGAGCTGCCGAAGGTGACGGTGATCGACGTCCGCTCGCCGATCGTTGCCGCTGACCTCACTCGTGGCGATCACGGCAGTGCTGCCCTCGTTCCCAAGCAGTGCGGGACGGACGCGGAGCTGGAAGTCGTTCGGGGCAACGTGAGCGACGCGTCCGATATGAGCTTCCGCTACGCCATTGCTTCGGGGACTCCGGCGATGCGCTCCGGCAAGGATCACACCTGCCTGCTGTTCAGCGTGGATGATACGCCGGGCGCGCTGTTCGACGTGCTGCGCCACTTCGCCGAGCGAGGTGTGAACTTGAAACGCCTCCAGTCCCGGCCCGTGAGCGGCAAGGGCTGGGACTACGTGTTTTACGTCGAGGTGAGCGGGCACGTGACCGATCGACCGCTCGTGACCGCGCTCGAGGCCGTGAAGCGAGGCACCAAGTATCTCCGCGTTCTCGGCTCCTTTCAGACGGAGCGTTGAGCAAGAGCTCGACACCGTTTCCCAATTGCGCTCCCTGATTTAGGCTCGGCGGCGATGAGACCCCGCGTCACCCCGACCATCGAGATGCTCTCCCCCTACGAACCGGGGAAGCCAGTGGAAGAGCTGGCTCGGGAGCTCGGGGTGACCGACGCCGTCAAGCTCGCGTCGAACGAAAACCCTCTCGGGCCGAGCCCGCGAGCCGTGGAGGCGGCGCGGCGCGCCGTCACGCAGGTCAACCGTTACCCGGATGCGGCCGCGTACGCACTTCGCGAGAAACTGGCAAAGCTTCATCGCGTCGAGATGAGTGAGATCGTTCACGGCAACGGATCGAACGAGCTGCTCGACCTCTTGGTGAGGACGTACACCACGTCGACCGATCACGTGGTGTTCGCCGAGCCGGCGTTCATCGTCTACAAGCTCGCGTGCCTGGCTCACGGCACGCCGTTCACAGCGGTTCCCCTGAAGGACGATACCCACGATCTCGAGGCGATGGCCCGAGCGGTGAAGCCCGAGACGCGCATCCTCTTCATTGCGAATCCGAATAATCCGAGCGGCACCCACGTCGGACGCGCCGCTGTGGAAAAACTCCTCGGCGAGCGTTCCGCCGGAAGTCATCGTCGTGATGGACGAGGCCTATATCCAATACGCCGATGCGCCGGATTTCCCCGATTGTCTCGAGCTTCGGGGTTTGCGCGAGCGGCTCATCGTTCTCCGAACGTTCTCGAAGATCTACGGCCTGGCGTCGCTTCGCGTGGGCTACGCCGTCGGCCCTCCCGACCTCATCGACTACGTGAACCGGGTCCGGGCGCCCTTCAACGTCGGCAGCGTGGGTCAGGCAGCGGCGATTGCGGCCCTCGACGACCACGAGCACGTCGAAAAGAGCCGCGCCATGAATCTCGAACAGCGCGCACTGGTGGCCGAGGAGCTTTCACGCTTGGACGTGCGGGTGGTGCCGAGCCAGGCGAATTTCGTTTGGGTCGACGTGCGACGCCCGGGACGAGAGGTGTACCAGCGCCTGCTCGAGAAAGGCGTGATCGTGCGCCCAGTGGGCGGTCCGACCCACTTGCGGGTGACGATCGGCACGCCTCGAGAAAACGAACGCATGCTCGCCGCGTTTCGCGAGGTGCTTTCGTGAAGCACGCACGCGATGCTCGCGGTCGTTCTTTCGGCCTGCGTGCTCACGGCCTGTCCCGGCAAACCTCCCGATTCCATCGTGAGCGTCGCGGAGGGCAAGGGTCTCTCCGACGAGGAAATCGATAGTGAGCCGATCGCGCTCTTGCCGGGCGGAACCGTGGGGATCGTCGTGGCGGACATGCAGAAGGTGTTCGCTTCGCAGTTCGGCAAGAAAGTGATTTCCATCGCCGAGTCTCGCGCCCCGGTGCCGGCGTCTGCGAACTTCGTTCCGTCTCGCGATCTGCACCTACGCCTACGTCGGTGTCTATTCGATGCAGGGAGCGGACGCCGCGGCGGTCGTGACGGGCAACTTCGACAAGAGCGCCATCGAGCAAGCCGCGGACGGAACCCAGCAGACCCCCCTCGGTGTTCCCGTGGTCAAGAGCGGCTACGCCGGTAGAACCCTGTACACCGCCCAGAACATCGGATTCGTCGTCCTCACTTCCCACACCGTGCTGATGGGGAACGAAACCGGGATCCGCCGCGCCCTCGATCGCATCAAGGAAGGCCGCGTCCGAAATCAAGTTCCCAAGTGGTTCAAGGAGCTGATGAAGACGCCCAACGCGCCCATCATTGCTGGCTTCGATCTCAGAACGAGCCCGCTCACGGACGCTGCGCGCCAACAAATGCCGTTCTTGAACGGAGTCGAGACGGCGGGAATGCTGGCAAACTTCGAATCCCCCGGGATCAACGTGGCCGGTACGCTCACGTATGGAGACGAAGAGAGCGCTCAAAAGGGCGCTGCCTCCATGATGCAGCTCAAGGACTTGATCGCGAGTTGGGGGTGGGTCGCATCGCTTCTCGGGATCGCTCAACCCGTGCGCCAGCTCGACGCGAAAGCCTCGGGCAAGGACACGAAGTTCGTCGCTGGGCTCGACGCCCAGGCGATCGGGCAGATGCTCGATCAGCTCGCGGGCTACCTCGGCGTGCCGTCCCAGCCCAAGGTAATCCCCGCGAGCGTGAGCCCCCCGGTCTCCACCGGAAATTGATCGATGGCCCACCTGGTCGTTCAGCCCGCGCGCCGGCCGCTCGGCGGCAGCGTGCCGGTGCCTTCGGACAAGAGCATCAGTCACCGTGCGCTCATCTGTGCGGCGCTCGGCCACGGGCGCTCGGAGATCCGAGGGTTTTCGTACGGCGAGGACAACGTCGCGACGCTGAACGCGTTCCGGCCGCTCGGCGTGGTGATCGAAGACGATCAGCACGGGACGCTCCGCGTGCACGGCGTCGGCCTCGCCGGTCTCTGCGGCGCCGGAGCGCGACTCGATTGCGGCAACTCCGGGACCAGCATGCGCCTTTTAGTCGGGCGTGCTCGCGGCGCAGCCCTTCCGCACTCGCGCTTGATCGGCGACGCATCGCTCAGCCGGCCGGCCGATGGGACGCATCGTCAAGCCGCTCTGCGGCGCGGGGCGCGGTCGATCGAGGCAAGGCCGCATCCGAGCGCGCGGGCGACGTCACCGCGCCGCTCGACGATCGGTCCCGCTCGGGGTCGACGCGCCTCGACGGCCGTCGAATACCAGCTCCCCGTCGCGAGCGCGCAGGTGAAGAGCGCGCTCCTGCTTGTCGGGTCTGTGGGCGGCGGGGCCGACGCTCGTTCGCGAGCCGCTCGTGAGTCGCGACCACACCGAGCGCATGCTCGACGCGCTCGGCATTCCCGTCGAGACGGCGGGACCGCTGGTTCGAGCTCCATCCGCCGGCGGATCCGCTCGCATCCAAGCGTTTTCCGTCGATCTCCCGGGCGATCTGTCGGCCGCGGCATTTCCCGCTCGTGGCGCGGCCTGATCGTCGAGCGGCAGTCGCGTCACGACGCGGGACACCGGGACGAATCCCACCCGCACCGGCATCTTCGACGATCGTGCGCCGGCTCGGCGGCCACATCGGACAAAGCCCGCGGGGCGAGTCGCCTCGGCGAGCCGTACGCCGAGCTCACCGTGACCCACGGCGGGCTCTGCGGGGCGCGAGCGTCGGCGGCGAGCTCGCGCTGCGCGCGATCGACGAGATCCCGATCGTCGCGGCGCTCGCTGCGCGCGCGCAGCGGCACGACGGAGATTTCGCGACATCGCGGAGCTTCGCGTGAAGGAGAGCGATCGCATCGCGCCGATCGTGCGAGCTGCTCCGCGCCTTCGGCGTCGATGCCGAAGAGCGCGAGGCCGGGCTTCGCAGTGCAAGGCGATCCGGAGCAGACGCTCCGCGCCGCCACGTCGTCGAGCACGGCGATCATCGCATCGCGATGACGGCGGCGGTGCTCGGCCTGGTTGCCGACGGGCCGACGCGCATCGACGACGTGGACTGCATCGCCACCAGCTTTCCGCGCTTCGTCGGGCACCTTGCGCGCGCTCGGCGCCGAAATCGAGGTGCGAGCGTGACGCGCGCGCGACCGGTGGTGGCCATCGACGGACCGGCGGGAGCGGGCAAGACGCACGGTGACACGGCGAGTGGCTTCGCGAGCTCGGCTACCTCCTGGTCGACACCGGCGCGATCTATCGCTCGGTCGCGCTCGCCGCCGGCGAACGCGGGTCTTGCGCTGGGACGACGCCGACGCCATGGGCGCGCTCGCCGCGCGAGCTTGCCGAACGAACGGCGCGATCCGCTTCGAGCCCGATCCGGACGGCGGACAACGGGTGCTGCTCGAAGGACGACGATGTTTCGACCGCGATCCGCACCCAGCGCATCGCCGAGGGCGCGAGCAAGGTGAGCGCGATCCCCGCGCGTGCGAGCGGCGCTCGCTCGACATGCAGCGCGCGGCAGGGGCCGAGGGCGGCGTGGTGCTCGAAGGTCGAGACATCGGCAGCGTCGTGTTTCCGGACGCCGAAGCGAAATTCTTTCTCACCGCGAGCGTCGAAGTTCGGGCGGAGCGCCGCGTGCGAGAGCTGTCCCTGCGTGGCGAGCCAGTGGATGCGCAGCTAATTCGGCGGGAAGTCGCCGAGCGCGATCACCGAGACAGCGTGCGTGCCGTCGCGCCGCTTCGGCAGGCCGAGGGCGCGCTTCTGGTCGATAGCTCCGGCCTTCCGATCGACGAGGTCGTGAGCACGATCGTACGGCGCGTGCGGGAAGTGGAAGCGGAGCTCGGACGCTCGAAATGAGGCGGCTCGTCCTCTTGTTGGCCCTGCTCGCGGCCACGGGCTGTGGTCCCAAGCGCATCCCACGGCCACCGGCGGCCGTGCCCTCGATGAGCGAGCCGACGGACGCAGTTCCTGGCGATCTCGACGTGGCGCTGCGCGTCGACCTCTCGAAGATCCGTGCGGCGATCGGCGACGCGGCGTTCGAGCTGCTCCGACGCGGCACTCCCGTCGGCGGCGCTAGCGGGGACCGAGGCAGCGAATCACTCCTCGCCGACGCGATTGCGAAGTCGGACAGCGTGGTCATCGCGCTCCGGCCTTCGGAAAAGGAAAAGCTCACCGACAGCGTGATCGTGCTCCAGGGTCGGTTCGAGTCGATCGATCCGCGGAATTACGAGACGACGCCCCGCTGGGGCCTGCCGATCGATCTCGGAGCCGATTGGCGCCGCTGGGATCGGCCGCGGCCAACCACCCGCGCCGCTCCCGCGCGCATCTACGCCCACGGCAACGAGATGATGGTGTTCGTGTCCACGGCTCCCATCGACAGCGTGGAGCGACAGCTCGAGCAGGGTGCCGACGATCCCCATGTGGAACCGGTCGAGAAGGGACTTCTGTCCTTGGACGCGCGTTCCCGGGTGTTCGTGCCCTTTCTGGACGGACGCGCCCCATCGTTCGCGAGGCTCCTCGAGCGAAGCTCGCGGCTCCGCATGTTCGCCGATCTCGATTCGACCGAGATGACGGCCGAGGTCGAGCTCGAGCTCGACAGCGAAGGGGCCGCGCGGGAGGCCGCCGATGCGGTGGGGGAGGTGGCTCGGAGCGCTCAGGCCGACGGCGGGCTGATGGCGAAGGTCGTCAGCGGTCTTCGGATCGAGGCGGTGGGAAATCGCCTGGTCGCCCGGCTTTCGCTTCCGGTCGACATCGTGAGCCGTTTGGTCGTATGCGCAGGCGGTGGAGCCTGTGATGACTGAGCCGAGGTCGCGACGGGCGAGGCCCTTTCATCAAGTCGCCTTGGCGATGGTGGGACTCGGCGTGCTCGCAGTTTTCGCGGCGGTCGTGATCTACGTGCGAGTGCTCTCCTACGATCGGGTTGCGGCTCGCCATCTTCCCCCGGATACGATCGAAGTGGCACGAGTCGATGTGGAACGCGTGCTGCTCTACGAGCCAGTGCGCAAGCACTGGTTTCCCCTCGCTGACGAAATCGGGCGCGGTCCCCACTCCGAAAGCGAGCCTCGCCTCGAGCGGATTCATCGCGTGACCAAGCTCGAGCTCGGTCTCGATCTGCGCGAGATCGTCCTCGGTCGAGGACCATCGCCCGGCGAGTGGGTCTTGGTGCTCGGCGGAAAGTTTCCGCACGAGGGCGTCGTCGCCGGGATCGCGAAGGTCTTGACGGAAGAGGGAACGGCCTGGACGCTCTCGGGCGACGGGCAGATCGCCCGAACGGAGTCCGGGCTCACGATCGGTCAGGCCGACGACGGCGTCATCATCATCGGTCCGAGCGAGGACCGGGTGCGCGCTGCCCTGCCCGAGTCCCGCGTTTACGAACAGCTGGGGATCCCGCTCGGTGGAAATGCAGCTCTGGCCGCCGAGGGCAAGCGGCTCTCCGAGGAATCGTGACAGCTGTGGTCCGAAGGGCTCCCGTGCTCGCCAGCGCAGGGCGGATCGAGCGGGTGACGGGCGAGCTTTCCCTGGGGGAGCCCTCCCAGGGGCGACTGGTCCTTCGATTCGCTCCGGGTACCGACACACACCGGGCCGAAGACCACATCCGGCAGACACTCGTCGCGCTTCAGAAGGCCTCGGGGGAAAGGTCAGAGCTCGAGCCCTCTCCGTACCCCTCTGAAAACTGCGCAAGTATCGAGTACCGTGAGTGGAATCGTCGAAGTCACCTTCGACTGGCCGGCGGGCGAGCTGGACCAGGGCGCCACGGTGGTTTCCGGCTGGGCCCGTCACGCGGCTCGGTGAATCCCCCTTTCTTCCCGTTTGACGGGGCCAAACCCGTGCGCTACGAAAGCGCGCCTCTGGGCGTTTGGCGCGTGGCTCGCGTCCGATCGCGCACCCGGTGCCGAGCGCCCAACACGAGCGGAACGACCTCCGTCGCCCGCAGTGTCCCAGGAAGGAGTCTCGAAGCACGTCCCATGACTGAACCTCAACCGTCCACAGAGAAAGCTCCCGCCGGCGGATTCGCCGCAATGTTCGAGGAGAGCGCAACCACTGCACCCGGTGCGCTCGAAATCGGGCGGCGAAGGACAAATCGTCAACGGCGTCATCGTTCAGCTGTGCATCGCGACTCGGTCGTCGTCGACATCGGCGGCAAGAGCGAAGGCGTCATCTCGACGGACGAGTTCGTCGACGCGCAGCGGGCAGGTGACCGTCAAGCCGGGCGACACGGTCGACGTCTTCATCGAGAGCCGCGAGAGCGACGACGGCCTCATCTCCCTGTCCAAGGAGAAGGCCGACAAGATGAAGGTGTGGGACGAGATCTCGAGCGCCTGCGAGCGCGACGAGATCATCGAAGGGCACCATCAGCCAGCGCGTGAAGGGCGGCCTCTCCGTCACGATCCGCGGCGGCGTGAAGGCGTTCCTGCCGGGCTCGCAGGTGGATCTCCGCCCGATCCGCAACCTCGACAAGCTGATCGGCCAGACCTACGAGTTCAAGGTCATCAAGTTCAACAAGAAGCGCGGCAACATCGTGCTCTCGCGTCGCGTGCTCCTCGAGAAGGAGCGCGACGAGATGAAGGCGAAGACCCTCGAGACCCTCGAAGAGGGCATGGTCGCTCGAGGGCACGATCAAGAACCTCACCGAGTACGGCGCGTTCGTCGATCTCGGCGGCATCGACGGCCTGCTCCACATCACGGACATGTCGCTGGGGCCGCGTCAACCACCCGAGCGAGGTGTTCAAGGTCGGCGACGAGGTCACCGTCAAGGTCCTCAAGTACAACGCCGAGACCGAGCGCGTGTCAGCCTCGGCCTGAAGCAGACCCAGGAAGATCCGTGGAACCACGCCGAAGAGGCCTACCCGCTCGGCAAGAAGGTGCAGCGGCAAGGTGATGAGCATCACCGACTACGGCGCGTTCGTCGAGCTCGAGCCCGGCGTCGAGGGCCTCATCCACGTCAGCGAGATGAGCTGGACCAAGAAGGTCAAGCACCCCTCGAAGATGCTCGAGGTCGGCCAAGAGGTGGAGTGCCAGGTGCTCGAGGTCGACGCGCGGCCAAGCGCATCAGCCTCGGCCTCAAGCAGCTCGAGCCCGATCCCTGGACCCTGTTCACCGACAAGTACAAGCCCGGCGACAAGATCGAGCGGCAAGGTCCGCTCGATCACCGACTACGGCGTGTTCGTCGGCATCGAAGAGGGCGTCGACGGCATGGTCCACAAGACCGACCTGTCGTGGACGGTCAAGGTCAACAACCCCGCCGACCTCTACCACAAGGGCGACGACGTCGAGGCCATCATCCTCTCGATCAACCACGACGAGAAGAAGGTCAGCTCTCGGCGTGAAGCAGCTCTGGGACGATCCCGTGGGGCGACGCTCCTCGACAAGTACAAGCCCGGTGCGGTGGTCGACGAGCGCCACGGTGCTCAGCGTCGTCGACTACGGCGCCTTCGTCCGCATCGAGGAGGGCATCGAGGCGCTGATTCCGAGCGGCGACATCACCACCGAAGGCGGCGCTCAAGCCCGGCGACAAGGTCAAGGCCGAGGTCTCCAACGTGGACACCATGGATCGCCGCATCACGATGACGATGCGCAACGTCGGGCGCGAGCCCCGCCGCCGAGCAGTTCCAGGCGCTGAAGCGCGAGAAGGCGCGGCAAGGGCGCCACCCTCGGCGACATCCTCAAAGAGAAGCTCGGCGACAAGCTCTCCAGCATCGCCGCACCGAAAGACGACGCGGCGAAAGAGGAAGAAGCCGAGTCCTAAGAGCCGGCGTCCTAAATCCCTGGGGACGGGATGGCCGGATTTTCATGGAGCAAGATACAGGGCGTCGTCGCGTTCATCGCGATGGCGCACCTCTTCGCCTGTGAGCCACGGGCCGCACCTCCGGTGACCCAGGGACGGGCGCCAGCACGGGCTCTGCCCCCTGCGCTGGATCGAGGAACCCCCGACGCCGCGCCGCCCGTGGCGAGCTCGTCGGCGTCCACGTCGTGCGCTCCTCTGTCCCCGAAGCTCCCCGATCTCATCGCGACGGACATCGACGCGCCGGTGCCCCCGATCGAGGACTTTGGCGATCACCAGCTGGCTCCCATGTGGAACAAGCTCGCGCGCATCGCTCGCCAGCGGGAAAAGGAGCCGCTTCGCATCGCCGTGTACGGCGACAGCAACATGACCCGGGACTTCATCACCGGGGAAGCTCGCCGCACGCTCCAGGCCGCGTTCGGGGATGCGGGGCATGGCTTCGTTGCGGTGGGAAAACCCTGGAGCTGGTACCTCCACGAAAACGTGAAGCACGGTCTCGCGGACGGCTGGGTTTCCTACAACATGACGACCCAGCAGGTCTCCGATCGCCTGTACGGTCTGGGCGGTATCGCAGCCCAGAGCCAGATGCCCCGCGCGCGCGCGTTTTTCGAAACGGCGGATCAGGACTCGCCGGTCGGCAAGACCGCCGACCACATCGAGGTGATGTACTTGAAGACGCCCACGAGCGGGACCTTCGAGGTCGTGGTCGACGGCAAGAAGCTCGCCAACGTCGATGCACGAGCGACCCAAATCAGCGCAGGCATCGAGCGCTTCGACCTGCCCGATGCCCATCACAAGCTGGAGCTCTATTCCGGCCCCGAGGCGATGAAGCCAGTGCGCTTTCTCGGCGTGGTGTTGGAGCGGCGGACACCCGGTGTCGTCATCGACTGCCTCGGCATTGGAGGCGTCAACATGCAACTGCTGACTCGCGGCAAGCGCGAGCTCATGCTGCAAACGCTCGCGATGCGAAAATACGATCTGGTCGTGCTTTTGACCGGCGCGACCGAGCCCGATTTACCGAGCCACGTCCGCTCGGCGAAGAAGCTGATCGCCACGATTTCGAAAGGCGCTGCCGGGCGCTGTCGTGATGATGCTCTCGCCCCCGGATCTCGCTGGCGGGACCATCGAACACCCGACGAGAAGCATTCGCATCAATCAAATCGAGCGACAAAAGCTGGCGGTCTCCCGCGAAGAAAAGCTCGCGTACTGGGATTTTCGTGCGGCGATGGGCGGTGAGCAGAGCATCGTTCACTTCGCCGAGCGCAAGATGGCGTGGACCGACTTCATTCACCTGACAGAAGCCGGAGGACACTACATGGGTCGCCGGTTTGCCTACGCTCTCGTCGCCGACTTCCGTCGGTACTTGGAACAGAACCCCAAAGCCGGGTGCAACTAAGGGAACGGGGAGCTCGCGGAAGGCGCAAGGGCGACGTGGTTGCGCGAGAGGGGTGGTTGATTTAGCTTCGCGCTCGCGATGTTCGGGCGGCTGTTGACGCGATTGCTTCGTCCACAAGGGCGCTGGCGTGAGCATGGAACCACTCATCACCGATTCCGGCGGCTGGAGCCGGTCGCGCATCGTGTTTCTCGGACTGAGTGGGGTTCTGGTCCTTGCTCTCTTGTGGTGGGCCAGCGCCGCGATCCTGCCGTTCGTCTTGGCGCTGATCATCGCGTACGTTCTGACACCGCTCGTTGCTTTCGCCGAGCGGCGGAGAGTCCCACGTTCCCTCTCGATCGTTCTGGTCTACGCGCTGACTCTGGGTGGCCTCTATTTCTCGATCGCGGCGATGACGCCACGCCTGTACGACGAAACGTTGAAGTTCGCGAAAGACGTCCCGAATCTCACCATGGAGCTCACCCAGCGCTGGGCGCCACGGCTGGAGAACGTCGCTCGCGGGATCCAAGACCGGGTTTCCCCGCCGGATTCCACGCCGCAACCGGAGCCAGCTCCGGCCTTCGAGGTGAAGAAGAAGGCCGACGGATCGTTTGCCGTCGAGCTTCTGTCGGGAGTGGACATCGTTCAGGACGGCCCCAAGCGCTGGCGGGTCGTTCCGCAGCAAACCGAGGTCGAGAAGCGCTTCAGCGTCGCGCAGCTCACGAGCGATGGCCTCACCCAACTCGTTGCCTACATCAAGCTCAACGCCATCGACCTCATCCGGTTCGGTCAGAAGGTCTTCAGCCAGATCGCCCGGGGGATCTTCCTGTTCTTCATGACCTGATGATCGCGGCCTACTTGATGATGACCCGCGAAGACATCTTTGCGTTCTTCCGGTCGTTGCCTCCCGAGCGTTCGCGCCCGAGCTTCGACCGCCTGATGCTTCGGATGGACCGCGGGCTCGCCGGGGTGGTGCGGGGACAGCTTCTGATCTGTGTGGTCAATGGCGTGCTCTCCGCCATCGGGTTCTGGCTGTTCGATCTGAAGTACTGGCCGATCCTCGCGATTGTTGCGGCCATCTTCAGCATCATCCCGATTTTCGGCTCCATTCTGAGCTCGGTGCCGATCGTGCTCATCGCCCTGACCCAGGACTTCTGGACCGCGCTCTGGGTGCTGGCGTGGATCATCGGGATTCATCAAATCGAGGCGAACCTTCTCAATCCGAAAATCATCGGCGTCGCGGCCAAAATCCACCCGGTCTTGGTGGTGTTTTCACTGCTCGTCGGGGAGCACTTTTTTGGAATATGGGGTGCGATCCTCGCGGTGCCGGCCCTGTCCATCGTGCAGAGCCTGTTTCAGCATTTCCGCTTCGAGCTGATGCCCGACGCGGGGCCCGACAGCCTGAGGCCGCCTCCGGCAACGCCTCTGCCGGCGAAAGAAGCGCCCGGCTGATCAAGCGGATTGCCCCGAAGTCCTTCCCGGAGCTAAGAGCCGCGCGTGGCACGCGGAGCTCGCAAGCTGCGCCGCGCCGCCGAACGGCAGGCGGACGACGGCAAAGGCAGCAGGAAGAACATCTTCGAACAGCCGATCAAGCAGAAGCCGGTCGACGTGCCGGATCCGCTGCGCGGAGAGGCGTTCAAGAAGCTGATCTTCCGCCTGGCGTTGCCCCTGGCAGCGGTCTGGCTGATCGGTGGCTTCATCGCGACGTTCACTTACTCGACGACGGGCAAGTCGTTCGCGATCGGAATTCCGGCCATCGTGACTGTGGGTCTGGTTCTCGTCGTCGTGTACGCCGTGCGCCAGGCGCAGAAGGCGCGGGGCGTCGCCAACATCCTCAGCAAAGTGGAATCGGCGGACGATCGCAAGGCCGCCATCGCGCAGATCGAAACCAGCTTCAAGAAGAAGGACCCGGCAGCGGTCTTCGCCAAAGCTCAGCTCGAGCTCCAAGAAGATCCGAAGAAGGCCTTGAAGACTCTCGAGCAAATCGATCTCGAGAAATCCCAGGGGCTCATCGCCGACGAAGCCCGCGCGCAGCGGGCGATGATCCATCTGCTCATGGGAGAAGTGAGCGAGGCGCGACCGCTCGCCGACGGCATCCAGCTCTCGCGTCATCAGGAGCCGAAGTCCCGAGCGATGCTCGCCGCCGTGATTGGCGAGGCGCTATCGCGAAGCGGTCAGGCCAAAAAGGGGCTCGAGACTCTCGAAGCGCTCGATCCGGAGGACGAGGTCTTCGCCGATCTTCGACCTCAGCTCTATCGCGCGTTTGCCTTCGCGTTCGCCCATACCGGAGACACGAAAGGCATGCGTCGCATGTTGCGAAAGCTCATGGAGCAAGACATCCGGCTTTTGGCCGGCTTCATGGCGAAGCGAACGCATCCCTTGCTTCAGAAGGAAGCGAAGAAGCTTCTCGCCCAGAGCGGACAGATGCCTCGCAAGATGGTGGTTCAACGCCGCTAAGCGCTGGAGCGGCGCCGGAATTTTGCGCGCTCCGGCGTCATCACCCGTCGCTCGGTTATCCCGTGACCGCTGGGGCTGCCGCGGTTACGATTGACGCGCATGGCCCGAAGTCCACTTCTGCTCACTCTGGCAGGTCTGGTCATCGCGTGTAGCGCGCGGGACCTGTCGGAGTTCGAGTCGGGGACGGAGGCGCGGGCGCCGGCGGACTCTCGAGTGGGGGAGGCGGTACGTCCGCCGCAGGAGGCAGCGGCGGTGGTGGCGGCTTGCCGAGTGGAGGCTCAGCAGGTGGCGGTGGCTCACCAAGTGGGGGTTCACCAGGCGGTGGCGGCTCACCGAGTGGGGGCTCACCAGGTGGTGGCGGCTCACCGGGCGGTGGCGGCTCACCGGGCGAAGGTGGCTCACCGGGCGGTGGAGGCAGTCCGTTTGGTGGCGGCGGTGCTTCGTTTGGCGGTGGGGGTACGGGTGGGTCCGGCTGCAATCCCGTATGCAGCGGTTCCAAACCGATCTGCGACAACGCCACGAAGACGTGCGTGCAGTGCGTCGACAATGACCATTGCAACTCCGCCTCGGCGCCCTTCTGCTGGAACAACAATTGCGTCGAATGCCTCTCCAGCAACGCCTGCAGCTGGCTCGAAGTGTGTGTGAGTCACACTTGTGAGCATTCATGCCAAGACAACAGCGACTGTGGCGTCTTGCTCGGAACCCCCGTCTGTTACCTCTTCGGCGGATACTGCGTCGAGTGCGTCGACGATGCCAATTGCTCGCAAGGCAAGAGCTGCGAGGGAGATCATCAATGCCATTGATCTGGCTCGAGCGATGAAGTGAGCGAAGCTAGAGGCCTGCGAGCGTGGCTTTGCCGATCGGGCGGACCGAAATCTCCGGCAAGAGCTCTGCGTAGGAAACCACCTTCACGTCGGGCAGCTCGATTTCGATGAGCTTGCGCACGAAGCGGCGGATGTCCGGTTGTGTGAGAACGACGGGAGGCGGAGTCGAATCGGCGGGGAGAGCCCGACGGATCGCGGTGACCACGTCGCGGGCTGCTGCCGGAGCGAGGGTGAGGAAGCTCCCGGCGGCCGTGCGGGAGATGGCGCCTCGCATCGTGTCTTCGATGGGCGCGTCGAGCAGAAGTACCTCGAGCTCGGGGTTGCCCAACGTCAGCTGATGGGTGAGGGCGCGGCGGAGCTGGGCGCGGGTGAACTCCGCGAGATTCAGTGGGTCCTTGTCGGCGTGAGCGATCTGCGCGAGCGCCTCGAGGATCGCGCGTAGATCGCGAACGCTGACGCCCTCCTCCACGAGACGCCGGAGGATTTCCGCGAGCAAGGTGAGGCTGACCGGCTTGGGAACGACCTGGCGGACAGTGGCCGGCGAGACCTCTTCCAGCCGGTCGAGGAGGACCTGAGTTTCGGTGATGCCCAAGAAGTCTCCGGCGCGGGGGCGCAACACGGCCAACACCTCGCCGAGGACGTGCTCGGCGACCTCGTTCGGCGGAACGCTGGGCGGGATCTCGATGACCCGTGCAGGGACTTCGTGGAGGGAGAGCACCACGGAGCGCTCCGGGAGCTCGTCGCTGAGAGAGACACGACAGGTTGGGAGGGGAACTCCCAGCTCGCGGAACAAGAGCTCCTGCGCTGCCGCGGCGGCCGAGCGGATGCCCGCGCGGCGGAGCTCTCCGCCCCGAAGCTCGTCGTCCAAGAGCGGAGCGAGATCGCCCGACACTTCGAGGGACCAGGGAAGCACCACGGGTACGAAGCGAGGAGCTGTCTCATCGCCATCCTGCTTTTGCACCGGATCCATACCGCTGCTCGAGTCCGTGGTGATGGGTCGCCGGGTGGGCGTGCGGGACACCAAGAAGAGCAGGCAGCCGATGACGAGGAAGGGGAACGCCGGCAAGCCCGGCACGATCGCCAGGATGAACACGAAGATGCTCGCGACTCGAAGGGCTCGTGGCGCGCCGAAAATCTGTGAGGCCAGCTCCTGTCCGAGGGATGTGTCGGGCTCTTCACTCGCGACCCGTGTGACCAGAACGCCGGCGCTCGTCGCCAGGACCAGAGCGGGGATCTGGGTGACGAGGCCGTCGCCGATACTGAGCAAGCCGTAGCGCTTGAGTGCGCCCACCAGCTCCATGTCCTTCTGTCCCACGCCAATCGCGATGCCGCCGAGCAAGTTCACGATCGTGATCAAAAACGACGCGATGACGTCGCCTTTCACGAATTTCATGGCGCCATCCATCGCGCCGTAGAATTGGCTTTCGCGGGACAGCGTTCGGCGTCGGCGTCGGGCTTCTGCCCCATCGATGGCACCCGATCGGAGCTCGGCATCGATCGCCATTTGTTTGCCGGGCATGGCGTCGAGAGTGAATCGCGCCCCGACTTCAGCGACTCGCTCCGCGCCCTTCGCGATGACGACGAATTGAATGATGCTGAGGATCAAGAAGACTACGCCGCCCACGACGTAGTTGCCTCGCACCACGAACTCGCCGAAGGCACGGATCACCTCACCGGCATTGGCCTGGAGCAAGATCAGCCGAGTGCTCGAGACGTTGAGCGCCAGTCGGATCAAAGTGGTCAGCAGCAACAGGGTGGGGAAGGCTGCAATCCGCAGAGCGTCGCTGACATACAAAGTGACCAGCAGGATCGCGATGCTGATGGCGATGTTCGTCGCCAGGAAGATGTCGAGGAGCCACGTGGGCAGCGGCACGATCATCAGGCCGACCACGCCCATCACCAGCGCCGCGAGGGCGGCGTCGGAGAAGCCAAAACGTTTCTTCGGAGCGGCGAGTCGGGCGAGGGTGGATTGGTTCATGGTGTTCAGCTCGGCGCAGAGAAGAGAGCGATGACGCCGGTGTAGAGCTGGAGCGCGGGGCGACCCGCGTGGGGCGCAATTTCGAACGAAGATTGCAACCCGGCGAACGGAACACCCGCGAAGCGCGCGCGCAGGATCTTGGTGTCCACGTCGGACACGCCGTACAGCGAGCTTCCGCGCCCGGCACAGTTCACATACAGGCCGAAGCGAGGAGCAGCGCCGGAAAGTGCGCGGCCGAGCTCTCGGGTCACGGTCTCGAAATCCGCTCTGGCTGCGGAGCCGTCGCGAATCGCAAAGGCGATCCGCATCCCTTCCTGAGCTTCATCGGAGACGAGGAGGCCCCGCCGAACGGGATCGACTCCGTGAACCGCACGCAGCAAAAGCTCGGGACGAGCGGCCTCTCCCAAGGCTTCCTCGGCCAGGACTGCGAACACCAGCGGCTGCCCTTCGAGCTCTCGGCCCGCCTCGCTCAAGACATCGAGCGCCGGCTGGCCATCGATGCCGGTCACCATCGAGCCGCGGGTTTCCGTGATCCGGCGCAGCGGCATGAGAAGCCGGCAAGCGGGCGAGCTTCGGACGACGGGCGGCGAGAGACCGCGCACCAGCATCCCGACAGCTCGACCGGTGGAGATCTGCCCTTCGGCGTCGATCGCCGCCGGATCGACGCCCACGGTTCCGCCGCCGAACACGGTTCCGCTCGAGCGTCCTTCTCGTAGGGGCTCGAGGGCGCTCGGTGACAGACCCTCGGGGCGCATGAAGACCACGGCCGCCGGGCTGGTTCGCGCGCTGCGATCCGCGAGGGCTCGGCCGAGGGCCTCCCCCGTATCCTCGGCGGAGTTGCCTTCCACGCTGAAGACTTCCGTGCGACCGCCGCTCCACACGATGCCGGCGGCGCCGGTTTCGCCCTCGATCTCCCCGCGCTCCGTCAGCACTCCCGCGCCGCCCACCACCAAGAGGGGCGTCCCCTTGGCGACGCGTGCCGCCAGGGCGGTCACCGCCGGGAGCATCTCCGCCAGGCGCCCACTCAAGAACACCAATGCCCCCGCGGGCTTGTTCACGTGCTCGAGCGTGTCAGAGAGCTCCCGGGCAACCCTGTCGGGGCTCGGTGTCTGCACGGCGAAGCTTTCGGCGCTGAGCACGGTGCTCGGACGTTATTTGGCGATTTGCCCGACCGCAAGTCTCGCGCTTCGGTGCTTTGCCGGGCCGTGCTAGAAAGCGAGCTTCCGAGGAGTCCAAAGGTCGTTGTCAACGGGCGAACCCAGCCAATTGAAGGTGAAATCGTACGGTGCCACCGACCTGGGACGTCGTCGGAAGGTGAACGAGGACGCCTATCTTTGTGATGACGAGACCGGGCTCTGGATCGTCGCCGACGGGATGGGTGGGCACGCGGCGGGAGAAGTCGCCAGCCAGGAAGCCGTGGACACCGTCTTCGGGATGGTGCGCCGCGGCAAGAACACGCTCGATCTAGGCGGCACGTTTACCGAAGACAAGGCGCGCGCTGCCTGCCGCCTCCTCGAGGGCGCCGTGCAAGCGGCGACGTACATGGTTTTCGCGATGTCCGAGCTCGACGCCAACAAGGCGGGAATGGGCACGACCATCAGCGTGATGATGGCCATTGGGGACTTTGGTGTGCTCGCTCAGGTGGGGGACAGTCGCATCTATCGCATTCGTGGTGCGGACGTGGTTCAGCTCACCGAAGATCACACGTTGATCGCCTGGCAGCTCAAACAGGGTCTCATCACGGCCGAGGAAGCCAAGCACAGTCGGCACCGCAACGTGATTACGCGAGCGGTCGGAAATCGCGACTACGTCCAGGTCGACACCAGCTTCGTCGAGCTGGAGCTCGGCGACCAGTACCTGCTCTGCTCGGACGGCTTGCACGGCTATCTCCGGCCCCAGGAGATCCCGGAAATAACCTCGTCGGGTGGCGAAGCTAGCGTTCAACGTTTCATCGAGCTCGCGAACTCCCGAGGCGGTCGCGACAACATCACCGCGGTCCTGGTCGAAGTCTGCTGAACCGCGGGCGCTCCTCTGCCCTCGGAAGACGTTGGCTTCGGAGCGCGTTATTTGGCCAAGTCCGCCCCTATCCAGTAGCGGATGAAGTCGCATGAAAACGTGTCGTGTGGGCGTAGTGATGGGCGGAATGTCGGCAGAGCGCGAGGTCTCCCTCGCCACCGGGAGCTCGGTTGCGACCGCGCTCGGTGAAGCCGGGTACGACGTGGTTTCGATCGAGCTGTCGAGCGACGTCGACGCCAGTCAGGCGCTCCGCGACGCCGAGATCGACGTGGCGTTTCTGGCGCTGCACGGTCGATTCGGCGAGGACGGCTGCATCCAGGGGCTCTGCGAGATCCTGGGCATTCCCTACACGGGCTCGGGAGTGCTCTCCAGCGCTCTTGGAATGGACAAGCTCAAGAGCAAGGAGCTCTTTCGACTCCACAACGTTCCGACGCCGCCGTACTACGTGTGGAGCGAGTCGAGTCTGGCGGATCTCGAAGACATCCACGGTTCGTTCGGCTACCCCGCCATCGTCAAGCCCCGGCGGGAGGGATCGAGCTTTGGCCTTTCGAAAGTCGAAAACTCCGCGGAGCTGGCCCGAGCCATCGAAGTGGCCCAGCGCTACGATCGCAGCGTGCTGGTGGAACGCTTCATTGCCGGGGCCGAGGTTTCGGTCGGCATCTTGAACGGCCGGGTTCTCGGCGCGATCGAGATCGTCCCGAAAAGCGGTCTGTACGACTACCACGCGAAATACACACCAGGGATGACCGAATACCACCTGCCGGCGCGACTTGCGGCGACCCGCTATCGGGGCATCCTGAACCTCGCGGAGCGCGCAGCGCAGGCTCTCGACACGCGTGGGGCCGTGCGCGTCGACCTCTTGGTCACTCAGGGGCAAAACGAATACGTACTGGAAGTGAACACGCTCCCCGGCATGACGCCGACGAGCCTCTTGCCCAAGATCGCTCAGGCCGCGGGCTTCGACTTCAAGGCTCTGTGCAGCGCAATCGTCCAAGAAGCCACCCGGGACAGCGTCGTGATGTCCGGGAGCGAGGCGGAGACGGCAGTCGAGACCGACGACGAGCTCCTGGCTGTCGCGGTTTGATCAGCGCTTGCAGCGATCCCGCACGCTCTCGTTGTGCTTGCCGACGAGTGACTTGACCGCCTCCGGGTTGTCCTCGCTCGGAAGAAACACGTAGCGCTGCTGATCGGCTCGAGCGCGATCCGTTGCACTCGGGTTCACGATGAGCCCGCCCACGCCGAGGCCCAGGCCGACGACGAACAGAGTCGTTCCGAGCGCGATGCGACCGCCCTCGATCTTTTGCTTCTCGTCCCGACTGCCATCGGAGGCCGTGGTCGTCTCGGTCTTGAAGGACGTCGCAAAGAAGTAGGAGCCGACGCCCAGCGCGACGATGCCGACCCCGCCCAGCCCGGCAGCCAGCCAGCGCTTCTGGTCGTAGCGTTTTACGGGTTCGGTGTGATGCAGGAGCAGAGGCGAGGGTCCGAGCTCCTCCGCGAGGCCGGGGATGAACTCGGGGCTCGACGCGCCAACTCGATACAGCCCGAGCCCGTCATCCCGAGGTTCGGTGGTGCGGCCACTGCCCGTGGGCTCTTGGCTCCGAGTTTTCCCGACGACCAGCCAGGATTCCGACTCACAGGCTCCCTGCGGGGCGCCTGGCGGTGCCGACACGTCACCCGGGAGTCGGCCGACGGTCGAGGCGCAACCCACTACGAAGACGAGGGCTAAGGGCCCGATCCGAGCTCGCATCCGATCGCCTTCGCTACCACGCCCACATCACGGCGTCACGAGCGACCCGATCGCGACCGGATCGCGATAGCGCTGAAGGTTCGCCACGAGCTCCTCGCGCGCCGACCAGGGGAGCACGTTGCCTCGTGGAGTTGCGTACTCGAGGTAGATGTTGTCGTCGCTCGAAATGAGAGCGTCGAGGGGCTCGCGTTCTTCCTTCGCCGTGTCCTCCAGGAAGCGCTGGAGCCCTTGGTCCATGACCAGCACGTCGTCCAAGAGCGTCACCAGCGGCCGTGCCTCCGGGATCGTCACGCCGATTTCGGGAGTTGCCTGGTTCTTTTCCAGACGCGTCAGCGACGTACGAAGGGGCTCGTCGGACGCGACCAAGATACCCTGTCCTCCGCCGTAAAACAGGATCACGTGGGAAAACTCCAGCGCGCAAAGTGTGCAGGACGGTGGCGAAGTCCCGGCGCGTGACGTGATGAAGCTGAACCCACTGCTGGAACACGCCCCCCGGTGTGAGGCGCTGATGAACGATGTGATAAAACTCTCGACTGTACAGGCTCGCTGCGCCAGCAAACCAGATGCTCGACAGCTCCATGCTGATCATCCGATAGCGCTCGTCGCCGAGGAGCAGATAGTTCCTGCCATCCCCGATGTGAACGCGAACGCGCGTGTCCTCGAGAGCGCGACGGTTGACGCCTTGAAAATGCTTGCGCGCCGCGTGAACGATGGCCGGAGAGATCTCCACGACGTTCGATGCTTTGCCAGGGATACCCGGCGATCGCGCCGAGCGTCGTGCCGGTGCCCAGGCCGATCACCAGCGCCTTGTCGAAGTGGTCGACGAACAGTTGGGGATAGTGCGCGAAGAAACGCTGAGCGTTCATCTCCCAGCCGGTGTTCCCTTGGAACTTGCCGTTGGTGTAGAGCGTGGTCACCTGATCCCTTCGAACCACGGTGGTGACGCCGCCGTAAACGTCTTCTTCGACCATCAGGATCTCGTCCGGAGGTCGCTCCATGTCGAAGTACACGTTGGCGCCGCTGGTCAAGCTGCCGAGATCCCAGCGCGGCGCGCAGGAGCAGGAACAGCCCCGTGTAGCCGAGAGGCAATGGCCGGCGAAACGTCGGCTTTTTTCCGACTGGACGAGCGCCGTGGCGACGGCAGCGAACGCGAAGATCATCGCGGAAGCGCCGAGCAGTCGCTGCGAGCCAAGGGCTGGCAACGCGAAGTAACCGGTCAACAGCGATCCGGCGACGGCACCGACGGTGTTGACCGCTGTGAGTCGACCCACCCAGCTCGAAACGGTCGCGTACCGCGCCACGCGCCCGAGCAGGAGCGGGAAAGTCAGGCCCATCAACGACACGGGCAGCGCCGAGGATCACGAACGCGACGACGGCCGCGCGTCGCCTCGCGTCCGGCAAACGACGTGATGTACTTCCCAGTGCCGCTGAACAGGAGCGGCAAGTGGTCCCAGGCGGGCAGAAGGGTCACGAGCGCCACGCCCGCCAGGGCCAGGCTGGTTGGCAGCGCAACCTCGCCAAAGCGTCGAGCGAACGCGGGAGCGCGCGACGCACCAATGAACAGGCAGCTCAAGAACACCGCCAAGATCAGGCCGAATGCGTAGGCGCTGTTGCCGATGATGAGCGCGAGCAGGTGCGTGAACACGACCTCGGCGGCGAACACCAGAAATCCAGATCCGAACGCCAGGGCCAGATACAGCGCCGCTTCCTGTCGGCTCGGCTCCCGAGCGATCGTTGTGGACTTTCGTTCGCCGGGCTCCAGCGCTGGGCTCGCACCCTCGACCTCGAATCCAGTCCCTGCGCGGCGGCCCAGCACGGTCGCCACCACGCCGATGCCTGCACTGCCAACGGCTGCGGCGATCACCGTGTGAGCGAGCCCGAGCACTGGGAGCACCGCGTACGCCGCGCCGAGAGCTCCGAATGCGCCTCCAGCCGTATTGGCGGCGTAGAGCACTCCCAGACGACGCGCCCGATGCTGAGCTTCTTCCGGGCTTCGCGCTGCACCTTGGCCCAGAGCTCGAGACAAGAATGGGAGGGTAGCGCCCATCGCGGTCGTGGGGATGATCACCACGAGCATCGCGAGACACCAGCGCAGCGCCGAGATCGCAGCCAGCGAATTCGGCATGCTGCGGGCGAGGGAAACATAAAACGGTGTCAGCGCCCGAAACGCGAAAGGCGAGAGTGCAACCGAGACAGCGACTGCGAGCTCGAGCACGCCGTAGGCCAAAAGGGGTCGCTTGATACGCGCCGCATACCGGCCGCCGAGCTGGGCACCCATGGCGAGTCCCGCCATGAACGCCGCGAGGACCGCGCTGACGGCGTGGGCCGTGGAGCCGACGATGTAGCCGAGATACTTCGAGAAGCAGAGCTGGTCGACGAGCCCGGTAGCTCCGGAAACGACGAACAGGATCACGACCAGCGAAAAAGGGATCGAACGCGGGGCTTCACTCACCGCTTTGTCGGGGGCCTGCGCGGACCGAGGCTCGTCCTCGGGATCCGGGAGGGAAAGCGCCGGGCTGCTCACGGAGCGGACCATAGCCCGTGGGTGCGCCACCAGGAAAGCAAGAGAAATGCTAACAATTCTCCATAATTATCGAAATGAGTCCGGCCGCGTGACAAAACTCCGGAGCAGGCCGTTTCTATTTCGACGAGGCGATGCACGAGGTGCGAGGAGAGCTATCCGTCCTGATCGAGCGTGTGCTCGGTGCCGAGAGCTCCGCCTGGCACGAGCTCTGGCATCGAGTCGAGCCGATGGTGTGGGGGATCAGCGGCAAGTGGCAGGTCGCGGGGCCACTCTGCAAGAGCGCCGATGATCGTCGAGAGATCGTGCTTCGTGTGATGGAGCGATTGCGAGAAGCCGACTTCCGACGACTGCGGTGCTTCGCGAGGTCCGCGGGCGGAGGATCCGACAATGCGTTCCGTTCGTGGCTGGCCACCCTCGCAGCGCGAGTTGCGATCGATCACGTGCGCGCCCATCCCGAGCACATCGACTCCCGCGGGCGGCGAGGCGGAGAGCGCTGGGCGAAGCTCGTGTCGATCGATGACGTGCCGGTGCTTTCCGAGGAGCGGGATCTCACCCAGCGAACGACCGCCCTCCGCGTCCTCGAGCGCGCTCGCGAGGAGCTCAGCGTGCAGCAGCTGACGGCGCTCTCCATCTGGCTCGACGGCGCCGGTGCCGAAGCGATCGCCGACCGGCTAGGCCTGTCGGACAAGGACGCGGGACTGCGCGTGCTCCGCGCTGCACTCAAACGCCTCCGCGATCGCTACCGTGAAGGGGACGCGGCGGTCGCACATGATCTCCGAGGGATCCCGATGACCAACTGTCCCGATGTCGAATCGCTCCTGAACGAGCCCGCTCTGCAGGCTTCCCACGTGGCCGAATGCGCGGCCTGTGGAGGTATCACTGCGCTGGCGGAGCTCCGGGAGGAACGGATCGCTGGAAACGACGATGCTTGTGTGCACGCAGAGGTCTCGATTGCTCTCCTTCACGAGGGCTTGCTCAGCGAGCAGCAGCACGCAAATCTCGTCGACCACCTCGAGGGCTGTCCTTCGTGCAACGAAACAGCAGCACGTTTGCTGGCGTTGCCCGTGTTTGCTCCCGAGGGAGAGGCTGCCACGGAGGTCTTCGCGCCGCCGAGTGCTCGGAGTCTCCCACGCTGGGTGTTCGCGCTCGGGGGAGCTGCCGCTGTCGCAGTGGCGCTGGGGCTTTTCTGGTTTGCGCTCCGCGCTCCGGCGCCCGAGCCCCCACCCACGGTCGCTTTCGAACCGGTGGGGACGGACGAGGCGTCGGGTGGAGTTGGTTCCTCTTCCCCTGCGGGAGGAGCCGCGCGTACACCGGGGATCGTCACTCCCGTCCCGATCCGGCCATTCGCGCCGCGAGCTTCGACACCGGCCGATCCGGTCCCGGACATCCAGGGTCCGGGGTTTCTGACAATCCTGTGCGTTCCTACCTGCACCTCGATCATTGCCGATGGAGGGCGGCAGCTCGGATCGTCTCCCATCGTCCGCGCCCGGCTCAAGCCGGGAATGCACTCGATCCGGCTCACGAACGGCACAGTGACTCGGGTCATCCAGGTGAGCATCGCTGCCGATCAAACGACGGCGCGGCGCGTGACCATGTCCCCGGACGACGTTCTGTTGAACCCGTTCGCAAGCCCAAAGGCACCCGCCAAAGCGGACCCGACCACCAACGAGCCCAAGAGTGATGCGGTTCTCGATCCCTGGGCGAAGCCGGGCTTTCTCAGCGTCATCTGTCAGCCAGCGTGCGACTCGGTCACCATCGCCGGAAAGAATCTAGGCCCGTCGCCGGTCGTGCGAGCCCCGCTCCAACCGGGCACCCGGGTCGTCAGCCTCGCTCGGGGAGGTCTGCACCGGACCTCGCGCGTGAAGATCGTCAGTGGGCAGACGACAGCGATCCGGATCCACATGGTGGATCCGATGGATCTGCCGCGATAGTCCTTTCCTCCAGCGCCCGTCGGTGTAAAGAAATCGTCGTGGAGCCACATCTTTACGGAGTGGAGGCTGCCGAAGAGGCGCTGGCCCAGGCCATCGATCGTCACCGTGCTGCTCCCCTGGCGCTCACCCTCGAAGCTCGGCGGCTCGGACCTTATCGCGGCTACGCGGAGATGCTCGCTCAGCTTCGGGAGCTTCGTCACCGCGGGGCGAACCTTTCCCTCATCGGCAAGAGTGTGAAGGGCGAACCGCTGTTGGCCCTGTCTTTGGGACCAGCTGACGCAAAACGCACGACGGCCCTGCTCAGCGGGATCCATCCGACGGAATGGATCGGCATCGAGACGCATCTCACCCTTTTCGATCGCTTGCTCGATCGGCCTCCGACCGATCGGCGCATCGTGTCGGTCGTCATCGCCAACCCCGATGGAGTCATCAAGGTCGAGAGCAACCTGCGCCGCGCTCGGCGTCGCTTCGTCCGGCACAACGCCCGACGCGTCGATCTGAATCGAAACTTCCCGAGCTTCTGGAATCGGCGCAGCCTGGCGCGCCTTCTGCTTCGCCCCATCTTCGCCACCGGAGCGGGACCGGCGAGCGAGCCCGAAGTGCGAGCCATCACCACGCTGTTTCAGAGCGCGATGGTCGACCGCGCCGTTTCGTTTCACAGCTTCGGCGGAGTGGTGCTCTATCCGTGGGCTGCGCTTCTCCGCCGTCCGATGGACGTGCAGGAGCTCCGCCGCTGGGCCCGCCACGTCGCTCAGCGCGCCGATCCCCATCGACCCTACCGCGCGGTTCAGTCATCGCACTGGGTGCCCGGCATCACCGCCCCCGGTCTCGAGCTCGACTGGTTTTACGACAAGCACGGCGCCCTCTCGCTGCTCATCGAATGCTCTCGCGGCGGTCTCGGCTTCCCGCGCCTGCGCCTCGGCAAACTCGTCGAGCCCTTTGCGTGGTTCAATCCGCCGCGCCCGGACGAGGTCGCGCCTCACATCGCCGCAGCCGCCGAGCGCTTCGTACGCGGAGCCCGGCGACCGGGGGATTGAGCTTTCCCCGCATTCTGAGCGTTGTCGAAGGGCCGAGTTTTGGCTATGTTCCGCCGCCTGCCGGTCCCCATCGTCTAGCCCGGCCCAGGACACGGCCCTTTCAAGGCTGTAACACGGGTTCGAATCCCGTTGGGGACGCCTCGCTTCGCTCGTTGTCCCCACCGGGCTACGGGCAGTCGGTCGCCCTTCGGGCTTCCTCTGTAGCTCGAATCCCGTTGGGGCTGGACGCCTCGCTTCGCTCGTTGTCCCCACCGGGCTACGGGCAGTCGGTCGCCCTTCGGGCTTCCTCTGTAGCTCGAATCCCGTTGGGGCTGGACGCCTCGCTTCGCTCGTTGTCCCCACCGGGCTACGGGCAGTCGGTCGCCCTTCGGGCTTCCTCTGTAGCTCGAATCCCGTTGGGGCTGGACGCCTCGCTTCGCTCGTTGTCCCCACCGGGCTACGGGCAGTCGGTCGCCCTTCGGGCTTCCTCTGTAGCTCGAATCCCGTTGGGGCGGGCGGCGGATTCGCCGCGGGACGAGGGGCTCGCCTCGCTGGTCCGGAAATGCGCGCACTGCATGTACTCTGTCCCCATGCGCATTGCGTGGGTATGCGGCGTCGTCTTCCCATTTGTAATGACCCCTGCGGGTTGCAGCGATTCCAGACGGCACGCGGCAGCAACCTGCACGCCGGGCAAGGCGGAAGGCTGTGCCTGCGCCGATGGAAGTAGCGGAGCGCAAACTTGTTTGAGCAACGGCACCTTCGGCGCGTGCGAGTGCCCCATCACAGATGCGGGTAAGGACGCCACGCCCGACTCGAGCCCAGACGCGACGGCGGACGCGGGCAGCGACACCGGACCAAGTGACAATGCACGACTCCGCAGGATGCAGGGGGCGTCGAAGGTCGGAAAGAAGTCCTGGGGGAACTGGATGACGAGCTGAAACGCCTTGCTCATCTGGGGGATGCTGGCACGAGTGCGATCGGAACTCCGCGCCGTGGTAGTCTTCGAGCAAAATGGCGATGAAGCGCATCGGTAGGTTTGGAGTCGCAGTGGTGCTCGCGTTTTCGTCGTTGGGGTGCGGCGGAGGAAGCAACGACTCTGCGGGCGGTGGCGGCAACGCAGGAACCGGGAACGGTGGCGGTGGCGGTGGCGGTGGCGGTGGCGGGGGCAATGTCGGGGGCGGCGGATCGGGCAACACCGGCGGGACCACGGGATCCTGCAACCAGGATCCACTGAAGACCGGACTGGTTGCGCAACAGACGGGGGTGAGTGTCGACGCGTTCGACTGCGAGATATCGAAGTACACCGCGCAATACAACGAGCCGGACGCGATGCTGTTCAAGGCGATCATCTACGTCGAGTCGCGCTTCGACAAGACGTCGGTGGCTTGTCCCAACCTTCCGTGCGGCACGCCCGCCGGTTGGACGGCGGACGAGTCGGGTTGCTTCGGGCTGATGCAGGTTGTGCCGGCGTGCGGCGGGACTCCGAACGACATCGGGCTGCTTTCAAACGGGCATCCGAACCTGACCACTGACGAGTCCTCGAGCGACTGGACCGGATCGATTTTCAATCCAGAGATCAACGTGCAGATCGGAATTTCTGGAATTGCCGGGAATCGGGCTCAGGTCGAGCAGGAGTTCTCCGGCTGCAGCGTGGAGCAGTACACGCTCATGGCGATTGGTAACTACAACAGCTACGGGAGCACCAAGAGCTGCACGGAGTACAACACCGACTACGACAGCATCGTGCTCGACGCGTACCAAGAGTATGCCGCGGCGGCGGGGTACACGCCCCACCCGTACCCCTGAGCGCATCGCTTGCGCTGCCGGTCCCGAATCGCATCTCATAGTACGTCCCGCGCTCGACCGTTTTGCCCAGATGTGTGACACTCGTCGAGGGGTTCCCTTGGAGATGCTCTGGAAGCACATCGATCGAGCGGCACATCGCTTTCTGCCGCCCGGCGAGCGCGGCGATCCGGACCAAGTCGCCCGCGCGAAATTCGGAGTGGTAGCCGGGCTTCTGTTCATCGCTGTAGCGCTCTTGCGTAGCGTCGAGCTGTTCTGGCTCGGAGTGGTGGGGCAAGCGGCGGTGCTCGCGGTCGCTGCGGGGCTCGTGGCGTTCGCTCCTGTCGTTGGGAAAATCACGGGCTCGTTCGCGGCGGCGGCGCACTTTGGCGTCGCGATCGTGGCCCTCGCCATCGTGGGTGCCGCGTACGCCAGCGGCGGTGCTGCTTCGCCCGCGCTGCTCGTCTTCATGATGGTGCCGTTCATGGCGGTGTTCGCTCTCGGCAGACGAGGAGGTGCGCTGTGGCTGGCGATCTCCGTCTCGCTCATCGCGATGTTTGCAGTTCTCGAAGGGATGGGACGCTCACCCCCGATCAGGTATCCGCTCGAAACCTGGAATCTCGCGAAGGCCACCGCGGCGTTCTTGCTGGTCCTCGTCACGTTCTTGCTCTCTCTCACCTACGAGCGTGCCAAGGCGCAGGCGCACGAGTCTGCCAACGTCAGTGAGTCGGTTTCGGGTCAGCAGCCGGATCTGAATTGGTTGGCATCGTCGCTCAACCACGAGGCGAACAACGCGCTGGCATACATCGCTGCCGACCTCGAGTACGTCCAGAGTGTGATTCCCAAAGACGATCCGGAAGTGGCGTCCGCCCTCGGGGAGGCTCGAGTCGGCGCTGCTCGATTGCGAGATATCGTGCGCGACGTGAGCACGATTGCCGAGCGCCGCAACGCCGCGGCGGGCGACGATTCGGTCGATCTCGAGTCGGAATTCGAGGCTGCCATGGAGGCGGTCCGCGCTTGCGGGACCGAGGTCCGCGTCGTGGGCGTGCAGAGCCCGGGCAGCGTCAAAATAGGTTCAACCGACCTCCAGCGAGTTCTGTTCAACGTGCTGACGGCTGGCGGCGTCGAGGCGGACGTAGTGGTCACGATTGGGCCAGGGCCCCTGCTCCGGGTCGAGGCTCGTGGGGGCAGCTTGCCCAGACCGCTGGCCATCGCCGCTGCGAAACGACTCGTGGGATCCCATGGCGGGAGCGCCGAGCTCACGCGAACCGACCACGGTTGGAGCGTTCGGCTCGAGCTTGCCTCGAGCGAGCACTGATCAGTTCAGTTCGCCTTGGCGGCCTCGACCGCCTCGACGCTGGGAGCTGGTTTCACTCCTGCCGTGCGCTCGTGGGACTTCTCTTGCTCGACCCAGCGCGCCAGCTCTTCGGTTTCGGTGAGCGCCTTCTTTGCCAGGCGAGCGGCAGCCTGTTCGATGGCTTCGCCGTCTGCTTGTGCGTGCTCGCGCCCGCCACCGATGAGCCAGGTGACGCTGGAGCTCTGGAACGGCTCCCGGACCGTATAAAGAACGGTCCCGGTCTTCACGTCGAGCAGTGTGGCTTCGAGCAGACCATTGGTGGCGACCGTTTGACCCGGAGCGAGCAGCACGCCAACCCCGGTCGCGTAGAACCAAGCCCAGTTGTTCAAGTGCGATCGATCTTCGGTGATGGCGCTCGTCAGCAATAGATACCGAGTGCGATAGCGCGCAGCGATCGTGCGCAGGCCTTCGATGCCGGAAGGATTCGGCAGCTCGGTCGAGACATCCGTCACTGCGGAGAAGTGAGGCGAGCCTTTGAGCTTCTTGCTCATCGTCTTTGCGACGATGGATTGCATGGCAACGGGTGCGCGGGTCTCGGGATCGAAGGCCGCATCGAGAGCGACCACGCCGATTCGGGCGGGCAGATCGACTTCGAATCGCGCGTCCAGGATGCGTTGAAGATCGGCTTCAGTGAGCGAGCCGGTGGGCTCCCTGCCAAAGAGCGAGCGCTCGAGAACGGGCTTGGGGGCTGGCCCCGTCGCCTGGGCCGCGGAGCTCGGTGCGGCGGTTTCTTCTGCCATCCCGCATCCGGCGACGCCCAGCGCGCCGAGAAGGAGTCCCAATTTCAAGCCTGTACGAAGTGTGCGTGACATGCCGTGCCTAACGCACGAATCCCGGGGAGCTTACGCCCCCCTCGGACCCTTTTCAGGAAGCCCGCCCGGAAGCTGGCGTATGAAGGCTCGTGCGCGCTCGTCTGACCGGCTTCGTTTGCCTCCTCCTGGGAGCGTGCGTTCCGCCCACGACGGGGCAGGGGCACGGGACGGGAGTGACCGGAGAGTCGGACCCGGGGGGAGCGGCACGCTTTGCCCCCGGCACCCACGTCCTGTGTCGCTGGCAAGGCGGCCGCGTGGAGTATCCCGGAGAGGTTCGAGCCATCAAGGACGGCCGCCTCGTCATCGCCTACGATGACGGCGACTCCGAGGAGATCACTCCGGGCTTGTGTCACGAGGGTACGAGCGCGTCGGTGGCCATCCCTGCTTCGGTTGCGACGACCGGGCCGAGCGATCCCCGGGGCACCGAGGATTTCAGTCGCGGGGATCGGGTCGAGTGTCGGTATCGCGGAGGTCCCTCGGGCTACACGGGAAGCGTGTCGAACATCGGAGGAGGTTACCTGAGCATCGACTACGACGATGGCGACAAGGAGCAGATCACTCCCGGGCTCTGCGCTCACTTCGCGGGCCACGGCTCCGGCTGCTCGAAGGACGCCGACTGCAAAGGCAATCGTGTTTGCGAAGCTCGAGCTTGTCGTGCTCCGAGCGGGCCGGTCGTTCCCGAATAGCCGTCCCTCGCTTTCCCCCGGCAGCCGTGCATATATCCGGCGACCCTGGGAGATCCGAATGGCAAAGACGATCCTGTTTGGTCGATTGCGCCGTATCGCGCGAAGCGCTCTCGATGACGGACGTAGGACGAAGTCGGCGCGGGTGCCGATGGAGCGGCGCGACTTCGTGCGGGCGGCCGTCGCCATCGGGGCCGCAGCAGCGATCCCCGGATGTGGTGGCGAGGACGACTTGGCGAAGAAGAATGCCGCGAGCGTTCGCATCGCAATCATTGGTGGCGGTATCGCCGGCGTGCATTGCGCCTATCGGTTGAGCCAGTCGGGCGTCGATGCCACGGTGTACGAGGCGACGAGTCGCGTTGGCGGCCGAATGTTCACGGCGCGCGATGAGTTTCCCGAAGGACAGCTGTGTGAGCTCGGTGGTGAGCTCATCGATACCAACCACGCGACGCTCTGGATGCTCGCGGACGAGCTAGGTATCCAGCTCGACGACCGATTGGCGAATGCGCCGGCAGGTTACGTGGTCGATACCTGGTGGGCCGGAGGAAAAAAGGTCACCGAGGCCACGATCATCACCCAGTTCAGTCAGGTAGCGTCCGCTTTTTCCCAAGCGCTGGCCGGTGCGGAAGCAGACGATGCCGCGTTCGCAGCGCTCGACGAGATGACCCTCTCTGACTTCCTGGATCAAAACGTCCCGCCGACCCAGTTTCCGGAGCTCCACGCGATTCTCACCACCGCCTACCGCGGCGAGTACGGTCTCGAGACCGGCGAGCAGTCAGCGCTCAACCTGCTCTATCTCATCGATTCCGACACACCCGATCCGTTCCACATCTTCGGCGACTCGGACGAGCGCTATCACGCGCACCTGGGCAACGACACCTTCGTTTCGAAGCTCGCGGAGTCGCTCGGTGACCGGGTCGTGCTCGACACACGGCTCGTTGCCGCGCGCGATGCGGGCGCTGGGTTCGAGCTGGATTTCCAGGACAAGAACGGTGCGAAGACGAGCGTCCATGTCGACCACGTGGTGTTTGCACTTCCGTTTTCCGTGCTTCGAGAAGTGGATCTCAGCGCGCTGACGCTCAGCGACGAAAAGCGCACGTCGATCGCCGAGCTCGGGTACGGCACGAACGCCAAAGTGATGGGCGGGTTCACCACACCGCTGTGGTCCAGCCAGTACAAGGCGAGCGGAAGTGTCACCGCGGACTTGCCGTTTCAGCAAACCTGGGCGAGCAGCATCGGTCAGGATGGACCTGGTGGGATCCTCACGAATTTCTTGGGTGGATCCCAAGGTGTGGCGAGCGGTATCGGAAGCGCCAACGATTGGTTCGAGGGGATCTTGCCGGATCTCGACAAGGTGTTTCCCGGCGCGCAGGCGGCGTACACGGGTACGGCCGTTCGTATGCATTGGCCCACCGTCGCGACGACGAAAGGCAGCTATACCTGTTACAAGCCCGGCCAGTGGTCGACCCAGGGCGTGGAGGGTCAGCGCGAAGGCAACGTTCACTTCTGCGGCGAGCATTGCTCCATCGAGTTTCAGGGCTGGATGGAGGGCGGCGCGGAAACCGGAGCACTGGTCGCCGCGGAGCTCCTCGATGATCTGGGGATCTCCCAGAGTGCGCTCTTGAAAGGACTGGTCCTCGTGAAAACGCGAACGCCGCAGCCCTCGTATCACGCCGAACGCACAGCGAGGCTCAGCTGGGCCGTGCGACGAAAGCTCGCTCGCGCCCGTCGCTGACACGCGTCAAGTCTGCCCGAGGACGCGTCCCAGAAGCTCGAGAGCCTGAGTGCGCGACGCACGAGCAACGCTCGAAGGCGAGGAGCATGCGACCCCACGAACGCAGTGTTCGCAACCATCGCGAGCTTGGCATTCGGGGCTTTTGCCGCAGCGGACGAGGATCGTGCGGCTCCACCAGAGCACGTGACGAACGACCTCCCCGGTGACCGCCCGCGCAAAGCCGATTTCTCCCGGGTGGCGATCGACGAACGCCAGTGCGGGCGACTCGCCGAGGGTGAACGTCACGTCGATGTCCTCTTCGCGGTGGCGAACGAAGGCGGGAAGTACACGACGGCCGAGGTGCGCCAAGGCGTGGAGTGCCGGCTCCGTCGCGGCGGGAAGATGCACCAGTGCCGCTCGCGTCGGATAGCTCGCACGAATGGGCTCTTCGTAAGTGAGCTGATCCTCCTGCGCTCGCGCGGAGTGGGAGGTCCGAACACCGAACACCGTTTCCGTGAGCTCGATGCGTGGCTGATGAAAGCGCACCGCGACCTCGCCGCCGAAGTCGAGCTCGTGTCCGCCAGCGCCTGGGTCGAACGACAGGGAGCGGATCCGCGTCGTCCCGAGCCGGCGCCGTTCGGTCTCGGCGATCAGCGTTCCCTCCGCCATCCGTGGTTGTTGATCGGGCGGCAGGATCCGATAGCGCCGACCTTCGACTGCGAGCACGCGACCAGGGTAATGGACGCACGCAATGCGCGCGCGATCCGTGCGCAAGATGGCCTCGCCGTCCGCGCGGTCGAGAAGCACGCCGTCGGTGGCGCTCGCTGCGAACGTACTGCCACGTTCCCCGGGAGCTTGTCCCGAAAGCATCTCCCGGGTGACGACCGCGCCCTCGTCATCCAGCACGCGTTCTGTTCGGACCGACAGCCGAGAAAACACGTGCAAGAGGGCGTTCGCGGAGAAATCCCGTACCGCTTCGCTTCGTTCGAGGGGCGCTTCGGACACCGCACACGAGAGATGTCGGCCGCCGATGTCCGCGCTCTCGGGAGCCGCAACGAGACTCGAGCCCATCGCCAGCATGGGATGGAGCGAGCCCGGCTGAAGCCAGGTTGGGTTTTGCGCCAGCAGGCGTGCGAAGGGATCTTCGTCGGGGATCCAGATGCCGACCACGCGATCGGCGCGGACCTCGACCGACGGCCCCAAAGCTTCCGCTTCCTCCTCGGCCTTGTCAGCGGGCTCTTCCTCGGCCGGTTTCTTCTTTGGTTTTTGGAGTTTCTTTTCAGCGGCTTCGTTCGCTCGTCGTTCCTTCGCTTCAGCCCCCGCGAGCTTCTTCTCGAAGCCATCGAAGGGCGCCTCCACTTCAGCGGGTCGCTCGGCGCGCGCGCCGACCTCCTCGGCCGCCGCCGTCCAGACGCCGATGGACTTGCGTCCGGTGTGACGTGTGAAAAACGCCAGCATCGCCGCCTTCTCCGCAGACAGACGCGTGACGAGAGCTTCTGCGTGCTCGAGGCGCAGGTGGGTGTCGTCATCGGGCGCGATCACCGCTTTGCCAAAATCGAGGAGCACGCGATTCACTTGCTGCTCCTGCTCGAAGCTGGAAAGAACCGAGCCCCAACCCCATCCCTCCGCGGTGTAACCGCACGCAATGGCCACGCCGCGAGCACCCACGGCGGGGTGAAGCTCGGCTGGCTTGGTCGGTACTCCTACGACGATTTGCTGCAAGGGGCTTCCACGGCTGTCGGATTCGGGGCCGACCACATCGAGGGCCGTGCCGAGGAGGCGCTCGGAGAAGCCGAGTACGTCCGGACCGTAGGGAGCGACCGTTGCCAGCACCCGGGGTTTGGCGCCGGCGAGCTTCACCAGCCGATTCAGGCGACGCATCACCAGGGAGAGGTTCGCGCCCTTGGCTCCGGTGTAGCGGTCGAGATCGATGGCGATGATGAGAGCAAGCCCCGATAAAAACGGGTTCCATTCGTCGTGATTCGGGCAGAGATCGCGATGCAGATCTTCCGGCGTGGTGAACACGATCTGAGGCTGACGTGACTCCAGGACGAGTCCGCTTCGACCGTCGGCGGCCAGATCGTGGTGGTGGATCGCCCAGCGCCAGTTGGAGCGCCGCGCGACGTCACGAAACGCTCTGGCGCGGCGGGCGCTCTCCTCGGGATCGGGACTCAGGTAGAGCACCGTGGATCCCTCGAGCAGCACACTACGCAGAGCGAGGACGTCGCACAGCGTTCGGCGGCCGCTGAGGGGTGCGGTTTCCATCAGTACGCTTTGGCCTGCCAACAGGGCTTCCGCCGCGGCTTCCTGGTGCACGTAAAATCCCGGGATCTCCAGGGCGTCGAGAACCTCCCGCACGAAGCCCGACTCGTCGGCCACTCGGGTGTGGGGCGCGAGGTGCTCGACGTTGCCCGCGAGCGTCCCCCCATCTGCCACGTCGAGCTCCGGTCCTCGGGGATCGATCGACAGGGCGCGCACGAGTTGATTCGGATCCCGAAGCGAGACCTCGGGCTCACCAGCGGGCTTCTTCTTCCGAGCCTTGTCGCCGGTTTGATCCGGAGGTTCGGTGAGATTGACGGCAAGCCCCTCGATGACGATCGCGCTCGCCGCCCACAGCGCGGGGGGCAGGGTGCCGGACAAGGCAGCGGGAAGGCTGAGCCAACGCGCCCACTTGAGGGCTTTGACGAGTCGCTCGTTCCAGGTGAAAAATCGCATCTCGGGGGCGCCGGGGCGCCGATGCCCGCACAGCTTGAAGAAGCGCTCGGCGAACGAGGTTCCGAGCTCCGCTTCGATCTCGCTCGCCATGCCGCCGGGTCCGGCACTGTCGGATCCGAATCCGAGAGCCCACGCCGTGATCATCGCGACCAGCAGAAACACACCCTGGAGCACGGCGTAGGAGATCCCGAGCGCGAAAATGGGCTGGTAACTCCCGATGCTCGCGAGCGCGTCGGGTGGGGCGCCGAACAAGGTCACCACGATCCCCTCCTCGAAGCTCTGACCGTTGCGGGCGAAATACGCGACGGCGATCCCGTAGGCGAGGGCGGTCACGAACGCTGCGAACACGAAAATGGGACCCGGTCCAAAACGAGTGGCGCGGGACCGGAGCATCGAGAGGAGCGCACGGGTCACGAGAGCTGCAATCGCGATCGTGCCCAGGGTCTGAACGATTGCCGCCAGTGCGGGGGAGCTCTGGTAGAGCTCGAGCAGCGGCCCGAAGAGCCGATTCACTTCGCACCTTCCAACAGGGCGATGGAGTCGCGCCCGAGCGCGGTGCGCACGGCGATCAAGTGCACGCGATCGCTGTCGTCGTGGATCACCGACTCGGGCAGGGAGCGCATGCCCTCCTTCGCTTCGTCGAGCACACCCTGGGCCCACTCAGGCAGGAACACGTACTTTCGCGGCGCGGTCCGTTGATCGTGATCGTGGATCTCGAGAGGCACGCCGAGCTTGGCATGCAGCTCCGAGACGAAGTCGACGACCACGGGGCCCACCTCTCGTCGCAAGATCTCGTCCGGGATGGCGACTTCCGGCTTCACGGTCTCGAGCACGTTTTCCCGCAAGAGATAGCCCGGTGCTTCGTCGCCCTCGGTGGGTGCCGAGCGCTCGAAGAGCTTTCTGGCCAAGTCCGATGGCGGGCGGACCGAAGCGTAGGTTTGCTTCAAAACCTCGGGGGACGTTCGCGTACGAAACAGAAGATCGCCGCCCTCGGCATCGGTCGGCGGCAGAGCGCGCGCCTGTGCGGCCTCGTCCAGCTCGCGGCCGAGTCGCGCCAGTCCGAGCGAGATGCGACCGAGCCGCTTGGCCTCTTCCGCGGCCACGTCAGCGAGGCGGCGCAAGCTCCGGAGGGCCCACGCTCGGAGCACGAACTCGAGTCGCGATTCGTAATAGAAAAAGACGCTGGGTGTCGTCGCGTCGGTGAGGAAGCGCCGCACCGCGTGCTCGAGGGACTCACGAGTCGACAGCAGCGCTTCGTGACGCTTCTGACGATATCGGGTGAGGAGGAAGTACGCAAAGACGAGAGCGATGGCGAGCACCCAGAAGAACGACCAGGGCGGGTCGAGGACGTAATGAAGAGGTCCGTCGACACGCACGCCGGCAGAGCTCGGCGCGAGCGACATGATGGGTACCGAGCGCCAGGCCAGGGCGACCACGATCCACTTCGGCACCCAGTGAAGCAGCCCTGCGAACAGCAGCGAGCCGAGGACTCCAAAGAAGGCCAGGCGAAACGGTCGAGGTCGAAGCGTGGCCTCCTCGCGCAGCCCTCGAAACGCGGACTCGACCAGAGTCGGCTCGGGAAATTTCGGAAGCGCATAGCTCCGGAGCGCCCGCTCGAGCCGCGACACCTCTCGCCCCGCGCTGTCCCGTACTTGCTCGGCCAGGCGGAGCGCCTCGGACCAACCATGGGGTCCACTCTGCTCGACCTTGCGAATTTCGTATCGGGCGTCGTCGGCGAGATCGCGACGCATACGCTGACCCCGCTCGTCGGCGACCCGGGCAAGCTCGTCCATCTCGACCTCGTCGAGGGTGCGAACCGTCGCTGCGACCGTGCTTTCGAGCGCGTCGTACCAGGACCAGCCGTACGCGACGTCGCGGATCTGTTCGGGAGTCGCATGAAAGCCGATTGCGGGGAACTCGATGCGCGGAGCGTGGGCGCGGAGAAGCTGAACGAGATCGTCACCGTTTTCCGGTTTGCGAAGCTTCTGGGAGATTTCGTCCGCCTTGGGCACCAAGCGTTCGGCTCGTGCCGTCCCGGCTCCCGCGCCGGCGGCGGGAGCGTTGCGCATGGATTCGACCATGTCCGCAGCGCCCCGGAGCAAGCAGTACTCCGAGTGGGAAAGCTCGAGGGTAGCGCAACCGAACGACGCGAAGATGCGTCGATCGCGGAGTTGCTCGGGCGAGCCTCGGAGGAATCCGCGCATCGGCTCACGCTCACCGAGGGCAGTGGTCATGAGCAGCGTGAGAAACGATGCAACCGTCGAACAGAGCTCGCTCGGGCTGAGCTCGTAGTGGCTGGTCTGCTGCTCGACGACGAACACTCGCGGGACGACCTGGGGCGACGAGGCACCGGGTCCGAAGGCCGCGCGCTCGAGCTCGAGGAGGCAAGTCGAAGCTCGGTCCGGTGGTTCGGTGCCGCGGAGGTTTCCCAGCGCGAGAACCGGGCAGACGGTGAGGTTGCCGAGATCGTGTCCTTTGAAGATGTGGCTGAAGCGCGAGAGCAGCCGTGCGCCGACTTCTCGCACCAGCGCGGGTACCGCCTCGGCAACTCCGCTTTCGCCGAGATCGGCGATGACGAACACTTCGAGGGTCGGTCGACGATCGTCCTCTGGCGCATGGGACGCGACGAGGGCGCCGAGGCCGAGCTCTCGCTCCGCGTGGCCGATGATTTCCTCGGTGAGCGGGCCAGCGGGAGCGCTCGGAGGAACTTCGAGCAGCACCGAGCGAGGCCCCGTCCTCGGACGAAGCCTCGCAACGACCTCCGAGCCGAATGCCCCGAGGCCCACGACGAGCGTGGGGCCGTCGACCCGCGTCAAGCTCACATCTTGGCGAGAAGGGTTTCGAGCGCCTGGTTCGCCGCCGCGAGCTCACGCTCGACGAAGGCTTGCTCTTTGCCTTCGAGCTGAAGGCGGAGCTTCTTGAGCGCTTCGATGTGCCCACCGACCAGCGCTTTCACGCCGTCGCGATCTCGCTCCTCGACGAACTTCTTGCAGCGGTTGTCGATGCTCTGGATGAGCCATTCTCGGATAGCTAGCTTGGTTTCCCGGAAGCGATCGAAGACCGCGTCGCGGAACTTGCCGAGCTTGCGATCGCGCTCGGGGATGTCCTCGTTGGAAAACGAGAAGTCGCCGTCGGCCGTCTTCTGGATCAAAAGCTCGAAGCATTGGGCCCACACGAACTGGACCAGCTCTTCCGCCGCCCGAGCGGTGTGCACCCGTTCCCTGCGTTCCAGCCACGCCTTGCGACCTTGGTCCGCGAACACGGCGCGGGGCGCGATGTCCGGGAGACACTCGAGCTCGTCCGGCGCACCTTCCCAGCGCTTGTCGATGTGAAGTGGAATGTCCGGCACCTTACGTCCTTCGGCGTGGGGAGCGGCGGCGCCGTGTTTGGGGTGATAGGGCAGGTCCGGCACGCGATAGGCTTTGCCGCGCGAGAGCTCGTCCCGCTTCACGTAGTAGTAGCGGTCGTAATACTCATCCATGCTCTCGATGCGATAGAGCGGCATGCCGAGCTCGCTCCAATAGAAGACAATCGCCTTGGGATTGTCGCTGGCGAGGGCGTCGGCGGGTTTGATGGGGAAGGTCGCGTTTTCGAGAAGCGCGGCGCGGATCCGCGGATCCTCGAGGTAATGGCGGAGAGCGACGATGTAGCGCTTGGGCTCGATACCGGTGGCCCGCTCCTCCCGAACCAGCCGCAGGAAGGGGGCGCACTTTCGCGCAGCGAAGTGGATCTTCTGGCGAATGTACTCGTCCACCTCGTTCTGTTGGACCCCTTCGAGAGCCATCTCCCATTCCTGACGGTGGGCTCGATAGCGGTGGGTTGCCGGATCTCGGTGGTGCTTTCGGAGCTTCACCCAGGCCAGGGCGAGGCGCGCCTCTTCTTCCAGACCGCTGGAAACTTCGAGACCCATCTCGTCGAGTCCCTTGGGCTCATCGCGTCCCGCAATGCGCTCGCGCCAGATCTGTCGACCGATGCCGACGAGCGCCTCGCGAACCGCTTCACTCATGTGCCGCGCATGCTGAACGCCGGCATAAGCCTGCTGCACCGCCGGAAACACCTTGGAAGGATCGTAATCGGCGGCGGGATTTTCCCGGCGCTCGAAGACCCAGTGCCACATCCGAAACGGTTCCGGGCTCTCGAGGTTTTGATAGACCTCGACGTTGAGGACGTGCTCGTTCGAAAGTCCGCCTTCGTCACGGCGTACGCCGTGGCTGCGTAGTTCCTCGGCACCGGCTTCGAGCTGCGCGCGAATGTTGGTGAGCTCCGCGAACAGAGTGCCCAGGCGGTCCTTGCGTTCGTCGATCTGACGCAGGAGGTCTTCGCACAGATCGACCATGCCCGACGATTGGAGCAAGGTGACCTGGGGCGTCTCCATGTTGTTTCGGTACCAACCCATGAACTCCGGCACGACTTCTTGCCGATAGTCGTTGCCACGCACGTACTCGATGAGGGTCTTGGGCGCGGCGTCCGTGAGTTGTTCGACCCAGCGCGTGTACGCTTGATCGAGCGCGGAGAGCGTCTGGGCTGCGCCGGATTCCGCCGCGCGAGCTGCCGCTTGACGCTCTCGAAGGGCGGTCGCCACGCGAATCAAGAACAGCCGCTCGAAGATGGGTCCCTGCTCCCCGAGGAGCTTTCCGAAGCTGTGCTCGTGGGCATCGCCGCCGACTTCCGTCGAGATAAAACCGGCTTCCTGATCGATGCGTTCCCGAGCGCCGGAGACGAAGGTCTTCCATGCTTCGAGGCGCTTCGGCATTTCGATGCGCACCGCCTCCGGATCCTCGTCGTACTCCAGGAGCTTGTCCTCGTTCCAGCGGGGGAGGGCGCCGAGATGCTGGCCGAGTCGCGGGCCGAAGGTGGTGTCGAAGTAGCGGAGAAAGCGATCGGTGGCGCCCTGAACCTGCGGGCTTCCGTCGCAGGCCTCCACGATGCGCCGGTAAAACCCACCGGCTTCCCCCGGCAGGTTCGCGCTTTGGAGTAGCGAGTGGACGAAATCCTGATCGCGGCGTTCCCGATCCGCGCGCGTCTCCTTGTCTTCCTTCGGCTTGTCCTCGAGTGCGAAGGTATTGGTCAGCGCTTCGACTGCGAAACGCTGGGCGCAGTACTCGAGAATGTCGACGTCCGGAACGTTGAGCACGCTCAGGCCAAAGCAGCCGTATCGCTTGGTGTAGAGCTGGTGATCGGCAACGCCCATCTCCCGCTCGTCGTTGTCCGCCGTCGACGCCTGGCGACCGAGCAGGTCGCTGAAAATCTGCGAGTACGCGCTGTCGGCCAGGGCTTGGAAGATCTCCCGCGTGTCGGTGATCACCTCGCGTCCGGCTCCGATGTCGTCGATCAGGTACACCTGGTCGAAGGCGCGCCGTTTGACGACCTGCCGCTCTTTGACCCGGGGATCGTACTGGAACTCGACCGATTCGGAGTCCGTCGCGGCCTGCATGTACTCGAGCTCCATCAGCGCCGCGTAGCCATTGGCCATGACCTTGTCGAGCTGTTGCGCCGGAAGTCCTGCGCGCCGAAACACCGCGGGCAAGACGAAGCTTCCGACCACGAGCGGGCGGGAGTGCATGCGGAACAAGTCGTGGAGCAAATACGCAAGGGGGAGGAACGCTCCGCTGCCGGTGCCACCGGCGAGGCTCGCGTAGATGTGGACCATCGGCGCCTTGTCCTGATCCCGAAAGCGAGCGTCGATGCTGAAGCTGTGCCCGACGGCCTGCTCCAGAGACGCGAGTACCTCGGGTCGGAATTTCAGCGTGAAGTAGACGCTGAGTCGGCTCTCGATACGGATTTGTCCGGCACCCGCGCCGGCCACGTCTCGAGGCATGTAGTATTCGGGCCACCAATCGGTGAAGAGCGGGTCTTCGGGCGCTCCGCGTTCACCGAAGGCGTGGCCCACGAATGCTCGCTTTTCGAAATTCGAGATGGGTACTCGAACGTCGACGCTGGTGGCTTGCTTGAGCTCGTGCTGATCGGTGTCGAAGGCAAAGAAATGAATCAGCTCTTTGTACCGAGCGTACTCCTCGCTCCTGCGCTTGAGCTTGCGAGCAATTTCGTTGACGATCCTGCTGCCGCAACCGCCGAGCCCCACGAACAGGTGAGGCGGGATCTTCATCTTCTGGTTCATGGGCTCCCCATTCGAGCGACCGAGCTTAGCCCGGATCGTCCGGATCCGATCCCCGCTTTTGACCAAAAGTTACAGAGATTTCCGGGGCTTTACGCCGGTCTGCAGCCCCGCGAACGCTCTCGCCACGGCATGGCTTGCTCCAGCTGTTTGGCGAGAGCGAGGACGACATCGTCGCGTCCCTGTCGTCCCACGATCTGGATCGCGTAGGGAAGGCGTGCCGCCGAGATGCCAGCCGGAAGGCTCGCCGCGGGCTGACCGCTGATGTTGAACGGTGCCGTGAAGCTTCCGATGGACGAGATGGCGAGGAATGCCTCCTCGCCGCCCATGTCGGAGTAGGCGCCGATCTTCGGAGCAAAACCTGGCACCGTGGGCGTCAGGAGCACATCGGCCTCGCCGAAGAAGTCGAGCACGCGCTCGACCAGCGGAGCTTTCAGCCGGGCTACCTCCATTGGATCGAGGTCCCGGCCGACTTCTCGAAGCCAGCGCGTGACGGGTTGCAGAACGTCCTCGCTGATTGCAGGGATGTTGGCGAGCATTCGCTGCCAGAGGGGCAGAAAGTCTTCCAGATTGCCTTTGGCCATCGGGACGCGCTCGACGCGATGACCCAGTCGTTCGAGCTCGCGCGCGGTCGCCTCGACAGCGTCGGCAATCTCCGGTTCGACGCTACCGATCATTGCCTCCGTACACATCCGGATGGAAAGGCCCCGAGGCTCTCGACGGAGCGCGGCGAGGCAAGAGTCCTGAGCGGCCTCGAGGTGGCAGAGGGGCCGGCCTCTCATCACGTCCAAGAGAGCAGCGGCGTCCTCCACCGTGTGGGTCAGTGGTCCCATGGTCGCGAGACCGAGGGAGTTGATCCGACCGTGGAGGTTGCCGAGCAAGCTGTTGGACGGCTTGAAGCCGAACAGATGACAGAAGGCCGCTGGGATTCGAACCGATCCGCCACCGTCCGAACCGTGCGCCAGGGGGACGAGGCCCGCCGCGACGGCCGCTCCGGAGCCGCCGCTGGAGCCGCCCGGCGTGTGATTGGTGTTCCACGGATTGCGCGTGGGCGGATGAATGTCCGGCTCCGTCACCGGCATCGATCCGAACTCCGAGGTGGCAGACTTTCCCACGATCACGAAGCCACCGCGTCGGATGAGCTTGGCGACGGGTGCATCGAAGGGTGCGCGAAGATACCGAAATGCCCGGGAGCCGAGGCGCGTGGCGCTGCCACGCATGAGAACCAGGTCCTTGAGCCCTATCGGAACGCCGTGGAACACGGGGAGCTCGTCGCCACGTCGGGCGAGCTGTCGATCCTTGGAGCGCGCTGCGCGGAGCGCGCCTGCCTCGAGCACGCTCACGAACGAGTTGAGCTCGCCGTCGAGTCGCGCGATCCGATCGAGGTAGTACCGCGTCAGCTCTTCGCTGGAAGTCTCGCGCTTGCGGAGCATGCGCGCTTGATCGAGGCCGGAGAGCTCCAAAGGGTCCGTCACGCGAGCACGGTATCGCACCCCGTCTCCCCTTGCGAGTGCTCGGAAAGCGTCCTCCGGCTCAGTGAAGCTTCGCCATCTCCGCTATCCCATCACGGCGCGACGCCGCTCGTCGCTGCAGTGAGAGCCGCCATGTCCGCTCCGAGGTCCTTTCCGTCCGTACCGGCGCCCGCGTAGGTGCTACCCGACGCAAGGGACCAATCGCCGCCGGCCCGGTTGCCGAAGCCCATGTCGGCGAGGGTCGCGGGGAAGAAGTTGTCGGCGGGGTAGCTCGAAGAGGTTCCGCCGACGATGGCGTTCTTCGAGAAGTGGTAGTTGGAAAAGTAGAAATCGAGCGCGCTTGTGCCTTCGCCCTGACCCGATCCGAACGCGCCGTAGTCGCCCTTTTGCACGATCTGGTTCGTGAACCAGAAGCCGTCGGCCACCACGGTGGTGTCGCCCGCCACCAGGAACGCATTTCCGGTCATGGTCGCCGTGTTGTGATCGATCTTCACGCCCAGCGCGGGCTTTTGCGGGGTCACGATCTGAAACACGCGGCCCTGACCGCCCCATGCGTTCTGGTCGATGTCATCGAGGAAGTTGTGGGACACGACGACTCGCGCGAGCTGCTCACTCGGGTGATTGTCGTCCTCTCCGGACATCGCAAAACCCGAACCGCTGTGACGGATCACGTTCAACGTGAACGTGACGTTTTGGACCCCGGACCAGGCAGCGCTCCCGTCTTGATCGCGGGGCGTAAACAGGATCGCGAAGCCGACCTGGGCGTTTGCCCAGTTGTTCTCGAATACGTTGCCGGCAACGAGCACCCGGTGCGCGTTCTTCAGCTCGAAGGAATTCTTCACGCTCCAGCTCTCGTTTTTCCATGCGGGCGGCTTGAATACGTGATTTTTGGAGATCTCGATGTCGCTCGGGACGACGTCCGTGATGCTCGGGTCGGCTCCGCCGAACAGCACGTTCTCCCCCGCGCCTTCGAGGTGGTTGTTCGTGATCTTGTAGGGTCCCGTGCCCGTCCAGCCGGCGATCGCCTGGGAATCCGCTCCGACTTCTTTGAAATCGGCAAACCAGGAATCGATGATCGCGGCCTCACCGGAATTCAGCGCGACCCCGCGACGTGATCCGAGTGTCGCGTCCCCGTGGACGTAGCAACGATCCACGATCAGATGGTGGGGGAGATCGCTCTCCGACGACGCATTTCCGCCGAAGCTCACCACTCCGTAGGTGAACGCGCCGGGTTCGGGCGACAGCTCCAAGCCCAGCAATCGATAATGATGGGCGCCCGCTTCGGTATCGATGGCCGCGCCGACGTTGTCCGGCACGACTACCTTCGCGAGCTTTGGAGCGTACGAGGGATCGATGCGGGTTCCCGGCGGCGGAAGCTCGGAGTCGTCGATGTCGGTGCGAATCACGATGAAGTCGCTGCCGGACTTCTGCTTCAACGTGAACGGACCGCTGAACGTGGCGCCGGATGCCAGGCGGATCTCGTCTCCCGGCGCGGCTGCATCGATGGCCGCTTGGAGATCTTCTCCCGCCCCGACGACGTGGACTTGACCGGTCACCGCGCCGAGCGTCGTGTCGACAGTAGCTGCCGGCAGTGATTGACCGACGTCAGGATCCGATGCGAGATTGGCAGGGCAATCGGGAGAGCTCGGAGCGCCCGCGTTTCCCCCGCTGCCCCCACTGGCTCCGACGCCGCCCGTTCCGCCTCCGCCGGTTGCACCCGAGCCGCCGGAACCACCCGAGCCACCCGTACCTCCCGGAGAGTCGTTCGAGTCGGAGCCGCAGCCCGACAGGATGAGCAGGAAGATCAGACTGAAAGGGATGCGCATCCAGTCGAGGGTAGATCAGATCCCGGTCAGGGCGAAAAGGTCACCGATGTACCGGACAACCCGAACGGATCGCTGCTCTTGTACAGGGTGTGGACCGAGCCGGCCGAGCCGTAGCTCCACGAGCTCTGCATGAGTGTGGCGAGGTCGACGGCCGCGGTGACGTTGCCGCTGCCGCCATGGGAGACACCCACGATGGCGCTGGGCAAGGACACGCCTTCGTAGCTCAACGTGACAGCGCCCGACGAGACCAGCTTGGCCGTGGCACTGGCACTGCCCCCTCCTCCCCAGAGCGGCACTCCGACAAAGCGGACCGTGATGCTTTCGGGATCGTCGTGGTGGTAGCTCACCGCGCCGCCGGCGGACGGGTCGAGATCGCTGTAGAGCAGAGCGATCCGGGGTGCACCCGTGAGAAATCGTTTCTCGTCACGGTTCGCGGTGACGCCGTCGCCGTTGCCGAAGGTGATGTTGCCGTCGGAGTTGACCCACGCCGTGCTGTAGCTCTGCCCGAAGAAGGGAAAGCTGAAGCCGAGGGGAACGGACGCGGTCGAATCGTCGCCGAGGGTCAGGTAGGTCTCGGTCGGTGGTGGGGGCGGTGGCTCGATGCCTCCAGCGGCGCTGAAAGCGATGGTCTTGCCCCCGAGATCGAAGGGCGCGGACTGACCGAAGCTCTGGAAGACGGTGCTCTTGCCACCGTAGCCAATGGGATTGCCGAGCGTGGCGAGGGGCTGCTCCGTTCCCGTGTTGCCACTGCCGCCCTGGGACACGCCGACGATGTAGGACCCTTGCGCGACCTGTCCGTATTCGAGCTGGATGAGCCCGTCCGGTTGTAAGGTGACTGTCACGCTGCTGACGAGGTTTTGGCCATACAGGCGCACGGCTTGGTAGCGGATGGTGAGCGCGCCAGCCTTGGACTCATAGGTCACGCTGCCCCCGACCGACGGATCGAGGTCTCGGTAGAGCGCGGCGATGCGGGGCACTCCCGTCAAAAAGCGGTTCTTGTCGCGGCTGACGCTCGCGGGATCCCCGCTGCCGAAGCTGAGGTTGCCGTCCGAGTTCACGTACACGGTGGAGTAGCTCTTTTCGAAGAACGGGAATGAAAAACCGATCGGGATCGCGGCAGAGTCATCGTCGCCCAACTTGATGACGGTCTCGTTCGGTGGTGGCGGAGGCGCGGGACCGTCCCCCGGGCTGAGCTCGAGGGTCTGGTTCGCAAAGCGAAAAGGCTCCGCTAGTGAACACCTGGTAGAGCGCACCCTGAGAGCCAAAGGAAATCGTCGTGCCGCTGAGCGTGGACTCGGCTGCGTTGTTTCCGGATCCACCCTGGGACACACCCACGACGTACGCCGAGCCACTCACCGCTCCATACGCCAGTGTGATGGCGCCGGAGGAGTGCAGGGTCACGGTCACTGTGCCCGTCCCGTTCTTGTCGTAGCGCTTCAGGTTTTCGTAGCGCACGAAGAGCGAATCTGGGTCGTTCTTCCCGAAGCTCACCGAGCCGCCTGAAGCTGGGTTCATGTCTGCGTAGAGCGCGGCGATGCGTGGCGCGCCCGTGAGGAAGCGGGCCTTGTCACGCGGGGCGCTCGCGTTGTCGCCGCCGCCGAACGTCAGGTTTCCGTCGGCGTTGAGGTACACTTCGGGGTAGCTCTTGCCGAAGAACGGAAAGGCAAACCCCAGATCGAGCTTGCGGCTGTCGTCGTCACTGAGCGACACGGTTTGCTCGAACGGATCGAACTCTGCGTCGCACAGGTCACCCGCTCCGTCGTGATCGCTGTCCTGCTGGTCGGGGTTGATGACGTCCTTGCAGTTGTCGTGGAGATCCGTGATGCCATCGCCGTCGGTGTCGGTGGGATCCTCGGGCTTGTACACGACATAGGTCGCGTTGTCCTCGATACGCGCCTTGCCATAGGCAATCAGGGCGTAGCCGTTGTCACCCCAGGATTTGCCCCAACTATTGCGCAATATCCAGACGCCCTTGCCGCTCTTGTGCTGCACGGTGTCGTCCCACCCAACGAGGGTGATGATGTGGTTGGTGGACATGTAGTTGCACTCGTTGGAGTCGTACACGCCGCCGCCGTAGCCGGGGAACGATCCGCACACGGACATCGTCACGCCCACCGAGCCGTACTGCAGGATGGCCGCCTTCATCGCGTCGATGTCGCCGGACTGGATGCCGTGATAACTCTCGATGGTGTAGGGGTGCTCGGTGACCGACTTGCAGTACTGGTCGTAGGCTTTGTACGGGTAATCCTTTTCCCAAGCGCCGCCCTGGTTGATGAACGCGTTGTAGGCCCAGTAGCCACCTCCACAGGTGCCCTTGCCACTGCAGTCGAGCACGAACTGCTCGCTCAAATCGACGAGCTGGCTATCGAACATCGCCACGGCCGCCTCGACGACGCCGACGGTTCCGAAGGCCCAACAGCTGCCACAACTACCTTGGTTGCGAATGGGCGGGATCCCGACGCCGTGCTCGCGCCAGTCCCAGCGGTCAGGCAACTTGATGTCGTAGGCGGTGGGCGCCTTCTGAGGCTTCTCTTCGCCCACGTCGGGGGGAAGCTCGAAGCCAGCCAAGCTGGCGAGCTCGAAGTGCGTCGGATCGCTCTTGCGAATGCTGTAGCTGAACTGGTGCGCATCGATGACCTTCTGGTGGTAAGCGAAGCGTTGGTCGAGCTCCGTCGCGTCCGTGGTGGCCAGCGGTGGACCGGGTTTGAAGTACTTGTCGTTGCCGTCGATTGGAGGGTATTCGGCATCGGTAACAGCCGGCCCCGCGGGCTGCTCACTGTCGTCCAGAGGTTGTGAGATGGCGCAGCCGGCGAGGAAAGCCGCTCCGCAGACAGAGATGAATCGCAAAGCTCGAGCCATTGGCGCGCCCTTTCGATGGAGCCGAGGCCTCCGGCTGGCCATCTCGTCGATGCGACAAGGACGGGTCCGGATGGCACAGCCTTCGATGGCTGCATGGACAAGACACTCGCCCTGCGGCTTGTTGCATCCGCGAGCGTCGATTTTGCAGCCGACCTTCAGTGACCGATTGGGTTCTCGAAGTCCGGCTGGTTCGTGGGCAGGGCGTTCTGGAACGCGTCGAGCCCGAGGCAGGCGGCGTAGATTCGGGCAAGCGTTGGCCAGCGTTTCAGGTCGGCGCCGACCACGGGGCGCAAGGAATTGTAGACCTGCGGCACGACGCAGCAGTCGGCCATCGTCGGTGAGTTGCCGTGGCAAAACCGACCTGTCGCGGAGCTCTGGAGCAGCTGCCTTTCCAGAACATCGAACCCCTTTTCGCACCAAGAGAGCTGCCAGCGTGACAGCGTGGGCGGGTCGGGCGCGAACATTTCACCGAGCACGCGCTGAGTGCGGAGGTTGTTGAGTGGCTGGATCTCACAGGCTACCCAGAGCGAAAGGGCACGCACCCGCGCGCGCTCGACGGGGGGGCCGGGCAAAAGAGGGGGATCGGGGTGCGTTTCCTCGAGATACTCGATGATGGCGAGGGACTGGACCAACTCGGCGTGTTCGTCGACGAGCACCGGGACATTCGCTTGCGGGTTGAACGCCTTGTAGGAAGCCGCGTCGGTGTCGCTGTTCTGCCAGCGCAGGTTCACCGAGTGACTTTCGTAGCTCAGGCCCTTCAAGTTCAGCGCGGCGCGGACGCGGAACGAGGTCGAGCTCGAATGAAAGTTGTAAAGCTTCATGGAGAACCCAATCGAGCAGTGCCGTGGAGGCGTCAATGCCAGGATCGGGTATCGTGACCTTTCGATGACTGCGCGTACTGCAATTCGGCTCTGTTTTTTCGCCGGCATCGTTGGCGGCTGCGGCGGAGAGACGACGCGAGACGCCCCCACTAGCTGCGACGTTCTCGAGGCGCGCGTGAAGGAAAAGCTAGACCTGGCGCAAAGCTGCGATCCGTCGCTCGACGAACCCTCGTGCAGTGTGATCATCGACGGCGCTTGCTGCCCCGAGGTCGTTGGCGCGGACAATCCGGCTGCCGTGAAGGGCTACCTCGCAGCCCTCGAGCAGGCCAAGCAGGCAGGGTGCATCACGGCGGCATGCAAGGCGGTCAAGTGTGCGCTGCCCACGGACGGTGATTGCAAAGCAGCGCCGGACGGCGTTCACGGCAAATGTGAGGCCGTGTATTGATGGGGGACTTCGCCGAGAGCCCACAGATCGTGTAGCGTTCGGGACTCGTGTCGAAGCGCGGAGCTCTCGCGGCTCTCTTCCTGGTGACCTTCGTGGGCGGCGGAGCGTACGAGTACCAACGTATCCAGGATCGGCACGGACTGGTGGGTTGGCAGCCGCCCGTGGATGACGTGCGAGCGTGGATGGATCGCGTCAAGCGCTTCCGCGTGGAGGATCCCCTCGAGCCGGGACGCCCCGCCCGGGCTCTCGAGCACCCGAGCGAGACCATTGCCGGCATCGCGGGTCCGAAACCCAAGAACGACGAGTGGGTGTGGAAGCGACCGGACCACGCCTTCGCCCACGAGCGTCCGCCACAAGATCGCGGCGGTCTGAATCCGTGTGCGATGCCCGACACCGGCGACCGGGGATTGACTCCCTGGATCTCGGTAGGAGGACGAGGACGGATCAGCATTCCCAAGAACGGAAGCGCGCTTCGCTCCGACGGTACCTTCGACGTGATTCTTCACTTTCACGGACACGACATCGCTCGACAGAGCTTCGCGAAGGCCGACGTTCCCATTGCGTTCTTCGGCACGACATTCAAGGACTACCGAGGACGGCTCGCGGGCCCGGGCGCCCTCGCGCACCTGGTCGAAGCGGTCGAAGAGGGGATTTCCAAGGAAGCAGGGCACCCTGCCAAGGCGCGCCACATCGCGCTCGCTGCCTGGAGTGGCGGTTACGACGCGATCAGTATTCTGCTCGAGCAATCGGATCCGGATCCGCGGGTCGATGCGGTCGTGCTCCTCGACGGGCTGCACTCCTCGCGACAGCCGGAAAAGCTCGAGGCGCAGATGGGGCCGTTCGTTGGCTTTGGGCAGCGCGCCGTGAAGGGCGAAGTGTTCTTTTTCGTGGAGCATTCGTCGATCGACACGGACAGCTATGCGTCGACGACGGAGACGATGCACTTCTTGGCGTCGCGGCTCGGCGGGCGTCCGCTATCCGTGCTGCGCGAGGATCCTCTCGGGATGCAGCTCATCGAAATGTTCGACGTCGGGGGCTTTCACCTTCGGGGCTACGCCGGCGGCGGCAAGATGGACCACTGTGCCTCCCTCTCACTCTATCCAATGGTCGCGCGCGCGCTCGCCAAACGCTGGAAGAGCTGAGCCTCAGGTGCGAGTCAGCCGTACTTCGTAGCGGTCGCCGAGCTGGTATCGCTCGTCCCATCGCGCTTTGAACGGCGTGCGCTTGTCTTCTGGGGGCGTCGCGTCGAGGAGCTTCACGACCGTTCCACGCTCGGGGCGAATTTCGAATCCCGATCCTTGCGCCACGAACACGCACATTGGGCGTGCTTTCTTTCCGAGCGGGAACTTGAAGCGAGCGCTTCGATACGCACCGATGCGACTGTGCCGTTTGATCAAGGAGTCGCTCTCGAACTTGGTGTCGAGCTCGGTGGCGTAGATGCGGGCTTTCGGCGGGAAGCGCGATGCGACAGCGCGTCCGATGGCCCAGATCAGGAGCAGGAGGAGCAGCGTGCCGATTCCGAGCTGCCACCGATATTCGTGAAGCCAGCGCCCCAGGGTCCACGAGCGGAGCGTCCCACGCAGAGGCATCTTCCACTGGTGGGATCCTTTGACCAGGGCTTGGTGATCCGCAGCGACAGAGATCAAGAGGTCGGCGCTGTAGCTGCGATCGGTGCTCCGGAGTGCGCGTGGGTCGGCGAACGAAACGCTGAGCTCCACCTCCTTGGGCTTGCCGGGCCCGAATACGATCGCGCTGGGCTCGATGCGAAGATCGGTGCGCGCGGGTCCTTCGGGCAAGCTGAGCTCGACACGTAGGTCCACGGGCAGGTCGCTCGGGGCCTTGACGCGGATCTTGGCGGGTCCCGAAAGTGGGATTGGGCCTTCTTCGGCCATCGTGTCGAAGGTGATCGATCCCGGATCGATCTCCAGCGGAACCTGGTGAATGACGAGGATGTCCTGCTTGACGGGATCGACTTCGAGGAACCCTTCGTCGTGGGTCGCGGTCGCTGTCACGGAGTACGGCGTCGCCTGAGGAGAGAGGCCCCCGGACAAGATGAAGGATGCCTCGTCCTTCCCGTTGGCGCGCAGCGCGACGGGACTCGTTCCGGAAAGCGTTACGGTGAACGTCACCCGAGAGAGGAACACCGGATCCCGAGGCACGGGTTTTCCGTTGCGACTGCGGAGCGCGACCTTGCCTCGGAGCGCCGCGCCCTCGGCGAGCACGTTCGGCACGCCCTCGATGCGAAGCGACGTGCCGGCGTCCGCGATGGACCACACCCGGAGCGGTCCCTGGCCCTTGGTCCGTCGGACGACGAGCTTGCCGGCTTTGGGCTTGCTCAACGTCGTGATGACGAAACCGCGGCGCTTCTTGCCGGTCTCGAGCCGGAGTGTCGGGCCGCGGGCAGCAGCCACGGGCTTTGTCTCGCGAGTGAGCTCGAATCCGATTTCCGGCTCGTCGCTCCGAACCACCACGGACAGCTCGTCCGTGTCGTCGGGGATCGAGAGAGTGACGTTCTGTGCAGGGGCCGGCTTGTCGACGGCGGCTCCGACCAGCGCCGCGAACACGTCCGCAAAGAACTCGGGCACGCGGTCGGCGTTGTCGGCAAACAAGAGGCTCCCACCCGTGGAGCGTGCGACCTCGTCCAAGAGCGCGCGGGAACGCTTGGCCTTGTCGAACCCTGCACCGAGACCAATCACGAACACCTTCGCCTTGGCCCGCTTCAAGACCCCAGCTGCATCCCGCACGCCAGTGGCGACTCGTTCGCGATCGCTATCGCGCATGCTCTCGTAACGCTCCTTGGCCGTGCAGCCCTCGCTGTCGCTCTTCGCGGGTTGCAGCTCGCCGTCGGTCAAGAAGACGACCAATCGTCGTTCGCCTTTGGGCGCCGGCCCGGAAAACGCCTTCGCCGCTTCCGCCAGACCCTTGCCATAGTCGGTGCACTTTTCATTGGGCACGATGCCGTCGATGGCCTTCGAAAGCCCATCGTGATCGGAACCGGCAGCGGTCTTCACCGTGCGAGCGGCGCTGCCGAACGTGACGAGAGATATCCGATCGCGAGCGTCGGCGAGATCGGCCAGCAAGCGCGCGGCCAGCCGGGCCAGCTGATCGGGATCGTTGTCGCGCATGCTGAGGGACGCATCCAGCACCAACACGACCCGGAGACGAACCGGCTCGGCCGCCGATGTCGGCAGAGCAAGCAGGCAGATCGCGAGCGCGAGGAGGACGAGCCGGCGCATGGCGGCATCGTAGATCAAATCACGGCGAGCTCGCGGAAAGCCGATACAGGGTGCCTCGCCGCTGGCCGCCCGCGTAGAGCTCTCCACGAAACGCGACGAGGGGAGCCGCGCAATAGGCGTCGTCGACCGAGAATGGAGACTTCGCCTCCGTCACCCGTCCAAGCTCGTGGAAGCTCGAGTCGGAAAGGGAATACAGACCTCGCTCAGCCAGAACCACCAAAGACTTGCCGACGCGTAGGATATCGGTGGGTCCGCCAGCCCCGTTGGGCAAGGGCAGGAGCTTCCAGTTTTGACCGTCACTCGTCACGCGAAGCTCGCTGCCATTTCCCCCGATGCTGATCCAATACAGGCGCCCCGAATCGGTGTACCAGCGGAGCGTGTGCCGCGCACCGACGACGGTCACGACGGTCGGGCGCAGCTCGGCGTCGAGCACCACGTACTCGTTGGGATCGCCCGGCTCGAGGGGACTCACCGCCACGTACAGTCGATCCCGAAACCGAATCATGTATCCGAGCCGCGCCGCGGCGGCCCTGGCCGGGTGCGCGTAGGTGTACACCGGCTGCCACTCGCCGCTCGTCTCGTTCTGGGCGAGGAGAGCGCCCGGTGACGTCTCCGCGCGCTTGGGCGGAACGAGCGCACCGGTGGACACGAGCAGACGCTTTCGGAAGCGGACCACGTCGAAGACGTGAATGGCTCCCGGCAGTACGATCGCGCCGCCGCTCTTGCTGGTCGGCGGAGCAGGGGGCAAGTGGCCGGGGCTCCTCGCTCGGGAAAAGCGAGCATTGGCATCCGACTCGAACACGTAGCCTTCGGCCATCACGTGGGCGAAACCGAAGCCGAGATACGGCGGATCGGCATCGGGGACGTAGAAGCGATCGCCGAAGTGACGAATGCGGAGAAATCCCTGGCCGGCGGCGCCTCCCGTTTCTGGCTCGCCGGGGCGATTCCAATCGAACACCATCGCGAAGGTCGGTTTTTCGTCGGGCGAATAGCGCGTGATGCTGGCGCCACCGAACCCCAGATGGCCGGGTGGCGTGCGTCATGAGCAGCGAGTTGGCGTGAACGGCGAAGTCGCAGACGCGCTGGAGTGCGCCCCAATGACGACCGACCTTTTCGAACGCGAGGGGAGGGGTGATCTCGAACGTGGCCGCGGGGCGGTCGTCGTTTCCGTCTGGATCGATCTGGGGCGGCAGTGCGGGAGCGGGAGGTGCGCTGCTCGCCGCTGGCGGGGCTCGGGAAGCGCTCGGAGCCCCGGGCTCGAGGGGCGGGTCGGAGTGGGCGACTGCCGTAGGGGAGTGCACGCCCCGAGGATCATGAGCGCGATACCGAAGCGCCGACGGGAGTGAGCGGGCCTCAGCACAACTGGGGCGTCGAGAGCTGGACGCACTCGGAACCGAGCGAGACGATGAACGCTTCGACGGCACCAATGCTGCAGTCGCCTTGCGTGGGTAGGACTTGGAGGAGCTTCGCCACGCATTGCTGGGGTGTGTAAATCGTATGCGACACGTCGCCGCACTGCCACTCGGTGCCAACTCCTCCAACGATGGCGGTCAGCCAGCTACAGAAAGTCAACTGCTCGTCGGGCGTGAGATCCGACAAGAGTTTTTCGGGATCGAGCCCAGTCTGAACACAAGTACTCGGCGAGCCGCCGCACACAAAGCCGAACACGACCTTGCAGAGCTTGCAGCCGGGGGTCGCCGGACCCGAGTCGCACGTCTCGCTGCTGAACTTGCTTTGAGGTTGAATGATACCGTCCCCGCATTTTCCGATTTCTCCGCTGCAGTCGTCGGCGCAGTACGGTTGAATCGTGGACGAGGCGTGATCGCAGACTTCATCTCCAGCGACCACTCCGTCGCCACAATCGGTCGCGCAGGAACCGCTTTGACAATGCCAACCCGGTTCGACGTGGCACGCCGCGGTGCAACCATCGCCGCTGGCGTGGTTTCCGTCGTCACACTCCTCAGCAACACCCAGCCGGCCGTCGCCGCAGCCGGGTTCGTCGTCGCTCGAAGAGCAAGCCGAGAGCGAAACTGAGACGACGGTCGCAGCCAGGAAAAGCAGCGAAAGCGTCCTCAATTGCCCATCCCCACGGCCAAGAACGCTATCATGTAGCGAGCGAGGGTCAACGTCACGAGCCCGCCGACTGGCGAGCTTTCCTTCACGGCTCATTCGTCCATACTCCCGCCCGTGGATCCCCTGGAAATACCCGAGCGTCTGTTGATGGGACCGGGGCCGTCGCCGGCTCCGGCGTCCGTGCTTTCTGCTCTCGGCAAGCCGACAGTCGGTCATCTGGATCCGGTGTTTCTCGATGCCATGGATCAGACGCGGGCAATGCTGCGAGTCGCTTTCGGAACGAACAATGTGCTCACTCTTCCCATGTCTGGCACCGGCTCGGCGGGGATGGAAACCGTGATCGTGAATCTGGTCGAGCCGGGCGATCGTGTGCTCACCATCAAGAACGGCGTGTTCGGAACCCGCATGGCCGAGGTGGCACGAAGAGCAGGCGCTGAGGTGATCGAAGTCGAAGGAGAGTGGGGTCGCGCCATCGATCCAGCTTTCATGAAGAAGGCAGCTGCCGGCAAGCCCGTGAAGGTCGTTTGCGTGGTTCACGCGGAGACCAGCACAGGCGTGCTGCAGCCCCTGGAACCGATGCGAGAGCTCGCGAACGAGCTCGGCGCGCTCCTGTTGGTGGATGCGGTGACCTCATTGGGCGGAATCGAAGTGAGCGCAGATGCTCGGGGGCTCGACGCGGTGTACTCGGGATCCCAGAAGTGCCTGTCGTGCCCCCCCGGACTTTCACCGGTGACGCTTTCGTCCAGGGCGGAGGAGGTCCTTGCCAAGCGCAAGAGCAAGGTTCAGAGCTGGTATCTCGATCTCGGTTTGATCGGGAAGTACTGGGGCAGCGAGCGCGTCTATCACCACACCGCACCGGTCAACATGATCTATGCGCTCCACGAAGCACTGCGGCTGGTCGTCTCCGAAGGCCTCGAAGAGCGCGAGCGTCGCCATCGCCAACATGCTCGAGCTCTGTGGGCAGGTCTCGAAGCGATGGGTCTCGAGCTCATCGTTCCCATCGAGGAGCGACTTCCACAGCTCACCAGCGTGCGCGTTCCGAGCGGCGTCGATGATGCCCGGGTGAGAAAGCATTTGTTGGATGTCTACTCCCTCGAGATCGGTGGTGGACTCGGACCCATGAAGGGAAACGCTTGGCGCATCGGGCTCATGGGGCACGGCGCGACACGCAAGAACGTGATGACCTGCCTGGTCGCGCTGTCGAGCGCACTCCAGGAACAAGGTCATCCGGCGGTTGCCGACCCGATCGCTGCGGCACTGGCTGCGTACGGGACATGAATGGACGGCGTGGAGGCGAGTGCTCATGAATGGGCCCGAAGTGGTCGTAGTTGGCGCGGGGCTCTCGGGGCTCGTCGCCGCAACTCGCCTCTCCCGAGAGGGCGTGAGCGTTCTCGTTCTCGAAGCCCGCGCGCGGGTCGGCGGTCGGCTGTCGAGCGAGGAGCTCGAAGGGGCGCGATTCGACGTGGGCGGTCAGTGGCTCGGGCCGGGGCAGCATCGGATGTACCGACTGGCCAAAGAGCTCGACCTCGAAACATTTCCCACGCACCACGCGGGGACGAAGCTGCTCTCGATCGACGGCGACATTCGCCGCTACGAAGGATCGATTCCGAAGCTCGGCATGCTCGAGCTCTTGCAGCTCCAAGCAACGTTTTCGTTCATCGAGCGAGCCTCCAAGAACATTGGCAAGGATCCCTGGACGTCGAGCCGTGCAGCGACGCTGGATTCGCTGAGCGTCGGCGCGGTGGAGCGCATGCTCCAGGGGCGAGCGCTCCGCGCTTCCTTCGAGGCCGCCGTTCGCACCGTGTTTGGCGCCGAACCGAGCGAGCTCTCGCTGCTTTGGCTCCTGTATTACGCGAAGGCGAGCGGCGGGTTCATGCGGCTCGTCGAAATCGAGGGTGGGGCGCAACAAGATCGCATTGTGGGCGGTGCCGAGTCGATCCCTGCAGCGCTGGGGCGCGCTCTGGGCGATCGGCTCTTGACCGAAGCGCCGGTGCACTCCATCGCCCGTCGCGATGATGGCGTGAAGCTCGTCAGCGGGCGGGGCACGTTTGCCGCACGCCACGCGATCATCGCGGTGCCGCCGCCGCTGGTCTCTCGCGTCGAATGGTCGCCGCCTTTGCCGCGATTCAAGAGCGAACTTTGCCGTCGCATGCCGATGGGCTCCACCATCAAGGTTCTCGCCCTGTACGAATCCCCGTTCTGGCGAAGCGCGGGACTTTCCGGCGAAGCCGTGTGCGACGGCAAGCCGCTCTCGGTGGTGTTCGACAATTGCGTGCCCGACGGCCCGGCGTGTCTGGTTGGTTTCATCGTGGGTCAGCCGGCACGTGAGCATGCCTCCCGCCCCGAAGAAGACCGGAAGAAGCTCGTGCTTTCCGAGCTCGGACGCCTGTTTGGTCCTCCCGCGCGCGAGCCGCTCCGGTACCTGGAAAAGGATTGGAGCGCCGAGCCGTTCATTGGTGGATGTCCGGTGGCGACCTTGGGGCCGGGAGTCCTGACCACGAGCGGACCGGCGCTTCGAGAGAATGTCGGGCCCGTCCACTTCGCCGGAACGGAAACCGCGACGGCGTTCAACGGATACATGGAAGGTGCGGTGGAATCCGGCGAGCGCGCAGCGCAAGAGGTGCTGACGGCGCTCGGGGGAGGTTGATGTGCGGGTCGACGAGTCCCACAAAACCCGCCGCTGGATTCGGCGAGGGATGCGGACTAGTTACACTGCGAGTTGTCGCTCGCCTTGATCGAGCCCGGACACGACGTGGCGCTGCACGACCCCTGATCGGAGCAGAAGTCGCACACGCTGGCGAGAGAGCTGGTGCAGTCGATGTCGACAACGCCGCAGCCGCAATCGCAGTCCGAATCGCCGTAGTAGTTCGGGTCGCAGGTCCAACCGGGCACGGGGCCGCCATTGCACTGGGAGTTGTCGTTGGGATCGATGGTTCCCGGGCACGAGAACGGGTTGCAGGACCCGGAACCACTGCAGTAGTCACACACGCTGCCGAGAGAGCTGCTGCAGTCGATGTCGACGACGCCGCAACCGCAATCGCAGTCGAGATCGCCATAGTACGAGGGTGTGCACGTCCACCCGGTCGGAACGCCTCCGGTGCCGCCCGTGCCTCCGGTGCCGCCCGTGCCTCCGGTGCCACCCGTGCCTCCGGTGCCTCCAGCGCTGCAATGCGCATTGTCCGTGGGATCGATGGAACCCGGGCAGCTATCCGTGCTGCAGGAGCCGGAGTCGTCGCACCAATCGCAGACTGCGACCGTGCTGTTCGCGCAGTCCACGTCGATGACTCCGCATCCGCAATCGCAATCGCAAATCGTTGTACCAGGCCGCGCTGCAGGTCCAGCCGGCTGGAACGCCACCGACGCCGCCGCTGCCGCCGGTCACGCCGCCGCTGCCACCGGTCACGCCGCCGCTGCCGCCGGTCACGCCGCCGCTGCCACCCGTGACGCCGCCGCTGCCACCCGTGATGCCGCCGGCGATGCCGCCGCTGCCGCCGAGATCGCCACCCATGCCCCCCGTGGCCGCGATGCCGCCCGTGCCGCCGGTGAGTCCCCCGCCGCCACCGGTCACGCCGCCCGTGGCTCCGCTGCCGGCGTCCGTCGCCGCCGCGCCATCGGGACCCCCGTCGAGGAAGCCGCCGGTTCCGGTTTGGGAAGTGGCGCACGCAGAAGAAAGCGCCGTGATGACGAAGGTGCTCGCACCAAGCTGCCGAATGTTCAAGTTATGCCCCTCGCGGTAGGGCGCGCATCCTAGTCGGGGGCAATGATCTTGTCAAGGCGACGAACTGTCAGTCCACCTTGGGCGAAGAAGTACAACCCCAGCACCAGCTCGAGGTAGCCGTGGAACATTGCAAAGGACAGATATGTTCGACGCGTCGCGAGGATGTCGAAGAAGCTGCCGATCACGACGACGATCGCCAAAAGCGCAATCGCCGCCAGGACGGGTTTGCCGAACTCCGCGAACAGCGAGCGCACGGTGCGCCGGAAGGTCGTCGGTGTTTCGACCGATGAGTCCTCCTGGGGGATGATCAAGAGCCACATGCTGTAGTGAATCGACTGCAGAAACACGAACGCGAGGGTGAGTCCCACGGCCAGATCTGGACTGAGCCCGGGCGCCAACCATTCGCTTGCGGACAGAAGATGCAGTCCAAACGCCGTCGGCATCCCGAGAGCAAGCGTCCATTCGAAGGCGTGGCCGGAGAGCAAGATCAACGTTCCCACAACGATGACGAACAAGGGCGCGAGCGCCGCCCGTAGGCTCGAGCGAAAGAGCGCGAGCCAGAGAACGATCGCTACCAAATTGTGCAAATGCACGAAGCTCAGCATCACCACGTAGGGCTTCGACAGAGAGAGCAGCAAGAATCCGAGTACGACGGGCAGAGCGAAGAGGACGCGTCCCCAGCGTCCCGAGCGTGCTCCTCCCGCACCGAGGGCGACGAGGCCAAAAAGCGCGACGAGACCCAGCTCCAGTCGCGCCACGGCGGGGTGAAAGTCGAACGCTTCCTCGAGCGTGCGGACCAAGATCAGTGAGGCGATCCCGATCCAGACCGCTTTCTTCCACCAGGCTGGCAGACTCCGTCGCAGGACCAAGTGGCGCACGTCCGCGCCGACGTGCACCACGCCAAGCAAGATCGGACCGAGTACCAACAGCAGGGTCGGAAACAAGATCGTGAACGCGAGAGCGGTCAATGCGTGAACCGTCGCGATGGACGCCACACGCAGACCCCGTCGGGTGATCAGCGCCGAAAACCCGGGGATTGCCCGAGTCGCAGCCAGAGCCGAGCGCCTCACTCGGTCGAGGGGGAGCGCTGCGCTCTCGACGACCTGGACGAAATCCGTCCGCTGCATCTTCACGAGCATCTCCCGGCACAACCCGGGCTGCAAGCGAGGCACGTTGCGACGCGCTCCGCAAAAGGGCAGTATGTCGTCCGCATGCGTCCCATTTTCGTGGCTTTGGGGGTCGCGCTCGGTGTGTTCGGTACGCTCGGTTGCGGCGAGGACGAACGCATCGAACAAGGGCTGGGAGCCAGCGGCGGCGCCGATGGCTCGAGCAATCTTCCGGCGTCGTTTTCTACTCGCGGAAGTGTCGAGCAAGTGTTCGTCACTCACGGGAAGGAGGGCGGCGATCTCGAGCTCATCGACGGGGCTGGTGCTAAGGTCGCCAGCGGAACGACCGACGAGCAGGGAAGCCTCATCTTCCGGAACGTCGCGCCCGGAAACGGATACGTGGTCCGCACCACGACGAGTCCCATCGAAGAGTCGGAGCCAGTCGAAGTCCTCTCGTTCGACTCGAGCACTCCCGACTCGAGCTTCTATGGATCCCAGAAGCTCAGCGCTGGCTTTCAATATTTGACCATGCGGGACGGCATCGAGCTGTCTGCGTACATCACGCTGCCCGGACCGCCCGAGGATGGCCCGTACCCCACGGTCGTGAACTACTCCGGCTACGATCCCTCGAAGCCCGGCGAGCCGCTCGGAACGTACGAGTCGCTGTGCGGACTTCTTCCCGTTCTGTGTGACGCACCGAGTGATCCCAGCGCGCTGATTGCTGCGCTCATGGGGTACGCCACGATTGGCGTCAACATGCGCGGAACGGGCTGCTCCGGTGGCGCGTACGACTTCTTCGAGCCCCTGCAGCTGACGGACGGCTACGACGTGATCGAGATCGCCGCGGCTCAGAGCTGGGTCAAGGATCATCGAGTCGGGATGACGGGCCTCTCGTACCCTGGGATCTCCCAACTCTTCGTAGCCAAGATGCACCCGCCGAGCCTGGCGGCCATTACGCCGCTGTCCGTGATTGGCAACACTGCGACGACCCTCGTTCCCGGCGGCATCCTCAACAACGGGTTCGCGCTGAACTGGGCGACGAACGTGCTCGACAAGGCCGATCCCTACGGGCAGGGTTGGGAGCAAGCTCGCGTGGATGGCGGGGACAGCCTCTGCGAAGAAAACCAGCTCCTTCATTCGCAGAAGATCGACATCATTCAAAAAGCGCTCGACAACCCATATTACGATCCAGAAGTCGTCGGTCCATTGAACCCCAGCGAGTTCGTCGGTCAGATCGACGTGCCGGTGTTCCTCGCGGGCGCCTGGGAGGACGAGCAGACGGGACCGTTCTTCTTCGCGCTCCTGGACAAGTTCGTCGGGTCGCCCCTCGCACGCTTCACCGTGTATAACGGCATCCATCCAGACGGATTCGCGCCGCAAGTCCTCGTAGAATGGAAGAACTTCCTCGACTTCTACGTGGCCAAGCAAATCCCGAGCATCGATCCCACGGTGCGGACGCTGTCTCCCGCACTCTTCAACGAGATCTTCGGTACCAGTCTGGATCTTCCGCCGGATCGATTCGCGAGCTACACGAGCTACGACCAAGCGCTCGCTGACTACGAAAAGGAGCCGGCGCTCCGCGTGATTTTCGAAAACGGTGGCGAGGCCACCCCGGGCGCCCCTGTGGGCACCTTCGAGACGAGTTTCGACAGCTGGCCCCCATCGACCACGACGCCCCAGCGCTGGTACTTCCAGCCCGACGGATCCTTGGCCGATACCGAGCCAACGGCAACTGATTCCGCCTCTCGCTTCGCGCTCGATCCGGAGGCTGGTCAGCGCGGCATTCTCGCTCCCGGTGGTGACGTGTGGGATCTGCTCCCGGACTACGATTGGAAGCCTCTGACGAGCGGTGACGCGGTCGCGTTCGTGAGCGAGCCTTTGACTTCGGACCTCGTCATGATCGGCACGGGCAGCGTCGACCTCTGGGTCCGCGCCAACGTGGACGACGCCGACCTCGAAGTGAACCTCACCGAGGTTCGTCCCGACGGGCAGGAGATGTACGTGCAGAGCGGATGGCTTCGCGCGAGTCAGGAAAAGCTCGCCGCGGCTGCCACCGAGCTCTGGCCGGAGCACACCCACGAAAAGGTGGACGTGGTGCTTCTCGACCCTGGCACCTGGACTGCCGTGCGTGTCGGCATCGCGGGTTTCGAGCACGTGTTTCGCACCGGATCCCGCATTCGCCTCTCGGTCGACACGCCCGGCGATAGTCGGGCCGAGTGGCGCTTCCAGCTCAAGACCTTCGACACGGCTGCGACGTACGACGTGGCCCACGATGCGCAGCATCCGTCGAGTGTGGTGCTGCCAATCATTCCGGGCATCCCGGTCCCGACGCCGTTCTCCGCGTGCCCGTCGCTCCGGGGGCAACAGTGTCGAGCGTACGTGCCGCTGACGAACCAATCAGCGAACTAAGCTCATTCGAATTCGTGGAGCGGAGGCAGTACGGACTTCAGTCGGCGCTCGTAGAGCACCGCAACGGTCAGTAGCAGCACTCCGAACCCGAGGGAGAGCAAGCCCCAGTGGACGGTCTGGCCGAGCTTGGCGAAGTACTGGATCCCGAGCACGGAAAGCGTGAGCGCTGCACTTCCCAGAGAGAGCACGAGCCGTCGACGCCAGACACCGACCAAGAGCAGCACTCCGCCGGCGCCAAGAGCGATGGCAGAGTAGAGCCAGTCATCTTGCGCTTTGGGCAACAGAAGAACGAACGGTATCCCAACCGCAAGACCCAGCACGACGAGCTCGACGATGCGGCGCATCGTGTGTCTGCTGGTCGAGCGAAGGGCAATGACGAGGAGCAGCGCGGCGACCACGTATGGCAGTCCGAAGGACAGATTTTCGGAGGGGATCGGCCAGGCTTTCCAGCGTGGGCGCGATCGTCGAGGCGGTGAGCCCAATCAGCGCCAGCTCGACCTGCGGGTGGCGCCGCAATGCCCACGCCACCGCGATGACTCCCGCTGCGGCGACCAGGAGGGTCGCCGAGAGCGAGCTCGGGAAGACCAGCGCCTGGATGCTGGGCACGGTCGCCAGGACAACGACCCCGGTCATGCGATGCATCGTTGCGTCTTCCGGCGGAAGGCGGCGCGCCGCCAGCAGGTGCAGCAGAGCGAGGAGATAGGGCACCGCCAGCTCCAGAGGGAGTGGCGCGACCGTTCGCCGAAGGGCCAACACGGAGGCGAGGGTTGCGACACCGGACCACAGCGCAGCGACCACGCTGGCGAATGCGGTGAGCCCGGAAGAGCTCTGCTTTGCGAAGAGGGACGAGACAGCGAGGGTGGCGAGGGCCGCCAAGAGCGCCGCGTGAGAGTGACGAAATGAGACGAGAGCTTGCAAGCTCACCGAACCGAGAAGCACGGCGACCCCGACCTGACGACGCACGATCAGAAACGCGAAGATCGCGACGAGATAAGGAAACCCGAGCGCCCACAGCTCTCCATGGGCGAGAGCGACCAGGGAGAGGAAAATGCTGCCCGCTCCGGCCAGTCCGGAAGCTACGAAGAAGGGTGTCTCGAGCGGCTTCACGCCAAAGCGGCGCGCGCCCCACCCAATGGCGGCGTGGATGCCGGCCACCCCAGCGACGAACAGCGAGGGACCTGGCTGTCGCGCAATGGGAAGGAGCAAGCCCAGGGTCGCGCTGGAGACGATGAACGCCAGAGCCGCGGATGCGCCGAGCAGCATGGAGCGAAGGCGGACGGCGAGGATTGCTCTGCCCGCACCCAGGATCGCCCCGCACACGGCCCAAGCGCCGTAGGAGCGGGACAGTCCCAGGGCGAACAACACCACGTACGCGTCCGCCCAGCCGAGCTCCGCGGCCAGTGCAATCAGAGCGACCCCCGAACGCGGACTGCTTCTCGAAAGCCCGAGCCCGGCGGCGAACGTAGCGAGGGTGAACCCGCCAATCAGCCCGAGCCTCCATCCAATCGTCAGCGAAGAGAAATGGGCGATCGCCAGGGCGAGCATGCCCGTGAACACGGCAGCGCCGCCCACGAGCAGGACGGCCGAGAACATCGAAGGAGGCGCCGCGCGACCCGAAGAGGCCGGATCTCGGCGGAGCGCTGTCGCGAGCGCTTCGGCGCTCGGGCGCGCGCTGGGATCCGCGTCGAGCGCTCGTTCCAGGATCCAATCGATCTCGGGCTCGAGAGTCTCGCTCGTGTCGATCTGCCCGAGGGGCGCGCGACCCGTCAGCGCGAAGAAGATCGACGCGGCCAGACCGTACACGTCCGCAGCGGGGCTCGGCGCTCCGCCGTTCACCACTTCGGGCGCAACGAACGCGGTTGCCATCGGCAGTGCAGCACCCGCTCGAAGTCGCGCCCTGAGCAGGAGCGCTCCGGGCAGCGGCTCCTCGGCCGCAATCAAGCTCGGCCCACTCGGATGCCAGCGCAGGAGCTCGGGTCGCACATCACCGTGCACGCGTCCCTCGCTATGGAGCCTCGCAAGGAGCTCCGCGATGCGCGTTAGAGCGGGAAGGAGCTCCTCGGGCTCTCGACCTCCAATCAGCTCCGCGTGAGCTTCGAGAATCGTCGTCGTACTCGATTGCGTCCGCTGCAGTTGCCCGGAGCATCGACAAGCGGGCTCCGCCGCTCGATGCGTGCTCCTCTTCCTCGGGAGCCTCCGCTGCCTCGGCCACTCCCTCGATGCGGGCTGGGGCGGGTGCACTCGTTCGTGAGGCTGGAACGAGAGCGACGATCTCGAGCGCAGCGCGTTCGTGCGAATGCTCCAGCACGCCTCCGAATGGTCCCCGCATCGAACCCTCCCGGAGGGCAAGCTACGTGCCGTGCGAGAGAGCGCCCGTTTTTGGAGCCGGCGCCCTGGCAACCGGATCATTGGTGCAAACGTTGCTATGCAGCATCACCGGGCGGTGAGCTCCTTCAGCAACTGGGCCGAGAGGTCTGCGCTCGGCTGGCCGCCACGTTGAACGCTCACCTCGAGAGCCCACTGTCCCTCGCGATCGACCGCGCGACTGGCGACGAGAACGCTGCCGTCTGCTTCGGATCCCAGATCCCGCACGCTGAGTGTTGCCGAGAGATCGCCTTTCTTTGCGACGAGCAGCTCGCTGTTCTCGCGGACGATCTCGTAGCCGAGAGTGCTCAAGCGTGCGCGCAAGTTGCGGCGTTCGAACCGAGCTGGAGGCATGGGGGTGACACTCGGCTCGATCACGGCCGGCTGTCGGGAGCGCTGGAGTTTGAGCGCGCCGAACGCTCCGGCTACCACCAGCGCGCCAGCCAGCGTCGCGGCGACCAGGGCCAGCACGAGCTTCAACGGGCGCCTCGAGCTTGGGACGCGCGGAAGCGACTTGACGCTCGCCGAAACAGGGGCGGAAAACGGAACGGCGCTCGTCGGCGGATTGGTCGTTCGGAGTCCGACCGGCGCGCTCTCGTACGGGATCGAAATACGGCGCGGGGCACTTCCATCCGGAGCGCGGGAGGAGCTCGCCACACCACCGAGCGTCGCGTGCAGATCCGCCATCATGGCCCCGGCCGACACATACCGCTGCGCAGGATCCTTCATTGTCGCTCGGTGAATCACGTCGCGGAGTCGGGAGCTCTCCACGACTGGAGGGAACGGAATGGGATCGGGAGACAGCACTTGCATGCACACTTCGATGGGAGAACCGCGGTAAATCGAAGTGCCCGAAAGCATTTCTGCCATCATCAGGCCGAGCGAATACAGGTCGCAGGCCGCGGTCGCGGGGTGGGCGGCCAAGAGCTCGGGTGCCATGTAGCGAGGCGTTCCCACGAACTCGTCGACCGCCGTCAGCTGGGTGGCGTCAGCGCCGGCACGCTTTGCGATCCCGAAATCGAGAAGCTTGATGAAATCGCGCTGCCCGGCGTAGTCACACAAAAAGACGTTCGACGGCTTGATGTCGCGATGCACGACGCCGTGACTGTGCGCCTCGTTGAGCACCTCGAGAACCTTGAGCGCGAGATGAGCAATCCGTTTCTCGGGCTGTCCTCCTTCCCGTCCCAGTCGCTTGGTCAGAGGCTCGCCCGTGAGGAGCTCGAATGCCAGGTAGGGTGTTCCGTTTTGGTCTTCCCCGAAGTCGAAGAGCTGCACGGCATTGGGGTGGCGAAGACGTTCGAGCGAGCTCTGCCTCCCGACGAAAGCGCTCGCGAGCTACGTCGTCCAGGCGGTTCGCCGCCAAGACTTTGAGCGCGACGTTCCGGCCGTCTCGGGTGTCGATGGCGTGATAGACCGAGCCGAAACCGCCACGCCCAATGCGCTTCTCCAAGCGATAGTGCACGGCGAAGACCTGTCCTGAAGAATGGTCCGCCACCGTTCAGCTCTGCTCCATGTGCTTCACCACGAGCTTCGCGAGCCATTCGCGAAAGCGTCGAGCCGAACGTGCGCTTTGGGGCAAGCCGGCGCTCGCGCGGAGGGTGTCACCGGCGAGCGCTTCCCCAAACAGAGCCAAGGCGACCAGCAAGATAGAAAGCAGCGTGTCTTGAAACTCCGGCTCGGGCGATCCCGGCGCTCGCTCGCGCACCCGAAGCGAGTGAGCTGCTTCGGCAATTGCGCGGAGCTGGCGGTTGCCGTTGGGGTTGTCCGCGTGACCGCTCAAGAGTAGCCAAGCGAAGACGCGCGCATTTTCGGGTTTCCCCAGCGTGCGAGACACCCGTTCGATGAGCTCGACCACTTGGGGTTCGCCGATGTCTCGCATGCGCAGGGTGGTCAGGAGCTCTCCCTGGAGCGACGCCATCGATCGGTCCACGACCGCTTCGACGAGCGCCTCGCGACTGCCGAAGTGGTGGAGCACTGTAGGATGCGAAACCCCGACTCGTCGGGCGACCTCTTGCAGGCGGATCGCGTCCGGACCCGCTTTCGAAAGCATCTCCTCGGCCGCGTCGAGGATTCTGGCGTTGCGCCTCCTCTGCGCTCCGGCGTCGGCGCTTCCCAGTCGGAGTCCGCGAGCGGCGCATGTTCGCCGAGTCTAGCCCTGGTAGGGCCGGACCGTGGGAAGTTCAGGGAGATCTACGACTTTTCGGGACAAGTGCCCCGGGCCGGTATTGACAGCCGTGTTGGCAATGTTATCTACAGAGTTGTCAGTTAAGGAGTCCCATGGCCCCGACCAACGATTGGCAACGAGCTCGTCGTGCGCTCCGAGCGTTGATGCAGGATCCCGACGACACCGCGAAGGTATTCGAGATCCTGGAAGCGCTGCGTGGCGGAGCACCCGCGAGAAACCTGCGCAAGTTCAAGCGAAACGAGACCGGACGACGCTTGCTCGACGAGCGGCCGGCGCTCCGCCCACTGCTCGCCGATCGGCGGCGGCTCGGCAGCATGCCCGCGGGCAGTCTCGGACGCGCGTATCTCGCGTTCATGGACACGGAAGGGATCAGCGCGGACGGGCTGGTGGAAGCCAGCCGCGCGGGACACAGCGACGAAGATCCGGAGCTTTTCTATCTCGAGGAACGGCTGCGCGACAGTCACGATCTGTGGCACGTGGTGACCGGATACCAGGGCGACATCATCGGAGAAGTGTCGCTCCTGGCATTCAGCTTTGCGCAAACGGGTAGCAAGGGAGTCGGGCTGCTGGTGGCGGTAGGTTTGTTGAGGGGCAAGGAGAAGGGCGTACGGCGTCAGATCCTCTCCGGTTTGGTACGGGGCTTCCGCGCGAAGTGGCTGCCGGCCGTCGAATGGGAAGCACTCTTGCCAGAGTCCCTGGAAAGCGTGCGAGACGCGTTGCGGGTGGGGCCGCCCGCGCGCTACGAACCCCTGCGTTCGAGCGAGCTTCCAGTGACCGGACTTCTGTGATTTCTCTCGAGATCCCATGCTCTACCTGAAGCAACTCCTGGTGGGTCGTGACGTCGGGCAGAGCAGTATCGCCGGACGACAGATGCAAAATTTCGTGTATCTGGTCGGCGACAGCGAGCGTCGCCAATGTGTCGTGATCGATCCGGCCTGGGACGTCTCCGGCCTCATCGAAGTGGCGCGCGCGGACGACATGGAGATCGTCGGCGCTCTGGCCACCCACTACCACCCCGATCACGTGGGAGGCTCGCTGTTTGGATTCGGTATCGACGGCGTGCGAGAGCTGCTCGAGAACAATCCCTGCAAGATCCACGTGCACCGGCTGGAAGCCGATGGCGTTCGCAAGGTCACGAAGATCTCCCAGAGCGATCTGGCGATCCACGATTCCGGAGACAAGATTGACGTGGGTAACGTCGAGATCGAATGGCTTCACACGCCCGGGCACACTCCGGGCTCTTCGTGCTTTCGTGTGAAGAACGCCTTGATCGCAGGGGACACGCTGTTCCTCCAGGGCTGCGGTCGGGTGGATCTACCCGGTGGTGATGCGGAGGAGATGCGTCGCACGTTGACCCAGCGACTTCAGAGCCTGCCGGACGACATCGTCCTTTATCCCGGACACGCCTACGGGGGAGAGCACGCGCCGCTCGGGGAGGTACGCCGGATCAATCCGCATTTCCCCCGCGCCAGATGGAAAAGTGACGGACCACCCAAGCTCGGTCAGACTGAACGGGTCTGAGGATCCGGAATGAAGATCACGATTTGGACGGGCGCTTTCCTGACGGGGCTGATGATTGCCTCGAGCGCTGGTGCCGAGCCAGCCAAGAAGCGACCACTCCGTCGTGCTGAACGCGCCGAGCTTCGCTCGGCGGCCAAGAAGCGGATCGAGATCCAGGTCACGGTATATGGCCGCCAGATGCGACCCCAGGTCGTGACGGAGCTTCGCCGCGTCCAGCCACGTTTCTCCGTTGGGACGACCCAGTACGGGTGGGACCGCCGTTCCCTCGACTGATCGTCGGACGGACCGTCAGGGGGCAAAACGCGTTCGCACTACGTCGAGTCGCGGGTGCGAGGGGAAGCTCTGTCCGCGGAGCACGTGGGCGAGACACCGATCGAGCTTGGAGCTCTGGGGGCTCGTATGAACGGTGACTCCGACAGCGCGACCGTTCTGAACCGCCACACAGAGATCGACGGCGGTTGTCGTGGGAACGCCGCAGCGAGAGAGATACTCCCCGCGATTGAGCACGCGTCCGTAATCGGTCGCCGATAGGTCCGGCGGAGCTTTTTTCGACGCATCCTCCACATACGCCGCGAGGGCGGCCTCGCAGCTGGCGCCGGGACCGATCGCGCCCTGCGCCGTGAGTGGGGGTGAGGGCGGCGGAGGCGGCGCCACGCTGGGGACGTTCGCGGGGGGCTCGAAGGGTCTCGGCGATGGAAGTGCTTGCAGCGCCGGCACTGGCGAGGAAGGCGCGAAAGCCGGCAGAGGAGCGGCGCCGAGGGGGGCGGTCGATGGGCTCGGCGCAGGCACGGGAGCCACGTCCCCGGCGCCGGGCGAAGGCTCGGGGGAAGCGATGGGCTCACTCGTCGGCGCTTCGCCTCCGAAGGTCGGCATCGACTCCTTGGCGATCATGGCGGGGGCGCTCGCGGACTCGACCCGCGAGACGGGGGCGCGAGCGAGAGCGACCGCCGGGGGATCGAGAACCTGGGCGAGCGCCTCGGCGATGGGCACACGCTTGGTGCTCACACCCCACGCGAGGGCGAATGCCGACGCGTACGCGAGCGTACCAACGACGAGCGGCGTCGTGCGCGGCCGCGCGCGTGGCGGCTTCACGGCGATATCCAACTCGGAGAGTTGAACGCGGCGCTTGAACTCGAGGGGGCGGGCCACGGGCGCGACCGTCTTAGCCTCAGAGGCTTTCCGCGTAAATCAGAAGGGGAGCGTGATCTCGAAGTCGAGGAAGTAGCTCAGCAAAAGCTGCATGCCGCCCACCGCCAGGAGCATCAGGACGGGCAATACCACCACCATGGCCCAATCGGTCGGCCGTCCGCGTTTGGGCTTCGGCGGCGACTCGATCTTCAAATCGCTCTCGGGAACGTCTCCGCCCGGAGGCGCATCCGGTGCTCGTTCGAGTCGCTTGCGCATGGCCGACGGTCCTTCGAACGCGAGGTACCAGGTCTCCGGCGACACTCGGGAGCCACCGCCGCGGTACACGGTCTTTTCCGGAACGCGAGAGGTGGTGCGACAGAACGGGCAATTCGCCAGACGATCGCCGGGGTTGGCGTTGAGAGTGCCGCCACAGTTCGGACAGCACAGAGCGATGGCATCGGGCCGATCCGCCGAAGATTCGACGCGCGTGAGCGGCCGTTCTCGCTCGTGCTCCCCTGCGATCACGGCGAGGAGACCCCGCACGATGCCGTTCGATTCCGCGGGAAGTGCGTAGGTGCTCGCTTCCCCGCAACGCGGGCACTGGGTTTTCACCGAGAGGGCCGCTGTCTTCTGGACCACGAGGGGGATCTGACACTTGGAGCAAGCGGGCTCACGCACCGTGGCTTCGATGCTGAGCGACGTGGGCACGGACATCCCACGCTCGGTGACGAAGCCCGTCTGGCGATGCGTGAACGTCGTTCCTGAACGAAATGGATTCTCTCGCGCGATCGATAGGCGCGGATGGGGATGGCGTCCTTCCGGATCGCTCCCCGTGAGATCGGCAACGCCATGGGCGTGCTCGAGTGCCGTGACCCAGGACGAGCGAGCAAACGCTTGATCGAGACCGCAGCTGAAGCACAGTACCGATCCGTCGAGGTCGAGGTAGTTCAGCGGGGAGAGGTGACCGCAGGCCCGGCATTGGAACGTGCAACGGACGGCGACCCAAAGCATGCGGCGGAGTCTATCTCAGGCGCAATTCGATCGGAAACGGACTACGCTCGAGGGCGTGGGACAGTTCATCGACGTGGGGCAAGAGGCGACCGGCTTCATCGCCATTGGTCAGCAAGCGACCGGCTTCTTTGCGCTCGGGCAGATCGCCACCGGCGTCATCGCGATCGGGCAGGTGGCTCGGGGCTTCTTCGTGATCGGCCAGGTCGGGTTCGGCATCACGAGCGTGGGAATGGGCTCGGCGGGGCTCGTGTACTCGGTCGGGATGTTGGGAGTGGGAGGGCGCGGCCTCGGTCTTGATCCTGCCGATGGTGCCCCAGCTTCGAGATCCGCGAGCGCTTCCCGCCGAGACTGCATACCAGTCCCTGGCCTCGGGCGCCGTTCTCGAAGGCTGGTTGGATGTCACGGTCGAGCCAGCGGCCGATCAAACGGTGCTCTTCCGCGACGACGGACGGGAGCTCCCCCTCAAGCTCGACGCGCGCTTGCGTCGGCCGCTCTGCCAATCCGCCCAGGCCTCGCCAGGGCGGCGGATTGTACGCGTTCGTTCGACGCACTACGAGCGCTCTCGTGGTGGAACGTGTGATGGAGGTTCCAGAAAGCCGGATCGAAGAGCTCACGCTGGTGGGGGATCTGGGCGTTCCAGGTCGCCCTCTTGTTCGTCACGACCATCGCTTTCTGGTACGTGTGCGCAGAGCCCGTGCTCGAGGGCCTCGAGAAGGTGTTTTCCTGATTACTTCGGCGGGAGGCGCCGCGCGGGGATCCAGACTCGGGGAGGGGACGTGATCGTGGTGCGTTTGGGGATCCGGTAGTCCTTCTTGGCGCGGATCAGATTCGATCGCAGGCCGTTGGCGCGCTTGATGTCGGCGATCGAAACCTTGTATTTGCGCGCGAGCATTCCCAGCGTCTCGCCGTTCTTGACCCGATGGGTGGTGTAGGCGATGGGGGGTGGGACGACGCCACTCTTGATCAGCGCCTTGTGGGCGCGGCGCGCCGTTTCTTGCGCGACTGGGTTGTAGAAGCGCACGTGCAAATGGGTCTGATGTCCCTTGGCGTGGAGAATCAAGGGACGGAGCTTGCCCTTCACTCCGTCGAACAGGCTCGCGACCCACTCTGGGTCTTCGCCGATCGACAGCGCGTACTCTCGCAAGAGCTTCTGGATCGAGTGGTCAATCAAGATCATCTCGACGTTGGTTTCGGTCACGAAAACCCGGACGAACGTCCAGGTTCGCGGGCGGTCCAGGTTCTTCGCCGTCGCACGGGCGTACCAGCGCGCCGAAGCGTCCGTGTAGAAGTAGCTGAGATCCACATCCCGACCGGCCTGATGACTGATGTGGGGGCGAAGCGCACCGCCTCGTTTCGCGCTGATGTGTCCGATGTAGACCGAGGGCGTGTTCGGGAAACGATCGCGCACGACCTGGATTGCCCGAGTGATGAAGTCGACTGTCTCTTGGGTACCCCACTCGCTCCCGGGATTACGCGCTCCCAGCCGTCGCCCTCGGGCATTTGGACACCATTGAAAAGCGCGCCGGCGCCGGGGCGTCCGAGAGACATCGAGCCGAGGGACTCCGGATTGTTGGCGAGGCGGCGCTCCATTTCGGCTTCGGATACGTCATCCAGGGGGTGGGGTGCGCGCACTGCGTCCGGTCCCGGTTCGTTCGGAGTGTCGTTGTCGACGTTGTCATCGACAACGTCCGTCTCGAGGTTGTCGTATCCCGCTTCGGAGGTCGCGGCCGGCGTCGGGGGCGAGACGACGCCACCGGCCGAGCCTCGGTCGCGCGGGGAGGTCGTTCGGTCGCCACGGCACGAGGCGCGCCCTGCACCTGGCAGCCGAAAAGACAAAGCAGGGCAGCAGCTATGGCGAGAAAGACCATCAGAGCTCGGCCAAGTCCGCGCCGGTGACGGAAGGCGCGTAAAACGCTATCATGATTGGTTCGATGACGCCTCTCAGCTCACGGCTGTCCGCACTCGCTGTCGTGCTTTGCTTTCACGCTCGTGGCGCATGGGCGAGAGCCCAGCGAGGATCCGGCAGCGGATCATCTATCGCGAGGGAGCCTCCTTCGCATCCGAGGGAAAATGGCAGGCAGCAGCGGACAATTCGCGCGCGCCGTCGAGATCCGTGCGACGCCAGTTGGACTGTTCAATCTCGCGCAAGCCGAGCGCAATCTCGGGCGTCTCGCGGCGGCAAAACGCCACTTCGTGAGCGCGCGATCTCTCGCGGTGCGTGAGGGTACCGATGACGTTTCACGTCTTGCCGACGATGCGTTGGCGGAGATCACTCCGCGTGTACCGAAGGTTCGCATGACGCTTCCCTCGGATGCAGCTCGAGTCGAAGCTCGAGTGGACGGCCGTCCCGCCGAGATCGTCAACGCCGAGATTGAAGTCGATCCTGGAGCTCACACCCTCGTGGTGACCGCTGCGGGCAACCAACCCTTTCGAAAGCGTTTGAATCTCGCCGAAGGGCAAAGCGTGAGCGTGGCCGTCGAGTTCCCCCGTCCGGAGGCCCCGCAGCCTGCCCGTGCTCCCGTGTCGGAACCGGCTCGAGCCGCGGAGCCCGAGCGGCATTCTGCCGGAGCTCCTGTGGGTGCGATTGTGCTCATTGGGGGAGGAGCCGCGGCCATCGCGACTGGGCTTTGCGTTTCATCTCCGTCGCAACGAAAAGCTCGCGGACGCGGCGGACGGTTGTGTGCGCGGCGGCTCGGGGTGGCGTTGCCCACCCGAGCTCGAAAACGACCCCGATCATCAAGCACTCCGCGATCAAGCCGCTGGCGCGGAGGGCGTCAGAAATGTGCTCTTCGCGGTAGGCGCGGGCGCGGTCGTGGGCGGTTCGGTCTGGTGGCTGGCGTCGCCATCCGAGGAAAAGCGGAGCGCTCAGCGTCTGAACGTGACCGTGGGGGCATCGGCTCGGTCCGCCAACGCGCGCGTGCGCTGGGCTTTCTGACGCTAGCGCTTGACCGCGCAATGCGTGCGACCGGTCACCGGATCGATCAAGAGCTTGTCTTTGGGGCACGGTGCGACCCAGTGAGCCGGAGCTCGTGGCGCTGGCTTCGCGCTGGCTGGCAATGTGGCTGACGATGAAGGAGGAGTAGGAGGCTCCGTCGTTTCGCTCGACTCGACGTAGACGAACGACGTCACCGTGGCGGGCGCCTGTGACGCTGCGACGCCTCGGGTGTCGGTCGAATCGCGTGACGAGAAACGCGACGGTGACGACCGCGACCAGCAGGGCCACCATGACTCCCGCAACAATCGGCAACAGGACCGTCCGAGGTCGGGGATTGACGAGAACCGGCTCCTCGATCCGAGTGACCGCTGGCGCGCTCGGCTCCCGCTGGTACCGCGAAAGCGTCGCATCTTCGTCGAAGTCGGCCAGAATCGAGGAAGGTCGGCGATCGAGCAGGGACTCCAGCTCGGCCCCGAGCTCGCGAGCAGACGCAACTCGGCGTTTCCGATCCCGGACCAGACAGCGCGAAACGACGCGATCGAGGCCCGGATCGACGTTGGCAACGCGTTCGGAGATCCGCGGGATCGGCGCGTGGAGCACTTCCGCCGCGACCGCGTAGGCGGTCTCGCCTTGGAAGGGCGAAGAGCCGGTCGCGATCTCGAACAGAACGACTCCGAGCGACCAGAGGTCAGTGCGTTCGTCGAGATCGGCCTTCGCCTGGGCTTGCTCCGGGCTCATGTAGGCGGGGGTTCCAATGGGTGCCCCCGTCGCCGTGGCCGTGGGCAATTCCGAGGTCGTGAGCTTGCTGACCCCAAAGTCGAGGACCTTCACGACGCGCTGTCCAGGCATCTCCTCGTGGAGAAATATGTTCGCGGGCTTGAGATCGCGATGAATGATTCCTGCGGCGTGCGCCGCACCGAGCGCAGCGGCGACCTCCACGCCGATCGCGGCCGTTTGCAAGGAAGTGAGCGACCCTCGTGCCGCGAGGAGCGACTCGAGGGTCTGTCCATCGAGAAGCTCCATGACCAAGAAGGGATCGCCCTCTTTGGTTTCGCCCACGTCATAGACTTCGATGACGTTGGGATGTTTGAGTCTGCCAGCTGCACTGGCTTCTCGCAGCATTCGTTCGGAAAGCTCCCGGACTGCCCCGCCCGAGGCGCGGATGAGCTTCACGGCAAACGAGCGCTGTGTTCGTAGATTCACCGCCGCCCACACGGAGCCCATCGCACCTTCCCCAAGGCAGCGAACGAGGCGGTATTTGTCTGCGATGAGAGCGCCGGGTTGCATGGCGACGGGACGACGCAGGGTACCACCCATGCCGAATCCGAGGACCCAGCAAGGCTTGCCAGGTGGCCGGTTCTCGCGGATGATTGGCGATAGTGGGAAAAATCCCCTTGGCTCTGTGCATCACCGCCCTCGCTGGCTGCACGCCAGACCATTTCGACTACGGGGCTGCCGGAAGCTCCAGCTCACCCCAAGGCTGTGATCTCGATCCGAGCTTCCGCCGAGTGCTGCCCCGCCGGCACTACCAATCACGACGGCGAGTGCGTCGCGGCGTGTGGACCCTGGCGCGCTCCAGTCGAACCCGATGCCCCGGGCGGCATCCTTATTTCCATGGATCGAGTGTATGTCGCCGGCACCGTGGGCGAAGCGAGCGGCAGAGAGGACCAAGCACATCTGGGCTGGCTCGAGGACTGCCATGGGGAGCCCGGTGAAGCAGCGTTGCCGGTGTCGGGTGCCTCGACAGCGCTCGGCATGAGCGACAGCGGAGACTCGATCTGGGTTGCCGGCGCGACGGAAGGAACGGCCGGGGACGAGGCGTTTCTCGTGGAAGTCTCCGCTACTGGCTTGTCGAAGTTGAGCGAAGCGAGCGCTCCGACCCAGGGGCCCGAAGCGAAGCTCCGGCGTGCCGCGGTGCAGGCATCGTCGGCGTGGCTGGCCGGAAGCGTTGGAACGGCACCCGACGCACCTCTTTGGATCGCGCGGGTAGTGAGTGGTGGTCCCGGGTGCAGCGCGGTCAGCACTGAAACGGGAGAGGTGCGGGCAGTCGCTCTCGTCGACGATGGCGTGGTCGTCGTCTTGGATCGCGATACGAAGATGCACATCGCGCGGTTCGACGACGCGAATTGCGCCCCACCGAGTTGCGGCCGCCAGCCGGAATTCGTTTCGGGTCCGCTCGCGCTGTCCGAGTCGACGTTCACGTCGGCGCGAGATGCACGGGCAATCGACCGCACGCTCTACATCACCGGAGTGGCCCAGCGCCCGACAGGTGATCCCCTGGGCTTCGTGACAGAGGTCAATGTCGATTCGGGTGAGCTCGGAGCTTCGGTCGAGATCGACGGGCCGGGTACCGACATCTTGTTCGGGCTCGCTGTCGACTCCCAACGGCTCACGGTGGTGGGGACGCGGGGTGGCGCAGGACTGGACGATCTCGCCCGAGGCAGTGGGATGATGGCCAGCGTGTCGCTTCCGCTCGCCGGGGCAAACCCGTCCGAGAGCATTCCGCTCTTGTCCACGACCCGCGCGCTTTCTGTTTCGAGTGTGGATTCTCGTACGTACATCCTGGCCGTCCGGGAGGGCGGAGGAGTGGTCGCCGTCCGTTGCGACGACGGCGAATGTTGAGGAAAAAGCCGGCCCCATTTCCGCGTCCGGCCGTGTAGACTCTGCGGCTCGTGACCATCGTCATTCCCGCGGAGGACGAGAAGCTCAGGGCGCTGACCCGCCATGATATCGCGTCTCACCGGGAGCCGAACGTCCGCTTCCGACTCGGATCGCTCCTCGGGTCGGGCGCGATGGGCATCGCGTACTTCGGCATGCGGGAAGCGGCGGATGGGCGCTCCCCGGTCGTCATCAAGCTCCTCAAGCCGGAATACGTGGTGCAGGCCGGCGAGACGGCGCGCCTGATCGTGGAAAAGGAAGCGGTGGCGCTCTCACGCCTCAACAACCGCGTCCCCCCCACGCCGTTCGTCGTGCGCATGGTCGATGCCGGCACGGTCAGCGTGAACTTCCACAACAAGACATTCGAGCTCCCGTGGCTGGCCCTCGAGTATGTGCATGGGGGTGCGGAAGGCACCACTCTCACAGAGCGCGTCGCGTACAGCGTCGAGAAGACGGGCTACGCATTCGATCCCGTGCGAGCCGCGCACGCGGTGGACTGCATCGCGAAGGGTGTGGAGGCGGTGCACGAGGTGGGCGTCATTCACCGCGACATGACGCCGAACAACGTTCTTTGCTGCGGTTTTGGCGAGGAAGAAATCTTCAAGATTTCGGACTTTGGCCTGGCGCGGCCGATCGGGCTCACCGCCACGTTCGGAGGCATTGTCGTCGGCACCGTCGGGTACGCGCCCCCCGAGCAAGCCGCCCTCGACGACCGTCGAATCGGCACCTGGAGTGATGTCTTCACGTTCGCCGTCGACATCTTTTTCATGCTGACGGGGCGCAGCTATTTTCCCACCCGCTCGCCTTCCGAAGCTCTCGCGTTGGTCAAGAGTCCCAACCGTCCCAGCATTCTCGGTTCGGCATTGCTCTCCCCGGAGCTTCGCGATCAACCTGCGGCCTGTACGGGCGTCGATCTCGCGCTCAAGCTCGCCACTGCGGCACGCCCCGAGGAGCGCCCGCGGACTGCGCAGATCTTCGCATCGATGATCGTGCCCTGGCTCAAGGGAGGCCCGCGCTCGCGTCCGGTTGCCTCCCGGCGTCTCGAGAGCGTCGCTCCGCCTCCGGATCACCAGCCGCGTCCGACCACGGGTTGGGGTTGGACCGTGCGCCATCGCCCTGCCGACGAGCACGTCGTCCGCAGCGTCGCATGGGACGGCGACGGTCGGTGTCTCGCCGCCACGAGCGAAGGACTCCAGTTTTGGAACGGAACCAGTTGGCTCGCGGCCCCGACACGCGACTTGCCGAACCCGCGGGGCATTCGTTTCGTGCAACGCATGAGCGCCGGCAATTGGCTCGTTGGCGGAGACGAGGCCACGCTCGCGACGTATTCCGCAGACGGCGTTTCCGAGGTCGTGCGCGGCCCGGCGCCCGACGTGAGCTTCTCCCAGGCGAGCGGTGACTTCGACGATCTCGCCGTCGTGGTGGGAGAGAGCGACGGACCCCCGGTTCTGTATGCGCTTTCGTCACGGCGCTGGCTCAAGCCATTGCCACTCGACGGCGTGGCACGCGTTGCGGCGCTGGCCCGTGTGGGAGACGACAGCTGGCTGGTGGGCGGACGCCAGCAAGGACGGAGCTGGCTTTCTCGCACTCTATCAGCCGCTGATGTGGCGCGCGGAGCGCTACGACATCCCACGAGTCCGCGCCCTGCTCTCGGTTGCGGCGCGCGCCGATCGCGGGCTCGGTGTCGCGACCGGAAGCGAAGGGCTCGTCGTCTGCGTGCAGGAAGGCAAGTCGAGCCATTTCTTCCTGACCGGAAAGCCGGATCTCTCGGCGGCGGCCGTCGACGTCGTGGGTCGCATCTGGGTCAGCGGCGCCGGACAGATCTGGATGCGAGAGCCCGGCGCCGAGCTCCTGACCCCCATGTGGCAAGACTCTGCGGAGTACGTCCCGATCGTCAGCCTGTTTGCCGACGTGGGTATGGTCATCGCGATGCGCGCAGACGGCGGGATTGTCGAAGGGCGCCACTCGGCAGGCACCGATCCGGTCTCGAGCACGATGCGCGTCTCGAACCCTTGATCGCGACATCGACTCACTTGCAGTAGCGGGGCTGGTCCGCCTTGGCCTCGCGTCGCATGCCATTGCGAATGCTCGAACCTGCCACGGGGTCACCCCAGCCAGAGCCAGCCGAGCCCCAGGGCGCTCCCAGCCAGCATCGCGCCGAAGGATGCGGCAATCATGCGACCGTAGCGCCAGCCACCGATCACCGTGGCCATCGAGGCTTTGACGATGGTGTTGGATGCGACCGCCAGCATCACGGTGGTCACGGCGACTTGCGTGCCGATCTCTCCAGCCTTGGTCAGGTTGGCCATGCTGAGCGTGATCGCGTCGACATCGGTTGTGCCCGACAAGAGGCCGGCAACGTAACTTCCACTCTGACCGAGCTTCACGTACGCGAGCTTGGTGACGAACAAAACTACGGTGAAGAGCGCTCCCCACTTGAGTGCCGAACCGAGCTCGAAGGGGTTGGAAAGCTCCAGGGGTTTTGCGCTCGGGGGGCTCTCGCTTCGGGAGCGGCGATACAGGACCCAGGAGGCTCCGCCACCGGCGATGGCCACTGCGGCGAGCGGAGGCCAGAGGGCGCTCACCATCTTCGGGTCGACGACCGCGACCATCAGCAGCACGCGAGGTGCCATCACGCTGGATGCCAGAGTGGCGGCCAGCGCGCAGGCGGGAGCGAGGCGAGGTTCTTCCTTCGCGCGATTGGACACGCTGAGCATCACGGCCGTGGAAGACGCGAGCCCGCCCACCAAGCCCATCAAACCCAGAGCGCGCCCTGGACCGAGAAATCGCACGGTCATGTACCCGAAAAAATCGATGCCTGCGATCAGGGAAACCATCAATCCGACCTTGAACGGATTGAGCACGGCCAGGGGTCCGAAGGTGCGATTCGGCAGGAGCGGAAGGACGATCACGGCCACGATCAAGAACTTGAGTGCCGCGAAGATGTCGTCCTTCTTCACCGTTTTGGCCAGCCGGTGAAGGGGTGGCTTGGCACTGAGCAAGAGCGTCACGACGACTGCGAGCGCCACGGTGGTGATCGCGCGATGCGTGGGGGGTTCGACGATCCCCGTCGTGGTCGAAAACACGCCGAGCAGATAGGTGACGACAAACGCCATCTCGGTCGTCAGGCCGCGACTACCGTCACGGCGCGTCACCTCGAAGTACGCCATCAGGAGGAACGCGGAGAGGATCCCGAGCCCGGCTACGACCAAAAACCAGCCGAAGCGTCCCGAAAGGAGCGCGCGAGAGCGCGCCCGTGAGCGCGACCAGTGGATAGGTGCGCACGCCCCCGAGAAATTCTCGGCGCCGTTCCTTGATGTCGTCCGGTGCCGATTGCTCCCGTTCGATTCCGATCAGAAGGCCGACCAGAAGCGCGACGCTGAGCGATAGATACGGCTCGTACGACGCGGCGTCCATCAACGACCCCGGCTCAGCATGATCGTCGCGCCGCGAGCCTCTTGGGCGATTCGGATCGCGACTTCACCGAAAAGCTTCTTCCCACCGACGCGCGGCAGGCCCAAGACGAGAAGATCGGCGTCGGTCGCGCGCTCGAGAACCGCACCGGATGCATCGGCCGCCGGGAGAATGTCGACCTGGACGTTTCCCCGAGCTTCGTCCCGGGCGAAGCGCGAAAGCGCGTCGTGGGCGCTCTGGATGTCCTCCGGCGAAGCATCTGGCGGGACGACCCGGATGAAATTGATCGTCCGCGTCGAATCTCGCCCCAGGCTCCCGAGGAGGCGTGCCCTGAGCTCCTGCTGACTTCCGCGTCCGCCCACGGGCACCAGGATGCGGCGCGCATCTTCGAGCCGCCAGCCCGGCGGAGCCGCGACGACCGCAACGTCACACTCCAGCCGGTTCAGGAGCTTTTCGAGATGATCGATGGACGATTCGCCGATCTTGGTCAGCCCGAGCAAGATGCTCTCGCAGCCCCGGGTACGAGCGACGCGCTCGATCTCCGCCCACGGCTCGCCGGAGATCGTCATCAACGCTTCCGGCAGGTGTCCGGCTCCGATTGCCGCGGTCAGCGCCTCCTTGAGCACGCGCTGGGCGGAGTCGAGGGCAGGGTTCGAGTTCGCCGTCGGGCTCTGAGGTTTTCGCATCACCGTGAGTAAAAGGACGCGACCGACTCCTGGCGGCGCCAGGGCGTTGGCCACCTCGACCAGTCCCACCGCGTTGGCAGGGTTCGCCACCGGCACCAACACCACTGGTGTGCGTCCTCGAAGCCGCATGAGACGCGGGTCGAGGCCCTCGGCGGCAGCGTCCACGACTTCTGCTCGGGACGCGAAGAGCGAAAAGTACAGAATCACACCCAGGCCGAGCCAAACCGCGGTGATACCGCCGGCTGCCGGGACTGCGATCGCTTGGTAGATCGCCAGCGCCATGCAGCTGACGACTCCGACGACGGGCACGAGGGGAAAAACGGCGTCTTGAACGTGGGCTTGTCGCCCGTCATCCGGCGCCGCGCGAGAAGCGACGTCCAGTGAGCGAGCGCGAACGACACGAGGAAGATCAATCCGGCTGCGCCACCGGCGGCGGCCAGATCGGGCACCATGAAGAGGATCGCGGCGACCGCGAGAAGAGTCGCGTAGAGCGCCATCAGCGGCGTGCGCCGGGTCTTGTGAGTCTCCGCCAGAACGTGGGGCAGCGTCCGATCGTTGGCCATGGTGAACGCGACCCGGGATGCCGCCAGGAGATTGGCGTGCAAGGCGGAGAGCGTGGACAGGATCGCCGCGACCATCACCAGGACGTAGCCGGTGGGGCCCATGTAGCCACGGGCGGCAGTCGCCATGACCGTCTCCGGGTTTTGTTCGCTGAGGGCGGTGATCGTCGTGCCCGGCGGTGTCCCCGCCGTCGTGCTCACGAAGAGCAGCGGCAGGTAAATCAGCAGCGCCAACCCCAGTGACAAGAACATTGCGCGGGGGATCGTGCGAACCGGATCTTTGACCTCGCCGCCGACCGCTGCGACGAGCTCGAATCCCTGGAGCGCGATGAACGTCGCGCCCATCGCCTCGATCAAACCTCCCATGCCGCGGGGAAAGAACGGCGTGAGGTCCTTCACGATGGGGTCGTTCTTGTGGGTGAATATGGCGACGATGCCGGCGACGATCAGCACCGCGAACACGACGAGCTTTTCCGACCGTGGGGCCCTGTCCGCCGCCGCCGGACTTCCGCACCAGCGCCAGCGTGTAGGCAGCGCTCGCTCCCAGGGCGAGCACGATGGTCAATCGGCGCCCCGTCAGCCATTCGGGCACGGGGAGGTGGAGGACGCGTAGGATGTCCTTGGCAAACTCCGCCGTGTATTCCGCAAACCCCAGAGCGTACAGGACGCCCGCGACGATGTACGCGAACCAGAGGATCCAGCCGACGCCGAACGCCGCGCGAACGTTCAGGATCTTCTTGGCGAAATGTACGGCGCCGCCCGATTCCGGGAAAGCCGTGCTCATCTCCGCGAAGCTCAACGCGGTGATGGCCGCAACGACGCCGTTGAGCGCAAACGTCGCGATCGCGCCCGGGCCCGTTGCTCGAAACGCGGTTCCGGCCAGCACCAGGACGCCACCGCCGACGATTGCGCCCACACCGATGCCGGTTGCGGAAAGCAAGCCGAAGACGCGACGGTCTCGGGATTCGGGCGCGTCGGTCACGGCGTCAGGGGCACCGCCCGCTTATTGGGCGAGGCGGGCGCGGAAACCTGCGTGGCGTTCCACGTACGAAGGGCTGACGACGGAGAGCAGCGTGCCCTGGGCCGTACGCGTGATGAGCGCTTGAAGACCGTTCAGCGTGCCGCCGTTGAACCCGCAGTGCAGAAGCGCTCCTTCATGCGCATCCTTGAGAACCGAGCCCGGCCCGAGCTCCTCGCATTTCACCGGCCCGGGTGCGATGGACGCAAACTCGAACGCCTGGGGATCGGCTTCCCAGTACGTCACCTTGAGAGAAAACTCGCTCGCCGCTCGCTCCCGCGTGCACCAGCGCTCCTTCTTTTCGCTTTCCTCGCCAACGCAGCTGACGGTCACTGCCGCGCCTTCCGGGTTGGCCTTGTGCTGGCCGATCCAATCGATGAAGAGCTTCACGAGCTCGTCCGTACGGCGCTTGGTGGCCTCTTCGTCGGCCTTGCGCTTTTGCATGGCCGCTTCCTTCTCGACGATTTCCTTGTCGAGCGCGTCGAGCTCAGATTGGTCGGCACACTGTTTGTAGGCGTACTCGCGCCATTGGCGTGCGGAGGCGAAATCTTCGCCCGCAATGGCCTGGCGGATCGTGTTCTGCGCTTCTGTACACTTCGCCGCGTCCTTCTTCTTGCAGCCACCGAGAGCGAACAGGCACAGGCAGAGAGCGGCCAAAACGGCGCGCGCGCGGGGAGGTCGGTGAGGAGTCATGGCGGGAGCGATAGTACACGAGCGGGGCCGGATGCAGCGAAAATCGGTATTCATTCATGGGCTTGGGAAATGCGGATACTCGGCCGATCGGGCGACGACTCACCCGCACGATCGAGCGACGACTTGAAGAGGATGGGTCCAACCACCTCGTTGATCGCCACCACCGCGACGACGAGCGATCGGAACCCCGGCCCGATGCTGGGAAAGGTGCGCTCGATCACCAACGAAAGTCCGAGGGTGAGCCCGGCTTGAGAAATCCAGGCCCGACCAGCCATAACGCCGAACGATCGGCTCGTCCTTGGCGAGCTTGGTGCTGATCCGATGTGCAAAGAAGGTACTGATCGCGCGGATGGCACACAGGCTGAGCGCGATCGGCCAGAGTTTCGGAAAGTAGCGGCAGATCGAGATGAGCACCGGCGGCCGCGAAGAACACCACGAACACCAGAGCGCTGGTTTGTTCGATACCGGTGAGAAGCTTTTCGCCCTGACGCGAAAGATTCGTGACGACGAACCCGGCGATCAGAAACGTGAGCAGCGGATCGAAGCGAAGATATTGGAGGCCAGCGGTCAGCCCGTACCCGATCGCGATCAGCACGAGCAAGAGCTGGCGTCCGACGAGTCGGAGGTAAATCGCGAGCAAGATCCCGAGCAAGTTCCCAGTGCGACGCTGCCGACGATTTCGTGCACGAGGACTTCGATCCCGTGCAGAGAAAACCGCGCGTCCGCATCCAGGAGCGGCCGAACGAACAGGAGCACGATCGCTAGCAAGAACAACACGACGACATCGGACGACATGATGAACGCCAGGCTGAAGCGCGTGACCGAACCCTTGGCGCGGGTTTGCGACAGGATCGCGAGCGTTGCCGATGGGCTTCGGCTGACCGCGAGCACCCCCCACAAGAGGCCCACGCCAAAGAGGGCCGAGAAGCCGAGGCTCGCGGTAAAGGGGAGAAAGCGGCCCAGCGCGACGAACGCGAGGGTCGAGAGCACGAGCACGAACGTCGACTGCACGATCATCGACCAAAGAAGGCTCTTCATGCCTTGTCGCAGGTGATCCATGCGAAGCTCTGCGCCGCCCGCCAACGCGATCAGGGACAGGGCGAGGGTGCCCACCACCGACAGATCTCCGACAGTACGGTGGTCGATGAGATGGAGCACGTGAGGGCCGGCCACCGCGCCGGCGAGGATGTAGCCGGTGAGGTGAGGGAGCCCGACAATCGCGCAGAGCTCGCTCGTGAGAGTTCCTGCCAGGAGCAAGATCCCGAGCGCTCCCAGCACGCTGCCCTTCCCGTGGAACTCGGGGGTTACCTGAGTTGCCAAGCTCGTGAGCCCCAAAAGGCCCGCGAGGGTCAAGAGCTGCACCACGCGGTGCCCGACCGCGCCGGACGAGAGCGTGCTGGTCAGGACGCCTCCGTTTCGGGTGCGTCCGATTCGGGGGGTGGTTCGATCTCCCCGGCGCGCTTGAGTGCGGCGCGCAGGGCGGTCGGACCGACGAGCTCGCCGAAGATTGCGACCGCTGCAGCGGTGGCGAGCACCGCCCGACCGACGTGGTTGGGAAATCGGAGGGAAAATGCCAAGCCGAACGCCATCGTGAGCGCTCCGGAGGGAAGCAGTCCGAAGCCGAGCAGGGGACCTGCGCCTTTGGCCGCCGGAGAGAGTCGGAGTATCGCGCCGCAGGCGAATTTCACCGCGACGCGGGCGAGCACCACGACGCCCACGAGCCACGGCAAGTGGGGAGCGTTCCGGAGGTCCACGTACGCGCCCCCCAATACCAACACCGGCAAGAGCACCGCGTGCTCGGTTCGCACTAGCATTTCCCTGAGCTCGGCCCGTTTTCCGGAAAAGTGGGCGATGGTCATCCCGAGACCGAACAGGAGTCCGAGACCGCTCTGACCGAGCCGGCCCGCGATGCCAATCCCGAGCAAGGCAGCCCCGAGCACGATGCCCCACGTCTCGGTCGGACGAGATTCGATGCGGAGCAAGGCTGAGCCCAAGAGGCCCAGTACGATGCCGATGAGGAGCGTGGCGATGCTGAATGCGCCCACCGGCAGGTTCAGGATGAGTGCGGGATTCGGAGCGAGCGCAAACGCAACGGTGATGCACAGGAGCGGAACGATGTCGTCGGCGTCCGAGAGGTCACCCATCAGATCGGAGAGTGGACCGCGCGCAGCGTAGCGCTCCACGACCCATCGAACGGCGTGTCGGGTGGTTTCGCAAGACACCGCCCCGGCACCGAGACACCCCAAGAGGAGCTCACGTCCGGAGAGTAAGTTGAAGCGAAGCGCATACGCGGCGAAGGCCCCCGCGACCGCTAGCCCCGAGAACAGCGCCAGCAAGAATCCACCGAACAGGCGCGGGAACGGTACACGTCGCGAGCCGACCCAGCCGTAGTCGACTCCGATCACCAGCGCGAGCCACGCCAGGCCGACGTGAACCAAAGGCTCGAGGGCGGAGAGGGTCGTGCGATCCACCACGCCGAGTGCATGGGGTCCGAGCACGAATCCGAGCAGGATGTACTCGGAGCCCGAGGGCAACCCCCAACCGCGAATCGCGCGGCCACCGACCAAGATACTCCCGACGTAGGCGAGAACGAGCAGAGCGACGAGCAGAGCGATCTCGCTCACGGATCCCTCGCCTGAGGTCTACCAAGAGCGATGCCCGCCGCCGAAAGCGCGTCCAGCGCTGCGAGTTGGAGCTTGGCGCGGGCGTTGTGCGCGTCGGATGAAACCGACAGTTGGTAGAGCGCGCCTCCGGAATCCACGTGCAGAATTTCCGCTTCGGGTCGAAGCCCGACGTGGCCCGCTGCTTCGGTGAGACGCGAGCACGCTTCCGCGTGGTTCGCGTCCGCCGCGATGCAAATCTCGACGCTGATTCGTGGCGCCAGGCCGAGGACCCGCACGGGTCGGACGAGGCACAAAAGATGAGGGATCCGAACCTCGGTGCCGCCCGCGCCCTCCAGTCGGATCTCGAGCAGGCCGATGGATCGAACTCGCCCCACGTTGCCACCGATTTCGGCCCAGTCGCCCACCTTGAGTCGTCGTGGATAGATGACCGAGACGCCCACGAGCACCGATGCGAGTAGCGGCGTGCAGGCGAGCCCGAGGGCGACCAGCACCACGGTGCCGCTCCGCGCCAGAGCGCCCTCGGAGTCCCCAGTCACGATGGGCGCGGCGAAGGTGAGGGCGGTCACCACGACGGCTGCACGCAAGAGCATGCTCGTGGGCTCTGCAAGATCCGTCGGGACCCATTCGAGCTTGGTCTCACCCCGGGCGATGCCCGCGAAGAATAGCTGGATGAAACGCTGCAGTACGAACACGCCGAGGCCGGCGATCAGCGTAACGACCAGCACGGGAAGCGACGTCGCTGTTCGGCTCACCAGCCCGGACAGCGGCGAGAGCACGATGCCGCTCAGCTTTTCGGTGTACCCGCGAGTCGATTCGAAGAGTGAGAGGGTCGCGAGCAGCCAGAAGTAGGCGAGCGCGAGCTGCCCGAACCAACGCGCGGCGGTGAGCGTGACGAGGATGCCGCTCCGCAGGGCGCCGGGTCGAACGACTTCCAGCGAGTAGATCTGGATGGCGGGAACTCGCTCGGGGTGTTTGTCGATCCAGTCTCGCGCTCGGGCCGAAAATTCGCTGACTTTGCGCAGCAGATACAGCGTGATGAGCCCGAAGAGAACGGCCAGCGAGATCGAAAACACCGTCGTGGCGATGGCGCTTCGCTTTTGCTCACGTCGCAGGGCATCTCGAACTTTCGAGGCCACCGAGGCGGCATGGTCGGGCAGCGTGGCGTCGCCGGCGGCCGAGGCGTCCTCCTTGTAGAGCTGTACGACCGGCGTTGCGCCCGCGTAGACGACTGCCACTTCAGGGCGCTGTTCCACGCGCACGTCCTCGGGCGCAGCGCTCTTCAACGCTTCGGTGAGCGCTGCACTCGCGGTCTCTGCCCGCTGCTTGGGTCCGACGCCGCCGTGAGGAACCCAGAATCGTGAACACGACGTTGTCCTGAAGCTTGAACGTCGCCGAGGTTGCCTGACGTTGCCGCGCTGGCCGACGGAGCCGGGCTGGGTGCGCTCGGCTCGGGGATCGGGGTCGGCGCGACGGACGCCACCGGGGGGGGCGGCTCGGGCGCTTCGGGTGCGACGCTGACCGCTGGCAGTGCCGATGCGCTGGGAGGCGGTAGTGGCGGACCAAATTCCGCAGAGGCAGACTCGGCCGCGTCGGGATCGGCGTGAGCGACGGCCGCCGAGACCAGGACCGCCAGCGATATTGACGCGATCAGACAGCGGCGGGCGCGTCGAGACCGCTTCGTCGCACAGGCGAATCGCGCGGCCGCTCGCACGCTAGTAGATTCAGCGCCCTTCTGAGGGAAGGCAAGAGGGGTGTTCTACCGAGCCGGAATCAGGTCGCGCTTCCTCGAAGCAGCCGGGCGATTGGGAGTGCAACCAGGAGGAAGGCCGTGGCCAGAGTCGCCTGGGAGGCTCCGACCGGGAACTCGTAGAAGAACGCGAAGAGGTAGCCGAGCCCCCCAGCGAGTGCACCGAGTACTGCCGCGATTACCAGGGCCACACGGACGCGTTCCGCAAGCGCCAGGGCTGCCATGGCCGGTAGCACGGCGAACGCGAACACCGGTAGCGCACCGATGGCGCGGGTGGTCACCGACACCTCGAGTGCGACGAGGATCCACAAAAGGAGATCCAGCATCCGAACCGGAAGGCCATGAACTCGCGCGCCTTCTGGATCGAAACCGGCGAACAAGAGACCGCGGTGGGTGACCACGATGATGACGAGCACCAGAGCGCCGACACCGGCCACCAGCGCGAAGTCGCTCGGACGCACCAGCACAGCGGTCCCAAACAAGATCCCGGCGATGTCGTGGGACTCCTGGCTGATGCGATCTCCGACGAGAACGGCACCTGCCGATGCAGCCAGGTACACGAGCCCCACCAGTGTTTCGCTGGGAAGGCGGAGGCGTTGCATGCGAAGCGTGAGCAGAAGCGTCACTCCGAGCGCAACCACGAGAGCGCCGAGGACTGGCGGCACATGGGCGCCGAGCCAGATTTCGAGCAGGAATGCCAGGGCCACTCCGAGCCCCGCCGCTTGGCTGACGGCCGCGGTCACGAATACGGCGCGGCGCAAGACGACGAAGACGCCCAGCATTCCCAAAACGGTGCCGGCCAGCACTCCGCACACGACCGGATCGCGATAGATGCCGAGCTCCCATCCCTGCTGGAATTCGGCCCAGGACGGTGCGGTTTCGCTGGCTTGGGGCAGGGATGGCTGAGGCCCCGGATGTTCCCCCGCGTGAGGGTCGAAGCCCACCGTCGCGCTCGCACTGGCAGAAGGTCCCTCGCCGAGATCGCCTCCAAAGGCCTGCTCGAGCTCGTCGTCGGACATCGCTTCGCCGCTGGGCGCGGCGGCGCCGCTGGCACCCGCATCAGCCATTGAACACGTCCGTCGATTTGAGCGGAGGAGGATTCTCGGAAAACTGCGCGTGGAAGTGCTGGTCGGCGAAGACTTCCTCTGGCGGACCGGTCACCACGGCCTGATGGTCACGGTCGAGGAGTAGCGCGCGGTCGGCGAACTTCCTCACCATCCCGAGGTAGTGGCTGACGATGACGATCGCGAGGCCGTGACGCTTGCGAAGTCCGTCCAGGAGACCGAATGCTTCGTGCTCGGCGACCTGATCCATCGCGCTCGTCGGCTCGTCGAGCACGGCGATTTCACAGCCAGAGACTGCGAGGCGTGCGAAGAGCACGCGCTGCTTCTGGCCTTCGGAAAGCTTGCGAAACGGCTCGTCCGCGAGCTTCTTCACGCCCATTTCTTCCAGGGCTTCGTTGACCACCGGGGGCTCCTTGCCAAACCAGGGCTTGACGAAGCTAAAGTGGCGCTCGAGACCCATGTGCACCACGTCGCGCGCCAGCAGCGGGTAGAGCTCGTCGATCGCCTTGCGTTGCGGCAGGTACGAGAGTCGAAGATCCGGGCGGATCTTGTCCACGCTGCCGGAGACTGGCGGCAAAAGGCCCAGCACGGTCTTCAGCCACGTGGTTTTTCCCGCGCCGTTGCGGCCGACCACCGCCCAGAACTCGCCGGGGCCGATCGCGATGTCGATCGGCGGCAAAAGTGCGTGCTGGACGTAGCCAACGACGAGCTTGGAGCAGCTGAGGAGTGGCTTTGGACTCTTGTCGCTCATGAGCTCACTTGGGGTAGACCTTGGCGAGCGCTTTCACGACGTTATCCAGGTGACTGATGTACGACTTGCCGCCGCGGAAGTCGGGGCCCCCGGAAATCTTCACCACGCTGGCGCCGGTCTTCTTGGCGATGAGCTCGCTGGTCTTGCTCGGATAGTAGGTTTCCTGGAGCAGCGCCTTCACGTCGTTCTTCTTCATCACATCGATGACCTGGGTGACGTGGCGAGGGTTGGGCGGGATACCCGGGCGTGGCTCCACGTCGTCGACGATCGAGAGGCCGAGCCAGTTGGCGAGGTAGGTGAACGACTTGTGATAGCCGACGACTTTCTGGTTCTTGGCTTTGGCCAAAGAGGCTTCCCAGCCCTTCGTCGCACTGCCGAGCTTCTTGATGAAGCCGAGGGCGTTCTTTCGATACTCGGCGGCGTGAGCCGGATCGAGCTTGGAGAGCTTGTCGGCGATCCCCTTGGTCACGCGAGCTGCTTGACGCGGATCGTACATGTAGTGGGGATTGCCTCGGGGTGCACGTCGCCCTGGCTCCGGTTGACGTTGCCCTTGGGGATCTCCAGCACCTTCACGAATTGCGAGCACTCGAGGTAGCCCTTTGCGCCGGGCTGGATGTCACCGTTCTTCGATCCCGTGAGGAGCGTCGGAAGCCAACCAATCTCCAGGTCCAAACCGACGGCGAGAAGCACGTCCGCTTTGGCCAAGGTGAGCGCGAGGCTCGGCTTGGCATCGACGAAGTGGGGGTCCTGGGTGGGCAACGCCAACGAGGAGACCTCGACGTTCGAGCCGCCGACCTCCGACGCCACCGAGGCGAGGGACGGGACCGTCGCCACGATCTTGAGCTTGGCCTCGGAGCTCGTCGCGAACGCCAGAAGCGCAACGGAAAACAGGAGTGCGATGAAACGTTGCATGGTGGTTCCCTTTCAGAACTTGTGTGCGCCGTGAGCCCCGATGGCGAGCTCCGCGGCCAAAAATACGGCCCAGATGGGCTTGTCTCGCCAGCTCGGGATGTCGCTCGAGCCTTGGAGGCGGAATCGAGAAAATTCACTGGGCCAGTGAGTGATGTTGGCGGCGACGCGGTGACGCGTGCCAAACCAATCGGGATCGAGAGTGTCGACTGTGCGGCTGCCAGCTGAATTGAAGCTGGGCGATCCGTACTCGTAGCGACCGGCCGCGCCCCAGCGCTGAGCAAAACGGACGAACAGCTGCGTGTACCCGCTGGTGTCGTAGACGAGCTCCGGAAGCTGACGCCGCCGATGGATCGCTTCGGTTTGCCAGGTGACCAGCGTGTAGCCGCCGGACGAGATCGGACGAAAATGGACGTAGAGATCGCTGCCGTACAGGGCCGTGCGACTGTCGGGTCCGGCGGAGTTCGGTCCGAATGCGCCGGAAAGCCCCCAGTAGATCGACCAGTCATCGCCCAGCGGGAAGAACTGCTCGAGGCGCGTCACGTACAAAAGGTCGCCGGGATTTTCGACGCCGCGATCGTTGTCGCCGTAAAAGCTCCGTGCCGTGTCTCGCTCCTCCGCCTGGGTCGCCGAGGCACTTAGCTCCACGAACCATGGCAACGGCGTGAGCCACGAAACCTCGACGCCGAGCCCGCGGTTGCCGTCGCCGCCGAACACGCGACCGAGCACGAATGGCTGATCGACGAAATCCCACTGGTGTGGGATGGGTGGCGTTCTGTCGACCGAAGTGCGTCAGGAATTGACCGAGTCGCGCCTGGAGTCCGGCGGGCAAGTCGAGGGTGGTTCCGTAGGCCTCTTCGAGCTCGAGTCCGTCCTCGGCAATCACGATGTGCGAGTCGAAGCGGAAGTACGGATCGACGTACGACTGAAAGCTGAGCTCGAGGGACTGAAGATTGAACCCGTTGTGCTGGGGATCGTGGCCGCCGGTCTGAAGATGGTTCTGGTCGGAGAAGCCCGCTGCGGCAAAATCCGCGATGAGCGAGATGTCCGGGTTCAGGGCCTTGCTCGCCCACGATCCGGCGCCGCCCATCGTTCCGGATTCGCCCGCCGGGACCTCGTCTTCGGAGCTCGCGCTTTCGGGCTGGGATAGTTGGTGCTCGAGCTCACCGAAGACGTCCTCGCTCTCGTCCGAGTCCGCCTTTTGCTTCTGCTCGGGAGCAGGACCGGTGTCGGCTGCAGGGGGCGATGAGGCGTCGGGTTGGGGAGGCGCGGCTTCGTGGGATCGGCCGTCCCGTCGCCCGGCTGAAGCTGCGCGCTTGCCGCCGTCGTCCCGAGGGACACGGCGAGCGCCAGCCGAATGGATGTGTGGATTCGAACAGTGATCAACGTGGTACTCCAGAGTCAAGATCCAACGCGAGCATGACTCGCTGGACCGATCCAAACGCACGCGTGCCGGTGAGCACGCGGAGACAGCGTTCAGATCGACTCTGGAGGAGACTGCTTCGGAGCGAGGCTGAGCGCCGGCAGGGCGCAGACCCGCATCCGCGTCAGCCAATTGCTCGGTGACGCCGATTTCCGTCACCGAGAGAGAGTGCGAGATCGCTCGAGCTTTCGATTCCGAGCTCCGAGGTTGCCCGGGAGAACACGCCACACTCGTGGTGAGCTGCCGTGACTCGCGACTTTCGGGCAGGCTCGCGCGCTCCTCGAGGGAGCTGCCGAAGGAGCCGGCTGCCGGCCCGCCCGTGGGGTGGCCGTGATGCATCGTGCCGTGCTCTGCGCAGAAGTAGTGCGCAACGAGCACGTAGTGGCCCATCGCGCACAGCTGAGACGCGATCAGCCCGAGGACGGCAAACGTCGCAGCCAGAGGCGCGAAAGCTTGCCCGAAGGCACGGGGCTTGCCACTCACTTCGCGCGGATCCTTGCCACGAACGGGTTGGACTGGCAACTCGGGTGTCAGCGGAGAACGACCGAGGGCCACCGCGAACGATGGCGGGATCCTCAATCCGCCAGCTCCTTGAGCAGTTTCCCCCAGCTCTTTCCGTGCTCGATGTGGAGCTCCTTCGCGATCTCCTCGAGCGCAGTATCTGCCGCATTGGTCACGGCCTCGGGGCGGTCGAGCGCTTCTGCAGTCGTTCGCGCAATTCCTTCGGCGTAGGAGAGCAGGGCAGGGAGCTCGCTGAAGTCCACCTCCATGTCATCCGCGGCGGATGCGAGCAGGTAGATGTCGTGGAGACCCTCGGCGATGTACTCGTGAGTTGGAGGAGTCTCGAGCCAGTGATTCAGGATCGCAAACCCCTTCGGGCTCAGGTCGTACTGCTTTACGGCGAAGTCGTGGATCCGATCCTTTTTGACCTTCTCCATCTTGCCGTCCACCCAGGCCACGTAGATCAGCGGGAGGAGCTTGATCACCGCGTAGTCTTCGGGCGGGATGCCGATGTGCTTGATTGCTTGCTTCAGACGGTCACGCTGCATGACGGGTTCCCTCTGCGGGTGCTCGTGCATGACACGTACCAACCGCCGGCGTGGTGATTTGCGCCACTCGAGCGCAAAAAGCGTGGGGGGCGCCCGGTGGCCTGCAGCGGTTGCGCAAAACGGGGCTGTGGCTCGAAACGGTGAGCTCGTGGGCGGCCAGCCACTGCTCTTTCGGCGCGAATGGGAGTTTCTGCGGTTTTTTTGGCTGGCACCGCCCTTGCTCGTAGCGTGCCCATGCAAGGAGCCAAAAAAGTCATGATCCGCCGTTCGCTGATTTCATTCGCCGTCGTTGCTTTTGCCTTCGCTACCGGAGTGGCTTGCGGGAGGAAGAGCGACGCTGATCTGTCCCGCGAGCCCCTCGCCAAGGGACGGACGACCGTCGTTGGTGCATCGGCCGAGCCAGCGAAGAAATCCGAAGAGTTGCCGGCTCCCGCCAAAACGGCAGCGACCACCAGCACCGGATCCCCGGCGGTCGACGATGCAAAACCCATCAAGCCGGTGAGCGCGACGAAATCCGTTGCCGCTGCCTCCGACATCGTCGTGAAACGAATCGTGGTCACGCGCGCCATCGAAAATCGCGAGCCCGTGGCCACGACCGAGTTTTCCGTTGGCGACGAACCGGTCTTTGCCTTCCTCGAGCTCGAGAACAAGAGCGACGCACCAGCGGTGATCCGCGTCACCTTCGAGCACGCGAGTGGCAAGACCGTCGGCCACGTGAAGCTCGAAGTCCCGGCGCACCAGACGCGCTGGCGAACCTGGGGCAAGACGCGCTTCATCCGCCAGCCCGGGAGCTGGAACGCCGTGGTGCGAAGCGAGGGCGGAGAGGAGATCTCGCGGAAGTCGTTCGAAGTCGGCGCGTGACGCTCAGGCGAGCAGGTAGAGCGCCGACAAGAGGACGAGCCAAACGCCGCCGAGGAAGTGCCAGTATTGGGCGCAGAGCTCGAGCCCCTGGTAGTGCCCACTCGAGTACTCGCGACGGGATACCCGGACGAGGACGACTCCGAGGGGCACGAAGCCACCCAGGACGTGAGCGGCGTGGAGTCCCGTGAGGAGATGGAACGTGAACGGGTAGAGCGTTTGCCTCGGCGCGCGGTACGCGTGGGCCATCTCGATCCAGTTGAAGGATTGGACCAGCAAGAACAGAGAAGCCAGGACCAGCGCCGCCCACAGCGCCCGCTCCATGGCCAGAAGTCGATTCAATCGTGCGAGCCGGAGCGCCCGTTCCATGGCAACGCTCAGCGCCAAGAGAAGCGACGTGCTTCCCAACAGGCCCAGCGGAAGCCGTGGCATGTCCGGCGTGCGCCACACGGGAGCCTGAACGCGAGTGATGACGCACGCGATGAGCGATGCGACGAAGAGCACCGTCAGCGAGAGCAGAAAGAGCGACATCCCGAGCTGGGCCAGGCTCGCGTCGTTCTTTCGTGCGCTGACTCGGGGCATGACAGCGGTATTTTACCGACGGGCTCCGACGCTTGGCCGCGACCCGCTACTTCAGAAACTCGAGCAACAATTTCCCGAGCTCTTTGGGGCGATGTCGCTGCATCATGTGGCCCGCTCCGTCGAGGCTTCGTCGGGTGACGTTTTGGAAGAACCCGAGCCGTCGGTCGATCTCGTCACCGAAGCCCTGGAAGCTCGATTCACTGCCTTCTACGTAGAGCACCGGACAGCGTACGGCACTCCAGAAGCTCTGGGCGGTGTCCAACCGGAATGGGTAGGGCCCCGGGTCACGTGTAGCGGGTCATGACGGAATTGCCGGCGCCCGCCGGGCAGCTCTCGCGTCCCGTGCTCGGCGAAGAACAGGGCGAGCTCTCGACTCAGAAGCGCGTCGTGCTTTTGCAAACGATCGGCCGCTTCCGCGATGCTCGAGTAGGCGCGGGGTGACTCGCGGCGCGCGCGCCGCCAAGCTTGGATCCAATTCGCCGTTCGCTCGGGCAGCGGCCCCGAATCCTCTGGCGGACCGAGCCCTTCGAGAAGCGCCAGGCGCGAGACGCGATCGGGAAAAGCACCCGTGTAGTACGCGGCAACACTGCCGCCCATCGAATGACCCACGATGCTCAAGCGTTTCGGCGCGATGATGTCGACCAGACTCGCCACGTCGGCGATGTAGTCCATGAAGTAGTAGTAGCCGCCCGCGCCGATGCGATCGCTGTCGCCGTGGCCGCGCATGTCGGCGGCCACGACGTGGAAGTGGTCTTCGAGGCCCGCCTCGACGAGGGGCGCAAAGCCCCAAGCGAGATCGAGGAAGCCGTGAATCAGAAGGACGGTGTGCCCTCGAGAAACGTCGCCCCACTCGAGCACGCCGAGATCAATTCCGGTCTCGACCCGGACGCGGCGGGAAATGGGATCGCTCATCGGGCGCGGATGCTATGGCGCGTCCCTCGCGCGCGTCGAGTGGGACCCTCGAATTCTCGGCGTTTCGGCGAGCAAAGAAGCGGACCGACTCCGGGCGAGACGCTGTCCTGTCTCGCCACGGGGCGTACGGTGGGAGAGCCGGGCGCTCTGTGTTGCTCTGCCCGGCTGCTCGAATCAATGCATGCCTTTGGATCCAGACCGGCGGCCGCGCGCTGTTTCCCCGAACTCCGCCGAAAAAGGCTTGAAGCACCCTCGACGCCCGCCCACACTCAGGGCAGGCAATTCTTGTGTCCGATGGCTTTTTTTAGCGAGGGCGGACCCGCGACCCGAGCGTGGCGTACGATGGGAAAGATCTCCGTGCTTCCCAGCGTAGTGACGGAAAATCATGGTGAGCTTTTCCAAATGGTGCGCGCGGGTACTGGCTGTCGGGATTGGACTCGCCTCCGTCGGCGCCTGTGGGTCGAGTGACAACGCTGCTCCCAAGTTCGAGGCCATCCCTGATCAAGAGGTGGCGGTAGGAACCGAGCTCCGTGTGGCTCTGCGTGCGAGCGACTCGGACGGAGATCCAATCACGTTCCGGTACAAGACCGACATCAGCATCAAGGACCGCGCGGACATCCAGGCGGGTGGCCCTGGGACCGCGATCTTCAGCTGGGTTCCCATCGCGGCCGATGTTGGCCCGCATCCGGTCACCTTCATTGCGGATGACGGCAAGGACGAAGGCAAGCGCACGATTACCATCAACGTGAAGAGCGCGATCGGCGGAGCCGGCTCGCCGATCTTCCGCAAGCCCTTGGGCACGGGCACCACGCTCGATCTCAGCGCAAAGGACTGCGTGGACGTTCCGATCGAGATCGAGGATTCGGACAGCACACAGATCCAGATCGGCCAAGAGCCGCCCCTGATCGATGGTGCGTCCCTCGACGCCGGCGGACTCAGCGGAACCTGGCATTGGTGCCCGAACGACGCCCAGAAAGACGGCGGAGAGCTCTACCCACTCGTGCTCTCGGCCTACGATGGGGACAACGCCAAGGTGCTCAAGGACTACCTGATCGTCCTTCAGAAGAAAGCGAAGCCGAACTGCCCGGGTGAGCCGCCGGTGGTGAGCCACACGCCGAGTGACCAATCCACCACCCTCGATCTCGCCATCGACGCCGACGTGACCGACGACAAGGGCCTGAAATACGCCCCGCTTCTCTACTATTCCGAGAGCGATCCCGGTGCCGAATCCGGATCTCGGGGCGATGACCCAGCTCACGATGTTCCAGCTCGGAGGGAGTCAGTGGTCGGTCGACATCCCGAACCCCGTCGTCGGCCAGCCACCGGGCGCATCGGCGACCATCTACTACCTGATCGTGGCTCGCGACAACGATGACGAGGTCGGCGATTGCGATCACGCCACGTACGCACCCGCGACGGGCACCTACAGCATGCAGGTCACGAACTCGGGCAACAGCGGAGGCCTCGCCCCCTGCAAGACTTGCTCGGCGGACGTGCAGTGCGGAGCCAGCGGCGATAGCTGTCTCTACATCGGCTCCCAGAGCTACTGCGGAGCGGCGTGCAGCAGCGACAACGAGTGCCCGACCAGCCACATCTGCTCCGCCTCACCCGTTCTCAGCGTGAATGGCGCGCTGAGCCGGCAATGCGTTCCACTCTCCGGCGTATGCGGAACGCCCGTTGGGCAGTGCAAGGACGACCAATACGAAGAGAACGACACGCTAGCCGACGTGAAGACCAAACCCGGTCTGCCAGCGGGAACGTATTCCCTCAAGAGCTGCCCTGGCGCGGTGTTCGACGACGAAGACTGGTACCCGATCGACATCTCCAGCCAGTCGACGGTGACCGCGACGCTTTCGGGGGGAAGCTCCAGCAACCTGGATCTCTTCCTCAAGGATTCCACCGGTCTCGTGGTGACCAACTCCGCCAAGCCGGGCTCCCAGGAGAGCGTGACGGCGTGCCTCAGCCCGGGGCGCTACTACTTCCATGTCTGGGCCTGGTCCAAGGCCGAAAACGACTACACGCTCACCTGGTCCAAGCAGAGTGGCTGCACGGCGTCTTGTGTGGACGACACGAACGAAGACGACGATGCGGATTTCGAGGCTCGCAACGCGGACGTGGGATCGGGCGCGTACAAGTCGAGCTCCCAGAAGATCTGCGCCTGGGACGATGACTGGTTCGCCGTGGACATGTTCAGTGGGGAAACCATCAAGGCGACGTTGAAATTCACGCAGTCCAAGTCCAGCGAGGATCTCGATCTGTACCTCTACGACTCGAGCGGGTTCCAGCTCACGTACTGCACCGAATCGGATCCCCTGAGTTGCGATCCGTCGAACGGAGCGAGCGGGACTTCCAACGAGAATCTCAGTTGGTCCATCTCTTCGAGCGGAACGTATTACGTCGTAGTCCATGGCTGGGAAGGCTCCCAGAACAGCTACGACATCTGCATCGACTACACGTCGAGCTCCAAGACCAGCAACGGATGTCCACCCCTCTGATGCGCCCACTCGCTCTCAAACGTCTTTTTTTGCTCCTCTTGGCTCTGGCCTGGGTGGCCTGCGGCACGGGCGCCGACGAGTCGCCTGGGAAGACCGCGAACGATCTGATCGTCAATCTCGTGTTTCCCGAGGCGCTGGTTCCCCAGAGCATCTTGATCGTCGAAGGGAAGTTCCTCGACGTTGAACCGGTGTTCATCGAGCTGTCGGGCAAATTCGACGGCAAGAGCACGAACATTTTGGTTCCGGCGAAGCAGACCGGTCTCGGGCGAATCGAGGCGTTTTGGCCCGGAGCGATGCCGGTCGGACTCCCGGGCCCGAACGGCACTCTGGAGGGGATTGCGCGCGTGCGGGGGAGTGTCCCCGGTGACGGTCGCGAGCACGTCTCGAACGCCTTTCCGATCAAGCTTCGTATCGCTGAAAAGCTCACGCCGGAGCTGTACGGCGTTCTCGATGGAACCATCCACGTCAACGATCAGATCCCCGTGGATGGCGCGGACTTCTTGATCGGCGGCACCGAGGGCACCACCGTTGCCATCGTCGAGGGCTGCTTCACTCCCCAGGGCGGTGGCGCGTGCGCAGCGGTGCCCGAAACGACCATCCCCATGAAGCCCGACGAGCTGTCGGCGGATCCCATCGTGATCCGGCGCAAGGCGACGTTCCCGTTCTTGCCAGCCGTCGCGGGTATCGAGCCGGGAGTGTTCCAGGGGTCGGTGCGAGTGCGCAACGATCACGCCCTGAGCGGTCCCTCCGTCGAGACCAATCAGATCCCGATCCAGCTCACGATCGTTCCGACCTCGCTTGCTGCGATCGCGCCCACAGCCGGTAGCCTCGGCCAGTACATCGATCTTCAAGGCGGAGGTTTCGTGGGCAAGTGGTCGACGGCCGGCATCGACGACCCGACTCCCGCAGCGACCCGTCTCCAGCTCTCCGGCACCTTCACTCCCACCGGAGCACCGGGCGGCGCACCGGTCGACCTCGAGCTGGTGACCGAATTCGTGAGCGGGAACCTGGTGCGCTACGTGCTGAGCGAGGACGACGCGCTGGGGGCCATCGCGGATCTTCGCACGGTAACCGGCTCGTTTCAGGGCACGGTGACGCCGATCGCCACATACGGGCAGAAGAGCGTGACGGGCGATCCGCTCTCCGCGGAGCTCCAGATTTCCGCAATCAAGCAGGTCGTGTGGCTGAACTTCCTCGACGAGTATCGGAAGAGTGTCGAGCATTTCGGCCTGCGTGCGGCGGATGCTCGCGTCCGCGATCGGGTCGTCGAAGTGATGTCTCGGGATTACATCGGAGTGAACATCGAGTTCCGCCAGGAAGAGCCCCGAGACTTCGCCCTGTATGCGCGCGTGGACATCGCGGGCAAGGATCCCAACGACCTCGGCCTGCTTGGCTACGACAATTCCCCGGGCAAAGACAAAGGCAACCAACGCCTGTACGACAAGATCGGCGGCGTGAATGCGCTCACGCAAGAAGACAATTATCCCGGCTACGGCGGGGTGTTCGTCGAGTCGATGTTTGCTTTCAGCAAGCATCCCGGAAAGTTTGCGGACTCGCTGGACGATGCTTCCCCGCTCTTCGACCAGGTGTTCGATCCGTTCCGCCCCGATCGGGGTGGAAAGCCCGTGCAGTTCGACGAGCTCGCGACCAACGTTCCGATTCTTTCCACCGGCGACGTGTGTCCGGCCCCGAAGAACGACCGGAAGCTGCGAATCGCTTGCGCCGTCTGGGTTCTGGGATCGCTCATCGGAACCACGACCTCCCACGAGGTCGCCCACTCCCTGGGTCTTGCCGACCCGGAAGGTGAGGAGTTCCACGACCCGGGCGATGAGCCCAATCGGCTGATGGATGCTGGCGGCGCACGCTCGTTTCTCGAGCGCGCCGAGCTCCAAGGCCAAGGCCCGGGAGTCTTCTGCGATGAAGAATACGTGTACTTGCGGGGTATCTTGCCCAATCCGGTGCCGGATCCGCTCTCGTTTCGACCGCCCTGCAACTGACCCGCGCTGACGGCCCCGACTTCTTTGGCTATTCTCCGCCCTTCACGGCGAGCTCCTCGTCGTGGGTGAGAACGCGAGCTTGTCCGGTTTGGCACAGCCGCACAGCGAGGTTTCCTCGGAAAAGCGCAAGCGCGAAAGCGGAGCCGCGGACGCGAAGGAACGCCCGAGCCAGAGCTCGTGGCTGAGCTGGGTGCTCGACTTCGTGATCGCCGACGTGACCCTCGGGGTCCTCTGCGGGTGGATCTTTGCGACGGTCGATATCGCCTCGCGTATCGGCAATCCACACACGCCGTGGCTGCGCCACGTCATCGGTGTGCTCCCGCTCTACGCTCTGTGGGGAACGGCGTTCGGCTTGATGGCGGGACTCGTGAACGCTGCGGAGCAAGGGCTGGTTCGACGCATCGGAAAAACCCGCCCTCGCATCGCGCGCTCGATTCGGGGAGCGCTGTACGCCGGACTCGCTGCGCTGTGTGTATGGTCCACCGCATTCTGGATGTTCAGCGGAGGACGGGTTCAGGCCACGAACTCGGCGCGCTGGGGCCCCTGGGCAGTGGTGGCGGCGGTGGCGGTGGGCGCGTTCGTGCTCACCATTGCCACCGAGATCGCCGCCCGCGGCCGGGAGCGCGGTCGGATCGTATTTCCCGCCGCGTTCGCGATCCTGGGCGCGGCCGGAGTCGCGGCTCTCCTCTACATCGATTTGCACGTGTACGTGGCGCTGTACGCGCGGCTTCACACCCTGGCCGAGGCGATGGCTGCGGTGATCGTGCTGTGCGTACTCGCGTCCCTGGGACACCAGCGACTGGTCTACGGTCGGGGTCGCAAGATCGGCGCTGTGTTCTCCGTCCTCGGGCTTTCCTGGCTCTTCACGTTCGTGGTGTGGGCGCCTCCGCGCAACTGGCTCGCCAAGGACCTGCGTCACGTGTGGCTCGAGCCCATCTACGCCGGCCGCATGCTGGCTCGTGCCCAGGAAACCGAGGCGTATCTAGCGAATCCGTCCGGCTACAAGGGCGCGGGCTTCGTGGGCATCGACCGCTTGAAGGAGCACTACGACATCTCCACCTCGCTCAGCCCCATCTGGCAGGAGCCGCCGCCCGAGCCCCCCGCCTTTCGCTCCCGGCTGGAGAAGCTCCGCACCGCGAAGAAGCCCAACGTGATCGTCTATTACGTCGATACGCTCCGTGCAGACGTTGCCGGAGATTTGCGCGTGATGCCTCATCTTGGCGAATTCAACCAGGAGGGGTTGCAGTTCGTGCGCGCGTACGCCTCCGGGTCGGACACCTCGCGATCGCTGCCGGCGCTGACGAGCGGCCGGTACAAACCGGACGCCAAGGACGTCAACATCGTCGAGACGGCTCGCCGCCACGGGTACAAGACGGTGCTCGTCATTCCCCAATCGGCCCACGAATTCCTCCAAAAAGAGGTGAAGAACTTCCGCTTCGAGGAGAGCGAAGAGATCCTCGATTACGCGACGGTGCGCACCGACGTCTGGGGCTATGGAGCCGATCGGCCGAGTGCGGGAAAAATCGTCGATCAATCGCTGGAGTGGCTGAGCGAGAACAAGCAGGAGCACTTCTTTCTTTGGGCGTTCAACTTCGATCAGCACAATTGGCGGGAAATCAACGACCGACACATTGCCGAAAGCGCCCAGCGCTTCGCAATGCCCATGGGAACCGGGCGGGCGCGCTACGAGGTGGTGGCTCGGAGCATCGACGAAGAATTCGGACGGCTGCTCAAAGGCGTCGACGACCTCGGCCTGTCCGACAACACCATCGTCGTGTTCGTGTCCGACCACGGCGAGGGCCTCGGGCGCGACGGATTCTGGGTGCACTCGATCTTCTTGTGGGAGGCCCTGGTGCGCGTGCCACTCACGATCCGCATCCCGGGGGTCGAGCCGAAAGTGGTCTGGGAGCAAGTCTCCCTCGTCGATGTCGCCCCCACGCTCGCCCGCTTCATCGATCCAAAGGTCGACACGTCGAGCTATCAGGGAGACGACCTTCTCGGCTACGTGTTCGCCGATCGCCCCCCCCGCAAGCGGCCCATTTTGATGGAAGCCGGCACCCACGACGGGATTCGACGCATCGGCATGATCGAGCCACGCACGCCCTTCAAGCTCGTGCTCCAGCTCGAAAGCGGGGTGCCCGAGCTCTACGATGTGGGCATCGACGACCCCGACTGGAACAGCATCGCCGAGGAAAATTCTAGTCAGACTTTGAGCATGTTGAATCGGCTGGTCCGCTCGCCGCTGTTTCCGCGCAAGGACGACCAGAAGGAGTAACGCCACTGGCCGCCACGGCTCCCCGTCGGCCGAGTTGACTGCGCGGGCGAAGCCTCACATCATTCGAACATGCGAGCTTGGTGGATCATCGGGGGTCTGGTGATCGTGGCGTGTGGCGCAGGCACGAGCGCTAGCGGAAGCGGTGGCAACGGTGGCGGGAGTGCGGCGGGAGGCTCGTCGGCAACTGGCGGATCCGGTGCCGGACTGAATCTCGATTCGGGCGCGGCCGCCTCGGGTGGCGCACCGCTCGGTGACTCTGCATGCGCTACGGCAGCGTATGACGGAGAGCGATCCCCCCTCGACATGTACATCGTGTTCGACCGCTCGGGTTCGATGTCGACGTCGACCAGCAGCGGCGCGAGTCTGTGGGACGCGACCAAGCAGGCGTTCATCGACTACACGAACGCGCCCGAAAGCGACGGCGTTGGAGTCGGCTTGGAGTTTTTTCCCCCGGGAACAGGCTCGGGTGCCGATTGTCTTTTGGGCGCCCCACCCAATTGCCCGGTGGGTTGCATTCCGTTCGTGGCCTTCTGCGTTCCCGCCGGCGATTCAGGTTGCAACATCAACGACTACCTGCCGCCCGCGGTCGTGATCCAGCCGCTTCCTGGCGTAAAGTCACAGATCGTCACGGCGCTGAACGGCACGTCCCCCGGGGGCGGGACCCCCACGGTTCCAGCAATGCAGGCAGCCGCCCAGGCCGTCACCGCATACGCCAGCCAACATGTCGATCGCAAGGTCATCATCGTGCTCGCGACGGACGGGAATCCCAACGACTGCAACAGCGACATCGCCGGGGTAGCCAACATCGCGGCGACCGCCGCATCCCTCTCTCCGCCCGTCAACACGTTCGTCATCGGAATCAACAACTCCGGCGTGAACACCAGTGGGCTCGATCAGATCGCGGCGTCCGGAGGCACGAGCAAGGCGCTGATCGTGGATCCGGCGAACGCCGGTGCGGAGTTTTTGGCAGCCATGCTGGCCATTCAGGGTCAGGCGCTGGGCTGCACGTTCGCGATGCCCACGCCGGATCCGGGCGCCACCATCGATCCCAATCAGCTCAACGTCTGGTACACGCCCGAGGGCGGGACCGAGACCATCATCTACAAGGTGGCCGGAGCGGGCGCCTGCGACCCGACACTGGGTGGCTGGTACTACGACAATCCCGCGAACCCGGCGGAGATCATCCTGTGTCCCACGAGCTGCAATGCGATTGGGGGCACGAAGGGCAAGATCCGCATCGAGCTCGGCTGCACGACCGTCGAAATTCCGAAGTGAAGAGCCGTCCGACGCCGTGACGGAAATCGGAATTCGGAATTTCACAGTAAGGGGGTCGGGTAGGCCCGGGTGTTGCCACCCGGGCCCCCCACAGATCCGGACGTGCAGAATTCCCGCATCCGGCTCTTCGAGATACGCATTCACTGCGCGTGACGGAGCAACGGGGCTGGACGCTCTAGCGGATACCGCCGGAGCAATCGCTTCATTGCTTTCCATGTAATTCGGGCGCGTTGCGAGCGGCGACTCAGCCACCGTTTCCACTCGCGTTCCACTCGCCGCCGCAGCTCCCACAGCCGACCACGGTTGTACTTCCGACCGAAGTACCCGTAATGACCCCGCAGCCGCTGGTTGATGGCTCTATGCTGCTCTCTGACTGGTTTATGGCGATGAGCCTTGCACCACTCAGCGATCTTGGCGAGCGCTCGTCGGAAGCGGTCTCTTGCTGTTCGCATGCGCACGTTCCACTTGCCGCCTGGACTCTTGCGCCAGTGGATCGTGAAACCGAGGAAGTCGAAGGTGTGGGTGGCGAAAACCCAATCTCGCGGGCAGAATCGTGATCACGCTGCGAGCCTCGCGTATCGGTGGTGCAATCCACCGACCCTTGGAAGCTCGACGACCGGACCCACCGAGTGGGGCTCGACCGGACGCGACTCCGGGCAGTCGTTGGCGAGGCCCTGGTGCGTCCGATCCGCGTGGTAGTATCTGAGAAATTCATGGAGCGTCCGTCGCAGGTGGGCCTCGTTCCAGATGATCACGTGGTCGAGACAGTCGCGACGAACCGTCCCGATCCAGCGCTCGCAGTATGGATTTTGCCACGGCGAGCGATAGGCCGTGAGCACTTCCTCGATTCCGAGGTCGCCGATGCGCTTGCGCAGAAACGCGCCGTAGATGCTGTCGCGGTCTCGGATGAGAAACCTCGGGGCCGTGTCGAATGGAAAGGCCTGGACCACCTGCTGCGCAGTCCACTGCGCCGACGGGCTCGATGTGACGTTGAAGTACAGCACGCGCCTGCGCTCGTGCGAAACGATGACGAGCACGTACAGAATGCGAAAGGTGGCGGTCACGACCACGAAGAAGTCCATGCCGACCGTGCAATCCAGGTGGTTCTCGAGGAACGTCCACCACGTTTGGGACGGCGGCCCTCGACGCCTCGGCTTGTACTTCCGCACGGTCGAATCGCTGACCTGGATTCCGATCTTGGCGAGCTCGGCTTGGATGCGGGGCCTTCCCCAGGTCGGATTCGTGAGCCACATCTGGCGGATCAACCTGCGAACTTCCGGAACGACCTTGGGGCGCCCACCCTTCGGTCGGCTTTTCCAGCACCAGTAGGCCCGGAAGCCTGCACGATGCCAACCGATCACCGTGGCCGGCTTCACGATCACGAGGGCCCGCTGCCATTTCGGCCAGAGCCAGCGGAGCGCAACCCAGAGCAAACGGTCCGACCCGGTGAGGCGGGGCCGTTTCGTCTGGCGGTGGAGCACGGCGAGCTGGTGGCGCAGTGCGACGATCTCCAGCGCGACGGCTTGGCGGGATCGCAAGAACGACAGGATGAAGTGGAGCAGCGCAATGAAAACCGCACGCATGGGGTGCCGAGTCTCGTCGCTTCGAAGGAAAACTCAAGGATCACGCTCAGAACCGGGTTTTCACCAGGCACAGCTCCTCGCGCGACCGGAACGCGTCTTCTACGAGCCCGACGAAAAGAGACGTTGGCCGCGTCGCCGCCCGAACGGCGTAGTGCACCCGTCCCACCACGCTGGCGACGACGCCTCCAGCCCATCGCGCAAACGCGGTCAGCACCCGCGGGATTGTCGCGATCCCGCAGAACCGTTCAAGTCTTGTTCGGCGCGCATTTCCGCGCGATCATGCGGCGGATGCGACTGGTAGCCATGGCAGCTACACGTCGTCCGTGCACGGCTTACGAAAGAGCGACTTGGGCTCACGCCATGATGCGAGGCATGCTGCGTGATGGCTTGCCCCGAAATGAGCTCGAAGCCTAGTTGGCGAGCGTCAAGACGAACGCGTCTTCGTTGGGTGCGCTTCCAACATCACCCTCGGGAATTCCGCCCCAAATCAGCGCTTGGCCGGCGATCGCTGTCACAGTCGGAAGCTCGCGAGGCGACGGCCCGCAGCTAGCGTCCACTGTCGACCACGCATCGAGCTCCGTGTCGTACACGAATCCTTCGTTCGTGATCCCGTACTCTCCGTTGGATTGCTTAGCGAATCCGCCGAACAGAAGGAGCTTCTTGCCGTCGAGCACCGCAGACCCGGCGTTCACGACTGGAGGTGGTGCGCCGACGTTACTCATCGGCGCCCATTCGTTCGTTTTTGGATCTACGATCCAACCCGTGTTCAGGGAGTCGCCGCTCGACGGTGCGCCTCCCCAGATCACGACTCGCTGCGTCCCTGCGAGCCAGGCGACATAGGCCGAACTGCGACCCCCGACTTCGCTGGGCGCGACAAAGGGTTCCCACCAGTCGTTGTCCACGTCGTAGATGCCACCGTCATCGAGGTCGCTATTGGCGCTCGCACCACCCCACAACCAGAGCATGCCGTCACCGATTGCAACCCCTGACGCCCAGACACGCGGGCTCGGTGCGCCAACCCAACTCGTCGCTGTCCACTCGCCGCTGGTCGGCGAGAACCGGTAGCCATCATTGGTTGGGTTTCCGATCTCGTCCAGGCCACCCCAAACGATCCACGTCTCTTTGACAGCCCCGGAGACAGCATGCGTGCGAACCGGCATCGATTGGATGGACTCCCACGAATCGCCGGCTTGCCAATAGGCGAGCCCAGTGCCGGTGAGTGCCGTGGCAGCGATTCCGCCGGAGACATACATCTTCTCGCCAAACCACGCCGCTCGCGCTTCCGAGCGCCCGTCGGATGCGGCAGCAATCGGACCTGCAATCCCGGTAGCCACGCCGTACTTCCATCCGGTCGCCAACACCGGCTCTTTCGGCGGCGACCCGTTCTGCTGCCTGCCAAGGCCGCCCCAGATGATCACCGTAGATTCGTTCGCGTTGGCTACGGCCACATGCTTGTAGCGGGCGTCACTCGGGGCCACCGTGAACTCGACCGGCCTCCATGGACTGTCTGCGCAGCTTCCCGAGGTGCCGCCGGATCCTCCTGCGACCCCGCCGGTTCCACCGCCCCCACTGGACCCACCGCCTCCGGTCGAACCCGTGTTGTCCGTTTTCCCTCCGCATCCGATTGCAACGAGCGCCGCAATCGCAATCCAGATTGACGCTAGCACCGCCTCAGCGGGGTCGACCACAGTCCAGCGGGTTTGCGGCAAGCATACCTCCTAACTCTGCGCATAGTCCGGCTGCCATGTAGCTTGCGACATTGTCCACCTCGCAGCAAACGGGGTTGCATTGGGGCTTTGGCACGACATCGCCGTTGCAGGAGCCCAACCCGACGGAGGAATAGGCCAGCGGGTTCATCGTCCGGCAACACTCCGTGCACTCGCTCGGAGTCTCGATAGTGCCGCCCAACAGGTTGCAGACACCGGCCGGCCCAAACGACGCAACTCCGTTGACAACGCAGCAGATATTGGTGAACGCGTTGTCGACGGACGCGTACGGGTTTTGTGGGCGGATCATTGGAGTCGGATACGGCGTTCGCCCGACCTTGCTGTTGTAATCCCGGAACAGGTTGCTTCGCGTCCGTGCGCTCTGCCGGGCGATGTCGCACTGCGCGTTGGTCAACTCCCCATGGTTGGCATTGGTGTGCATTAGGTTGTTCGGATCATTTTCGTGGCTGTTCGTGTTCAGAAGTTCGTGCCCAAGCTCGTGCGCCGTCGTGTACGCACCGGGTGCGGTCGTAGTCACCTGGATCGTGTCCGAGGGCGTGCACGCTTCTCCCTTGACATAAGGACAGTTCCACAAGCCGTACTCCAGGTAGATCGGGTCCAACAAAGTGATGAGATCTCTGGTCGCCTGAGGATCCGGAAATCCCTGAGCGTACAGCGCGCTCAGCAGGCAAGCGTCCCGCGCAGATGTTTGGTGATTCACGTCGACGGCAAAGCGTGCAGTGCAGCTGGCCTCGAGACAGCTGCCCGTCGTCTGGTCCGTATAGCAGTTGAAGTTGGCGACTACCTGGATTTGGATCCCGCACTGGGTCCAAACGTCGTCCGGTGGAGTTTCGTTGGCCTCCGGATCCTTGTAGCCGTCTTGGGAGTTCGGCGTCGTCCATAGGCTGTTCGCTTGAAAAGGCATGAAGTCGATCAGGGCTGCGGCGTCAGCACGATAGTCTTGGGCTACGAAGTTGCCAGGCCGAATCCACGATACGACCACCACTGGCACAACGTACACGTCGCTGGCGAGCTTGAAGTAAGTCCGCTCGTCATGGCTCGGCACCACACCCGCGATCGCGTGCGTCTGCAACGCCTCGTAAATGGTCGTGAACGAGCTTTCCTGTCCGGTTGTGCCAAAGCAGCTGCGAGGGATACACGTTGAATCCCGGATACGCGCGAAGGACGCTGAACCAGAGGTCGACGGGCGGATAGTTTCCGGTGTCCCAGTATTCGATGATTCCCGTAATGCCATGTCGCTCCACGTGTACGTGTGCGAGTAGGTCCCGTAGCCCTGCGACGTGTTTCCAAAGTTCCACGGGAAGGTTCCGTAGATGTGCAGGTTGTCCCTCGTCACGATGTAGGGATCACTGAGCGTACCCGCCGCCAGCCAGTTCTCGTATTGGTTCGGATCGATCACCACCCGGTTGTTCGTAATTGCCTTGGCGCCGCCGGAGTATGCGATGCAGCAGGCGAGCGCGGCCGACGAGACGAGCCGCTGAGTCCATCCTGAAATACAACCTTTTCCGTTCTGCGAGATGAACTTCATCGTGTTCTCCTACGCACAGACTCTCCCCATCGCCTGGAGTTTCGGCGTGAGCTGATCGCGGTGGTCAATGCGAACGTGAAGCCGACGGCTGTGGCGAAAAGCGATCAGCGCAGCGAGCACGCCCCCTTTCCCCATCGGGGCGGTGCGTTTTGGATTTTGGAGCGTCACGCCGTGGTCGCCGAGGCGGCGTGAGAGCTCAAGGGAAGCAAGTCGAAGCGGAACGGTGGCGACCGGCTGCGCTAGCTCCCCACGAGAAGTGCGTCACGCACACCGTCCCAGAGGCGGTACTGACGAAAGGGAACGTCGGTGATGAAGACCTTGACGCGGTCGATGAAGCGCTGGGCGAGCGAGGGTCTTGTCAGCAACATCAGCGCCTGAATGCCACACGAGATCATGGAGAGCGCGACGAGATAGCGAATGGAGTGCCAGTTTCGGACGCGGAAGTCCTCGATGCCGGTCTTCTGCTTCCAGAAGCGGATGGAATCTTCGATGCCCCAGCGTCGCATGTAGGCCCGAACGAGTTGGGCCGCCTGCTTCACGGTGCGGATGCGAACATTGGTGAGCAAAACGAGCGGCTCGCGAGCGGGGCGCTGAACGACGATCATGAAGAGATCGGCATCGAGGTCGGGCACGCGCACGGGCGCGAAGCCGAACTGGACTGCGAAGTGCTTGCGCTCGTGGGTCGACTTGTCCACGTACGGAATGTCGAGCCGGTTTGGACGAGAGAGACTCGAAGCAAACACGCGCATCTCGTAGATTGCACCGCTCGCGAGCCGGATGTTCCGAGATTGCTGCTGGCGAATCAGCCACGGCAACTCGAGCGCTTCGCAGTGGCGCATCCATTCGATGCCATCGAACGCGCGGTCGAAGATCCAAGTCGCGTCGTTTCCGAGGCGGTCACGCACGCGCTGAGCCGCAGCCAGGAAGGTCGTGTTCCAGTCGCCGTATTCATCGGCTTTCGTCGAGAAGACCTCGGTGTACAGCGGCAAGGTGTCGTTGTTGTCGTTGAGCGCTTCGATGCGGACCGTCCAATAGCCGGACTCCAACGCTTTGGCTCGATCGCTGGCGTCGCGCACGGTATCGAGATTCTCGAACGCGCGTCCGTACGGTTTGACCAACTCCGTCGGATCGACGGCGACGAACGGCATGCGGCGCGCGGCGCCGGCCACACGCTGGAGGTACGCATCCGCCAGCGCCTCGAGGTCGATGCTGGGACGAGCCAGGCCCTCCGACAATCGCCGCTCCGTCGTGATCAGCTTTTCGTCTTCGTCCAGTGCGCGAGCAATCTCGCTCAAATGGCCCGTGCTCGTTAGGGAAATTGGAGTCGCAACTTCGCTGCGAGCTCCCGTTGCGCCTCGGTGAATCCAGCCCGCTCGGTGATTTTTTGGACAGAATTCCGTATCCGCCTGATAGTGTTTGCCATCAGCGCCTCCTTGCGTTTGCTCCGCCGCAGCGGAGGTTTTTTCCCAACTCTTGCGGTACGGGACGAATGGAAGGAGGCGCAACTTTTTCCCCGCCGCGACTTCATGCTGAACATGAGCGACGGCGTGGCGTCTGGAGAAAAACAAACGGAAAACGCGGAACGCTACGCGCGACGAAAATCGCCACCTGCCGCGCCCGTTTCACCCGATTTGGCGCGCCATGCCCGCGCGGACCAACGAGACGGTCAAAACGCGCGTTACGCCGAAACTCCAGCCCATCGCACGCCGCCGTCAACGGTGGCCGTGGATCGGAGCCCTGCGTGGAATTTCTACGTTCCCATGCTTCTCTCTCAAATTCCGCTGAAAGAGCAGTCACAGTTAACGTCATGACGCACGTCACGGGGCGTTGGCGGACTCCTAAATGCGCACGTCTTCCGGTAGCCCTCCGCCTCCGGATGCGGCACGAACATCACTTCGCCATGGTGCACTACCGAAGTGTCTCGGCGAGATCCGCGTTGCGGTAGCGAGGCGCAGGGAATCGAACTCTGACAGCGGCTCAGCGAAAAACCGCGCGGA
>CAWAHB010000034.1:0-256542 GCA_963781505.1 uncultured delta proteobacterium | reverse complement strand
AAATAAGCCGGCTCTCCGGCTGATGCGATGGGCGATCGGCTGATGCAGGGTGTCGCGGCTCTACGGCCGAGGTCGTCCGAAAGATTTCACTCTTGCTGGTTTCGTCCACAACGCCCCGAAGCGGTTTCTCGGATGCGGAATTTGGTTTAACCTCCCGAAGCCAGCAACCGAGGGTTCAGGACAGGGAGCGATGCCGAAATCCACGACCCGACCCGAGATCCGCGGCACCTTTGGGGTTGTTGCCTCGACCCATTGGATTGCATCGGCGGTCGGCATGAGCGTGCTGGAGAAGGGGGGCAATGCGTTCGACGCCGCGGCTGCTGCCGGTGATTTACCTTGGAAGTCGGTGGAGCCGCACCTGAACGGGCCCGCTCGGCGAGGCTCCGATGCTGGTGTGGAGGCGAGAGGATCCGCCGCTGTGACGTGATTTGCGGACAGGGGGTGGCGCCCCGCCGGCCGCGACGATCAGACCCAACTTCCGTGACCTCGGTCTCGATCTGATCCCGGGCATCGGGCTTCCTCCGCTGCCGCGGTCCCCCTGCGGCCTTCGGCACCTGGATGCGCCTGTTGCGAGATTATGGAACCATGCCGTTCTCGCCGACATTCTCGGCGCTCCGCGATCGGCTATGCCGAGAAACGGCTATCCCCGCCGTCCGTCAGATCGGCATGACGGTCGCCGTCGCGCCCGAGCTGTTCCCGTCGCGAATGGCCCCGAGCTCCGGCCGCCCTCTACTTGAAAAATGGCGCCCCGCCTCAGCCGGGCCGGCTGTTCCCCGCAACCCCACCCTCGCCGCGACGTATCGCCCGAATTCCTGCGAGGCCGGCGACGGCGGACGCGAGGCCCAGCTCGAAGCGCGCTCGCAATGCATGGTATTGCGGTTTTGTGGCCGAGGCGATTGACCGCTTCTGCCGGCGCGAAAGAGCGTGCTCGACGCCTCCGGGCGCCGCCACCGGCGGGCTGTTGACCGCCGATGACATGGGCCGCTGGGAAGCGCCCGGTCGCACCCCCCTTGACCTTCGACTATCGCGGCTACACGGTCGCCAAAAGGCGGCCCTTGGAGCCAGGGGCCGGTGCTGCTTGCAGCAATTGGCGCTGCTGCAGGGATTTGACCTTGACGGTCTCGATCCGCTCGGACCCGGATTTCATCCATATCGTCGTCGAATGCGCCAAGCTCGCCTTCGCGGACCGCGAGGCGTGGTACGGCGATCCCGATTACGTTGACGTCCCGATGCGCACGCTTCTCGATCCCCCGACTACAACGCCGACCGCCGCAAGCTGGTCGCGCGAACAAGCCTCGCTCGACTTGCGCCCCGGCAGTCCCGGCAGGGCGCATGCCGCCTGTGCCTCGATCGGCGGCGCTGGAAGTGAAAACCGGCGCGGCCGGCATCGGCGAGCCGACCGTAACCGAGCACGGACTGGTCGCGGGCGACACCTGCCACTCGACGTGATCGACCGCTGGCGGGAACATGATCTCGGCGACCCCGAGCGGCGGCTGGCTGCAAAGCTCGCCGGTCATTCCGGAACTCGGGTTTTGCTTGGGCACCCGGACGCAGATGTTCTGGCTGGAAGAAGGGCTGCCGGCGAGCCTGGCGCCCGGCAAGCGTCCCCGCACGCACCTTGTCGCCGTCGCATAGCGTTCCGGGACGGCGAGCCGTACATCGCCTTCGGCACCCCGGGCGGCGACCAGCAGGACCAGTGGTCGGCGCTGATGTTGCTGCATCCCACGTGCATCATGGCATGAACCTGCAGGAAGCGATCGACTGCCCGGCTTTCCACACCGAGCACCATGCCGAGTTCGTTCTATCCGCGCTCTGCGCACGCCCGGCCACTGATCGCGCTGGAGAGCCGCTTCCCGGAAGCGACGCGTGCCGCGCTGGAGCGCCGCGGCCACCGCCTGCGCAGTCGGCGAACCGTGGTCCGAAGGCCGCCTTTCGGGCTGCGCCCGTGAAGAAACCCCGGATGGCCTGCATCCTGAAGGCCGCCGCCAACCCCCGCGGAATGCAGGGCTACGCCACCGGCCGCTGATCTCGACCAGCCGGCTCGCTTCCTGTGGGAGGCGGCCGGAAAACGGTTCCTGGCAATGAGGTGCGGGGCTAGTTGAACCGTCTCGCGCGCTTCGGACCTCCTGCTTTTGCAATGGATCTGCAATCAGGTAGTCCTTCCTCCGCGATCGTGACAATTCCCGGGTGCCGCTTCCGTCACAGGCTGCGATGAGATTATGACAATTCTAGTTTGCTCGGCGAAGTGATGACTGATCCGGATCTCCGGAGATTTCTGGACTTGGGCGTGCCTTCTGTCTCAGGCCGCGTTTGGCAGCAGGCATCACTACAGAGCGGGCGAAACCGGAGCCCAGGTGATCGCGCAGAGCGAGCGGGCAGAGGGCATCGATGCCGCCCCCGGTTCGCGGCGAAAGATGTAGGCCGACATCGTTCCCCCAAATATGGTATCTTAGCCCGATCACTCTACCACATCTGGAGGTCACCGGAACCGTATCATCACTACGCAAGATTGATGGAACATTGGCGTTCGGTGCTGCCGAGCGATCGGCTACTCGAGATCGAGTATGAAGAGCTAGTAGCCGACCGTGAGACGGCGACCCGGCGATTAATCGCATTCACGGGCCTCGACTGGAACGATTCCTGCCTGCATCCGGAACACAACCAACGGACGGTCACGACCGCTAGCCTCTGGCAAGCGCGCCAGCCGGTCTATACCACTTCGGTGGCGCGCTGGCGCCGGTATGAGCCGTGGCTCGGCGAACTTCGCCGGCTGCTCCCCCCGGCTTGCAACGCAGCCCTCACGCAGACGGATTACCCGCGAGCGGGCAAGTTGCGCCCTAGCCCGAGCCAGACACAGCGGCGCATTGGGCGGCAGCCTGCTGCGCGCGCCGTTCGATCTCCGCCTCGGTCAGGGTGCTGAGCGGATGTTCGATGACGACCGGGACGAGGTCCGGCATGCCGAGCGCGTTCCGTTGTACCTCCGCCTCGTGCAAAAACTCCGTGGTGACGATGACCGCGGTCGGGCGTCCCAAGGCTTCCAGTCCGATGCCGTCATGCGTACAGCACGACGTGCACGAGCCTCAATCGCCGATTGCGGTCAGTACGACGTCGTTATGGGCGACGATCGCGTCGATCAGCGCCGTATCGCTGCATCCTTGGAGAAGCTCTCCTTGCGGTAATGGTTGACGAATGGCAAAGGAGAATTCTTCCCCGAGCAGCGCTGCGGTCTTGCGCAGCAGACGATTGGCGTTCCATTTGGTGTTGTCGAGCACCCCCTAACGCAGGCCGTTCATTTCTACGGTGCGCGGGGCGACGCCGAGCGGTTCGACTTCGACTACACCGCGCGGGTCGAACACGATCAGATCCGGCTCCGATCCCTCCATCGGAAAACCTCCCCGAAGAACCTAGAGATAGCAGGTGCCGTCGACGCAGTTCGGCAGCCTTCGGGCCGGGCGGCGCTTTCCCTCGATCTCGCGCAAGCACCGGTGCGCGACATGTGTCCCCAGCCGGGGATGAGGCTGAAAAACCGCCCGGCCTCGCCGCCGATAACAAAGAGATGGATATGATCGGGGCTCGGCACGATCGGGATCCGCGCCTCCGGCTCGCGCCTGTACCATTTCGGGAAGGTTGCGGTTGTAGATCCTCGCCGTAACGCTGGCCGAAAGCTGAGTTTCAGAAAAGAGATTATAGGCGTGCATCGCACAGGTAATTCCGGCACATCGTGCCGCGTCCACCCCCCTTGCCGGCGATCGTGCGGGCGTGTTCCGGACCTATGCACAACCGCGCAATGGCCGCTCAACCACCGCGTTGTTGTTGAGCAATCGTGCTCATCGCGGAGCAGATGCTGTCGAGACTCGCCTTCCGGATCGTTCGTCGACATGGTTCGTTACGCTGTGCGGCGGCTCGGCGGCCAAGCAGAATACGGTCGACTTTTCCGGGCCGAACCCCTTTTCGACGTGGTAGGGCGCCCAGGGGCTGGCGCTCTCGTTCTCGGTGACGCAATAGGTGTACTTGCCCGGATGGCCGAGCGTGCTTTTGTCGAGATCGCCGGGCCAGGCGCCGCCCACATTCAGCATATGCGAGCCGCAGGGCGCGTCCGATCGTGGCGTTGGCGCGGTTTCCGGAGCCAGCGGCCTTGCAACCGCACATTCATCCCGATCTCGCTCGCGATCGGCCCGTTGACCACAAGCAGCGGCCCCGCCATGTGCGTCGTCGCCTGCATGCCGTTGGAGATTGAAGGCCTCGGCCCTCACCGCCAGCATCGCTGCGCGCGATAGCCGCGGTATCGGGTTTGGAAGGCTCATCACGATGTCGGTGGCACACTTCGCCGCTCATACCGCCGTGCCGCGGCGGCACCTTGCACTCGACCTGGTCCGGCTGCCGCCGAGCATCTCCAGCACGGCGTTCGATCCGCTCCCGGGTCGGCGGCATCACCGGGAGCCCGTCGGTCGATCCGCGCTCGAAATACCACTCGACAAGGTCGGTGCCGGCGGGCACGCGCAGGAGGTTGTCGCCCGCGACCCGCGCCATTCTACTCCTTTCCGACTGCCATCGAGGTTTGCCCGATCCAGAAGCGGTTCAGGAACTGTGTCAAGGCCGGCGGCTTCTCCCGCCCGGCCAGCCGGGCGAGTGCCTCGTGATAAAGGGCAACATAACTGAAACGTTTGGGGATCAGCGGATAAACCGACCGAAGCACGGCGATCCCCCGCCCGGCCCAACCCTGCCTCGCCATAGGGTAATCCAAACGCGTCGCGCAGCCGGGGCTAATAGCTGAGCGGTCAGAGCCGCTCTGGACCACCCGGCAGGCGCCAGCCGATCCCGGCGCGTCGGCGGACAACTGGTCAGCGATGTGGCGGGCGGCGCCGCTTACCGCGATGACGTCCGATCCGAGCATGTCCTCCAGTCGCGGAAATCGCGCCAGCTCCGCGGCAACACATGCTGCGGGAGGCCGAGAGCGCTGCGAACAGCCGGGTTTCGGCATAATAACGTTCGCGATCTTCGGCCGAGAGCGGCGGGCCTACAAGCTCATAGGCGAGCGGCGCGGTCTCGGTCAGGTGTGGCGTTCACCCAGCATAACGCGCTGGCATGATTGGCCCAGAACGGGAGCCGGCAGCAAACGCGCCCGAGCTCTCTTGAGGGTGCCGCCGATCCCGGCATGACGCCGATGCAGCCGCCGGGCGGCGGCGATCGCTTCCTCCGTGGCGCCGAAGACCACCGCGCCGAGCGCGATGTTGAAGGTGCGCTGGAACCGGCCGATCGGGTCGCTCAGGGTGCGGGAGTGGTCGGCGATCGCGGCGGCTACCGAGGGATGCGCCAATTGAGCAGCAGCGCGGCCGGCTCCGAGGAAACGGCAGCCTCCCGCTCGAGGCGCCAAGCCGTCGAATGGGGGCCGAAAATGCCGGCCGGCCCACCCGCTGCGGCAGAGCGCACGAGCGCCAACTGCCTTTCGAGATCGGTCTTCGGCGACAAGGAGACGGGTGAAGAGATGCTGGTCGCCGCCCGGCGCCTTCCGTCACCCCTGTTCGAAATCCCGGAACCACAAACCAAGGAAGGCAGCACCCTCTTCAGACAGTCCGCGCCCAGGAGCGGCGTGCCGATCAAGATATTCGCGTTGTAGTTCGCCGAATTGGTGTCGCGAGCCTGCTGTAGTGCCTCGGGCCAGCTCTCTGCGTCATAATCACCGCGGCCGAGCCATACCAGCGCAAGCAGCTTCGCTGCTTCGGAATGCCTAGACCGTCGATCGCGTCGCGCAGCTCCTGCTCGGTCGGATTATCCGGTGTGTCGAACAGATATCTCCCGCTCGTCATCGTCGGCGGTGTCGGAGCCGGTCAGCATCCTGGTTTACCGGTACCTCGGCATCGAACTCCCGCGCCTTGACAATGATGTAGCCAAGCCGCTCCAATGAAATCGCCAGCAATACGCGGCGGCTTCAATCGCCTGTCGTACCTGTTATCGTGAATGCTCCATCAAGTCGCTACACACTCCCGAGCGCCGCGCCCCGCATCAGTTGACGCCCTAGCCGAGCCAATGCGCATAAACCCAGCCCTTGACCAGCGCAGGACCGGTTTCGGCGACAACGCGAATTCCGGTGTTCGCCTGCCTGAAGGTCGAGCCGCCTCGGATAGGGCGCAGGGCAGAAAGGTGCCGCTGCCGCGCCCGGCAGCCAGCTTTCCGTCCTCGACGACCACCCTGACTGCGGCGAACACCATCACCGGCCAACCGCGCAGCCGGCGGCCCTCATAGGGGGTGTACCGACATTGTCGTGCAACAGCTCGGCCGTAACCGTGACCTCACGCTCGGGGTCCCAAATCGCGATATCGGCGTCGCTGCCGACTGCTATCGGGCCCTTCTTCGGATAGAGCCCGTAGAGCTTGGCGTGATTGGTCGCTGTCAGCGCAACGAAGGCGTTGAGGTCGAGGCGTCCCTCGTCCGACTTCCTCCTGAAAACAGTAGCGGCAAGCGCAGCTCGATGCCGGGCACGCCATTCGCGATGTCCTTGAAAGTCGTCTTGTCGCCCTTCGGCAGCTTTCCCGAAGCATCGAACCGATATGGAGCATGGTCAGAGGATGAAGACCTGGAAGGCGCCGTTGCCGAAACCGGTCCAGACACACCGCCTGTTGCGCGCATGATCGCGCGGTGGCGGGCTGCAGCAGAATTCGGCGCCTTCCAGACCGGGCTTGGCCATGCCGTCGGCGGTCAGGAACAGATATTGCGGGCAGGTCTCGCCATAGTTCTTGAGCCCTTTGGCTTGGCGTTTTGCGGATCACATCGATCGCTTCGGCGGCGGAAACGTGCACCAATAAGATCGGCACATCGAGCAGTTGCGACAAAATCTCACACCCGGCTGGTCGCCTCGCCCTCGGCAAGTCGCGCATGACTGACCGCGTGATACCGCGGCGAGCCCAGACCGCGGTCGAGCAGCCGGGCGGTCAGCCATTTGATCATGTCGTGGTTCTCCGGCATGACCATCACGAGCGCGCCCTCGCGGCGTGCCACGGCAAGAATGTCGAGCATCTGCCCGTCATTCAGCTGCAGCAGGTCGTAGGTCATATAAACCTTGAACGAGGTGTAGCCGTCGCGGATCAGCGCTGGCAGTTCCTGGCCCATCACCTGCTCCGTCGGGTCGGAGATGATCAGGTGGAACGCGTAGTCGATTACCGCCTTCGGCCGGGCCGCTTCGTGATATCTCTACAACTTGGCGCAATGACTGTCCGCGATGCTGGGCGGCGAACGGATTTACCGTAGTCGTGCCGCCGAACGCGGCAGCGACAGTGGCGCTGGTAGAAGTCGTCAGCGCACACGACACCGGCGGAAGAGCGTTGCTCGATATGGCAATGGCTGTCGATGCCGCCCGGCAATACCAGCTTGCCGCTCGCATCGATCTCACGTGTCCCCGAACCGAGGGCTTTGCCGAGCGCCACGACGACGCAGTCTCGCACGGCAATGTCGCAAACCGTGGTGTCAGCCGCCGTGGCCACGGTGCCGTTTCGAATTACCAGATCGTATTCGCTCATCTTCACCTCCGGTCGGCCTACAACGACTTTTTCATCCAGGGCCGGTCAAGCGCTACTGTGGCACCCGAACCACCGAGCAATAGGGGTCGCCAATGACCGCGCCATCATCCCATCGGCCGACTATCGCCGTCACGCAGCATGCTATCTCGGCGGGACATTATCTCGCCGCTAGAATTCATCACGCTCTACTACGGCGAAGGGCTCGAACCCGAAGAGATTGGCCGCCGCATGGGCATCAGCGTGAAGACCGTCTACTCGAAGAAGCACAAGATTCCGCAGCCGCCTCGAGGCGCTCCTCGTGGAGCGAAAGCTCGCGGCGTGACCATGACTTGACCACCGCTCTGGCGGCGGGCTTCCTTCTTTCTTCCCCTTCTCTTACTTCGCAAGTCACGCGACTTCCTTGCGCTTGTCACCCCATCCCCGGCGGTCGGGTTGCATCCCGGCGTCCGCGTGCGCTATTTCGACTGCGTGCGAGCCCTCTTGATGCGAGCTCTCGGAGCAATGGTCGTCGTGGCGCTCGCCACCGCGTGCAACGGCACGCAAACGGGTGACCTCGACAATCTGCCGAACACCAATCCCGACATCCGGGGCGATGGGCTTCGACTAGCTCAAATCAACGACGGCCCGTTCCATCCGCCGGATGGCACGTTCGTCAACGTGACGGGCGTCAGCGTGATCACGACCGACGACTACGACGAGACGTTGGACGGCTCGAGCGCAGGGAACGTCTACGTTCAAGACCTGCCGGTGAGCGGCGCCCCTCCGCCATTTGGCGGGATGACGCTGTACAACGCGGCCTACAACCCACCGACCCTGCGGATCGCTCCCGGGGACGTGGTCGACGTTCGCGGCACCTACGACGAGTTCGAGGGCCCGTCCTCGAGCCCGTTCGCCGACGGCGCGAAGCTTCCAGAAATCGTCGGCGGCACCGTTTCGCTTCGGTTCGAATACGGCGTGCCCGAACCGATCGAGATCCCGCTTTCGGATCTCGGGAGCTACCAGACCGGCCGCCAATGGATCGGCATGCTCGTGGTGATCAAGAACGTGCCCATCCAATCGGACGGGTACCTTTCTCCGACGAGCGGGCGCTTCTCGGTTCGACTGGATCTCCCTGGCATCGCGGATCCTCAACAGCTGCCCACGATCACGAACGCGCTTTTCGAGGCGCAATCCAGCGGTATCTCGTTTGCCGCAGGAACCACCCTCACCCAGGTCGTGGGCGTGGTGCAGTACTTCTACAACTTCAGCATTTCTCCGCGCTCGGTCGAGGACATCACCCCGTGAAGCGCCTTCGGGCGCTGGCTAAAGCTCTGGCGCTTGGGCTCGCAATCGCGGCGCCGGGCTGCGGAGCTGGCACTACGACGGGCGCTCCGTCCGAATCCGGGGGCGCGCTCGGTCGGCCCGGCCTCGAGCTTCGTGAGTCGCGAGACCGCCCGCCCATCGGGCTCGTCGCCCGGGATGGTGATCCCCGCTCGGCGATCGCCCTCGCCGTGAGTCACGATCTCGGCAGCGTCGCTTCCGTCGCGCTGGCCCAGCTGCTCGAGGCTCGGCTCTTCCAAGCTGGTTTTCGTGTGGAAGCGCGGACGCACCACATCGGATTCGTGCTCGGCACCCTCTCGGACTCCCCGAAGCAGGCCGCAGCGTTCGTGAGTGCCGCGAGTGCGGCGCTCGCACGCCCGGTCAGCCCTGGCGAAGCTCCCCGGGAGCCGATCAGCGTTCCGCAATGGAGAGGAGCTGCGGAAGCGTCCGTCGCCGCGTGTACCGGCGAGCTCGGCGAGCTCGGCGCCAAGCCAGCGAGGGTCGATGCGTCGACTCTGGAGCGATATCGAGCCCGCGTGCATTCCGCTCGCGCCGCGGCCTTTGGAGCTCTGGGCAACCGGGCGATGCTGGACGCCGCTGCAAAGGCCGTCGCCGAGACCCCTGCGTGGCCCTCGCGGAGCGGGCCCGATGACCCGTGGCCGCCTCGGGGAGCGACCGGGGTGGTTCCGGCACGGCACGGGGAACGTCGCGTGAGTGTCGCGCTCCGGATCCCCGATTCCGGCTCGAGCGCTTTCCGCCGCGCGCTCTTTGGGAGATCCCGGGGCAACCCTCGCGCTGCGCCTTTCCACCCTCGATCCCAGCTGGGAGATCGAGCGGATTGTCGCCACCACCCGCCCCCGGGGCGCCTGCTTGCGGATCGACGCCCATGCGGAACGATCTCAACCCGCGCGCATGCTCGACGTGGCCCGGGCCGCACTGCTCATCGATGGCGAGGCGCGCTCGGCGCTGGCGCGAGCCAGCAACGAGACCTGGGTGCTCGACGAAGCTGCGCTCACTCCCTCCGATCCGAGAGAGGCAGCATCGGCGGCGGCGTGGCGCGCTCTGTCGGGCAGAGCGGCCGGAGGAGCGCCTCAGCGATCCGTGAGCTTCGTCGCACCCAGTGAGGGTTCCGAGAGCTCGAGCGCCGAGCTCGAGCGTGAGATTGAAAAGGCTGCGCAATCCTGGACACGCTCGAGCATCGAGCAAAAATCGCGGCTCGAGAACGGACAGGGCGAGCTCTGGGCGCTTTTGGCATCGCCTTGCGGTACGAGCGGGGAAAGCGAGAGCGACGCCGGCGCACAGGCGCTCGTCATCCGCACCATCCAAGCGCGCTACCCACAGCTCGGCGGAGTCAGCATCGAGCCCTGGGTCACTGCGGACGGCGTCGGGCTCCTCGCTCACGCCCCGCGATTGTCGCCGCGAGAAGCACCGGCGGAGCTCGCTCGTCGCATGGGAGACGCTCTGGGACGGGCTTTTGCCACCTCGCGGATCACCGGAGCTCAGGCGGCACAAGCCCGAGAAGACTTGCTCGAGGAGCTCGGACCCGGGCCGCGACCGGGACTCGGCGTAGCGCTCGATGCCGTGAGCGGCGGTCACCCTTCGTGGCTCGATCCCCGCGGGCTCTCGAGCTCCCTCGTGGCTCTGGAGATCCATGTGCTCGAGTCTCGTCGGCGCGCTCTGCTCCAAGCACCGCTCCGCCTCGCCGTCCTGTCGAACACATCCTCGGATCAGAGCGCGAAGGTGGCCGCAGGCATCGAGGAATGGCTCCGTCCCCTGAGGTCGACCGTAACGAGCTGCCCCACGGCGAAAAAGAGCCCCGCACGCACGGGAGAAATCACCCTCGAACCCACCGACGACGAAGCACGCCCCGCGGCGTACGTGGCCCTGGCGCTGCCAACTCAGTCGACCGGTGGCGTGCGACGCGAAGCGGAGTGGACCGCCTATCTCTTGAATCGGGACGGAGGCTATCTGAGCGCCGCACTTCCGGGGAGCGCGTCGGGTCGGGCCGCCGTGCTCGGGGGAAAACATGCCGGCGGCCTCGTGATCGAAATTTCGACGACCGATGATCCGGCACCCGTCGTCGGAGCGGTCCGCGCGCTGCTCGATCGCTTGTCGAAGGGCGGAGCGACCCAGGCCGACCTGGACGTGGCCCGGCGCCGCTTCGCAGAAATCGATGCCCAAGCGGCGCTCGATCCGCGCTGGCGCCTGGTCTCCCTTTGGACCGACTCGAAACCGCGCGCGCCCGATCTCTCCCAGCTCCGGCGCTTTCATCAGTGGCTCGGGAGCGAGCACCACCTCGTGGTGTACGTCCGGCCCAAGTGAGGTAGGTTTGCCGCGCATGTCGGGTAAACCCAGCGTCCTCATCCTCGATTACGGCGCGCAGTACACGCAGCTCATCGCGCGCCGCATTCGCGAGCAAAGCGTGTACTGCGAGATCCATCCCTGCACGACTCCCGCTGGAGCGAATTCGCAGCGATTGCAGCCGAGCGCCATCGTGATCTCCGGCGGGCCCCAGAGCGTTTACGGCGAGGACGCCCCCAAGAGCGACCCCGGGCTTTTCGAGCTTGGCGTGCCCGTACTCGGCATCTGCTACGGCGAGCAGCTGATGGCGCACCAGCTCGGCGGCAAGGTCGAGCCTCGTCGACGAGCGCGAGTACGGCCCCGCCAAGCTCACGGTCGACGACCCGAGCGGCATCCTTGCGCCCTTCGCGAGCGGCGAAGAGATCAGCGTCTGGATGAGCCACGGCGATCGGCTGACGGCGCTGCCGCCGGGCTTTCGTCGGCATCGGATCGAGCAAGAACGCGCCCCTTGCCGCCATCGCCAATGCCGAACAAGAAGCTCTACGGCATCCAGTTCCACCCGGAGGTCGCCCACACGCCGCGCGGCTCGGACATCCTGCGCGCGTTCCTGTTCGACGTGGCGGGGCTAGAGCCGAGCTGGACGCCGGGCTCCTTCGTGGACGAAGCCGTCGATCGCGTTCAGAGCCAGGTGGCGGCAAACGAGCGGGTGATCTGCGGCCTGTCGGGAGGCGTGGACTCGTCCGTCGCGGCGGTGCTCTGCCACCGCGCGCTCGGCGATCGCTTGGTCTGCATCTTCGTCGACAACGGTGTGCTGCGCGACGGCGAGCGCGAGAGCGTGGAGCACGCCATGCGCCAGAGCTTCCACCTGAACCTCGTGGTTGCCGACGCGAGGCAGCAGTTCCTGACCGCGCTCGCGGGCGTGACCGATCCCGAGCAGAAGCGCAAGATCATCGGGCGGGTGTTCATCGAAGTCTTCGACGAGCACGCAACCCACGTCGAAAACGCGAAGTACCTGGTGCAAGGCACCCTGTACCCCGACGTCATCGAGAGCGTGAGCGTGCGAGGGCCCGAGCGCCGTCATCAAGAGCCACCACAACGTGGGCGGGCTGCCCGGAACGCATGAAGCTCCGCCTGATCGAACCGCTGCGCGAGCTGTTCAAGGACGAGGTCCGGCGCGTGGGCGAGGCACTGGGCATGCCCCATGACGTGCTGTGGCGTCACCCATTCCCCGGCCCCGGGCTCGCTATCCGCTGTCTCGGCGAAGTCACCGAAGCGCGCCTCGACGTGCTTCGCGCAGGCCGAGCGCATCGTCGACGAGGAGATCCGCGCCTGCGGGTCTCTACGACTCGCTCTGGCAGGCGTTCGCAGTTCTTCTGCCGGTGCGCAGCGTCGGCGTGATGGGCGACGACCGGACCTACGAGGAGACCTGCGTGCTCCGCGCCGTGCATTCCAGCGACGGCATGACGGCGGACTGGGCGCGCCTGCCCTACGAGCTCCTCGTCGATGATCAGCTCGCGGATCATCAACGAGGTGCGAGGGCATCAACCGCGTCGTGTACGACATCAGCAGCAAGCCCCCGGCGACGATCGAATGGGAGTAGCTCGAGTCGCCCTCTTCATCGCCCTCTTCGGCTCCGCGGCGTGCCAGTCGAACGTGGGCCGGGCCGCGGTGAGCCTGGGCGTTCACATCTCGAAGGAGAGCCCGGGAGACGCCAGCGTGTTCATCGACGAAGAGTACGTCGGCCCCCTCGGCTACGTGGCGGCCCACGGAGTGAGGCTGCCGGTCGGCGAGCATCGCGTCACGGTCAAGCGCGAGGGCTACTTCCCGTGGGATCGACTCGTGGTGGCGGATCGCAAGCCCGTCACGCTGGAAGTCACCCTCGACCGCATTCCCGACTGAGGGTTTGCTAGGATCGCCCCCGGATGGCGATCAGCCGCCGCGGATTTCTCGGGCTCACGGCTTGCTTCGGTCTCGGAGCGTTGGTCGGCGCCCGCCTCGGTTTGCCCAAGGCCCTCGCTCCCGGGCGCCCGCGGCTCGTGCAAGGGCGCGCCCTCGAGATGGTGGAGGAAGCGTTCCAGGGCGTGGAGCGCACGGAGATGTGGGACTGCCACGTGCACATCACCGGCCTCGGAACCGGCGGCAGCGGTTGCTGGGTCAACCCGACTCTTCGGAGCGCCCTGCATCCAATCCGTCAGTTCAAGTTCGAGGTGTACCGCTATGCAGCCGGCATCAGCGATCTCGCGCGGGCGGATCAGCAATACGTCGAACGGCTGCTCCAGCTCCATCGCCTGATGAACCCCCTCGGCAAGCTCGTGGCCATGGCGTTCGACCTCGCTGTCGACGAGGACGGCGAGGAGCGGCGGGATTGGAGCGACTTTTATACGCCGAACGACTACGTGCTTCGCCTCGCGAAGGAGCACCCGGAGCTCGTTCCCTGCGCGTCCATCCATCCCTATCGCAGGGACGCTGTCGAACGGCTCGACCGCGCGGTGGAGCAGGGAGCCGTCGCAATGAAATGGCTGCCCAACAGCATGCGCATGGATCCGGCCAGCCAGAAGTGTGACGCGTTCTACCGCCGGCTGAGCGAGCTCAGGGTCCCACTCATCTGCCACGGCGGCGAGGAGCTGGCGGTCGAATCGCCCGACGCCCAAGAGCTCGGAAACCCTCTGCGCCTTCGCCGCGCCCTCGACGCCGGCGTGCGCGTGGTCGTCGCCCACTGCGCGAGCCTCGGCCGAGTGGAAGACCTCGACGCTCCGATGCCACTTCGCATGGACGCGTTCGACGCCTTCATGCGCTTGTTCACCGATTCCCAGTACAAGAAGACTCTGTTTGGCGACATCTCGGCGCTCACGCAGTTTCACCGAGCCGACAAACCGCTCAAGGAGCTCTTGATCTCGAAGGATCTCCACGAGCGGCTCCTGAACGGCACCGACTACCCGCTTCCGGCCATCGATCCGTTGATCTCCACCCGGCTACTGGTTCGGCGTGGCTTTCTCGAGGACGCCGACCGCGCGCCCCTCGCCGAGATCTTCGACCACAATCCGCTCCTCTTCGACTTCGTCCTCAAGCGGCGTCTGGCGACCGAGTACAAGGATCTCGACTACACGTTTTCGCCCCGGGTATTCGAAACGTCGTGGCTGTTCCGCCGGCAGAAGACCTGACTTCGCGGCGGCTCGGGTGCGCGCTATAGTCCCCGCCCCTTCGGGGTGTACCTCAACCTGGTAGAGGGCCGGCTTTGGGTGCCGGCTGTTGCAGGTTCAAATCCTGCCACCCCGACCATGCGCTCCCCACTCCCCTGCTTCGCCCTCGCTCTCGCCCTCGCTGCGGGCTGTGGCGGAAGTGCTCCGCCTCCCAAGCCGAACACCGTCCAGACCATTCCGGTCGCCACGTCGAACGCGGATCCCGGACCCCTGGCTACGCCGTCGCGGCGTCCAGCGCTTCCGACGTTCCCGCCCTCATCGCTCACCGATCTCGCCCAGGCGCTCACTCGCATGGCGGTGACGGTGCTCGACGGAAATCCGCCGCCGGAGGGGCCGATCCCCATCGAGCACTTCCGCGCCGACAAGAAGCTCGTGCGTTCGTCGGAGCCGGTGCCTCGGGGATCCGAGCTCGAGTTCTTCTTGTTCGGCGTGCAGCTCTACGTGGTGCTCGATCCGGGGAGCGATCCCCAAACTCCGGCAGCCGTGGGAGCTCGGCCGCCGCCGGAAGACGGAGCGCTTCGCGCCGTGCTCCTGCTTGGCAAAACCGGGATCCGGTTGGTCGATCTCAAGGTCCGAACCGGGCGAAAGCCCCAGACGCTTCCGGGCTGGCTTTCCGGGACTCGGGACGTCGGAAACTCCGTCGCGGATGCGGCACGGGGCGGGCGCCTCGAGAGCATGCTGTTCGGGGAAGCCGATCGCAGCGTGCTGGGCAGCGACGACCTCTTTCAGCGCGCCATGAAGGAGCTCCCCAAGCCCGATGTCTTGCGCTTGGCGGAAACAGCGGTTCGCGCCCATCCCCGTCCCGCGGGGATCGTGGTGGACGAGCTCTATCTCCTCGCGCGAGGCCCGAAGGGCGATCTGTGGGCGTTCGAGCTCAACATCGACGAAGACCAGCGGGGAGTCGTGCTGGATTCTTCGCCGCTGCTCCGCGCAGATCGCCGCGACCCCCACGAGCGCGAGGAGCCACCTGACCTGCCGCCTCCAGTCCCGCCGCCTCCACCTCCCCCTCCGCCGCCGCCGTCGCGCAGGCCGTGAAGAGCTCCTACTTCCGTTTCTTCCGAGGGCGCGCCGCGATGCTCTCTACCGCCCGTTCGATGCGGCGGGCGCGAGTCTCCGCTCGCTGGGCGCCGACAACGGCTTCCGCGTGCTCACGCTGGCAGCTGTAGCTCTGCTCTCTCCAAAGCTCCCACGCCGATGGCGTCGCTTTGAGCGCTTTCACCAGATCCGCGGGGGGCTTCACTTCGCGTTTCGTGGTGTCGAGCTCCAGCGTCACGCTCACGCTCTCATTGCCTTCGAGGCCGGCCGCTTCGCGGTTGCTCCGGCGCAGAGGGAGGCAGGGGCCGTTCCCCATCGAAGCGATCGTGCTCGGGTAGGTGTGGCCGCGTAGCGTGACCTTCACGGGTACGCGCAGCTTGCCGAAAACCTGTCTGGGATCGAACGGGATTGGAATGAAACACATCGAGCCGTCGCGCACGATTTTCGTTCTGAACGTCTTCTTCATCTTGCTTCGTCTCAGAGCAGGATCCCGGCGACGCACGCGACGAGGCACGTCGTGAGAAGCCCGCCAAACATCGCGCGCAGCGCCAACCGAGAGAGATCGGCGCGACGATCGGGAGCGAGGGAGCTGTATCCGCCGATCTGGATCCCGATGCTGCCGAAATTCGCAAAACCGCACAGCGCGTAGGAAGCGATGAGCTTGCCGCGATCGGTGAGCCAGGCCGGATCGGCCTTCAAGGATTGGCTCATGTTCGAGTAAGCGACGAACTCGTTCAGCACGGTCTTTTGACCGAGCAGGCTGCCGACCTTGTGCACGTCGGCGCCGGGAACTCCCATCACCCATGCCAGCGGAGAAAAGATCCAGCCCAGGAGAAGCTCGAGGGAAAGCGGGCGACCGAGCAGGTGGTTTCCCAGCCATCCGAGCCCCGCGTTGACCATGTAAGTGAACGCCAGAAATACGATGAGCATCGCGCCGACGTTCACTGCGAGCTTGATGCCATCGGTGGTGCCCTGGGCCAGAGCATCCAGGACGTTGGCGCTCGGACTGGCAACATCCTCGGGGCTTTTGTCCAGCGTCTCGGGGGCCTCGATCTCGGGCAACATGAGCTTTGCGATCACCAGCGACGCCGGCGCGCTCATGACGCTGCAGGCGATCAGGTGGCCGGCGATACCCGGAACGTACGCTTGCAACATGACGACGTACGCAGCCAGCACGCCGCCGGCGGTGGTGGCGAAGCCAGCGGTCATGCACGCCAGTAGCTCCGAATGGGTGAGTCGCGAGATGTACGGTCGGATCACCAGGGGCGCTTCCGTCTGCCCGACGAAAATGTCCGCCACCGTCGAAAACGTCTCGGCACCGCTCGTTCCCAAAAAACGTGCCATGAGTCGTGCCGTCGTCCGGATGACGAGGGGCATCACTCGCAGGTGATAGAGCAAGCTCATCAGTGCGGAGAAGAAAAGGATCGTCGGCAACACCTGAAACGCGAAGATGAAGCCGAAGGTCTTGTTGTCGGTCGCGAGCCCACCGAAGACGAAGCCGGCACCCTGCGTACTGAAGGCGAGCAGGCCGTCGACCGCTGAGTTCGCCCAGCTGAAGGCATGGCGCACGGGGGTCCGGAGGACGAGCAGTGCAAAGGCGAAGAGGAGCAGCAAACCAAACCCCACGGTCCGACGGCTGACACGACGACGCCGGTCCTTGGGACAAACGGCGAAGGCGAGGCCCATCATGACCAACACCCCGAGCGCGCTCTGAAACCGCTCCGCCATCGCCCCGGGCGAACTATCCCGGGAGCGCCCGTCCGCGCAAGCCGCTTCGCTCTCGACAGCCGTGCGGAGCCCCGGCATCGTGGCCAAGATGTATCAAAGGCCCCACGTCCTCGGTGTGGTGCTCGCCGGTGGTGAAGGCCGGCGGCTCGCTCCCCTCACCCGAGATCGCGCCAAGCCGGCGGTGCCGTTCGGCGCGCTCTATCGTTTGGTGGACTTCGCGCTCTCGAATCTGGTGAACGCCGGGTTTCTCAGGATTGCAGTTCTCACGCAGTACAAGAGCCACAGCCTCGACCGACACATCGCCCAGACCTGGCGCATGTCGCCATTGTTCGGCAACTACGTGATGAGCGTTCCGGCCCAGATGCGCATCGGAAAGCGCTGGTTCGAAGGATCTGCGGATGCCATCTTCCAGAACTTGAATCTGATCGGCGACGAGGACCCCGAATACATCTGCGTGTTCGGGGCCGACCACATCTATCGCATGGATCCTTCCCAGATGATCGACGCCCACATTGCGTCGGGCGCTGGCGTCACCGTCGCCGGCATTCGCGTGCCGCGGGGGGAGGCCAACCGGTTCGGCGTGATCGAACCGGATGCGAGTGGACGCATTCTGCGATTTCGGGAAAAGCCCGACGACGCACCGGGTCTGCCCGATTCACCCGACGAGATCTTCGCGTCCATGGGCAACTACGTGTTCACCCGCCGCGTGCTGGAAGAAGCGGTCATCGAGGACGCGAAGAACGCGGAGAGCGACCACGACATGGGCGGGGATATCATCACCATGCTGGTCGAGCGAGGAAACGCGGCCGTCTACGACTTCGCGAAGAACGTCGTGCCCGGCTCGACGGATCGCGATCGAGGCTACTGGCGCGACGTCGGAACTCTGGACAGCTACTTCGATGCCCACCGGGATCTCATCAGCGTCCACCCCATCTTCAACCTCTACAACGAGGCCTGGCCCATCCACACCTGGTATGGCTCGCTGCCACCAGCGAAATTCGTGTTCGACGAGGACGGCCGCCGGGGTACCGCCATCGACTCGATGGTCAGCGCCGGCGTGATCGTGTCGGGGGGACTCGTGAAGCGGAGCCTGCTCTCTCCGGGCGTACGAGTGGACTCCGGATCGGAGGTCGAGGACTCCGTCTTGATGCATGACGTGCAGATCGGCGAACGGGCCATCGTGCGAAAGGCGATTCTCGACAAGAACGTCTGCGTCCCGGCAGGCGCGAGGATCGGCGTCGACCCCGAGGAAGATCGCGCGCGCGGATTCACGCGCAGCGAAAATGGAGTGGTCGTGATCGGCAAGGGCGACGTCGTAGGCCAGCGTTCATGAGCAGGTTGCGCGTCGCTCTGGTGTCCCGGGAGTATCCTCCGGACGTGTACGGCGGCGCGGGCGTTCACGTCGAGTATCTCGCCCGACACTTGCGGGAGCTCGTGGATCTCCGCGTGCACTGCTTCGGAAGTCGGCGTGAGGACACCCACGTGAGCGCTCACCCGAGCTGGGACGAGCTCTCGGGGACGGAGCCCCACGATGCCGCACTGCGCACCCTGTCCACGGATCTTCACGTCGCCGCCCATCTCGCTGGTGCGCAGATCGTTCACACCCACACCTGGTACGCCAACTTCGCAGGAATCGTCGGGAAGCTCACCCACGGCGCGCGACACGTCATGACCAGCCACAGCCTCGAACCCCTCCGACCATGGAAAGCGGAGCAACTCGGCGGTGGCTACGCGCTTTCGTGCTTCGTGGAAAGACAAGCCATCGAATCGGCCGATGCGGTGATCGCGGTGTCCCGGGGCATGCAGAAGGACATCCTCGGGAGCTACCCCGAGGTCGACCCGGGTCGCGTACACGTCATCGAAAACGGGATCGACCCCGACGAATATCGCCCGGACCCTAAGCACCCACGTCCTCGAGCGGTTCGGGATCGACCCCGGCCGTCCGTACGTGGTGTTCGTCGGTCGCATCACCCGGCAAAAGGGCGTCGTCCATCTGCTCGAGGCTGCGCGACACTTCCCCAAGGACGTCACATTGGTTCTGTGCGCGGGCGAGCCCGACACCACCGAGATCGCCGCGGAGGTGAAAGCGCCGAGTCGCGGAGCTCGAAGGCTCAGGGCACTCGCTGCTCTGGATCGACGAGATGCTTCCGCGTCCCGACGTGATTCAGATCCTGTCTCATGCGCGGGTTTTCGTTTGTCCCTCGGTGTACGAGCCATTCGGCATCGTGAATCTCGAAGCGATGGCTTGCGGCGTGCCGGTGGTCGCGTCGCGCGTCGGGGGGATCCCAGGAAATCGTCGTCGATGGGGAAACAGGATGGTTGGTGCCCTTCGAGGAAGCGTCCGGTGCGTCGGCCGGTCCACGTGACAGCGCACTCTTTGCGCGAGACCTCGCGGAACGAATCAACGGATTGATTCGCGATCCCGAGCGCGGACGGAAAATGGGTGAGAAGGGTCGGGCGCGGGTGCTGAGAAAATTCAGTTGGAAAACCGTGGCTGAGCGGACTCTCGCCCTGTACGAGTCCCTGATTTAGGGTGCTCCCCCCTCGACGGGCCGCAGCCTTCATGTGAAGATTCGTTCAATCTTGGACGATGGGGATTTCCTGGATGGCTTGGAAGATGCGCTCGCTGAAGATCGCACGGCGGTGATGAATGTCGGCGATCTGCGCCGATCCTCATTGCTCCCCGCCAAGCCCGATCGCCACGTTCTGGTGCGCATGGACAGTACCAACGTCGGACAGGTCTTCGCACTGGGCGGCGACGAGCTCACGATCGGACGTCACCCCTCGAACACCGTCATGCTCACCGACGACGGAGTGAGTCGAAAGCACGCGAAGCTCTCGCCTCAGGGCAACAGCTACCTGCTCGAGGACCTCGGTTCCGCCAACGGTACCTTCGTGGCGGGCGAGCGTGTGGAACGCCACCGCTTGAGCGACGGAGAAGTGTTTCAGCTGGGGCCGAACGTGCTGTTCCGATACGCCTACACCGACGCGAGCCAAGAACGCATGCTCAACAAGCTCTACGAGGCCAGCGTTCGGGACGCGCTCGACCGGCGCCTACAATCGCGAGCATCTGGAGGAGCGGCTCAAGATGGAGGTCGCGTTCGCACGCCGCCACTCGACCTCGGTCTCCCTCGTGATCTTCGATCTCGACCATTTCAAGAAGGTGAATGACACCTACGGCCACCCCGCCGGGGACGCCGTCCTGGTCACCGTGGCCGAGCGTGTCCAGAAGGCTTTGCGAACGGAAGATGTCTTCGCGCGCTACGGCGGAGAGGAGTTCGTCGTGATCCTTCGGGGCATCGACCTCGAAGGGGCGCACAAGGTGGGCGAACGCCTGCGGGCGATCGTGGACGCATCACCCATCCCTGCCGACAGCCTCTCGATCCCGGTCACGCTGTCCGCGGGCTGCGCGGCACTCACGTGCTGCCCCGAGCCGAGTACCGTCGCCCTCATCGCGATTGCCGATCGCCGCCTGTACGCCGCCAAGCGTGCAGGTCGCAATCGCGTCGTCGCCGAAGGCTGAGTCCCCTCGATCACGCCTTGTGGGAGCGTCCGCTCTGGGGGTCGTCGTTGTTCCACACGTCGAGCTTCTGCAAATCGTCCCAGACCTGGGTCGGCGACGTGTAGCGGTACTGCTCGTGGCGCCGGAGCATGCCCGCGGCGATGTGACCGATGGGCGAATCCAGAGCTTCCGCCCGGGCGCGGGGCTCGCCCTCACGGATCTGACGGATCACCTCTTCGTAGCCAGCATCGAAGGTGAGCGGATACTCGCCGGTGTGCATTGCGTACATGAGCAGACCGAGTTGGTAGAGATCGCTCTGCTTGGTCGTGTAGCCGCCCGCCAACACTTCCGGCGCCATGATGCGGTGATGCACGATCTGCGGGCGCACCGCGGACTGGCCGTACATTTCCTGAGCGATGCCGAGATCGGAGAGCTTGCAGGTCAGCCGATCGCCCTGCACCAGAAGGACGTTGCCTGCGTGAAGATCGTTGTGAACGATGTCGTTTTCCGCGAGGTACTGGATCGCGAACAGGAGCTGGCGCATGAGCTCGACGACGAGACGATCCGTGAATGGGCGCCCGATCATGTCTTCGAGACTGATGATCGCAGCGCTCGAGCACGAGGTAGAACAGCCCGCCCGCCTCGAAGTAATCGAAGACGTACACGATGTTCGGATGGCGCAGCCGATACAGGCGGGCCGCTTCCGCCATCCACTCCCCGCGAACTTCCTCGAAGGGGCGATTGGCGGGCTGGAACACCTTGAGGGCGAATTGCTGGTCGAAGGGACCCACGCAGTCGAAAACCGCCCCGAACGCACCGTCGCCGATCAGATCGCCGAGGAGATAACTGACCCCCTTGGGCGACCGCACGGCTCCGCCGGTCATGGGAAACGCCATCGATCCGCTGAGGTACTGGGTCACGACCAGGCCGTTTCCGGGCAAAAGTCCTTGCCGAACATCCTAGCATTGGCTAATAGCCTCGTCCCCCATGTCGAATCGCGCAATTTGGAACGTTCGCCAGCGTCACGAGTGGCTGAGCACCCCGCTCAAGAAGAAGCGCTTGTCGAAGCGCAAGCGACAGCGCGTGGGTCTGGAGCAGGCGCTCGAGCGCAAGCGCGAGAAGATCGAGGCCGCCGAGAAGGCTGCCGCTGCTGCCGCGCCCCCTGCGACTGCCTGAGGCTCACGAGCCGCATTCGCTCCCGCCGTCCCACTCGGCAGCCCAGGTCATGGTGCGTGTGGAGCGAGCCCACGACAGCCGTCCATCCCGGCCGACGGCGATGACGCCCGCGGTCGAGCCGATCCGCTCTCCGAGCCGTTCGATGACGCGTTTCGAGGCGCTCTCGGGATCCTCTCCGGCGGAGAGGAGCGCGACGAGATCTCGGGTCAGGGTGGTCCTCAAGATCCCTTCTCCGTGACCCGTTGCGCTCGCGGCACCCGCTTCGTCCGCGTAGGTCCCGGCACCGACGATGGGACTATCGCCGACGCGTCCCGCGCGCTTGCCGACCGTACCGCCCGTGCTCGTTGCGGCCACGAGTGATCCAGCGCGATCACGAGCCACGGCGCCGACGGTACCGCCTGCCCAGCTCACGACGGTCCCGGCCTCGAGGGCAAGGCGAAGTTTTTCCCGCGCGGCATCGGTGACGAGAGCGTCGGGCTCTGCGGGCACGAAGCCGGCCCGGAGCGCGAAGGCCTCGGCGCCCTTTCCGGCGTAGAGCACGTGAGTCCCCTCCTCGAGCGCCGCTCGTGCGATCGCAATGGGGTTCGCGAACGGGGGCAGTGCGGCGACGGCGCCCGCAGAAAGGGTGCTTCCCTGCATGATGCAGGCGTCGAGCTCGATCTCGCCGTCGGCGGTGAGACATGCGCCCGTGCCGGCGTTGAAAACGGGATCGTCCTCGAGGATCCGCACGGCGAGCTCGACGGCGTCCAGCGCAGACCCACCGGATGCGAGCAGCTCTCGCGCTCGCTCGGCCGCGCGCCGGCAGCCCTCTACGTGACGCGCCACCCTATCGTCCGCTACGTCGCCGGCTCCTCCGTGCACCAAGACACCGTACTCACCACCGCCATTCGACCAAGAGCACGTGACGTTCATCGCGGCCGCTCCTTCCGCAGTACCCACAAACTTTGAACTACGAGAGGAAGCGGGACGACAGCGAGTGCCGCGGGGGGAAGCCGAGCAGCAGCCACCGCGTGGAAGCTCACGATGGTGATCGCAAGAGTGATGAGCGCGCCGGCCAGACGCGCGACAGCTCCGATCGGAGCCACGGCCCACGCGGGTGTGACGACGGCCAGTGGGAGAACGGCAAACACGGCCGCGATCCTTCCGGGCGCTCGGGCGACAGCCGCGGATGCAGCGAGGGCGACGAGGGTGATTTCACCATCGCTCGTGACCCGGGCCCCGCTCGACGGATCGGAAAGCGCGGCTCCTATCGAGATCCAGCTTTCAGGGCGAGTGATCGTGGGAAACAAGGGCGCGGGATCGGAAAGCGGGCTCAGGAGGAACGCTACCGAAATAGCGCCCGCGAGCCACCCGGCCAGCATCGCGCCGAGGGAGACGCGAAGCGGCGACGCACCGAGCGCCGATAGCGCCAGCATCTCACCACGGCTGCGCGCCTGACTGAGAACGATGACCTCGGCGAGGGCCGAGAGCGCAGGAACGATCGCTACGAGGCGCGCCAGTCGCATCGCCGGTGTGCTGCCCACTTCGTCGGTCCCGATCATCACGCCGGCAGCAATCACGGCGAGGAGCAGAGTGATCCCGAACGAGCGAAGCAAGAGGGCCCGATCGAAAGCGGTCACGCCACGATTATTTGCCCGCTCTTGGACAAAAGCGCTAGCGCCGTCCTCATGGGAAAGCTCCACCTCGTCCTCCCGGCCCTGCTTTGTGTCGCCTGCATGGGCAACGGCGAAGACCCGAAGGCACCGGGAGAACAGCTGGGAAGCTTCCGCGTGGATGCGACTTTGGACAGCTCGAGCTGCGGAGTGGGAGCCCTTGGCTCGACTGAGCACTGGGAGTTCGACGTGAAGCTCTCTCGGGATGGGGACGCGCTCTACTGGCTGAACGGCAAGGAGGCCATCGTTGGCTCCATGCAGGACGAGCTTTCGTTCGAGTTCGACACTCACGTCGCCGTACCGGCCATTCCGCCGGGCAAGGGTCAGATCGGCTGCACCGTGAGCCGCGGGGATCGCGCCGAGGGAAAACTGTCGAGCGCCGAGCAAGCGTCCGAGTTCCAAGGCAAGCTCGAGTACACCTTCAACCCGATGGAAGGGAGCGATTGCACGCCCCTCATCGGAGTCGAGGGTGGGTTTTCGACGCTCCCGTGCGAGATGAGCTACCTGATGAAGGCCACGCGAACCGCCGCGCCGGCGACCGGTAACTGAGGGTTCTCACAGGCGAAATTCTGCGGCAAGAGGGGGTCAAGTTGGCCCGCGCCGCTCGCGCGTGGTAGCCCTGAATCACCGTGCAGGCTGGACAACATCGTCCCGGACCGCGCCGCGGAGAGAGTCCTCTCCGACCTGCATCCAGCCCGAGGCCGTTCACGGCCTCCCCATGTGAAACGTCGCGCACAGCCGAGCTCGCGATGAGCGGGCTTCGTGATGAGATGGCTGACCGTGCTCTCGTAGGAGCTCGGCATCGGGCGACGTCCGGCCCAGCCGGAGGAGGTGGATCGAGATGCAACGATACTTGACCCTGAGCCCGGAGGTCAGTCCGAGCTAGATCTCGTCCGCCGCCGCGCCCGGTCCGGAGCTCGAAAGCGAGCGCCGTCGGGCCGCGAGCAGTGGCTGGCCACTTCGGGTCAGAGGGACGGCCGGGTGGCGCCGAAAGGCGCTCCCGGCCGCAGTTTTTTGTAGTCGTTTCGCCCGGCCTCACTTGCTAGCCTCCCCCCCCGTGACAGAGCTTATGGCTTTTGTGGCACCGCTTGCCGGGCTGCTTTCTTCGGTCTGGCAGAGCTCGCTCTTCTCCAACGACAGCTGGTCGAAGCTCATGAACGGGCTGAAGATCGGCCTCACCCTCGGTGGAGCGCTGATGCTGATCTACGAGGTGCGCTCGCGCCGCCTCGGTGAACGCATTCCGGCGCGCACTCGCAAGAACGTCGCCATCGTGCTCGCCGCGCTGTCGTTCGGCGCGTACTTCGACTTCTTCAATCCGAACGTGCGCTACCCCGAGTACTACCACCGGCACGAATTCTTTCATTACTACCTCGGCTCCAAGTACTCCCACGAGCTCGGCTACACGCGTCTCTACGAATGCACGGCGATCGCCGAAATCGAGCTCGGACGCGGCGCGGAAGTCCGCCGCCGCGAGCTCCGCGACCTGCGCGTCAACCTCATCAAGCAGGTGAACGACACCTACGTCGTGAGCGATCCCGCGCAGTGCAAGAGCCACTTCTCACCCGCCAAGTGGGAGGCGTTCAAGAAAGACGTCGACTGGTTCTACGGAACCGCCCGGGGCAGCTACTGGGAAAACATGCAGAAGGACCACGGGTACAACCCGCCACCCGTGTGGACGATGGAGGGCAAGTTCTTTCGCCAGCCTCGCCCCCGCGGGCGACAAGTTCTTCAAGGCTCTGGCGTCGATGGACATCCTGTTCATGTTCGGCGGCGTGATCCTGATGTTTTGGGCCTTTGGCTGGCGCGTGGGGGCGATTGCCACGATTTTCTGGGGGTGTAATGCGCCCGCCAACTTCTATTGGACCGGCGGAGCGTTCCTCAGACAGGACTGGATCTTCTTTCTGATTGCGAGCTTGTGCCTTGCAAGGAAACGAAAATTCTTCCTGGCTGGGTTCGCGCTCACCTGGTCGTCGCTTCTGCGCGTCTTCCCCATGATCTTCTTCGCCGGGTGGGCGATCATCATCGCGTTCGAAGTGATACGCGCCATCCGGGAGCGAAGAAAAGAAGCGAGCATCACGCCAGCCGCGCCAGACAAGAAGGGCGCGCCGCCACCGGCCCTCACCGACAAGAAAAAGGGCTGGCTCGATCTGCTCCATCCCGACCATCGCCGGTTGCTCGGAGGCTGCATCGTCGCGATGGGGCTCCTGGTCCCGAGCAGCGTGATCGTCGCCGGACCCGACGCCTACAAAGACTTCATGACCCACATCCTGGTGCACAACCGGACGCCACTCACGAACCACATGGGACTCGAAACCATGCTGGTCCACGACTGGCAGGGTCGCATGCGCTTCACGCGCGACGACAATCTCGACGACCCGTTCCAGGTCTGGAAAGAGGGCCGGAACGAGCGACACGACAAGCTGCGCTGGGTGCACCGCGGGATCGTGGGGCTCTTGTTCCTGTGGACCTGCTGGGCGCTCAGACGGACGAAGCTCCTGTGGGTCGGCCAGGCGCTGGCAGCGCCCCTCGTGATGAGTCTGACGAATTTGACCTGCTACTACTATTCGATGTTCGTGCTCTGCGCCGCGCTGGCGGCGGTACGAAGACCTATCGGCGTCATCGTGCTGGTCCTGAGCGGAGCGAGTCAGATCTTGCTGCTCAGTTACTACTGGGTGGACGACAAGTTCACCGCTCAGGCGTGGCTCTTCGGCGTCTTCAGTCTGGTCTTGCTCGCGGCGTACAGTCGCCCGTTCAGCGTGGCGCGGCTTCGCGCCTGGCTATCGGGAAAGCCCGAACCGAAGAAGGCCAAACCGAGCTCCGAAGATCCCGGCACGCCGCATCCGACGCCCGCTTGAGGGCTCAGAAACCGGCGAAGCAAAGCTTGCCCGCACATTGCGCGCAGGCATTGCCTTCCGCGGCGCAAGCACCGGCGGGCTGCACCGTGGCAAGATCGTTCACGCAGGTGTACGTCACCTTCGTCTGAGTGCAGGCGTAGATGGCGTCGAACTCGTCCTGACAATCGGCGGGAAGTCCGCTCTTCGTCGCCTGGCACAGGAGCTTGCAACTATCGGCGTAGCCCGGGGGAGTCTTCGCGCAGCCTGCAGCAACCTGCCGATCGCAGTCTGCTTCACACGGATCTCCGCTGGTGCCGCCGCCAGTGCCTCCACTCCCACCACCGGCGCTCGCAGCTCCGCTCCCAGCAGCGCCGCCTTGTCCTCCACCACCGTCGTCGCTCCCACATCCGAGCGTGACAGCGGCCAGCGCGATCCAAGCAAGCACCAGGTGGGCGGATTTCATGGACCCAGCTTAACGGGGCGGTCCGGAGATGCAGGATTTTTCGTCGTTCGACGTTGGAGCCCCATCTGGATCGACCCAAAACCGGTTTGCGGGCGACGGCGTTCGACCTACCATCCTCGCGTTTCCGAGGGTTGGCTAGGGTCGGCTTCGGGCTGTCGAACAAGCCCGCCGCGTGGAGGGCAACCCGATGATGCATCAGTACGTCGACTTCTATCCGATCAACATGCAGGTCGGCGGACCGTTCCTGAAGTTCTTCATCGGGCTCTGTCTGCTCGCGTTCGCTCTTTCCTGGCTGCTGCGCCAGCTCCTCGCACCCTTCCTCGTCGATCGCGTGCCGAGCGGGGCGTCACCGCAAGCCTCCCCCGTGCTCTTTGGTGCACCAGCCGGACCAGCCGGAGCCCCCTATCGCGCCCACGGCTACGCGTCGGGCGGCGACAAGACGTCCGAGCCCGCAACACCCCTCTGCCGCGGAGTCATCCCCCAGGGAGAAGCCCTCTACGCCGTCGCGTACATCCGCGCTGGGATCCCGGGTGTGGCCAACCTGATGGTCACCAAGGCCGTGGCCGAACGTTGGCTCAAGCCGTCCGGCTCTGGTTTTGCGGCCGACGGTGACGGTGCGCCCGGGTCTCCGTTCACGCGAGCGCTTCAGACACGCCTCGCGGCCACAGAGGCCGAGCTGACGCCTGCCGTGGTGCAGGTCGCTTCCGAAGCGGTCGCCGGGAGCTTCGAGAGCATGCTCAAGGCGGAGCTGATCAAAGCGGGGCTCATCCGCTCGGTACAGCGCAAGCAACTCTACATAGCCATGATGCTCGTACCGGTGGCGCTCGTCCTGCTGGTAGGTCTCGCCAGGATCGGTTGGCTCTCGGAAATCAATCGCCCGTTCACAAACTTGTTCGCCGCGATGTTCGTTGCCGGCGCCGTCGCGCTGCCGCTGTCCGTTTTCCGCGCAACGAGGTGCACTCGTACCGGTGAGTATCTAAAGTGGCTCCGCAACGCGACCACCTCGCTGCAGAGCGACGTATGCTCGGGGCGACGCCTCGACGCCGAGGACGTCTCGCTGGCAATGGCGGCGTTCGGCACGGGCGTGGTCGGCGGCACGGCGTTCGCCGGACTGGCCGCGGGGCTCGTGGCGGAGACCGCGCTCACGCCCGGCGTCATCCACCCGACAACCATGGGCGCCGGGACCTCGGAATGGTGGAATAGTCAGATGCGCTCGCCCCTCTCGGAGTGGGCGCTTTCGTCGAGCTCGTCGAGCTCGTCGGGCTCGTGGAGCTCCTGCTCCTCATCGAGCTGTGGTGGAGGCGGCGGCTGTGGTGGAGGCGGCGGCTGCGGTGGCGGCGGCGGCTGCAGCTGAGGCGCAGAGCGTTGGGTCGCTGATGCGCTGCGGCCGATTCGGGCGTATCCTCTACTGGATGAGAGCGCTCGGCTGGGGGATGGGGGTGAGTGTTCTCTTGGCGCTTTCCTGCAGCGCGGCGGGAGACGACGGCAAGACCGCCGGGCCTCCCTCGTACGGTGGCGGGTCGGGCTCTTCCGGGACGGGCGGCAGCGGTGGCGGCATCAGTCTGGATGGTGGCGGCGCCCAGAGCGCCGGCGGCAGCGGTGCTACCGGCACGGGCGGCGGCGGAAACCAAGCTGGATGCCAGACCGATGGCGGCGGCGGAGTCGGCGCCGGAGGAAGCGGTACCGGCGGTCCCGAACAATGCGGCAACGGTCTCGACGACAACCTCAACGGCTTCGTGGACGAGGGCTGCTCGTGCACCTCGGGCACCACACAATCCTGTTACCTCGGGCCACCGACCGCGGCGGGCATCGGCAAGTGCGTGACGGGAAATCAGACCTGCATCGCCCAAGGAGAGTTTCCGCAATGGGGTCCTTGCACGGGGTCGATCACACCAACGATCGAAACCTGCGAAGGGTCCGTGGACGAGGATTGCGACGGACAAATCGACGAGAGCTGCGGCTGTTGTGAAGGCGACGTGCAACCCTGCGGCTCCCAGGACGGGGTCTGCGTCCCGGGTAGTCAGACCTGCGTCGGTGGCGTGTGGGGGGATTGTCTGGGTGGCGTCCAGCCGAACCCCGAGGTCTGCGGCAACGGGCTCGACGACGATTGTAATGGTCAGGTCGATGACGGGTGCACCTTGAACATTCCGGTCAACATCGACGGGGATTGCGTGACCGCTTCGTGTCCACCCCAAGCGCCCTACGCCATCGGATGCCAGATCACGATGTCCGGAAACGATCCCCGCGGTTGCGTTGCAAACAACGGCTCGAGCGTCGTGTATTTCCAGGAAGGCGACAAATGCGGCGCGGGACACGTGAGCGGAACGTTGCTCTGCTCCAGCCAGCCCGGATCGCCCCTGGACGCGAACAACTGCCCCATCAACAAGTCGACGAAGTACTACCCGTCCGACAAGAGCGGCTGCCCCGCGACCTGATCACCGGCCTCCGTCGCCCAGTAGCGACGGACACTGAGCCAATCCCGCATCGTGAAGGGATGCTTCGAACACGCAGCGACCGCGGGCTGTCGCGCGGGCGGCGGCCGATGTGTCCTTCGGCAGGCCCCGACCCGCGGACAGCGCGCTCGCCAGATGATCGCATCCGGTACTCGCGCCATCCAGACACGATCGGTAGTACCAACGCGCCGCTTCGGTTTCGTCCTTCTTCACGCCTCGCCCGTCCTGATACAGAACGCCGAGACCGTTGCAGCTCGGGGCGTAGCCACCGTCGCAGGCCTTTTTGAAAAACTCCGCGGCATCGCGATCCGTGTCGGGTCCGCGAGGGCTGTAGTACGCGTCCAGCGCGGCAGCGTGACAGCCCGCGAGATTTCCGGAGGCACAACGCTGTCGATTTTCCTCGGCGCGCTTCGGCTCGCTCGGCTGGTGAATGCGTACCTCGGAGCTCCCCCCTGCTGTCACGCCGATGCTGTGAATGGTGCCGAGATCGGAGCTGGCATCGGGCTCTTCCAGGGGCTCTGCTTTCGGTGGCACCAGCGTGACGGTTCCGCTCTCGGGCGGCGCGGGTGAGCTCGGCGCGCAGCTCGCGAACAGAAGCGCAATCGCGAATCTCACAGCGCGGGGCGCAGGGCTTCGATGGCGCCGCCCACGCCTCGCGGGAAGGCGCGAAGCTGGACGTCGAGGTGTTCCGGATCGGTTTCGATCCCTCGCACGGTCATGAATGCGGTGAGCGCATCGACCAAACGACCGAGCTTGCCGTTGGCGGCGAGCTTGGGATGTTTCATGAGGTCGAGCACGATGCGATCGTCGTGGGCTTCCACCAGCATGGCAGGTCGCTTTGGCATGAAGGCGGCGAGATTCCCGGGCTTGGACAGATCGAGCGCGCCACTCTTGAGCAGTGTTGCGACCGGTGACTCGGAGCTCGAGTCGACCAGCCTGAGCTCCACGTTCGAGAGGCGGATCTCGAAACGGAGCTCCGTCGCCGACAGAAGAACGTCTTCGATGTAGACGACCGCCGAGGCGCGCACGTCCGTGCCCGAGAGATTCACGATGGCGCCAGCACGAATTCCTGGCGGCACCGCTTCGATGGAAACGTCGCGAGGCGCCTTTTTTCCTTTGGCTTGCCCAGCCAGCCAGCGAAGGGCGTCGAGGGGCACTCCAAAGCGCAATCCAACGGCGTTCTTCGCCGCGCGCAGGATTTCACCCGGGTTCCGTCGCAGGTAGCCGCTGGCCGCACCGACCATCGCCTTCTTGTCTGGCATGGCGCGGCAGTATACACCCACGAACTCATGTTTCGTCGTTCTGAAATCCGACCGGCCGACGTCCACGCCACCCTTCGCCGGCACATGCTGGTCGATGGCTACCCCATCGTCGTCGACCTGGAAAAGAGCCAGGAAAGCAACTTGCGCGATCTGGTGACCGGCAAGGAATACCTCGACTTCTTCAGCTTCTTCGCCTCCAACCCCATCGGGTTCAACCACCCGAGCATGCGCGAGCCCGAAGCGCTCGAGCGTTTGTACAGCGTGGCGGTCCAGAAGGTTTCCAACTCCGACTACTACACGACCTACCTCGCCGAGTTCGCCGACACGCTGTCACGCTCCGCTGCGCCGCCGGAGCTGCCGCACTACTTCTTCGTCGACGGTGGCGCGCTCGCCGTGGAAAACGCAATGAAGGTGGCCTTCGATTGGAAGGTCCGAAAGAATCTCGCGCGCGGCAAAGGACAGAAGGGCAGTCAGGTCCTGCATCTGGAGCGAGCCTTCCACGGTCGGAGCGGTTACACGATGAGTGTCACCAATACCGATCCGGTGAAGACGGACCTGTTCCCGAAGTTTCCCTGGCCGCGCATCCCCTCCCCGGGCATCGAGTTTCCGGTCGATGCTGCCAGCACGGCTCGCGTCGTCGAAGCCGAGCGAGTCTCCATCGCCGCCGCCGAGCGCGCGTTCGAGGAAAACCCCGACGACATCGCCGCCATCCTCGTGGAGCCGATCCAGGGGAAGGCGGAGACAATCACTTCCGCGGGGAGTTCCTCCAAGAGCTCCGCCGCCTCGCGGACGAGCGCGAAGCGCTGCTCATCTACGACGAGGTGCAGACGGGTCTCGGCCTCACCGGGAAATGGTGGGCATTACCAGCATTTCGGCGTCGTGCCGGACGTATTGTGCTTCGCCAAGAAGATGCAGGTCGGCGGGATCTTCGTCTCGAAGCGTGTCGACGAGGTGAAGGACAACGTGTTCCACGTTCCGAGCCGCATCAACAGCACCTGGGGCGCGTCCCTCGTCGACATGGTGCGAGCCACCCACATCCTCGAGATCATCGAGAACGAGAACCTGCTGGAAAACGCGACGCTGCGCGGAAACGAGCTCCGAACGGGGCTCGAGGCCATCCAGAATGAATTCGACGTGGTCACCGGCGCGCGCGGTCGTGGGCTCATGTGCGCGATCGACCTGCCCAGCACGGAAATGCGCAACGCCGTCGTTCAACGCTGTTTCGAGGACGGAATGATCGTCCTCAAGTGCGGAACTCACTCGGTGCGATTTCGTCCGACGCTCACCGTTGCCGCCGACGCCATCGAGGAAGGCGTTCGGCGCCTGCGTCAGGCCATCCGCGAAGTGATTGGGTGAACTGGGACTTCACAGGGAGGCGGACGGGCGGAAGGAAATGGGGATTTTTTTCAGAAAATCTTGCTCCGACTTCCGGACCTTACGTCTTCCCGTTCTATTCTTGAGCTCAGTCGTCCTTCTTTTTGGGAAGGGTCTTGGGCTCGGGTTCGGCGCCGTTGTCGAGCTCCTCGGCCTTCACGCCGCGGTGTTTGAGCTCGTAGTTCACTCGGTCTCCGAACGTGTGGGCCAAGCGGGCCACTAGATCGGGGACTTCTTGCAGCAGGCTCGACCACATGTTGGTCGCGTCGGCATCCACGGTCAAAAGGTGTGCATGACCATCCTTGCCGATGGCGATTGCCGCGACCGGATCGAGCTCCACCGCGCCGCCTGCGCCTTCCCCACCCGAGTCTGCACCCGCCTTGCCGCGATGTGCGCCGGCCTTTGCAGCTCCGGCGCCGAATGCGATCTTCAGACGGTGCACCGGAATGACGGTTGCTTCACCGGCCTGCTGGGGCTCGCCGATGATGGTCTCGCTCTTCGAGATGCCATGCACGCCGTCGAGCAGGTTGTTCACGATCTTGGTGATCTCGTCGCTCATATTGCCTCGCGGGCTCGCCTCGCAAAGACGAGGGTTTTGACATTTCGGATCAAGAACAGCAGAGAGTCAACGAGGAGCAGGCCCGGCCAGATGCGGATCGAACCGGAAGCCGCGACTTCTCCCTGGTCTTTCGAATCCCAGGATGCGCGCTGGCGTACCACGATTTGGCGCGGGAGGACCGCCGAGAGGGCGTAAATCGCCCCGAGGAGCTTGCCCGTCAGCGCGATGTCGACGAACGAATAGCCGAGATCGACCTCGATGAGCTCGATCCGGATGCGGCGTCGTTCCCGGCTGACGAAGAGCAGCAGGTTTTGCGCGGGCAAGCGCCGGTGAGCATCCCCCAATCGATCGATGGCTTCTTCCACTCGCTCCTTGGGAGTCTTTTCTTCTTCTTCTTCTTCGTCTTTCTTGGCGAGGAGCTCTCCCAGAGTTCGTTCATAGAGCGCGCGGTTGAAGACGTGAACACGGAGCGTTGCAACCACACCCCGAGCGGCCACCCCACTGGCGATGACCGGCCCCACCTGCGCGGCGCCAGCGAGCGCCCACGCGCCGCCCGGATCCCCGCGACCCTGAAGTCGCAAGCGCAAGCGGAGCGGGATGAACAGCGCGCCGATCGCCACGACGGCGAGCGCGATGACGACGATGAGCCAGGTGTCCACGCGGGACGGCGAGCCTAACGGCTCACTTCTTCTTGCCGTCGCCGAGTCGGGCAGCTGCCGCACCCGGGAGTGCCGCCACTACTTCCCCACCAATCTCGAGACCGCGACGGAGCACGGCTTGCTTGCCGCGCTTCAACGCCAACATGTGAGGAACTCCGTCCTCACCGACGACGACGAACGCTTTGGGCTCGACCATCAGGGCGCCACCAGCACCGCCGCCCTCGAGGCCTGCGTCCCCGTTCTTCCCGCCGTCGCGCTCCGTCTTGCCGCCCATTCCGGCCGTACCGGCGCCGAATGCAATGCTGATCTTGGAGAGCGGGAGCACCTTGGCTTTCCCAGCATCTCTCACCACGCCAACGACGGCGTCGCTCTTGGAAATTTTGTTGAGCTCGCTGAGCAGCCCCTTGACCAGGTCGTTCAGATCCATTTGCGAGTACGGAATCACGGACCGGACGGGTCGTCAAACAACCCGGGGAAAAGTGCCGCGCTCAGCACTCCACCGCCCGAGCCAGCACGTCCACCACGTCCGCGTCGATCCGGAGGGTGGCGAGCTCGTCATGGGGCGTTTCTCCTCGGTTCAGGATGACGTACGGCGTGCCGCGCCGAGCGCCGAACAGCGGAATGTCGGCGGCGGGGGTCACGACCAGGGAGGAGCCGAGGGCGAGGATAAGATCGGCCTCTTCGGCCGCCTCTCGAGCTCGGCCGAGGAGCAGCATGTCCAGGGACTCTCCGAACATCACGACGGCCGGTTTCATCAAACCGCGGCAATCGAGACACACGGGAGGCTCCCGCGTCGCTTCGAACTCCTGCATCGTGCGCTCGGGGCTCTCCCGCTTCTTGCAGTCGATGCAGACCATCGCGGCGTTCGTGCCGTGAAGCTCGATCAGCCGTTCGGCGGAGGTGCCGGCGGCTTGGTGGAGCCCATCGATGTTCTGCGTGACGAGGGCGGCGAGCTTGCCCTGGCGTTCGAGCTCGACCAGCGCGCGGTGCGCGGCATTGGGCTTCGCATCCCGAAACGCGTGGTACGACTCGAGCTTGAACTCCCAGTACTCGCGACGTGCGGCATCGCTCGCTACGAACTCCTGGTAATACACGGGGGTTCGCTTGCTCCACACGCCACCCGGCCCACGAAAATCCGGGATCCCACTACCGGTCGAAATCCCCGCGCCGGTGAACGCGAGGATGCGACTCGATCGCTCGATGAGTCGTCGAAGCTCGGAGACGTCGTCAGTCACTGAGAGTCGATGCGGTAGAGCACCGAGCCGGCCGTGAGATAAATCTCCCCCGACGAATCCTGGCCGAACGAGGTGATGCTCTTGACCGAAGTGCCAGGATTGATCGTGCTGGTGATCTCCGTTGCGGTGACGGTGCTGCCGCCCGTCCACTTGAAGCGCCAGAAACGACCGCTGCAGTAGTCTGCGTAGATGTATGTGCCTCGCAAACCCGGGATCGCCGCGCCGCGGTACACGTAGCCGCCGGTGACGGAACAACCCGCGCTGTGGGTATACGTGACGACCGGCGGGGTCTTGCCGGTCGTGCTGCACGGTCCGTTGTAGCAGGCGTTTCCTTCGTACATGTTCCAGCCGTAGTTCGTGCCCGAGCCCTTGGCGGCCGGCTCGATGTCGATCTCCTCCACGTTGTTCTGACCGACATCGCCGATGTATTGGTCCCAGGTGCACGGATCGAAGCTCCAGCGCCACGGATTGCGCAAGCCATAAGCCCAGAGCTCGCCTTTGACTCCCGTCCCGCTCATGTTGCCGCTCGGGATCCCGTAGGCATTGCCGCCGCCGGGGTTGTCCACATCGATGCGCAGCATCTTGCCGAGGAGCACGTTGGTGTTTTGGCCATTGCCCTGGGGATCGCCACCGCTGCCGCCATCGCCGAGACCGATGTAGAGCTTCCCGTCGCTGCGGAAGTGCATGCCTCCGCCGTTGTGATTTTCGTAGGGCTGCGACTGCGTGAGCAGCACCTTTTCGGTCGTCTCATCCCCTTGGTCCGCGTTGCTCGTCGAGATCGAAAACTCGCTGATGACCGTGCTGCCGTTCGGTGCGGTCGTTCCATCGGCCGTGTAGTGCACGTAGAACTTGCCGTTCGCCGCGAAGCTCGGATGGAACGCGAGGCCGAGCAGTCCTTGTTCGTTGCCGCCGGACTGGACGCGGGTGTGGATGTCGAGAAACGCTCCCGACACCTTCTGGCCGTTCTTGATGAGACGTAGGTAGCCGGCCTGCTCCCCCACGATCATGCGACCGTCTCCGGGCGGGCTCTCTGCGAGAAGGGGCTTGCTGTACCCGGTCTGGTAGCTCGTGAGCTTGAGGCTCGGAACGCCGCCAACCGAAGCCGAGCAATCGAACGTGAGCGTCGAGGACCCGCCGGTTCCCCCGCTCCCGCCGGTTGCACCGGTTCCGCCAGTCCCGCCGGTTCCTCCCGATCCGCCGGCCACTCCACCCCCGCCGGATGCTCCACCGGTCGCTCCAGTGCCGCCGGTCGCTCCGGTACCGCCGGTCGCACCGGTGCCTCCGCTGGCTCCGGTGCCTCCGGTCGCTCCGGTGCCTCCGCTGGCTCCGGTGCCTCCGCCGGCTCCGGTGCCTCCGTCCTTTCCGCCGGCGCCGCTGTTGTCGTCACTGCTCCCACACGCGGAAAGGGCCAGCGCCGCGCACGACGCGAACGTCACGATGTGTTGTTTCATGATCTTACTCCGCGTCGATGCGATAGACGTTGCCGTCGAAGCTGGCCACGTAAAGCTCGCCGGTGGCGTCTTGGCCAAAGCTCGAGATCTCCCCAATGCTCGCCGAGCCGATGTCGCCGGTGATCTCCTGCTCGCTAGCAGCGCCCGAGCCATCGTACTGGAAGCTCCACATCTTCTTGGAGCAATAATCGCCGTAGATGTACGTTCCGCGCAGGGCGGGGACTTTGGACCCACGATACACGTACCCGCCGGTGACCGAACAGCCGCCCGCGCTGTGGGTGTACTCGGTGACGGGGAGCTGTTTGCCAGTCTTGTCGCACGTACCGGCGTTGTAACAGCTCGAGCCTTCCATCACGCGCCAGCCATAGTTGGTCCCACTGCCTTTGCCCGCTGGCTCGACATCGATCTCTTCGATCGTGCCTTGTCCGACGTCGCCGATGTACATGTCGCCGGTGCAGGCGTCGAAGGACCAGCGCCACGGGTTTCTCAGGCCGTAGCTCCAGAGCTCTGGCGCCGTGTTTGCACCGCTCATGTTGCCGGCGGGGATGCCGTATTCCTTTCCGCCGCCCGGATTGTTCACGTCGATGCGAAGGATCTTGCCCAGAAGCACGTTCGTCGACTGGCCGTTTCCAGTCGGGCCGTGCGCATCGCCTGCGCCGCCTCCGTCACCGAGCCCGATGTAGAGCATACCGTCGGGTCCGAAGTTGATCGCGCCGCCGTTGTGATTGTCCTGGGGCTCGTCGACCGTGAGGATCACTTTTTCGCTCGTCGGATCGGCAGAGTCCGGATCGCTCGAGACGGAGAACTCGCTGATCGTCGCTTCGCCGCTCGGCCCCGTGTAGTGAACGTAGAACTTCCCGGTCGTCGAATAGTCCGCTGGGAACGCCAGGCCGAGAAGCCCCTGCTCGTTGCCGCCATCGTTCACCTTGTCGGTGATGTCCAGGAACAGCGTTTGCTGTCCGCCGCTCAGAATTTGGATCCGACCGGGCTGCTCGAGCACGAATAGCCGCGCCGTGTCGCCGGGCGGGCTCGTGATGTACACGGGTCGAGAGAGCCCGTCTCCGACCGAGGTGAGGGTGAGATTGAGTGTGCCGCTCGGCGCCGAGCAGTCGAACAAGCCCGGGCTGCCTCCAGTGGCTCCCGTGCCGCCTCCTCCGGTTGCCCCGGCGCCCGTGCCGCCACTTCCGCCGGCGCCCGTGCCGCCACTTCCGCCGGCGCCCGTGCCGCCGCTTCCGCCAGCGGGACCAGCCCCGCTATCGCTACCCCCACAGGCCGAAACGGAGCTCGCCAAGACGACGAAGCAGAAACCCACGCCAAGCGCACGAAGCCTTCCCATGAACACCCTCGCTTTTCGATAAGGAGCGAGGAACAAGGCTACGCCCCCGCTTGTCGGCGGGCCAGTCGAGATCGCTCAGGGCAGGCTCTCACCGGTGATCTTGAAGTAGAAATACCGGCGCAGCTGGTCGTGTCCGACCTGCGTTGGATGGGTGCAGTCGCTCGCATACCAGGACGGCGGGAAATTGAAGCCGTGCAGGTGGAACAGGTCGTGAATGTCCGCGACCCACTGTCCCTTCGAGCTCACCTGCGTGGCGATCTCCCCATTCCAGCTGGCGAAATACGGGTCGGTCGGAAGTGCGGGAACACCACTACCGAAGTTGCAGTTGTGCTCGCTGAAGTTTCCTTGCCCATCGCTGGCGTCGTAGATGTTTGCCTCGAAGACATACACCGCCACGCCGGCGCCGAAGTGATTGGGCGCCAGGAGCGTCGCGAGCGCGTTCGAAACGTTCTGTCCCATCTCGGCGCGCGCCGGCCCATCGGTGCCCGTCACGATCTGAAGGAGCTGCGCCTTCATGTCGTTGCCACCGCTGGTGATGCACACTGCGACTGGGCCCGGCAGTGTGTTCGGCAAGCCGCCTACTTGTCCTTGTAGTGCGCTCGTCTTCGAGCCGCTCTGCGCGCGATGTTGGTACGAGATGTTTCCGTACTTCTGGGTCAGATCCTGCTCGAGCAGATCGTAGTAGAACGGCGCCTGTCCGCCGCCATCGGAGATCGAGTCGCCGAGCACCACGAGGGACCCGAGACTCGCGAGGGCGGCACTCGATGGCCCCCCGCCACTGCTCACTCCCGCGCTTCCACCGGCGGCGACACCCGCGCTCCCGCCAACGGCGATGCTTCCGGCGACCCCTCCCGATCCGTCTCCCGCAGCGCCCCCCGACGAGCCCGCGCTGCCCCCTCCACTGGTCGCGCCCCCGCTTCCCGAAGAGCCGTCCGAGCTCGAGCACCCGAGTGCAGCGAGAACGACCACGAAAGCGAGGGTTTGGAAGGTCCGCATCAAGAGACCTTATCGCATTTCAGTCGGCCAGCCGACCCATAATTGATTTGTCCAGCAAATTCGTGCTGATCTCGGCGGCATGAAGCAGCTGACCTTGGGCGGGCTCGACGTACACCTGGCGGGCGGGACCGATCGTGAAGGTGGGGGTGATGGTCCGGTCGTGATCCTGTGTCACGGCTATGGGGCACCGGGCAGCGATCTGGTTCCCCTGTGGCGCGAGCTCAGGGTCCCTCGAAGCACGCGCTTCTTGTTTCCCGAAGCTCCTCTCACCCTCGAGCTTCCCGGCGTCGGGCCGGACGCCCGCGCATGGTGGAACATCGACATCGGGCGTTTCGAAGCCGTGCTGGGTGGCAGTGGTGACGTGGCCGAGCTCACGCGCGAAGTCCCGGAGGGGCTCGCTCAAAGCCGCGAGAAAATCTTTGGCCTTCTCGACGAGGTCGAGCGCGAGCTCGGCGCCACGGAAATCGTACTGGGCGGATTCTCCCAGGGCGCGATGCTGGCGCTCGACGTGGCGCTGCGTTCCGATCGAAAGCTACGAGGACTCATTTTGATGAGCGCCACTCTCATCGCGAGCGCGGAATGGACGGCATTGATGCCGGCGAGAAAGGCGCTGCCCGTGCTTCAGAGCCACGGGCGAAGTGACCCACTTTTGCCCTTCTTCGTCGCAGAAGGACTGCGTGATCTCATGCAGCAACAGGGCCTCGACGTTCGATTCATCGCGTTCAATGGCGGCCACGCCATCTCGGGTGGTGTGCTCGAAGAGGTCGGGCGGTTCATCGAACGCGTCACGACAAAGTGAGCACCGCAGCTCCGTTGAAGCTCCCGGCGCGGAGATCTTCCAGCGCTTCGTTGGCCTTCTCGAGGGGATAGGCGGTGACGGCTGTCTGGATGGGAACTCGCGGCGCGAGCTCGAGCAGCTCCACGCCGTCTAGACGTGTGAGATTGGCGACCGAGATCACGCTCCGCTCACCCCATAGGATCTCGTAGGGGAACGCGGGGATATCGCTCATGTGGATCCCAGCGCACACGACCCGTCCGCCCTTCGCGAGGGCACGGAGCGCCTTCGGAACCAAGCTGCCGGCGGGAGCGAACAGGATTGCGGCGTCGAGCTCCTCCGGCGGTGTTTCGTCCGATCCACCACTCCATTCGGCGCCAAGCCCACGAGCGAACTCCTGTCCAGCGGTGTCACCTGCACGGGTGAAGGCGAAGACCCGCCGGCCTTGGTAACGCGCGACTTGAGCAATGATGTGGGCCGACGCGCCAAAACCGTAGAGACCTAGTCGCTCGGCGTCTCCCGTGAAGCGAAGGGCCCGATAGCCAATCAGGCCGGCGCACAGCAACGGGGCGGCTTCCAGGTCCGTGTACGAAGCCGGCAACGGCAACGCGAACCGAGCGTCGGCGAGCACGAGCCCTGCGTATCCTCCGTCCAGCTGGTAGCCCATGAACTGGGCTTTGTCGCACAAGTTTTCATTTCCATTTCGACAGTGTCGACACTGGCCGCACGTCGAGCCGAGCCAGGGCACACCGATGCGTTCGCCGACCGCGAGCCCCTCCACCTCGTTGCCGACCGCAAGAATGGTGCCGACGATTTGATGACCGAGCACGAGCGGCAACTTCGCGCCGGGCAGTTCGCCATCCCGCACATGGAGATCCGTTCGACACACGCCGCAAGAGCGCACGCGCACCAGCACCTGCGACGGCCCTGGATCCGCCACGGTGAGCTCGCCTTTGCGAAGCGGCTCCCCCGGAGCATCGAGCAGCATGGCAAACGTGGTGTGCACGGCTCGGCTCTCCCTCGAATGTGAGCTTAGCGTGCCCAGCGAGTGCTCCCCAAGGCCGAAAAAAGGTGCTAGTCGTGGCCGATTCACGTGTCTCTGAACCAAGAGGTCGAAACCGGGTCGGATCCGGACCGCGAGCGAATCGTCGCGGACGAGGAGCGCTGTCTCACCCGCGTGCTCGGTCACCTCGACGCGCGAAAGAGCCGCGCCAGCGAGCGACCGCCCATCGATTACGAATCGCAGATGTTGCAGCTGCGCGACGAGATCGCGATCGCACGCATGGAGGATGTCCCACCGCTACTCGAGCAGATGGAGCGCTTGCAGAGCCTGGCAAACCATCGGCGGGAGGTGGTCGAGTCTCACGTCGATGCCAGGAGCCCCTACTTCGGGCGGCTCGTGCTCCAAGAGGGACCGAAGAAACGCGAAGTGTTGATCGGACGCGGGACCTATCTCGACACCGAAAGCGGCGTTCGGATTGTCGACTGGCGAGACGCGCCGGTGAGTCGCCTCTACTACCGATACGACGAGGGTGATGAGTACGACGAGGTGTTCGGCGAGCGAGAAGTGAACGGGGAGGTTGTCACCCGGCGGAGCCTCAGCATCGTGGAACGAGAGCTTCGGCGCATTTCAGCGCCCCAAGGCGTGTTCGCCCGAAGCGGCGATGCGGGTTGGCGAACGCTCGGCACGGATGCCCTGCGCCTGCATGGCGGACAGGGCACGGCCACTCGACCCGAACGCGGACGCAAGGGAAAGCTCGGCGGGTTCCACGCAGATCTCAGCGAGGACAAGCACCTCAAGGAGATCACTGCCCTCATCGACAAGCGACAGTTCGAGCTCATCACCCAGCCAGATTCGGGCCTCGTCGTGATTCAGGGCGGTGCCGGCAGCGGGAAGACCACCATCGCTTTGCACCGCTTGGCGTACTTGAACTACCAGGACCCGCGTCGCTTCCGCACCGACCGCATGCTGGTCGTGGTGTTCAACGAAGCCCTCGCGCGTTACATCGCGCAGGTACTTCCGGCGCTCGGCGTCGAAGGCATCGCAATTCGCACCTACGAAGGGTGGGCCGAGCGCATCCGTGAGGTGCAACTTCCTTCGCTCCCCACGCGCTACACGGACGATACCCCGGGCTCCGTCACCCGCCTGAAGAAGCATCCAGCGATGCTGAAGGTGATCGATCACTACGTGGAGCGCCTGGCGGAGGGCTACGGCACGCGAATTCGACAAGCCCTCGACGGACAGTCAGGTCCGGAAGTGGATCGCATTCGTGAGTCCTGGCAGCGCGGTGAAACTCGTCCCCTCGCCCACCGCATGCATCAGCTGGTCAACCTCATCGAAAAGGCGGGGCGTGGGCTCACGACGGATCTTCGCGTCGGCCTCGAGCGCATCATCAACGACGGCATCTTCGCCGCGCGGGACGTGGTGACCGCATTTGCCGAGCTCACCGGCGATCCCCAGCTGTTTTCCCAGGTCTTCGAGCGAGAAGCCCCCGGAGCGCTCAGCGTGGCCGAGCGCAGCCGTGCCCAAGCGTGGTGTGCTCAGCGGGCGAGCGCTTTGCTCCACGAAGTCGAGGAAGCCCACGACCGCAGAGCCCAAGAGCAAGAGCACGGCGGGCGAGATCACCACGACCACGAACACCGGCACGGCATCGATGGGCGTGAAGTCGATGAGCGTTTCGCATTCGACCGTGAAGACGACACGCTGCTCCTGCGGCTCTGCCAGCGGCTTCGCGGACCGCTTTTGCGCAGCACCAAGGGTCGAGAGGCGCTGGTGTACGAGCACGTCATGGTGGATGAAGCGCAAGATCTCAGCCCCGTCGAGCTTGCGGTAGTGATGGGCACGGTGAGCTCAGCGCGCAGCGTCACGCTGGCAGGCGACACGGCACAACGCCTGCTGATGGACAACGGCTTCTCGGACTGGAAGACCGTGCTCAGCGAGCTCGGTCTCAGCCACGTGGAAGTGGAACCGCTGAAGCTCTCCTACCGATCCACACAGGAGATCATCGAGTTCGCCCGGGACGTCCTCGGGCCGCTGGCACCGGAGGAACCTCCGGAGGCAGTTCGCGGCGGGATGCCCGTCGATCTCTTCATGTTCGCCCACGCCGGTGACGCCGTTGGGTTCCTCGGCGAAGCGTTGCGCGATCTGGTGCGGGCCGAGCCCAGCGCTTCGGTCGCCGTCGTCTCTCGCTATCCGGAGCAGGCGGACCTCTACCACAAGGGGCTGGTAAAGGCGGAAGTGCCCAATCTTCGCCGAATCGCCCGTCAGGATTTTCCGTTTCGGCCGGGCGTCGACGTGACCGACGTGCGACAGGTCAAGGGCCTCGAGTTCGACTACGTCGTCTTGGTGGAGGTGAACGATTCGTCGTATCCAGCGGAGGATGAGGCTCGACACCTGCTCCACATTGGCGCGACCCGTGCCGCGCACCAGCTCTGGATCCTCGCGACCGGTCGCCCGAGTGTGCTCTTGCCAGAAGCACTTCGTGAACGGGGGTACTGAGTGAAAGCCATTTTTCTCAGCGTCGCTCTGTTGCTGCCGCTTTCCTGTCAGCACGCGAGCGACCGCGGTCCGCTCGTGGGCGCTCACCAGGACGGCGTCGTCGAGGAGGAGCCGCCGCCACCTCCCCACCATCACTCGTCCGTCCCCCGAGACGTTGTCGAACGTGCCGAGCTTCCGTACCACGGCTTTCGTTCGAGTGATGATACGCCGCTTGGGCCCCGCGACTTCCTGGACGAGCTCGCCACCGCGGACGTGGTGTGCATCGGCGAGGAGCACGAAAACCCTCACGACCATTTTGCCGAGCTTCAAGTCCTCGCCGCTTTGCTCGAGCGCACGAAGATGAACGGCAAGGAGCTGGCACTGGGGGTGGAGATGGTCGATCGCTCTCGCCAACCGATCCTCGAGCGGTATCGCCAAGGGGAGATCGACGAACCAGAGTTGCTCGAAGCCAGCGAATGGGAAGAGCGTTGGGGGTACGACTTTTCGTTCTACCGCCCCATGTTCGAGCACGCGCGGGCCCACCACCTGCCGCTTCTCGGTTTGAACCTGCCCCACGAGATCGCTTCCAAAGTCGCGCGAAGCGGTATTTCGTCGCTCTCGGACAGCGAAGCGAAACAGATCCCGACGGAGATCGATCTTCACAATCGGGACCATCGCGCGTGGTTTCGCGAGGCAACGAGACATCACCCCCCTCCCACGTCCGACCGCGACAACCTCTACACCGCTCAAGTTCTCTGGGACGAGACGATGGCGGAAACCAGTGCTCGATGGCTCAAGGGACACATTCCCGGCCGGCAGCTCGTGATTCTCGCCGGCAACGGACATTGCCGTCAGGACGCCATCCCCGACCGACTGACGCGCCGCCTCACGGCAAAGCTCGTCACCGTCCGGCCGATGATCCTCGACGATGACGAAAGTCCGTGTGAGGAGCTCGATGGCTACGACTACGCCTTCGTGATGACGCACGAAGAGTGAGCGGCGCCGCTCTGCGTCAGCGACACGCCGCGTCGAGCGTCGCTTCGACCTTTTTGCGCTCCTCGTCGGCGAAGCGCGTTTCTTCGGCGATGGCCTTGTTCATGGTGCGCGAATCGTGGCGTTCGATCGCATTGGCGATGACTCGGTCTTTGGTGGCAATCGCTCGGAAATAGTCCACGATCGACCCACGCGAGGCATCGAGGGGTTTGATCACGGGGCGCGCTTCGACGGTGCGCGCCCGCTCGCTGGCCCGGTCGGCGCGCCACCGCCAGCTGTCCGCCTGGGCCTCGGCGCTCGTGTCTCCTTGCTTGGGCGCCTGGGTCTCGCGCTGGCTGAGCTCCGAGCGCAAGCGCGCGCACTGCTCCGCCTTGTCTTTGCTGCAACCCAGCAACAAAAAGGACGCGAGCAACAATCCCCCGGCCCGCCTCATGAAGACCTCGTCATCACTCGGGAATCATACCCCGCCGGGTGGGCAAAGGTGCGACATGTCACCCCTTTCTTCGACACTGGGCTCAAGCCCGATCGAAGATCTCCGTTTGAGGGGATATGCAACCCGAACGACGGCGTCATCCTCGCGTCAAATTCCAGGCGCAAGCGGTCATTTCGATCAACGGCGCTGCGGTGGGGTCCTTCGAGGTTCAGGACTTGTCCGCATCCGGCGCCTTCTTGACCGGACCTCACCTCGAAGTGGGTGCACGGATCCTCATCGAGCTCACCTCCTCGCCGCTCCGGGGCGCACGCCTCGAAGCGACCGTGGTGCGTACCCAGAGTCTCAAGAGCTGCGAGGGCATCGGCGTCCAGTTCTTGCCGGCCACGGGGCTCATCGACGGGATCCTGCAACAGACCATCATCGACGAGATCAAGAAATCCAACCTCGCCGCGTTCATCGCCGCGTCCTGAGGCATCCCCTCATTTGGATTGCACAGGGAGGGACGAAGAGCGGGAGGATTTGGGGTGGTCAGAGGTGAGCCTCCGCAGTCCATTTCGCAGGACAACCTCGTTGAAGTTGACGAGCAGGCCGACGGGCAATCGGGCAAGTCGTAGATAGGTGATGACCTGCGCTTCGTGAATCGGGAGCAAACGCTCGACCGCCTTGAGCTCGATCAAGATGCAATTTCCAACGACCAAATCCAGACGATGACCGCAGTCGAGGTGCACGCCCTTGTAGACGACTGGCAACGGTCGCTGCCGCTCGAAATGTAACGCTCGTTCGGACAATTCGGCACACACACACGCCTCATAGGCGGATTCCATCGAGCCAGGACCAAGATGCCGATGCACTTCGATGAGCGCACCGAACACCGTGTCCGTCCTATCCCAAAATCTCCCAACCTCCCGCTCTCCCTGTGCCATCCCGATGTCATCGGGCACAGCATCCGAGACAGTTACCGACTTTTTTCGCCCCAAATGAGGGGATGCCTCAGCGCCGCGTCCTGAAGTCCCTTTGGTGGGTGGTCGGGCAATCCCAGTTTCGTCAGCGACGCTGCTTCATCTTGGCTGCCTTCTTCGCTAGCGCGAGCTCAGCCCTCGCTTCGGCCCGAGCACCGGGCTCTTTGGATTTCTCCGCCACGGCGAGGGCAGCCTTCGCGGCTGCGATGTGGGCGGCGTGAAGCGCGCTCCTGTCTTCGAAGAGCTCCCGATACTGACCCGCGAGCTCCGGCTTTTTCACGAGTCCCGCTTCGTGGTTCACGAGCAGAGCCAAAAGCCGAACCTTGAAGCTCCGAGGGAACTCGTCCTTCTTGGGGCTCCTCGCGATCCACTGGTCGCAGCAGCGCAGAGCATCCGGGATGCGGTTGGCGGCTTCGTAGAACACGGCTGCGTCTCCCCAATCGGTTGGCGCGTTCGTCTTCTTTGCCTTTCGCTCCTGCGCGGGCGCCTGGGCGGCCATCTTTCGCCGCTTCGTCACCCAGGGTGGCTCTTTCTTCTTGCTCGCCTTTCCTTTCTTGGACGACGGCTTGTCGAGCGCCGATGTGATGGTCTCTGCCTCACCACGCAACCAACGCCGGACGGCAGCTAGGTAGGTGCCGAATGTTCCAATGCGCTCGAGGGTTGCCGTCTCGTGGTTCAAACGAAACACGCCGGGCGACTTGCGGGACGCACTCAACGTGAACTTGTCACCGCCCATCTCGGCACCAATCATCAGATGGTCGGCGGGCCAGGGACCCTCTTCGGTCCAGATGTCTTCCTCACGAGCGAGCAGGTTTTCTTGGATCACGGTGCTCGCATCGCGAAAGAGTGGCTGCTCTCTGTCCAGGCCCTGCGCGGATAGATTTTCGTACAGACCGACCGGGAACTTGCGCAAAAGTTCGAGGTACTCACCCGGGACCGGGCGCCCGAGTACTGCAGCGAGCCGTCGTTCCTGTGCGCTGGACAGCGTCATGGGCGATTCTTAACACGGACCTTTCTTAGCAGCGCGATGCGACCGTCAATCGCAGCGATTGTAGTATTGGGCTTCCGGCGTATAGGCATGGATCGTCGAGCACACATGGGTGTGATAGCGCCCAGTGAAGTAGGTCGTCGTCCCATCACTCACGTCGTGGACGTGGCCGCCCTGAGCATCGAGATCGGTCGTCGAGGGCGCGGAGCCATCGAGCTCTGGGTCAGCGTTTCGGTCCGCTCCGCGCGCAGGCCTGAGGGCGCCTTCGAGGTGGTCTTTCCCCTCGGCGTTCGAATGGCAGAGCGGCAAGACGCCTGACCGGAGCGGTTACTTCTTCACGGGCTCGAGCGAAACGTTCATCGTCATCTTGAGACCGGTCTTCTGTGCCTCGGCGCCCATCATCATCTGGACGTGGATGTCGGCGGTGGTTTCCATCTTGCCGTAGCCGACACTTCGCGTGAGCAGAAAGTCGATGTTGCCCTTGCCATTGCCCGTCATGCTCTCGAGATCCGCCGAAGCGCCGGGCGGCATCCCCGGCAGCTGCAGCTTTCCCTTCGGGGCCTTTTGAGCGATGACGATCTCGAGCTTTCCCTTGTCCCCATCGACGGAGACGAGCTTGTAGGTCGCGGTCTGATCGAGCCGAAATCCCATCTGCTCGAGGCGGGTTTGGACGCGCCACTTGGCTCCGACGCCAATGGCTTCTTCGGGAAACGGCGCACCGAGCTGTCCGAAGTTTTGCTCCATCGAGCTGGCGATCTGCTCGAGCTGGGGATCCTTCGACCCCTCGAACTCCATCTTGATCGATTGCACGACTCCCCGCGGATCCACTTCGTCCCTTCCGCGAAGCTTTTCCAGCGCGCCGAGCTGCGCTTTGAGCTGGTCGGCGGCACCATTTGGCGCAGCGCCCGGCGCACCGACCAGGCGCACGGTCTCGACAGCGAGCTTGCGCTTGGCAGTTCCGCCAGCATCGACGCTGAGCACCTCGACCGAAGCGATCATGGAGACCGGCGGCGTCGCGGGCGCATCCACGTCCTTTCCCATCATGCTCATCTTGAGCTTGGTGGTGGTCGTGAGATTGACCTTCTCCTTCTGGCCCTTCTTGAACACGTAGCGAAGCTCGCGTTTGGGATCGGCGCCGGCGGACAGAAGCTCGATGGCCGGTCCCTTGCCGGATTTCTTCGCTCCGGCATCGGCGCTCGCCGTGCCGCCCGCGTCGTCGGCTTTCAGCGCAGCCGATTGGGCGAGGGGCGCGGCCGAGGGCTTTGCCGGGCTGGAGGCCGCGGTCTCGGCAGCGGCCGTCGTGGGCTTGTCCACGCTCTCTTCTTTTGGCTTGTCGCAAGCAACCGCTGCGACAATCAACACGAGTCCTGCGAGCTTTCGCATCCGAGATCCGCCTCCGAACGGGGAGCGCATGATGCCCCGATTCTCGCCCGCGGGTCGAGGGGCAGCTTGACTCGCGCCCGCTCTAATCACAGGTTTCCGGCCCCGGAGGGCGAGATGAAGACGTACGACAAGATCTACATCGGAGGCGAATGGGTCCCGGCTTCCTCGAGCGAGACGTTCGATGTCGTCGATTCGTCGACGGAGGAAGTCTTCGGACGGATCCCCGCCGCTACCGCCGCGGATGGGCGTCGTGCGGTGGAGCGCGCAGCCCAGGCATTCGAGGGTTGGGCGGCGACACCTCTCGAAGAGCGAGCGAAGCTCCTCGAGCGCATCGCAGCCGGCCTCGGAGCTCGCGCCGACGAGCTCTCCGACATGATCGCGCGCGAAGTGGGCATGCCGCTCAAGCTCGTAGCTCCGATCCAGGTCGGCATGCCGACGATGCAGGTGCGAAACTACGCAGATCTCGCCCGCAAGCTGGTGTTCGAAGAGGAGGTGGGCAACTCCGTCGTGCTCCGAGAGCCAGTCGGAGTCGTCGGCTGCATCACGCCCTGGAACTATCCGCTCAATCAGGTGATTGCCAAGGTGATGCCCGCGCTCGTCGTCGGATGCACCGTGGTGCTCAAGCCGAGTGAAATCGCACCGCTCTCCGCCTTCGTGCTCGCGGAAGTGATCCACGAAGCCAAGGCGCCGCCCGGCGTTTTCAACTTGGTGAGCGGTGATGGACCGACCGTCGGCGAGGCAATCGTTGCTCACGAAAAATTGAACATGGTGAGCTTCACGGGCTCGACCCGCGCGGGCCGTCGCGTCGCGGAAATCGCCTCCCAGCAGGTAAAACGAGTCGCCCTCGAGCTCGGCGGCAAGAGCGCCAACATCATCTTGGACGATGCGGATCTGGAGCGCGCCGTGAAGGCGGGCGTCAACAACTGCTACCTGAATTCCGGGCAGACTTGCTCCGCTTGGACCCGCATGCTCGTTCCCCGCAGCCGCTTGGCAGAGGCGGAGACGATTGCGAAGTCCACCGCGGAGAAGTTCACCGCGGGAAGCGCGTTCGACGACAAGACGCGGCTGGGTCCCCTCGCCTCGCGCATGCAGCAAGACCGCGTCAAGACGTTCATCCAGAAGGGGATCGCCGAAGGCGCAAAGCTCGTGACCGGCGGCGTGGACAATCCCGAGGGCCTGTCGAAAGGCTTCTTCGTGCGTCCGACGGTGTTCAGCAACGTGACACCCAAGATGACCATCGCTCAGGAAGAAATTTTCGGCCCGGTGCTGGCGATCCTCCCGTATGACGACGAGGACGACGCGGTGCGCATCGCCAACGACTCGGTGTACGGGCTCGCGGGCGCCGTCTGGTCCAAGGATCCGGAGCACGCAAAGCGCGTCGCCCGACGCCTGCGGACCGGCCAGGTCGACATCAATGGCGGGAGCTACAACATGCTCGCGCCGTTCGGCGGCTACAAGCAGAGCGGCATCGGTCGAGAGAACGGGACCTTCGGGATCGAGGAGTACCTCGAGACCAAGTCGCTTCAGCTCTGATCGGGGCTCAGCGTCCGAAAAATGCTCTCGAAGAGCGCCTTCTCTTCCTGGCAGAAGCGCTCGTGATCCCCTTGGGGATACTCGGCAACGCAGGCCGCGCCGATGTCGAGGCAGAAGTCCAGCATCGCGCGGCGGCGGGCGATGCTCATCACGCCCGACTCCGAGTCCGTTGCGACCAGGGGCACGATGCTGCGAAACAAGCTGAAGAGCTCAGGATCCGGGCGCTCTCCCAGGAAGCGTGCGACGAAGCGGTGGGCCTGCTCGTACGTGATCACGTCGGCGCCGAAGAGCTCGTTGACGTTCTTGATGTGACTCCGCAAAAACCCATCGAGAATCGCTAGCTCTTCGGCCTGCACGCGACCGTCCGCCCAGATCATCTCGAGCAACGGCACCGTATCGATCAAGTACACGTCGCTGCCGGTGATTCCGAAGCTCTCGAGCCGCTGAAGCGCGTCGTGTCGGGACATCGCGAGGAGCGGCGGACGCTTCGCCCGGGGCTGATCGGCGACGGTGACCGCCTGGCGGGACGGTGGACCGAGCTCCATGGGCTCCGGCTGAGACGTCACGGTGATCAGCGTATCGACGAAGCTCGCGAGCTCCCGGGCGCGATCCGAGGAACGCGGCGCGCCTCCCTCGACTTGCTCCCGCAGCACCTGGAGCATGCTGTCCGCATCGGGCCAGCGATCCTTGGCGGCAAACGCCAGTGCGCGATCCACGACGCGGCAGAGCGAAGGGGGCAATTCGGGAGCCACCGATCCAATCGGGCGGGCGGGCTTGGTGATCGCGAGCTCGAGCATCTCAGCGACGCCAGGCGCCTTGTGAACGTGCTCGCCGGTGATCAGGCGGAACATCGTCGCGCCGACGGCCCAGATGTCACTTCGGGCACCCACCGCGGCCCAATCACCGCTTGCTTGCTCCGGTGGCATGTACGCGATCGACCCCATCAGGGTTCCGGTTCCGGTCGCCTCGTCCGTGTGCACAGAGCCTTGGGTCAGGCGCGCGATGCCGAAATCGAGAACCTTGACCCGACCTTGCCGGGTGATGAACACGTTCGCGGGTTTGATGTCCCGATGGACCACGCCCTTGTCATGGGCGCGCGCCAAAACCTCGAGCAGGCCGTCCATCGCTCCAATCACGATCGGCAGCGGAAGCTTGCCTCCGGCAGCGCGACGGAGCTCGTAGAGCGTCCCACCTTCGAGGAGCTCCATCACCAAGAACGCGACACCGTCTTCGTCGATGTCGTCGTCGTGAACCATCACCACGCCCGGATGACCGATGGTGTTGGCCACGTAGCCCTCGCGCAAAAAGCGCTTCTTCATCTCCTCGTCGCGCGCCAGCTCGGGGAGCAAGAACTTGATGGCCACGCGGCTGCGATTGCGGTGCGTCGCAGCGTAGACCCAACCCATTCCTCCCATGCCGAGCACGCGGTCCAGACGCCACTTGCCGCGCAAGAGCTGGCCAACCTTGGCTTTGGCTTCGGCGGGGGGGTCGTGCACGGGGCGGAGTATACGAGAAGCTCCGAGCCCCTGGGTCTTCAATCCGCGGCGATGCGAAAGCGAGGTGGCGCAATGCGTTCGCTCTTGCACTCCGGGCAGCGACTGGGCCGACGCGCTCGGGTTCGCTTCTCGAACACGAAGCCGCACGCACGACATTCCGCCGGCTCGATGACGAGCTCCCTGTCCTGGCCGCGAAGTGTCTTCGCCGAGCTCTTCGAGATGATCGAGCACGTCGCGTTCCGAGAGCCGAACCAGTGCGGACAGATCCCGACTGGTCAGTGCAGGACCGGCAAGCGCCTCGATGAGCGCGCGCCGCCACGTCTCGCCCCGCTCTCGCGGCGCTGTTTCCTCGCGCTTCGGGCTCACTGGGCGGCCAGCGGCAGATTCGACTCGACCGAGCTTGCTCTTCTGAACGCGCATACGAAAGTCGACGCCGACCACGTCGCCCTCTTCGAGTGGCAGCCAGACGTTTTCGCCCGAGAGCGGCTCGCTCGACACGATGAAGTGATTGACGAAGCCCGACTTGCGACGGAGCCTCACACTCCGGCGACAGGCTCGGACAGGTGTCGCGATCGGAGCAGCGCGTCTTGTAGGTCGACCAGAACAGCTCCTTGCCGCCGTGGGCGGCGACCAGCGTGTCGCCGTCCGTCACGATCAGGGTGAGCAGCGAGCGCTTCTCTGGATCCGTCGGATCGCAGACCTCTCGCACGCGCTTGATGGCGCCCTTGCGCAGCGGCGCTCACGTCGTTCGACAGCGTGGCGGCGCGATAGCGGGCCGTAGCCCGCGACAAGAGCGACGAGAAAGATGAAGAACACGACTTCGCTGTCGGTTTCGCCAAGAATGTAGCGCCGCAGATTCGGTGCGACCTCGTCGAACAGCGCCTCGCGATGCTTGGCGAAGTCCGGGATGTCTCCGTTGTGGGCAAACACCCACCTCCCGTACTGGAACGGGTGACAGTTGAGGACCGTCTTTTCGCCCTGCGTCGCGCTACGCACGTGGGCCAGCACCGTTTCCGAAGCGACCACGCCGCTCAGGCGGTGAAAGAGCTGGTCACCCAGGGCGTGCTCGGCGTTCTCGTCAGTGGGGCGAGCCGTCGACGTAAAACGCCACGCCCCAGCCGTCCGGGTGCTCGTTGCTCTGCTTGCCGAGGGCGTTTTCCGCGGCCAGAAGCGAGCGGTGCACCTGGCTGGGGATCACGCTGCGGAAGCCGAACAGGCGGCACATGTGATTAGCCCGGCCCCACTATGCCACAGCGCCGCCGGGCAAGCCCGGAAATCGCCGGGATTTTCGGCATTCTTCGGCAGGGACCGCAACCAAAAGTCGCGGGTCCGTCGTACGCGACATACATGAGCGATTTCGATCGAGCCCTCGCGCGGCGCCACTTCATCCGGCAAGCCGCGAACGGCACCGCGCTGGTCGCCCTCGGCGGCGCGACGTACGCTATTGTCCGACGATCTGACCACGAGCGCCGGCCGACGGCAAGACCGCCGGCTGCCGCCGGGCCAGCGCGTCATCAGCCGCTCAAGCCCATGGGCGGCGAGCCGGGCGATCCCAGCGCCGAGCACTTCCGCCTGCAGGTGCACGGCGAGGTCGAAAATCCCTTCACGATCGACTTCGCGAGCCTGCTCGCGATGCCGCAGACGGAGATCGCGGTCGACGTGCACTGCGTGACGGGCTGGACCGTGCTCGGCGCCAAGGTCAAGGGCGTGCGGGTCAAGGACCTGGCCGACAAGGCCAAGCCCACGAAGAAGGCGCGGCACGTGATCTTCGAGGCGGCGCACGGCTACACCTCCAACGTGCGGATCGCGCGAGGCGCTGGCGCCGAACGTGCTGGTCGCGCACGAGCTCGAAGGCCGACCCTGCCCGCGCCCACGGCGGCCCGGCGCGCGCCATCGTGCCCGATCTGTACTTCTGGAAGAGCGCCAAATGGCTGACCGGCATTCGCTTCGTCACGCGCGACGAGCCCGGCATACTGGGAGACGCGCGGCTACAACAATCACGGCGATCCATGGAGGGAAGAGCGCTATGGCTGACGGACGCGCGAGCGTCGAGGCGCGAGCCTGCGCCACGTCGACGGCGAAACCAAGCCTCGACGAAGAAGACGCTTTCCAGTGGCGCCCGTGGCTTCGAGCTTTGCACCGCGACGCGGGCTACTTCGTCGTCGGGCTCACGCTGATCTACGCGCTGTCGGGCCTGGCCGTGAATCACATCGCCGACTGGGATCCGAGCTTCAAACAGTTCGAGCGAGACCCACCAGGTGGCCGACTCCGCTGCCCGGAGGACGACGACGCCGCGTCCGCCGCGGTGCTCGCGAGCCTCGGGATCGAGGACAAACCGCGACGACATCTACCGCGCCGACGACACGCACCTCGAGCTCGTGTTCGAGAAGCGCACGCTGCACGTCGACACCGCCAGCGGCAAGGTCGTCGAGGAGGGCCAAGATCCGCGCTTCTTCCTCCGCCTGGCCAACTGGCTGCACCTCAACCGCGGCAAGAAGGCCTGGACCATCATCGCCGACGGCTACGCGGTGCTTGCTGCTATTCCTGGCCCTCTCGGGCCTGTTCATGATCCCGGGGCGCAAGGGTCTGCTCGGACGCGGGGCCGTCGTGGCCCTGCTCGGCGCGAGCGTGCCCATCGCGTACGTGACGCTCTCCGGTGGACCGAACGCCAGGCACGAAACTCCGGGGCAGCCGGCGACCGGACCGCCGCCAGCGACCCCCGGCGAGTGAAGACGACTTTGCTCGCGCTCGACCGTGTCATCGCCACCACGTGACGCGGGAGCGCGAGCTTCTTTTTGTCTCAGAGATCGAGTCGGAAGATGTCCACGATCGTTCCCTTGCCTAGCAGGATGAACAGATCGCCGTTTGCGCTCACCATCGCGGGGCGCTCGTAGAACTTGCCCGCGCCGACCGGCGGCAGGATCGGATCGTCCCACACGTCAGCGGCGGGATCGTAGACTTCCACCGAAACCCCGAGATCGAAGTATATCTTCCCGCCGACCTCCGCGGCGCGCCGAGGGCTCCCGCCGGGAACGATGATGTAGGATTTCGGAGTCCAGTGGTTCGTGTTCGGGTCGTACACGGCGAACAACGGGCCCGGAGCGGGGTTGGGCGGAAAGCCTGAGGACTGCTCGTTTCCGAGGACGTAGAGCTTTCCCCCCCAAGCTGCGGCGGCAGCGAAGTCGATCTCCCACGGATAGCTCTCGATCGCTCCGGGGCCGACCAGCTGTCGGAGGCGGGATCGTAGAACTGCGCGAGCTCGCTCAGGTCGGTGCTTCCCACTTCGTAGATCTTGCCGCCGAGGACGGCCGTCCCAGGACGGTCGCGCATGTTCTGGGCGGCGTCGAAGGCCGTCTTCGTCCAGGTTTGGGTCGAGAGATCGTACCGAAAGCCGTCCCCGGCGAGATAATAGAGCTGACCGTCGAGACCGATCGGAAAGGAAGAATACGTCGAAGGCGGAGCCGAATATGCGTTTGCGTCGTAGCCGCTGAATGCTTCGGGATTGGCGGTCTCGTCCGACATCTGTTTGGTGATGACGTCGTACGCCCGAAACACCGCCGGATCGCTCGGGTCCGCCGGGCTGTTGTCGTTGGCGAAGTAGATCCGATTGCCGAGGGCGCCGATGTACTCGATGCCTCCCGAACCGAGCTCTGGGACGGTCAGCGTATCGAAGCGCTCCCACACGGCCGTGCAGGTCGTTCCGTCACCCTGGAAACCGGGTTTGCAGCTACACACCACTCCTGAATTGTCGACCGAGCAGGTGGCCGTGTACGGGCATCCGCCGTTGTCAATCGCGCACTCGGGGCTGGCGCAAGGCGCCGGATCTTCGCAGTAGCCCGCGACGCAAGTTTCGGCGCCGTTGCACGACTTTCCGTCATCGCACACCGCGTCGCTGTCACATTCGACGCCAGGCACGGTCGGGCCCGCGTCGCCAACGCCTGCAGGGTCGTGGGAAACCCGCGAGGAGCACGCGATTGCCGTCGTGGCGATCAAAAGGGCCGCTTCGAGCTTTCCGAGCTTCATGACCTTCTCCGCTCAATCACAGAGATTCGGACCGAACACCCGTCCATGGATCGCCGTCCCAGACAGGAACGACCAGACGGCGAGGTACCCTTCCGCACCCCGAGCCATGTCGAAGCCAGCGAGAGTCTCGTCCGGTGCGACCTCGTGGACGACGATTGCACCGGGAACGAACGCGCAGGACGAGTCCACGCGCAAGAGCTCCAGTTGGTCGCTGGCTCCACTCGCCTCCGCATAGACGCTGATCAGGTAACCGCCGGTCCGCGATGCGATCTGCCAAGGATAGACGTTCCCGAGGCCGTAGAACGTCGGACTGCAACCACTGAGCTCCCCGGATGTCGCTTGCTTCAAGATCGAGAACTGGAGCCCGTTTTCGTCGCCGGCGAAATGCCTCCACGCGACCGGATACTCGCCGTCACCCGCAGCAATTATGGGAAGGGCACTTCCGGTCTCGACCGCTGGAGCCGGATCCGTCAACGCGTCGGACCAGCTCACTGAGCTCCCAACGAGCGATGCACCAAAGATGACGTCACTGAACTCGTCGGCAGTCGCTGCCGCGGTCGTCCCCGACCAAACGACGACCGTGCCCGCAGGCGAGGTTGCAACGCGAGGAAGCGCGTGGGTGCCGGCCTGCTTGCTGATCTCGACCAGTGGGGACGGCGTGCTTCCTTGGATCGTTTTTGCGAAATCCGAGGGCCCGGCTCGCCGCTCGGGTGATCCGACCACACGACGAGCCAGCCATCGCCAGTCGGCACGACCTCCGGGCGCCCGGCATCCGTCAGGATCGCGTCCGAGCTCAGTAGTATCTCGGGGCTCGTCGGCAATCCGTCCGTGGCGAGCTCACGGAAGATGACGTGGCTGCCGCCGCTTGGGGAGAGCCAAACGACCGCAATCTTGTCGCCCTTGGATGCAACTGCCGAGAGGAACCCCTCGGAGCTCTCCGAAACCTGGGTGACTCCGAGGGACTTTCCAGCTTGGTCGACCCGGGCGAGCCAGATCCCAAGCGTGTCCTTCGTGAACGTGACCGCATAGCTCTTCGTCGCCTCCACCCACACGACTCGCGGAAGCAAGGCGTCATCGGACAGCGTCAGCGTCGTGCCACCCAGTGGCATTCCGCCCGACATCTCGTCCTTTCCGTCACAATCGTCATCGACGCCGTTGCAGATCTCTGCTGCTCCAGGGTGCACGTTCGCATCGCCGTCGTTGCAGTCGTCCCCGTCGGCGAACGCGCAGGACGAGGTTCGATACCCATCGCCGTCGGCATCGTTGGCCTGGACCTCGCAGTGATGATCGCTGATGCAGGTGACCGAGCAGCTCTGGGGATCGGGGTTCACGCAATCCGAGTCGGCACTGCACTTCGGCGCGGGACTCCCCGCATCCGTACCTGCGTCCGGTTCTGGGTCTGAAGTGGTCACGGCGCCACAGGCCGGAATCGACAGAGCGGTGACCGCCGCGATCGAAGCGAACAGCAGGGCGGCGATGGGTCTTGGACTCATGGACGAGTGGGGACTGTCAGTACGACTGAAGACTGAAGTGCGCTCCTGGTGCCACGCTTCCAGATGCAATCCGCGGACCGAGACCGGGATCCGGGATCCGGGATCCGGGATCTTGGTGGTTTCTCGGGTGCACCCGCCCCGTAGCGCGAAGCGCGTTGCGAAAGTCGAGCGACCGGTCGTGCGATTCTTGACGGGGATCTCGTCAGCCTTCTTTCGTTGCGGACGGCGCCGTCGACTTGCGGTCCCGCAGTCGAACGCGCGGCATCGTGAGGGGATACGCGGGTTTCGCTCGCCGGGTGGCGACGAAAGCGGCCCCTCCACTATGCTCCGCGCCATGTCGCTTTCCCGAGCTGATCTGGCAGAGCTCGCATCCTGGGATGCGGTCGAAACCGCACGGCGCGTTCGAGCGCGCGAGGTGTCCGCGCTCGAAGTCCTGGACGCCGCGATCGAGCGCGCCGAACAAGCCAATTGCCTCGGGGCCATCGTGACCCAGTCCTACGAGCTGGCGCGGAAGAAGGCAGTCAATGTCTCGGGTGCGCTCGCCGGCGTGCCGACGTTCATCAAGGACCTGACCCAAGTCCGAGGTGTCATGACGGGTTGGGGCGCGCGCGGCGCCGGACAGTACGTGTCACCGCGGTCGGACCCCTTCGCGATTCTCCTCGAGAGTACGGGGCTGGTCAGCCTCGGCAAGAGCGCGACGCCGGAGCTCGGGCTGACCGCGACCACGGAACCGCTCGGGCAACCGCCCTGTAGAAACCCGTGGGACCCTTCCCGATCCGCTGGCGGGTCCTCGGGCGGTGCAGCGTGTCTAGTTGCCGCGGGCGTCGTCCCCCTCGCCCACGGCAGCGACGGCGGTGGATCGATCCGCATCCCGTCCGCTTGCTGCGGTCTGGTTGGATTGAAGCCGTCACGATTCCGGCTCGACATGGAGGGATCGCACCTCCTACCGATCAACATCGCGACCCATGGCGTCCTCTCCCGGACCGTGCGCGACGCGCTGGCATTCCACGAAGCGATCGAGGGCCAGCACCGGCCTCGAAGAGTGAAACCCATCTGGCGCACCCTCACGAAACCGGGCCCGCTGAAGATCGGCGTGTTCGTCGATTCGCCCACGGGCAGCGCAGTTCACCCGGAGACTCGCGACGCAGTCCTTGCCGGAGCTCGCGTGTGCGCATCCCTCGGTCACGAAGTGGAAGAGATCCCCTGCCCGTTCGAGGGCAGGGTCCTCGACGACTTCCTGCGCTACTGGGGGTTGGTTGCGTGGATTCAAAAGCGCACGGCCCGGCTCTTGATTCATCGGCGCTTCGACACCAGACAGCTCGAGCCCTGGAGCCAGGGCATCGCGGGTACGTTCACCGATGAACCAGCTGCCGCGCTGCAATCCATGCGCCGTCTGCGACACTTCGCCCACACCTATGCGAGCGTGATGAAGTCGTACGACGTCTCTGATTTGTCCGACGACCGCCGAACCCGCACCCGAGCTCGGGTTCATCGCGCCCGATGTCGAATTCGAAGTCGTGTACGAACGGCTGCGAAACTACGTGCCGTTCACCCCCATCCAGAACGCGTCCGGAGCGCCCTCCATTTCACTACCCGTCGGACGGAGCTCGAGCGGGATGCCGATTGGAGCCCAGTTCGCAGCTGCCCACGGCAATGATCGATTACTTCTCGATCTGGCGCTTTCGTTCGAGGAAAGAGCGCCGTGGCCGAAGACCGCACCGCGCCAGAATTGGATGCGACGGAGCGCCGAAGCTTTCGCCCAAGACTTCGCCTAGCGCCCCACCCGATCGCTACGATTTTTCGATCGCAGCCGCGCGGAAGATCGCTCGGGCCATCAGGCTGCTCTCGGACTTGGCTCGGGATCCATAGATCTCGGCTCGCGCCGCTTGCACGGCCGCGTCGTCGGGTGCGGCCTCGAAGGCGAGCTCCACCAGGTGACACGCCAGGGCGAGCTCGTTTTTGGCCGCGAGCTCTTTCGCTCGTTCGACGAGGCGGGAGGGTCCGCCGCTCAGTCCGGCGATTTCTCGCGCGAGGTCGGCGTCCCGGGCTGGCTTGAGGCGTGCGGGGTTTCCATCCCACCAGCCGCCGTAGAGCCGCCACAGGTTTCGGACGATGAACTCCGGCTCGTCGTAGACGGGGCGCAGGTAGGGGCGCTCCAGCAATCGCTGGGGTGGCCGAACTTCGGCTAGCACTCGATCCAGGCGCGCACCCGCGTTCATGCGCGCGAGCGTCTCGTCGACGATGAATTCGAGAAGCGCGGCGGTCTCGCTGAGAGCGAGCGCCACACGATCGGCGCCTTCGATGGGCGGACCGTGCCCGGGAAGCAGGAGGTCCGCGCCGAGAGACGCCATTTGCCGGAGCGCCGCCGCCCAGTCGCGGGGGTAGCGCTGGACCTTCTGGGGATTGCCGCAGTTCGGTGAGGCCCAGATGAAGAGATCACCGGTCACGAGCACTTTGCGTTCCGGAAGCCAGGCGTAGAGATGATCATCGGTCTCACCGCGGGCATGACGAAGCTCGATGCGCTCACCGCCCACCTCGAGACTGAGCCGGTCGGCGAAAATCTGATCGGGGAAGCGGTACTCCGTCGGCCACGCCTCAGCGCCGAATTGACGCGCATTGATCACGCGATTGTAGCCGGCGGTCAGCTGATAGCGCTGGAAGCGATCGACGACGCGCTCGTGAGCAACGACGTGGGGAAGGTCGCGCCCGGCGACCCGCGCCTCCTCGTCGAAGGGGGGTACACCGAACGCGTGATCGACGTGACCGTGGGTGTAAACGGCGTGAGAAAGCGGGCTCTTCGACCATTGTCGGGCAAGATCGTGATTGTTCGCGGCCATGAAGAAGCTTCCGGTATCGAGCATCACGAGGCCCTCGCTCGTGTCGAGGAGCGTCACGTTGCCGAAGCTCGAGATGAACGCGAGCCCGGGTTGGTACTCCTCGAGCCCGAGAATCAAGCTCACCGGCTGAAGGCCCGCCGTGGACTCCGCTCCGGTCCAGAGGCGCTCGGACGACTCGCGTACCCGGCCCATGCTCACTCGTAGACGACGACGCTGCGGATCGACTTGCCCTCGTGCATGAGGCTGAAGGCGTCGTTGATCTTGGAGAGCGGCAGTTTGTGGGTGATGAGGTTGTCGATGTCGATCTTCTTGTCCATGTACCAGTCGACGATCTTCGGAACGTCCGTACGCCCGCGGGCTCCGCCGAATGCGGTCCCCTTCCAGACGCGTCCGGTCACGAGCTGGAAAGGCCTCGTGGAAATCTCCTGACCAGCACCCGCCACGCCGATGATCACGCTCACGCCCCAGCCTCGATGGCAGCACTCGAGTGCCTGGCGCATCAGCTTCACGTTGCCGACGCACTCGAAGCTGTAATCCGCGCCCCCGTCGGTCAGCTCCACCAGGTGGGCCACGAGATCCTTCTCGCACTTCCTTGGGATTCACGAAGTGCGTGATGCCGAACTTGCGGCGCGAGCGCCTCGCGCGCTGGATTGATGTCGACGCCGATGATCTTGTCCGCGCCGGCGAGCCGCGCGCCCTGGACCACGTTGAGGCCGATCCCGCCGAGACCGAACACGACCACGTTGGCGCCGGGCTCCACCTTTGCCGTGTAGATCACGGCGCCGATGCCCGGTCGTGACGCCGCAGCCGATGTAGCAGACCTTGTCGAACGGGAGCGTCCTCCCGGATCTTGGCGACCGCGATCTCGGGCAGCACCGTGTGGCTCGCGAACGTCGAGCAACCCATGTAGTGGTGGATCTTCTCCTTGCCGATGCGAGAAGCGGCTCGTGCCGTCGGGCATCAGCCCCTTGCCCTGGGTCGCGCGAATCGCTCGTGCAGAGATTCGTCTTTCGCGACAGACACGACTTGCAGGTCGCGACATTCCGGAATGTAGAGCGGAATGACGTGGTCACCCTTCTTGACCGACGTGGTCACGCCCGCGCCCACGTCGACCACGATGCCGGCGCCTTCGTGGCCGAGGATCGACGGGAACAGCCCTTCGGGATCCGCACCCGAGAGCGTGAAGTCGTCGGTGTGGCAAATCGCCCGTCGCTCGAAGCTCGACCAGGACCTCGCCGGCTTTCGGGCCTTCGAGCTCGACGCTCTCGATGCTGAGCGGCTTTCCTGCGGTGTGAGCGACGGCGGCTTGGATCTTCATGGGCGACTCCTTCGCGGGGATGCTAAGTCACGGCGGCCGATTCGCGAACGGTTTTGACGACGATTGCGACTCCCGGCAGCTTCACCGATAGTCCTGCGACGGATGCAAGAGCTCGCTCCCATCGGACTCGCGCTGGCATTTTTCGCAGGGACCACCGTCGCCCTGGGTCAGCCCGCGCCCGAAGCCAAGGAAAACGCGCTCGAAGCGGATCTCGGAAGCGGCGTCATCGGCGCGGGCTACGAACGCGTCCTGGCACCTGCGCTGAGCGCGCGGCTCACCTTGCAGCTCAATCGTCCCTGGTACACGGGGATCCTCGGAGGTCACGAGTCGGACGTTATCGGCTTTGGCGCAGAGCTCCGACCCTTCGTGTTCCCGCTCGGAGAAGGACCCAAGGGACTGTACGTCTCTCCGTTCGGGCGAGTCGTGGCGATCCGCGCACAGGACGATCTGCCCAAGAGTGTGAGCGGTGTTGGATGGAGCGCGGGGGCGACCGCGGGCTGGGGTTTCTTGCTCGCGAACGATGCCTTGCTCCTCCGCTTCGGAGCGGGCGCCCAGTACTGGGCCTTCGAGATCGACGACGAGAGCGGCACCGCGGGCCTGAGCGGCGTCTACCCGGACGTGGACATCATCGTCGGGTACGCGTTCTGAGCTAAGCTTCGTCGCCATGCGCTCCGCCGCTCTCTTCTGCATCACCATCGCGTCGTGCACCGGCCCATCGCGCACCGGACCGGCCGATCCTGGCGAAGCGCCGCCGCCCCCGGTCGTCGCCGCTTTCGATGCCAGCACGCCGCCGGCCGTGGCAGCAGGGGATGCCGGACCACCTCCCGCCGAACAGCTCGCCATGCCTTGGCTCTCCGACGATGTGCCGGCGGCGATGGCTCAGGCCAAGCGGGACAAGAAGCTCGTGTTCGTCGATGCCTGGGCAAAGTGGTGCCACACGTGCCTCAGCATGAAGCACTACGTCTTCACCCAGCCCGCCCTGGCGCCGCTCGCGGAGCTCGCCGTGTTCGTCGAAGTGGACACCGACCGCGACGAGAACGCCGCATTCGTCGACAAGTACGCGATCGACGTGTGGCCGACGTTTTTCGTGATCGAGCCCGAGAGCGGCGACATTCTCGGCTACTGGCCCGGCGCGGGATCGGTGAAGGAAATGGACGGGTTCGTTCGCGAGGCCGTCGACGCCGGCGACGCGCGGCGCAAGAAGACCTTGAAGCCCGGCTCGCCGCTGGCCTTGCTTCTCGACGCCAAGGATCTCCAGGCGCGCTCTCAGTATGGGAAAGCCGCGTCCCTCTACGCGAAAACTCTGGAGAAGGCTCCGAAGATTGGGCCCGGCGGGACGAAACGCTCCGGGGCCTGATTGAAGCGCTCTACAACGGAGGGCGCGCCGACGAATGCGTGAAGGTCGGCCTCGCTCACATCGATGAGATCACGGGGGCTGCCTCGCCAACGGACTTCTCGCGGCACATCGCCGCCTGCGCCGAGCACTTGAAGAGCAGCGCCAAAAAGAAGGAGGTCGAGACCGCAGTCTCGGAAACCCTCCAGCGGATTGTGGCCTCCCCTCACCCGGACGCCTCTGCCGACGATCGCGCCGACACTCTGGACGCCCTGGCGGACATCGAGTCGGATCTGGGCAACAAGGAGGGCGTCCGAAAGGCTCACGAAAAGCGCCTGGCGATCCTGGAGGAGGCTGCGAAAAAGGCGCCGACCCCCGCGGCCGCCGGGGCATTCGACTATGCGCGAGCGGGATCTTATGTCGCTCTGGGTCGCGCCGAGGAAGCCGTGCGCATGCTGACCGAACGGGAGAAGCAGCTGCCGGATTCCTACGAACCGCCGGCCCGTTTGGCCAGCGTGCTCATCGCGCTACGGCGCTACCCGGACGCGCTCGCTGCGATCGATCGCGCCTTGAAATACGCGTACGGTCCGCGCCGCCTCGGCTATCTGGGAACCAAGGCGCAGATCCAAGGTGCCCTCCGGGACGTGAAGGGCGAGGTCGCAACGCTCGAAGAGCAAGTCCAGGGTTACGAAGCCCAGGCCAAGCGCCAGGCGCAAAAACCGGAGCGGATGATCACGGCAAAGAAGCGGCTCGAAGCGGCCAAGAAGCGCCTCGCTGCGGCCGCAGCGAAAGCGCACTGAGCGCTCAGCCGTACGATTCGCGCTTGATCTGCTTGTCGGGCACGCCGATCTCGCGCAGCGCGCCGACGACGGTCTCGAGAAAGCGCGGGGCGGGCTCCTCGCCCTTCGCCTTGGCCGCCTTTCGCTCGTGGGGGCTCACGCCAGGCCCACAAACATAGGCGATCGTCGCGCTGGGATCGCGCAGGTACTCTTGCAAAAGCTCCGGCCCGACACGACCCTTTTTTACATCGGGCCCGAACTGCTCGGGGTTCGCCTCTCGCGTGAGAGTGTGCACGACCCGAAGGCGATCGGAGTGCGACTTGGCGAGCGACTGGATCGCATCCCGGAAGATCACGTCGTCCCAACTCTTGTTCGAGTAGACGAGCGTGTGACGGAGTCGCGGGTGATGTTCGAGAGCGTGCTTGATGATGGAAAAGTTCGGCACGCTGCCGCTGCCGGCGCAGACATGGAGCAAATGGTCGGTCCTGGACTCGATGTCGTCCGGTAGCGTGTACGGACCCGTGAATCCCGTGACCACGAGGCGCATGCCACGCACCGTTCGCTTCACGAGCAAGGGGGAGAGCAGCGGCGGATACGGGGTTTGGCCAGAGACGTACTGCTCTTCCTTCACGGTCACTGCCAGCTGCCGCTCGTGGGGAGCCGAGCACATCGAGTACGCCCGCGGCAGCTCCTTCTTCTGCTTCAAGTCCTCGAGAAACGAAGTGAAGCGCTCGAGGGACTCGAACTGGTGGGGATCGATGGTGAGAAAATGGCCCGCTTTGTAGTCGAGCCGATCGTTTCCGGTGAACAAGACCAGTGTCGTCGTGTCCGGCGTTTCGACGATGGCGTCGGCCACCATCACTTCCATTTCCTTGATGCGCTTGCGGGGCGCTTCGTCGGGCATGCGCCGGAACCTAACAGACACTCGACGTGTCGGTGGAGCCACGCTCAATCCCCACAAATCCCGGGGATTTCCCTCGGCACGCGGGTTGCGATGGATCGGGGCATGCGAACCGTCCTGCTTGTCTCCGCGCTCCTCTCCGCCACTTCTTGCTCCGCCCCGGCGGCGAGCCCGCCGGCTCACCCCGTTTCGGTTCACGGGTCTTCAGTCGATGAGTCGCCGAAGGCTGGTCAGCGAACGCGGACCCCGAAGGCCGTGTATCCCGTTCTCGCGACCGGTGGCCGAGCCTACGTGATCCTCGGCCCGGCCAAGGCGCGGGACAAATTCGAAGCTCGCATCGGCCTCGACGGCGGTTTCGTCCTGGGCATCACCCAACACTCCGGAGGCTCGAGAGAGACCTTCACGCTGGTCGGACCAGCGGGCACGTGTGTGGGCCATGCGAGCGTCCACGCCGATCTGGGCATCGACTACGGCGGGTCGTCCAGCGCTTCACTCCCCGGACCCACGCACGAAGTTGCCATCGTCGAAGGTTGCGACGATCTCGCTCAGAGCCCTGGCCTGCTTGTCGCCCTCGACGGCGCGGATGAAAGCGCGAGCTGGCAATTCCCGTCACATCTGGACGATCAAGCGGTCCCTGCCGACCGTGCCCTCGCCGAGGACGAAGTCTGGATCCATCGATACGGCTTCGCCGGAAGCGACGTTAACGTCGTCGAGCGCACCGTGGTCCGCTATTCGCCAACGGCCTGCCACGAAGAGGACCGCGAGGTGATTGTCGAAACCGAGGACGGCCACCCGCTCTCCAATCATGCGGGATTTCTCATGCGTGGTGCGCTTCGCACTCGAGGCGGCATGCTGCTCGTGCTGGTCGGCTCCGGCGATCGTGAAGCACTTCGGGTCGTGGATCTCGACGAAGCAAGGAGCGACGTGCATCTCGACGCGCGCTTTGCGCTGCTCGGGAGCGAAGGCTGGAACGAAGGCTGCTGAGCTTCAGTTTCGAACGAAATGAAAGAGCGGCTGGTTCACGCCCTCACTCACGGTGAAGTAGCTCGCACCATCTGCTGCAAAACCGATGGCTTCGCCCTGGGGCTCGCCGTGAAGTGGCACCGAGCAGGGCTCGCCTTGGAGGGCTTCACCAACGGTTTGCCCTGCCGCGCGACGGAAGAGCCAGGCAACATTGTAGGTACGGATCAGGATTTCCGCGCCGCTCGGCGAGATGTCGCCCGCGGTCGCCTTGGGACCCACGTCGACTGACGTGACGAGCTCGAGCTCTCCGGACGAGAGCGGTGCTGCCTTGCGATAGACGTTCGACGGTCCCGAGCTGGCCTTTTGCAGGATGAAGAGATCGCCGCTCTCCGGATCGATGAGGAGCGCCTCCGCATCGCGAGCTCCACCCGGATAGGTGAAGGTGAATGACTCGACGCCGGCAAGCGCAACGGTCGTCGGAGTGGAAGGGATCGACGGCTCCGCCACCCGATAGACGACGACGCTCGGGCGCACCGCATTGTTGTCGCCGATATCGCCCAGGTAGAGATAGTGCTCTCCCGGATCGGGGCCCGGGCCGACCGCCATGTCCTCCCAGTCCACTGCGCTGGCGCCGGAAAGGGAAAACACCGCGCGATGCTTGCCAAGAGTCGTCATCGCAAACACGCGGGGCATGTCACCGGAATCGTTGTGGACGAACAGCACCCCGGCGGTCTTTCGACTCGCGACGATTCCGGAAGCCTCGGTGATCTCGGCAAACTCCACTTTGCCCGGACTCGTGCTTTCGTTGAACGTGGGGCAGGCAACTGCCGCATCCGCTGCATCCGCGACCGCCGCATCCGCCCCCTGTGGCTGATTGGCGTCCATCGACTTACCGCAGGAGCCGCAGGCCCCGAGCACGAGCGCGGCGGCGAGCATGCGGTGAAGCGAGAGCTTCGTCATGCCTCCGCGAGCAAGCTCCTCGAGATCTGCGAGATCTGGATCTCGTCCGTGCCGCCGTAGATCTGAAGGACCTTCGCATCTCGGGCGAGCTGTTCGACCTGGAACTCCGCCATGTAGCCATTGCCTCCGAAAAGCTGCACGGCTTCCAGGGCGACTTCCATCGCGCTCTGGGCGCAGTAGAGCTTGCAGGCGCTGGCTTCGGCCAAGGTCATCTGCTTGCCGGCTCCCGCCAGCTCGATGATGCGAAAGACGAGGTTCTGGATGTTCATCCGCGCGACTTCCATCTTCGCCAGCTTGAGCTGGATCAGCTGGAAGTCGCCGATGGGGCGGCCGAACTGCACGCGGGTCTTGGCGTACTCCGAGGACAGCGACAGGCACTGATTCACGATACCGAGGGCCATGGCGACGACGCCGGTCCGCTCGGCCTTGAACGTGTCCTTGGCCCCGGTGCGATAGGAGATCTCCTCCGTTTCACCCAGCAGCCGGTCCTTTTCGACGAACACGTCGTTCAGGAACAGCTCGCCGGTGGGCGACGAGTGAAGGCCCATCTTGCGCAGCGGTTTGGTCTGTTCGAGCCCCGTCGTTCCCTTGTCGAGGACGAAGGACAGGACCTTTCGCTCGCGGGGATCGTTTTGCTCGTCCAGCTTGCAGATGAAGACGATGGTGTCCGCGTACGGGCCGTTCGTGATGAAGGTCTTGTTGCCGTTGAGCAAATAGCCGCCCTCGTGCCGGCGGGCGCTCGACTTCATCTGGCCGAAGGCATCCGAGCCGGAGCCTGGCTCGGTGATGGCCCAGGCGCCAATCTTGTCGAGAGTGAGCAGGTCCTTGGCCCAGCGCTCCTTTTGCGCGCGAGTTCCGCGACTGAGGATGGTGTTGGCCGTGAGTCCCGCGCTCACACCAAGCGCGGTCACCATGCCAGGACTGAAACGGCTGAGCTCGATGATCGGGATCATCTGCATGGCCACCATCTCGCCGGCGCCGGGATTCGGTTCCGCCGGCTTCTTTTCGCCGCTACCCTCCTTGGCTCGGCGCTCGGCCTTTTCGAGATCTTGAGCGAAGCGCATCTCTGCCATCTCGCGAAGCCCGAAGGTCGCGAACATCTTGCGCAGGATCTCGTAGGGCGGCAGATCGCCGTGCTCGAGATCGTCGCGCTTGGGCTTGATCTCGGTTTCGACGAAGCGACGAAATGCGTCGCGGATGGCCAGGTGTTGCTCACTCCATTCGATCATGTGGGCTCCTCGCGGGCGGCGGCGGAGCTTACCCCCGAAGCGGTCGTTCGTGTATCGTCCCGAGGCCATGCAAGACGCCTCCGAGCCCACCGAGCTGGCCGCGTTCCGCCACGAAGTTCGTGAATGGATCGGGAAGGAAAAACCCCCTGCCCCGTCCTTCAAGCTGCCCCAGACCTTTCTCGAGGTCGAGTCCCAGCAGCAATTCGAATGGCTCCGGGACTGGCAGAAGAAAGTCTACGACCGAGGCCTGCTTGGCTTCGACGTGCCCGAAGAATACGGCGGACGCGGAGTCGAGCCGGACAAGAAGCGCATCGTCGACCGGGAGCTCGCCCGGGCGCGCGCTCCGTTCTTCGTGAACTTTCTCGGGCTCACCTGGGTCGCACCGACGATCCTCACGTTCGGGACCGAGGAGCAGAAGAAACGCATGCTCGGGCCTCTGCTCCGCGCCGACGAGATCTGGTGCCAGGGCTTCAGCGAGCCCGGCGCGGGAAGCGATCTCGCAAGCCTCGCTACTCGGGCCGTGAAAACCGAAACCGGCTGGGAGGTCACCGGTCACAAGGTGTGGACCACGTTGGCGCACGTCGCCAAGTGGATGATCCTCCTCGCGCGCACGAATCCGGACGCGAACAAGTACGCAGGGCTCTCGTACTTCCTGTTCCCGATGGACACCACGGGCGTGACGGTGCAGCCGCTCGTGAAGATGACCGGCGAGGGAGGATTCAACCAGGTCCTGTTCGATCGCGCGCCGATGCCCAAGGACGCCCTTGTCGGCGAGGAAGGCCAGGGTTGGAACATCGCGCTCACGACCCTGATGTTCGAGCGCGGCGCCGCCGACAGCTCCCCGCGGGAGCGTACGAGCGCGCTCGTCGAAACGTTCAAGCGTGTGCTCGGAGTCGCTGCTCGCACGCGGCGAGATGGAAAGCCCGTCGCGGCCAACCCCGTGTTCCGCGATCGCATCGCCCAGCTCTGGATCGAAGCCCACGCGATGGGCCTCGCTGGAGCCCGTCTGGGCGCGCCCGCCCTGAACGCGGACCGGCCCATGGCTCTTCCCCTCATGAACAAGCTCGTTGCTTCGGAATGGAATCAACGCCTGTCCGAGCTCGCCTGCGAGATGCTCGGTACCGACGCGGCGCTGTGGCTCGGCGACGAGCACGCACCGGATCGTGGCGAGTGGCCCCGCGCCTTCATGAACTCCTTTGGCATGACGATCGGTGGCGGAACCAGCGAAATTCTGCGCAACATCATCGGTGAGCGTGTGCTCGGACTGCCCAAGAGCAAGTGAGGACGAGATGACCCCGAAGGAAGTCGATCCCACTCTGGTTCCCGGTCGCATCGACAACATCGAGGTACCCGACGTGGCCTCAGGCTTCGGGTTCAGCGAGGAGCACGAGCTGTCGTGGAAGTCCGCTCAGCGACTGATGAGCGAGCGCTGTCCCATGTCATCGGTTCGCAAGCTCGCCGACGATCCCCGGGGCTTCGATCCGGATCTGTATCGCGAGATGGCGACTCTCGGCTTCCTCGGCCTCGCCGTTCCCGAAGAGCTTGGGGGATCGGCAGCGGGGCACCTGCACCTGGCGCTCCTGTTGGAAGAGATGGGACGCGTGCTCCTGCCCTCTCCGTTTTTCCCAACCCTCGTGGCGATCGAGACGCTCCTCGCGTCGGGTTCGGACGCGCAGAAGGAACGCTTCGTCCCCGAGATGGTGCGCGGAGAGCGTATCGCCACGACCGCCTTCGGCGAGCCCGGTTCGGACACGCAGTCACTCGGCGTCCGCGCCGAGCCAGCGGGTGAAGGTCATGTCCTTTCCGGGGACGCGACCCACGTCCTGTTCGGCGCCGACGCGCGTCTCGTCGTCGTCGCCGCTCGAGAAACCCAGGGCGGCGTGGCCCTGTTCGCGGTCGAGGCCCCCTCCCCTGGGCTGGCTGTCGCGCCGGAAGTTTCGGTGGACACGACGCGTCGAACCGCGCGCCTTCACTTGGAAAATGTTCGGGCCGAGCGCCTCGCCAGCGATGGTCCGGTCGCTCTCCGTTACGCGGAGATCACCGGCGCCGCACTCCTGGCGTGCGAAATGGTCGGCGTCGCGGACGCAGTGCTACTCCGCACTCGAGACTACGCTGTCGAAAGGCACCAGTTCGGTCGCGCGATCGGCAGCTTCCAGGCCGTCAAGCACCCCCTGGTCGACTTGATGCTGGGCGTGGAGCTGGCCCGGAACCTGGCACTGGGTGCCGCGACGCTGCTCGATCGCGGCGTCGCTCACGCCGAGGTTTCAGCACGCATGGCGAAGGCGCACGCAAGCGACGTGCTCGCCTTTGGAGTGAAGAAGGGCGTCCAGCTCCACGGTGGCTTCGGCTTCACGTGGGATGCCGACGTTCATTTCTTCTTCAAGCGTTCGCTCTACTCCCGCCCCACGTTTGGAGACGCGATCCATCACCGCCGTCGTCTCGCGAATCGCTTGCTGGGAAACGCCTGAGACTCTCATTTTGGAACTGCGGGCTTCGCGCGTTCTGTCTTTCCTTGGTTCCGCTTGTCGCGCGCGCGCTCTTCGAGGCCGGTGAGGACTGGATCGGCTTCGGTGCCGCGGCCGACGGCTAGCCAGCGCTCCGCTGCGCGAAGATCGCGTGGGTCAGTCGCGAGGGCGGCGGCGCTCGATGCGGGAGGAGCTGGGTGCGATGTAGGAGAAACGGTGCGCAGATTGCGGATCACCGGCGGCGGAGGTGCTTCGATGTTTTGGGGGGCTGGACTCGGCGGCGCTGGCGTTTCCGTCGCGGGGGTACTGGGCGCATCGGTGGTCGGGAGACGCTCGGGCTCGGGCGTGATTGCGGCTCGAGGGCCGCGGGTCGACGAAGCGAGCATCAGGAGCAGTCCGGCCGCCATCCCCATCGCGCCCCAAAGCCACGGGAATTCCCGACGCTTGGGCGCGTGCTCGAAGCGCTGAAACGCCGCTGCGACCTCGAAGCTCGTTGGCTCGTCGACGAGCCACACCTCGCGCATGCGTCGGAGCCGCTCGGGGGTCATCGACATGCGACGTCTCCGAAGTACGGGTCATTCGCCAAGAGACGCGCCAGCTGTCGATGTCCGTCTCGCAGGCGCGACTTCACCGTGTTCCGCTTGGCGCCAACGATGCAGGCAACCTCGTCCAAGCCGAGGCCTTCGAGATCGTGCAGCACGACCACGGTCCGACGTTTGGGCCCGAGCCGTCCGAGTGCGTCCCGCAACCGATCGATGCGTTCGACTTGCTCGAGACACTCGGGTGCGCTCGGCGTGGGATCCGGCGAATCCGGAACGACGTCCCGAGTGACGAACCGCGCGATGAACCGCGAGAGCGAACGCTCGTGGCTGATGAGCGTGAGATAGCAGATGCGATACGTCCACGTGGACAGCTCGGCGCGGCCTCGGAATCCCGGAAGTCCTTTGAGGGCGCGTTCGGCAGCGATCTGCGTGAGGTCGTCCAGATCCGAAGAGCGTCGCGCGGCGATCGAACGCATCTGCCGGTGGACCAGCGAGAAGATTTCCCGCCGGAGCACGGCGTGGTCGTGGACCGCCTCGACCGACTGCCACTCGGGCAGCTCCCGCGCACTCGACACCATGGCTAAAGGTTGGACGCCGCGAACGGCGCCGGGAAGCATCCGAGCTCGAATTTTTCAAAAAAGAGCCTATTTACAGCTCACCCGAGCCGCCCAAAGCTGGTGCCCATTGCCCGTGGAGACCAAAAAAAACGAGACGATTCGCTTCCCGTCGGACCACACCACTCCCTGCCCCGCATCGGCCCCTTGGGGCGAAATCCCAATCGGCTTGACTCGGCGGCGCAGCGAATCGTCGAAGATCCCGACGCGGACCTCGTGGGAATCTGCCGGCCCTTCGGTCCATTGTACCAACCACTGATCCGGCCCGAGGCGAGTGGCCGCCGGCGAGATCCGGTTTTTCGACTCGTCTCCCAGCGGGAGCAGGCCGAGCTTTGCCGGCACGTCGAGCACGTCGGCACGCCCAGCGGCAATCTGCCAATTGCTCCCCTCGTCGATACGAGCAGCAACCAACAACAGCACGCCATCGCTGCTGGCTGCGATTGCCGGCGTGCCGATCGTGTGAGCGCCTAGCTCGATCCGCTTCAGATCGGTCTTCTTCCTGCCGTTCGGATCGAGCCAACCTGCGGCGACCTCTCCGCTTCTTCCTCCCCAACGAAACGCCACGAAATGACCGATGCCCGGCAACGTCTCGACGCGAGGAACGGTGATCGGTTTCTCTTCCCCGGGCCAGATCACGAGCGTGTCGCTCTCCCGTCGGCGCGCGATCCCCTCCTTGGTCGCGCCGATTGCAAACGAGCTCTTGCCCAAGACCGTATGCGACGAGCGCAGGTCGGGGTCTTTCACGTCGAGCTTGAGGTCGATGTCGGAGCCGCTGGCAGCCACCACCACGCCGACGATGGGCGTTTCGCTCTGGGCGCTCTGGGCCAGTTCCGCATCCAGAGAATCCGGATCCACACGCAATGCCCGGGCCACCTTTTCGCTTTCGGCAAACCCGAGCGCGAGGTGATCGCCGACCAGCGCAACCTCGAGACCCACCCGATGCGAGACGTGCTTCGAAAGGCGCTTCGCCGGCTCCGCCTTGCACACGCTGACCACAGTTTTGGCCGGCGCCACACCGACAGCGGCCGTGGCCGATGCGCGAGGAGTGGGCTCCTTGGAGCGGCCTCGCGCGAACAGCAAGAGCCCGACGATCGTGCCAAGAACGAAAGCACCGCCGACCACGCCGACCACCTTGACGACGAGATTGCTCTTCGGCGGCGGCGGCGGCGCGTAGCGCGGGACCTCGACGAGCTCCGATGGTTCGGGGATGGGATTGTCCCGCATGGTCGGCGCGTCGTCCTCGGGCTCGAAGGCAGGAAGCGGCGCAGGGCTGGCAAGTGGCTGGGTCTTCGGCGAAAGCTCCGGAAGAACGCTGGACAGAGGTCTCCAGTCGTCGGCATCGGCGCTCCAGATGAGCGTCGTCGGCCCGACGTCACCCGCCTCGACGGCTTCTTCGAGCTTCGCGCGGTCCCCGACGTACTCGAAGCCGTCTCGACCGACCCATCGCCACTCGTTCACGCCCGGGAAGATTGCAAAGCCCCGAGCCTCGCGCAAGGGAAGCTCCAACAATCGGCCGAGCCGCTCCTAGCCCGCGACGATACGGCGGATGGCAAACGCCACTCCGGCCAGGCTTTCGCCGGCGATCAATCCGCAGGCAATGACCGACGCGAAGCGCCCCGACCACTTCGGAAAGAAGCGGGTCGAGACGGATACCAGGACGCCACCGAGAACGATGCCCATCGAATTATAGGCCGGGATGACGAAGGCCAAACCCAGGCTCGCGGGGCTTGGAACGAAGCGTCTCACGCGCGCTGGTGAAAATTTTTCGAGCAACAAGAGCGCCGTTCCCACGCCGCCCCCGACCAAGAACGCACGGAACGCGCCGGGCGGCATGCTGGCAAAGCCCTTTTGGAAGAGCTCTGCGACCGCCTTCCATTGCGCCACCGCGGGAGCCGGCCATTCGGTGGTCAGGACCATGTGCTGCGGATCCGGTAGCAGCAGAAGATATCCGGCAGCACCGGCCAGCGACCCAGCAATGACTCCGAACAGCTGAGCGAAGGCGAGTGGCCTCGGCCATGCGCCCAAGAGCTCGCCACTTTTGAGATCCTGGAGCAAGTCGGCGCACTGACTGGCGGCTCCGCCCGAAACGTTGGCCGCCATCAAGTTCGCGGTCGCATCTCCGGGAGCCGCAATCCCGATCGCCAGCTGGGTCACCTTCCCCATCGGACCGACGGGCGTGATGCCCGTTTCCCCCGCAACGCGCCCGGCCACGATCGCGAGCAGAAAGGTCAGCGCCACGCCGAACGCAGCGGCCTGGATGTGAATGCCGAAGACGAGGAGCTCGAGCACGACCACCGCGACCGCCACGACTCCCAGCGCGATCAAGAGTCGCTTTCCGCCAAGCTCGAAGCCCGGCGGGTCCTCAGCTCCGCCTCCTCCGAGGGAGCGTGCTCCGCGAATCGACCGAACGATCGCCCCTCCCGACAGCGCGAAGGATCCAAGGGCCGAAGAAACCATCAATCCGACGCCTGGCCACAGCATCCAGGGAACGATCCGGCCGAACCAAGCCTCGTCCGGCTTTCCTGCTGTCACGAGCCCGGCGGAAATCAGATCGGGCGCGACGATCCCCCACGCCACGACCGCGCCGATGAGTATGGAAACACAGGCCCGCATGCCGATGAGCCCGCCGAGGCCAATCATGAGCACGCTCGGCTCGAGGGAAAATCCGAGATTGACCCCGGCGCGACCGGGTAGTGCGAGCTTTTGAGGCTTGAACGCTTCGGACAAGACCTTCAAGGCCGCTGCAAAAGCGCCGGAAAGGAGTAGCGCTCGAACGCGCGCCATCGCCTCGCTGCCGCGCGCGTAGATCTCCCGAAGCGTTTCATAGGTGGCGACTCCAAATGGGAAAGCGAGCTTCTCGGTCACGATCAGTTGGCGCCGAAGCGCGGCGCCGACCAAAACGCCGAGCACCGAGATCACGAGGACCCACAGCACCAGGAGCGGGTAGCTCAACCGAATGCCCGTGAGCAGAGTGAGCGCCGGCATGGCCGACACGAGCCCCGCCGAAGAAATCGAGGCTGCGGCGGACGCAGCGGTCTGATTTTGATTGCACTCGTAGATGTCGAACGGAGAGCGCGAGAGCTTTCCCGGACCCACCGCCCACAGGGCGTAGCCGAGCAGCACCGCGGTGATGCTCATGTTCGTTCCCCACCCGACCTTGAGCCCCGTGTAGATGTTGCAGAGCGAAAGCACCGCGCCGAGGACCATGCCCGTGAGCGCTGCCCGCAACGTCAAGCGCTGGGTAGGACCTGTCGCCATCCTCGCGGCGCAGCATACGGACTTGGGGCCGAACGAGAAAGTACGTATGGATCCCGATCTCGATGCGATCTCCGCCGAACGTGCTCAAGGATGGCGTGCATCCCTCACCCGGACAGATGCGGCTCGATCGTGCGTTGCGCCTCCTCTATCCCGGCGTCGCCTGGACGCCCATTCGTCGAGCCATCGAGACCGGCAAGCTCAGCGTGGACGGCCGGCGGGTCACCGATCCCGGCTTTCAGGTTGGCGCGAGCTCTTCCATCGAGCTTCGACTCTCCACTCCCCGGCAGCGTGATTCAGAACCGATGCTGCCCGCGGCTGCATGGGTGTTCATCGATCGCCACGTCGTCGTCATCGACAAGCCGCCGAATCTGAGCAGCGTCCCCTACGAACCGGACGACCCCGCTTTGTCCGAGATGGTTCGGCGAGAGCTCGGACGTCGCGAGGGTCAGCCGATTCCACCTCTCGGCATCGTGCATCGACTCGACAAGGAAACCAGCGGGCTGATCTTGTTCGCGCGGAATCTGAATGCCAAGCGCGCCCTCAAGCAAGCATTTCGATTCCACACCATCGTCCGCTGCTACGTCGCGCTCTGCCACGGTCAGATGGAGGCCCGCACCATTCGCTCGCGTCTGGTTCCCGATCGCGGGGACGGTCGCCGTGGCTCGACCACGAACCCGAAGCTGGGACAACCCGCGGTCACCCACGTGCGCGTGCTGAAATCATATGCGCGCGCGATGCTGTGCGAGTGCCGCCTCGAGACCGGGCGTACCCACCAGATCCGCATCCACCTGGCTGAAGCCGGACATCCCCTCGTCGGCGAGCGCGTCTACACCCGGGGATTTCGAGAGCCGCCACTGCCCGCGCCGCGATTGATGCTCCACGCCCGCGAGCTCGGATTCACTCACCCCGCAAGCGGTGAGCCCATGCATTTCGAATCCGAAATTCCCGCGGACATGCAACGGGTCCTCGATGAGCTCGAGACGAAGTGACGCGCGTCAGTCCCCAAAGAGCCTCGAAAAAAATCCCTTCTTCGGAACGCTGAGCGGAGCCTCCTCCACGACGACTCCTCGAGCCTGAAGGTCCGCCAAACGCATGGCCGCAGTGTCCCGGGCTTGGGTGTGCTGCTGCTGTCGCGCGAGGCCCGGGAGCTGGCCGGGGCTCAAGCGCGGATGACGGGCTGCGAGGGCTCGGAATTCGGGATTGGCCGAATGCGCCATCTCGTCTACGAGCTCGCTCGGCAAGTTGGGATTGCTGGCGAGAGCTTCGAGGACCGCGCGGATTCTGTCGAACGCAAGCTGTTCGAGCGTCGCAGCGGGCGTCGCCGGGTTGGCGGCGACCGCGCAGCGAACCAGGACGGAAGAATCCTTCGCGAGGGAGGCGAGCACTCCGGGCGTTTCGCGGCTCGCCCGGGCGGCGCGCTCGACCTCGTTCTCGTACTCGCACACGAAGAAGAACACTTCTGGCTTCGGAACCGGGTTGAGAAGCTGCCACAGGCCGTCCGGGAGGTAGTTGTCTGCGCTGCAAAACTTGCAGGTCACCAGCCGCGAAGATCCGTCGACCTGCAAGCTTCCTCCGCAGGACATGCAGGCAAACACGACGGGCTTCGTACGAGCCTGCAGGGCTCGCCCCTCGGCGTCTGGCGCTTGCTCGTTGACCACATAGCGGGCACCCGAGTTGATCGCGATACAGGTATCGTCGGCGCGCCTGACGGAAACGCCCTCTCCACAGCCGGGGCACCCGCATTCTCCGCGCTCGGCGGAGCTCACGATTTGATCGAGGGCCACATCCGGCCCCTTGCAGCGCTGACACTGAGGAGCGCGTCGTCCGAACTCCACACGCAAGCCAGTCATCACCGCGCCGGTGGTTTGCATCACGCCGGGAGCCACTCCGAACGCTTCCTGGAATGGCCCGGAAAGTGCGCGCAGCCAAAACGAAGGTTTGAACTGATTCACTTCGCCGCAGTGGTAACAGCGCGTCGCCGGAACGACTCCGTTCAGCGGGATCGGGATACGACAGCCGTGGCATTCGATGCTGAGGCGGAACGCAAAGCTTTCGAGCACGGACGCGAGGATATCAAGCGACGGCGTCCAGTGCGAGGGATGCCGCCTTGGAAACCCCGGCGCACTGCGGGTCTCAGGGAGCCTTTTCCAACGTGAGCTCGGTCGTTGCGCGACACTTCACGACCGCGCTCTTGCCTTCGCCGATCCAGCTCGGCGGCTCTCCCTTTCCGATGCGCACGTAGCGCATTCCGCAGGGAGTTTGATTCTTGCCCCCCACTGGCCCCACCTTGATGCCGGACGCGTAGATGTCCCCCTGCTCGCTGGAGTGCACGACCAGGTAGCCGTAGGTCGGCCCGAGCTCGGATCCGTCGTCCGCGTCGGCCGGCATGGCGTCCGTGGCCGCGCCGGAATCCGCTGGGATCTTCTCTTCCACCGCGGAAGGCGAGGGTGGGCTCGGGGCAGCCACCCGCTCGGGCGCCGTGACCACCGCCGGCGGTGGAGGCGCGGAAGGGTGTGGGTCCCCTCCGCGCAACAGGAAGAGCGCAGCACCAGCGCCACCGATGGTGACACCAATCAACACGATCGCGAACACGATCCCGCGACCGGATTTTCGAACCACCGGCGCCGCGGAGATCGGCGCTTCGATGGCTGGCATGATGGGAGGCGCCGGCGGCGGCGGGCGTTCGGGAAGGGGTGGTTTGGGCGAGCGCTCGACAGCGGGTTTCGGGGTGGGCGGCGGAAGCACCGCGAGGGCGCTCTCCGGTCCCAATTCCCGAACCTCGATGTTCGGCGCGCTGGTTCTCGCTACGGGCGAAAACGCTTGGTCGATGTCATCCCCGCTGCGCACCGATACACCGGTAACAGCCGCGTCATCGACATCGAATTCGCCACTCGCTCGCTGTCCCAGCATCGCCCCGACAGCACGCGGGCCGGTGCGCGTGGAGCCGACGAAGGATTCCGAGTGGCTCTTCCAGAGCGAAAGACTCTCTCCCAGTTCATCGGTCAGCGCGATCCCGAAACCCGGCGGCGCAGCGGCAGCGGAGGACAGGTCGAATTTTCTTCGCCAGGCGATCCGCCCTTCGAGACGCACCCGATGGTTGCAGCGAGGAGGCCGGAGCTCGACCCAGACCTTCTCCTCGTCGGGCGAAGCCAGGGTGCGGACGAACAGGCCACCTCTGCTGACATTGTAGGTGAAGCCCAAGTCCTCGGAGTCCGCCCCCGCGGGCTTGAACGCCACGACCGTTCCGTAGAGGGCGCGCTCACTCGTACGAGCCGGTGGTGCTCCTTCGCGCAAGAGCTCGTTGGAGCTAAATAGGATGTTCTCCGGCGCGGTCGATGACGCGAGCACCGTCACGCGCTCCAGCCCGTCGAGGGCCTTGGCATAGCGGGTCAGATCCTTGCGCGGCGCCATCACGATCCAGGCCGCGGTCGAGCCCTTCTTCCGCGCTTCTTGGATCGCTGCTCGGGGCTCGCCCAGATCCGTGCTGGCTACCACCAGGCGCGGCTCGCTCTTGGACGTGTAGAAGCTGAGCGCAACGGCATCGAGGGCGAGCTTCGTCTCGTAGCCGGCGTTCGTCAGGACCCGTCCGAGCAGGTCCGAGCGCGCGTGGTCTTTTTCCGCGACGACCGCGAGCCCACGATTCACCTCCGACAGACTCGCCTTGTCGGGGAGCGCGCGGAGCCTCGCAATCAGCGCAGCGCGAGAATCGAGAGCAATCACATCATCCGCACCCAGCGCGTACAGGCGCTCCACGAACGCGTCGGAGGTATCGCTGGCGAGGGCGATGAGCGGCACGCTCGAGAGCTTCTTCTTGGCCCGCACCTTCGGACACAAGCGTTCCGCGTGGGCCACCGTCGTATCGAAGACCACGGCCGCGGGCTCGTAGAGCTCGAGCCATCCGAGAGCGGATTCGAGCTTGTCGTTCAGCACCAGCTCGAGCTTCACCGCCGTTGCAAGGGCACTGAAGCTCCGCTTGCGCTCCACATCGAGCTTGGCGACGACAAGAAGCTGCCCCATGACGCGGAACTAACATAGTCGGACTCTGCCGCGATCAATCAAGCGATCTCGGCCGGATCCTGGGCAAAATATTCGGCGAGCATTTCGTAGAGCTCGGGATCCCTGTCGCGGAGCTCGCGCGGCCGCTCGAAAAATGCCTCGACGGCTACGGCAAAGAGCTCCGCCTCGTTCGTCCCCGCATAGTCGCGGAGCGGCTTCACCCCCCGCTTCTTTCGCATCCGGGCCAGGCGTTCGGCCACCATCTCGACCCAGGGAGCGGTCGCGACGAAGTCGACATCGCCCGGCACACCGTCCGCGCGACCATCGACGAAATCGATCACGTGCGCCAACTCGTGCAGCGCAACGTTGTGTTCATCGTGGGGGCGCGAAAAACCATGTCGCAACTCTCGCTGCGAAAGAATGATCGGCCCCTGGGCGTGCACCATGCCCGCAACGTTTCCACCGGGACCCGGACGATACGCGTCGTCGAATGCTCGAGGGTAGACGACGATGTCGCGCAACGTCGGCCAATCCCAATCGGGAAGTCCGTGCCCGAGCATCGCTGCGCTCGCTGCGATGAGCACCCGAGTCTCGTCGTCGACGACGGCCCCATGCGCCCCCACGATGCGTTGCTCGGAAAGAAAGATGCGCACGTCGTCCTCGAAGCGACGCTGGGCGTTTGCGGGGAGACGCCGATAAAACTCCACCTTTGCCTCGAGGGCGCTCCGCAAGCTCTCCGAGACTGGCTCCCTCACGAGCCGACGCCGGCGTCGATAGCGTCGCGTCGCCACGAAGTAATACAGTGCAAACGCCGCCACCCCGAGCCCCGCCGCCCAGGGGCTCGCGATCACGGCCAGAACTGCGGCTACGACCATGCCGAGCACGAGCCCGAGAGCGCGGTGCAGCGCGATCATCCGCGTCGGCCAGGCTTTCACCGGGTGAGTTCTTGCGAATTAGGACCTGAACACAGGTCGTCAGAACCTTTGGAGCGGGACACGAGATTCGAACTCGCGACCCCGAGCTTGGGAAGCTCGTGCTCTACCAACTGAGCTAGTCCCGCAATTCCGAGGCGAGTCTACTCTCCCTTTTCGCCGCCGCAACGCCCTCGTCGTCTTGACCGGCCGGAGCGCGGAAACTAAAGGTTCTGGCCGTGAAGGTTGCCACCATCGATTCCCACTGCGAGTGCCAGGCCCATCTCGGCGCCGACCTCGACGAGAACAAACAAGTGATCCGCGCCTGGGCCGTGGAGATGCGGCACCGCGCCAAAGAGTTGGCTCCCGCCCACACCATCGGCGGGGACAAGGAACGCTTTCAGGTTGGTTGGAACTGCCCGGTGTGCATCCGGAACACCCTGCGCTCGTTCGACACGGGCGGTCTCGTGTGGACCGAGCGCGCTGGCTGAACCGCGCTGTCACTCGGGTCAGGCGGCCGCGATGCGAAACGACGACGCGCCGGTCGCAAGGTGATCGAGCAGGGCGCGCGTCACGCGGGCCCGGGGCTCGTCGCGATTTTGCTGCCGGAGCCACATCGCCTGCTTGAGGGCTCGGACGGCATCGTCACGTCGGCCATTGCGAACGCAGGCGACGGCGTAGAGCGTCCAGATCCTCGCATTGCTCGCCTCGCGATGGCAGGCCTCACGCAGCACGAGCATCGCGCGTCGGTGCTCTCCGCGATTGCGATGGCGTCGAGCGCGCAATACCAGCACGTCCGATGACGGCGGGCTGACACTCTGACGACGCTGAGAAATTCGACGCATCCTTCGTTACGAGCCCTGACACGCCTTGTCCACGATGGAAAAGTTTTCGGCTCGGCCGGGATGTTGCGAACCCCGTGCCAGGCTCGACCGGGCCAAAACCCCCGAGTCTTCCCCCAAAGCGGTCTGACAGCGGCGTCGCGGTCAGGCAGAAGCCCGGTACAGCTCGAGCAGATCGTTTCGGGTCACGGTCCGGGGATTTTCCCGGTGGCAAGCATCCTCGAATGCCTTGTCGGCGAGAGTTCGAAGAGCTTTGGGTCCACTCCCGCTTCGACGAGACCGCTGGGCAAAGAGAGCGCTTTGCGAAAGCTCGCGACGGCCCGCGCTGCCGCGCCGAGCTCTGCCTCGCCACCTAGGAGCAAGCTCACATGGAGCACGCGCTCGAGCGCCGCTTCCTCGTTGAACGCCATGACGGCGGGAAGACAGAGCGCATTGGCGAGACCGTGATGCAAGCCACACTCGCTGGAGAGGGGATGCGCCAGGGAGTGACAGGCGCCCAGACCCTTCTGGAATGCCACCGCACCCATCATCGCGGCCTTCATCATTCCGCCCCGGGCTTCCAGGTCCTTGCCGTTCTTCACCGCGTCGGCCAGGTGTTTGACGACGAGATCGACACCACTCAGTGCGATGGCATCGGCCATCGGGTGATCGCCCTTGGCGAGATACGCTTCGATGCAATGCGTGAGAGCATCGAAGCCCGTCGCTGCCGTCACGCGCGCCGGCATGGAACGAGTGAGCTCCGGATCGAGGACCGCGACCTTGGGCAAGAGATGGGGCGAAAAGACCACGGTCTTCCGACCCGTGGAGTGCACGGTCAAGACGCCGGCTCGCCCCACTTCGCTTCCGGTTCCGCTGGTGGTCGGCAGTGCGACGACCGGTGGGACGTCGGCGGGCACGTGCTCCCCTCCCCCGATCGAGTCGTCGAGCTCCTCCCAGCGCTTGTCGGTTTTCGCTCGAACGGCGATGAGCTTCGCAGCGTCCAGGGGTGAGCCTCCACCAATGGCGACGATTCCGTCGGCCGAGTGCTCACGATATGCAGCCGCGCCGGCTTCGACGTTCGCTTCGGTGGGATTGGATTCCACCCCCGAAAAGACGAGCCCCTCGATGCCCGATGCACGGAGCGCCGCGGACACCGGATCGACCAAGCCAGCGGCGAGCACGCCGGGATCGGTGACCACCAGCGCTCGACTCATACCGAGTCGCGCTGCTTCCTCGCCGACGTGGCGAGACTCGCCGACACCAAACACGATGCGTGTGGGAAAGCTCCAGATTGCGGTCATGGCGAGTCGATATGTGCGCGCTCGCGCCAGTTGGCAAGCGCCACGTCAGATCAGCTCGAAATAGCGGCGGAGCTCCCAGTCCGTGACGGCACGTTCGAAGCATCGCACCTCCCAGTCGCGGGTGCGCACGTAGTGATCGACGAATTCCTTGCCCAGGAGCTCGCGGGCGACCTTGCTCTTTTCGAGCCGGTCGGTCGCTTCCCGCAGAGTCCGCGGCAGACGCAGGGGGCCGTCGGAGCCGGCGTCGCCTCGAGACTCGGGGCCGAGCTCGAGCTCCTGCTCGATGCCCCACAGGCCTGCCGCCAGACTGGCGGCCATCGCGACGTAGGGATTCATGTCGGCGGCGGTCTGTCGGTATTCGATGCGTTGGCTGCTGGCGCTGCCGAGATCGATCACGCGGATTGCGCAGGTGCGGTTGTCGACTCCCCAGCTTGCGACGAGCGGCGCCCAGACGCCGGGCACGTAGCGCTTGTAGCTATTGATGGTGGGGGAATACAGCGCCGTGAATTCGGGCATGAGCTGCATCTGACCAGCGATGTAGTGGCGCATGATGGGCGACATCTTGCGGGGAGCGCGGGGATCGAAAAACACGTTCTTGCCTGCCTTGAGAAGCGACTGATGCAAGTGCCCGCTGCAGCCGGGCAGATCCGCGTTCCACTTGGCCATGAACGTGACCGAGAGCCCGTGGCGATGGGCGATCTGCTTCACTGCCGTCTTGAACAGAGCTGCCTTGTCCCCCGCCACCAGAGCTCGATCGTAGCGAATCGCTGCCTCGTAGACCCCTGGCCCGGTCTCGGTATGCAAACCCTCGAGCTCGATGTCGAAGTCGCCGAGACCCTCCATCAGATCGCGCATCAGCTCCGAGTCTTGTCCCGAGCGCACCCAGCTGTAGCCCATCATTCCGGGATCGAGTGGCTTCAGGCGCTTGAAGTCCTTGGCGTTGACGGAGTCGCGCGTCTCCTGAAAAAAGAAGAATTCGTACTCCGCGCCGATCATCGGTTCGAAACCCAGGCCCGACGCCCGCGAGAGAACTCGCTTCAACAGCGAGCGGGGACAGGCAGGGTGGGGACCACCCTCCGCATCTCGAAAGTCGGCCAAGAGCGCGACGACGCCCGGTTCCCACGGGATGCTACGCAGCGTGGTCGGGTCGAGCACTGCGTGGGCGTCCGGGTAACCCGTGTGCCAACCTGTGACCCGGGAGTTGTCGTACAGAACGTCCGCGATGTCCCAACCGAAGATCACGTCGCAAAAGCCAAAACCCTTTTCCAGAGCGGAAGCGAGCTTGTCGAGGGAAATGTATTTCCCTCGCAAGACGCCATCCAGATCGAAACCGCCGACTTTGACGCGGCGGACCCCCCGTCGTTCGAGCTCGGACGCGAGGGTCCGACCCGCGATCTTCGCCTTGGGTTTCGATCGAGCTTTGGCGGACTTGGATTTCGGCTTGGCCATCGCGCTCGGCAATAGCCAAGCCCGCGCGGCGTCGCAATCGGGAGTCGGCCTAGACCGCTCGGGGAGCGGAGTCCGGCTCTCGCAAAGCCCTTCGCACGGTGTCGACTAGACCGTCGACCGGATAGGGCTTTGGCAGATATCCAGCCACGCTCGGCTGCCGGAGCAGCTCCGCAGGCACATCTTCCCGAGGATATCCGCTGGTCAGGATCACTCGCACCCCAAGACCACTATCGTCCACGTTCTGCACGACCTCGGCGGCGCTCTTGCCGGGAAGGTTGAGATCGAGCAGCAGGATGTCGAACCGGGCGTCTGGCTCCGCGAGCCGAGCGAGCGCTCGGGTACCGTCTGGCACCGATTCGGCATAAAATCCGTTGTGGCGCAGCAAGCTCGCGGTGAGCTCCGCGAGACGAAATTCGTCGTCGCAGACCAAAACCCGTCGTTCGACCCCTCGACCCACGGACCGGAGGCTAACCCACTCTCGCCGATCCTGCCATCCGGAGAAGTTACGGACGATGCGGAATCAAACGGATGGCAATCACCACCACGCCCGAAACCATGAGCGCACCCGAAATCCACCCGCTCCTCAGGGGGCCGAGAGTGAACACTTCGCCCGTCGACGAGGCGTACATCTGGTCGGCGATCGTGACCACGATGGCCAGGACCACGAGCAGAGCACCGGGCACGATCCGCCATGCGAGTGAAGACGACTCGCTCGGGATCGGAGGCGGCGAGCTCAGAATCGGATGATAGGCACCACTCGTCTCCGCAGGACGCACGCTGGCGACGGGCGGTCGCATCGACCCGGGTGGTGCATTCGAGACATGCTGTTGAGACGGGTAGGAACCGCTGCTGGTCGAGGATCGAGGCGGGGGCGCCGAAGCGGTGACCACCTGGGACGATCCCGACGCAACCCGCGCTCGCGGAGGAGGCTCTTCCGGTGGCGGCGACGGGCTCGGCCAATCCGGCCTGCTTCCCGGCACCCTCATCGATGGACGTTCGCCGGGTGCGAGATCCACCTCGAGGCTCATTCCCGCGCTGGACGGGGTGTCGTCGAAGTCGAGGGCTCGCGAATAGGCGGGTGCCCTCTCCTTCTTGGCGACCGGGCGTGCTGCTGGAACACCGAGGTCCGGCACCGCGAGATCCGGCACGGCTGGGGGAGGAGGTGGCGGCACGTTGGCGGCGGGTGATAGGTCCGGGTACACGCCGGCGGCAGCCGCGGCCTGCGCCGGTAACGTGGGCGCCAAGCGCTGATGTGCGCCGGACGAGACGCGCCGACGCGCAAACTGCGCCGCCTCCACGGTCTCGACCCGTGGCACCATTCCCACTTCCGCTCGTGGATCTCGAGGAGGGGGAAAGTCGGTCCCCTCACCACCGCGCATTCCGAGTGCCGAGATGAGATCCGCCCAAAAGGCTCCCGCTTCGGGATAGCGCTCCCGCGGATCCACCGCGAGAGCACGTCGAAACACCGTTTCCACGGCGTCCGTCACATCCAAACCTTCGTTGCGAGGCGTAGGACGACGCTTGGGATCGAGCGCCGTCCCCATCATCCCGGCCTGATCCCCGTCAATCACGGTGCGACCCGCCATGAGCTCCACCATCGTGAGCGCCAAACCCCAGACGTCGGTCCATGGGCCGGTTTGTCCGTAGCGCTTGGGGACCCACTGCTCGGGCGCGCCATACGCGGGAGTGAACGAGCTGAACGCGCTCTGCGTCTGACTGGCCCTGCCAACGACCTGGCTCGCAACGCTCTTCGCCTTGCCGATGCCGAAGTCGAGGATCTTCACGACCTCTTCACCCGCCACGTTGGCCAGGAAGATGTTCTCGGGCTTGAGGTCGCGATGCACCACCGAGATGGGACCACTCGGTCCCATGAAGTTGTGAGCACGCTCCAGCGCCCGAGCGACGGGGGTCAACATTCGCACTAGCTTCTTCAACGGAAGCGGCGGCAGTCCTTCCGCTTTTCGGCGCTCGGCGATCGCTTCGAGGGTCTCGCCCTCGAGCCACTCCAGGGCCATGAAGGGAACGAATCTCCCGTCCTTTAGCGTGATTGCGTCCACGTGTAGCGGTCGGACGACCGTGGGAATGCTCGCGCTCAGGCGGAACAGTAGCTCCGCTTCCGCGCGAAACTGTTCGAGGAACTGGGCTTCCTGCTCCGCGGTGAGCTGCTGGGGGACCTTCAAACACTTGAGCGCCACGTTGGCCCGAAAGCCGGAGTGATGCGCTCGATAGACGACGCCAAAACCGCCCTCGGCAACGACGGCCTCGACCTGATAGGCACCGCCAAGCACGCTGCCCACGATTCCGAAGACGTCTTCAGCCATCTCGTCTCACCGGCTCCCTCGCGCCGGTCTTCGGAGGGTACCAGAATCCGCGCGGGGCGGCCCGTAACATACCGAAGGTGGGCTCATCGATCGTGGGGGAGGAGTCGCCAAATCACGAATCCCACGCCGATGGCGAGGAGGATGCCCGCGATCAGGGTTGGGCTCACCGGCCCGAGGCTCACCATCGGCTCCCCCTCCTCCGTTCGAAGCAGCCGGTCGGCAACCCCTACCACCATCGCAACGCCGATGAGACCGAGACCGATCCCGAGACTTCCGACGCGAGGTCCCGGCGCGATCGAAACCGGGGCAGGCGCCTGAAGCTCCTTGGCGACACGGGAAACCGCCACTCGTCCGGCGGTCGGCCGCGGAGGGATCTCGCTCTTCAAGTCCACGCGGAAGCCACCGTCGTCCGCCAGCTCCAGGTCGGCTCCCGCTCGGCGCGGCGCGACCGGTGAGATGGACGAGCCGAGGGTCGCTTCGAGAGAGTCCCTGCTGGGCATGCGGGGCGGCGAAAGATCTGCTTCGAATCCCTGAGGCTGAGGCTGAGGCTGAGGCCGCGGGCGCGGGCGTGGGCGCTCGGCTTCAGGCGGCGTCGATGCGAGTGTCGCTTCCAGGGACGAGATGTTGGGAGCTGGGGGTGCTGAGGGCAACGCGAGCTCGAAAGTTTCGTCGCTCGCACCCGCGCTCGGACCAGTAGGACCTGACGGAATCGCTGCTTCGAGCGGGCGGGCGGGCATCCCGGGCGGTGCGGAAGGAAGTGGAGCCTCCAATGACTGGGGAACCTCGCGCGCTGCGTGCGCGTCGAAGGGCGCGTCCAGATCCGGGCTCGAGGGTTGAGGTCGGCCTGCCACCGGAGAGAACCGAAGCTTCACCGGACGGCGTTGGACTTCCGGCCTCGCGCGGGAAACGTCCACGTGCTCCTCCCGCCGCACGCCCCCGAGCTCCCGCCGCGTGTCACGCCCACCCTCTTTCATGCCGAGGGCCACCAAAAGCTCATCCCAAAAGATCCCCGCATGCGGCTGGCGTTCCCGCGGGTCGACAGCGAGCGCTCGTTGAAACACGAGCTCGACGGCGTCGGGCACTTGGACCCCTTTGGCGAGCGGCGTCGGACGCTCGAGCTCGTCGAGGGCGAACCCCATCATCGCGGACACGTCGCCCTCCATCACCGGTCGACCCGCAAGCGCTTCGACGAGAGTGAGCGCCAAGCCCCACACATCGGTCCAAGGTCCGGTTTCACCATAACGCTCCGGAGCCCACTGCTCGGGAGCCCCGTAGGCGGGTGTGAAGAACGTGGGCACCGCGTCCGCTGCCCCCGCTTCACCTGCGACCTGGCTCGCTACGCTCTGCGCCTTGGCCACACCGAAGTCGAGAACCTTCACGACCTCTTCGCCCGCGATGTGCGCGATGAAGATGTTCTCGGGCTTCAGGTCCGAATGCACGATGGACACACTCGCGCCATCGGAATTGGTGAAGTTGTGAGCCCGTTCGAGCGCCTGCGCGACGGGTGTCAGCATGCGCACGAGCTTCTTCAGCGCGAGGGCGGGGCGCCCAGCGTTGTGGCGATCTTCGATGATCTTGGCGAGCGTTTCTCCTTCGAGCCACTCGAGCACCATGTACGGCACGAAGCCGCCGTCACTGGCCGCGAGGGCATCGATGTGCAGCGGGCGAACCACGCTGCTGATGGTCGACGAAAGCTGGAACAAGAGCGCGGCCTCGGCACGAAACTGCGCGAGAAAGTCTACTTTGCCTTCACTCCCGAGCTTCTTGGGCAGCTTCAAGCACTTGAGAGCGACCGGAGCGCCGAACCCCGTGTGATGCGCCCGGTAGACGACCGCAAAACCGCCCTCCGCAACCACGGCTTCGACTTCGTAGGTCCCGGCAATCACCGAGCCCAGGATTCCAAAAACGTCGCTGACCATGGATCCATCGACCCTAGCGCCCTTCTCCTCGCTCGTCAGCAGGCTCTTCGACCGCTCGACGCGTGCGGTGGCTTGTTCTACGTACATTCGGACGAAAACGCTTGGCTCTCGATGATGGACGAAGCGGTTCAAAAGCGACCGGGGTTCGGGGCGGGATTCACGTCCGTTTTCTCGGGTTTCGGCTTTGTCCTTCGCAGCCCGCGTGCGTGGCCGTGGGCAGCGGTTCCGGCGCTCGTACTCCTCGTCACCAGCATGCTCTTCATCTGGGTTGCGATCGCGGCGCTCCGTCCCCTCGTCTCCGAATGGCTCGACTTCGGGACGAGCTGGTACGGGGAGGGAGCCAGCGCGCTCTTGTCCTGGTTGGCTGGGATCGCCGCCGCATTTTCGGGGGTCCTGGTCTCGCTGGCCATCACGCCACCCCTCAGCGGACCCGCTCTCGAGCGCATCGTAGGAATGCAAGAAAGCGCGCTCTCGATACCTCCTCGCCCCGAGATCGGTTTCTTCGCCGAAATGTGGTGCGGAGTTCGTGCCCAGGTATTCGCAGCACTCTTCGCGATCCCTCTTCTCGGCACCCTCGGGCTCATCGAATTGTTCGTCGCGCCAGCGGTGTTCGTGACGACGCCGCTCAAGGTGATCGTGTCCGCGTTTTGTCTGGCGTGGAACCTATTCGACTATCCCCTCACCCTCCGCAACGTTCGCATGCGCGCGCGTTTCCGGTTGGTGATGGCGAACAAGCGTGCGGCGCTGGGATTCGGTCTCGGCTTCGCGCTCCTGTTCTGGTTCCCGTGCTTCGGGATCGTCATGCTGCCCGTCGGTGTGGCGGCCGCAACGCGCCTTTTGTGGCGCATTCTCGCAGCCGATCCGAAAATGCTGCCGGAAATCCCCCGAGCGCTAGCTGAGGTCCACCGCGATGCCCAAGCGCTTGCGCAGCATGAAGTAGCGATCGCTCGTCGCGAACGCCACGAGATCACGGAATAGCTCTCCGTGCTTTCCCTCTTCGGCCTCGAGGAGGCCGGCGGCGGTGTCGAGATCGTTGGCCAGCACGAACCCGACGCGCGCTGCCGTCTTTTCCGTGGCGGCTGCCCAGCGTTGCAAATTCGTGCGCCCTCCTTCTTCGACGAACCGCAGGAAGTGTCCGCGCAGCGCATCCTTGTGCTGAGCCTCCAGCACGGGCTCGATCGCGGCGGCAATTGGCGCAACGCGACGCTTCATGTCCTCCGCGATCGGGAGACCGGGGTTGCCGATGGTGAGCGCCGCCAAAAACAGGTCCTCGAGATCGGGCACCGCGGAAAACAGCGTCTTGACGAAGTGTTCCCCGCGATACCAGGACAGATGCCGTCCGACGAGAAACGCGTGCTCGAGCTGGGTGCGTCCCGTGAGTACGGATTTGCCAATCACACTCACCGGCGGCACGGCCGGAATGTGCTCGTATCCCGAGTCGCGATCCTTCTCCAAGAAGATCGGGGGAAGCGGCAACCCGAGGGTCGCGGCGGCCCAGGGCAGCGCGCGCACGGCGGTGATCGTGGCCTTGGCCGGGTCCTGGCGCGTCGTCGGATCGGGAACGTGGAGCTTGTTCTCGCGCCTGAGCGCCGTCACGCGCCCGAGCAAAACCGCGGGCGCGATCACGCCGAAGATCTGACCCGTGAGCACTTCCTCTTCCGGATGGAACACACACTCGTACCAGCTGCTCTGGGAAATGCTGGTACGCGGTGCGATCAGGGTCACCGACCGGTGTTTTTCGTAGAGTGCTCGCTCGGCATCATTGGCCTGTCCGAGAGCCACGAGAACCGAAGCGAGACACCACTGCCGGTCGAGCTCGCCGCGTGCCGAGTAAATCTTGTAGAGATTGCGAATCGCGCCCGCGTTCAGGGGATCGCGCCGAATGCGACGCCAAGCGTCTTCCGGATCTTCAGTCGCGTCCTCGGCAGCGCTCTCGAGATCGGAGAGATCGACCTCGACGTTGATCGCGGCCTGTGCGCGACGAAGCTCTTCTTCGAGCGCATGGACTCGAGCCTGGAGCTGCTCGATTCGCTTGAGCAAAAGCGTGCGCCCCGCGTCACCTCCCGCTTCGACCTGGAGCGGAGCCAGCGACGCGGCTGGCTCTTCGTAGTGCTCCACGATACGCACTCGGTGACGGCTCTCATAGGCAGCCATCATGGCTTGCTCGAGACGAAGCAAACGATTCCTGTCGAGCCCGAGGTTGTCGGCGGCGCGCTCGAGGCGTGTGCGCTCCTCCTGGGTGATGATGCCGTCAGCCAGCGCTTCGGCGAACAGCTCCTCGTATTGCTCCTCGAGGGGACCGAGCCCCAGCCCCCCGGAAATTTCGCCGGGGACGAACCCACTCGCGTGCTCGAATCCGCCTTCGTTCCTCGGGGCGTCGCTCATCTCGGTCCTCCTCGCTCCGAGGGACTGTCGCTCGGTCCGGTCCGGCAGTAAATGCTGGGAAGCTGGTTCTGCCTGCGGTGGGCCATGCGTGGTAGGATTCGAGACAGATGGCGGACTTTCGGCCGCCGACAGGAGCTCGAATGCGACACCTTCGTTCCCTCGCGCTCGCTCTGACAGCGCTTGGACTCGCCTGGGGCTGCGGCTCCAGCTCCAAAGACGACGGCAATAGCGGGCTGGGCGGGAGTGGTACCGGCGCGATCGCGGGTGCGGCGGGAGGCGGCGCGGTCGGCGGCAGTGGAGGCACGGGCGGCGGGATCATCATCGATGGCGGGGGCAATAGCGGCGGAACTGCCGGCGATGCCTGCGCCTCGACGGAAGTGGTCGGAACCCTCGTGCCCGCCAACCTCCTGTTCGTCATCGACCGGAGCGGCAGCATGAACTGCAACCTTCCCTCCGATGGTCAGGCGAGCAGCCAGTGCGAAGCGTTCCCAGCGCCGATCGATCCGACCAAGGCGACCAAATGGGATCTCACCAAGACCGCGCTGGAACAAGCGATCGACGACCTCGAGCTCGCGGGCAACGTGAGCGCGGGGGTGGTGGTCTTTCCCCGACCCGGCAGCGACTGCTCGGTCACCCAAACCCCCGACGTTCCGATCCAGACCCTGGACACGACTCACAACACGGACATCGACAACTTCCTCGCGACCGTCGATCCGAAGGGCAAGACTCCCCTCGCTGGTGCGATCATCCTGTCGTTCGCTCACCTCAATCAGCTTTTGCAGCAGAACAAGCTCCAGGGGAACCTGTTCGTCGTGCTTCTCACCGACGGCTTCGAGACCTGCAAGACCGACGAGTTGCCCAAGCTTCTCACCACCGACATGGACAACGCCGAGGCGCTCGGGATCCGCACCTTCGTCATCGGTGTACCAGGCAGCGAGGATGGTCGATCCACCCTCTCGCAAATCGCCTGGGAGGGAAATACGCCGAAGAGCGCAGCGTGCGTTCACACCGCGACACCCAACGACGTCGGTGACTGCCACTTCGACATGACCACGTCGCAAAACTTCTCCCAGGACTTGCAAGCCGCCCTCGCCCAGATCAGCGGCACGGTGCTTTCCTGCGAGCTGGACGTCCCCGGAGCTCCGCCAGGGAAGAAAATCAATCTCGACAGCCTCAAGGTCAAGGTGAACGGCAACGACGTCTCGCAAGGACGACAGCCAACCCTGCGACAAGGTCGTGAGCGGCTGGCAGTTCTCCCCCGACAAGTCCAAGGTCTACCTCTGTGGCACGGCTTGCGAGGACGCCAAGAAGCCCCAAGCCGAGGTCAAGCTCGACCTGGGCTGTCTCGTCGACATTCGCTGATCGTCGAAACCTCGCCCCGACCCTGGACCAGTGCTACGCCCGGCGGATGCGCATTGGCGTGGTCGTGATGGCGGCAGCGATCGGCGCGGGCTGCGCCGCGACCAGCAAAGCCCCGCTTCGGGTCGCGGATACCACGCCGGCTCCCTCGCCAATTGTCGTGAAAAAGTCGCCGGATCCCCTCCCGCCGCCCGCGTTGGTTCCGCCCGCGTTGGCGGGCGCGGGCACGACGACGCCCCCCGCACCGAACGCGCCCGCCGTCGAGCTCATGATCGAGAAACCTTTCTTGGCCTGGGAGCGCCCCCGCCCGAGCGGCCGCATTGCGGGCGCGGCCCACGACGAGGAGCTTTCGCGCTGGAACATGGGCGGGACGGGAGACGCGACCTTTCCTTCCAACCGACCCGGATTTCATGCGGCACCACGAGTGCGCGTCGACACCACGCTCGTCGCAGGTCACCTCTCGAAGAGTGCGAGACTCGACCGCAGGACTGGCAAGCACGATCGGGTGCTGAGCCAGACTTCGCTCCTCGCGCGCTCGCGCAAGTACGGCTACTGGCCGTTTCGTTTGTGCTTCGAGGAAGGCCTGCGCCGTGACCAGAAGCTCGGTGGCAAGACGCGCCTGCGCTTTCGGGTAACGACCTCTGGATCGATTCGCGGCGGGCGACTGGTCGACACCAAGCTCAGCGATCCCGAAGTCGCCAAGTGTCTCGTCGAGGCCGCTCCTGAGATCCGGTTGCTCCCGCCGCCGCGTGGGATTGACGTTGAGCTTCTCGTTTCGTTGTGGCCCGGTGATGCTGCGGTGCCATCTCTCGAAGACGCGCCGGAGACTCCAGCCAAGCTCGACTCGGAAGCCATTGCTGCTTCCCTGGGCGAGATCCGTACTGCGTTTTCCGATTGCTACGCCGACGGGCGAACCCGTGATCCCGCGCTGTGGGGACGACTCGAGCTGGGTATCGAGGTGGATGAAGCGGGGGCCATAAAAGACGTGCGGGAGCGGGATTCGCGATTTCCCGACCCTGAGGTCACGACCTGCGCAATTTCCGCGGCCAAATCGTGGGCTCTTTCCCCCAAAAAAGGCCGTCCCAGCTTCGTGATTGGTCTGCGGTTCGGGACGCCGCCGATGCCCGAGACTCTCGATAACTAGTCGTAATTTTTGATCATTTCCGAGCAGGTCCGCCGCCGCCGCAATCTGCGATTTTTGCGAGCCGAAATTCGACCCTCGCGCGTCCTACGAACCGCGGTGTTTGTGGCTTGGCCGAGAGCGCCGCTTGTGGGAAGGTCGCCGCGGCTTTGGGCGTAGCCCGGCAATGACGACTTAATTCTCGCCGTGCACGACAAAAGTTTAGCTGGACCTGAAGGAGGGCTTCTTGACGATGCGTACCCGACACCTGAAAACCATGACTTGCGCGATTGTGCTCGCGTTCGGCTGGGCAGCCATCGGCTGCACGGCGGAAGGCTCTCTGGCTGGCAACCTGAACACAGGTAATGACACCACGCCTCCTCCGCCGGCGACCCCGGCTGACGACGACGGCGACGGCATTGCGAACGCCGACGACAAGTGCCCGAACGAGAAAGAGGACGGCAAGCCTCCGGAGGCAAACGACGGCTGCCCGAACCTCGACGAAGACGGCGACGGCATCCCGACTCCCCAGGACAAGTGCCCGACGGAGCCCGAGACCAAGAACGGTTTCGAGGACGAGGACGGCTGCCCCGACAAAAAGCCTCTCGTTCAGCTGATTGGCTCCGAAGTGAGGATCGATCAGAAGATCCAGTTCAAGAAGGGCTCGGCCGCGATTGAAGACGAGTCCAAGCCGGTTCTCGATGCAGTGGCCGAGGTGCTCAAGGCGCACCCGGAGCTCCAGCTGATCGAGGTTGGCGGTCACGCTTCGAAGGAAGGCGACAAGAACCTCAACAAGACCCTCAGCCAGAAGCGCGTCGACTCCGTCGTAAAGGAGCTCGTGGGCCGCGGCACTGCCAAGGAGCGACTCCTCGCTCAGGGCTACGGATTCTACTGCCCGCTCAATCCCGGCGATTCGCCGGAGTCGCTCGAGAAGAACCGTCGCACGGAGTTCAAGGTGCTCATCCGCAGTGGCAAGCCCACCGAGATGGCTGACAAGCGCGGTTGTGAGGAGGCGGGGAAGGCCGGCATCAAGCCGAAGGCTCTCCCGAAGAAGCCCTGGGAAGCCAAGCCGGCTGCGGACGCAAAGCCCGCTGCGGCGGACGCCAAGGCTGGTGCAGCGAAGATGGCCGCTCCGAAGAAGTGAGTCGCTGTCGAAAGACGCGAGACGGGCGAGGACGAAAGTCCCCGCCCGTTTCGTTTTTGTCCTCCCCGCTTCTCTGCCTCGTTCTGCTCACCGCTAGCTGTAGCCGTGCCACCTCGGGCGGAGCTACCGCCGGCCAGTGCCCGGAGGGGTTTCACCGCGACGAAGCCCGGACCGCTCGCATCCACGAGCTGCTTCGCTCCGATCCCGAAGGCGCACCCCTGCTCGAAGCCGCCCATGCCGAAACCTGCTTCGCCCCCATGGGCCCCAGCGTGACGAGCGAAAACCGCCTTCTCCTCGACCAGCGCCTGGACGATCGCGCTCTGGCAGCGCGAAGCGCTCACCTGCTCCACCACGTGGCCTCCAAAGCCCAGCACACTTCCGGCAACCCCGACGCGCCCGACGAGCGGGCGGCCACGCTGCTCGAAGCGAGAGTGGCCCAGCGGTTGGCCGCGAGGCACTGAGCTCGCAGACCACGGGCGCTCTGTGCGGGACGAACCTCGCACAGAGGATACAAAGAATCGACCGGATCGATTCCTGATCCCCTTCCGCTGGTGAATCCTCCCGGGCAAAGCCATCGAATTCGTGGCCCTGGGCTGGAACATCGCGAGGGATGCGACCCACTCTGTTTCCGTGGCCCTCTGGCTCCTGCTGATCTTCGTCGTCCTCCCGTTCTGCGATCTCTATCTCTTGCTCGTCATCGGGAGAGTGATCGGATTCTGGCCTACCGTCGCCCTCACGCTCACGACGGGGATCTTGGGTGGCCTGCTCGCCAAGCGCGAGGGCTTGCGGGTCTGGCGCCGCTGGCGAGAAGCGCTGGCCGAGCTCCGCCCACCGGAAGAGGGCATCATCGACGGCATCCTGGTGTTCGTCGGCGGCGCGCTCTTGATCACGCCGGGCGTCCTCACCGACACCCTGGGATTCTTGCTCATCATTCCGGTGACGAGGCGCCTCGTCGCGACGCGCATTCGCCGCGCGGTGGATCGCCGCATCGCTCAGGGTCAGCTCCACGTCGTCAGCACGTCCTCGGTGTTCCAGGGTTTCGACGGCTTCGACCCCGACCCCGATCCGGTTCAGCCCGGCATCGTCGAGACGAGTGGCGAGTCGGTGGACGACGACCTGCCAAAGCTCCACTGAGCTTTCTCGCCCAGGACCGCCAAAAGAATCGAAACGGGCACCGGGCGAAAACCGAGGCTACGAAGGGCTGTTCCGCGTACGATTTCCTGTTTCGGAGTGACTCAGCCGCACGCAGGCTGTGGGTGAGTGCAGCGGCCAGCGGCCACCCAGCACGAACGCTTGGCGAGCGCAGTCCGCCGTTCCGACTTCTCGTGGATCCCGCTTTCGAAAAACAAAACGCCCACTCGGCTGGGCCGAGTGGGCGTTTCGTCGTGCTGGGTTAGCTAGCCGAGCTCAGTCGGTGGCTGCGTCGCCGGAGCCGCCAGCGCTGCCGCCGGTTCCGCCGCTGCCACAAGCGATGCCCGTGCTGACCGAACCGTCTTCTTGCAGCGGGTCGGTGCAGAAGCCCTTGCGCTGGAAGAAGTTCTCCAGGTTCGCAGCGTCTGCAGCCGGGTAGACCGCCGACCAGGGATCGCACTTGAGGTCCGTGTTCGAGCAGTCACAGTTGTCGTCGCACAGCTGGCCGCAGGAGCCGAGGTCGCCGAGACCCGAGCCGCCGTTGTCCAGAATGACCGTCGACACGAAGAGGCAAGCCGCCGGGGCCGGGCCCGTGCCGGAGCCGGTCCAACCGCAGGTCGGCTGCGCGCCGATCGTGCAGTTTTCCGCGCACATGTACGTGAAGGGATCCTGTCCGCTCTGGTGCACGAAGCCGATGCACTGACCCTTGCACTCGTTGGTGCCGCCGTCAGCATCTTGGACGCAGGGAGAGCCGAGCGCCTTGCACGGCGTCACGCTGCAGGTGAGAGCGGTCGTGCCACAACCACCACTGCGGGGGTTGCAGGTCGCGCCGCCGCAATCCGTATCCGAGTTGCACTGCGGGAGGCAGGCTGCCGAAGTGAAGTTGCCGGTGTCGTCGAAGAGCGGTCGGCAAGCGACCTCCTGGCGACCGTGGCACTTGTTGGCATCGAACTGGGTGAGGCCCGCGGGCCCGAAGGTGCAGCCCTCGAAGCAGTACGCCGCGCCGCTGTCGAAGTTCAGACAGACCGGAGTCGTTCCGTTGGCCGCGAACTGATCGCAGACCGTCGCATCGGCGGAGCAATCCGTCGTGCACATGCCCTTGGCCGGGCCTTCGCCGTCGAATGCGCCGGAGTCAGACTTCACGCAGGTGAGGCCGCTGCCGCACTCGGCATCGGTTGCGCACGCGCGACCGAGACGCGAGGCGTTGCCACCAACTCCGCCGCTTGCACCGGTTCCGCCGCCCGCACCGGTTCCGCCGGCACCCGTGCCGCCGTTGCCAATGGCGCCGGTCGCGCCGGTTCCGCCCTCCAGGGGCTTGCCGCCGCCGCCGCCAGCGCCGCCGCCACCACTATCGCTGCTGCTGCAAGAAAATGTGCTTCCGCCCAACGCGGCAGCGAGAAGTCCAAAACCCATCCAAGGTACAAACTTATTCATGGCGCCCAAGCCTCCTAAAAACCTAACCAGCGGGGGGGGCACTTAGCATGGCCCGCCCGGCCCACCAAGCCTTACTTCTCCGATTCAATCGCGCAACCCGGGGGGATCCATCGATACGGAAACATTCTTCCCCGTCGGATCCGGGTTCGACGAACCCTCGACGGGATCTATTCGACGCGACCTCTGTTCGAGATCAGGATGGGCCATGCGTGTCCTCGTTGCCCCGGACAAGCTGAAGGGCTCGCTTTCCGCCCGCAAAGCCGCGGAAGCAATGGCGGAAGGGGTCCGCCGAGCCGCGCCGGAACATCGCGATCGATCTGTGTCCCCTGGCCGACGGGGGTGAAGGAACCCTCGAAGCTTGGCTCGACCTCGAGGGAGGTGAGCCTCGGCCCGTACAAATCACCGGGTCGGGGGGTGGCAAGGTCCATGCTCGCTTCGGCCTCGCCGGCACGAGCGTGCTCATCGAGAGCGCACAGGCGTGTGGCCCCAATCCCTCGTGCGCCGATCCGAAACCTCTCGAGGCCACGTCGTTCGGAGTCGGTGAGCTCATCACGCTCGCTTTGGACGCAGGTGCAAAACGAATCTTCGTTGGCCTGGGTGGAAGCGCCTCGAGCGATGGCGGGATCGGAATGGCCCAAGCTCTCGGCCTTCGCTTCGCCGGCGCCGCAAAGCCGGCAGCCGCTCGGGATCTCGATCGGGTTACGAACATCGATTGGTCGGGCCTCGACCCACGCCTCGCGAACGTGAAGGTGGTCGCCCTCGCGGACGTGACGAGCCCGCTCACCGGGCCGCGGGGCGCCGGGCTCGGTTTCGCTCCGCAAAAAGGCGCCTCGCCCGAGGAGGCCCGAGCCATCGACGCCGCCCTCGCGCGCTTTGCGGAGCTCGTCGGATCGAGCGGCAACGCAGACTCGCCGGGCGCCGGCGCTGCCGGTGGTCTCGGATTTGGCCTCGTCGCTTTCGCTGGAGCCCGACTCGTTCGGGGCGCCGCGTTCGTGCTCGACATGCTTCGCTTCGATGAGCGCGCGCGGGGGTGCAATCTCGTGATCACTGCCGAGGGTCGGATCGACGAGGGCACGCTGGAGGGAAAGATCGTGTGCGAAGTCGCTCGGCGCGCGCCGTGTCCCGTAGTGGCGATCGCCGGCTCGGTGGATCTCAGCCCCCAGCGGGTGCGCGAGATGGGGCTATGCGCGGCGCTGTCGCTCGTGCCGCGACCGATGAGCGAGGCGGATGCCCGCGCGGATGCCGCGCGCCTTCTCAGTCGAGCGACCGAGCACGTCGTCGCGCTCTTTCGTCGGTGAATCAGCCTTCGACGGGCACGAGGGAGCTCGGCGACTCGAGGGAATGCGCCTTGGGATCATAGACGACGGTGCGATTGCGTCCTTCGGCCTTGGCCGCGTACAGCGCTGCATCCGCGGCGAGGATCAATGCGCGGGCGGTTTGCTCCTTGACGCTGTCGAGCTCCGCAACCCCAGCGCTCACGGTCACTGGCGCCTCGGAGACACCGAGTGGGCTGCTCTCGAGCTCCCGACGCACACGTTCGGCGAGCGCTGTGGCATCCGCAGCGTGGATAGCCGGCGCCAGGATTGCGAACTCGTCCCCACCCACCCGCGCGCTCACGTCGCTGCGCCGCGCCGTTCGTGCGAGCGCGTCCGCCACTCGCTGGATGGCAGCATCCCCCGCAGCGTGACCGAGTCCGTCGTTGATGGCCTTGAGACCGTCGAGATCGATGAGCACCAGCGCGAGGGGGGATCGATAGCGCGTCGCCCGGGACAGTTCCTCGGAAAGCCGTGCATCGAACGCAGCTCGATTGGCGAGATGGGTCAATGCATCGGTCGTGGCCAGATCCGCCAACAGATCCTCACGACGACCGAGCACGCGACCGAGGACGAACAGCACGAATGCCGTGGAGCCAAGCACGTAGCCGTACACCCATGGATCGCTCCGCAGCTCCCGGAGCAAGAATCCCAGCGTCGGGACTCGACCTTCCACGATGGCTCTGAGGAGCACCAGACCCAGGGGGGCGCCGAGGGCGAACAGCAATCCGAGCAGCGGGAACGTGGTCCGCCGCGGAGCTCGGTCTTTCCTGTGGAAGCTCTCGGGATGTTTTGGCACGTCAGCCGTCGCGCTGGACTCCAACGGGAACGGTGATCACCGGCACGGGGGAACCTCGCACGACCTTTTCCGCGACGCTTCCCAAAACCAGGTGCGAGACCCCTCCCCGCCCATGAGTTCCCATCACGATGAGATCGTAATCGCCGGCGTCTCGTTCGCCGAGGATGCACTTCGCGGCGTCACCCGAACGAACCACGTGCTTGATCTCGAGCCCCTCCGGAAGCTTGGTAGCGGTCAGGAATTGATCCATCTCGCGTTCGGCGTTTTCGTGGATGATGTCTCCGAGCTTGCGCGTCTTGCCGTCACGACCGCGCACGGTCATGTCCGGCGGAGCGTGGGGCATGCATTCCCAGACGTGGAGCACCACGAGGCCACCGCCGAGTTTTTCGGCAATCTCACCAGCGAACTCCAGGACGGAGCGGCTCGGCTCCGAATAGTCGACGGGGACCAAAACGTGACGCACCTGCATGATCGACGAAGTACGCTGCCTCACCCGAAGCGGCAAGCGGAGCCAGGCCCGCAGCGTGCGGCGCCTCGAGCCCCGTTGCCAGACACTAGCGGGACGTTAGTCGTTGCTACCGAGTCCGGGCAGGCTCTCCCGCGGCCGATTCATGCGGCTCAGGAAGTGGTAGGTGTGACGGCGTCCGTGGTGCTCACGGTGCGTCGCGCACCAGAGCTCCTTGCCCTCCGAATCCCGCCTCGCTTTCACGCACTCGGGGCACGGGGGCTCGATTTCCGGGGCGGTGCCTGCCTCCTTCGGTCGGACGACCAGCACCGCGCAGGGCGCGAGGCGGACGGTTCCCTCGGCAACGGAGCCTAGCACGAGCCGGCGTACGCCGCGGCGCCCATGAGTTCCGACCACGACCAGATCCGCTTCGAGGTCGGACGCGAGCTGCGCGATCTCCTCGGCGGGTGCGTCGAGCCGGACGTGGGTGACTGCGCGGGCGAAGGTCATCGAGCGCTTTTCCACGAAATCTGCGAGCCTCTTTTCGACGTAGCCCTTCAAGCGATCGGACGCTTCGTCCATGCTGAGGGTGAGAAGCTCACTGCCCATGTCGATGTGGACGAGCGGACCGTAGGCCCGCGCCACGTAGGCGATGTGGACCTCTCCGTCTTCCTGGGCGCTCGCGAGCTCGAATGCTTTGTCGAGCGCCACATCGCCGATGGGGCTGAAGTCGATCCCAACGACGACGGTGTAGGGTTTCTTCGGCGATGTCATGATGCTCTCCTCACCCAGCGACTTGCAGCGGGTGTGCCAACACGGATCGTCGACGATCCGCGCAACGGCGGCGCAAAAATTGCGTTAGCCCTCGCTTTTCGACGCAAACCAGCGCGTTGCAGCCTTTTCGAGCTCTCCGGCCACGAGGATCAGCGCTGAAATCCCGAGCAGGAACCCGAGCTCGCCGACGGGGAGCGCGACGGTCTGAAAAACGCCCTGAAGCGCCGGCACGTAGAGAGCAATGGCCTGAAAACCCAGGGCGGCTCCCAGCGCACCGACGAGCCGATAATTCGAGAAAATCCCCAGGCGAAACAGCGACTCCCGCCGGGAGCGACAGCTCTGAGCGTGAAAGAGCGGGGCGAAGGCCAGGACGGTGAACGTGGCCGTCCGGGCGCGAACGAGATCCTCGGCAGCGAAGTGAAAGACCACGAGGCCGAGCGCCGCCATGAGCGCGCCGTAGCCCAGGATCCAGGCGACCTCGGATGTGGAAAGGAAGGTCGCGCCGGCGGAGCGGGGCGGATCGCGCATCGGATCGAGATGGACAGGCTCCATCCCGAGGGCGAGAGCGGGCAGCCCGTTCGTGATCAGGTTGATCCAGAGGATCTGCGTGGGCGTGAGGATGGGAGGCCAGCCGAGCGCCGCCGCGACGAACACCGCGAGCACCAGACCCGCGTTGGCGGAAAACAGGAACACGATGAAGCGCTTGATGTTGCTGTAGACGATGCGGCCTTCCTCGATTGCGCGAACGATGGTGGCGTAGTTGTCGTCGAGGAGCACCATGTCCGCCGCCTCGCGGGTCACGTCGGTACCGCCCTTTCCCATGGCGACGCCGATGCTCGCAGCCTTGATCGCTGGCGCATCGTTGACGCCGTCGCCGGTCATGGCCACCACGTGTCCTCGCGCCCGAAGAGCCTGAACCAGCGAGAGCTTGTTTTGTGCGGTCGCCCGCGCCACGACCCGGATCGTCTCGATCCGCTCGCCGAGAGCTTCGCTCGAAAGCTTTTCGAGCTCGCTGCCCGTGGCGACCTCGGCGCTGCCCTGGATCATGCCGATCTCCCGGCCAATCGCTTCGGCGGTCAGGGGATGGTCGCCCGTGATCATGACCGTTCGCACGCCCGCGCGGGCGGCTCGACTCAGAGCCACGCTCACTTCGGGCCTCGGAGGATCGGCGATCCCGACGAACCCGAGCAACGTCATGTCCCGCTCGAACGCGTCGACCAGCGCGCCTCTTCCATCCTCTGCAGGAAGCGGTCCTTCCTTTTCGGCGAGCGCAATGACTCTCAATCCCGAGCGAGCGAATTCGTCGATCACTTCGTGAAGCCGAATCCGATCGGCGTCGGTGAGCGGACGCGTCTCACCCGATTCGTCCATCTGACGGCTCGCGCATTCGAGCACCGCCTCCGGAGCTCCATGTGCGAGCCCGCTGAAAGTGTCTCCGCGACCGACGATCACGGTGGCCATGCGGCGCTCTCGATCGAACGGCAGAGAATGCAGCACTTCGCCCGGCGAGATCCCGAGCTTTTGAGCGTGGACTACCAGAGCGAGATCGGTTGGATCCCCCTCGAGCTCGCCGCTCTTCGACACGCGGACCCCTGGCGCATGGGCACACGCGCGGAGGAGCGCGCCGAGGACCGCACTCTCGCCGCTCCCGTCGTCGAAGCTCCGGCCCCCGGCCCACGAGCGGCGAACCGTCATCCGGTTCTGGGTCAGCGTGCCGGTCTTGTCGGTGCAAATCACGTCCGCGGAGCCGAGCGTCTCCACCGCCGAGAGCCGGCGCACCAGGGCGTTCGCCTTGGCCATCCTCTGCACCCCGAGGGCGAGCACGATGGTCGTGACGGCGGGAAGGCCCTCGGGGATCGCAGCGACCGCGAGGCTCACTGCCGTCAAAATCGCAAACCCGAGACCGGTTCCAAGTCGAAGCCAGCTCACCGCGAAGACGACGACGCTGATCGCTCCGCAACCGGCCACCACCCAGCCCCCAAACCGCCGGAGACTCACCTGCAGCGGAGTGTCGGGAGTCTTCGACCGTGCCCAGAAGCTCCGCGATGCGTCCGAGCTCGGTGCGCATCCCGGTCGAGACGACCACGGCCTGGGCACGCCCCCGCACGACGTGGGTGCCCATGAAGAGCATGTTGGTCCGTTCCGCGAGAGGAGTTTCGGCAGTGAGCTCGCCGCCGTCGAGCTTGTCCACCGGGACCGACTCCCCGGTCAGGGCCGCTTCGTTGGCGCTCAGGTTCGAGCTCTCGATGAGGCGTGCATCGGCTCCGACTCGATCCCCCTCCGCGAGCTCGATCACGTCGCCGGCGACGAGATCGCGGGCCGGCACGACGCGCCGCGCTCCACTCCGGCGCACGGTGGCCGAAGGTGCACCCATGGCTCGGAGCGCGCGAAGCGCATGCTCCGCCTTGCGCTCCTGAACGAAGCCAATGATGGCGTTGAGCGCGACGATGATCGCGATTGCGATGGCATCGCCGAAACGGTGCAAGAAACTCGCGCGCTCCGCGTTCCAGCCCAGCGCCACCGCCAACACCGCCGCCACGAGCAGCGCGATGACGGTGACGTCCGTGAACTGATGCAGGAGTTGCGTCAGCGCCGACGGTGGCGGCGCCTCCACGATCTCGTTCGGACCGTCCCGCTCGAGCCGCTCCTCCGCCGCCCGTTCCGAAAGTCCTTCGGGTTTGCTGGAGAGCGCGAGGAGCAGCTCGCCGGACGCGGTTGCCCACGGTCGCATGGATTGCGCTCGACCCAGATGCTCGCGCAGGTCTTGCGCGTTTTCGGCGTTCTCGGGCATGCGTGCAGGCGGCATTCACAGTCCACATAGCAAGATCGAGGCGCAACGACAGCGGACCGAGGGGGCATGCTTCTTGCGAAGCCGCCGCTCGATGAGCGCTCGAGAAACCTTTTCGTACGACGACGCCGTCGTTCGAAAATTCGTGTTCGCAACCGTTGTTTGGGGGCTCACCGCCACGTTGGTTGGCTTGTGGATCGCCCTCATGCTGGTGGTGCCGTCCCTGAGCTTCGATCAGCCGTGGCTCACGTTCGGTCGGCTGCGACCTCTTCACACCAATGCCGCGATTTTCGCGTTCGCCGGAAACGGCATGTTCGCGGCGATTTATTACTCGAGTCAGCGGCTTCTGAAGACGCGGATGTGGAGCGACAAGTTGTCGAATTTCCACTTCTGGGGATGGCAGGCCATCATCGTCGCCGCGGCGCTCACCCTACCCTTCGGGATCACACAATCGAAGGAGTACGCGGAGCTCGAATGGCCCATCGACATCGCGATCGCCGTGGTTTGGGTCGGCTTTGCGGTGAACTTCTTCGCCACCATTGCGAAGCGGCGCGAGCGGCACATCTACGTTGCGATCTGGTTTTACATCGCGACGATCATCACCGTCGCGATCCTGCACATTTTCAACAATCTCGTGATCCCGGCGAGCCTCTTCAAGAGCTACTCGATCTATGCCGGCGTGCAGGACGCGTTCATGCAGTGGTGGTACGGCCACAACGCCGTCGCGTTCTTTCTGACGACGCCGTTTCTCGGGCTCATGTATTACTTCCTGCCCAAGGCAGCGAATCGCCCGGTTTTCAGCTACCGCCTGAGCATCCTGCACTTCTGGTCTCTGGTCTTTCTGTACATCTGGGCGGGCCCGCATCACCTGCACTACACGGCGCTGCCCGAGTGGGCATCGACCCTCGGGATGGTCTTCAGCGTGATGCTGTGGATGCCGTCCTGGGGCGGAATGCTCAACGGCTTGCTCACGCTCCGGGGCGCCTGGAACAAGGTCGCCGAAGATCCCGTGCTCAAGTTCTTCGTCGTCGGCGTCACGTTCTACGGCATGGCCACGTTCGAGGGGCCGATGCTCAGCATCAAGAGCGTGAACGCGCTCTCGCACTACACCGACTGGACCATCGCCCACGTCCACTCCGGCGCCCTCGGCTGGAACGGATTCATGACCTTCGGGATGCTCTACTGGCTCGCCCCACGGCTGTTTCAGACCAAGCTCTGGAGCAAGAAGCTCGCGGAGATCCACTTCTGGATCGGGACTATTGGCATCCTGCTCTACATCGTCGCCATCTACGCGGCGGGCGTGACCCAGGGCCTGATGTGGCGCGCCTTCGACGATACCGGCCGTCTCGCCTACCCCGACTTCGTCGAGACCGTGACCAAGATCATCCCGATGTACTGGGTGCGCGCGGTGGGCGGGGCCCTGTTCGTGACGGGCGTGGTCCTGTGCCTCATCAACATCGTGATGACCTGGAAGACGCGTCCCGAGAAATACGAGAACCGAGATGCACGAGGCACCTGCTCTCGAGCCGTACACCGGACCCGATCGCACAGTTCGAGATGCCGGCCCACACCACGACGGCGGAAATCGGTCACCGCTTGCAGTGGTTCGCCAAAGCGGACTGGCATCGCGCCTGGGAGCGAAAACCCCTTCGATTCACGGTGTGGGTCGTGATCGCGGTGGCCGTTGCTTCGCTCTTCGAGATCATCCCGACGTTTCTCATTCGCTCCAACGTGCCGAGCATTGCGAGCGTGCAGCCATACACGCCGCTGGAGCTCGCGGGACGAGATCTGTACGTGAGCGAGGGCTGCTACAACTGCCACTCGCAGATGGTTCGACCCATCCGCTCCGAAACGGAGCGCTACGGCGAGTACAGCAAGCCGGGTGAGTTCGTGTACGACCACCCGTTCCAGTGGGGCTCCCGCCGCATTGGACCGGATCTGCACCGTGTCGGCGGCAAGTATCCGCATCTCTGGCACGTGCGTCACATGGAGGATCCGCGTTCCACGACGCCGGGCTCCATCATGCCGAAGTACCCCTGGATGCTGAAGGACGACCTCGACTACGCGAGCATTCAAAAGAGCGTGGACGTGATGGCCATGTTGGGCGTTCCGTACGGCGACGCGGTAAACCACGCTGAAGCAATGGCTCGAAAGCAGGCCCAAGAAATCTCGGTGGAGATCGTCAAGCAGGGCGGCCCGGCGGGTCTCGAGCAAAAGAAGATCGTCGCTCTCGTCGCGTACCTCCAGCGCCTGGGCACCGACATCAAGAAGGCAACCCCCGCGCCCCCACCCGCGCCCGTCAAGCAGGCCGCTCTACCGGGAGGAATGTGAGATGCGACTCTCCGAGTTGATGAGCCAGATGGGTCTCGCGGTGTACGCGGAGGTCGGCCTGGTGATCTTCTTCGCCGTCTTCATCGGCGTGCTGATTCACGTGAGCCGCAAGAAGAACACGGCGATCTTACGAGCACGCCAGCCGCCTTCCCCTCGACGACAGTGAGCCGACCGATCCGAGCGAGGCGCAGTCATGAGCGAACAAAAGCCCGCCGAAGAAAAGGCCCCCGACTCGAACGACAACCTGATGGACCACGAGTACGACGGGATCAAGGAGTACGACAATCCCCTGCCCCGCTGGTGGGTGTGGATCTTCTGGGGATCCATCGTGTTCGCCTTCGGGTACTTCTTCCACTTCCAGATCTCGCACAAGGGCCTGAGCGTGCTCGGCGAGTACCAAGCGGACGAAGCCGAAGCGAACGCCAAGGCCGCTGCCGTTGCCATGAAGAGTCCGACCACCGAGGAGACCCTGGCGACGGTGCTCGCGGACGGCGCGGCAGTCGAGGAGGGCAAGAAGATCTTCACCGCGCGCTGCGTGCCGTGTCACGGCGATCGAGGCCAAGGCACGATCGGCCCGAACCTCACCGACAACCGCTGGATCCACGGCAAGGGAAAGCTGATGGACATCTACGGAGTGGTTTCCACGGGCGTCGCGATCAAGGGCATGCCGGACTGGAGCAAGCAGCTCTCTCCGACCGAGCTCAAACAAGTCGTGGCCTTCGTGGGTTCGATTCGGAACACGAATTTGCCGGGGAAAGCACCCGAGGGGGAGGAGGCGGCGAGCCCATGACCGCTCGTCTTTCGTCGTGATGTCTGGACCGCTCCCCGCTCCGGAACGCGTCCTTCCAACGCTGAACGCCGACGGAACTCGGCGCAAAGTCCGGCCGAAGCTGTTCGAAGGTCGCTATCAACGAGCTCGGCTCTGGGTGGGGTGGGCGCTGATCGTCCTGTTCGTCGGCCTGCCATTTCTTCGAGTGAACGGAAAGCCGTCCGTGCTTCTCGACGTGGCATCGCGCCGCTTCATCCTGTTCGGTCGCACGTTTCTCGCGACCGACGGCGTTCTGTTGATGCTGCTCATGCTGAGCATCTTCGTTCTCATCATCTGGCTCACGGCCCTGGTGGGTCGCGCGTGGTGTGGCTGGGGTTGCCCCCAGACCGTGTACATGGAGCTGGTCTTCCGCCCCATCGAGCGCTTGTTCGAAGGGCCACGCAATCAACAACTGCGGCTCGACAAGGAAGGCGGCGGCGGTCGGCGCCTGCTCGAAGAACATCGTGTTCCTCGTGCTCAGCGTGCTCGTGGGCAACGTCTTCTTGTCCTACTTCGTCGGCGTCGATGCGGCTCGTGCACTGGATGACCCATTCGCCGGTCGAGCACCCGACCGGCGTTCGCAGTGATGGCGGTCACGGCGGGGCTCATGTTTTTCGACTTTGCCTGGTTCCGCGAGCAGATGTGCACGGTCATCTGTCCCTACGCCCGGCTTCAGAGCGTACTGCTCGACAAGCGCTCGCTGGTGATCGGATACGACACGCAGCGCGGCGAGCCCCGGGGCAAGGGCAAGCCCAAACCCGGCGAAGGCGACTGCATCGACTGCAGCGCTTGCGTCGTTGCCTGTCCCACCGGCATCGACATTCGCGAGGGGCTTCAGCTCGAATGCATCGCGTGCGCGCAATGCATCGACGCCTGCGACTCGATCATGGACCGCATCGACAAGCCCCGGGGGCTCATCCGCTACAGCTCCCAAGAGGCGCTCGAGACGCGGCGAGCGCACGAAGCTTCTGCGCGCGCGGGTTCTGATCTACCCGGTGCTCCTCGCCGGATTCGTGGGCGCGCTCCTGTGGGTCGGCTCCCGCCTCGGGACGGCCGACGTGACCGTGCTCCGGGGGATCGGCGCGCCGTTCGTCGAGGAGCCTGACGGACGCATTCGCAATCAGCTGCGTGTGAAGGTCGAAAACCGCACGCCCGATCCCCACGACTATCGCATCGAGATCCTGAACGCCGACGGGCTCGATCTCATCGCACCGGAAAACCCTCTGCACGTACCGTCGGGAACCCACGAGACCACGACGCTCTTCGTGCTGGCACCGCGCGCCAAGCTTTCGACGGGCATCGCGGAGATCCAGTTTCGGGTGAGCGACGGAGCGGGGTTTTCCCGGGAGGTCCCCTACAAGCTTCTGGGACCGATGGGAGGCGGACGATGAGCGATCGCGGCGGCAGATTTTGGGCAGCGGTGCCCGTCGTCTTGCTGGGCACGCTGGTCGGCAGCCTCGGACTCGTCGCCATCATCGCGAGCGACGATCCCGGCTTCGCCGTGGAGCGCGACTACTACAAGAAGGCTGTCGACTGGGACGAGACCCAGCGCCAGGCCGCGACGAACCAACGACTGGGCTGGAAGCTCGAGCTCGACACCCGTGCCCCGGCTGAAACCCGGAGCTTCGAGCTCGACGCGCGGGTGCTCGACGCGAGCGGCGCGCCGATCCGCGGCGCAGTGGTGAAAGTAGAGGCTTTCCCCAACGCTCGGGCCGGGAACATCGTCCACGCTCGATTCGAGTCGGGCGAATCGGGATCGGGTGAAAAGCAGCACGCACGATTGCCGCTGTCGCGAAGTGGTCTGTGGGAGCTCCGCTTCACCGTGGACGCTCGGGGCGAACGTTTCACGGAAACGATCCGCCGGGACATCATCCCGGGAGACCCGACGTGAGCCCCGCGTTCCTGGTGAGCATTGCGGGAGCGAGCCTGCTCGGCAGTTTGCACTGCGCCGGCATGTGCGGACCGTTCGTCACGTTCTATTCCGGCGGGGCGTCTTCCGGGAGGCGCTCTCGCCTTCTGGGACACGTCGCGTATCACGGCGGACGCCTCCTGATTTACTCCGCGCTCGGCGGCATGGGCGGCGCGGTCGGAAGCGCCATCGACGTCGCGGGCAGGGCCGCGGGCCTCGGTCGCGCCGCGGCACTCCTGGCCGGCTCTGCCATGCTGCTCTGGGGGGTCGTACTCCTGCTCGAAGCGGGCGGCGTCGGCATCGGTCGATCTCTGGTGCCGGAGGGGCTTCGCGCGCGCTCGAGTCGCTTCCTCCGCGCTCTCGCGTCGCGACCACCGCTCGGTCGTGCCCTCGCCCTCGGCACCGCTTCGGCGCTCTTGCCCTGCGGCTGGCTCTACGCGTTCGTCGTGACGGCTGCTGGAACCGGAAGCGCGACCGACGGGCTCCTCGTCATGGTCGCGTTCTGGTCGGGAACGGTTCCGCTCTTGCTCGGTCTCGGCGTGGGCGTCGCGAGCATTCTCGGGCCCATCCGCAAGCACGTTCCCCTGCTGTCCGCCGTCGTGCTCCTCGCGATCGGCGCCGCGGGCATCCTCGGCCGAAGCAACGTGGCAGCGCTGGCCGCTTCCGACGTCTCGAAGGCGGCCGGGGTCGTCCAAGCGAATCGCGATCTGGCTTGCCACACGGGTTCCCCATGACGGCCCACGCGTCGTCCGTCGATGTGGCGCTCAGGCCCGTCGCGGCCGATTGTGTTCACTGCGGGCTGCCCGTTCCGCGCTCGCGAAGCGACGACTTCTGTTGCGACGGCTGTCAGACGGTGTTCGAGGTGATCCACGGCGCGGGCCTCGGGCGCTACTACCGCGAGCGAGAAATCGTTCCGAAAGAGCCGGCGGTCGTCGCCGATCGCGGCTTCGGCGAGCTCGACGATCCACGCTTCTTGGCAGAGTCGACCCGCGCCGTCGGCGAGCTTCGCGAGGTGGAGCTGTGGCTCGAAAACCTCCACTGCCCAGCGTGCGTCTGGCTCGTGGAGCGGCTGGGACGTGTGGTGCCCGCCGTCGCGAGCGCGCGAGTGGATCTCAGCCATGGCACGGTTCGATTGCTCTGGGATCCGGCCGAGGCGCCCCTCAGCCGCGTCGCCCAAGGTCTCGCCTCTCTCGGCTACACGCCCCACAGAGCGGGAAGCGGCTCCCGAGCGGAGCTGTCCCGCCAGGAAAACCGAGCGCTTCTCGTCCGGCTCGCGGTCGCCGGCGCGTGCTTTGCCAACGTGATGCTGCTGTCGGTCGCGCTCTACAGCGGAGAAGCGTCGGGCATGGAAGAGGAGTGGCAACGCTTCTTCCGCATCGCGACCGCTCTGGTCGCAACGCCCGCGGTGATCTTCGCTGGATCGAGCTTCTTTCGCGGCGCGTGGGCCTCACTCCGCACCCGAACCGCTCACATGGACCTGCCCGTGAGCCTCGGGATCTCGGTCGGCTTCATATCGGGAATGGTCAACGTCTTCTCGGGCCGAGGGGATCTGTACTTCGATTCGGTGACCGCGGTCGTGTTCCTGCTCCTGATTGGCCGCACCCTCGAACGCCGTCAGCAGAGCAAAGCATCGAGTGCCGCTGACGTGTTGCTCTCCCTCGCGCCCGGTCGAGCGCGCTTGCTCGAGGCGGGTGAAGCGCGCGACGTGCCGATCGAATCCGTCCCGGTCGGCGCGCTGCTCGAAGTGCGAGCGGGCGACCACGTCCCCGCCGACGGAGTGGTGATCGAAGGCGCATCGAGCATCGATACGTCCTTGCTCAGTGGCGAAGCGCTGCCCGAGGAGGTTGGCCCTGGCGCGGTCGTCCACGCGGGCACCATCAACGTGAGCGCCCGTTTGGTAGTGCGGGCGGAGCAGACCGGCCACTCGACGCGCATCGCCGAGCTCGGCCGTCGCGTGGAGCTGGCCCGGCTCGACCGCGCGCCGATCGCCCGACTCGCCGATCGCGTCGCGGGTCGATTCGTGGTCTTCACCATCGGCCTCGCCGCCCTCACGCTGCTCGCCTGGTTGGCTCTCGATCCGTCTCGGGCCATCGACGCCACGATCGCACTCTTGGTGGTGACGTGTCCGTGCGCCCTCGGCCTCGCGACGCCTCTCGCCGTGAGCTCGGCAATCGGCAAAGCTGCCCGGCGCGGGATCTTGATCCAGGGCGGACGCGCCCTCGAAGCACTGGCCCAGCCCTGCCTGATCGTGTTCGACAAGACGGGGACTCTCACTCTGGGACGGCTCGAGCTCGTGTCGTTCGAGGGCGATCCAGCGCTCGCCGATCGGGTGGCACGGATCGAAGCGCGTTCCGCTCATCCCGTCGCCCGGGCGTTCGTTCGTGCACTGGGCGAGGGCTCCAGCGACGACGACATCGAAGAGTTCCGCCAGTTCCCCGGCGGTGGTGTCGAGGCGACCGTGAGCGGCGCGGCGGTGATCATTGGATCGATCGACTTCGTCAGTGCTCGCGCGGAGGTGCCCGAGAAGATCCGATCCCAGGCGCTCGTCGAGGCTCGGCGGGGTCGGTCCCCGGTCCTCGTGGCAGTCGATGGTGTGACCTCGGCCCTCGCCTGCTTCGCCGATCCGGTGCGCCCCGACGCAGCCGCGAGTCTCGCGGCCCTCTCGGCACAGGGACACCGCCTCGCCATCTCGAGCGGAGATCGTACCGAGGTCGCCGAGTCCGTCGCCCAGGAGATCGGTGTGCCCTTCGAGCTCGTGCGCGGGGGCCAGACGCCGGAACAGAAGCTCGCGTTCATCGAGCAAGCTCTGCGACGAGGCCCCGTCGTCATGGTGGGGGATGGCGTGAACGACTCGGCAGCCCTCGCTCGCGCGACCGTTGGAGTGGCGGTTCACGGCGGCGCGGAAGCAAGCCTGGCCGCAGCCGACGTGTTCACGACACGACCCGGCGTCGGCGCCGTGAGGGAGCTCTTCGAAGGGGGGAGGCGCACGCTCTCGGTGATCCGGCGAAATCTCGGGGTGTCGCTGGTGTACAACCTGGTATGCGCGGGACTCGCGCTCTCCGGGCACATCAGCCCCCTCGTGGCCGCGATCCTGATGCCCCTGTCGTCCCTCAGCGTGGTGACGAGCTCCTACCGCTCGAGAACGTTCTCGTCATGACGGTGCTCTACGTCCTGGTCCCCCTGGCGCTCTTGCTCGGCGGAGGCGGCCTGGCTGCATTCATCTGGGCGGCCCGCCGCGGCCAGTTCGACGACCTGGAAACCCCCGCTGTTCGGATTTTGCACGACGATGATGACGAGTCCTCCTAGTTAAGCGCACAATATGCGCGTTAGCTGCTTCTCCCGCTAAATTTGCGCGCAATCAGGCGATCTAAAGGTCAAATCTAACGGCACGGGATGTGCAATCCTTGCGCGGAGCCAACCAATGATGAACAAAGGCCACATTCTGGTCGTAGACGACGAGCCCAACGCACGAAGTGCGCTGGGTGAGATCCTGAGAGAAGAGGGGTACGCGGTCGAGACCGCCGCCGATGGGTTCAAAGCCTTGGCGCGCTACGAGGAGCTCGGAGCCGACCTGGTCCTGACCGATCTGAAGATGCCGGGGATGGATGGCGTCGAGCTCATGAACAAGCTCCGCCAAAGCTCGCCCCAGCTTCCCGTCGTCGTGATGACCGCCTTCGGAGCGGTCGAGACCGCCGTCGCTGCGATGCGAGCGGGTGCGGAGAGCTACCTCACCAAGCCGTTGAACATCGACGAGCTCCAGCTCGTCATCGCGCGAGCGCTCGACAGCGTACGACTGCGCAAGGAGACCCATGAGCTCAAGGCTCAGCTCGCGGAGCGCTATCGCTTCGAGAACATCATCGGAAGCTCGCCCGAGATGCAGGAAGTGTTCAAGGCCATTGCGCAGGTGGCTCCGAGCCGAGCCACGGTGCTCTTGGGCGGAGAGTCCGGAACCGGCAAGGAACTGGTCGCCGCCGCCATCCATCATCGCTCACCGCGCAAAGACAAGCCGTTCGTGAAGCTCCACTGTGCAGCTCTTGCCGAGACGCTTCTCGAAAGCGAGCTGTTCGGCCACGAGCGAGGCGCGTACACCGGCGCGGACCGCCGTCGCGAAGGCCGCTTCGAGCAGGCCAGCAGCGGGACGCTGTTCCTGGACGAAATCGGGGAAATCACCCCCTCCACACAGGTCAAGCTGCTCCGGGTTCTTCAGGAACGACAGCTGGAGCGCGTTGGGGGCAACCAAACCATCGACGTCGACGTGCGCGTCATCGCCGCGTCCAACCGTGACCTCAAACAGCTGGTTGCCGAGGGTCGCTTCCGCGAAGATCTCTTCTACCGGCTCAACGTGATCGACATCCAGCTCCCGCCCCTCCGGCGCCGGCGCTCCGACGTCCCCACCCTCGCTGCGTTCTTTTTGGACAAGTACTCGCGGGAAAACGACAAGCACGTGGAGAGCTTCAGCGACGAAGCCTTGGCTCGCCTCGCTGCGTACGACTGGCCCGGCAACGTTCGCGAGCTCGAGAACGTAGTGGAACGAGCCGTGGTGCTGGCGGACGGCAACTGCATCGAGCTTCGGCACCTCCCCGCCGAGCTCGAGCCCGGCCAGCTCGATCGATCCGGCATCTCCATTCCCGGATCGAGCATGGCCGACATCGAAAAGCACGCCATCCTCGCGACCCTGGAAATGTGCGGAGGTTCGACCAGCCGCGCCGCGGAAATGCTCGGCATCAGCGTGCGCAAGATCCAGTACCGCCTGCACGAATACGGCGAGGCCCCCAAGAGTCTCGCGCCCACGCTCCACCGTGTCAGCCCGAGCGAGAGCGCCAACGAGGCGGATTAGCTCGGTCGCCCCGCCCAGCCGGATGCCCTTGCAACGCGGGGCGAACCTCGGTCATTGTCGACAGCGGACGGAGGGGGAACAGCCTCACGTCTCGGCCCGCCAACCCTCGAGGAAGGCGGGCCGTTCGTTTTCGAAACGCACCGGTTGGGTGAGACGAACGGTGAGTGGGCCGACAGGGATTCGAACCCTGGACCAACGGATTAAAAATCCGTAGCTCTAACCTGGCTGAGCTATCGGCCCGTGCCGTCACCGGGCGGAACGGCCGGGCCACCCTTAGCGCACCGGGCCAGGCTCGGCAAAGCGCAATCGGGCTTCAATGCGGTTGATGCCCGCCACTCGGGCTGGCCGGGGTGCGCGCGGGCGCGTCGGAGCTGCCCGTCCCGTAATAACCGCTGGACGATTCCATCCCTTCGCCCGGCGACTGGACGTTGTTGTACTCGTCCTCGTTGAAGGTTTCGTACGGCTGTTCGGGGCTCTCTGCGGGCTTGCCGTTCTCACACGCGGCAAGAGCGAGGGCGAATGCGAGAAGGCAGGCGAGCTTGGACATGGGAGTCTCGAGTGCAAGGGGCTTGCCAGGAGAGATCCTGGGATTTCCAGCGCCCAGAGTGAGCGCCGGTTTACGCAGAGTGTGCCCTCGATTCACGCTCTCAGCCGCCACACTGGGTCCCACACGAATTGGTGAGGCAAGTGCCCAGGGTGTTGTAGGCGGTCCCGCCGGACGCATACGCCGCGCAGTTGTCGTTCGCACAGGTGGTGACGTCCGTGGCCGTGGAGCAATAGGTCTGGATGCAACCGATGAGCGCGTAACAGACCGTCGAGGAGTTGCACGCGTTCATCTCGGTGCAGCAGTAGGTATTCATGCACGCGCCGCAGTTGACGTCGTTGAAGCCCAGATCGCCGCAGCTCGTGGTGCCTCCCGTTCCACCACCACCACCACCGGGTGGGGATCCGCCAAAGCCGCCTCCACCGGGCGGACCGCCGCCGAAGCCGCTGGCGCCGCCGCCACCGGTCGGAACTCCACCAAGACCGCCGCCGCCATAAGTGGTGCTGCCGGCAACCCCGCCGCCGCCGGGGTTGCCCCCTCCTCCGCTCGGGCCTCCTCCGCCACCCTGCGTCGTGATCCCGCCGCCACCACCCGCGCTTTGCTGCACGCACGCGCCTTGCTGACAGACGAGGTTGTTCGGACACAAGCCGGCGTCGTCGCAGGCGATCGCGCCGCCCCCTCCCGCGCTCGAGCTACATGCGAGAACGGCGTACGCCGCAACACCAGCGAACGAGAAGTAAGCCAAACGCTTCATCATTCCTCCAAGCACGGAAAAGAGTGCCAACCGCGGACAAGCCTACACGCGCCTCGGGGCCGTGCAACCTCAACCCTGGGGACGGAGCTTGGCCAGCACCGGGCCAACCTCGCGCTTCAGCTCATTTTCCTTCTCGGAGCCGAGGGCCGTGCCCGCACTGAACAGGGCGAAGCTCACGTACTCGTGGAGCATCTGCTTGAGAACGTTCTCGGGGTCGCCGCCCGCCGCCACGAGCACGGAGTTGTCCGCGACCACCTTCGCGTCGAGGACGCCGTTTTCGCTCGGGCCGGCACCCCGAAACAGGATGTCGTACACACCGGCGCCCACGGCGAACGAGGAAAGACTTTGTCGGATGGTGCCACCCTTGCCCGCTTGATCGGCCAGGGCGTGAACGACCCGCAGGGCGCTGTTGGCGACGGAAACGAGCCCCGCCGGACCACCCGCGGCGCGGGGCGGATGGATCGCGACGTGCTTGCTCTGGATGAGCGCGTAGAGATTCTTGCTGGTCTCGAACTCCCCTTTGCCAGAGAGGCGTCCGATGTCCTCGACGCTCGCTTTGCCGTCCACTCGCGCGTACGTATCCGCGTACTCCTGACCCGGCTCGCTCGTGCTGTCGAGCCGGACCGGAACGTAGTCGCTCGAGGGGATCTTCTGGCGGAAGAAGCGCATCTCGTCCATGCGCGTGACGCTGTCCATCAAGAGACCGCTGGCGCTGACCATGTGGCGCGAGGCGAGACGGTGTTCGTCGAAGCCGTCCAGAAAGAAGAACGTGCCGTCCCCCACCGTCAGCGTGGCGAACACCACTTCCGCGAGTTGCTTCGAGATGTAGGTGTAGAGCTCTTCGGTGGAGAGCACGCCGGCCTGGCTCGCCGCTTCGCCAAAGCGTGCGCCCTGCGTCATCTTTTCCACGATCGTCTCGCGCTGCTCTTCGGTGATGGCTCCGTAGCGGTAGAGCACACTTCCAAGACGCTCGTCGTCGGCCGTCGTGGTGATGCCGACGACGTTGCCCTGCTCGAAGAAGATGCTCCGGGTGCAGTCGGTCTCGAGCACCACGAGCTCACCCCGCCAGTTGGCCTGGGCGATCATCGCCAGCACGTCGAGCATGGCCCCGGCTTCGGTGATTTCCCCCGCCAGCTTGACCACTGCGCCGTCGGCAGCGTCGCGCTTTCCGTCCTCGCCCGTATATCGCATCAAGACGACGTGATCGGGCGAAGGCATCAGGCGGAAGGCGCCTTCGCGACGCCGGAGACGTTGGCTCGCCACTACCCCGATCGGGTGGGCGACCCCCCGAGAATCGATGCGAACGAGCTCCGAGCGCGTGTCCTTCACCTGAGATTTCCGTGCCAGAGCACGATATCAGGCTTTTCGGATTTCAGCGAAGCTCCGCCACCGCAGCCCCGAACATGCGTTCGAGGCCGGAGAGCACCGCGTCGCTCGGCGTGACGCGCGTCTCGTCCAGGGCCATGACCGCCTGAGCCCCACCGGGCAGGTCCAAGACCAGCTCCACGGGGCAGGAGCCGGGAGAAGTTTCGAGCAGCTCCCGCAATCGGTGGAGCTCGGGCCTTCCAGCGCGTTCTGCAGCGAGTCGGATCGACAGCGAGCGCGTGGCTTTGAGCACGGCGTCCGACAAGAGCTCCACCGAATCGACGAGCAGCGTCGGCTCTCGCTCCTTGTCCGGCTCGTCCGTGATGGGAAAGCTCACCTTCCCCGAAACCAGGACCGGATCTCCGCCCGTGAGCAAGCTTCCGTAAGTGTCGATGCGATCGCCGCGCACCTTGCATTTGACCCGGCCCGACATGTCCTCCATCTCGAAGAATGCGGCCTTGCCGCCCGTGCCGCCCTTGAACAGCTTCTCCTGGTAGTTCTCGACCATTCCCGCGACCGTGACGGGTGTCCACGCCGCTTCCGAGGCAACTCGCTCGCTCGAAGTGACGCCGAGCCGGCCGAGCTTCTGCCCATAGCGAAACAGCGGATGACCGGACACGTAGCAGCCGAGTCCGGATTTCTCCCGACGGAGTAGCTCCAGCCGGTCCCACTCCTCGGCCGGCGGGTATTCCGCAAGGGCCGCGCTGCCGTCCTGCTTCTCCGTCGCGGCCTCGAACATGCCGAAGAGCGTGGTCTGACCCCGTTCCCGATCGCGGCTCGCGCTCCGGGATCGTTCGAGCGCTCGATCGATGGCGGCGAAGGCGCGGGCGCGACTGATACCCATGGGACTGAGCACCGTGTCGAAGGCGCCGCACTGCACCAGCGATTCGAGCACGCCGCTGATTGAGGCGCTTGGCATCCACGCGCGTGGCGAAATCGAAGAGATCGCGGAATGGTCCGCCCGAGTTTCGGGCCTCGAACACGATCTCGAGCGCCGCCTCCCCCACCCCGCGGAGCGCGCCGAGCCCGAATCGGATCTGCGGTCCCAGCCGATCCTTCAACTTCCCCGGTCCTCGGGCAGGTCCTCGCCCGTCGGCATGCTCGTACACCACGGAGAAGTCGACGGCGCTCGCGTTGATGTCCGGTGGAAGAACGGCAACACCCCAGGCGCGCGCCTCGGCGATGGTGCGGACGACCTTGTCGATCTTGTCCTTGTCCGCGGTCAGAATGGCCGCGAAAAATTCCGTCGGGTAGTGCGCCTTGAGATAGCCGGTCTGGTACGTGATGAGCGCGTACGCGGCCGAGTGGCTCTTGTTGAAGCCGTAGGACGCGAAGCCTTCCACCTCGCGGAAGATGGCCATGGCTTGCTGCTCGGAGACGCCGTTGTTCTGCGCGCCCTCCACGAACGCGGCCTGCTGCTTGGCCATCTCCTCGTGCTTCTTCTTGCCCATCGCTCGGCGGAGCATGTCGGCGCCACCGAGCGTGTAGCCGGCGAGGCGCTGAGCGATCTGCATCACCTGCTCCTGGTAGACGGGCACGCCGTAGGTCGGTGCCAACACCTCGTCGACCAATGGGTGGAGCTTGCGGATCGGCTTTCGGTTGTGCTTGCCGCCGATGAAGTCCTCGATCATTCCGGTGCCGAGGGGTCCGGGTCGATACAGAGCCACGGCGGCGACGATGTCCTCGAAGCAATCGGGTTTGAGCTGCCGGAGCAGCTGCCTGCATGCCGCTCGACTCCAGCTGGAAGACGCCCGTCGTGTCCCCGCTCGTGATGAGCTGGAAGGTTTCCCGGTCATCGAGGGGTAGCGTGCCGACATCGAGGGGATTGTTCTTGCGGTCGGGGCGAGCGTTCACGAGCTTCGTCGCGATCGAGATGACGGTCAGGGTCTTCAGCCCCAAAAAGTCGAACTTGACCAGGCCCGCCGCTTCGACGTCGTCTTTGTCGTACTGCGTGACGATGCTCTGATCGGACAGGAAGCACGGCACGTGATCGGAGAGCGGGCCGTCGCTGATGACGACGCCCGCGGCATGCATGCCGGCGTGTCGCGTGAGCCCTTCGAGCTTCTTGGCCTGGCCGAGGAGCTCCGAAACGCGCTCGTCGTTTTCGAGCATCTGCTTGAGCTTTGGCTCGAGCTCGATGGCCTGCTCGATGGTGGCGGTCTTGCCCTGTCCGAGGTCGGGAACCAGGCTCGCGATGCGCTGGGCTTCCGGCGCCGGAATGCCCATGGTGCGCGCCACGTCCTTGATCACGCTGCGCGCCTTGAGATTTTGATAGGTCGCGATCTGCCCGACGCTGTCCTTGCCGTATTTCTCCGCCACGTAGGCGATGACCTCGTCGCGCCGGGCCATGCAAAAATCGACGTCGAAGTCGGGCATGCTGACGCGCTCGGGATTCAAGAAGCGCTCGAACAGGAGGTGATACGGGATCGGATCGATTTCCGTGATGCCGAGGGCATAGGCCACGAGGGAGCCGGCTCCCGATCCACGTCCCGGTCCCACCGGGATCCCCCGATGTTTCGCCTCGCGAATGAAGTCCCAGACGATCAGGAAGTAGCCCGGGTACTTCATGCTGGAGATCACATCGAGCTCTTGCTCGAGGCGTGCGCGGTACGCGGTTTCATCCACGCGCCCGTGAAGCTCCTCGAATCGCTGGGACAGGCCCTCGCGCGAGACGTGGCGGAAGTACCCCTCCACGTCGAAGCCCTCCGGCACCGGAAACTTCGGCAGCATCGGCTGGTCGAGGGTGAGCTCGAGTCCCGAGCACATCTCCGCGACGACAAGCGTGTTCTGGAGCAGCTCGGGATGACCCCGGAAGGCCTGAGCCATCTCGTCCGCGCTCTTCAAATACATCTCGAAGCTGCCGTGATGAGAGGCCCGCTCTTGAGCGATCACACGGCCCTGGCGAATGCAGTCCAGGTGCAGGTGTGCTTCGCCATCATCGCGCCCGAGGAAGTGCACGTCGTTGGTCGCGACCCGGGGCAAGCCGAGTGCCTCAGCGGCAGATGTGAGCGTTTCGTTCACGATCCGCTGCTCGGGAAAGCCGTGGTCCTGAAGCTCGACGAACAAGTGACCGGGCTCGAACGCGTCCCGGAGCGCGCCGAGCATTCGTTGTCCGTGCTCGGGTCCCTGCTCCATCACGCTCTGCGCCGCGACGCCTCCGAGACACCCGGTGAGACATACGAGACCGGCACTCTTGTCGGCGATGCGCTCGAGGGTGACGCTCGGAGCGCTGTCGGACGCTGCCGCCGTGTGACTCTCGGTGACGAGCCGAACCAGGTTTCGGTAACCTTCGCGTGAAGACGCCAGGACGATCAGGTGATCGACGACCCCGGTGCCATCGGGACGAGCCACGTTGAGCTCGGCACCGAGGATCGGCGAGATGCCCTGCGCTCGGCACTTCTTGTAGTGCCGGATGGCCCCGAACATGTTCGCGTGGTCGGTGAGCGCAACGGCTCGCATCTCGAGCTCGCGGGTGCGTGACACCAACGCGTCGAGCTTCACGCTGCTCACCAAGAAGGAGAACTGGGTGTGTACGTGGAGGTGGACGAACTCGGCGGCCATCTCGGATGCCCTCTCTTAGCGCGGCTCTGGGCTGCGATGGGGGACCGTCTCGCCCAGGTGGTACATCACCCCACCTTTGGCCCGGTTCCCGCTTGCAAACAAAGGCGATCCCGCTAGGATGCACCGCGAACGGGTGCACGGACCCTGGCGGCACCTCGCGAGCGCCCGCCGGTCAGCCGGATGACCCCCACAAGGAGAATCTCGCATGCTTCGAAAGACTTTTGTGTTCGCGGTGACGACGGCGATCGCAGCGCTTGGCTTGGCAGCGTGTGGCGGCTCGAAAACTGACGACACCGGCTCGGGCGGCTCGAGCGGTGGCGGCAAAGACAAGGAAGATCCCGGAGCGAAGTGGCCTTCGGCCCCGACCGGCGGAAACCCCGGCGGCGGCGCGACTCCCACCGTGGTCGGATTGAACAAGCTGTTCGTCGGCGAGACGGATCGCCAAGGCAACACCGATCCCAACGCCTGGCGCGACTACGGCTACAACATCGACGGCATCATCTCGACCAAGACCGGCACGAACCATTGTCTGCCGGCGGTCAAAGGCACCGCGAAGTCGAAGATCCAGACCGACGGCACGGACGGCATCGACAATTCGTTCGGCTCGAACCTGATCCCGATCATCACGAATCTCGCGTCGAACCCCACGGAGTCGATCACCCAGACCCTCCAGGATGGCTCGTTCACGATCATCCTGAAGCTCGACAACATCGACACGAATCCCGATCAGACCGCAATCAACGCTTCGCTCTACGGCGGAGCCAACTTCGAGTCTCTGGTGAAGGCTGACTGCGCGGCGGATCCTCCTCCGGTTCCCCTGCCGGCAAACTGCTCACCGCCGCTCTTCGACGGCAGCGACATGTGGCCCGTCCTGCCGGAGCTCCTGACGGATCCCACGAACATCGACACGCCCAAGGTGACCTTCCCGACTAGCTACGTGTCGGCTGGCACCTGGGTGTCGGGCGACGGCGCCGGAACACTGAACCTCACGATCAGCATCCAAGGCTTCGACCTCACCCTCGGGATCGCGCGTGCGGTCATCACCATGAAGGTCCAGGGCGACACGGCGACCGACGGCATCATCGCGGGCGTCATCCCGACCGACCAGCTCATCGGCGAGCTCCAGAAGGTCGCCGGTGGCTTCGATCCGGGGCTGTGCGACGGGCCGACCTTCGACAGCATCGCCCAGCAGATCAAGGCGGCGAGCGACATCATGGCCGACGGGTCGAACGGCGACTCGACCAAGACCTGCGACGGCATCAGCGTTGGGCTCGGGTTCGAGGCCAAGCTGATGAACCTCGGCGGGATTGCCCCGGCGGCGACCGCCCCTCCGGACCCCTGCGCCACCCCGAATTGAGCCTGGAAAGTCCTCGGCTTTTTCACGGCCCCCGGACCTCTTCGGGGGCCGTTTTCGTGCCGTTTGAAGAACTGGTCCTGGTTTTCCGTCTATCCGCCCGACGGTCGGCCGAGGTATGCCGACCTTGCATTTCCTGGGCGATCTGACTACCGCTGCGAAAATTCTGGCCGGGGGCGAGCCCGACTTCGGCCACGAGGAGGATCGAGAACATGTTGCGAAAAGCTTGGACCATGACTTTCGTAAGCGCGGCGCTCGCCGCTGGCTGCACCGTGACCACGGGCAATCCGAACACGCCCCCACCCGCTGCCACTCCTCCTCCCCCGGCCACGACGGAGCCCGCTCCGGTGGCGACCGAGACCCCGGCGCCCACCCCGGCCCCGGCGAGCAACGTCACGGTGAAGGGTGACAGCGTCAACATCCCCGGCAACATCGTGTTCGACTCCGGCAAGGCGACTCTCAAGGAGGGCGCGGGCAGCGAGGTCGTTCTCGAGCAGCTCAAGCAGTTCCTGGACACGAACCCCCAGGTGACCCTCCTCCGCGTCGAAGGCCACACGGACAACGTGGGCCAGGACGCCGCCAACCTGAGCCTTTCCGGCGAGCGCGCGCTCACCATCAAGAAGTGGCTCGTCGACAAGGGCATCAAGAAGGAGCGACTGATCGCCGTCGGCTTCGGCGAGACCCGCCCCGTGGCGGACAACGGTACCGACGCTGGCCGAGCCCAGAACCGCCGCACCGAGTTCAAGATCGCGGAGCTCAAGGGCAAGAAGTACCTCGGCATGGATCCCGCGGGCCCGCCCGGCGGGAAGGTCTACGATCTCTGAGCGTCCCGCTCGATTCGAGCCTCCACGCGAGCCGGCTTCGTATCCCGAGGCCGGCTCGTGCTATTTCAGAGCCGCACGTGCTCATGAAAACACGATGGCTGCTTTTGGTCGGGGCGGTAGGACTCGCACTCGGCGCCTGTCAGAGCGATCCATCGGACCTGCGCGAGTGGCGTCCGACCGATCACGATCACACCGACAATCCGAGTGCGGGACAGGTCGAGGTCACCGACGCGGCGGCATCGCCGCCCATGGCAGCGCTCGGATTGAACGAAGTCACCCTCGTGGCGTGGAAACAGAATTGCGTGGTGTGCCATGGCCTCATCGGTCGCGGAGACGGTCCTCGCGGACCTGGAGTCAAGGCCCGCGACCTCAGCGATCCGATCTGGCAAGCGTCTCGCACCGACGAACAGCTCGCCGCGTTCCATCCGATCGGGTCGCGGCCAGATGCCTCCCTTCGATCTGCCCGACTCCACGATCACGGGACTGATCAAGCTGGTGCGCCTCCTGAACACGGCGCGGGTTCGTGGGGACGGCGACGCGGGTGCCGAGTCGGACGCCGAGAGCGCCCCTGTCGACGGCGGTGGCCATGACGACTGAGCCACGTTCGGAGCTTCGGCGCTGGGGTGCGCGCATCGCACTGCTCGCTGGCGTCGGGATCGACTCTGGCGCTCCTCGCGCCCGTCGTGCCCCGAGAGCAAGAGGTCGTCTTTCAGCTCGGCGACCACGACGTGAAGCGCATCGCGGCGAGCTTCACGCCGGACGGGGAGCGAGAGGCGTCCACCGGAGTGACGCTGTCCTTCGATTGCGGAGCGCCGCCTCGCGTGCGCCACAAGCTTTCCCTGCCCAACGGCAGGTACGTCGTTGCCGTCGAGGTCGAGCGCCGGGGCGATGACGGATCCAAGACCGAGTCGTACGTGCGCCGCGTGGATCTCCGCGGCGAGGAAACCATCGTGGCGGTGCAAGACGCGCCATGAGGGAACCCGATCTCGCCACCCGTGCAGCCCCAGGACGGGATTCTCCCGTCGATGACCTCGTGCTCGTGGTCGTGACCGGTAAGGCTCGGGGACACCGAGCGGTGCTGGGCGAAGGACTCAGCATCGGCAAGGCCGACGACAATGACCTGGTCCTGCCCGACGACACCGTCAGCCGCCATCATTGCCAGCTCGAACGAGGCCCGAGCGGGATCCTGGTGCGCGATCTCGGCTCCACCAATCACACTCGCGTCGGTCGTACCCAGATCCGTGAAGCGACGATCCAACCCGGCGCCAGCATCACGGTGGGTGACGTGGATCTCATTTTGCGCGCGGAGCCCAATCGCGCCCAGATCCTGCCGAGCGAGCACGATCGCTTCGGCGAAGCGATCGGCCCGAGTCTCGCGATGCGAACTCTGTTCGGCGTCCTCGAGCACATTGCTCCCACCGATGCTCCCGTGCTGCTCGAAGGCGAGACCGGCACCGGCAAGGATGTGCTCGCTCGGTCGATTCACGAAAAGAGCCGTCGCTCGAAGGACCCCTTCGTCGTCGTCGATTGCGGCGCGGTCAGCTACAACCTGATCGAAAGTGAGCTCTTCGGTCACGAGCGCGGTGCGTTCACCGGTGCCGTGGCCCAGCGGCAGGGCGCTTTCGAGACCGCGGCGGGCGGCACGGTGTTTCTGGACGAAGTGGGCGAGCTCCCCATCGACGTGCAACCGAAGCTCCTGCGGGTGCTAGAGAGCGGTGAGTTCCGCCGGGTCGGAGGCAACAAGACGCTGACGGCGCGGGCGCGCATCGTCGCCGCTACCAAACGAAACCTCAAAGAAGAGGTGGAGCGGGGAAAGTTCCGCGAGGATCTCTACTTCCGCCTCGCGGTCGTGCCCATCACGGTTCCGCCGCTCCGTCAGCGACGCGAGGACATCGGGATGCTCGTCGACCAGTTCCTCGAGGTCGCCAAGAAGCGAGACCCCGCGGCTGCCAACGTGACCCTCGATCGCGAAACCGTCGGAGCGCTGACGGCCCACGACTGGCCCGGCAACGTGCGCGAGCTCCGGAACGTTCTCGACCGCGCCATCTACATCGCAACCGCCAGCGGCGAGAGCGAGGTTCGCCTCGTGGACCTGCCCGTCTCCGCCCCCACCGCAAGGCAGCCCGGCGGCGGAGGCTTCGCGTTCGAGGCAGGAGAAAGCTATCGCGATACCCGCTCCCGGGTGGAGACGGAGTTCGAGCGCGCCTACGTGACCTGGCTACTCGGCCGCCACGACGGAAACATCAGCGCCGCCGCCCGCGAAGCGAAGATGGACCGGAAGCACCTGTACGATCTGGCGCGCAAGCACGGGCTTCGCGGCTAAAGGATCAGCTGACAGCCCCGCGGGATCAGAACCCGCCGTGGAGGCTCACGCCGAGCAGGAACGAAGTGGTGTCGTTGGGATCGACGCCCGACAAGGTGAAGTCCCGGAGATCGGTCTTGACGAGATCGAGGCTGACGCCGAGGTCGGCTTCCAGGAGCGCTCCCAGAATTCGGGCGCCGGGGGCTCCCTTCCAGCTCATGAGCACGCGACCGCCGAGGAGGTAGCTGCGGAGCGGCGAGACTTCGCGGTCGCCGGACCAGTACTGGCCCCGAGGGCCGAAGGCCGGTTCACCGCCGGTGTAGTCATCGCTCCAGAACAGGGCGCCGCTCTGGTTGTAGTAGCGCGCGTGAACGAAGAGCCGAAGCCAGGGCAGCATGTAGCGCTCGGCCTCGAGCTCGAAGGTCTGGCTCAAGATGTCCCAGCTGTCGCGATAACCGCGAACGCCGCCTCCAAACGCCATCTCGAGAGGGCGGACGTAGTACTTCGCGCGGAGACCCACTGCGGCGCGAGCCCGGTTCTCCGGGTGGTGCTCTTGGGCCGCCTGACCACTGGCAGCAATCACCACGCCGCGATACGGATTTCCGAGGAAGCCGTGCTGGAGACCGCCGGTCAAGACGAGCTGCGTCATGAACACGGGGGTCCAGGACTGGCTCCAACCCATGTTGAAGGTGTCGATGTCCACGTCGATGGATTGACGGGTGGGGTCCGACGTGAAGCATCCGGTGGAGCTATCGAGTGGGACGCGCAACGTGGGATCGCGGCTTGCTGGATAGGCGACGTTGCACACCTTGTCGAAGCCGCGGGCGTACGACATCGATATCTGCGTGTTGCGCTGTAGAAACTCGGTAGTGGCGGTCGCGCTGATGGCTTGGGACTTGTAGTCGCTCTCTCTGCCGTTGGTGTACGCCGCCGTCAGGCTCGTGTTGTTGCGGCGAATCGTGAACCCACCGCCAAACACGTTGCGGGTGTCGGTGAGCGCCGTGGCCTCGCTCACGATGTCCGGAGTGATGGGTCCGGCCTTGATCGGCTCGCTGGCTCCCGTCACGATGTCCGATTCGTAGGTCCCGAACACGCTGAGAAACTCCCAGGGATTCACCGTCAGCTGGGCTCCGGGGGTGTAAACCGTCATCGCGCTGGTCGAGCTCGGCTCGTGGAACACCGCCCCCCGAAGATCGACATCGACGATCTGCGCCTGGGCGTTTCGCGGAAACACGAACGCCAGCCCTGCGATGGCAAGGACCAGAGCGTACAGCGGGAGGCGCACGGGACGGGCCATCAGTTGCAGCCGCAACCTCCTCCCCTCACCGAGCCACCTCCGAAGGAGCCCTCGCGATTTTCGAGCACGTGTTGGAGCTGAACGCTCTCTGCGCTCTCCTCGTCGTACTGCATGATCGGGTCGGCGAGGATCGCGCGCTGCTCCGGCCGCACGGTGGCGCAGCCGCCCGCACCAAGCATGGAAACTCCGAATGCGAGAAGCGCGAGACAGTGGACCGATGTGCGTGACTTTTTCATCGCCTCACCTCAGAAGTAGGTCCCGAGACCGCCGTAGTAGGTCTGCACGTTGCGGTACGAATCTTCGGTGAACAAAACCGTGTTGTTCGCTTCGAGCCGCAGCAGGATGCGCCAGCGCAGCGAGATCAGGAGGCCGCCTCCGGCCCGCGCATGGAAGAAGTCCTCTGCAGTGCGCACGAACTGATCGCTGCCGCTCGGCGACTGGTGCATGCCGCCACCACCAATGTGCACGAAGGGCGCGACGGCCCAGTCCGGCATCAGGTTCATCGTTGCGCCTATGCCGTACAGGACGCGTCGTGAGTCGCGCTGGAGGGCGATGCCGGCGTAAGGCTCGATGGCGATGGCGGGAGCCAGGACCAGTGCCGGCCGCACCTCGGCGTAGCCGTCCTTGTCGAAGATCCCGCCCATCATGGCGAAACCTGCACGCGCCGACTGGAGCGCAGGAGGGGAAAAGAAGCCCGGTTTCACCGCGCCTTCGGGGGCATCGGGACCTGCGCCGACTGGCTCCACCGTGTCGCCGAGCACGTAGCCGAGTCGTCCGTCGGGCAGTGCGATCTTCAGCCAGAAGCCCGTCCCTTCACGGCTCTCGATGAGGAACGTGTCACCTCGGGACGCGCGGTAGATCACTCGGTGGGAGATGCCGGGGCCCGAGCGGATCGCAGTCTCGGCCACCACCACGCGCGCGAACGCGTCGATGTCTTCCTCGGACTCCTGCGCACGGAGGGTGTGAGTTGCGGCGAGGAGCGCCACGCACAATGCCAGCGATGCGAAGAGCCTCATTGAGTCGAAAACTGTGTGGCCCACGTGCGGATGATGTCGGCTGGCGGCTCGTTCAAACCGAAGATGGGACGAGGGTGAGCAGCTTTTCCGGTGGGGCGGTTCAGGAGCGGGGCGAGGTTCGGATCGATCTGCATCTTGGTTTGGGCCGACGTGTAGTTCGCCGTAGCCGCGGGGGGATCCCGGTCGTGGGAGTCTTGGGTCCTGAGCACGACTCACCCACGAGCGGTGAATAGTCGGAGAGCCGAAAGCTCGTCACGTTGAAGTGACAACTTCCGGAGCCATCCCCCTTGCCAGAATCTCCAGGCCCGCACGACTGTTGGAAGAGCATCGGCTCCACCGTGCAGTAGAAATAGTTCTCGTCGTACACGACGTCGGCGATCTGGATGTCTTGACCGGGCTCGACGGTGCTGCACCCCACGCACGCGACGACGACCAGAAGCAGCGTGCGAGTGCTCATGAGTCACCATTTCGGTGGAACCCCATCTGAAAAGCAAGCTGAGTGCATCGCGGCGTGGACAGAGGTGCGAGGACCTCCCACATAAATAACTGGTTCGTGACGAATGGGGGTTGAGCCAAGGTACCTCGGTCGGCTAACAGTTTGGCCCGACCGGGGCCAGGTAGCATACTCACCTACATCCTCCTACTTCTCCTACCCCTGCGCCGGCAACGAGAGCTTTCGCAGGCTTCCTGAAGCTGAATCTGAATCTGGAGACCCCTCTGCTCATGATCAAAGATCGCTGCTCTCGTTCTCGCCGCCTTCGTCCCTCTCGGGCTTTTGGCGGACATCAGTCGATTCGGGGGGCAGCTCGCGGTTCTGGGGCTGACGCTTGGGATTTTCTTCGGCACAGTGTCTTTGAGCCGGCCGACGAAACCTGGGGCCGTTCCCAAGCACTGACCGCCAAGCAGAGCACCGATTCGATTCCTGACTCGGGTGAGCGACCCAGCATCGCTTCACCAAGGCTGAGGACCGTCGAAGAGCTTCGCCTGCACGACGTGGAGGCGCTTCGCCTCGTGCTCCGCGCGGAGAGCGTGATCGACTGGCACCGGCTCAATCTCGAGGACGTGGGCCAGGCCCAGCGCTTCATCACGAATCACGATCTCGAGCCGGAGATCGACCGCGCCTTCCTCGAGCACGTGAAGATGGAGGCGATCAGTTACCTGCGCCGAAACTTCACCTTTGCCATCCCCAAGCCCGTCGAGCGCGCGTCGATCGAAGAGCTGATGCTGATGGCATCCGGCAAAGGACACCGGCAGCTCTGCGCCTGCACGATCCTGAAAACGATCCACATCATCAATCACATGTGTGGACGCGAGCTCCTGTTCCGGCTGCCGGTCAGCGATCGAGATCTCTTTCATTTCGTCGAAGAGAAAGTGTACCGGGTCGTCGGCACCATGCTGTCGGAAGGCTTTCCGATCACCGAATTCGTGGGCGGGCGCAAGAATCTCGATTCCACGTACACCAAGCTGCTCTCGAAGCGCGAGTCCACCGCCGCCGCGCTGTACGACAAGCTCCGATTCCGCATCGTGACGCGCACCCGGGATCACTTGCTTCCGGTCCTGAACTACCTCTCCGAGCGCCTGTTCCCATTCAACTACGTGGTGCCGGGCGAGAGCACGAACACGATTTTCCATTTCCGGAGCTACTGCGAAGAGCATCCGATCCTGGCGCCCATGGTCGACGACTTCCAGGGCGAGGTCGACGACAAGCTGACGCCGGGGGACAATCGCTTCAGCGCGCCCAACTACCGCGTCATCCATTTCGTCGCGGACGTACCTCTCCGGGTCCCGTCCCATCTGATGGAGCTTGCCCCGCCGGGCTGCGAGACTCTGGGGCCGGTCGTCTACATGCTCTGCGAGTTCCAGCTCCTCGACGCCGAGAGCGACGCCGTGAACGAAGGCGGTGACGCCAGCCACGAGGCCTACAAGGTCCGACAACGGGCCGCGGTCATGAATCGCCTCCGCCTCGGCGCCCGAGCCCCCCGCGGTCCCAAGAGCCGCAAGTAGCCCGCCTGGTTTGGGTACCTGGGGACTCGGAATTTCACAGGGAGGCGGAAGGGCGGGAAGGAAATCAGGAGATTTTTTGATTTTTCGCGCTGGATGGTCCCGCCGTGTTTGCGGGGGCGCTGGAGGAAATTGGACAGGTATTTTGAAAAACTCTTTTCCGACTTCCCGCCCTTCCGCCTTCCTGTTTGATTTTTCCAGGGATGCGTCGATCAAAAGGCGGAAATCGCATTGAACCGGTGCCCCTGAGACGCTAGGAATCGCCCGAGATGCGTATCCACAGCGCCAAGGTCCCTCAGATCGCCGCCGAAATGGTGAAGGCGCTGACCGCGGACAACTCCATCGAGGCCGAGTCGCCGGGCGAGGTCGTCCTCGACATTCAGGCCGTGCTCAACCAGTACATCAAGGACGAGCAAGAGGTCAGCGACAAGGCCAAGGACATGCTGACCGCACGCAGCCTTCCGCCGGGGGAGCTCGGGAGGCTGAAGCGACTGGTCGCGGACCAGAAGAAGCTCAAGATCGGCGACGACGCGATCGATTACCTTCTCGATCAACTGGTGGAGATGTTGATGCACTCCACCAACGTGGACGAGGTCTTCGCGGAGGATTTCGAGCTTCGCCGACGCATGCGCGACCCGCTCCGCAAACAGCTCGCCGAAGAAGAAGAGCTCCAAAAGGAAGTGCGGGCGCAGCTCAAGCATGTCGAAGAAGGCAGTGCTCTCTGGGAAGTCGAGTACCGGCGCATGATGGACGACATCAAGCGCCGAAAGGGGATCTGACCCCTCCATGAGCTGTCGCTACCTGGTCACCGGAGGCGCCGGCTTCATCGGGTCCAATCTGATCCGCACGCTCGTGAAGAGCGGAGAGAAGGTTCGAGCGTTCGACAATCTCTCCACTGGGTTCTGGGAAAATCTCGAGGGAATCGTCGGCGTCGAGCGGGTGACCGCGGACATTCGCGACACGCATGCCCTCGCCCAGGCGATGCAAAACGTCGAGGTCGTCTTCCACGAGGCCGCCCTCGGCTCGGTTCCCCGCAGCATCGAAAACCCGGTCGAGAGCGACGCGGTCAACAGCGGAGGCACGGTGTGTGTGCTGGACGCGGCGCGGCACGCGAAAGTCCGGCGGGTCGTTTTCGCGGCATCGTCCGCTGCCTATGGCGACACGGAAGTCCTGCCCAAGCGCGAGGACATGCCGGTCAATCCCTTGTCGCCGTACGCGGTCACCAAGGTCGCCGGAGAGAGCTACCTCAAGGTGTTCTCGTCGCTCTACGGCATCGAGACTTTGAACTTGCGATACTTCAACGTCTTCGGTCCGGCTCAGCGCCCCGACGGCGCGTACGCCGCTGCAATCCCGCGGTTCCTCTGGGCCGCGCTCCACGACGAGACCCTGAGCATCTACGGCGACGGTGAAACGACTCGAGATTTTTGCTACGTCGACAACGCCGTCGAAGCGAACCTGGCAGCCGCGAGCTCGAAACAAAAGCTCACCGGACAGGTCGTGAACATCGCGGGTGGCCGTCGCGTTTCACTGAACGGGCTGGTGGAGGAAATCGGCAAGGTCCTGGGCAAGAAGCCCAGCGCGAAGCACGATCCGCCGCGCGCCGGTGACGTACGTCACTCCCTCGCCGACCTGTCGCGAGCCCAGGAGCTTCTCGGTTGGGAGCCCCGCATCCGGTGGGAAGACGGCATCGGCCCAACCGCGGAGTTCTTGAAAGAGCTCTCCAGTGCACGGAGGCGGGGATGAGAAGCATGACCGGGTTCGGCGTGGAAGGCGCCGCGCTCGGAAGCGGCCGGCTGGTGCTGGAAATCCGCTCGGTGAATCATCGCTTTCTCGACGTGCGCGTCCGGCTCCCGGCGGAGATTGGCGAGCACACCTTCTTCCTGGAGCAGATGGCCCGGGAGCGGCTGGCGCGGGGGCGCTACGATCTCTCCGGTCGGCTCGAAGGGACCTCGACGACGTTCTCTCTCGACCGAGCGCGCGCCGCGTACCGCATGCTGTCCGATCTCCGCGACGAGCTCGCTCCGGGCACCGAGCTGCCGATCTCGGCAGTGCTCGCGCTTCCGGAGGTGACGACGAGCACGGGTGCGTTCGACTCGGATCGCGTCCGTGAGGCGATTTCCCACGCCTTCGACGCAGCCCTCGCTGCCTTGAACTCCATGCGAGGCCGGGAGGGCGCCGCACTTCAGCGGGAGCTCGAAGCTCGCCTGCGCTCGATGCGGGCGCTGTGCGTGCAGATCGAGGCGCGCTCCGGTGAGGCCTTGGTGCTGCAGCGAACCCGCCTCAAGACTCGGCTCGAGCGCCTGCTCGCGGACGTGAAGCTGAGCGCCGATCCCCATCGGCTGGAGATGGAGCTGGCCATCCTCTCGGACAAGAGCGACATCACCGAGGAGCTGGTCCGCCTCGGGAGTCACCTGGATCAACTCGAGTCCTTACTCGGGGAAAAAGAGCCCGTCGGGCGCCGGATCGATTTCTTACTGCAGGAAATCGGACGGGAAGCCAATACCATCGGCAGCAAGAGTCAGGACACGACGCTCGCTCACCAAGTCGTGGAGCTCAAGAGCGAGATCGAGCGCGTACGGGAACAGGTGCAGAATGTCGAGTGACCAACCGCTGCTCTTGATCATCTCGTCTCCGTCGGGGGCGGGAAAGACGACGCTCACGTCCCGCCTGCGGCAGATGATCCCGAATCTGAAGTTTTCCGTTTCCCACACGACTCGCAAGCCGCGCTCGGGGGAGACCGATGGGCGCGAGTATCACTTCACGAGTCGCGAAACCTTCGAGCGCTTGATCCAGCTCGACGAGTTTCTCGAGTGGGCCGAGGTCCACGGCAATCTGTACGGCACGAGCAAGAAGGAAGTCGCCAATGCCAAGGGCGCGCGCGGCTTGATCTTCGACATCGACCATCAGGGCGCTCGGCAGATCAAGTGCGCGTATCCCGACGCGGTTGCCGTCTTCATCCTTCCGCCGAGCATGGCCGCCCTCGAACAGCGATTGCGCGGGCGAGCGAGTGAGGACGAGGAAACCGTGCAACGCCGCTACAAGGTCGCCAAGACGGAGATCGAGCACTACGGCCAGTTCGACTACCTGCTCGTGAACGACGAACTGGAAGAAGCCACCGGCAACTTGCTGGGGATTTTCCGGTCCGAAGAATGCCGCCGCGCTCGGATGGCAGGGGCCGCCGAGGCGCTCTTGTCCGAACGCCGGGATTCGAAGAAGTAGCGCGAGCCAAGTCGCCGCCTCGACGCCTCGAATCGCCCGCGCTGGCGCGGGTGACTCCACACGACGCCGGCGGGTCGACGCCTCGAATCGCCCGCGCTGGCGCGGGTAAATCCGCCACGGGCGTGGTGCGCGACGCGACGAGCTCTTGCCCGAGACGAATTGCGCGCCGGTTTCCCTCACCTCGAAGTCCGAGCGCTTCTTCCGCTTCGCCGCGATGGCTCGGGCCACGTACTCCTTTCCGTATGCGTCTTCCGCCATCAGCCGGTTGTGCGCTCGACAGTAGAGCCTCAGGTTCCTGGCTTCCGAGCTTCCGCCCCGAGCTCGAGGCTCGACGTGATCGATCTCGACAAACGCGCGCTCGTTGCAACGGCGTCCCGTTTCGTCGACATATGCACAGGCGATTCCGTCGCGGCCTTGGACTTCACGCCGCGCTTGGTTGGTCACTCGGGAAAGCTTGGCTCTGCGAGGCTTCTTTTGCGGGCGCTTCGTGGCTCCGCTCCGCTTCGCTTCGAGATCGGAAATCAGAAGATCGAGAGCGCGCTCGATGATGGGCGCAAAGTCACCGCTCGGGTTCGCGTGCATCATCAAGTTGCGAGCTCGTTCGAGTTTGTCCTTGAGCTCGCGGCTCGCGGTGAACTGCACTCGAAATGTCGCGGCCGATAGTGGCTCCTGCCGGGATCTCGGAACCGGGCGCGGGCTCGTGGTCGTGGGCGGGGCGGGAGTCGGAGTCAGCGCTCTGGCAGTTGGAGTCGAGGCAGCACCCAGCGTCGATGCTCGTGCTGTCGCTCCGGGTTGTCCGGTCGCGGGTTGATGCTCCGCCGCCGAAGATCCCGCTGCTCGTTCCCCGCGCCGCTCCGGCAGTTTTCGGATCTCGGACGCCACGTTCGGCTTTGGGAATCGAGCCGCGAGCCATTCCTCGGTCTGCCGAACGCTGAGTTTCGAAACACCGCGAAGGATCTCCTCGTAGTTGTCCGGCGTCAGATGCGGCTTGGCGCGCGCGAGAGCCGTGAGGGAAAGTCCTCCCGTCTTGAGCTGCTCGATCACCAGCGGGAATCGTTCGGCGAGCTTGGCGGCTTCGATGCGCCGGCAAGCCTCGTCCTCGCTGAACCCGAGATGCTCCACGCAATAGCGAAACAGCGAAGAATACGCGGCTCGGAGCTCGAGCCGGCGCACCCGGACCTCCACGAGATGCGCGACGATTTCCGCAGTGGTGATTCGATGCGAGAGGACCAACGACTCGAGGCTCGTGAGGAGCTCGCGGTCGGACAAACGAGACAGTGAATTCAAGATGTCGGGTGACCGGTTCATCTCACCGGCATAACACGATGAATTTCGTCCTCACGAGGGCGGCCCAGACCGAGCGGAGCGACCTCGGACAGCAAAAAATCGGTTCGCTTCTCGGAGCGCGTCAGCGAGCCGCGTCTCGTCCGCACGAGCAACTTTGCTGCGCCTTCACGATCCTGAGCGCACCTCCGTCGAAAATCCTGTCCAGAAAAAACGACGTGCGGCGGTCGTTTTTGGACTCAGTCACGCGTGCGCCGCGGCGGCGCTGAGCTGTCTTCTTGGCGTGGCTGCTTGCGGCGGCGGTGACGATTCCAACTCTTCGGGAAGCGGCGGCGCGTCGCGTCGCGCACTCCGCCCGTGGCGGATTTTCCCCGCGCCAGCGCGGGCGATTCGCGGCGTCGACCCGCCCGAACGACCTCTTCTGCAGAATCGCGAGCGTGTATACGGCTCCAAGGCTACGCGTGGCGTTCAGCCCCCATCGGGTTGATCTTTTGGCGAAGGGTTCGCGCTTCTTGAAACCCGAGGAACGCGCTTCGCGATGGCCGAAGGGTGCGATACGCGAAAGGGGGCTGCGATGCCCAACGGGGTGCGGCACGCAAACGGGTGAAGAAGCGCCACCCGAACGGCCGCCTGCTCGCGCCTCCGCGATTGGTTCAATGCCACCCAACATCGAGACCGATGGGTTTGCAAAGCCGATTTAGCCGTGGAAAAACCCGCGAACCGAGGCTAGGGTTCGCCGGCTCATATGTCGGGTTACGTGCTTGGAGTCATCGGCGGCAGCGGCATCTACGACGTGCCCGGCCTCGAAGTGATCGCGGAGGAGCTGGTGGAGACACCGTTCGGAGCTCCCAGCGATCGAGTGGTGCGCGGGCGCCACGACGGCCACGAGCTTCTGTTTTTGCCGCGCCACGGCCGCGGCCACACCACCGCCCCCCATCGCATCAACTACCGCGCCAACGTCGCTGCCATGAAGCAGCTCGGCGCGACGCATCTGGTGAGCATTTCGGCGGTGGGCTCGATGAAAGAGGACATCGCGCCCGGCAACGTCGTGATCGTCGATCAGTACATCGACCTCACCAAACGCCGGGTCTCCACGTTCTTCGAAGACGACATCGTGGCGCACGTCGCCTTCTCCGATCCCGTGTGCCCACTCATGGCCGGAGCCGCGGCGGACGCCGTTCGGCGCGTGGGAGGACGCGTCCACGTCGGGGGAACCTACGTGTGCATGGAAGGGCCGCAGTTTTCGACCCGCGCGGAGAGCCTGCTCTACCGGAGCTGGGGCGTGAGCGTCATCGGAATGACCGCGATGCCCGAAGCGAAGCTCGCTCGAGAAGCGGAGCTGCCCTACGCCACGATCGCGCTCTCGACGGACTACGACTGCTGGCACGAGTCGGAGGAGGCGGTGAACGTTGATGCCGTCGTCGCCGTGCTCAATGCCAATGCTTCGCTCGCGAAGAAAGCGGTGCTGGAGCTCGGCCGGCGCCCTGCCCGATCCGGAGAAGAGCCCGGCTCATCGCGCCCTGGCTCATGCACTTCTGACCCGGCCCGGCGCCATCGACCTCGCTGCGCGCGAGCGCCTCGGCTTCCTCGTCAACCGCTACCTCGAGACAGCATGACCCACGATCCCTCTACCGCCGAGCCGGTGCTCATCGTCGGCTCGATGGCCTTCGACGACCTCGAGCTTCCCACCGAGAACGCCCGGGACGTGATTGGCGGCTCGGCGACCTACGCCGGGTTTGCCGTGAGCCTCTTTGCGCCCGCACGCGTCGTCGCCGTCGTCGGGGACGACTTCCCCGAAGCAGCGCTCGATCGCCTGCGGGACAAGAACGTCGACTGCGAGGGCATCGAGCGCGCCAAGGGCAAGACGTTCCGCTGGGTCGGGCGCTACTCGAAGAACCTCACGAGCCGCGAGACGCTCGACACACAGCTCAACGTGTTCGCTGATTTCCGACCGAAGCTACCGGCCAGCTATCGCAAGAGTCCGTTCGTGCTCCTCGGCAACATCCATCCCGCGCTCCAGCTCGAGGTTCTCGCCCAGGCCGAAAGCCCCCGCTTCGTCGCCGCCGACACGATGAACTTCTGGATCGAAGGCGAACGCTCGACCCTCGAAAAACTCCTCGCCAAAATCGACACGCTCGTCATCAACGACGAGGAGCTCCGCCAGCTCGCCGGCGAGCACAACGTCCGGCGGGCGGCAGCAGCCGTGCGCTCGATGGGGCCCAAGCGCCTGGTGGTGAAGCGCGGCGAATACGGCGCCATGCTCTTCGACGAGCACGGCATCTTCTTCGCCCCCGCGTTTCCCGCTCGAGGACGAGGTCGACCCCACCGGCGCGGGCGACACCTTCGCCGGAGCGCTGCTCGGCTATCTGGCGCGGGAGCGGACCATCGATCGCTCGACGTTGCGCAAAGCACTGATGATGGCGGCAACGGTCGCCTCGTTCTGCGTCGAGGGAGTCGGAGTCAAGCGGCTGGCCTCGCTCGATCGTGCTGAGGTCGCCGAGCGCCTGGAGGCGCTGCGCACGCTCGTCCACTTCGGCGCGTGAAGCGACTGCGCGGTGGCTCGAAGAGAGCCGCTGGTGTATGTACTCCCCTCGGGCGACGGGAGATTCAGCATGAAGCACGGACTTGTAGCCTTTGGTGTGTTGACGCTCGGGTGCGCGATCACTTCGGCGTGTGGCAGCACGGACGACGACACGGGATCGGGCGGAAGCGGCGGCGGCGGCGGGAGCAGCGGAACCGCCGCGTGCCAGCCCACGCTGGACAGTTGCTACATCGCGGGGCCGACCGGTCCCGGTTACGAATGCTTCGCGAAAGCGGACTTCACGGGCCAAGACGTGACCACGCTGCGCGTGAGCTCGCATCAGGTGGCGAGCCCAACGGCGTTGGCGCAGCCCTTCGTTCAGGACTCGATCATCACGAAGAAGAGCGCACTCAAGGAACCGGAGTGCAATCTCGACGGGCTCGGTCAGTTCAATCTGCTGCTCTCCATCGATAGCGCCCAGAAAATGGTCACGATCGGCGGCGGCGTTCCCCAAGCGCTGATTGGCGCGCCCAAGGACGGAACGTGCTGGGCCAATTTCACCGACACCAGCGGCGCGGGCGGAAACATCGACGTAAAGCCCGTCACGGTGGCGTACACCGAAGCCGCAGACGGAACGCTCTCGGCCGATCTGCCCTTCTTCGTCATGCCGATCTACCTGGAGGACAAAGCCGCGAGCGATAGCTACGTGCTCGTCCCTCTCCACGAGATGACTTTTTCCGCGAAGCTGTCCGCCGACAAGAATTGCATTGGTCGCTACGCAGCCGAGACCCTCGACAAGGGATTTTCGTGTCAGCCCGCGGCCGGCGAATTCGCATGGGAGGCCGGCGGTCGCTACGAGGGCTACATCACCGTCGAAGAAGCCGACAACGTGAACGTCGTCTCCCTGGGGGAAACGCTGTGCGTCGTCTTGTCGGGAGATACCGCCAAGTGGAAGGGCACGAATCAGGATTGCAAGACCAGCACGGGTTTCACATCCAGCGGAGGATTGCCCAAAGGTGACTGGTGCGCGGCAACGAACAGCGCCGGCGGATGCCAGGACTCGTGGCGACTCGTGATCGACATCGCAGCTCAAGCGATCGACATCAAGGGAAGCTACGACGAGAGCTCCGGAACCTGTTCCGGCTGAAATTCCGCCAAAAAGCGCGACCGCGAACCAACACGCGACATGTCGCACCCTGTAGGACAGCGTGCGACCGTCACCCGCTCGTCGAAAACCCCTGCTAAGCTCTCCGCACCCTGATTGGGGCCGCGATCGGCCGGGAGCCGCGCACGGGAGAGCCTTATGCAAAGCTGGCTGAAGCACACGATCTTCATCGTCTTTCTGTTGGTGTTCGCGGGGTGCGCGGGGAGTTGTTCGGGCTGTTCGGGGTGTGGCATCACGCCGTTGCCTGGAGGATTCCCTCCGGAGAACCGGATCGAGAACGCATCGAGCGTTCGCATCACCGACAGTGGTCTCGCATTCATCGGATCGAATCTCGGGACCATCGCGCCGCAGCTCATCGGTAGCGCGGCTCAGTCGAACGCCGGCGTCGTCACGTTCGAGATCCCGAAGAGCAAGTCCGACATCAAGGACCCGATCTTCGGCGCGACGATTGGTTCGATCAACGTGTGCCCGAACGGCCCCAACGCCGGCGCCAATCCCCCCGAGTGCATTGCAGAGGTCGACCTCAGCAAGGCGAACCTGACGATTTCCACCAAAGCTCCCCACAACCTCACGATCACGGGCACGCTGGCGGTGCGGCTTCAGAAGCTCCAAGCCAAGGGCAGCGGCGTCGCAGCGCTCTTCGACCTGGATGTGGTGCTGACGAAGGGCGCGAAGTGCAGCCCCAAAGAACCTGCCGACATTCCGGTCAACGTCGACATCTCCATCGAGACCGATACGGACCCGAACCACGGTGGGCGTATCGGCTATTCGAAGATGAAGATCCTCAAGATCAACATCGACCAGGGTACGATCGAGAGTTCCATCGGGTTTTGCGGCAGCGGGTTCGACGACACGTTCGCGAACCTGATCAAGGGCTTCATCATCGGAAGCCTGGTGGGCGGCCTGACGGACACCGTGCAAAGCACGGTCGAAGAACAACTCTGCGCGAAGCAAGACACGGCGAGCGGCGTCACCTGCCCCACCGGTTCCTACCCGGACAGCGGCGATGTATGCCGCTACTGCACGCCCGATGGCAATGGGATGTGCGCGGACTCGAACGCCGAGTGCGCTTCCCTCGCTCTCGGTATCGACGGCAACATCAACCTGTCGGCCGCCCTGGCGAGTCTCTCGCCGGGCACCAAAGGCGGGTTCGACTTCCTCGCGGCCCTTGGCGGACAAGGTCCCAGGGACGATGGCAGCGGCTTCCTGTGGGGTGACCTCAACCCCAGCATGGGAGGCGCCACCGTGGGCATGCTCGGAGGAGCCGAGCCGCAACCGCTCACGCAATGCGTCCCCCTCGCGACGCTGGAGAAGCCGACGGGCATTCCGATCCCGGACGAGCTCTTGGGCAACACCGTTCCGAACTGGACCGGTGAAGGACCCCACTTCGGCTTCGCCCTGAGCGAGCGGTATCTGAATTACGCCCTGGGTGCCGTGTACAACAGCGGAGCGCTCTGCTTGGGCGTCGGGTCCGACACGCTCGGCTCACTGCTCACGTCGAACACGATCGGGCTTCTGATCCCCTCGTTCAAGGACCTGGCGCGACAGCAGCTCGCCGCGCCCCTGGCGCTGATCATTCGGCCGCAGAATCCGCCCATCGTCGAGGTGGGCAACGGTACGGATCTCGCGACCGATCCGCTGCTCAAAGTCTCGCTAGAAAAGTTCAACATCGACTTCTACGTGTTCTCGAGCGACCGATACATCCGGGCGTTCACCGCGACCTTCGACATCGTCGCGCCGATCAACCTCGACGTGACCGACCAGGGTCTGGTGCCGGTTCTGGATTCGGTCGAGGTTTCCAATCCGACCCTCGTCAGCAGCTTGCTGCGGGAGGATGAAAAGACGGCGGCCAGCGCCTTGGCCAAGATCGTCTCGGGCCAGATCGGCTCCGCTCTCGGCGGCGCGATCGGACCCATCGATCTCTCGAGTCAGCTCGCATCCCTCGGGCTCACTCTGACCATCCCACCCAGCGTCCAGGGTCAGGGAAGCCCCGGCCTCACCAAGCTCGAAAAGGGCACCGACCGCTTCCTCGGAGTCTTCGCATCCTTCGGGGTCGCAACGTCACCGTACATGATGGAGCCCAGCTCGGAGCTCCATGCGGACACGAGTGTCGAGCTGTCGGCCAAGCACGTGGACGCTCTCGGTCTGGCGCTGCCGACCATCCGGGAAGACAATCGGCCCGAGGTCGACGTTCGCGTCGGCAGCCCGCTCGACAACGGGGCGAACAAGGTGGAGTGGCAATACCGGTTGAACGGCGGCTTCTGGCATCCGTGGACCTACTCCCGCTACCTCAAGATCCGCGCGCCGGAGCTCAGCATTCAGATGCGCCACAAGCTCGAAGTGCGCTCGCGCATCTCGGGTCATCCGGAAACGATGGACGCGACGCCCGCGGTGCTGGAGGTCCTCATCGACAAGTCGGCTCCGGACGTGAAGTTCGCCCGCTATGCCAAGGATGGCGAGCTCGGCGTGGACGTGACGGACGTGGTGTCCCCGGCGTCGAAAATCCAGGTTCGTTACGCCCTGGATGATCAGCCCTTTGGCGAGTGGCTGACCGCCGCAGAGCTCCGCGCGATCGTGGTCGACGACGCTGCGCGCAACGTGCGCCTCGAAGCCAAGGACGAAGAGGGCAACGTCGCGACCGTTTCTCAGAAAATCATTCGTGGCAAGCAAGACAAGTCCCTCGTGGGCGCGAGTGCGTGCAACTGCTCGCTCGTCGGCACGGCCCAGACCCGCACGACCTACGGCTTCTGGGGACTCCTCCTGGGCCTCGGCGTGTGGCTCGGTCGCCGGCGCGGCGCCCCCAAGTCGAATCAGAGCGTGCGCCGAATGCGAACGCTCGCAGGGTTTTTGGCGATGGCGTTCGGCGCTTCCTGGTCCGGATGCTCCTGCGGAAGTGACGACGAGACGTCGAAGACCAAACCGTCGAGCGCCTGCCAAGAGAGCGAGACGTGCGAGACCCTGACGCCGGGTCTGGTGGGCGCCTACGCCTCGGCGGTGGTGGGCAAGGAAGGCGTGTACGTCGCCGCCTACGACGACATCGGCTACGGCACGACGGGCGACTCGGAAGAGCAATACCTGTTCGGCGACCTGGTGGTGGGCAAGTGGGATGGCAAAAAGGTCGATTGGGCGGTCGTCGACGGCCTTCCCGCCGATCCCGATCCCGTCGATCCCCAGTTCAACGATCCCAACGGATACCGAAAAGGCCTCACCGACGGTGGCGACGACGTGGGCCTGTGGACCAGCATCCAGATCGTCGACGACAAGCTCGCGGTCGCTTACTACGACGCAACCAATCGTGCGTTGAAGTTCGCGCAGCAGACTGCATCGGGCTGGACCATCCACACCGTCCAGCAAAAGGCCCACTCCGATCTCGGACGCTACGCGAAGATGCTCGTGGTCGGCGGCAAACCGGTCATCGCCTATCTCTTCATGGAAAGCGCTGCAGACGCGGCGAAGAGTGGCGTGCGCGTGGCGACGGCTTCGAGCTCGAAGCCGGGGGCGACCAGCGATTGGACCTTTCAGGACGTCTACTCGGACTCCAACACTCCGTGCCGAGGCTATCTGTGCGCGAGCGGGGAGTGCCGAGCGGACACGGGCAAGTGTCAGGCAACGGCGAATGGCTGCGATCCGAAGTGCACGTCGCCGGACAAATGCTTCGACGACAGCGGCGCCATGAGCTGCGCCGCGACGCTGCCCGCGACTGCGCCGGAGGCGTATCCGGAAGGAGCGGGACTCTACGTGAACCTGGCTGAAATCAGCGGTGGCCTAGGAGTTTTGTTCTACGATCGAATCCACGGCAACTTGATGGGCGCTCGCCAGCAGGGCGGCACCTGGCAGACCGCAACGCTGTTTGCTGGCCAAGGAGACGGACCGGACGGTCCCGTGGACACGGGTGACGTCGGGATCGGCGCGAGCCTCTTCGTCGACTCGAAGGGCGATTGGCACACCGCGTACGTCAACGGCTTCGACGAGACCTTGGTCTACATGAAGATCACCGGCGGAACGACGCCCACGGCCGAGGAAGTGGTCGACGACGGCGTGGTGCCCGAAGGCCAAGCCGTGGTCGGCGACGACACGTCGATCCGGGTCCAATCGTCCGGCGAAGTTCAGATCGCTTATCAGGACGCTTCGAGCGGCGAAGCCCGCTGGGCCCAGGGCACCTCGAGCGCTGCCGGTCACACCTGGACGAAGAAGAAGCTCACGGTGAGCGACTTTGCCGGCGGGTTCAACCGCGTACTCGACGTGAGCGGCAAGACCCAGGTCATGACCTGGTGGCGCCGAGCCAAGCCCCGCACCGAAGGCGACATCACGCTCGTCTCGCCGTAGCGATCGGCGTCGTCAGGCCGCCGCGGTGGCTGCCGAGCCTTCGAGCACCCGGGTCGCCGGGCCGTCGACCGCGGCGCGTTCCTCGGCCACGACGGCCAGGAGCTCCGACTTGTCGACGAGGTTCGCCTCGAGCAGGGCGCGCATGTAACCGTCCACGTAGCCGTGGGCACGCGCCAAACGCGCGTAGGCGACACCGTCCTGCCGGAGGCGGAATACGTCGCGCAACATGATTCGCAAGGTTTCCAGCATCTCGGACTTTTCGTGCATGGCGGTCTCCGGGGAAGCGACTTTGACCCCTACTGGGCGCACATGCGTCGGGCCAAGTTTGGGACCCGGTCAGGATTGGCTAGCGGAGCGGCGAGCGTTCGGATATCCGAAGGGCCCCCGAGTCATGTCCCAGCTGAGCGCGATCCTGACGGAAATCTCGGCGCACCCCGCCCGGGAGGCGCTCGTGGCGCGCGTTGCGAAGCGTTGCCCTCGGTGCTGCCTCCGAGAGGCAGACGGGGTTTTTGCGCGGCCCGGGCTCTGCGGGCAGCGAGCCCGAGATCTCCAGCGAGCAAGCACAAACCCAGTACGGCAACGTGCTCACCATCCTCTCGGAGGGGATCACCAACAGTGAGCAGGCAGAGCTCTGCGCAGTGCTGCTCGCCCTTGGCGTCGCCGAGGACTTCCCGAGCGCCCCGGAGACCGAGCTCGAACGAGCTCGCGAGCTGGTGTTTCTCGCCGCCCACACGCCGCTCAACGCACTGTCCGTGGTGAGCACGGTGCTCGGCGCCGAGCGCACTCGCCCGCTGTGGCGCGCAGTTGCCAAGCTCGCCGATCCCGTCGCACGACCCGAGCAGCGCGCCGAAGCATGGGTTGCGGCTCTCTTGCTCTCCCAAGACCCGTCCGAAGCCGCGGCCGCTGCGCGAAGCGACGCCATCGGGGAGGTGCGAGACCCCTTCGTACGAGCGCTGTTCGCTCCGCGTCCCAGTGGCTCCGCGGGTGGCGATGCACGCCTGAGCGGGGAGCTCTCCCCTGCCCCTCACGGTCCAGTTCTGACGGCCTTCTATGCGCTGTCCGGCCTGCTCTTCGTGAGTCGCGCGGTGCGACTCCTCGGACGGCTGGCCCTCGCGTTCCGCCAGCCCGCGGAAATTCGCCTGAGCGAGCGTGGGCTCGAGATTGCCCACAAGACGGAGGTTCTCGGGCGCGTTCTGCGGGCGAAAGAGACCCTGGTGCCCCTCGCGAACCTGGCGCGGGTCACGCGGGAAATCCGGTACAACCGCCTCGGGCTCTACCTGGGTCTGTCGGCGCTGGCCCTCGGCAGCTACTTCGGCATGAGCTTCTTCGTCGACGGCGTCCGGGTTCCTGGCGGCTCGGCTCCCCTACTCGGGCTCGCGCTCGTGGTGATCCTGCTCGGGCTGGGAATCGACTACGGCCTCACGAGCCTTGCCGACACCGTCCGCGGACGATGTCGCGTGGTCGTCGAACCGAAGAAGGGCAAGAAGGTGTGTGTCGGCGCCCTCGAGCCCGCTCACGTGGACGCGATGCTCGCGGCGATCTCGGCGCGATCGACGCGCTGAGACTCACTCGTCTTTTTGCTCGCGAGGATCCGCCACCCGGGCATCCGGCGGAGCGCCGGCATCCGCAGCTGCTGCAGCGGCGGCTTTGGCCGCGGCTTTCTTTGCAGCGCTCCGCGCAAACGCGTTTGCGAATTTCGCGATCTGTTCCAGAAGCGGCTCGAGCTCAGCCTTGGTCGCGCTCACACTCCCGTGGATTTCCTTACCCTGGGCGGTGAGGGTCAAAGGCTCGCAATACTTCGGCGTGATTTGCTGTCCAAAAATGCTGTGGCCTTGAGTCAAGAAGTTGATTCGCCCCTCGAGCGCCTTTGCATCCTCCGCCGCGAGCTCGGGAGAGGCGTCCTCCGCGATCAATGTCGCGACCGCGCCTCCATCGGAAGTGGCGGTGAGCTTCATCCGAACCCACTTGATGGTTTTCGGTATCTCGAAGATCCCCGCCAGCGCCCGCGACGGCGTGATCACGTACGTGCTGAGCGCCTCGCCGCCCTGGGGCGCGGGAAATGACACGTTGGGGCCCAGCGCGAGAGCCTGCTTTTGCACTCGGGGCGGCGCGATGATGACGATGTCGGACGCCGGCATCACGATCAGGCGCTCGGCGTTGTCCGCGGCGGCGCGCGCTGCGGGGACGCCCGCGTCCAGCCACATGCCGGCCGGATCCCGGGCGACCAAAGTCTCGACGGCGGTCTTCAAGCGATCGCCCGGTACGTTGACCTTGAGAACCGCCACGACCTCGCTCGAATCCTTGAACTGCGGTCCGGCCAGCAGGATCCGATCGACATCCATGATTGGATCGAGCCCCGTCGGGCCGAAGAAGTCTTGCCACTGCGCCGCGGACGCCAGGAGCTTTCCGATGCGCGAACCGAGAGGGTGTTTGCGAATGCGGTCGGTGAAGATGAGAAGCCGCACGTTGGCGTTCGAGTCGGCGATCTGACCGGCGGTGCCAGAGAGTGCGACCGGATCTCCAATCCCCCCGCCTCCGTCTCCAGCCCCGGCATCTCGCGGAACGGGCGCTTTCTCGGGAGCACCATCGAGGGGTGGGGAGTCCGAGATCCTCGTCAGCGAGCTCGTCGAAGGGATCCTTTTCGGCGCCGGTCGTCTTCGAGTCCCCGACCGGCGCTTTCGTCTCAGCGGCCTTCTGGGGCGTGCCCTCGAGCAAGTCCACCGGGATCGCTTCGAGGGGCTCGACCTCGACCACCTCTTCGCTCACCGGAGCCGACAGCATCGACATGAGCCCGAACAAAGCGATGACGGGCGTGAACGGGACGTGGAGCACCGCGGACAATGCCAGGACGCGCCACAGCCGACCCCGGCTCGTGTCCCGGCTGCCACGCCATTCGGTTCGGATTTCCACGCTCGGCAAGGATACCGCTCGAAGGTTGGACGGCGAATCGGGGGGGATCAGCCACTGGCACGCCGCTCGCACCGGCTTGTCGGCCGGCGGGGGCCCAAAAGTGGTTCGACCGCCCCGCAAGCAGATAGTAAGCCCCGGAGGACTCCCCGCCATGCACCGCCACCCCCCGCTGCTGCTCGCGGCCCTGATCGGGCTCGGTTTCGCGGCCGGATGCGAGCGCCAGCCGCCTCCGGGCGACACCGCCCGGCCGTCGGATCCCGACGAGGCTGCCCCCACGCTCGCGGGGGAGCCAACCTTGCCTCAGGAGCTCGCCCAGCAGAAGTCCCGAGCGCCGGGCGAAGTGGACGCCGGCGTTCCCGAGCACAAGGGGCCGTGGTTCGTCGTCACCTCGGCAGCCGCCGCCGTGTACTCGGTGCGGGAGTTCGACAAGGAAAAGAAGATTGGCTACGTCCGAAACGGCGGACGCGTCCCGGTCACGGGAAAGACCGAAGCGACGAAGAGCTGCTCGAGCGGGTGGCACGAAGTCGTGAGCGGCGGGTACCTGTGCGGCAACCTCGGCACGACCGATCCGAACCATCCCCAGGTGAAGTTCGCAACCAAGGCGCCGAATCTCGACAACGTCCTGCCGTATCCCTACGCGCGCAACGCCAAGAACGGGACCCCACTTTATCGCTCCGTTCCCTCCCGCGAACAGATGGATCGCTACGAGCCGTATCTGGCCGAAGCCAAGAAGAAGAAGCAAAAGAAGAAGGAAGAAGCAGCTCGCGCCCGCGAAGCGGAAAGCGACGCGGCGGGCGGTGAAGTCCGGACGGCAGCCCTGGATACCGATCCCGAGACCGATCCCTCTCTCAGCGAAGATGGAGGCATCCTGGACGTCGACGCCGGCGCGCCGGAAGAGCCGTGGTGGAAGCGCGAAGACGCCAAAGACAAGCTCCACGAGCTCACCCTGGACAAGCTCAAGGAGGACTCCGACGACATCCTCGCGATGCGGCTCGTCACCGGATTCTACATCGCCGTCGACAAGACGTTCTCGTGGAATGGACGCACTTGGTACAAGTCGACGAAGGGTCTCATCGCCCCGGCGGATCGCTTCTGGCAGACGGCGGGCTCCAAGTTCCAGGGCGAGGTGCTCGACGGCAACAACAAGAAACTTCCGATGGCGTGGGTCTATGGCGGACGCAAGACCGCCCCCACCTACGAGATCGATCTCGACACGAAGAAGACCAAGCCCGCTCACGCCGTGGACGTGTTCACCGCGCTCCCGCTGACGGGAAAGGAAATCGAGGTCGCCGGCATTCACTACAGCGAGACCCGCGATGGGGTCTGGGTGAAGAACATTCACGTGCGCATCACACGCCCGGGACCGCCGCCCGCAGACATCGGCCCGAACGAACGCTGGATTGACGTCAACCTGAAAGAGCAGACGCTCGTCGTGTTCGAGGGCTCACGCGCCGTTTACGCAACGCTGGTCTCGAGCGGGAAGCAGTCGACCGAGAAGGACAAAGACCATCGGACTCCAACCGGGCAATTCAGGATCCGCGAAAAGCACGTGACCACCACCATGGACGGCGATGGCACCGCGGCGGGCGACCTGCCCTACAGCATCGAGGACGTGCCCTACGTGATGTACTTCCAGGGCTCGTACGCCCTGCACGGCGCGTTCTGGCATCGGAACTTCGGCATCCAGATGAGTCATGGCTGCGTGAATCTCGCTCCCCTGGATGCCAAGTGGGTGTTCTTGAACACGAATCCCCATTGCCCCGAGGATTTCACGGTGTTTGGGCGAACGCGGAGCATCCCGGTAGCCGAGTCGTGCTCCACGAGTAAAAAGCGTTCCGACTTGATTTTTGCCCCAGGTGGGACCATCAAGACGGACTTTCGCCCATGGACCAATTCTCGGCTCACCTCGATCGCGGTTGGGATCTCGTGCAGCGCGGCGATCCGCGCGGCGCCGAGCAGAGTGCCCGACGGGCGCTCGAAATCGACGGCCAATCACCCGAGGCCTACAACCTCCTGGGCTATGTCTCCGCGTTGCAGGGCGACTTCGAGGACGCGATCGAAAGCTATCGCCAGGCGATCGCCCTCGACGACACCTACCTCGAGGCCATGCTGAACGCCGCCGAGGTCTACATTCACCCACTCGGTGACTTCGCCGAAGCGGTGGAGATGTGCGACCAAGCCATCGATCTTTCCGAGAACGACGACGAGCTCGTCGACGCTCTGTTGCTCAAGTTCGACGCACTTCTCGGCAAGGGAGACTTCGACGAAGCCAAGCTTCTGACCACGCGGTTTCCGCCCGGGCCGTTCGAGAATCCCAACCACACGTTTTTGGTCGGACGCGCCTTTTACGAGGTCGGTGATGTCGACCGAGCCCTGCCTCTCATCGAGGACGTTCTGACGAGCCAGCCGAAAAACTCCGAGGGCTGGTATTACCTGGGCCTGATCCGAGACGAAAAGGGCGAGACCGGCGCGGCCACGTCCTCGTTTCTCAAGGCGCGGGAAATCGACCTCGAGCTACCGGCCCCGCCCTGGTCGCTGACCCGCGAGACGTTCGAGCTCACGGCGAAAGCGGCTCTCGAGGACCTGCCCGCCGAGCTGAAGGAGCACCTCCGCACGGAGGAGGTCTTCATTGCGGACGTGCCGGGAGTCGAAGTCGTCGTCGATGGCGTCGATCCGCGTGCGCTGCTCCTGCTCGACGGCATTCCACCCGCCCTCGGCGCAAAGCCCACCGCTCGAATCTTCGTTTACCAGCGAAACGTCGAGCGCCTCGCCGGGACGGTCGACCTCGTGGCTCAAGAGATTCAAAGCGGCTCTCGAACGCGAGCTCCGCAGCCGGCTTCCTCGAAGCGGAGCTCCCACCGAGCGAACCGACCGAACCGCCCGAACCGCCCGAGCCGAGCGAAGGCGAAGCGATCAACTGATGAGCGAGGAAGATGCCCGAGTCACTCGCGCTCGCCGAACCGGTGGTCGCGTTGGGCTCGGCATCTTTTCCCTGATAGTGGTCGGCATCACCGCTGCCTGGACAATCGAGATCATCCAGCAAGTCTGGTTCACTGAGCCGTCGCCGAGCAGCGAAGCATGCCGTCCGGGAGTGCTCGGCTTGATTTCGGCGGTGGACCGAGCTCGTCGGGCAGCAGCCGAAGAGCGGGGGGAGCAGGCTGCGGTCACTCGATTCCGCACCGCTCTCCAGCCGGAATGGAACGGCCGGGCAGCGCTCGACCGTGCGTGTGCAGGCGATCCAGTCGCCCGACGTGCCCTCGAATCGGCAGATGGGCTGCGCTACGCGGAGGAGAATGCCGCACGGAGCGAGGCAAGCGACCTCGCTGAGCGCCGCAGAGCCACTCAAGCCCTTTCGCGCGAGCTCGCTCCTAGGTAGAACGTCCCAGCACTGCGCGTCATGGATACCCCTACAGAAACCGAAGCTCCGCCCACGTTCGATGTCCTGCCCCTTTCTCCGGAGGTGCGTCGCGCCGTGGATGAGCTCGGCTTCGTGCATCCCACACCCGTGCAGCGCGCCGTGTTCGAGCCGGCGGTCCGGGGCAAGGACTTGGTGGTTCAGGCCCGAACCGGAACCGGCAAGACGGCCGCCTTCGGTCTTCCCCTGGTGGAGAGGCTGATCCGCCGCAATGCTGCCGAGGTGCAGGCGCTGGTCGCTGTGTCCGACTCGCGAGCTCGCAGTGCAGGTGACCGCGAGACGTAGAAGCGCTCGCCAAGCATCGCGGAGTGAAGACCGTCGCCGTGTACGGCGGCGCACCCATGCCGCGCCAGGTTCAGTTGATCCGAGAAGGCGCGCAGATCCTCATCGGTACTCCCGGCCGGGTGCTCGATCACCTGCGACGAGGAACGCTCGACGCCGCCGCGATCCGCGTGCTCGTGCTCGACGAATCCGACGAGATGCTCAGCATGGGTTTCTGCCCCAGATCACCGAGATCCTCTCATTCCTCCCCGAGACCCGCCAGACGCTTTTGTTTTCTGCGACGCTGCCCGCCGGACATCCAGCGCATGGCCGAGACCCGCCTGCGCTCTCCGGAGTTCTTGACGCTGTCGGGCGACCACATCGGCGCCCTCGAGATCCAGCACTTCGTCTACATGAGCTTTGGCGACAAGCTGGCGGAGTTGCTCCAGATCGTCGAGATCGAAAATCCCGAGAGCGCCATCGTGTTTTGCAACACCCGCGACGAGACGAAGCGTGTGTCCGCAGCCCTCGATCAGCAGGGTTTTTCCGCCGATTGGCTCAACGCGGACCTCGCCGCAGAACGATCGCGAGAAGGTGATGGAGGCCACGCGCGAAGGCACGCTGCGCTTTCTGGTCGCCACCGACGTCGCCGCTCGCGGGATCGACATTTCGCACCTGACCCACGTGATCAACTTCGACTTGCCCGAATCCGCGGAAGCGTACTGCACCGCACGGGCCGCACCGGACGAGCGGGACGCATGGGCACGGCCATCTCGCTCATCGAGCCGAGCGATGTCGGCAACCTGTACATGTTGCGGATCACCTACAAGGTGCGTCCGATCGAGAAGCGCCTTCCTTCCGCCCGCGAGCTCAAGACGCGATCCGAGACTGACGTGGTGCAAGGTTTCGTGGACGCGTTCACCAAGCGCGCACCTCACCCGGAGGATCTCGCGTTGGCCCGGCGCCTGTTGTCCCACGAGCAATCGGAAGCGGTCGTGGCAGGGCTGCTCCGCGCCAATCTGGGTGACCGTCCCGAAGAGGCAATCGAAGCCGCCACGGCAGCGAGGCGATCGCGACCCCCACCGCCGCGCGAGCCACGGCGCGAGCGTGAGCCACGACGCGAGCGTGAGCCACGACGCGAGCGCGAGCCTCGGCGCGAGCCCGAGCCTCGGCGTGAGGCAGAGGCACGTCCCGTCGAGGCACGTCCCGAGCCACGTGCCGTCGAACCACGCAGGGTCGAGCCGGAGCGCCCGCGAGAGAGCGAGTCGAGAAACGCAGGGGAAACTTCACCTCCTCGCGAGCTTGGCGGCGCGCCCAAACGCGAGTCGAAGGAACGTGTTTCCGGCGATGAAGATACCAACCCCGGCTCGACAGCGCCACAAGAAGTGCCTGAACGGCGGGCGGATTTCGCCGAGGTGTTCGTCAACATCGGGCGCCGTGATGGCGCAGGCCCTGGCGATTTTCATGCCGTGCTCAAGGAACGCGCCGGACTCGACGAGGACGCAACGGACTACGTTCGCGTTCGTCATCGCCATTCGTTCGTTGGCACGCGACGTGATCTTCTCGACCGCGTGCTCACCGCGCTCAACGGCGCGACAATTGCAGGCAAGACCGCGATGGCCGAAGTCGCTCGTCCGCGCTGAAAGATTCGCAACCGAAACGAGTCGATCGTGTTGGCGACACTAGTCAGGGTGGGCTAGCCTCGCTTTGACAAATGCGAGACCGTCGCGCGAACGCCAGAGACCTGTTGGTCAACGTCACCTGCGCGCTGGAGAACGGGCTCGGTCCCCGGGACTTGATCCCAATGCTGACCAAGCTCGAAGCGAGCGCTCCACGCGGTTCCCCGACGTGGGTCTTTGCGCTCAAGGAGCTGGCTCCGCTATTGCTCGAATCCGATCCGTGGCGCGCGGCTTTGACGGCGAAAAAGAGCCTCGAATTCGAGGAGGATGCCAAGACCTTCGGCATCCTCGGGCTGGCGCTTTCGTTGCTCGGACATTTTCAATCGGCCGCTGCGGCGTATCGCCGCGGTCTCGCCATCGATCCTCGTTGCCCCGTGCTGGCACACAATCTCGGCCATCTCCTGGACGCAGGCCTCGATCAGCCGCGACGGGCGCTGCACTACCTGTCTCGGGCGCATCGTGGGGATCCAGGCGACCTCGAGATCCTCGCCTCGTACGCGCACGCATTGGTCCGGGCGGGCCGGAGAGAGGACGCGCTCTCGCGTCTCGAGAAGCGGCTCCCCGGTGGACGACAAGCGGCTGAAGCCCTGGTTGCGGGCTGGACCCTCGTGAAATAATCAGCGGCCTCCCGTCGAAGGGACGGCCGCGATGCACACACCTCTTTGCACCAGGGCAAATGGTCACTATCCGGTGGTCATGAAGCTCCGTCCTCTCCTTCTCGCCCCCCTCTTCATCCTCACTCTCGCGCTGCCGAGCCTCTCCCAGCCTGCGGCCCCGCCGGCAGCCGCTCCCGAACCCGAGGAGCAGCCGAAGCTGCCGGAAATCACCGATCCGATGCTCGCTCCGATCCCCCGGCGAGATCCCAGCTTCACTCGTGGCAGGAAGCTCTTCGCTTGGCGAAGAGCCAATCGAGCGAGCTGGTCATCACCCAGGCCCAGATTGCGCTCGCCGATGGCCAGCGCCGCCAGGCTCTCGCGGCCGCGCTGCCCACCCTCACCGGTACCGGCAGCGTGACCCGACACCTGCTCTACGGAGACGGAGGGTCGACCCAATTCGCCGGCGTCACGCTTCAACAAGGGCGCATTCCCGATCCTGGAACGATGTTCAATGCCGGGCTCGGCCTGCGCGTTCCCGTCTTCGCTCCGGGCGCCTGGTACGACTACTCCACCGCGCGTCGCTCGATTGGCGCCGCCAAACTCACCCATGCCGACAATCAGCGACTCGTGCTCGCGCTCGTGGCCGACGCCATCGTGGGTGTCGTGACCGCGGAACGGGTTGCGGAAATCAGCCGCGTCTCGCTCCAAGGCGCGCTCTCCACCCTCGACCTCAACAAGCGGCGCGCGGCCCTGGGAGCGGCGAGCTCCGTGGACGTACTGCGCGCGGAGCAGGAAGTGACTCTCACCCGCTCGCAGGTGGTGGCCGCCGATGAAGGCGTCCGAAAGTCGAGGGAGTCTCTCGGCCTAGCCATTGGATTGGCCCATCCCCACGGGGTGGTTCCCGGCATTCGAGTCGACACCCTCGCTCGCGATGCGCGCGCCGTGTGCCGTCCGGTGCGTGACGTTGACACCCGTGCCGACGTGCGCGCAGCTCGCGCCAAGCTCGAGATCGCCGCACGCAACGTGAAGAGCACGGACTACGAATTCGTTCCCACCATCGACTTCGTTTCGAACCTCAACTGGGCATCCAACGAGCGCGCTACGGCGAACGGCAAGCACGTCACCTGGACGATCGGCGGGGTGCTCACCTGGCAGATCTACGATGGCGGCCTGCGCTACGGCACCCGCTCGGCCAACGAAGCGACTCGTCGCATTGCGCAGGAAACCCTGACCCAGACCAAGCGCCAGGCCAAGGTCGAGGCGCAGCAGGCCCAGCGAGCGGTCAAGGTGGCCAAGGCCAATCTCGGGGTGAGCACCAAGTCGCGAGAGCTCGCGGCCGAGGGGGCTCGTCTGTCCCGCATCGCCTTCGTCGCGGGGCGGGGCAACAGCTTCGACCTGATCGACGCCGATCGGCGCCTACGGGAGGCGGAGCTCGACCTCGCCGTCAAGGAGTTCGAGCTGGTTCGAGCCCAGATCGCCGCACTGCTCGCTCTGTCGACCTGCGACGCATAGAAGACTTCGCCCCCGCGCGAGGCGTGTTGTAACTTCCCCCGGCATGACCCGCTCGGACCGAATCATGACCGCCCTCGTCGCCGTGACGGTGGCAGTGTTTTCGTACCTGATCTGGTTCGTATTCTTGCGCGCTCCGGTCGCTCAGGCAGAAGCCGGAGGCATCGCCCAGAAGATCTTCTACTTTCACGCGCCCGCCGGTTACGCGATGTACCTGTGCGGCACGGCCTGCTTCATCGGCAGCGTGGGCTACTTGTTGCGATTGACCGATGGCTGGAACGCGCTGGCGCGAGCTGGAGCGGACTGTGCGGTCGTCTTTGGCTTGATGATGCTCACGAGCGGTCCGCTTTGGGCGCGCAAGGCCTGGGGCGTGTACTGGGTGTGGGATCCACGACTCACCACCACCCTTCTGACCGTGCTCATCTACGTCGCGATCGCGGTCTTGCGCGCCTTCGCTGGGGATGGGGAAGCCGAGCGCAAGTTTGCCTCCGCCCTGGGCGTGCTCGGCACCGTGCTCTTACCGATCATTCACTACTCCGTCCGCCTCTGGGGCGGGAACCACCCGATGGTGGTCACGAAGGGGGGCGGCGGGTTGCAACATCCGGATATGAAGCTCGCCCTCGGCCTGGGATTTTTGGCGATGACGCTTCTCGCGATCGTCCTTTTGTGGTCCCGCTCACGCCTCCTGGTGCTCTCTTCCCGGGTCGCGCGGCTGGAAGAGCGCCTGATTTCCGACGGACTCGTGGAGGGCACCTGACGTGACAGAGTCCCAGACGCCCGAGACCACCACCCAACGTCCCGAGGACCGCAAGACCGAGTTCGTCGCGGTCACGGGTGGGCGCGACGGCGGAGCCAGCGGGGAAGTCCTGCTGGTCATCGCCTACCTCGTGATGTGGACGCTTCTTTTGGCGTTCGTGTGGCTGGGCTGGCGCCGCGCATCCCGCCTCGGCCAGAAGATCGAGCGCCTCGAGCGCAGCATCGAAGACAGCGAATCGGCGAAAGAATGAGCATGCCGCCCGCAGAGCACCTGATCTACATCCCAGGCGTGCTCCTGATTGGGGTGGTGGTTGGTTACCTGCTCGGTGCACGCGCGGTGCGTGGCGAGTACGAGCGGCAGAAGAAGCGCTCGAAAAACTGACGCTGGGAGAGGTCCCGGGCGCTCGCCCTCGGAGCCCGGATTTCGGTCGCACCCCCGCTCGAGAAATGGCAGACAGTTCGCCATGCTGAGCTTCGGACTTTCGGAAGAGCAACAGGCACTCGTCGATACCGCGCGCCGTTTCGCCAAGGAGCGCATCATCCCGGTGGCCGCCGAGGCGGATCGGGAAAGCAAGTTTCCGCGGGAGGTATTCGAAGCAGCCCACGAGCTCGGTCTCGTGAACACCACGGTGCCGACCGAGTACGGCGGCCCCGGAATGGGGGAGCTCGAAAACGCGATCATCACCGAGCAGCTCGCCTACGGCTGTACGGGGATCACGACGAGCCTCTTGGCCAATACCCTCGCCCTCACCCCGATCAAGCTCGGCGGAAACGAAGCTCAGAAGAAGAAGTATCTGAGCCTTCTCACTTCGAAGCCGATTTTCGCCAGCTATTGCACGACGGAACCGAGTGGCGGAAGCGACGTGGCGGGAATGCGAACTCGCTTCACTCGCCATGGGGACGAGTTCGTTCTGAACGGGGAGAAGAGCTGGATCACGAACGCCACGCTGTCGAGCTTTTATGTGGTGTTCGCAACCGTGGATCCCGCGATGAAGCACAAGGGCATCGCGGCGTTCATCGTGGACCGCGACACGCCGGGTCTCCGCGTTGGCAAGCACGAAGACAAGATGGGACAGCGTGCGAGCGACACGGCCGTCGTCCACTTCGAGGACGTCAAAGTGAAGAAGGAGAATCTCCTGGCGCCGGAAGGCGCGGGATTCAAGCTGGCGATGGAGACCTTCAACCAGACGCGTCCGGACATCGGCGCGCTGGCCACCGGGCTCATGCAACGCTGCATCGACGAGAGCGTTGCCTACGCCAAGCAGCGCAAGGCCTTCGGAGTCCCCATCGCGGAGCACCAGATGGTCCAAGCCATGCTGGCGGAAATGGCGATTGGCGCGGAAGCGACGCGCCTGCTCTATCAGAAGGCGGCGTGGAACCTCGACACGGGCGTTCGCGATCCAATCGTTTCGAGCTACGCCAAAGCCTTTGGCGCAGACCGCGCCATGCAGTCCGCGATCGATGCGGTCCAGGTGTTCGGGGGCAACGGGTACGTCCGAGACTACCCGGTCGAAAAGCTGATGCGTGACGCCAAGGTGCTTCAGATTTACGAGGGGACCAGCCAGATCCAGCGCCTCGTGATTGCGCGTTCCCTCACCCGCTGAGCGCGGGTCCACAAAACTCGGACGACCGCCGCGGGGTTCGGCTAGGCTCTGGCCCCCGTGGTCTTCGCATTCTTTCTGGCGGTTTTCCTCGTCTCTTGTTGTGTGTTCGTCTACGGCCTCGCCATCAAAGGCGTCGACCGCTACGAGCCCGAGCCGTGGTGGCTGCTCATGGTGTGCTTCTTCTGGGGCGCCCTCGGAGCCACGTTCTTCTCGCTGATCCTCAACACGATCGGAGGCTCGGTGATTGCCTCTGCCGTTGGCGTCCGAACCGCGGATGACGCGCGGCTCGCATCCGGGGCCACGGCGTCGTTCGTCGCGCCACTCGTCGAAGAGTCGATGAAAGGCAGCTTCCTGCTGGTCGTCTGGGGCGCATCGGCGCTCTGGCTCCGGGAGCTCGACGGTGCCCTCGACGGCGCAATCTACGGCGGCGTGATCGGTCTCGGCTTCACCTTGACCGAAGACGTGCTCTACATCATGCGCGCGACCGCCGAGGGCGGAGCGGTGGCGTTCACTGCAGTCTTCATCATCCGTACGATATTCGGCGGACTCGGACACGCCACGTTCACGGCAATGACGGGCTTAGGTGTCGGAATCGCGTCGGAGTCCCGCAGCGTCGCGGTCAAAGCCGTCGCCCCCGTTGGAGGGTGGGTGGCGGCGATGAGTTTGCATTTCCTCCACAATTTCCTGGTGAGCTTCTTCGGCGGAGTCGGCGTGATTCTGAAGTTCGTCGTGTTCCTCACCTTCGCCGCGTTGTTCTTCGTGCTCCTCTATGTCCTGGCCTGGCGCGATCGCTCCATCGTCGTGAAAAACCTGGTCGACGAAGTCGGCGTGATGCTTCACCCGAAGGAGTTCAAGCTGACCACCAGCGGCGCTCAGCTCGTGCCGCTCTACAACTTGATGACGATCATGGGCAGCCCAGGCGGCTACATGTCCGCCCGAAAGAAGCAGCTGGCCCTCGCCGATCTGGCCTTCCTCAAGCACCGCCGGCGGAGGGGCGAAGGTGGCCCCGGCCTGGATCGCCGCGAACAAGAAGTGCGCGGGACCATCCAGCAGCTGAACAATCAGGGCGTTTTCATCGGTAAACGCTGATCCGCACGGATTTCCGTCCGGGAAGATCTTTCGGCTGGGAGCCGTAAGGCGTCCCAACATGCACTCCTCGCCCGAATCCACCGGTCGGCTCGCGCCCGTCACGGCCAAGGGCACCATCGTCGGCTTCCCCGCGGTGATCCCGGTCGCCCACCAGCCCGAGCTGAGCGCGTACAGCGAGGCGCTCGAGCCCGGCCGCTGGAGCAATCCGCCCCCCTCCGGAGTGAGCCCGATCATTCCCTGCGAGGAGCCGGACGACGAAGACGTTGCCGTGGTCATGCCGAGCCCCGTTCGATTGTGGGCACCCATCGAACCAGTCGTCGCTGCTTCCAGCCTGCCCGTGGTCGACGATCCGGTCATCCTGCCGATGCGGGGACGGGACGTTGCGGAGCGTGGGTTTCGAAGAGCGGCTTTCGTGGTCGTGAGCGTGATGCTCGTTGCTGCCGTTCTGATTCGATTCTTGCTCTGACAGCCCCAGCGCTCCCAACTCGTGTCAAGCTGTCACGTCGACCCGTGAATCGCTCTCACCAGTCGCTGAGCGCCACCCATCGCTTCGCGTGGCTCGCCCTGATCGCCGTCGCTGTTGCGTGTGGCTCGAGAAGCACCGACGAGCATCAGCACGCGACCTCCATCGACGCGAGTTGCCCGAGCGAAGTCCTCCACGCGATCCCGAGCGGCGCCTGCGCTACCGGGGGGAGCTGTGATGTGAGCGTCCAATTCCTCTGCGACCCCGGCGTGAGCTACGTCACCGGCCTGCGGAAATACTCCTGCGACTGCGCCAGCGGCGAATGGTTCTGCACGCTGACCCGCAGTAGCCTGAGCCTCAATCCTTGCGACGCTGGAGTCGACGGCTCCACGGATTGACCGAGCTACGCAGGTGGCGGGCTGTCGCTGGGATTGCCAGAGCGCTCTGCCGATGCGCTGTGTCCGATCTCGTTTGGACCGCCGACCCGCCCATTCGATGCCGCTCGTCATCATGGCGAGTCCTGCTAAGCCAATGGCGACCGGCACCACCACGTAGATCGCCGGGAAGCCTTTGGGCGAGTCGTCGGCAACACCAGCTCCAACAAACACCAAGGACACCAATCCGACGACGCCCACCAAGAGCATGGGCAGCACAGTCCACGACACGTGCACCACCTCTACTGCTTCGAGCACTGAGGTCCGCTCCAGCCGACCTACCGCAGCACGACGTTACCCGGCGCGATCCCCGCCGCGATGGCAGGGTAATCCGTGGCGTCAGTGAGCCCCGCCTTCTCGGTCACGTAGAGAAGTGTGAGCGAGTGGAAGGAGAGGATCGCTGGTGCGTGCGGCCCTCGCTGGCCCGAAAACGCAGGAGCGACCGCGCGGGTCAGAGCGCCGGTGCTTTCGAACCGAGCGGCGAGGCCGATTGCGTTGGTACCGTCCGCGGCGCGCCCGGTGTAGTAGACGCGGGTGATGCGCCGTCCCTCGGCGCTCGTCGTCACCCACGCTTCCGGATCGCCCACCGAATCGGAGTCGAAGGGCGGCTCGGCTGGGTTGTCGATCGCGGAAGCTTCGAGAACGGGACCCTCGACGCGTTGCCAGGTCATGGCGTCCTTGGATTGGGCTTCGCCAATGCGACCCCCAGCCTCGTAAAACAAGCGGTAATCCCCGGGCGAAAGCTCGAGAAACGCCGGGGCACGAGGGATGAGGCCGGAGTCCCAACCGCTCGTGGAAACGCCGAGCGTTGGACCCGGAAGCTTGGAGAAGGTCTGCCCGTCCGTGGAGGTCGCAACCCCAATGCCCTCTTCTGCGGAATAGAAGAGCCAGAGCTCGCCGCCAACCTTGGTGATTTCTGGCGCTTCGAGAGCGGTGCCCTCCCAGGGTTCGGTGGCTTCGAGCACCGGATCGGCGGGGATGGGATCCTTGGAGAAGCTCCGCGCATCGTCGGCAACGAAGCGAAACACACCGATCTTCGAGCTGAGCCTCGCCAGAGCGTAGAGCGCGGTGCTACCGGGAGCGCCGCTTTCATCCAGGTCGAGCAGCGTGGCGTCTCGAAACTCACTCAGCTTGCCCTTCAAAAGATACGGGCCGTCCTTGGTCGGCACCTCGTCGTCCCGCAACGCGCGAAACGGACCAGCCAGAGCGTTCGGGCGTTCGGCGTCGTTGTCTCCGGCATCGCTGGCAAGCGTGGCGCAACCGACCACGGCCCAAAGTGGCAACAGCAAGAGAGAGCGTCTCATCGAAACCCCATGCTCAGCGTAGCGCCGGCGGACCAGATCGTCCCGCGCGCGCGGTAGTCCCCGATGTAGTCCGCGGCACTGTCCTTGATCGTGACGCGCGTCGGGAGAATCGAATACTGCCCATGTAGATCGAGCCGCAAATCACCGGGCAACACCTCGCCGGGGTCCTCCCAAATCACGCCAAAACCCGCGGAAATCACGTGCCGATCGGTGTCGACGTAGTTCGTGATGCCCGTCTGTGGGGGAACGGGCGACTTCTCGAAGACGTAGCCGACTCGAACGGGAAGGTGGAGCTTCCGGCGCGAGAGCTCGACGCGATACTCGGCGCCGACGTGGGGCACGATGCGGTTCTCGAAGCCGGGATCCGCCGCCTTCGTCGGCTTGGGGTTCGGCGGAAGCTCGATGACGCCGGGTGGCACGTTCACGTCGAGAGTCGTTCGGGTTTCACTGATCGGGCTCTCGTAGGCGGCCCAATTCACCCAGGTCAGATCGAGGTTGATGCTGAGCTTCTTGTTTGGATGGATGCTCGTGCCGACCACGATCTGTCGCGGCACGAAGATGTCCACCGTGTGGGATACGAGAGTGTACTGGGCGGGGACCGTCAGCAGCGTCGCATCGATGTCACCCTGAAGCTCCGCGTCGATGTCGAGCTCGACTCGGGCTTGCCCGCGATACACGATGCCGAAGTCGAAGGTGTCGGCGGGTAGGATCGTGATCCCGAACGACGGGTAGCGCACAGTGCTGAGATCTGCGTTCACCTCGTGACGGAGCTGAGAATCGTATTGCGTGCGGTCGCCCGCCGGCAGCACCGCCGTTCCGGAAATCGCGAAACCTCCTCGCGTGGCCGCGAGGTAGGTGACCCCGCCGCCGACGGCGAGCCAATCGAAGGGACGAATGGCCAGATCTGCCGACAAATACAGGAGCTGCGTGCGGTTGTCGTAGAGCACCCAGCGCGGATCTTCCAGCTTCATGGTGCGAGCGCGACTCAGGCGCTCGTCGGACAGATGGGTGGCAATGCCGAACGCGAAGGGCAAAAATCCGATGCTGCCGGGAGCGACGATTCCGCCGACGATGCCTCGTACCGGGTCGACCTTGCTGTCCTTGCCATTCATCTCCAGGGAGTGATTGACGGTCACGTACCCGACGCTGATGTCCGTTCCGCGTGCGAGAGCGAGACCCGACGGGTTGTAGTAGCAGGCCGAAAAGTCTCTCACGTCGCCGCTCACGGCCCCACCCATCGCCGTGGAGCGAGAGCCCATCCCGAACGCGTCGACAGGGCTTGCGCCAGCGACTCGCGCAAGCGTGAGCAGCGAGCAGGCGACGAGCGCCGACAGCGGCCTCAAAACTTCACCCCTGCGATGACGCCGGTGTTGAACACGAAGCCTTTGCTCTTCACCGAGGGGGAACCGGCGTTCGACGGATCCACGCCCGCGTCCTTGGTGTGCGTACGCGGCATGAGCACATGCTGCTGATAGAAGAAATCCAATCGAACGGGCGGCAACGGCTCGGCCAGCTCCAGGCCATAGCCGGCGGAAATTACTTGCCGCGCGCTGTCGAGGTAGTTCGCGGCACCCGTCTGCTCGGGAACGGGCGATGGCTCGAACGCGTAACCGGCTCGGAGCTCGGCCTTGGCATCGGGACTCAGGGACAGCGCGTACATCGCCCCGACGCGTGGAATCAGCACGTCGACGAACCCCACGTCCTTGGGAACGAGGGCTTCACAATCCGGCTGGGAATTGGGGCAGACGACGGTGGGCCTCTCCCAGCCGTCGAATGCCGACCAGTGCTTCCAGGTCACTCCTGCCGCGACCGTCCAATCGTCGAACTGGCGAGCGACCTCGGCCTGCACCTGCAGCGGGTCGTATTGGGCAACCCCCGAGATGTGCAAATCGGGAACCACGAGGCCTCCGAGATCGTAGACCTGCACCACGACATCGAAGTCGCCTTCGAGGGCGCCGCGAAACGTGACGCCGACATTCGTGTCCTCGTCGATCTCGTACGCTGCACCCAGGATCGGCGCATAGGTGGCGATCAATTGATCATCGACCGCAGTGCCGACCCGACCGGAGCTGTCGGTGCGAACGACGACGCTCCCCACGAGCTCCGCCAACGCGAGCGCGCCGCCGCCCACGCGGAGTCCGTGGCCGAGATCGAAGCCAACTCCCATGTTGAAGTTCAATGTCTGCGATCGATCGGTGAGGATCGGAAACTGCGGTCGCTCCGGGTAGAGAAGGCGCGCGCGGGCAATGAGTGTGCTGGGCGTGAAGGTTCCGAGCCCGACCGTCACACGGTCCTCCAAGATCCCGCCGAACGGGATCGGCAGGACCGCGCCAATGAAGGTTCCGTTCACTCCATCCTCGGAAACGTGTCCGGGAGCGTTGTCTCCCTCGGCTCGGAGCGAAAAGCTCACCGTCTGCCACCCGACCGATAGCTCGCGATTGTGCGAGTAGCTGAGGAGCGCCGGGTTCTCGTAGCTCGCCTCGAATCCGCGCCCGACGGCAGCGCCCATTCCGGACATCGCTTGACCGTGGGGACCGAACCCGTAGAGGTCCGCCGGCGACGCTTTGGCGACTCCCCACGAAAAGAGCATGGCGAGGCCACAAACGACCTGCCCCGCTCGCGTCACCATGGCCCGGACTTTAGGCAAGGTTTGCCGGGATTGCGAGCCGGGAGTCGTCGTTGCCGAGCGTCGCGCCAAGCGGTAGCTTCTCGACTCGTGTTCGGCATCTCGCTTTCGGAAGTGGCGCTGATTGCCGTCGTGGCGCTCCTCGTCGTCGGACCCCACAAGCTTCCGGAGATGCTGCGCACGGTGGGCAAGTGGATCCGCAAGATCCGCCAGATGACCACCGAGGTCCGCGCCCAGACCGGCATCGACGACATCTTGAGGCAGGAGGGCCTCGAGGGTGGCATCGCGGAGCTCCGCAATCTGGTCCGCGGGGATCTCGTGCCCCTCGCGCGCGAGCGGCGGTTGCACGCCGAGCACGAAGCGGACGATCCGTACCGCGAGGCGATCGAGCTCGATCGCACCCGCGAGTATCCGCCCGAGGGTGCGGACGCACTGGGCGCCCTGCCGGATGATCTCGTCGACGACGATCCCCCCGCGCCCACGCCCGCTCCCGCCGAAGAGGCGCCCGAGCCGGTTGCTTCGGAGACCGAGCCCAGCGCATGAGCGACGATCCCGAAGCTCAGACGATGACGTTCTGGGAGCACCTCGAGGAGCTCCGCACGCGCATCATCCGTGCGCTCCTCGCGTTTCTCGTTGGGAGTGGCGTCTGCTGGTACTACCGCGAGAAGCTCCTCATCTGGCTCACCAAGCCGTTCCTCGCGGCATGGAATGCGGGGCATCTTGGAGGCAAAGCCGGACTGCACTTCCCTGCCCCCGCATCGCTGTTCGTCGCGTACATCAAGATCGCGCTGCTGGGCGGCCTCGTCGTCTCACTGCCGATCGTGCTCTATCAGCTCTGGGCGTTCATCGCGCCGGGCCTCTACTCGAAGGAAAAACGCCTCGCGTTCCCGTTCGTCGTCGCCTCCTGTGCGCTGTTCGCAGCCGGTGGCTACTTCTGCTGGCGAATCGTGTTCCCCATCGGGTTTCAGTATCTCCTGGGATTTTCCGGGCCGCTCGGGAGCGAGGGCTTCGAGGTCACGCCGACCGTCATGATCGGTGACTACATCGAGTTCGTTTCCCGCATGCTCATCGCGTTCGGCGCCGTGTTCGAGCTGCCCGTGCTGATCTTCTTCCTCTCGATCGCGGGCATCGTGAAGCACACTCACCTGCTGAAGTTCTTCCGATATTTCGTGGTGGTTGCATTCGTGCTCTCCGCGGTCATCACGCCTCCCGACGTGACGAGCCAGTTCTTGCTCGCGGTGCCCCTCATCAGCCTCTACTTGATTTCGATCGGGATCGCGTGGGTCGTCGACCGGACCCGACGCCCGAAGCCCGCCGAAGGCGAATAGCTCGCTGTACGGATTGGCTTGGACAGGTTGTTCATCACGTCCTGATCGACTCGCGCTTTTGTTGCTGAAACGAGCGCCCAGACCCTTGGCACTCTTCGTGCTCCGTGAAGACAAAACCAAAGGGAGGCTGAATGAAGCCCGGCGCGATCACGTTTCTGCTCTCCACCCTGGTGGCGGCCCCGGCGGCCGCCCAGAACCTGCTCCACGAGTCCGACCTGACGTACCTCGGCTCATTTCGGCTCCCCAAAGGCGACCATGGCATCGACCATTTCGACTACGCCCGGGGATTCACCGCCGGAAACGTCTACCGCGACCCCGCTCACGCGGGCGCGCCCACGCTGTTCATCTCCGGCTACCTGTCCGCTGCCTACGTCAGCAGCACGCCGAGTCTGGCTCAGGTGTCGATTCCGGATCTGGCCGACCCGAACCTAGTGGGCCTCGATGGGCTGAATACCGCGGAGCTGTTCCAGGGGTTCGCCGATCCGAGCGATGGCCACTCGCCGCTCAGCGGCGACGGGTTTTGCAGCTACGTGGTGTTTCAGCAGAAGCTGATTGGGACCTGCTCCGTCGTGTACGACGCCGCCGGATCGCAGTCCAAGTCGGCGTTCGTGAACAGCTCCCTCGATTTTTCGACTCCCAGTGCAGCCGGTCCCTACGCCATGGGCTCGGTGGCCCAGACGATGTTCGGCTCCTATGCGACGCTCGTCCCCCCCGAGTGGCAGGAGCCTCTCGGCACGAAGGTGGTTGCCGGCAACGCTCCTTGGTCGATCATCTCGCGCAACTCCGCAGGGCCAGGGCTTCACACTGTCGACGCCGATGCTCTGATCGGAAAACCGTCGAGCGACACGACGCTCCCATCCACACCCCTCGCCTACTATCCTTGCCCCGACGGAAACACCGCTGAACAGACCAAGTGTCACCAAACACTCGGCGCGTGGGACTCGAACTTGCCGGATCAAACTTGGAACGGGGTTCCGGTGCCCAGCGTCACGGTCACCGATCCACAGAATCGCAGCGGCCTCCCGGTCGGAAATGGAGGGCCGGTCTGGACGATTCCCTACAACGACAGCGCGATGCGCGTCGCCGGCGTCCTCTTCGCCGATGGAACTCGCAGTGTGCTGTTCTTCGGCAAGAAAGGGCTCGGTCCCTACTGCTACGGCCCCGGAACGGATGACCCATTGCTCACCGGTACACCGTCGGGCGATGGGGTCGATCCCTGGTGCTACGATCCTGAATCGTCGAACAAGGGCGACCACGCGTATCCCTACAGCTACTTCGTCTGGGCGTACGACGTAAACGATTACGTTGCCGCCAAGCAGGGAGCGAAACAGCCCTGGGATGTGGTTCCCTACACGGGTTGGACGTTCTCGCAGTTCGGAAACGGCGGGAGCCTGGGCGGCGTGGCCTGGGATCCGACGGCGCGCCGAATGTATCTCTTGGCACCCGGCACGGACGGACACCAACCGCTGGTCCATGTCTATTCCGTCGGCGGCGGCAGCACCTCGACCGGCACCGGTGGTACTAGCGGCGGCGGAGCGGGTGGCGACGCGGGGTACGCCGGAAGCAACACCGGCCTCGGCAATTATGGCGGCGGAGCAGGATCCTCCGCTGGGAGCCCCGCGCGATCCGACAGCGACGAGGCGTCGGGCTGCAGCGTGCACTCTGACCGAAAACCCTCCTCGATCGCTGCGCTCGTTTCGCTCCTTCTGATGCTCGTCGCCAGCGGGCGGCGACGCTGCTGGGGTGGGCGTTGAACAACTCGACGAAGGGGTTTGAACAACCTGTTCAACCCGGCACCGAGGCAGCGAAAAGCCCCGCACAAACCCGCGGGTCTTGTGATGGATCGACGCTTGCAAGCGCAGTCGAAAGGAGGTTGTCATGAAATACTCATTGAGCTCGGTGCTTGCTCTGACCCTGTTGGTTTCGATCCCGAGTCAGGCCAAACCCAGTGCCCCGGAAGCGAACGGCTCCGTCCAGGAGTTTGCCAGCGACGCGGGCGCAAGCATATCGATTCTACCGATCAAACTCGGCGACAAGGCCGCAGCGATCGTCGAAGTACAGAGCGGTCTCGACAAAATGATCGACGGTTCGGTCCTCCAGTACGAGGTGGATGGCTCGAGCTCCTTCGTCCTCGGCTATCAGCACCGAGAGCTCGCGCGCGTCACGCTCAAGAATGGCCATGCGGAGCTCGCCCTGGAAGAGACACCTGGCGTCATCATCCTCAAACCCACCAAGGCTTCTCACACCCCGAGCGCAATGCTCGCAACGTTCAAACAACACAGCCAGAAGGGGCGACGACAAAAGGTCGGCTCGTTCCAGCGCTCCAAGCGCGAGAAGGCAGCCAGCGATTTCGTGGCTCAGCGGCTGAGCAACATGAACAAGCTCTGCGACAGCAACATCAGCGCGAGTGTCGACTGGAGCTCCGTCTCGGACTTGGAAGTGGTCGATAGTGCCAACTATTGCTCGGAGCCCATCAAGGCGGTGGGAAGCGTCTGCAAGTGGAAGAAGGGAGCACGGAAGGACGAGGTCCGCTCCTTCGTGAAGAACATTCGATGTCGCATGGATCCCACCGAGTCGACGACTCTGTCGAAGGATGGAACGCTCCGCGTCTCCACGCACCAAGGGGCGATGAACCAAGCGCAAAAGATGCAAGCGATCGTCGAAAAGCGCCTGACCGAGCTCCGGGAGGAGCGCGAGCGCGCGCGCGAAAAGGCCAAGACCAAGAAGTCGAGCTGAGCGACCCTTTAAGGTCCAATTAAGCCTCCCTTGGAGCAGCGCATCGCCCCTCTCGGGCATGGCCAGAAAATACTTCGCGCTCGCGGTTTGCCTGACGGCCTGTGGGGGCGAGCCCGGATCGGATGTGGGTGAGCTTTCGAACGCCGTCGTCAATGGGTCCCTGTCGAGCGATGACAGTGTGGTTGCCATCCTCGATGCCGAAACGGGGGATCTCTGCAGCGGAACCCTCATCCATCCAAGGCTCGTCCTCACGGCCAAGCATTGCGTCCAGGATCCCGGAGGCTCGGCCCCTCTCGCTCCCGAGCAGCTCCTGGTCGTGACGGGCAACGCGCTCGGAAAGATCTCCTCGGATCGGGTGCTACCGATCCAAGCGATCGGCACCCACCCCGGTGCATACCAGGCGGATGGCAGCGGGCTTGCCGGAAACGACGTTGCGATCCTCGTCCTGTCGCAGGCAGCCGTCGGCGCGACGCGGGAGGTTCGGGAGGACTCCGCGGGGGATCAGATTGGCAAGAGCGTCACCGTCGTCGGCTTCGGCCTCACACCCAGCGGTGGAAACGGAGTGAAGCTCGAGGCGAGTACCGTTGTCGAAGGCCTGGATGGACAGGTGCTCGTCACCGGTCCCTCGATCTGCAAGGGAGACTCGGGCGGACCCATGATCGAATCGGACGGACGGGTGATTGGCGTCGCGTCGATTGGAACGAAGATCTGTGGCAGCGGGCAGCGAGGCTTCAACTCGCTCGATGGGGAAAAGCCCTTGCTCCAGGCGGCTCTCGAGATGGCGTGCCCAACCGCCGAGACGGAAGGCTGCCAGAAGCTCGATCCGGCAGGCGCAGGGAGCGCGGGAAACGCGGGGTCCGAAGATCTGCCGCTCGCGGCCCCTTCTTCCAATGGCTCGAGCAGCGGATGCTCGATGAAACAGCCCCGGACGGACACATCCTCGCTCGGCTGGCTCGCTCTGATAGCGCTCGGCGTCGCGCGCCGGCAGAGGCGAGGTATCCTCCCCCCATGCAGCCCGCCTGGCACCAGAACGTCGCCCGCCACCTCGCGGAAACCGCAGAGCTCCTGAAGTCGGGGAACCTCGTCCGGGCACAGACAGCCCTGGGGACCGCACTCGGATATCTGCTTCGCGCTGCGGGCAACGGCGACGATGGCGCGTTCGATCTCTTACGATTGCTCCGCACGAGCATCGACGACGCCGAACCGACCCAGGTGATCGATCTCGATCAAATCGAATGAGCTCGATCAGCAGTTGTCGGGTTTGATCTCGAGCCCTCCACCGTCGAACATCATGACCCACTGCCAGGCGCCCGACGCGCACTGAAACGTGAGGCTCGTGATCTTCTTGTCCTTGGCCACTCCCTGCATGACTTTCGCCATCGAGCAGCTGGGTGCCACGACCGTGGGCTGTTTGCAGTCGTAGGCCGTATCCGCGACGGTGCTGGTGAACATTCCCCACTGGGAGATGCTGACCGACACGAGGCACTTCTTGTTGGGAGCGGACTCGGCCGGAGAGCGAAACGTGTACGCGACGGCGTGGGTCTGGGAGCCGAGATTGAGCTTGCCGTCGCGCTCGATCCCGCTCACCGAAATCCCGACGAGCTCCGCGTCGGGAAGCTTCTTTTTGGCCTCGACTCTCGCTTCAACGAGCTTGGCGACCGGATCCACCTTCTTCCCGCCCTTGCCGGAAGTGCTGCTCCCGGAGCTCTCGCTGGTGTCGTCGGAGGTCGGTACGCTTGGGGTCTGCGTCGCCTGACTCGACGCGGTCCCCGAGCGAACGAGCGAGGTCCCGAAGACCAGCGCCACCCCGGCGATCGCGACGGCGCCGAGCGCGACCAAGAGTCCTACCCCGCCGAGAATGATCCCCAGGGAGGAGCTCTTTTGCGGGGCGCTCGGTGCGCCCACCGTCACTGCGGTCGCTGCCACCGTCGCCGGGACGACCCCGGGGGATGGATCGGTCGGCGGAGTGGTGGGGATCCGAGTCGGCGGAGGCAACGACATCCCGCGCGCTTCGGGAAGCTCTCGCATCACCGTCGAGAGGGCATCGGCGCACTCGGAAGCGGTCTGGAAGCGCTGGGCACGGTCTTTCGCCAGCATGCGAAGGATCAAACCCTCGAAGGACGGCGGCAAGTCGGGCCGCAAGCTTCGAGGTGGGACCGGTGCCTGCTCGATGTGCTGGCGCAAGAGCTCGAAGAGCGACGCGCCGTCGAACAGGCGCTGGCCGGTCGCACCCTCGAACAGAATGGCGCCGAGGGAGTAGATGTCGGAGCGGGGATCCACCGGTTGGCCGAGTGCTTGTTCGGGGGACATGTACTGCGGAGTTCCGAGGAGCGCGCCCGTGCGCGTGCCGTCGTGCCCGCCGCCCTGCTCCGGACGAAGCTTCGCGATGCCGAAGTCGAGCACTTTCACGCGGCCGAGAGACGTGATGAAGATGTTGTCGGGCTTCAGATCGCGGTGCGTGATCCCGAGGGCGTGCGCAGCGGTGAGGGCTCCGAGCACTTCGAGCCCGATGTGGGCGAGGTTTCCCAGGGGGAAGGGCCGGGTGTGATTGAGGTGACGGGTGAGCGGGACGCCGTCGAGATACTCCATCGTGATGCAGGGGCGTCCATCCGGGAGCAAGGAGAGGTCGAGCACGTTCACGATGCTCTCGTGACGGATCACGTTGACCGAGCGAGCCTCGGAAAAAAACCGTTCCACCAGCGACGGGTCCGAGCTCGCCGCGGGAGACAGCACCTTGACCGCCACTCGGCTGCCGATCCCGGGATGCACTCCGAGATACACGACTCCCATCCCCCCACGCCCGAGCACCTTGGCCAGGCGATAGCTACCGACGGTCTGGCCGAGAAGCGGATCGCTCCGAGCGTCCACCAGCACCGTGCCGTCTTCCGTGCAGAAACCTCCGGCGTCGAAGCTTTCGGCACACACGGGGCACACGAACATCCGCAAAGGCTAAGAAAGGCGCTGCCGCCTGTAAAGGCTCACCCCTCGCGAGCGTAGGGCTCGCCGCGCAATATCGTCATCGAGCGGTAGAGCTGCTCGTACAGGACGACCCGCGCCAGCCGGTGGGGCAAGGTCAAGCTCGATAGCGAAAGGCGGAGATCGGCGCTCTCGGACAAATCCGACGGTATGCCTTCGGCTCCCCCGATGAAGAACACGACCGCCTTCTTGTTCGACCCGAGAAGCCGTTCGAGCCGCTTGGCCAAGCCCTCGCTGGAAAGGCTCTGGCCCCCGACCTCCAGCGCCACTCGATGGGCCTCGCTCGGCGCACGACGGGCGAGCGCGCTCGGGTCGCTCACCTCGATTTCCTCGCAGCGCACGTAGCGCTGGATCCGACCGAGGTATTCGTCGGCAAGCTCGCGGAACGCCCGCTCCTTGAGCTTGCCGACAGCGACAACGACGAGCTTCACGCTTCGGTGATTTCGGGCATGGGCACCCGTCGCGCGTCCATCCACAAGCCATCGAGATCGTACAGAGCGCGCGAGTCTTCTTCGAACACGTGCACCACGATGTCGACGAAGTCGATCAGCACCCAGCGCGCGGACGGCAGGCCCTCGAGGCTGATGGCATCGAAGCCCGCTTTGCCCAGCATGGCGTCCACTTCTTCCGCGATGGCCGTCACGTGGCGATCGCTGTGACCGGTCATCAGCACGAGAAAGTCGGCGTAGTCCACCTTGCCGGTCACATCCACGATCTCGACTCCACGCGCTTTCTTGTCGAGGCCTGCCTGCGCCGCCAAGAGCGCCATCTTGCGCGCGCCTTCCGACGGTGTCGGAGCCGGCGAGATGGACTTCGGACGCGAGACGCGACCGGTCCGACCGCGGTCCGGCGTCGGGATGGGTGAGCGTGCGCGCCTTGCTTTCGGGGCTTTCTTTTTGGTGGTCGACTTGTTTTTCAAACGAATTCCCTCGCTCTATGAGCGGATCTGCCCTTCCCCGAGCACGATCCACTTCTCCGTGGTCAGGCTTTCGAGACCCATGGGTCCGTAAGCGTGAAGCTTGGAAGTCGAAATCCCCATCTCAGCGCCGAGCCCTAGCGCGTAGCCGTCATTGAAACGCGTCGAAGCGTTCACGAGCACACAGCTCGCGTCGACCTCGTCCACGAACCGTCGCGCATGGGATTCATCGTTGGTGCAGATGGCCTCGGTGTGGTTCGACCCGAAGCGATCGATGTGGGCGATTGCCTCATCCAAGTCGTCCACGACTCGGACGGCCAGAATTTTCGCGAGATACTCGGTTCCCCAATCGTCGTCGGTGGCCGCACGCGCCCACGGCGCGAGCTCGAGGGTCTTCTTGCAACCGCGGATTTCCACGCCCTCGGCCCGAAGAGCTTCCAAAATGGGCGCGAGGCCCGATGCCGCGGAAGCGTCGATCAGAAGGCACTCGAGCGCATTGCACACCCCGGGGCGCTGAACCTTTCCGTTCAGCGCGAGCTCTCGAGCCATCTCGAGGTTGCATCCAGCATCGAGGAACAGATGACACACGCCTTTGTAATGCTTGATCACCGGCACCCGTGCCGCTTCTGCCACGAAGCGGATCAAGCCTTCCCCACCCCGGGGGATCGCGAGGTCTACGATGTCCGACAGAGAAACCAGCTCGCGGATCTCTTCGCGATCTCCGGGAGGGATCATCACCACAGCATCCTCGGGCAAGCCCGATTCCCGAAGGACCGCTCGCATCACGTCGACCAGAGCACGGTTGGTGTGGAGCGCCTCCTTGCCTCCGCGGAGCAGGACGGCGTTGCCGCTCTTGAGACAGAGTGCTGCCGCGTCCACCGTCACGTTCGGCCTCGACTCGTACACGATGGCGATGAGACCCAGCGGCAGTCGTTGCTTTCCGATGAGCAGCCCCTGCGCATCCCGCTGCATCTCGCTGCGACTGCCCACTGGGTCGGGCAACGTGGCGATGTGCTCGACGCCCCGCGAAGTGGTCGAGACACGGTCTTCGTCCAGAAGCAGTCGATCGAGGAGTGCTTCGCCGAGTCCGGCCGCGCGCCCCTGCTCGATATCCAGGGCGTTTGCCTTCGCGATCTGTGCCCGAGCCTCCTCGAGCCGACGAGCCCAACCGACCAGCACCCGATCCTTGTCCGCACGACGGAGCCGGGCCAAGCGGCGGGACGCCTGCTTGGCCGAGAGCGCGAGTTTTCGGAGGGAGCTCAATCCGGGACCAAGGCCAGTACGAGCATCAGGTTAACTCGACGGAGCGTCGGGCGAAAGCGCAGCATCGGCCTGTGTGGGGCCGGCTTCCACACCGGCGTCCGGGGCGGATTCCGGTTCGTCATCGGTGACTTCCTCGCCTTCGATCTGGTCGAACGGATCCACGGGAGCGCCCGAGTCCCACGGCATGACCACCGGCCGCTCGTACTCGGGAGGGGGCCCAGAGGGTCGCTTGGGGCTCGAGCAGCTCGCGACGAGAAGTGCACAAAGCGCGAACGCCTTCACAGCGTCACCCCCGAATCTGGTTCCACGGGGGTGAGCGGCGGCGTCGGAACCGGGGGCGCTTCATCGTCCTCGATGTCCGGATCGTCCATCACGGTGGGCGCCGCGGTGGGCGCTGGCGTGCGACCGGCCGCCATCGCGCCGATCGCCCGGGGCGCTCCCATGGGAACCACGACGCTGCCGGCCGGCGGCGGCGGATCCTGCTTCCGATTGCTACACGCGGCAGCTGCCAGAAACAGCACGACACTCAGGTGAGCTCGATTCAAACCCAACGCTCCTCGTCGACGGCACGGACCGTCGGCTCCAAGTCGAATTTCGGAGAGTAGCCCAAAACTTCGCGGGCACGATTGTCCTCCACCATGCACACGTAGCGAATGAAATCGAGCTCGGGCGCCGGAAAGCTCGTCATTCGATAGCGCCACAGGCGCTCGACACCCGCGCGAGCGAGCGAATACGGAACCGGCACCGCGGAGCGCCCGAGCACCGAGAGGATCTTGGACAGCGCCGCCGGAGGCGGTCCGGCAATGTTGAAGATCCCTCGCACCCCTGGTCGCAGCGCCAGGCGGATCGCGCTGACCACATCGTCTTGGTGGACTACCTGGACCATGGGATCGAAACCCATCAGGGTGGGGACGACTTTCAGTCGCAAGTAGTTGCTGGGTGCGTTTTTCACGGTTCCCAGGATATGGGTGGGACGCAGGATCACCGTCTCGGTCTGGGGATTTTTCCAGAAGAACGACTGCGCGAGCATGTCGAGCTCGACGAGATCGCGGATGTCGCTGAAGCGATTCGCGCCGAGAAGTGGGGCATCTTCGCTCAGAAACTGCGGGTTGTCCGGGCGCGGCCCGTACACGTTGGCGCTCGAGAGCAGCACCAACTTCGGCACGTTGTACTGCTGCACGTATTCGAGGAGTTTCTGAAACGCGATTACGTTCCACGAGTGGTGATCGTCCGCGCCGAGCCTCGGATCGTGCATCACGCCGAGGTGCACGAGCGCCGCGATCGTTGGCGCACGGAACAGCTCTCGCGCCTTCTTGCGCCGCACGTCGATCTCGTGGTGATCGATGTCCTTCGGCTTGCCGATGAACTCTCGACGATCGAGGCCGATCACGAGTCGCTCTCGATGCAGCTGTCGAGCGAGTCTTCGCCCGAGCCTCCCGCAGATCCCGGTGATGACCACGGCCCCGGTTTCGATGCGATGCGAAACTCCGTTCGAGCGATCCGACTCGCGGCGACTCGACGCGCGACGATCCGCCTCGTGGCGCGGCCGGCGACGCGGGGTGCTTCGCTTCTTGGTCGTCAAAAGAAGACCCCCCGGCGCTGCTTCAGTCCGCGGTTGATCATGCTCTGGATCGTCTGCTTCACGACGAACACTTTTTCCTCGATCACGCTGTCGTCTTCGTCAGCGTCACCTTTGAAATGCATCGGCTCGCCGAAGAACAGACGATACTTGGTGGGAAGCGGGAACTGTCCTCCGGGCACGAAAACCTGGGGAATCAGCGGGAAAACAGGCATTCGCAGGGCTTTGGCAGCCCATCGAAAGTTCCCTACGTTCACGTATTGTTCCTCGGCTCCAATGACCGCTACCGGGATGATGGGCGAGCCGCTCTCGATCGCCAAGCGCATGAATCCGTTTCCGAATTCCTCGAGCTGGTAGCGCCGTGTGAACGGTTTGCTGATCCCTCGGGTGCCCTCGGGAAACACCAGCAGGAGCTCATCCATGTCGAGTAGGCGGCGAGCGTTCGTCCGGAACTCCCACGACCTGCCCGACTCGGCTGAAAAACGTGGAGACGAACGGCAGCGTCTGCGACCACTTTTCCACCATCGCGCGGATGAAGCGCGGGGGGTCGGCCTCCAAGAACACCGCGCTACCGATCATCGCCCCGTCAATGGGTACCTGACCGGAGTGATTGGCGACGAGAAGCGCCCTGCCCTCGCTCGGAACGTGCTCGATGCCGTAGACCTCTGCGCGAAAGTAAGCGCGATAGAAGAACGCGCACACCATCAAGGCGTACTTCGCTGCTTCGAGATCGAAGCCGAACGGATCTCCTCCCGTTCGAGTGTAGCGCCCGGCTACGATTCGGGCGCGCTCCTCGAAATCGGGACCGAGGACCCGCGTCACCATCTCGTCGACCGAGCGCCGGGCACCTCCCCAGAGCCGTGAGGCAAACGGCAGCACATCGTCCGTCGCGACGTCCGAGAGCCGGGCCAGGGCAGTCTTTTCCCTCACTGTCGCCACTCTAATGAAGTCGCCCGTCCAAGGTCGAGGGAGCTTGACTCCCCCCTCTTCGCAGCCGAAATCTGGTTCGTGCATTTCCCGCGGCCACTTTCCCCCCACGACCCAATCCGCATCGTGGCGCCGAGCGGGCCGTTCGATCGCACCTTGTGTTTGTCGGGGATCGCGTTTCTCGGCTCGCGCTACCACGTTCGATTCGACTGGTCGCTGTTCAGTCGGGACGGCTACCTCGCGGGATCCGATGCTCGCCGCAAGGCCGAGCTCGAGCACGCCCTGGCCGAGGAGGGCACCCAAGCCGTTATCGCGGCTCGGGGCGGATACGGGCTGACGCGCATCATCGACGCGATCGACTTTCGCCGCTTGGGAGCTTCGCCGCGTTGGATCGTCGGTTTTTCCGACGTGACCGCGCTTCACGTGGAATGCGCGCGACTCGGGATCGCATCGCTGCACGCACACAATTGCTGCGGACTCGGCCGCGGAGACGCGAACGGCCGCGCCGAGGTCGTCTCGGCGCTGGAAGATCCCGGTGCGGAGCGTCGGTTCGCCGACCTGGAGACATGGAAATCGGGTCGGGCCGAAGGGGTTTTGTTCGGCGGAAATCTCACCGTGCTCTTCGCGCTCTCTGCCCAGCGCCGGCTGTTCATCCCCGACGCTGCTGTGTTGTTTCTCGAAGACGTGACCGAAAGCGCATACCGTATCGATCGAATGCTGACGGCCCTGATCCGGTCGGGCGCGTTCGACCGAGTGGCAGGCGTCGTTCTGGGTGAGCTCACGGAATGCGGACCCAGCCGAGGAGTTGCTGCCCGAGACGCGGTCCGCGAGCGCTTGCTCGAGATCGGGGTTCCAGTGCTCGCGGGGCTTTCGGCCGGTCACGGCCGGCACAATCACCCGCTCGTGTTCGGCGCGCGGGCCTGGATCGATGGCGGCGTGTTTTCGTTTCGCGGCCCGGATTGAAGCAAGCTCACTGATCTTCGAAGAGCTCGTCGTCGTTGACGACCAGCTCGTCGTCATCGACCGCAACGAAGTCCTCGGCGTCTTTCTCCGCTGGCGGACGCGACGAGGGAGGTGGCGGAGGGGCGGACCGCGAGGGAGGCGGCGGAGCCGATGGAGATGGTGGGGGCGGAACCGAGGGGGGCGGCGGAGCCGCGGTGCGATCGGTGCTTTCGTCGATGAGCCCACTCATCGAAACGCTCGCAGTGCTCTCGTCGTCGGTGGGAAAGGAGAGATCTGGCCGTTCGGGCTTGAGGCCGGCCAGGACGTTCTTCTGCGGCGTCGAGCCCGCCGCTGTCTTCTGGCGCGGCGGGCGGCACGGTGGGTCCGTCCTCGTCCTCGTCCTCGCCTTCGCCGGGAAGATCCGTGTGGGGCTGGGTAACCAGTGCGAGCTCCGCCTTCGCGTCGGGTGCATCCACGTCCACCTGAGTGGGCGCGCTCTTCACTGATTTTTCCGGGGGCGGAGGCGGCTCGGAAGGGGGCTTGGCGGGCTTGTTGAGCATCCCGGTCTTCGCTCGCTCGAGCCCCTCGGTCGCCTCGGGATCGCCTTGCTTCATGCGCAAGACGCGCCGCCAGGCGTCGGCCGCTTCGCGGTAGTCCTCGAGCTTCTCTTCCCAGATGCGCGCCACTTTGCGGGCCAGCTCGGCGCGCGAAGCCGGATCCTTGCCGCGCAGGATCATGTCCTCGTAGAGCGCGACCATGCCGCGGAAGTCTTTGAGCTCGGTGTAGAGCGCCAGGAGCTGCTCGGTGACGCCGGTGTCCGACGGGGACAGGTCGTGGAGCCGCTTGAGATCGCCGGCAGCGCCCGTCTTGTCCTCGAGCCGATCTCGACGAAGCTCCGCGCGGCGAGCCAGAAGCTTTCTCACCAGAGGTCCGTCGAAGACCTCTTCCAAAGCGCGCGCCAACACCGTCTCCGAGCGCTTGAGATCGCCGACCTCGACGGCGAGCTCGTCGAGCGCGTCGAGTCCCGCATCATCGACGTGGGTGACGAGGGCGTCGCCGACCCACTTGAAGGCGCGCTCCACGTTCTCTAGCTTGCGGTAGGCGAGCTGTGCCGCGCGCCGAAGCAACGCGCTGCGGGTACGACCGCCGTCTCGCGACCCCTGCCCGCCGGCTGCCAGCGCCTCGGCCAGAGTCTCCGTCAGACGAGTATCTTCCCGCGTCTCGTCGGTCTCCTGGGCAACCGCCTCGAGTGCCGTGAGGGTTTCTTCCTGAACGCCCGCGCCCAGCGCCAGCTCGAAAAAGCTGCGCGCGCGATCGAGCGCGTCGTGCTCACCAGCTACCTGCGCGGCGCGAGCCAGAGCGCTCAACCGATCCGCGGGAGCTTTGCAGCGCACGATCTGGCGTTCGTACAGATCGATGATGTGACCGGGCGCGAGTGCCAGGCCGCTCAATCGCTGGAGCAGCGGCTCCGCATCGTCGGGCGGAACGCTGGCGAGCGCTTGCTCGCCATGCTGGATGGCTTCTTGGGGATCCACTCCCGCGGTCACGAGCACCTCTGCTTGGCGCACGAGCTCCTCGGCACGACTCGGACCGGTGAGATCCTGGGCCAGAAGATCGTGGGCCGCTCCCAGGGCGTCCAGGTTCTGAAGCTTGACCGCGACTTCTTCCAGACGCTGAGCGACCTCCGCGTCGGCACCACGGGTTCGGATGAGCTCCTGGGCGACCTGCGCGGCTTCCGCTTCGCGACCGACCTCGATGAAGCGATCGAACGCGCCTCGGAGAGCGGTGTGCCGCTCTTGGCCGATGGCGGCCTCCAGGAACCATTCGACGAGCTTGGTAGCGACGATGCCTTTCCAGCCGAGCGTATCGCCGAGCTTGACGTATTCGTCGCGGCACGCTCCGTCGCCCGCGTCGGCAACATCCATCAGGGCGGCGAGCGCTTCGTCACCCTTTTCCAGCTTTTGATGGAGGATCTCGGCGAGGCGCCGGGTCATGCGGCTGACCTCTTCATCGTCGCCTTCGACCTCGAGGAGGATGCGCGTGAGATCGGCGACCCGCTGCCACTCTTCGACTCGCTCGCACAGATCGGCGAGTCGCTGAACCGCGTCGTAGTCTTCGGGATCGATCTCGCGCACGATATCGAGCACGCGGATCGCCGAATCCGTATCGTCGATGGGTCCTTCGTACAAGCGAGCGAGCTTCTGGGCGATCTCGAGTCGAACCTCCCCGGGGGTGGTCGACTGGAGGAGCCGCTCCAGAGCCCCGGCCTGCCCCTTGGGATCGCCCCGCCGCTCGTGGAGCTCGGCCACCGCCGTGAGTGCCTCGATGTTCTTGGGATCGAGCTCGTCGAGAACCTGCTCGTACCGCTCGATAGCCCCTTCCGCGTCGTCGAGTCCGCTGGCGACCAGACGTGCCTCGCGCAGCATCACCACAATCTTGTCAGCGGTCGCGTCCGTGGTCTTCGCCAGGCGGTGCAGATAGCTGACCGCTTCGCTCCACTCGCCGCGCTGATCAGCGTCGTCCGCCAGCAGCGTGAGCGCCTCGGAATCGTCGCTGTCTTCCAGGAGCAGTACCAAGCTCGCCCGCGCCGCGTCGGGATCCGACAGCTGATCGCGCTGGATGTAGCTCGTTCGCTTTCGAAGAGCGACCCGCTGCTCCTTGTCGGTGAGCTTCTCGGCGCGCCTGAGCAGATAGGTCGAGAGATCCCCGAGACGACCGGCCTCGTTGTAGCGCTGCTCGAGCACCGTCGCGATCGCGTCGTCGGTCGGGTCGAGATCCGCGGCCTGCTCGAGTCGCACGATCGCCGTGTCGTGATCTTCGGCCCGGGTCAGGAAGTCGGCCGCGCGGGCGAGCAGTAGCGCTTTGTCGCGGGGCTTGTCGGTGAGCTGGGCGCGTTGGTCGACCGCGTTGGCCGCTTGGTCGAAGCTCTGCGCCGTGGCGAAGCAGCGTTCGGCAGCTTCCCACATCGTGCGGTCGGAGCTCGCCGCGGCCGACTCGGCGAATGCGTCGCCCGCTCCCAAATGATCTCCGGCAGCTTCTCGAAGCTCGCCGAGCTTCTTGAGGAGCTGTGTTCGGGCCGTCGAGTCGCTGACCTGCGCGACGTTGTCGGCGATGACTTGGGCGGCCAGGTCGTAGCGATCGCCCCGCTCGAAGAGCTTCACCGCGGTGCTCACGGCGGTCTCGTCGTCGGGCATCAGGTTCGCCATGCGGGCCCACGCTTCGCCGGCCGCGATGGGATCCTTGCGCTTTTGCTCGTGGAGCTTGGCGAGGGTCTTTTCCATCGAGATCCGGGTCTCGACATCGCCAGTCTGCTCCGCCTCTTGCTCGAGCAGCGTCGTGAGATCGTCCCAGCGACCCGTGCGTTCCAGGAGCCGCTTGAGCTGGGTCTTCGGTCCCTCGTCCCCTTTATCGAGAGCGACGAGTTGCTTGAGCGCTCCGATGGCGGTGTCCAGATCTCGAAGTTGCGTCTCGCACAAGCCCGCGATCTCTCGGAGCCAACCCTTGCGCGCATCGGTGTCGATGCCGGGTGTCTTGGCCGCGGCCAAGAGCACGTCGCGAAGGTCCGCGTACTTCCGCGTTTGACGCAGATGGCTCTCCATGAACGTGAGCGCATCCGGATTGGCGGGATCGAGAGTCAGCACCTCCGCGTACTTGCCCGCGGCGTCGTTCTTCTTTCCCTTGCGAGCCAGCGCGTCCGCCAGATCGAGTAGTCCCCTCACCCGCTCGGGGTTCGGCGCATCGGCCGCCGGGGCGAGCGCGTCCAGCATACTCTCGTCGAAGTTGCCATCCTGGGTGGCGAGCGACACGAGGGAGCGGGCGTCGCCGACCATCGCTCCATGCGGATTCGCTTTCAGGTAAGCGGCAGCGCGGGGAGCAGCGTCCGCGGGGCGGCCCGATTGCTCCGCGTAGTACATCGCGAGCTGAACCGCGCGGTCGTGCCCGGGCTCGAGATCGAGTGCGCAGTTGGAATACGAGTAGGCGTGCTCGCCCGGAAATTCCTCGGCGAGCTCCACGAAACTCTGGGCGGCTTCGCTGAGCTCACTCGGGTGCAGCGTCTCGCCGCCTTGCTTGCGTTCGAGCACCATCGACGCCAATTCCTGCTTGATCGTGGCGTCGCGACCTCCGTCCAAGGAGGTGGCGTGTCGGAGCGCATCGGTCGCACCGGAGAGATCACCGGCCTGCTTTCGAACCTCGGACTCGTCGCGGTAGAGCGCGATCTGTCGCTCCGGATCGGACGACAGTGCAATCTCCATCGAGAAGTACGGGATCGCGTCCGCCCACATCTGGCTGGCCTTGAGCAACTCGCGCAACGAGTAGATCGCGTACTGGCTCTGGGGATCGTATTCGATGGCGCGGCGATAGTTCTCAATCGCCTTCTTGCTCTGGGACAGAGGAGGCTCGGACCACAAGCGACCGAGCTCTTCGTGGATTCCGGCGATGTGGGCACGCATCTCGGGATCCTGTTGAGCGATCGCCGACAGGGCCTTGGCTCGGCGCTCGAGGAGTGCAACGAGCGCCTTCGTGTCCCCCTTGTCGCGATACAGCGTGGCCAGCCGATCAGCGGGCGCGGGCTGCGTGGGGTCTCGGTCGATCGCGATCATCAACGCGCGAGCGGCGCGATGGGCGTCAGATAAGGTGTCCGACCAGACCTGCGCGGCTTCCGTCAGCCAGTGGCACGCAAGGCCTGGATCTTGGGTCGCCGTGCCGACCTTCTCCAGGAGCATGGCGTAGGACCGCGGATCACTCTGGCCCGCATGATGGGCGTAGGTGATGGCCTCCTGATCATGAGGGTTTTGGACCAGGCGCTGAACGAGCGCCTCCATGTCACGGGGGTCCATGGGCCGTGCGCAAGCTATCACGCGCCATCTCCCAGCCGCAACGCGGACTTAGCCCTCTTGTTTTGATGGGGAACGTGGAAGTTTCCAGGCTCTCTGGTCTACTCGAACCGCCCGTACCCCGGCTCGGGCTTTTTGGGAGTGCTCACGATGGGAGCTCGGCCCCGCCGCCGCTTTTTCTTGGTCCCCGCATCCTCGGGCACGGCGGGCAGCGAATCCAGCTCGATGGGCTTGGCTCCCTCCACGACGCTGGCTTTCGGAGGCGCCACTGCCGGCTTGGAGAGGGTCGTTGCCACGACCGGCGCAATCACTGCCGGGGCCGGATCGGGCGCGAGGCCTCGGATGAGCAAGAACCCACCACCCACGATCGCCAGCGTGGCGACGGCGATCCCCACGAGCACGCGCTTCGAGCGGTTCGGTTTTTCATCCGGGACGCTCACCCAGGAGGAGTGCAGGCCGGTCGCCAGCGCGTTCGAGTGCTCCATCGCCACGTCGAGCTCGGAGATGAGCTGCTCGGCCGTTTGCTGCCTGGCTCCGGGATGTTTGGAAAGTGCTCCTCGTACCACCGCCTCGAGCGCGGGCGGCAGATTGGCATCCGGTGCCACGTCCGCGAAGCGCGGTGGCTCGTCTTTGATGTGGCGGGCCATCACCACCACCGCGTCGTCGTCGATGAAGGGCGGGCGACCCGCCAGCATTTGGTAGAGGATCACGCCCAGCGAGTAGAGGTCGGTGCGCGGGTCGAGCTTGTTGCCCTGGGCTTGTTCCGGCGACATGTAGCGCGGCGTGCCGAACACCGTTCCCGCTTGTGTCTCGAGCTGATCGACCCGCCGGTCGTCGCCGCGAACGAGCTTGGCGATGCCGAAATCGAGTACTTTGCACACTTCGACCGTGCCGGTGCGATCGGCGGGCAAGCTCGTCAAGAACAGATTGTCCGGCTTGAGATCGCGATGGATGATGCCCTTGCCGTGGGCCTCGGCGAGGGAACGGAGCGCCTCTTTCGCAACCCGTACGGCGTCGGGGACGGCGAGCCGGCCGATCTTGCGCAGGCGCTCTCCCAGCGTTTCGCCCTTCAACAGCTCCATCGCCAAAAACCAGGAACCATCTTCGGCCGATCCGAAGTCGAACACCGTGACGGTGTGGGGGCTGGCCAGAGCGCTCGTGGCCCGCGCCTCTCGCTCGAACCTCGCGCGGGTCTCTGGATCGAACGCCCGCTCGGCACGAACGATCTTGAGCGCAACGTCGCGCTGCACCGCTTCCTGCCGAGCTCGATACACGGCACCCATGGATCCGGACCCCAGGCGCGAGATAACGGTGAAGCGACCTGCGACGGTCGTTCCGAGCAGTGGGTCGTTGCCGCTATCGAGGATCTCGCCGGCGTCGATGAACGCGTAGCCGTGGTGAGGACAACGCGGCAGCGTTCCTTCGGGGGTCACCATCTCCTCTTCGGGAGCCTGGTGACATCGCGGACACACCAACCCCGCGCGCAAGTCGAGGGGCGGGAGCGTTGGCTCGTCGTAGCCGAAGTCTTCCCCGGCCATGACAGCGCTTTAGCATTTTCCTACTTGGGTACGCAGAGCAAGAAGGTTTCTCCCGCAGTATTTTTGGCTGGGAGGCAGGAAAAGGCCGAGGGACTGCCACAATCCGAGCTCACGCAGCAGGCGTCCGTGCAAAAAGCGGCCCGCCCCTCCGGCGTTGCGCAGAGCGCACTGGCGCAGTCCCCGTCCGAGCTACAGCTCTCGCCGTTCAGCTTGGTGCCCGGGTTCGTCCCGGTGTCGACGCACGCCTTGACGACGTCTCCGGATGGGTAGACCGAGTACCAGCACGTGGGAAACAGCCCTCCACAGTCGCTGGCCCGGCAGCATGGCTTGGAGCACACCCCGAAACACGTGTCGCTCTTGCACTCGTTGTTGTTGAGGCAAAATTCTCCAAAGTCTCCGAGAGTCGCGGACTTCGTCTCGCACGTGTAGACCTGCCAGCCCGAGCCCTTCATCGTCTGAAACGCGCACGACGAGAGATTGCCTGGACAGTCTCCGGTGCCCGAGCAGCAGGTGTCGCGGCAAAGCGATCCGTCGCACACGCCCGAGCGACATTCGGCGTCGACCCCACACGTATCACCGGTCACCTTGGTACCTGGCGGCTCGGGGCGACCCACGGTGCCGGCGGCCAAGCAGAGCGAAAACCCGTTCGGCGTACCAAAGCAAACGCCGTTCGACCAAGGATTGCAGTCACTCGATTTGCAACAGCTCTTGGTGCAAACCCCCTGACCGGTGCCCGTCGCGCCGTGGTCGTTCGGGTTTGCGCAAAACAAACCCGCGTTGCACTGGCCCGGCCCGGTGCACGCTGCACCGAGCTCGCCCGCGGAGACCCCTCCGGTTCCGCCACCACCCGCCACGCCACCCGCGGCGCCCAGCCCTCCTTGGCCTGCGGTTCCGCCGCTGCCGGCGAGTCCACCAACGCCCCCCGAACCCGAGATCCCGCCGGACCCCCCGACGGCGCAGTTTTCGTCGATGCGACCGTCGCAATTGTCGTCGAAGCCGTTGCCGCACACGTCTTGGGCAAAGCACGGCGTGCAGGTCGTGCCGCGGCAGACTTGCCCCGCGGGACAAGCTGGGGGGCCAATCAGGCCCGGATCTCGGCAATGCACGGTGTCGAGCTCTCCGGTCACCAGAGCGCTGCACGCCACGACGCCGAGTGCGATCATATGCGCGCCGATCGCCACCACGAGGCGCAGTCTCGTCAAAACGATCCTCCGACCGTCAGCTCGGCGCTCTTCGGTCCGATGAAGGCGCCCACGGCGGGCTTTTTTTCCGGAGGAGCATCTCGGATGAAATAGAGCAGAGCCGCCACTCCACCGAGACCCAGTCCAACGCCAATCGCAATGTCGGCGGTGACCGCGTAGTTGTGAGCACGGTCAGCGCGATCCTGCAGATCGTAGATCGTGTTTCCCTTCCCCGTGGTCTCCGACGAGCTGGGCCGCGTCGAAAGCGCCCGCACGCCGTAGTAGGTCCCGACACCGAGCGCCACGAGGCTCGCGCCACCCGTTGCGTACACCCAAGCGTCGAGCCTTCCCTTCTTCTTCTTTTCGTCGCGCGGCGATTCCTTCTTGTCGCGCTCGACCACGAGCATCGCGGCCGTCTGCGGTCCGCTGGGTTCCGTGGTCTCGGGCGTGTCGGTCTTGGCAACCTGGTCCCGGGCACCCTCGAGACGTCGAATCGTCTGGATCACACGCTCGAGCTCCGCCGTGTCCGTCTCCATTTCCGTGTAGCGCTTGAAGGCGGCGATGGCGGGATCGATCTCGCCGAGCTTTTCGTGAACGAGCCCGAGGTTGTAATAGAGGTCCTTGCCACCGGGATCGTACTCGATGGCCTGGGTGAGCTCGTCGATCGCCTGGCGATACGACCCGTCCTTGTAGAACTTGAGCGCGTCCTGGAAGTGCTGCTTGGCCAGTCGCTTGGCTTCCTTCGACCCCGGCTTGGGGGGTGCCGGTTCGGCGAGGATGCGCACCGGGTCGGCGTGGGCTGGCCCGGTCACTCCAATCAGGGCGAGCGCACCGAAGAAAGCGAAAAAGCGGTGCATCTTCATCAACCTTACCGCGGGCCCCGGCGGCGCCCAAGGGGGGCGTAAGTCCCGGCCCAGGTCGTGCGTTCTTCTCATACCATGAGGCACAATCCGCTTCTCCTCGCCGCCTTCCTCATCAGCTCGATCCCGGCCGTTGCCGCCGCCCAGCCCTTTGCGGAGCCACCGGATGGGGACCAGCCCATCGTCGCCAGCGGGCGCCCCTACGATTCGTACGATCATCCGTACGCCCCGCCCGAGCCGTACCCCTATTACGGACCCCACTCCACGGTGCGCATCCACACCGGTCCGGTGATGCGCATCTCGGACGACCCCGTGGCGGGTGGTCTGTTTGCGGCCATCAACGTCGGGGAAAAGGCTGCAGGAGTCCGCTTCAGCGGTGCGTGGGTTCGCGTGGGCGGATCCCGCGGATTGAGTCAGTATGCGGGCGAGCTCTGGCTGGACTTCAACCACCTCGGACCGCTGCACCCGATCTTGGGCGCAGGAGCTGGCGCCTCGGTCGTCGAGCTCGATGACGGCGCGGGAGGCACGAAAAACCACACCATCGGCGTGGGCCTTCTCCGCGGCACCCTCCAGTACCGCGTTGCCCATCCGCGACACCGACGCCCGGGCGTCCATCGACGTGATCGGTGCCGTTCCGGCCATCCGCGGCTCGGACGCCCCGGATACCTCGCCGTACCTCCTCGCCCTCGCCACGGTGGGCGTCGGGTTCTGACCATGCACTGGGCGTCGACTTCACTATACTTGTGCGCGTGAGTAGCGAGCCGCCGATCATCGACCCCTTCCTGGCGCCGCCCGAGGCGAAAGGATCGGGGAAATCGAAACCGGAGCCGGACGCGCTGGGTGGCAACCGAGGGACGTTGGGTGAGGGTGAACGTCCTCACGAGCCGCCGCGAACCAGCGGTAACGCCATCACAGCGCTGGTGTTCGCGCTTCTCGGCTTCGTGTGCCTCCCCGCAGTCGGAGGACTGCTCGCCCTCACGTTCGGCATCGTTGCCAAAGGAGAGATCGCTCGGTCGGAAGGCACGCGCACCGGCTCGGCCATGTCGGTGATCTCGATCGTGCTCGGTGCGCTGAACGTGGTCGTGTCCGTCGTCGGACTCGCGCTCCTCATCGGCCTGGTCGACTCCCCTAGCGCGACGAGCTCACCTCCCCCATACGCGCCGTCCCCCAGGTACGCGCCGACCGTGCTCCCGACCTCGCCCGGCCCGTCGCCGCCGTTGGTGAGCCCGGGCGGACCGAAGAGTGGTTCGAGCTCCCAGGACACGAGCGTGGTCGTGACGCGTATCGGTGGCATCAATCTCGTCGACATCGGAACCGGAGTGCGCTCCCTGAGCGCGGAGCTCGACAATCAAAAGAAGCTCGCCCAGAAGGATGGCAAGAAGCTCCTGCTCTGGGTCGTGGTGGATGGCTGCCAGCCCTGCAACGGAGTGGCCGCGTCCCTCTCGGACCAAAAAATGCAGACCGCGCTTGGAAGCGTCCGCCTCGCCCGGGTCAATACTCGAGACTTCCTCGCCGACCTCCAGTACCTGGGCATTCCGGTGGAAAAAGTGCCGGGCTTCGTCCTTCTGGGACCGACGAATCGCCCCGTGGATTACGTCAATGGCGGCGAGTGGGACGAGGATGTCCCCCGGAACATCGCGCCGGTGCTCGGGAATTTCGTGCGTGGCAGCTACAGCAAGCGCCGCGACCCATGGCGCGGCGCTCATCGAGACGACGAAACGACGCTCTGAACCTCGAATTCCCGCGGCTTTTTGGCCATGGCCCACGTCCCCGTTGCGAGCCCCCGAGCGCGTACGCTATTTGAAACCGCGCGTCGGATGTCTGCCGAGCGTTGCCGGTGTACTATCTGCCCCGTTTTGGTTCGATGACGACAGCCCAACGCATCGGAACGCCACTCCCAGTTGGCTCGACGATCATTCCCGGCACTCTCCGCGCCAAGATGGAAGAGGCGCGAGCGCGGGGCACCCTCTACACGCTGCGTGATGCAGTCGGGCTGATCGTCCCGCTCGCTGTCGAGATTGCCGATCGCCATGCGGCCAACGAGGTTCTCTACGTTCATCCGTCGAGCATCGTCGTCGCCGAAGATGGAACGAGTCGGATCTCGCCCGAGCTGGCGGTGCGCCCCCCCACGTTGCCCCGCGACAAGATGTGCATGGCGCCCGAAGAGCGTCAGGGCCGACCGGGCGATGCGCGAGCGACCGTGTATGCCCTCGGGGCGATCTTCTACGAGCTCGTGACCGGCCTCACCGTAGGCCCCGGCATGCGGCGTCCGACGGAAGTCGTTCCCACCCTGCCGAAAGATCTGGAGCTCGTCCTCGCCAAGTCGCTGGTCGCCGATCCGGCGCACCGACCCGACGATCTCAAAGCGTTGGCTCAGGCGATCCATCACCTGGCACCGAGCGGAAGCATTGCGCCTCCTGCCGCGGACGAGTCGCATCTGGACGGCGACAGCCACTTTGCGGTCGACGTTTCGTTGTCCATGCTGCCCCCGGCACCGAGCTTCCCCGACAACGCGTTGCCCTCGAGCCCGTACGACATTTCGGTCACGCGGAGCGCGGAAAGTCAGCCTCGGGCGAGTGACACGACCACTGAGCTCGCGCAGCTGAAAGCTCGCCTGGAGCGGGACAAGCGCCCCCGTTACGTCGTGATCAAAGAAGGAATGGACCACGGTCCCTTCAGTGCCGTGGAGCTGCTGCAGCAGATCGCCAGTCACAGCTTCGCCGAGGGCGACATTCTCCGCGACGCGTTCAGCAAAGACGAGCGGGCCATTCGTGATTGGGACGAGTTTGCTCCCTTCGCGGAGCACGCACGCCTCAACCGGGACATCAAGGCAGAGAAGGCCGCTCTCGAGCTCACTGTCGTCCAAGAACGCAAGAGCACGCGCGGCAAGGCGTTCTTTGGCGTCATCATGGTCGGCGTCATCGTCACGGGTTTCGCGCTGTGGTGGATCACCCAGCGCGGCTCGAAGAGCGATGACATCGAGGTCCACGGAGATCTCGCGACCAACATCGAGACCGACTCCGGGATCAAGATCGACCAGAAGCGACGCGGTAAGGGTGGCGTCATCGGCGTGAGCGGCGGCATTCCGATCCTCGCCGGTGGGATGAGCTGCGAAGGCGCCCGCGCCCGCTATGTGGAAGAGATCAGCATTGGCGGGCCAAAGGGCCAGGCAGACATCACCGGCGGCCAGTACTCCTCGGTGCTGAACCGCGGAAGCTACTTCGCGCACTGCGGCGTGCCCGAGAGCATGCACGTCACGATCTGCGCTGCCGTGCAGAACGGTCGCGCCGTGGGCGTGAGCGTCACCACGGACCCACCGAACCGCGGCATCTCGTCGTGTGTGGCTGGCGGCGTTCGAGGTCTGTCATTTCCCAGCAACCCGAAGCTCGACGTAACGACCACCAGGTTCTGATGAGGGGATTTCGACGGCTTGGCGTGCTCCTAGCGGCGGCGGCGCTCGCCGGTTGCGCGGTCCCGGTCGCGGCCAGTCTCGAGGAAGCAGACGCCAACCGGGTCGTCGTCGCTCTCGAGCAGAGCGGGATTGCGGCCGACAAGGAAGCCGACCCGACGAGTGAAGGTCACTGGCGCGTGACCGTCGCCCGGGATGATGCGAGCGGCGCCGCGCAGGTGCTCGAACAAGAGAACCTGCCGGGACCCACATCGCCGGGCGTGCTCCAGACACTCGGCGAAAGCTCTCTGGTTCCCAGCCGCACCGCGGAGCACGCGAAGCTCGTCGTCGGCACGGCAGGAGATCTCGAGCGATCCCTGCGCGCGGTCGACGGAGTCCTCGGCGCTCGAGTTCACCTGGCGGTTCCCTCCCGTGCCCCGTTCGAGGGCGGAGACAAGCCCGAGGAGCCCACCGCTTCGGTACTCATCCGACATCGCGGCGCCACTCCGCCACTGGCGGCGCGCGACGTCCAAAACCTGGTGGCGGGCGCTGTCACGGGTCTATCGCCGGACAAGGTTTCGGTCGTACTCACCCCCGTACCGACCCCTCCTCACGTTGGGGAACGAGAGCTGTCGCGTCTCGGTCCGATCACGGTGACCCGCTCGTCCCTGAACCCGCTCCGCATCGCGGTCGGTGTCGTGGTCCTGGTAAATCTCCTCTTGATCGGGCTCTTGCTCGCGCTCTGGACCAAAGTACGGCGCACCCAGGCGGTGCTGGAAGAGACGCGGGCAGAGGCTCGCTCGCGGTGATCCGCCTCGAAAATATTTACAAATCCTACGACCGCCCCGTGCTTCGCGGCGTCGATCTCGAAGTGCCAGAAGGCTGTCTGTACGGGCTGATTGGACCCGGCGCTTCCGGCAAGAGCGTGCTTTTGAAAACGGTCACGGGCCTCGTGCGACCCGAAGGCGGTCGCGTGATCATCGACGGGCGCGACATCTTCGCGATGAGCGATCTCGAGCTGCAGGAGTTTCGCAAGCAGATCGGCATGCTGTTTCAGAACAATGCGCTGTTCGATTTCATGACGGTTGCCGAGAACATCGCCTTTCCCCTGCGGCGTCTGTTCAAGCTCCCCGAGGAAGAAGTCCGTGCGCGCATCGAGGATCGCCTGAGCGTGGTGAGCCTTCCGGGGTTCGAAGATCGTCTGCCCTCTGGGCTCTCGGGCGGGCAAAAAAAGCGTGTGGGCGTCGCGCGCGCCACTGTCGCCCGCGCGCCCATCGTGCTCTACGACGAGCCCGCTGCGGGGCTCGATCCGGTCACGAGCCAGAAGATCTTCGATCTCCTGCGGGCCGAGCAACGCGCCGCGAACGCCACCGTGATCATGGTGTCGAGCGATCTCGATCGCCTGCTCACCGTCACCGATCGCGTGGGGATGATGCTCAAGGGCAAGCTCATCTTCGACGGCACCACCGAAGAGGCCAAGGCGAGCCCGAATCCGTACGTGCACCAGTTCGTCAACGGGATCCCTGAAGGGCCACTCTGAATCAAATTTCACAGGGAGGCGGAAGAGGTGGAGGATTTGGATGGATCGGATCGGATCCACTCACCGTGCCGCATCTTTCGGACCCGGCTCCTCATCGACTTTCACGCGGAGACGATTCGGCGTGGATTGCGGCGTCTCACCCTCGAACATCCTTCCGATCCTTCCCTCTTCTTGTGAATCCCTCCGAATCCGATCCCCGCCTCCCACGCTTTCTCGAAACCCGCGTCCAATCCGGGCTTGTCACCATCGCGGCCCTCGTCGAGAGCCCGCGACGCTGCTAGGAAGGGTCCCGGTGGCCGAAACCCGTTCGCTCGCTCCGCTCGCCGCGATCGGCGGCTTCTTCCTCGTGACCGCAGAGGTAGTGGGCGGGATGGGCGTGATGTTCGGACGCATCTCGTCTCGCGGTGCGCGCTTTCGCTTCGATCGCTCGGAGCTTTTGAAGAACATGTACAAGATGGGCGTGAAATCGCTGCCCATCGTGATTGTGACGGCGCTCTTCACCGGCGGCATCATGGTGATCCAGGCGGCGCCAATCGTGGAGCGCTACGGCGCCCAGGGCCTTTTGGGCTGGGGCGCCGGGTTCGGCACGCTCCGCGAGATCGGACCCCTGCTCACGGCGCTGATGATCTCCGGCCGCGTCGGCGCGAACAACACCGCCGAGCTCGGCACCATGGTCGTCACCGAGCAGATCGACGCGCTGCGCGCCCTCGCCATCGATCCCATTGGCTTTCTGATCGTGCCGCGCTTCATCGGCATCGTGACGACGCTGTTCCTGTCCACCGTATTCGCCGACGTGCTCGCGCTGTTCGGCGCCTCCTACGCCGGGCTCGCCATATTGGGCGTGGAACCGGCGGTGTTCTACAACGGGCTGACCAGCGGGCTTCTCGGCCTCTCGGACGTGTTCCACGGCCTGATCAAGAGCGTGGTGTTTGGCATCGTGATTGCGCTGGCGAGCTGCCAGTTCGGAATGGCGACATCGGGGGGCGCACCTGGCGTGGGTCGAGCGGTCAACGCCACGGTCGTGGTCAGCGCGGCAGGCATTTTCGTGCTCGATTATCTGGTCTCGTTCGCCATCGGCTGAAGCATGACCGAGAGCGCCGCCGGACCCCAGAGCACCAGCGTCGGAACGCTGGACGAAGACCTCGCGATCCACGAATCGACGGGCGTCGCCTACGTGGGAGCGCAGGTCATCGAGCTCTACCGAGCTGCCAAGGCGCTCTACTCGGTGTTCGTCAAGACCCTCTACTACTCGGCGCGGGGCGTGCGACAGCCCGGAGCCCTGGCGCGGCAGTGCTACGAGATCGGAAACAAGAGTCTCGTCTTCCTGTGCGTGGTGATGGGCTTCATCGGCATGATCCTGGTCTACCAGGCGGGACTTCAGACCAAGCGCGTAGTGCCAGATCTATCCCTGCTCGGCGCGACGTTTCTCGAGCTCCTGGTGCGGGATCTCGCCGCCAGCATTTCTGCGCTGATGCTGGCCACGCGGGTCGGCGCAGGCATCGCCGCCGAGATCGGCTCGATGGTGGTGACCGAGCAAGTGGACGCACTGCGCATGTGCGCCGCCGATCCCATCGACTACCTGATCGTGCCGCGCTTCATAGCCAGCGTGCTCATGACCGTCGTGCTCGTGGTCCTGGCCGCGTGCGTCGCGTATTCCACCGGCATGTGGACGGCCTACGCGTTCTTCGACATCAACCCCAAGACGTTCATGAACATGAGCCTGGTCGACGTGGGCGACCTCACCATCGGCCTCACCAAGTGCGTGGCCTACGGCGCGGCAATCCCCGTGGTCAGCGGCTACTGCGGACTCAGCACGTTCGGCGGCTCGGAGGGCGTCGGCTGGGCCACCACACGCGCCGTCGTGAACTCGTCCCTCGCCGTGATCATCTTGAACTTCTTCATCAGCGGCGCAGGCTATCTGGTGTTCGGATGATCTCGTTTCGCAACGTGAAGAAATCCTTCGGCCCCAAATCGGTGCTTCGCGGCGTGAGCTTCGACGTCCAAGACGGCGAGGTCTTCTTCATCATCGGCGCGTCCGGCGTCGGCAAGAGCGTGCTCATCAAGCACCTGATCGGACTCCTGTATCCGGACGACGGCGAAATCTGGCTCGACGGCGAAGAGGTCAGCCGCTTCGACGAGACGCACATGTACCCCGTGCGCAAGAAGTGCGCGATGGTGTTCCAGCACTCCACGCTGTTCGACTCGATGACCTGTGCGGAGAACGTCGCGCTCCCGCTACGCAAGCACAAGGGGATGAAGCCAAAACAGGCGCTCGCCGAGGCGGGACGACTGCTCCAGCAAGTGCGCATGGCCGAATTCGGCGACCGCTATCCCGCCGAGCTCGGAGACGGAATGCGCAAGCGCGTCGCGATCGCCCGAGCGCTCACTCTCGACCCGCGCTACGTCCTGTTCGACGAGCCGACGACGAGCCTCGATCCAGTGAGCGCACGGCGGGTGGACAAGCTGATCCGCGAGCTCAGCGACAGCTTGGGCGTCACCAGCATCGTCGTCTCCCACGACCTGGCCTCGATCTTCACGATCGCTGACCGCATCGTGATGCTGTACAAAGGCGAGGTGAAGCTGCTGGGACAGCCGACGACTTCCGCAGCTCGCCGGACGGTATCATTCAGCAGTTCATCAACGGCCGCGCGGAGGGGCCGATGGAAGCCTGACCGCGCACGCTTGGAGGAAGCCATGAGCCAGCGCTCGATCGAAGTAAAAGTCGGGATCCTGATCCTCGTTGCGCTCGGGCTACTGGGGGCGTTCGTCGTAATCATGGGCGGGCTCTCGTTCGAGCCCACCTACACAGTGTACGTCGACTTCGAAAACCCGGGCGGCCTCCAGACCGGAGCCCCGGTGCGCATTGCAGGAGTGAAGGTCGGCAAGGTCGACGAGATCCAGTTCCGCGGAGGCGACGTCGACCCGAACACGAACGAGCCGGTCTCCCCCATCCGTGTCGTGGCTCACATAGAGAAGCGATACCAGAAGGCCGTCTACAAGAACGCGCGCTTCTACGTCACGGCCCAGGGCGTCCTCGGCGAGCTGTTCCTCGCGGTCGAACCCGGCTCCCACGACCAGCCCACGCTCGAGGACGGCGCGGTCGTTCGGGGCGTGAGCCCACCCAGGCTCGATCTCTTGCTAGCCGAAAGCTACGAGCTCTTGCACCGCGCCTACCAGGGCATCACCAAGAACGAGAAGAAGATCAGCGAAACCTTCGACGGCCTTCACGACACGCTGAAAGGCACCGGGGATTTTTTCGGACACAACCAGAAGAAGCTCGACAACATCGTGACCAACGTCGAAACGCTGAGCGTCGAGAGCAACGAAACGGTGCGCGCAGCGCGGGATCGCTACATCGACAACCCGCAAATCCAGCGCATCATCAGCAACGTGGAACGCACGACCACGAAGGTGGATCGCGACGTCGGACCGCTACTTTCCGATAGCCGCGCTGTCGTTGGCAGACGCCAAGAAGCTCACCAGCACGCTTTCGTCCGACCCCCAGCTAAAGAAATATCAGAAGATCACCCAGGACATCTCGGACACGACCGGGCGCGCCAAGCTCGCTGCCGGCGACGCCCAGGCCATGGTCGCTCACATCCGCCGCGGCAAAGGCACCGTCGGCGCGCTGTTGATGGACGAAGCGGTCTACGACGATCTCCAGGAGATGCTCCGGGACCTGAAGCACAACCCGTGGAAGTTTTTCTGGCGCGAGTGAGCTGCCCCACTACGAAGTCGTGCCCGGTCGTCAGGGCTGAGAGCCGATGATAGGAGCTGGTTAGGCGCCCGCTGCGCCGCCCGAAGCGGAACCCGCTGCTCCGCCGCCGCCGGTCACTCCGCCGCCGCCGGTCACCCCGCCGCCGCCGGGTGCTCCACCGCCGCCGGTCACTCCGCCACCGCCGGTCACCCCGCCGCCGCCGGTGCTCCACCGCCGCCGGTCACTCCGCCGCCGCCGGGTGCTCCACCTCCGCCGGTGACCCCTCCGCCACCCGCGCGGTGCTCCAGCAGTGCCGGGAGTCCCCGCGGCTCCAGAGGCGCCGCCCGCCGCAGCACCGGCCGTGCCCATGGGTCCATCCAGGGTGGAAACGATGCCGCTCAGGTCGTTGGTGCAGACGTTTTGGACGCAGACCAGGCCTTCGGCGCAGTCATCCGCGCGAAAGCAATCCTCGCCCGGGCCCGCCTCGCCCTGGGGTCCCCCGCAGGAAATCGACCACGAGCGCCCAGGCGGACGCACTCGCAACGATGACCGCGAGAACGCGCCAGCGCCCAAACTGCCGCGGGGAAAGTGATGCCACGCTGTCCCAACAATCCCCCTAGTTCGGCCCCTGGTCAAGCCCTCGCTTCTGGAACCCAAGCGCTCACTCGCCGCAGTGTCAGACTGTGAAATCAGGCCTCAACATGTGCCACAATCTCGCAGCGACGAAGAAGATCGAGTTCACTGGGCCGGAGACGAGAGTTGGACTAAGATTTTGGCGCAAGGTTCGGAAACAATTCGCAGGTTCGGGGTACTTTCGCCCCGGACGATCGGTCTTGGACAGAGGCCCTACCGCGGAGCCCACTCTTTGACGTAAAGTCCGGGTGAAGCGCCGTTAGAGCGTGCTCGAGGATCCCAAAAGAATGGCGGAACAGAAAGAAAGCTCGGTCCTCTTCTCCTTGAAGGAGTTGATGAGTCTGGAAGAAGACCGGATCCAAGCCGAGGAGCAGGAACGAAATGCGCGCGCGCAGGCCGAGGAGGCCGCCCGTGCCGCCGCGGATCGCGCCCAGCGCGAGGCCGAAGAAGCACGGCTTCGCGCCGAAGAAGAATCTCGGCGCATGGAGGACAATCGGCGCAAGGAAGAAGAAGCGCGCATCGGCGCCATCCGACACGCCGAAATGGAAAGAGCGCGGGCCGAGACCGAGCATCGCTCTCGAATGGAGGCGATGGCCGCTCAGCAGAGTCACGAGCAGCAGCTCGCAGCACTCCACAGCGACAAGGGCAAGAAACGCCTTCAGATCATCATCGGCATCGTCACCGCGACACTCTTGATCGGAAGCGTGACCGGCGGGCTCTTGTGGAAGAAGAGCGCCGATCAGAAAGAGCGCGAGAAGCAAGCCCTCGCCGCTCAGGCCCAAGAGGCCAAAGACGAGCTCGATCGCCTCAAGCGCGAATCGGAAGAGAAGGAAAAGAAGGTCGCGGAGCTCAAGCGACAATTCGACAGCGCCAAGGACGAGGCAGAGCGCGCCAAGATCGAAGCGCAGCTTGCCAAGGCGAAGAAGGAAAGCGAAGACGCTCGCTCGCGCCTGCGCAGCGGCGGTCCGACCGGCGAGCGGCCCAGTGGGCCGAAGCCTGCCTGCAACTGTCGACCCGGCGATCCGCTCTGCTCGTGTCTGTGATACGACCCGGCGCGTGACGCTCGAAGCGAAGCAACGCCTCGCGTTTGCCCTCGACTATCCGTCGCTCGAGGATGCCCGACGCGGCGTCGCGCTCGTCTCCTCCTCCATCGGCGTTGCGAAGGTGGGGCTCGAGCTTTTCGTGCGGGAGGGTCCGGCCGCCGCCCGCTTCGGTCGTGAGCTCGGCGTCGAGGTGTTTCTCGATCTCAAGCTCCACGACATTCCGGAAACCGTGGAACGCGCGGTCGCATCGGCCGGGGAGCTCGGCGTGCGCTACCTCACGCTTCACGCCGCTGGCGGAGGCAAGATGCTGGAGCGCGCAGCGCGCCGCGCCGAGCAGAGTGGGATCGTGGTCCTGGCCGTGACGGTGCTCACCTCCCTGGATGCCGCAGATCTCTCCGCCATTGGTGTCGAGCGATCGCCAGCGGATCAGGCACTGGCTCTGGGCCGGCTCGCGAAAGACTCCGGCTGCGGGGGCCTCGTCTGCTCGGTGGCCGAGGTGGGTCGCTTGCGCCAGGAGCTCGGACCCGAGCTCGTGCTGGTGACCCCCGGCATTCGTCCAGCGGGTGGCGGCGGCGACGATCAGAAGCGCGTGGGAACGCCCGGCGACGCGATTCGGAGCGGCGCGAGCTTGCTGGTAGTGGGTCGACCGATCCGTGACGCGGCCGATCCTCTCGCTGCGGCCCGCGCCATCGTCGCCGAGATCGCGGAGCACATCTGAATGTCGGAGCCCGAGCGTTGGGTGAGCGGGCTTCAGCCCGTGCGCGAGGTCATTCGCGTCCATCGTGACGGCACGCGAAAGGTCCTGGTCGAGGAGGGCCAGAAACCAAAGCTCGAAGCGGTCGCGCGCTTTGCCCGGGACCAGGGGATCCCGGTGGAGCGCGTTCCCCGGGCGACTCTCGATCGACTGAGCGGAGGTGCCGCCCACCAGGGAGTGATGGCGGTCGCCCCTCCCCTCGAGCTGGCCTCGAGCGAGGCCCTCCTCAGCGATCCCGAGCCTGCTCGCGATCGCCCTGGACGGAGTGCAGGACCCCCAAAATTTCGGGGCGGTCATCCGGAGCGCCGTGGGCATCGCGGACGCAGCCCTCATCTGGGGTGAGCACTCCTCGGCGCCCCTGAGCCCCGCCACGTTCCGAGCCTCGGCCGGGGCCATCGAGCACGCCCGCCTGTGCCGGGTGCGCTCACTGGTTGCCCTGCTCGACGAGGCACGGACCCAAGGGGTTCAGGTGATCGGCCTGGACGCTTCGGCTCCCTCTCTACTTCGTGAAGTGGATCTCCGGCCCCCGAGCCTCCTGGTTCTCGGCAGCGAGCACGAGGGTCTCGGTCGCGCCGTTCGTCGTGCGTGCGGCTCCCTCGCGAAGCTCTTCCCGATGCATCACGTCGACTCGCTCAACGTCTCGGTGGCCGCTGCCATCGCGCTCTACGAAGCGCGAGTTCAACGTGGAATATCGATCACTTCGGCGACAACACTCGAGTGACACCGAAGAATCGACGATGGAGCTGAACGTCCGTCACGCGTTCCCACTCGCTCACTCCATTGAATGGAACGCCCTGAAAAACTAGGCTCGCGCGAGTTTCCTGATCTTTATCGGAGACTTACGCGTCGAGCTCGGACCTGATCCCCGAAGAAGGGATCTCCACTTCGTGCTTTGCCTCAGCTCTCGGCGTTTCGAGCCGAAAGCACGCGAATGAAGGCCGAAATCGCCTGCGTTGCGTCGTCGGCACGGGTCGTCTCTCCGAGGCTCACGCGAATGGAGCTCGATGCTCGCTCGCGATCGTACATCTCCGACAGCACCGCGGACGGCTCCGCGCTCCCTGCGCTGCACGCGCTCCCACTCGAGATCCGAACGCCCTCCAGGTCGCATCGCCGCGACCAGCTCGTCGCCTCGCCAGCCACGCACGAAAAGATTGGAGACGTGGGGTGCCCGCTCCGAGCTCGACGCGTTGGGGGTCGCGAACCGGACGAGCTCCGCCTCGATGCGGTCGCGGAGCCGACCGATTCCGCGGTAGCGAGCCGGACCGTCCACGGCCCGTTCGAGGGCCACCCGGAACCCGGCCGCCCCCACCGCGTCGAGGGTCCCGGGGCGAAGGCCTCGCTCCTGAGGTCCGCCCACCAGTACGGGACTGAGGAGTGCCGGCGATCCCCGCCAAACCAGGGCGCCCACGCCCTTCGGCCCCCGGAACTTGTGGGCCGCCACCGCAATGCTGTCGACCCCGAAAAGGGGGGTGAGCTCCACCTTGCCGAGGGCCTGGACGGCGTCGACATGGAGCCGCCCGCCCCGAGCCTTCGTGACGGCCAGCACCGCTTCGATTGGTTGCACCACACCGGTCTCGTGGTTGACGGCCATGACCGCCGCGGTCGACCCCTGGGGCAGTCGCCCGAGGGCGCGATTGATGGCGCCAGGATCCACGGCGCCGCTCGCGTCCAGATCGATCCATTCGATGGGCACCCCGCGCGCTGCGAGGCGCTCCGCGGAACGAACCACACTCGGATGCTCGATTCGACTGGTGACCAGTCCGGGCACGTTGGAAAGAGCGAGGTTGTTCGCCTCGGTCCCGCTCGAAGTGAACACCACGTCCCGGGGATGGGCGGCAACGAGACTCGCAAGCGTCTCCCGGAGCTTTTCCACCACGGCGCGCGCCCGCCTTCCCACGGCGTGCACACTCGCGGGATTTCCCCACGCTTCGTCCGCGGCGGTGCGCATCGCTTCGAGCACGTCGGGGTGCGGAGGCGTGGTTGCGTTCCAGTCGAGATACACGGTCATGCCGGACCTCGACCGGGGGCGACGGCGCGCTCGGAAACCAGGAAGTAGAACGCGGAACCACCGAGACGAGTGCCTCCGATCCGTTCGTCCGATGGAGAAACCACTCGGGCGTCGCCCGCATGTCCTCGGGCCACCCCTCGAACGATCGCGAGCCCGATGCCCGCGCCGCCGTGGGCCCGCGTCGGCGATCCGTCCACCTGGTAGAACGGCTCGAACAGCCGCGCTGCGGACGACGCTTCGACTCCAGGTCCCGTGTCCGCCACCGTGAGCTCGAAGTGCCCCGACGGCAGCCGCCGCGCACGCACTCCAACGGTCCCTCCGCCGGGTGTGAACTTCGCTGCGTTGTCGAGCATGTGCTCGATCGCATGCGACAGGCGCTCGCGATCCCCATGCCCCACGAGGGGCTCGGAGATCTCGGTGACGACGCGCAGGTTGGCTTCCGCAAATGCGGCTTGCTTGTGCCCGAGAGCTCGTCCGACGAGCTCGGCGAAATCGTAATCCGCCAGGGAAAAATTCAGCTTTCCGGTTTCGATTGCCGTCACGTCGAGCAGATTGCCGATGAGTCCCCGGAGTCGACCCACGCATTCTTGCATCGCGCGCAGAGCCTTCGCTTGTGCCGGAGCGAGGGGACCGAGCTCGCCGTCGGCGAGGAGCTTCACGTACCCGACGATGGGCGTCATGGGCGTCGAGAGCTCGTGGGAAATGTTGCGGTAGAACTCCTTGCGCGCCTGATCGAGCTCTCGGAGCCGCTCGTTGGCCGCGCTGAGCTCCTCGATTTTTTCCTCGAGGTGACCAGCGATGCGCTGACTCTGAAGCCGAAGATGCTTGCCGGTCTGATCCGGTGACACCTTCTCTCGCCGGCCGTCGAGATAGCCGCGCAGGGTGGCGGCGAACGACCGTGCGTCGATGGGCTTCTGCAAAAACCCGTCGCAGCCCACAGCGAGACTCGTCTCGCGATTCCCTTCGGCGGTGATGGCGACGATGGGCACTCCCCGAAGCTCGGGCCGCGCACGCAGGCGAAGCGTGACCTCGTAGCCGTCGAGGCCGGGCATCGCGATGTCCACCAGAACCAGATCGGGCCGTTCAGCGGAAGCCTTGCGGATCCCCTCGAGGCCATCGGCGGCCTCGATCACTTCGAAGCCCGCCGGCGTGAGGAGCTTGCGAACCAGGAGTCGATTCGCTGGGTCGTCCTCGATGTGTAGGACCTTGGGCACGTGGAATGTTTGTCTGGTCGTGCCGGCTGTCGCAAGCACAGTCCCAAAACCTCGACAGGATCCGTCCCGGGCGGAACCTCGGACGGAGTGGCTTGAAATCTACGAGGGATCAGCTCTACGAAGCCAGCATGAACGCCTCGCTTCGACGCACTTCGCGATACCCGACGTGCGACACCCGACGGACCTCCGTCGTCTTCGTGATCCTCGCCTTCGCCCTGACCGCCCTGACGATGGGTTGCGGCGACCTAACGGCGCCTTCCACGAGCACGAAGGACACCTCGAAGGAAAGCGCCCAGGCTCCGAGCCCGCCCGAGATGCTGACCGCGCGCCCGGTTCGACCGACCGCGAACGCTCCGCCGAGTGGACCTGCCGCCGGTAAGATCCGTGCCTCGCACATCTTGATTGCATATCAGGGCGCGCAACGCTCGCGAGCGACCCGCACCAAAGAGGAAGCCAAACAACTCGCAACACAGATCCTCGGTCGCGCCAAGGGTGGAGCCGATTTCGCCAGCCTTCAGAGTTTCTCCGACGACACCGGGGCCAAGTCTCGCGGCGGAGATCTCGGCCAGTTCGATCGTGGGGCGATGACGAAGAACTTCAGCGACGCGGCGTTTGCTCTTCAGGTCGGACAGGTGAGTGACGTTGTCGAAACGGAGTTCGGTTTCCACATCATCAAGCGAACCGAGTAGCGTGACGAATCCGCCCAAGAAACGCATCCTGATAGCGGAAGACGACGCCGATCTGGCCGATCTGCTCAAGCGCCTGCTCTCCCCGATCTACGACGTGACCCACGCCCCGAACGGAGAGATTGCACTGCGCCTCGCCCAGGAAGATCCCCCGGATTTGCTGCTCCTCGACGTGATGATGCCGGGCCTCGACGGTTTCGATGTGGCCGAGCGCCTCAACATGGGAGAGCGACGCTTCCCGGTCATCTTCCTCACGGCCAAGACCGGCTCCCTGGACGTGATTCGCGGCATCCAAAAGGGCGCCCGGGCCTACATCACCAAACCGTTTCAGATCAAAGACGTGCTCGAAAAAGTGAAGAAGGCCATCGGATCATGAGTGACGAAGAGTCGACCGACAAAGCGGGTGACGACGACCCGCCCGCTTCGGGATCGGACGACGCCCCCGAGGAGCACGACGGCGACGAGCCCGAGGTTCCCGACGACGAACCGGACGCTGACGCCGCCGACGGCGATCGCGAGGCACCCGACGACGAACCGGACGCTGACGCCGCCGACAACGACGACGAGCCCGAGGCGGCGGACGACGAACCGGACGCTGACGCAACCGACGAGCCCGAAGCTGTCAGCGACGACGAGGAAGAGGAAGAAGACGACAAGCCCCAGCCAGCAAAACGTCGTGCCTCCGACAAGTCGAAAACCCCCGCGAAATCCGCCAAAAAGGCCGCAAAAACTCCGCCCGCACCGGGCCTGGTTCGGCCCCGAGTCGCTTACGGCCTCGCCGTGCTTTCGGGGTTTCTCTACTTCGTTGCCTTTCCCGGCGTCGATGTCTGGCCCCTCGCGTTCGTCGCTCTGACTCCCCTCATCGTCGCTCTTCGAGGTCAGCCGCCCCGCCGCGCGGCGTTCATCGGATGGCTCGCCGGCTTCACGATGACGATGATCGGCTTCTACTGGCTGATGGAGATGCTGCAGACCTTCAGTGGCTTTCCGCTGCCGCTCTGCCTGCTCTTCATGGCGATCCTGTGCGGCTACCAGTCCGGGCGGATCGCACTTCTCGGATGGCTCTCGGCCCGAGGCGAACAGCGGGGCTGGTCCTTCGGGCTGGTGTTCACTCTCGGCTTCGCCGCCAGCGAGCTCGTCTATCCTCTGCTCTTTCCGTGGACGTATGCGGCGACGGTGCATCAGGTTCCGGTGCTCATTCAGCTCGCCGAAGTGGGGGGACCGATCCTGGTCGCCCTCACGCTGGTGGCCGCCAACTTCGCTCTCGCCGAGCTCGCGATCGCCCGGCTCGAAAAGCGACCGGTCCGGCCAAAGCTCGTCGGGATCCTCTGCGCCATTCCGGTCCTGTCCCTTATTTATGGCCTGATTCGCATCCATCAGGTGGATGCCGCCGTGTCCCACGCCCCGGTAGCGAGAGTCGGCGTCGTGCAAGCCAACATGAGCCTGATGGCCAAGCGGCAAAGCCGCGGAGAGGGCCTGCGCCGGCACGTCGAGCTCACGCGTGCATTGACCAACGAGCAGCCCCTCGATCTGGTGGTCTGGAGCGAGACCAGCGTGATGGCACCCCAGGAGGAAGACATCGCGCCGATCGTGTATCGCTCTCAGTTCGCCCGAGCCCTGGGCGCGCCGGCGATCTTTGGAGCGGTGCTCGTGCGCAACGTGGACGACGCGCGTCGGTACGTTCTGTTCAACTCGGCGCTCCTGTCCGATTCGGAAGGCACCGTCGTCGGCCGCTACGACAAGCAGTACTTGTTGGCCTTCGGCGAGTACCTCCCGTTCGGCGAAACGTTCCCGTCTCTGTACGAGATCTCGAAAAATAGCGGGCGATTCACGCCGGGAAAGACCCTCGTCCCGCTCAAGATCGGCAACCACCAGATCGCGACGTTCATCTGCTACGAGGACATCATCCCGAGCTTCGTGAACTCGATCGTGCGAAGCGGCGATCCCGATCTGCTCGTGAACATCACCAACGACGCCTGGTTCGGCAACAGCACCGAGCCCTGGATCCACCTCGCTCTTTCCAAGTTTCGTGCGGTCGAGCACCGCCGCTACTTCGTGCGTTCCACGAACAGCGGCATCTCCGCGTTCATCGATCCCGTCGGCCGGGTCCTCGCCCACACCGACCCCTTCGAGAAGCAATCCCTCGCCCACGACATCCGCTGGGTCCGGGCCTGGACCCCATTTGGCTGGTGGGGGGAGCTGCCGTTCTGGCTCGTGGCCGCCGCCTCCTTCGGCCTCGCCTTCGTGCGGCGCGAGAATAAGACCTGAGGAGCCTCCGTCGAACCCTGGCCCCATCTCCAAAAACAGGGGGCGAAAAACGTTAGGGAATTTGGCGGGTTCACCCGCGTATGCTGAGCTAGACCACCGATCGGGTCACGGCCCCGCCGGCCGAGCGCAACAAAAAAGCGATTCGGATCGTGCCGTTGAGAGTTCGTACTTGCCCGCAGATGACGCGGACGACAAAACGTTGGGTTGAGCGAGATGGTTGGGGCCCCCTGCCCCAGGGAGTTATTCGATGACGAAGAAAGCTTGGAGTGCTCTGGCGGTAATGGGTCTTTTCGGATGCGTTTCGATGGTCGGCAGCAGCGGCTGCGTCGTCGGAAGCGACGATGGCGGTACCGGTGGCACTGCGGTCGGCGGCGGTGGAACCGGAAACTCGGGTGGTAGCGGCGCAACCGGAGGCACCGGCGCAACCGGAGGCACTGGAGCGACGGGCGCAACTGGTGGCACGGCGGGAGCCGGTGGCAGCGGTGGCGGAGGCGTGGTTTGCGATCCGACTGGCTCGACCCCTTTGTCGTCTTGCACCGCATCGGACGCCAACGCCTGCAACACCTGCATTGAGCAGAATTGTTGTGTCGAGTTCAGCGCTTGCTATGGCGAAAATCCCGATGACCCGTGCGGGTATGGTGGTCCGGCAAGCGAAGGCGAGATCATCTGCACCCAGAACTGCCTGTTCGACATTCAGGCGGACGGCGGCGTGGCCGACGACACCAGTATCGCCACTTGCGCCGGCGGCTGCACGACCCCGGGCTGCGGAACCATCAGTGACGCGACCAACTCGATGATCACCTGCCTGAAGGACAGCTGCTTCGCGGAGTGCCTCCAGCAGTAACCGAAAATCTACGAACGGAAACCCGAGCGCCCGCGGAAAGCTTCGCGGGCGCTCGTGTATTTAGGGAATCCGTGGACGACCCCCTAGCCTGTGGTAGCGTTCGGCCGCGATGATCACCGTAGGATGTGCTGGTTTCGCGGTGCCGGCGACGCGGTACTTCAAGGAGTACCTGTTCGTCGAGGTCCAAGAAACGCATCTCGCGGTGCCCGGGCCGGGAACACTTCGTCGCTGGCGGAGGGAAGCGCCCAAGGGTTTCGAGTTCGCGCTGCTCGGCCCGCGGCAAGTCGGCCAGGAAGGTTTTCGCGAGGGCAAGGTGATCGAGACCGCCCTCAAGCTTCTGAGTGACGTCGCCCAGGAGCTCGAGGCAACGACCGCCGTATTCGTCGCCCCTCCGGACTTCACGGCGTCCCGCGGCAACAAGAGCGCGCTCAAAGACTTTCTCGGTACCGTGCGCAAGCGGTTCGATCGCATCGTGTTCGAACCCGGCCCCGCCTGGGATCCCGACGACGCCGACCACCTGGCGGAGGACACGAAGACCCTCGCCGCGCGCGATCCCCTCACCCACGGTCTTTCGAAACGCGATGTCGCCTACTATCGAATGCCGGGACCGGCGGGACACAAGTCGCGCTACGAAGATCCGGCCATCGAGCGACTCGCCGAGATCGCCTCCGAAGCTCCCAATCAAACGGCGACGTACGTCTTCACGAACGTCGACATGTTCGCGGACGCCAAGCGCTTCAAGAAGGCGATGAAGATCACCTAGGCACCTGCAACTCACCGGAGCTGCACGGAACCCTGGCGCCTGAACCTCGACCGGCTGGCTAAGCTACTGAAATTGTAGCATTTTTCTTTGCAGCAACTGTCGAGCGCCGGGGCACTTGGTCGCGTATCGCGAAGCGCACACCCGAGCTTCGCGAAGCGCACACCGTCAGGCAGCTGCACATCGCGCTCGCGTCCACATTTCCGTCCGCTCACGCGGAACTCCGTGGTCGGGACCCCACCCCGCATCTTGGTCCGCTCACGCGAGGAATGCGGAATCTGGAATGCGGATTCCCCTCGGGAGCCCACCCGGATCTCGTTGGAACGGGAAACTAGGTTTGTCGGCGCGATCCCTTCCGAGCGCAACTTGTCCAAGTTGGACACATGACTTGGTCTAGTTGAGCGCGGGAAAAAAGCCTCCTTCCGGGCAATCTGGCAGCCCTTGCGGCCGAACGTGCTCGACTCCGAGTTGGCGCTGGAGCGCGCGGCAGCTGGAGCTGGCGCCGCGCTAGGTTTGTCGGAGTCTGGCGGATTTTCGAGACACCGAAGTCGAGGACTTTCCAGATCTTTTCCGACCCGCGTGGAACGTTGCCCGGCTTCAATCCTTCCCAGCCCAGGTACAACTTGTCCAAGTTGGACACGTGACTTGGTCTAGTTGCGCGCGGGAAAAAAGGGCCTCTTTCCGGGCAACTGTGGCCAGCGGCACTTGCGGCCCGTTGCTCCCACTCCGTGGAACCTGGTGGCGCGGGAGAGTTGGGCCGGGAGAGTTGGGGCGGGAGAGTTGGCGCGGGAGAGTTGGGGCGGGAGAGTTGGGGCGGGAGAGTTGGCGCGGAGAGCTGGCGCGGAGAGTTGGCGCGGAGAGTTGGCGCGGAGAGTTGGCGCGGAGAGCTAGCGCGGAGAGTGGCGCGGAGAGCGGCGTGGGAGAGCTGGCGCGGAGAGTCGTCAGTCAGTAGCGGGTTCGGGTTCACCCAACACCCGGCGGCCGATGGCCCGACCGGCCTCCCGAGCAGCCCCGCGGACGGCCGCCACGCGGCGCTGGGCGTCCTCGGCGGCGGTGGTGGTCGCCATGCCCTCCACTCGCGTGAGGTCCCCTGTATCCCGCTCAGGAGGCGCCCCAGAGGCCGGCTCGACCCACCCCCGGGCTACGACGGCAATCCTCGTTCCCCCTGCCAGAGGCTGGCCCCCGATGGCCTGGACGCCGGCGGAGACCTCGTCCACGCGGACCAGCTCGACTACCAGCCGCGGGTAGCCACTGCTTTTGAGAGCGCCGGCACGACCGAGCTCGGAGCGAGCCCCCGCCAGGGCGGCCTCGAGGGCGAAGGGTTCGCTCACTCGGAGGGGGGCGGCGGAGATGGCCAATCGGGACTCGGGGGCGTCGTGGGACCCGTTCAAAGACCGATACCCACAGCTTGTGCAGAGGCCAGCAAAACCCAAACAAGTCGCGGCGGTCGCTGCCACACGTTTCACGGGAAACATCAAGTTTTCCACACAAGTGCTCGTGTACAGTTGCGAATGTTCAGTCCTACCCCACGATGAGGTTCACGATGCGACCGGGCACGAAGACAACCTTGCGGATCGTCTTGCCTTCCAGGTGCTTGGCGACGTTGTCGTCCTGCTGGGCGGCTGCGACGGCCTGGTCCTGGGGCGCGTCCTTGGGCAGGGAGACTCTTCCTCGAACCTTTCCGTTCACTTGCACGGCCAGCTCCTGGACGTCGTCCACGCAGAACGTCGGGTCGAAGGTCGGCCAGGAGGCGTTCAGAATGCTCGTGCCGGGGTGAGTCGGGTGCCAGAGCTCCTCGCCGAGGTGGGGAGCGAACGGGGCGACCAGCAATACCAATTTTTCAAAGGCTTCTCGCGGTATTAGGTCCAGTCCGCTCAAGTGATTGACGAGGATCATCATGGCGCTGACAGCGGTGTTCAGGCGGAGCGCTTCGATATCCTCGGTGACCTTCTTCACCGTCCGATGGACCTGGCGGGCGGTCTCGTCAGCGAGGGGGACATCACCCACCTTGTCGGCGAGGGCATGAACGCGATCGAGGAAGCGACGAGCTCCCTGGATGCCACTGGTCTGCCAGGGCTTCATCTGCTCGAGAGGCCCCATGAACATCTCGTAGACCCGGAGGGAGTCCGCTCCAACGTCACGGATGAGCTCATCGGGGGTCACCACGTTGCCCCGAGACTTGCTCATCTTGAGGGCGAGGGACTGAACTCGCACTTCCGGAGCCGACTTCAGCACGAAGTTTCCGGCGCGTTTTTCCACCTGTTCGTCGGCAACGCGGACAATCTCCAGCGTCTTGCTGGTTGACTTGTCCCGGGCTTCTTCCTCGTCACCCTCCCCCAAGACTTCGACCCGTTCGGCGCTCACCCAGTCGCCGCCGGGGTGGCGGTAGCCGGTCATCTGCGGCTCGCCGAGGATGATCCCTTGGTGGACGAGCTTGGTGAACGGCTCGGGATGCTTCACGACGCCGCAGTCGAACAGCACCTTGTGCCAGAAGCGGGCGTAGAGCAGATGCAGGACGGCGTGCTCGTTCCCCCCGACGTAAAGGTCGACAGGCATCCAGTCGTCGTAGTGCTTTTGACTGAATATTTCCTTGTCATTTCGGGGATCTAGATAGCGCAGGTAGTACCAACAAGAGCCCGCCCATTGGGGCATCGTGTTGGTCTCCCGGGCGTACCAGGCGCCGTCTTTCTGGAAGAACCGCCACTCGAGCGCCTTGGCCAGAGGTCCCTGGGGATCGCCGGGCTTGTAGTCCTCGAGCTCCGGCAGGAGGAGCGGCAGCTCGCTCTCCTCGACCGCGATGGGCGTCGAGTAGTCGATCTCGAAGGCGTCGCCGGTGCGTGGATCGCCCTTCGTGGCGACGGGAAAGTAGATCGGGATGGGCTCGCCCCAGTAGCGCTGGCGAGAAAACACCCAGTCGCGAAGCTTGTAGTTCACCTTCCGACTCCCGATGCCTTCGGCCTCGAGGTGCTCGATGATCTTCTGCTTCATTTCGGCGGTGGTCATGCCGTCGAACTTCCCCGAACTGACGGCGATGCCGTCGTCGACGAACGCTCTGCCGAGCGTGTCGTGGACCTTTCCGTCGGGGCTCACCACCTCGACGATGGGTAGCTCGAAGCGCTGGGCGAACTCGAAGTCCCGCTCGTCGTGGGCGGGCACGGCCATGATCGCGCCGGTGCCGTAGGCGCCGAGAACGTAGTCGGCGGTGTAGATGGGGATCTCTTTTCCGGTCAGCGGATTTTTCGCAAACGCCCCGATGAAAACCCCGGTTTTTTCCTTGTTCAGGGCCGTGCGCTCCATGTCGCTCTTGCGACGCGCAGCGGTGGCGTAGGCCTCGACTTCCGTGCGGTGAGCGGCGTCCGCCAGCTCGACCGTGAGGGGATGATCCGGAGCGATCACCATGTACGTCGCGCCGAAGAGCGTGTCGGGACGCGTGGTGTACACGGTGAGCGAGTCGCTTCGACCCATGAGTGGGAAGTGCACGTCGGCCCCTTCGCTCTTGCCGATCCACTCGCGCTGCTTTTGCTTGGTGTCCGGCCAATCGAGCTCTTCGAGATCCTCGGCGAGGCGATCGGCGTAGGCGGTGATCCGGAGCTGCCATTGCCGGAGCGGCCGGCGCTCCACGGGGAATCCTCCCCGCTCGCTCTTGCCGTCGATGACCTCTTCGTTCGCCAGCACGGTGCCCAGGGCCGGGCACCAATTCACCGGGATTTCAGCCTGAAATGCCAGGCCTCGGTGAAAGAGCTTGAGGAAGATCCACTGCGTCCACCTGAAGTACTTCGGGTCGGTGGTGTTGACCTCGCGGGACCAGTCGTAAAAGAAGCCGAGGCTCTTGAGCTGCTTGCGGAAGACGTCGATGTTCTGGTTGGTCGTGGCCGCGGGGTGCGTCCCGGTGTTGATGGCGTGCTGCTCGGCGGGCAAGCCGAAGGCGTCCCAGCCCATGGGATGCAGGACGTCGAAGCCCTGCATCCGCTTGAAGCGCGCGACGATGTCCGTCGCCGTGTAGCCCTCGGGGTGGCCGACGTGGAGGCCCGAGCCCGACGGGTACGGGAACATGTCGAGCACGTAGTACTTGGGCCGGCCGGGACGGCGCTCGACTTCGAAGATCCGGTTGTCCTCCCAGAACTTCTGCCAGCGCGGTTCGACGGCCCTGTGATCATAAGCCATGGCCCCGGGTGTATATCACGATCCAGGGGAAAAACCGCTGATTCAGCCCCTGTGTCGCGCGAGCTTCTTTTCGAGGCGGGTGCGACGGCGGCTCTCGGCTTCCTCCGTCTCGCCCGTTCCGAGGGACAGGACTTCGAGGGCGCAAAGTGGCGCCTTCACGTGATGCTCGTACAGCTTGCAGAGCTCGAGGCGCACGCTCGGATCGTCCACCTCGTCGGCGAGGGCTTCGAGCTCGGAGAGGGCGCGATCGCGATCCCCCCGGGCCCGAGCGATACGGCTCGCCACGCGGCGCGCGTCCGGTGCAGAGGTACGCGACAGCGCGAGATCGGCCGCCACCGTCGCGTGATCCAGCGCTTTGGCGCGACGGAAGGTCTCCGCGAGGCTCGGCAAGTCGTCGTCGTGCAAGCGACCGAGGGGCTCGCCGTAGAGGCCCACGAGCGCCGCCATGCTGAGCACGTCGTATTCGTTGTGATCGACCACGGCGCGCAACGAGTCTTCGTCGCCGCTCCGGAGAAAGTGTCCGTAGCGCGCCGCGACTTCGGCGCCCTCGATGTCCGGGCCGCGAACGAAGCCGAGGACGCTCGACTCGAGAGAGGCCAAATTGCAGGCAGAAATGCGCTTTTTGTGGAGCCTTCGGGCCACGTGCAGGAGATCCAGATGGGGCCTCGGGGGCAGAGCCGGGCGCTGATTCATCACGTTGCGCGTCGCGAGCACCGGCATGTCGAAGGTCTTGCCATTGAAGGTCACCAGAGCACTCGCTCGCTCCACGCGCTCCCGCACGATCTCGAGCAGCGCGACCTCTTCGCCGGGCCGGCGGAGCAGGAGCTGCTCGATGACGAACGCGCCGTCGTCGTCGAACCAGCCGAGGCCGACCAGGAACGCGAGAACCCCCGCGCCGCTTCCGAGGCCGGTGGTCTCCGTGTCGAGGAAGAGAGCCCGCCGATAGTCGACGTGCTCCAGACGGGGATCGAGAGCGAGCAGCGCGAGGATCTCCGCACGCGCGTCCAGCGCATCCGCGAGGGGGATGCGACCGATGCGATGACTCTTCCCGAGGTGCTCGGCGCGCTGGTAGAGCGGACCGTGCACGCTCTCGATGCGCGCGAAGGGGAGCGTCGTGAGACCCGGATCGGCACGCCGACGCGGGGGCGCGGGGCGAGAAAGGATCTCGGCCATCCGCGTCCGGAGATCGTCCAGGGTCGACGGATCTGGAGGCGGCCGAGGAGTTCGGAGCAGGCCGAGACGGTCCTCTAGCTTCACGGAACGGTTGTACAGTAGTTCGCGGATACGGGCAATTCCCCGGCAAAACGTGCGACTCTCGCCGGGAGATGGCCATCCACGTGTTCGGCCTGACCGGTGGGATCGGGAGCGGCAAAAGCACCGTCGCTGGCCGCTTTCGATTGCGGGGGGTCCCGGTCATCGACGCGGACCAGCTCGCCCGGGAAGTGGTGCAAGCGGGAAGCGAGGGCCTCCGGGAGATTGCCCAGACCTTCGGCAAAGAGGTGCTCGACGCTCGCGGCGAGCTCGACCGACCCAAGCTCGCCGCGCTGGTGTTCGGCGATGAAGACAAGCGGAAGCGGCTCAACGCGATCACCCATCCGCGGGTGCGAGATTCTCGCGCTCTCGCGGGTGCAGGAGCTCGACGCTCGGGGTGAGCCCCTCGCCTGCTACGAGGTGCCGTTGTTGATCGAGACGGGTCTCGCTGCGGTGCTCCGACCTCTGGTCGTGGTCCGTGTGGACGAGGAGACGCAGCTCCGTCGCACGCTGGCCCGGGACGGCTCGAGCGAGGAGCACGCCCGAGCGCGCATCGCGTCTCAAATGCCCCTCGCCGACAAGGAACGCTCGCCGATCACGTCATCGACAACAGCGGCGATCGCGAGTCGACCTTCCGCCGCGCCGACGAGGTCCTCGACGCGATCTGCAGGGGATTTGGGCTGGATCCGGCGCGCTACTCAGCGAGCTAGGCGGCGCTCGGCGGCCCGCAGGGTGTTTTCGAGGAGCATCGCGATGGTCATCGGCCCCACTCCCCCGGGGACCGGCGTGATGGCACGCGCCACCGGCTCGACCGAGGCGTAGTCCACGTCTCCGCAGAGCTTGCCGTTTTCGTCGCGGTTCATCCCGACATCGATCACGATGGCGCCGGGCTTGACCCAGTCGGCGTTGACCATCTTGGCGCGGCCCACCGCGGCGATGAGCACGTCGGCCTGGCGGCAGACGGCGGGAAGATCCCGTGTTCGCGAGTGGGCGATGGTCACGGTCGCGTGCTCGGCCAAAAGCAACGCGGCAACGGGCTTTCCGACGATGTTGCTCCGGCCGATGACCAGCGCGCGAGCCCCTTTGAGCTCGGCTCCCGCTTCCTTGAGCAGGCGCAGACAGCCCCGCGGCGTGCACGGAACCAGACCCGCGTTTCCGCTCCAGAGCGCGCCGACGTTCACGGGGTGAAAGCCGTCGACGTCCTTGTCCGGGTGCACCGCGTCGATCATCGCTTCGGGTCGAACGCCCTCGGGAACCGGGAGCTGGACGAGGATCCCGTCCACGTTGGGATCGTCGTTGAGTCGCCGAACGAGCGCGAGCAGCTCCGCTTCGGTGACGCTGGCGACAAGGCGATGGACCTCGCCGGCCATCCCGACTTCCGCAGCGGCTTTCTCCTTGTTGCGGACGTACACCGCGGAGGCGGGATCGTCGCCCGCCAGGACCACGTGAAGCCCGGGGGCACGGCCGTACTTTTCGCGGAATGCCTGGACCCCGACTGCGACCTCGCTGCGAACCACCTGGGCGATCGCCTTGCCATCGATGCGCTGTGCCACGAGCGGCGCTTACCAGAGGGCCGATCGAGCGTCGAGGGATCAGGGCGCGACGAGGACGACGTCGGTAATCGTGACCGTGTCGGCTTCCACCCAGAGCTCGACTCCCGCCGAGCCGCTCGACGTCGAGAACGTGAAGGTCTGCTTCGCGGGTTTGGTGCCGGCCTGCACGTTGGCGATCACGGCAAACCCCTGGTCCCCGGTGGCCCCGTTGATGTCGCTCCAGGTGCCGGCGGCGTCGTAGGCCACGATCTCCCCCAGATGGCTCACGCTGATCCCCGACAGGGGCACGGCCTGATCGTCGATGAAGTGAAGGACGATCTGGGCGGCTCCGGTCTCCCGCACGGTCGGCGCGGTGATCACGGAGTAGATCTGGTCGAAGGTCGCCCCGGGCACGACCACCAGATCGAATCCGGTCCCGGAAACCGTGTTCAATGGCTGAGCGGTGGGCAGCGCATCGCTCGGCGATGGAAGGACCGTGGCCCAGACCACGGTGTCGATCTTCACGCCCGCGACGCTGTACTCGCTGCCGTCGTAGGCGCCCTCGACCGGCAGTCCCAGCGACCTTCGACGCTCACGGTCGCGGTGCCGGGAAGGGTGAGGCCTGGACGAAGTCATCGGCGGTGAGGAGCAGGATCTTGACCGCGTGATGCTCGCCGCCGCGCCGCCCGTCGCGAGACTGCGTCCATCCCCTACCCGCTGTCCTTGCCACCTCCGCCGCCGGAGCGGATCCTGACGCAGCCCGTCGCGGCGTCGCACTCGGCTCACCGAGTTGGCGGATGCTCCTCGTCCTTTTGGCGCATCCGGAGACGGAAACCAGAACGCACAGCGACGAGCCCAGCCGGCGAAGCATGTGGCGAAGCCTACACCGCCGGTCGGGCCGCGACCAATCGGCGGTGAAGCCACACCGCTCCCATCACCAGGGCCACACCGATGAGCTGGGACGTGCTCAATCCGAAGTCCGCGAACGGGGCGGCACTGCTGGGGGTTCCCGCCAGATGGCCGTGGACCAGATACAGCCCTCCGCGATCGTCCTCGCGCCAGAACTCGATCACGAACCGAGCTGCCGCGTACAGGGCGATGAACGCGAGGAACACCTGTCCGTCGTAGCGCTTCCTTCCGCGCAATACCAAGATGAGGAGCGCGGCGATCGCGAAGGATGCCGCCGATTCGTAGATCTGCGTCGGGTGCACGGGCAGCGACGGCTCGAAGCGGGGACTGGATGAGCCCGAGCTTGAACTGCGATTCGCTCGCCGGGCTGTGGGACGGAAACGCCAGCGCCCAGGAGGCCGTCGATGGCGTGCCGAAGCAGCACCCGGCCAAGCAGGCAGCCCATGCGACCGAAGCCGAGACCGATCGGGATCACCATGCCGGCCATGTCCGCGGCCTTCCAGAACGGAAAGCGATCGCGGCGCAGGAGCCAGACGCCGACCGCGGAAGCGCCGATGAAGCCGCCGTAGTACGTGAGGCCGCCGGCCCAGAACTTCGCCCAGGCGAAGCAGTCGCGCTTCGGTCGGATGACACACGGCCGCGGCCGCGTCCCAGACGCCCGGCGTAGCGGGCGCTCGCACACTCGTCCTGGGTGATCGTCCAGTCGACCTTGGATCGGGTCGGTGCACAGATGCACGTAGTCCATGAAGTAGCCGTCGGCGAACACGTGCAAGAGCCGCGCGCCGACCACCCCCGCCAGGAGCATCGCCAGGCCGAGGTCGACGATCACGTCGGGGTCTTGCCCGACCCGCTTCGCCCACAGGGCGCCGGCGATCGTGGCGAAGAGAAAGCCCGTCAGAAGCAGGATGAAGTAGCTCGGAAACGGGATGTCGAAGAGGGTGAAAAGGCGGCCTTGCATGGCTCGCTCAGCCCGGTGCGCTGCCTTCGCCGGACGTCTCGGATCTCGGCGACCTGGGCGGGCTCGGGCGCGGGCTTGCGCCGGGACACCACCATATCGACGATCATCAGCGCGACTCCGATACAGATGAAGACATCGGCGACGTTGAACGTGGGCCAGTGATCCGTCGCCGTCCAGCCCTTCGCGTAACGCGCGATGAACTGGTTCATCTTCTCGATCCAGTCCGCGCGATAATCGATGAAGTCGATCACGCTGCTCCGCGTGACGCGATCGGACAGGTTTCCGAGGGCGCCGCCCAGCACCAGGGGCAGTCCCCACTTCAGCGAGCGCTGCGCGGGCGATAGCCGGCTGTAGAGCGACAGAATGAACGCGATCGCCAAGACGCTGACCAATAGAAAGAATGGCTTGCGAACGCTCTCGCTCGCATCGTGCAGCAAACCCCAGGCGCCGCCCTTGTTGTAGGCCAGGGTCAGCATCAGGTGGTCTTTGACGACGATCACACTGGGATCGAGCATCGTGCGCTTGGACAGAGAAATCTCCGCCCACGCTTTGCTCGTCACGTCGGCGAAGAGAGCCATCGCCGCCAGGGATCCAAAGAACACGTAGCTCGGCCGACGACGGAGCTTGTCCACGTCGGCAGCCGTGGGCTCGGGAGACGCTATGGGCGTCGACAACGGCAGGGGCTCCGGAACCGGGGATGGAGCACGACCCACGGCGTCCGAGGACGGCGCCTCCTCCGCCAGGGGGGGCTCTTCGACTGGCGGGGTCGACAGGGGCGCGTCTTCTGCGCTCATGCGGGTGGTTTCCCTACGACAACTCGGGATTCTGGGCCACTCAAAAGCCATCGGAGGACTCTTGCCCGAATACCGAACATCTGTTTAGGTATTCTCCCATGCCTGAACCCCCCTGGTCCGTGACCCTCGGCGTGGACAGCGTCGTCGATGGCTGGCTCGCTTCAGGCAGTGTTCGGCGCTGTCTGGCGCTGGAGCGGGTGATTGGCGAGAGCCGGGCTTCGAGCGTGCCGATGTTCGACGACCTGCCCGATGGCCTCGCCCGAGCCCTGGAGGAACGCGGGATTGGCGAGCTCTACCGCCATCAACATCAGGCGATTTCGGCGGCTCGCGCCGGACGCCACGTGGCCATCGCCACCCCGACGGCGAGCGGCAAGAGTCTCTGCTTCCACCTCCCGGTGCTCGAAGCCCTGGCGAAGGACCCATCGGCGAGCGCGATCTTCCTCTATCCGACCAAAGCACTGTCGCGAGATCAGGAGCACAACCTTCGTGCGCTGGTGACGGACGCGGGGCTCGGGCTGCCGGCGATCGTGTACGACGGCGACACCCCTGGAGACGCTCGGCGCGTCGCGCGGGAAAAGAGTCGCATCCTTCTCACCAACCCCGACATGCTCCACGCGGGCATCCTGCCCAACCACGCTCGCTGGGCAACGTTCTTCCAGGGCCTTCGCTTCGTCGTCCTGGACGAGCTGCACACCTACAAGGGCGTGTTCGGTTCGCAGATGGCTCACGTCATCGCGCGGCTGAAACGCATCGCACGCTTTCACGGATCGAATCCGACCTTCATCACCGCAACGGCCACGATCGGAAATCCCCGGGAGCACGCGGCGCGCTTGCTCGGTGTCCCCTGCGACGACGTCGAGCTGGTGGACCAGTCCGGGGCGCCCCGAGCCAGCCGTCACGTGTTTCTCTACAACCCGCCCATCGTGAACGAGGAGCTCGGCGTGCGAGCCAGCGCCCTCAAACAAGCCGTGAACCTGGCCGCGGATCTGGTGCGCGCTCGGGTGCCGACCATCGTGTTCGGCCCCTCCCGCAACAGTGTGGAAGTGATGCTGAAATACCTCCGCGCCAAGGTCGGTGACGTGGCCGGGGCCGACGCCATCATGGCGTATCGAGGTGGGTATTTGCCCGAAACGCGCCGCGCCATCGAGCGGGGACTGCGACAAGGAGAGATCCTGTGCGTGGTCGCCACCAACGCCCTCGAGCTCGGCATCGACATCGGCGATCTGGATGCCGTGGTGTGCGTCGGATACCCGGGCTCGGTCGCCGCCACCTGGCAACGCTTCGGGCGTGCGGGCCGGCGGGGCAGTACGAGCATCGCGCTTCTCGTGTGCTCGAGCGACGCACTCGACCAGTACCTGGCTCGAGATCCCGAATACCTCCTCGGCGCACCGGCGGAAGAAGCTCGCATCGATCCGTCCAACACGGAGATCCTGATCCAGCACTTGAAGTGCGCGACGTTCGAAGCGCCGTTCCGCATCTCCAGCGCCGGCCCACGCCTCGCCGCTCCCGAGAGCGCTCGGGGCGAAGCCTACCTGTCCCTCGACAGCGAAGGAACGCGGGCGGCTCTCGAGTACCTCGCCAGCCACGGTCTGGTGCACGAAGCGAACGGCGCCTACCACTGGGCAGGAGAAGCGTTTCCAGCCAACGCCGTCTCGCTTCGCTCGATTGGCTGGGACAACTTCGTCATCGTCGACGTCGAAAAGCAAAAGAGCATTGCCGAGCTCGACTGGCGTGCGGCGCACACCATGCTCCACGAACAGGCCATTTATCAGCACGACGCCGAGCAGTTCCAGGTCGAGCGCCTGGACTACGAAAACCACAAGGCCTTCGTTCGCAAGGTCGAGCCGGACTACTTCACGACCGCCCTCACCTATCGCACCGTGGCCGTGATCGAAGAAAACGCCGCGGGCCGCCTGGGCCGCGCCAACATTGGACTCGGTGACGTGCGCGTCGAGGAGAAGGTCACCGGCTACAAGAAAATCAAATTCTTCACCCACGAAAACGCCGGCTACGGTGACGTGCATTTGCCCGAGATGCAGATGCACACCACGAGCTTCTGGCTCACCTTGCCCGAAACCGTGGTGAGCTCCCTCGGGCGATCTCGGCCCGTGGTGGTCGATGGACTTCGCGGACTCGGACGCGCGCTCGAGACCGTGGCGACGCTCGCCCTCATGTGCGATCCGCGAGACATCGGACAGACCCTCGGCGACGGCGCGGGAGGCGATCTTCCGCCCATGCGCGATCCCCACGGGGGCCGCGTCGGAGGCTTCGATCCCACGGTGTTCTTGTTCGATTCGATCCCGGGCGGCGTCGGGCTCGCGCCGCGCATCTACGAGCGAGCCGCCGAGCTTTTGGGCAGAGCTCGCGTGTTGGTCGAGGGCTGCCAGTGCGAAGCGGGATGCCCCGCGTGCGTGGGACCCACCGAGGATCGCGGCTCGCGCAAGCGGACGACCCTCGACATTTTGGTGGCGCTCGATCTGCGAGCAGCAACACCGCTTCCGGCGCAGGTGAGCTGAGCTAGACTAAGGAAACTCGCTTCGCGCCGTGCCGATGCGGCCGGAGCGATGATGGGACGAGTCATGAATCGGATCCGACTGACGAACGCAAACGATCACGCCAATGTGCTCGAAGGGCGGATCCCTCCCGAGGAGATGCGAAGTGTCGAGCTCGACGCGCTCGTGGATACCGGAGCCATGCTGCTCGCCATTCCGGAGGAAGCGGCGGCGGCGCTCGGGGTGAGCGTGCTGGGGGTGGAAACTGCACGTCTCGCTGACGGCTCTCCCCTTGCCGTACGTCGAGTTGGCCCCATCCGCCTGGAAATCCTCGGCCGGCACATGAGCTGCGACGCGCTGGTCCTCCCCACCGGGACCATCACGCTCATTGGCCAAATTCCCCTCGAAGCGTTGCACTTGATTGTCGACCCCGCCAAGCAAGAGCTTCGCCTGGCCCCTGGCGAGCCAATCATGGATCTTTTGGCCGCGGTTTGAGGCGTCAACCCCGTTCGACCAACCGTGCTCGGTGATGTAGCCTTCGACCATCGTGGGCGCCGGTCGATCTTTCCTCGTCGTGCTCGGCGGCCTCGCGCTCGGTCTCGCGGGAAGTTGCTTCGCCCGAAACGAAGCCGCGTTTCACAAGCCGACGGAAGACGATGGTGGAATCAACATCGATCTCGACGGCGGAACGAATGACGCCCAGGGCGAGCTTCCCCCCTCCGATCCCCACGCGCTCCTGGGCGTGGATCCTCCCCACGGGCCCTTCAGCGGCGGGCAGCTCGCACTGATCCACGGTAACGGATTTTCGAGCAAGGCGCGGGTGTGGTTCGGTGCCACCGAGGTCGACCCCACGAACCTCCTGCCGGTGGACGCCGAACGCATTCAGATCCTCGTCCCGCCCGGAACCGCGGGCGCCGTGGACGTGACGGTGGAAAACGGCGACGACGAGTCGACGAAGCGCACGCTCACCGGGGGCTACGAGTACGATTCGTTCTACGCGGAGCCTGCGAGCGGACCGACTTCCGGCGGGACCATCCTCGAGATCCACGGCCAGTCCACCCACTGGGACGCGGATACGGAGGTGCAGATCGATCTGGCGACGTGCACGGACGTGGTGGTCTCGAGCGCGACCGAGCTCGAGTGCAAGACTCCCGTCGGGACGCCAGGAACCAAGCCGATTCGTGTGACGACCGCCGACGGTGTCCACGTGGACGTGCTCGATGCATTCACCTACGGAAACAGCGACAACGGCTACAAAGGAGGGCTCAGCGGCAGTCCACTCTCCGGTGAGCTGAAGGTGCTGACGCTCGATGGCTTCACCGGGTTCGTGGTGTCCGACGCCACGGTGATCGTCGGCGACGACGCGACCACCGCGGCGATTCAGAAGACCGACAAGGCGGGCGTCACGGTCTTCACCGATGCCGGGCTCGGCCCGAAGCGCACGGTCACTGTCGCCAAGAAGTGCTACCAACCGGTCACGTTCGTCGACGTGCCGGTCGACACGGTGACGGCGTACCTCGATCCGGTTCTCACCCCCGCTTGCATCGAAGACGGCGATCCCCCGCCCGTGGGCGGCACGCCCGTGTATGGGTCCGCCGTGAAGGGGGAGCTCGTCTGGCAGAGCGTCCAGGAGTTCGAGCGCGCCGGCTGGACCAACGTGCCGACACCGAAGTCCGCCGACGAGAAGTTGGTCGCCTACGTGTTCGAGCTGCGGTCGAAGCCAACCGACGTGTTTCAGTTGCCTCCCGAGAGCGAAGCGGTCACGCCGGAATCCGGTGGCACCGCGGGCTTTGCGTTCGTGAAATCGACGAGCTCCGGAAACCTCGGCATCTACGCCCTGGCGGGGATCGAGAACCGCGCGGCGAATCCGGCTTACTTCAAGGTCTACTCGATGGGCGTCGCCAAGGGCATTTTGACCAAGCCCGCAGCCGTCACGAGCGAAGTGTTTTTGCAGATCGACATTCCCCTCGATCACGCCCTCACCCTCCAAGCCAGCGGTCCCACACCTACCTCGAAAGGGCCCGACCGCGTTCGGGGCAACGTGGCGCTGCGGATTGGAGAGCTCGGCTACGCGGTCCTTCCCGTGGGCTTTCAAGAAAAGCTGCTGCCCACCGGGCCGCTCTCCTTCGTCGGGATCCCACCCCTCGTCAAAGGGCTCGCAGGAACCCAGTACGTGACCACCGCCACCGCCCTCACGGGAGCGGCCGGGACGACCCCTCGCTCGGTGGCCGAAGCGCTCGCGTTCACGAGCACCTCTTCGGTCGTGAACATGGACCCATTCGTCGAGATCCCCGCGCTCACCACGCCGGGCACGAACGGCGCCTGGAACGGAACGGATCTCGGTTGGACCGCCATTGCCGGCGGCGCCAGCGTGGAGCTCAGCGTGCTCCAAGTGGCAAGCGCTGGTGGGCTGAAGAACTGGACCATCGCGGTGCCCGGTCCCCTCGAGGCAGCCAAGCTTCCCGATCTCGGAGTGCTCTCGGCGGATCTCGGTGAGGATCTCTCGCTCATTCCCGGCGCCTTGACCATCACGTTGGTCCGGGCCCACATCACCGCATTCGACTATGGAACGCTGCGCTATCGGCAGCTCGACAGCCGCGGGTGGAACGCGTACGCGACCGACGTGTTCTACGCGCACCTCTGACGCCATGCGCCGGGTACGCCGAGCACTCGCCGTAACCTTCGTGCTGGTCGTCGCCAGCTGCGGATTCGACAAGGCCGATCGCTACCTGACCGAGGAGCAACCGCCGGCCCCTCTGTGCAAGAACGGCGAAAAACGCTGCACGACCGCGGTGCAGGTGTGCACCGGGCACAAGTGGGTCGACGAGACGGATTGCGCCGCGCAAGGACTCGTGTGCGTCGAGAGCATCCTGGAGTGCAAGACGTGCATTCCGAACTCGAGCTCCTGCAACGGTCAGACGATCCAGTATTGCGACTCTACGGGCGACTTCCAGACGCCGGGCGTGACCTGCGACGTTACCGAGGGCAAGGCCTGTCGGTCCGGCACCTGCGTCCAGCTCTGCTCCAAAGCCAGCGTCGAACGCAGCAACGTCGGCTGCGAGTACTGGGCCGTCGACCTCGACAACGCCAACGTGGGCGCAGGGCTCAACGCAGCCAGCCAGCAGTTTGCGGTGGTGGTGAGCAATCCCGCAGCCGGACGTATCGGCCGCCGTGACCATCGAGCAGGACGACGGGCAGCCGGGCAGATCCGAACGCTCCCTTCGATGTCGCCAATGCGAAGATCCCACCCCTCAGCTTGCGGGTGTTCAAGCTCGGGCCGCGGGAGGTCGACGGGTCACCGCCTGGCGAGTTCAACACCGGCACCCACACCGCTGTCACGCGGCACGCGTACCGGGTGAAGAGCGACTTTCCAGTGGTCGCCTACCAGTTCAATCCGCTGGACAACGTGGCGGTATTTTCCAACGACGCGTCTCTCTTGCGTCCGACCGAAGCGCTCGTGGGCGCCAACGGCAACATCGTGGCGAGCTACGTCGTACTCGGCTGGCCCCAGACCATCGCCTCGAGCGACGACCCGAACACCAACTTCAACCCCAACGATCCGACCGATCTCCGGGCGTTCCTCACCATCGTCGGAACCCACGACAAGACTCGCGTGCGGGTCGAGACCGCGGCCCGCATCATCGGTGGCGGACCGGTCCCCGAAACCCAAGTGGGCGACACCCTCGAGATCACCATCGGCGCGTACGATGTCTTGAACCTGGAAACCGGGAACTTCAACGCCGACTTCACGGGCTCGGTGGTGAGCGCGGACCATCCGGTCGTGGTCTTCTCCGGCGGTGAAGCCAGCGATGCGCCCTCGTTCACGACGCTCTCGGAAAGGCGCTGCTGCGCCGATCATCTCGAAGAGCAGCTCGATCCGATCCGCACGGCCGGAAAGCAGTTCGTAGCGAGCATCTCCGCGAATCGCTCGGAAATGGTGGCCGCGGCCGGCGCGAACATCGGCGCGGTGCAACAGCCCGAGTACTTCCGCGTGATTGCCGTGACGGACAAGGGCGCCACGATCACGACGACGCTCGACGGTGCGGATGCATCCTTCGTGCTCCCCAAGCGCGGCTCCTGGGCGTCCCTCTCGTCGACCCGGCCGTTCCTCCTCGACAGCAGTGAGCCGGTTCAATTCATGTCGGTGTCCGCGAGTCAGGACGATAGCGGCATTCCCCGGGGTCTCCCCGGCGGCGATCCCAGCATGCTGATCGTCCCGCCCATCGAGCAGTTCCGAGACAGTTACGTGTTCCTGACGCCGGACAACTACAACTTCGACCTGGTTCGAGTGATCGCGACTCCGGACACCAACGTGGTGATGGACGGCACTCCCATCGACCAGATCAACGGCTGCATTCCGGTGGCCGGTGACGGGCTCACGCCAGACCAGCGGGGACCCGCGGCCCCCGCCCTGGATCGTCTATCGCTGCCAGCTCGGATTCCCGACCATCGATCCCTCCGGCGCGGAAGTGATCGATCAACCCCGGCATCCAGTACGACGGCGTGCACCGCGTGGACGCCGATCGCCCAGTGGGCGTCCTGGTGGACGGCTTCGACGCGTACGTCTCCTACGCCTACGCGGCCGGCACCGATCTGGTCCAGATCGTCCCCGAGTAACGAACGTCGACGGTTACTTCCTCGGCGTGAACAGCGGCCAAGAAGCCGAGCAGCGGCACGGGGGCTCGCGGGCCCGCTCTGGCGGATGGCGCGTTCGCACTCGCTGACGGACAGGCGGCGCGGGCCGAAGATCGTCGGATCGGCAGCGTCTGCATCCATCAGCGCCGTGGGTTGGTCGACGCCGTAGTCGTCGGGATGGCCGGGCATGTCGAGCAGGATGTGACCGAGCTCGTGGGCGAGCGCGAAGGACCGCGCTCCGGCTCGCACTCCTGCTCGATCGATGATCACGACGTTTCGCATGCTCGAGCCGTCGGCGTAGATGAACGACTCGCCGATGCGACCGGAATGCGCAAAGCTCGGGATCAAGAATACTTCGATGGTCGTCGGATCGCCGTCGTCGAACGCCTTGACCAGGCTGCGCTCCTCCAGCGTGCCGGCGACGGCATCGAAATCGGTGAAGTGATCGAGCCCGTCGGCGAGATCGACCTCCCCGAGACAAACGTCCGAGCGTCGGATCGCGTCGAGAGCGGTCCCCCCTCCTCGGAGGAAAGCGGAACGAAGCCGCCATCGGCCTGGCGCACCAGGACGTCGACCGTCCGGAGCGCCCCGGGAGAAGTCAACGCATTGGCGCTGATTGTGGCCGTGAGCCCGACTTTCGCACCGCTCGAGCCAACCGATTCGCGACCACTGTCGGCGTGTCCTTGTCGTGCGTGGTCACCCGAACGATGTCTTTTCCCGCGCGGAATCGGATCTCGCCGCCGCTCGCGGGGGCTCCGAGATCGCAGCCGACCGCGATGAGATGCGGAGGAGGAGGATCGACGATCTGCATGTCGAGATCCTTTCCATAACCGAAATGGATCCCACATTGGCCCCACAGGCCGCTGGCAGTGCGGATCTCCTGACGCGCGATGGCCATCGCGCCGACTTCGTCACCGCCCACGGGCGGCGTGCCGCCCTTGGCCAAGCGGACGAGCCGCATTCTGAGGTGACCGCGATAGCGTTCCAGGGGTCCGAGGGCAGTGTGACGCGGTCCCCCCACCCGGAGACTCGTCATCGAGTGCTCGATGCCCACGATCAGGCGACCGCCGACCTCGGCCAAGAGGGAGTCGGTTCTCGACTCGGGATGACTGCGGTCGATCACGTCACCGGTTGCGCGCACCAGCGCGGTCTGGCGACACTTCAGGCCTTCGCCGAGCGACGGGGGACACGTGACTTTCTCCAGCGGCAGCTCGGGAAGCGTGTCGAGCACCGAGCCATCGGGCGCCGCGCTCGTGACCTCGAGATCGCTCGGCAGGCTTCCCGAAGGAGCGGCGACCAACCAGCGCAAAGCGTCCGAATCGACCCGCGCGCCCGGCTCCGCCAGGGCTTTGGGCAAGGTGCGACTGATCGATGCGTGGGAACGGGCGAGATCGACCGGTTCGCCGTTCTCATCCAGGGCCATGACATCAGCGACGGTGATGTCCACGACGAGCTCGGCGAATCGCAGCCGGCTCTTTCCCGCGTGCACCCCCTGGATCCCCAGGCGCTTGAGCCGCCTGCCTTCGAGCTTGCTCGCCGCGACCGGTCGGTCGCCGATCACCAGGCGCACGGCATCCCCTTCGAGGGATTCGAATTTCCGCGGACCCCCTTTGGGCTCGACGAACAAGACATCGCTCGAGGCCGCAGCACCCAGGAGATCCCTGCTTTCCGTCGGCGATGCCATCGTCGTCGTCGTCATCGCGATCGACGAGCAGAAGACTGGTCATCTCGCCGTCCGCATCGGCGAGCACCCGGCCCGACTCCTCCTCTTTTGCGGGAACCGGTAGCGTCAGAAGTCCGACGCCCAGCACGAACAACACGAACCGGACGTGGTTCACTCCACCCAGCCGAGCTGCAGTCTTCGAAAGCTCGCCTCCGTCACCATGGTTTCGTTCTTCGCTCCACGCTTTGCTCGAAGAATCCCTCCCCATGCGACGGCGATCAACAAACGGCTCGCTTCCAGCGCCTCGACGACCTCCATCGCCCCCTCTTTCCCCCCCGCGTCGTAGAGTGCAGCGGCAGCCAACCCTCGCAGCGCGTCGCGCTTCGGATTCTTGGCCACGTGCCCCAGGGCTTCGAGCAGATCGGTCCGGCCATGGTCCCGCGCGAGGTAGAGCGCTGCGCGGATCGCCGAGTCGTTTGGCAAGCTGCTCTTCGCCAGACTCTCGAGCATCGTCCGGGCGGAGGGGGCTCGGGCTTCGGCCAATCGATACAAGAACGTCGTGTCCCGATTCGGAGCTCGGCCGATCGCTCAGACGCGCGACGAGCTCCACCGTCGGTCGTACATCCGGTGGCTCGGTCTCGCCGTTGGCGAGCGCCCAGCGCACCATGGCCCAAGCGGCGCGGGCGCTCGAGGGTCCGCTCGACGCGCGCTCGCTCGCTTCCTCCCCGGGTGCCGGATCTCCCGCGCGGGTCGCGATCTCCGCCAGCACGAGCCAGCGACCGAGATGACGCTCGGAGTCCCGAAGCACGGCCAGCGCCGGGGCGATGCCCTGAGGCAGTGCGCGGGAGCGAAGGAGCGGCACGAACATCTCGGAGCAGAGCTCGATTCGGTGGCTCTCCTTGATTTTCGGCGCAAGCGAAGCGATGTGCTTGCCATCCGATTGTCGCCTCGCGACGCGCGCCACTTCCGCCGCAAAGGCCAGATGTGGATGGCGACTGGTGGCGACCCGAGCGAGGGGCTCGGAGAGAGCATCGTCGTCGATGAAGCAAGCAGCGGACAGGGTGGCCAGCCCGCCCCCGTCCTCACTGGCGAGGGCGCGCTTCAGGTGGGGTGCCGCTTTGCGGTCCCCCGCCTCGCACAGCGACCGCGCGCACGCCGCGTACAGGGGGCGGGTGTAAGACCCACGGGTGACGAGCGTTTCCAGTGCGTTGCAAAGTACGGACCGCAGCTCGCTCGAGTATGGCGCAAGGGCACGAACCACCCCCGCCAGGCGCGCTTCCGCGGAGGGTTTGCGCCGTAGCGCGCTTTGCACCTCTGCTTGCAAACGCTCGACGGGTGTACACCCCAAGAGCTCCCCCCGGACAGCCCTCGTCCCCATGAGAGGTTTCGAGCTCGACCGTAGCACCGATTGGGGGGCCGAATCGGAAAAACCGCGATTTTTTCCCAGATCCTCGAAGCTTTGATGAGTTGACCCGCCTCCATCGTCCAAGTACTAAAGACCCATGAGCCGCGCCGTGGGACCTCGGCGCCTTTTTTCGAGCCCGATCCACGCGCCCGCTAAGGAGAGACCCGATGCGTAATGCCCTGCTTGCTCTGGTAGTTTCGACTGTCGTTCCGGCTCTGATCGTCACTGCCTGCAAGAAAAAGGAGGAAGAGCCTCCGCCCCAACAGGGCTACTCGCCCTACCCGGGCTACGGCGCTGCCCCCAACAATGGCTACGGCGCGCAGCCGGGCTACGGTGGAACCGCTCCTGCCCCGACTCCGACCGAAGGTCAGATGTCCACTCCGGCGCCGATGGCATTTCCGTGCCAGAGCGACGCTCAGTGCTTGACCCACCGCTGCAACACAGCAGTCGGTCGTTGTGCCTGGCCGTGCCAGAGCCAAGCGGACTGCGCGCCGGGCAACACCTGCATGCCGCCCGCCTGCGTTCCGTCGATGGGCGGCGCCGCACCTGCTCCAACGCAGTGACCCTTTCCGAAGCGGAGTACGAGGCGCGGGCTCTTCCAGAGCTCCGCGCGCTCGTCGACGCCGTCGATGCACTCGATACCGAGGGCCTGGAAGCGGAGCTCGCCAGCGACATCCTCACGCTCGAGTTTTCCGACGGCGCGCGCTACGTCGTGAACTCCCATCGCGCTGCGCGTCAGATCTGGATGGCCGCGGAGCGCCTCGCCTGGCACTTCGATTGGGTCCCCGAGCGAAAAGCCTGGGTTGCCGCCAAAACCGACGACGAGCTCTGGTCGACCCTCACCCGGGTGATCAGCGAAAAGCTCGGCCGAACGATCACGCTTCGAGCATCTGCCTGAGACCGCCATCTCGCTCCGAGAGCCGCAGCGGAGACACCCGGGAACTCACTACAAGGCCCTTGTAATACAAGGCCCTTGTAGTTGTTGTCAGAACCCGACGGCGAACGTGATGATCGAAACAGCATCCGCTTCCACGAGGGCCGTGAAGTCCTGCCCGCCAGCGCTCGTTTCGATGTGCACGCCAACGCTGCTGCCCGGAAATTCCGAGGCGTCCGCGTTGAGGAGCGCGCCGACTCCGGCGAGATCGGTCTGCCCGCCGATGGCCCAACCTCCTCCAGATGGATACGCGACCTGCGCGTTGGCAAGTGTCGAGACGATCGCGCCCGGGTGGCCCGTCTTGAGCTTGCCCTCGACCACTTGAACGAGCACGGTGCCCTTGGCCGGATCGCGTCCGACGCCAGCCGACGTGTACATCTCCTCGACATCGGATGCGCGCACGAACCCGAACTGATCGAGGATCGATTGATCCTGCTGCGTGTACACGACGCGCAACGTCGTCATCACGTCTTCGCTCGTGGCGTCGTCTTGGTAGGCGTGCATCCAGTTGAAGTCGAGCTTCTTCACACCTTGTAGGACGAAGTTTTCCACGGGGTCGACGGTTGCGTCGTACCCGCCCACTGCATAGCCGCAGGGCGTCCCCTCCATCACGAGGATGGCCTTGCCCATGAACGACACCGGGGTCAAAAGCGTCGGATCGAACACCACCAGGTTTCCCTGGATGACGCTGCCCGTAGTGGGATCGGGCTGGCAGTCGCCGCCCGATCCTCCCGTGCCGCTCCCGCCGGTTCCAACTACCGCCCCCGAGCCGCCGAGCCCGCTCTTTAGAGTTGGCGGGTGGGAGCCGTCGTCCCCACACCCAACGCTCGCGAGCACCAGCGCCGCCCCCACGGACAACCCGAGCTTACCCATGAGGACAGAATACGCGCCGCAGGGCGAGGATGCCAACGTTCTTGGCGCGTTCAGGCCCGCGCCACGCCGAGCTCCACGTCCTCTTCACCCAGGGATTGGGGCCGGACCGAGCCCTCGGGACATCCCGCCGTGGTGCCGATCTCGAGGCGCTCGACCAGACACTCCGCTCGGATGTGCTCGGCCTCCTTCTTCGCGATGGCTTGGATGCGCTCGCTCCCGGAAACCCACACATCGACGCGATCGGTGAACGCGAGCTGAAGATCCTTCCGCGCCTGCTGGATACGGCTCACGAGCTCGCGCAAGAGTCCCTCGTCCACGAGCTCCGGGGTGAGCGTGGTGTGAAGCACGACCACACCGATGCGCCCAGTGCCGGCCGCGAACCCCGGCGCGGCTTCCACGGCGACCTCGATTTCCTCCGGTGAAAACTCGAGCGGCTCCCCGTCGAGATCCAGAGTGATCTTTCCGTCGCGGCTCATCTCGGCATGAAGCGCCGAGCCATCGGCTCCTTCGAGAGCCTTCTTCACTTCCTGGACGCGCTTTCCGAGGCGCGGACCGAGCGCGCGAAAGTTCGGCTTGAGCTTGAAGCTCACGGCGCCCTGCTCGTGTCCCGGAAACATGAAGTTCACGTCGTGCACGTTCAGCTCCTCGGCGATGAGCTTCTTCTGGCTCTCGAGTCGCTCCATGGTTTCGCGATCGTTGAACACCACGTCGGCGTGGGCGAGGGGCTGCCGAACTTTGATCTTCTGCGCCGTCCGCACGCTGAGCCCGAGACTCACGACCTGACGCACCGCGGCCGTATCGGCCGAAAGTCGTTCGTCCACGGCCTCTGGGCGAGGCACTGGATAGTCGGTCGAGGTGCACGCTTTCCTGCGCCCCGCCGACGCCGGGCCGCGCGACCAGGTTTTGATACATCTCGTCGCTGAAGAACGGGATGAACGGCGCCGTCAGCGCGGAAATGGTCGTCAAGCGCCTCGTACAGCGTCGCGTACGCATCGCACTTGTCGGGCGGGAGGCCGTTCGCCCAGAACCGCGGCCTGCTCCGGCGCACGTACCAGTTCGAGAGCGACTCGACGAGATCGATGAGCCGAAGGGCCGCGTCGTACACCAGGTACCCATCGAGCGCGCTGCGCACGTCGCGCACCGCGAGGTGAAGCTCCGACAGCATCCAGCGATCGAGCGAGCGTTCGCTGTTCCGTTGGGCGGCCCGCGTGAGACGCGTTCGTCGGGTTCCAGCCGTCGATATTCGCGTAGATGGTGAAGAACGAGTACACGTTGCGAAGCTTCACCACGAAGTCCTTCTGCAACATGCGCACGTTGCTCAGGCTGTGGCGAGTGTTCGACCACGGCGGGCTCGCCGCGTAGAAGAACCAGCGGAACGCGTCGGCCCCGGGCGCGGGCGTCGCTTCGTCCTCGAGGGTCACCCGCTCGGCGACGGGCGCGCGCGGCACCGCCACCGGCATGGTCTCGAGGCCCGTGGAGATGGGCGTGAGCCCGAGCGCCTCGCGATCGGCGTCGGCAAGGATCACGACGCGGCGGGGTAGCTTCTTTCCGGCCTTGAGCACGAGCTCCCGCTTCGTTTCGGGCCGATCGGCGCGATACGCTGCGACTTTCACGCCCTCTTTGAGGTCCATGCCCTCGAGGTCGTCGCGGGCGATGAGCGCCTCGCCGGGCTTGGCGGCGCCGTCGGCAAGCACACCGAACTCCATCCGCACCTGATCGAGGATGATCTCGGGCGGCGTGTAGTTCCCCTTGCTCTTGCTCTCCTTCTTGCCTTCCTTGTCGCAGACGTGACCGAGCACGATGCAGGTCTTGTACGGATGCGGAAACGCGCGCGTGCGACCGAGGCCGATCTTCTTTTGGGTCGCCTCGTCGAACACCAGGGACGAGATCATGAGCAGCGAATAGAACCAGCCGCGGGTCTGGTCGATAGCCTCACTGATGAAGTCCGCGGGGAAGGCCGCATCGAACTTCTCCTTCGAGCCCGCAACGTGAGGAAAGCCCCACTGCGCGAAGGGCATGCAGCCGGAATCGAACCAGCAGTCGATGACCTCGGTCACTCGGCGCATCGACGCCGCCGCAGGTGGGACACGGAAACGTGACCTGATCGATCCAGGGCTTGTGAACGATCAGGTGATCGCTGAGCGTCGGGTCCTTCTGCTTGGCCTCCTGGAAGTGGGCGAAAGCATTCGGGCGAGAGCTTCTCGATCTCGGCGACACTGGACGGCGACCGCTTATGAGATTCGTCCTTTTCGCAAACCCAGACGTTCAGGGGCGTTCCCCAGAAGCGCTCCCGCGAAAGAGCCCAGTCCACGTTGTTTCGCAAAAAGTCCCCGAATCGGCCTTCTTTCAGGTGATCCGGTAGCCAGGTCACGGCCTGGTTGTTGGACAGGGCCTGGTCGAGCTTCTCCGTCGTGCGGATGAACCACGCCGGGCGCGCCATCTGGATCAGCGGGTCGTCGTCCGCTCGCCAACAGAACGGGTAGTCGTGGCGATAGAGCTCCTCGGCCACGAGGATCTTCGTGCTCGGCCAGATCGGAGATGATCTCCTTGTCGCAATCCTTCACCCAGCGGCCGGCGTACTTCCCTGCTTCGGAGCGGAAGGTTCCGTCCGGGTGGATGGCGCAAAGGAGCTCCACCTCGTTTGGCGACGCATAGCGCTGAAGCTGCTTCTTGTGCGCCTTGTTGTCGTCCTCGCCGAAGGCCGGCGCGATGTGCACGATGCCGGTACCGGTATCGAGGGTGACGAAATCCTCGGCGATGACCCGCCACCACATGGCATCGGTGCCGCCCGCCTTGAGAGCGACCTCGGCGTCTCCGCGATCCTTCGAGTAGGTATCGAACGGCGGACGGTAACGCGTACCGACGAGCTCTTCGCCGGACAGCGTCCGCTCGACTTCGAGCCTCTTGCCGAGCTTCTGCTCGACCTCGGCGCGAAGCTTTTCCGCGACGATGAGCTTTTCGACCTTCAGCGAGAGCTCCCGCTTGCCCTTCTTCTTTTCCCCGAGATCTTCGCCGATTTTCGCGACGACGTAGGGCGTGCTTCGGACGCACCGCGGCGTAGCCGTTCGACGGCAGGGTCCAGGGAGTCGTGGTCCAGACGACGAGGGCGGTCTTGTCGTCGTCGACCAGCGGAAGCGCGACGTACACGCTGGGATCGTCCACGGTCTTGTAGCCGAGACCGACCTCGCCGCTCGAGAGCGCCGTCCCGCCTTGCGCCCACCACCAGACGACCTTGTGGCCCTGATAGAGCAGGCCCTTCTCGAACAGGTTCGACAGCGCCCACCACACGCTCTCCACGTAGCTCCGGTGGTAGGTGACGTACGCATCCTCGAGGTTCAACCAGAAGCCGATGCGCTCGGTGACCCGCTCCCACTCCGCCGTGTAGCGGAACACGCTCTCGATGCAGCGCGCGACGAACGGCTCGACGCCGTATGCCTCGATCGCAGCCTTGCCGTGGATGCGCAGCTCCTTTTCGACCTCGACCTCGACCGGCAGCCCGTGGGTGTCCCAGCCGCCCTTGCGCAGCACGCGCTTGCCGCACATCGACTGGTAGCGCGGGAACGAGATCCTTCACGACGCGCGTGAGCACGTGCCCGTTGTGGGGCACGCCGTTGGCCGTGGGCGGGCCCTCGTAGAAGACGAAGTCCTCCGCGCCCTCGCGCAGAGCCAGGGATTTTTCGAAAATCTTCTTCTGCTTCCAAAGCTCGAGGATCCGGCGCTCGTACTTCGGAAAGTCGAGGTCGGTGGGGACGGCTTCGAACACAGGCTTTTCGGACATTTTCGGACCGGCGGTATAGCTCGGATCCGCGTGTGCTGCGAGGGTCAGCGCCAGTCGCGTGCCATGAGCTCCGCGTCCGGCCCGTTCAAGAGCGCTTCATTGCAGCGCGGTACTCGCGCTTCGCCGCGCTCGTCGAGGTGCGGTCGAGAAACGACGCCAGTAACTCGAGATCGATTCCGGCGAGCACTTCGCTTTCTCCGGACTCCACGTACGCGCCCTCGCGCAATACCCGCACACGGATGGCGCCACGGTCCCAGAACCAGACCTCACGTACGCCGATGGCACGGTAGATGTCGAGCTTGTGGAGCCCTCCGGAAGTCCAGATCACTTCGATCGCGAGATCCGGACGCTCGGGCGCGACGACGTTGTCCCCGAGCGCGTAGCACTCGTCGGGCTCGAGGCCTTTCTCATCCGTCGCCTGCTTCAGCGTCCAAGAGCCAAGCGTCCGGTATTCGACGCCGTGCTCGTCCATCCACACCTCCACCAGACGGCCCAGGTTCGACTTCACGCTCTCGTGCTGAATGGACGGGCTCATGATCTCCAGAACACCATTCGAATAGGCGATTCGAGGACTCGAATGGTCCCCACGAATCGCGAGGACGCGCTCGTAGTCCTGCCAGGACGCGCCAGCGAGGTGGATGACATGATCCTCGAGCGGTGGACCTTCGGGCGGCGGCGGCAGGCGACCTGGCGCTAGGGCGTGCATGCGCGACGATTGTAGCGTGGCGCGTCGAAGCTCGCCAAGGTTACCGCTCCTCGGATCGTGCGGGTCAGCCGGCAATCCCGAGCGCTTCGAGAAGCGGCGAAGCGTCGTCCGTGTCGAGAGCCGCCGACACCACCGCCACGCCGTCAGCGCCCGCGTCGAGGCAAGCGCGCGCGCTGGCCGCAGAGACGCCACCGAGAGCGTAGAGGCGCCGCGCAGCATCGAGCTTCGCGCGGGCGTGACCGAGAGCCGAGATCCCGAGCGCGTCCCGACCGTGCCGCGCTTCGACGATGGGCGAAAGCAGGATGGCGTCGGCATCGGTGCTTTCGATCTGGTGCGACGCCCGACTGATGAAGCCCGAAAAGATGCGACGAGCCTCCCCTGTCTCGATGCTCGACTCCCCGAGATGCACCGCATCGGCGCCGAGAGCGAGGGCGAGATCGATGCGATCGTTCACCGAAAGGAGCTGTCCCGACTCGGACGTCGCGCGGCGAAGCTCGCGCCCGATCTCGAGGCGCCCTCGGATCGAGAGCTCGTGGTCTCGAAGCTGGACGAGCACGCTCCCCGCTCGAGCGCGCGGTAGCAGCCGCTGGATCCGTTCGAGACAGTGCTCGCGTCCGAAATCGGTGATGACGACGAGGCGCGGCGTCACTTTTCTTTCGACAGATCGTCCCGCGCCATCTGGGCGAAGCGGCTGTTCGGGTAGCGCGCCACCAGATACTCGAGGGTCACTTTCCACGCCTGCGCGTCGCCCTTGGCCTTGAACTCCCCCGCCAAACCGTAGAGCGCCTCCCCTGGCGTCTCCTCGCGGCGGAGGGCCGGATCGGGATCTCCCGAGCACTGAAGGGGCGCTTGCAAAGTCGCAGCCGCCAGCACGATACAGGCCAAGATCCGCACGGCGGGGAGACTACTCCCGCCGGCCCGAAATCAGAAGCGCCGAGCCAATCCGCAACACCCCGGTGTCGACGACAACCCCCTTCATCTCCGTCTCGCATGTTGCAGCGCGAGCTTTCGCTCGAAAGCGGCCTCCCACTTCCGATCGTGCGATACATGCGAGTTCTTTTCCAGGTACTCGTCCATCGCGGCAACGCGAGCGCGCTCTTGAACCGCTTCATCGACCAGCTGGCTGATGCTCGTTTTCCGCGCCTTCGCCATCTTGCGCAACCACTTGGCCCATTCGACCGGAAGGCTCACGGAGAGCTTCTCCACCTTGGACATACTACCGACGATACTACCAGGACATCGAGGGTCACCCGGGCTCGGCGACCGGTCGCGACACCGGGCGTCCAACAGTTGCTGCGCCAGGTCGTGGGCGACGCCGACAACGAGCAGCCATCCCGCGAGCGCGCGACCGAACGCGCGCATGCCGGACCAACGATGTTCGGGCCATGTCTCCAAACTTCGCCGGACACGAAGTCGAAGCTCTGGGCAGCCCATGACATTGAAGCTAGGGCTTCGGTGTTCCGAGCGACGTGATGGGCACACGCGCGATGCTGTACACCGTTGCCACCGTTCCCGGAGCAACGTGAATCGTCGACCAGATCTCGCCGTTCACGACGCCAAACGGCGTGACCCATCCAAACCCCGAAGGCGCCGCGGCGTCGACCCACATTCCGTCCGACAGGCGAACGGCGCGAAGCGTGGCGTCATCCTTGTAGTACACCCACCAACCCTCTCCGGAGAATCCGGCACGAACCAGGTTCGTCGCGCCATCGATCGTGCGCACCTTCTTTGGCTGAAAGCTCGCCGGGCTCATCGTAAATGGCGACGACCAGAGCTCGAGCACGTTGGTGTTCTCGTTCAGCTCTTGCCAGGCGTAGTCCACGCCGTCGCCATGAAGATCGATCGCCCAAACAGACGACTTCTCGTACAGAGTCTCGATGCTGCCGTCGGAATGTCGAACGGCGAAGTGGCGCGCTGTCGTGATCGGGCTATCGCGAATGAACGCCATCTCGTTGCCTTGGACGATCGGGCGATAGTCCTCCGTTATGTCGGGCGGACGCGGAATGAGCTTGGGTTGGCCGGGGCCGAAATCCCAGACGTATAGGAGTGCATCCACTCCCATCTCGAGCGCCATGAACGTCTTGGAGAACTGGAGTCCAAAGACGCCCGCGAGCGAATTTCCGGTAATACTTTTGTCGATTTTCAGACTGGGAACGAGATCTAGCTCGCCGGGGTCACTGTGGTTGTACTGGATCGTCGTGGAGATGGATGTCGCGTCCAAAATCTGAGTGGCTATCAACGCCGCCCCACCGTCGAGCCCGAACCTCACGTGGGATAGCGCGCACGACGTCGTGTTGTCGCTTTTCCAAGCCGCTCTGGGACCAACACCGACCTCGTAGATTGCCAACCCATTGAGGTAGAGCGCAAAGATCGGAGCGATTGAGAAGAAGACCTTGCCGCCAACAGTCGCAACTTCGAAATCCGTTGCGAGCTTGTCCCCATTTTTGTTCGGAGTTCCCTCCAACATCGAAGTATCGAGATACTTGCAACCGGCGACCCCGTTGTTGCAGTCCTTCCACACCAGCGGAGGAACCGTCGTGCCCAGATCGACCGCCCGCAAGATCTGGCAGCCGGGCGGATTCCATGGCGCGAGCTCCCAGCCCTCGCCGTAAGCGTCTGTCGGAACGTCAGTGGTGGTATCCGCCGACGCATCGCCAGAGCTACCTCCCATCGCGCCCGAGCCACCCTCGCTGCTTCCGTCCCAGCTTTCTCCGCTCGAGCCACCCCCACCGACCGCACCATCATCTGTACCACAACCGGCACACGCCGCCGCGAGCAATAGTCCGCTCGCGGCAGCCAGACTGAGGTCACGTACGGGTGACATCAGTCCGGGAGACTACTCCCGCCGGCCGAGCTTTGCGATCGATGCACACGCGGCGTCGAGACGCGGAAGACGAAAGCAGCGCCAAAACGTTACCCCTACAAATGACGCGGCTCCTGTTTCTCGGCGCGCTCCTCGGCGGCTGCGCTTCGAGTCCCGCGACCCTTGCCGACTATTGGCTCTGGCTCCTTTTCAGGGATAGTGGCAGCTGCCAGCAATTCCTCGGTGCGGTCCCGGGCTACACGCTCACCATCCAGGACAGCTCACACAACGGCATTCGAGACATCGTCGCGCTCACCTACCCGTACCAGGGTCACGACGAGCGCTACGAGTTCGACGGCCAGCAATACCAGAAGCGATGAGCCTCCCGTGTTACCCTTCCCTGGTATGCGCGTCCTTTGCGTGACGCTTCTCGCGTTTGGTTGTAGCGGCGATCCCGACAGCGTCGCCCACAATGGCAGCGGCGGAGCGAGTGGCGCCGGTGGCGCGCCACCCACGCTCGGCGTCAGCATCACCTCTCCCGCATCGAACGCGACCGTCAGCGGTCAGATCGAGATCCAGCTCAGCGTCAGCGGGAGCCCGGACAGCGTCAGCATCACCGCCAACGACCAGCCCGTCTGCACGCTCACCCAGGCTCCCTGGAGCTGCAGCTTCGACACGGCGCCGTTCCACGAAAACACGCTGCCCGCGCCGTCCCATGCGCTCGACCTCGGTTACTACTTCGTCGACGGCAAGTACGGCGATCACCGCGCCAACGTCGACGGCTACACCAACCTCTACCTGGCCCTCGCCTGGTCGGGCTACGTCTCCGACGCACCCTGGGGCGACGCGTTTTCCACCTCGCTTTCGAACGCCGTCACGACGGGCCACGCCATCTACCTGAACCTCGCAGCTCCCGACTACATGATCGAGGCCCTCGATCGCGCAGCGCCCCACTGGGACAGCGTGAAGTACATCGAGCTCGCCGACGAGCCATCCTGGTCCCAGGCGGAAACCGAAGCGATGATCGCGCAGGTTCAGACCGAGCTGGCGACCCGCGGCCTCGTCTATCGACCGATGGGGATCGTGTACACGAAGAGCCAAGTGCTCGGCGAAGACGCCATCTTCTCGGCAGGCCTCGACTACGTCGGCATCGAGGCCTACGTCGACCCGCCCGGCGATCCCGCGTCCGACGCCAACATCGCGACGCTCGCGAGCTTCGTCCAAGAAGCGAAGGCCCGCGTCCCCCTCGACAAGAACATCGTGCTCGTGATGCAGGCCTACGACCGCAACGGCGTCTGGACGGACCTCTCCACGCTCGTCCCGCTGCAGACCGCCGCCTACGATCTGGCGCGGGACGACTCCCGCGTCCTGGCCCTCACCATGTTCAGCTACGCGCGCCCCGGAGGCTCCCTCGATCACCCCGAGCTCGCCCACGAGCACCAGCGCATCGCCGAAAAGGCCCTCGGCATCGTGGTCCCCGCCCTCAGCAACGGCCCGGTCACGTTCGAGGCGCGAGCGACGCGGGGCTCCGACCTTGCCAAGGACAGCGTCGCGACGACCATCGCCAACTGAGCTTTGCGATCGCTACGGCTTGGGTGTTCCGAGCGACGCGATCGGGACTCGAGCGATGCTGTACACCGTCGCTACGGACCCTGGAGCAACGTGGATGGTCGACCATATTTCCCCATTCACGACACCGAACGGGGTCACCCAACCAAAGCCAGACGGCGCCGCGGCATCGAGCCACATTCCGTCCGAAAGGCGAACGGCGCGCAGTGTCGCGTCATCCTTGTAGTACACCCACCAACCTTCCCCCGAGAATCCCGCGCGCACGAGGGTCGTCGCGTCCTCGATGGTGCGGACTTTCTTGGGCTGAAAGCTCGCCGGGCTCATCGTGAACGGCGATGACCAGAGCTCGAGCACGTTCGTGGTTTCGTTCAATTCCTGCCACGCATAGTCGACGCCGTCACCGTGGAGATCGATCGCCCACACGGACGACTTCTTGTACAAGGTCTCGATGGTCCCGTCGGCATGCCGGACCGCGAAGTTGCGGGCCGTCGTGATCGCGCTGTCGCGAATGAATGCCATCTCGTTGCCCTGGACGATCGGGCGGTAGTCCTCCGCTATGTCGGGCGGACGCGGAATGAGCTTCGGCTTGCCCGAGCCGAAATCCCAGACGTACAGGAGTGCATCGAGGCCCATCTCGAGCGCCATGAGCGTCGAAGAAAACTCGACGCCAAAGACTCCCGCCAACGAGTTCTGAGTGAGAGTCTTGTCGATGATGAACGATGAGCCCTGATCGGGACTTGTCGGATCGCTCTTGTTGTAAAGAACGACGCTAGCGATCTCGTTGGTCACAGTACTCGATACTGTCAGAGCAGAGCCCGATTCGACTCCGAAGTTGAACCTCCCCAGCACACACGGCGTCGTGCTGTCACTCCGCCATGCCGCGCGCGGGCCAGCGTCGACCTCGTAAGTTACGAGCCCACCCTGATACAGCGCAAAGATCACTGCTATGGAGAAGAACGTCTTGCCGCTGCTCTTCGCCACTTTGAATCCCGGTCCGAGCTTGTCCCCATTCTTGTTTGGAGTCCCCTCCAACATCGAAGTATCGAGATACTGGCACCCCACCACACCGTTGTCGCAATCCTTCCACACCAGGGGCGGAACTGCTTTCGCGAGATCGACCGCGCGCAGTATCTGACAGCCCGGCGGATTCCAGGGCGCGAGCTCCCAGCCCTCGGTGTAGGAGTCGCCGGCAACGTCGGGTGCTGCATCCGCAGAGCCATCCGTGGAGCTACCCCCGGTTGCGCCCGAGCCACCCGCGCCACCTGCGTCTACGCTGGCGCCGCTCGACCCACCGCTTCCGCCAGCGCCTTGATCGTCTCCAGTGCACCCTGCGCAAGCCACCGCGAGCAGCAATCCGCTCACTGCAGCAAGACTGAGGTCGCGAGAGGCCGGCATCAGTCGAGATCGCAATCGATCCCCCCACCGGGATGCTGAAGCTCTTTGGGATCGATCTCGAGCGCCTCCACCGTCCCGCTGTGGATTCGAAGCACGTACAGTGCGCGATCCGTCAGGAACGGAGCCGCAAGAAGCTTTCCCTTGCCTTTGAATCGTCCGAGCGCCTTCATTTTCTCGTGGAGGGCGTCGATGTGAGTGATCGCGAATTTGGAGTTTTTCTTGCCCGTGGCGGCGAGAAGGAGATTGCCTGATTCTGTCGAAGTGAGGAACACCTGGGACTCCTGCGACAGGCCAACGCTGTGTTCGACGAGCTCGATCCGTCCGTCGAGCGCGATTCGGAACAGGCGCCCGGGACCGTGGCCGCTCACATGCGCGCGATCGACGACGAAAAGAGCGTTCGCCTGAGCATCATAAGTCATCGCGAGGGGCACGCCCGGAAGCGCGAACCCGGCAAGAGGGATCTCGCTCCAGATCTCATGAAGCAAATCAAACCGGTGGAGGCGCGCGTGGCTTTCACCAGTCCCTCGGCGTAGAACGAAGATCGCTTCCTGCAGCGTGGAGAGCGCAGCCGCCGAGGCGATCATTGGAGAGTGAGCGCCAGCACAGGGCATCGGCCCGCCGTCCGAGCAGGCGATCATCGCTTGCTCGGCGCCAACGGTCCGGCCTCGCACCTGGAGGATCCGCCCGTTCTCATCTTCGGCTATCGCGCCAAGAAACGTCAGCGAGGATGGGTCGAGAACGGCAAATCGAGCCCCAAACGGTTCGGCGCGCCGGCGAAGCAGGGAAGCGTGCTCTCCGGAGGAAAGAATTTCGCGCGAGGGAGTTGCTCCGGCCAGGCGAAGCATGGCGAGCACGTCCGAATCCACCCGAGCACTCATCTCTATCGCGCTGCCCTGCGTCGCGGCGAAGATGGCAGCCGGAAGCTCAGTGGGCGAAACGAGATACCAGGGCTTCGAGAGTCCAAGGCCACAGGTCTTGCAATCCTCTCCCGGCGCCGGGATCGGGAGCATGCTCTGCTGCATGACTCCGCCGACCGGGGCAGGATTGACCCGGAGTATTTCGGGCGCCCAGTAGCTGGCCAGATCTCGGTACGGAGAGCTCGGCCCGAGAGCTGGATGCTCTCTCACGTTCGACTGGATCAGCCCGTCGATCGCGATCGCCGCAGCCGTGGCGTCGCTGAGCGGAAGGGTCGGGTTCGGTAGACCAGTAATGGGGCTCACATCGCTTTCGAAGAGCCAGCGATAGGCGGGACGCACGGTTTTCGGAAGAAATGTGAAGACGTCGCCTACGGTGCCAGTTTCCGAGGGTGCGGTCGGGATGGTAGTGAATGGTGGGTTGACTGTGATTTTCGCCAGCGCGGTGGACGTTGTAAATTGCGCAGCCAGTTGCGGGCACTGCGCTCCCAGTGCTGAGATGAAGCAATTCTGGACCCGGTCCAATTGCGTCGCGAATGGCCCGCTGCACTCGCAAATCCGATGCCCGGTGCTCCCCGTGAACCCGTCCAACAACGCCACCGTGCGGCCGTCGCGTTCGATCCGCACGTTCGCCGTGTAACCGCAATAGCCATTGAAATAAGCGGCTAGAACACAGGCGGGCGTACCTGGATTCGGGCTCCCGTATACCGTCGGATCGAGCTCGATCGTCTTCGAGCCGAGCTCGGTACACGGCGCCGGATCGCAAGCGTCGCCAAGGTACCGCGACTGCGCTTTGCTGACTTCGGGTGACGTTGATGGCGAAGTCGGATTGCCTATGATTGAATCTTCGCGGAAATGGGGACGGAATCCGTATTTCAGCACCTCGGCGTCATCGTTGCAATTTAGCCCGTTCTCCTTGTCGTAGATGCACGAGTCGCACACATCCCCATCGTCGAACGGGCTCTGCGGATCATACACGCTGACGGGATCATCGCTGTTTCGCTGATCGCTGTTGTAGTCGTCCGGACAGTTGTCATTCAGATCGTACACGAGATCGCAATCACGATCGTTCTTCGCGTCGCACCCCGGATCGCACGCCGGATTGGTAGCCACGTCGCATCCTGGCGTCCCGAAAGCGGTGCGCACGTAGTCGGTCTGCCCTTCCCAGCGGCTTCCCCCACCCGAATTGACGATGCCCTCGATCCAGGCCTTCATGGGCGGAGCCGTGATGTCCGCGTACGAGCTCTTGTAGCTGAAGTCGCAAAACGGGAAGGGTTCAGGGCACCAAATACTGCCGTCGGGAGTGTCGCTCGTCGAAATCGACGAGACGCCGATCACGTCGCGGAGATCGGTCGTGCTTCCCGGTAAAGTCTGAAAGAGCGGACCACCTGAGTCGCCTTTTTCGGAGAGTGGCTGCTCGTCCTCAAGCTTATTGGAGACGGAAATTGTCCAGTACGTGTACCCACCGGCAACGTTCGCATGATAAACGACTTGGCTCCCCCAGGCGTAAACCTGACGGAGTTGCGGGAAAAAGAAACGATGTTGCCGCCCGCGGTGGTGTACTTGAGACCGTATCCGGCGATTCCACCTGCAAAGGTCGCAAAGGAAAGACCGGAGGCTGAAGATAGCGCCGGCCGGATCATGCTCGGGCGGAGCGGAGAGGCGTCCATCGTAACAGGGAAGTCAAGGCGCAAGATGGCCACGTCGCGGGCCACGGCCCAGATGGGTGGGGAACCCCCAGCGTTGTACACGCTTGGCGGGACGCGGCTCCAAACATCGGTCACAGTCCGCACTGCACGGGCCTGGGGATTGTTCGGTGGTGGTAGTTGAATCGAAGCGTTTGGATGTTGGGGTCCCACCCACACCGCCGCCCCGGGAACTACGGCGCAGTGGGCGGCCGTGAGAACCAAAGTCGATGTGATTAGCGACCCGCTACAATTTCCGTTCGGACCGCTAACATATACGGTCGCATTTCGCGGCGGCGTGTCTTGATCATCCTGACCTCCGGCGATCGCCTCGGCCACCTCTGCGGTCCCCCCCCCCCCCGGACGAACCGCTACACCCGAAGGCAGCAAACGAAATCATGATGGCAGCCAGATTCAGCGGGAATGTGCGCATGAAGGCCCTCCGTAGGTCATGATCGGGATTTGTCCTTACCCGTCAAGCATAAGCGAAGCGACCACATACATGAGCAAACCCAACCACATCGGCAGATGCTCCATCCGAATCGCGCAATATCTACTCAGCGCTGGCAGCAGGGCGGAATTTGTCAACACGGATGAGACAGCGATCACGCTTTCATCCGCTGGTTCACTGTCGTTACGCCTTCCTGTCTTTGCTCGCCGGGCATCAGGTCATCTGACAGTGCTGACCCGCCCCGGCTTTGTCAGGGCTGCTTGCCACCCTCCCCTTCGTCTCAACGGTCAGGCTGTCCTCAGCTTCAATTCGGTCCGCTGCGACGGACCAACGGCCGTGTCCTTTCATCACGGCACGGTTCAAGGCGCCTCGTGGCGCTCGATGTCCCACGTCCAGACCTGGTTGGGCGCCGTTGCCGTCAGCGACGGTTTCACGTGTGGATGCGGAAGACGCTGATTTCGCCTCTCATTCGATTCTCCGAGCTCGGCGAGCACGCGGTAGATGGTGCGAATCGAGGCCAGGTAAATGCCTCGGCTGAGCAGCTTCGCGTACACCTCGGTCGGCGGCTGGTCCACGAACTCTGGCGAGTGCATCACGTCGACGATCGCTTGCCGCTCATCATTACCGAGTCGCCGGGGACTGGGTGCTCGCTCGCCAAGTTTCGGCGGTGCAGGTGGGCAAGTGGTCCGGTAGAGCGAGGCACGGCTGACGCCGACTGCGGCGCAGGCGGCAACCATCGACACTCTGGGGTCGGCGAGGTCTTCGACGAGATCCATCAGGTCTCTCCGTCGCTCTCGGGCAGTGCAATTCCCAACACCTCGTGCGCTTTTTTTTGGAGCTCGATGAGCACGTTGGCGACGTGCAACTTTCGCTCGAGCTCGGCGTTGCGCTTGGTGAGCTCCACGTTGCGCCGCTCCGCCTCGCTGAGCTTCCGCTTGCGCCCCGGCTTCTTCGCCGCCAGGCCGGAGGCGCCCACGGTGCCGAGCTGTGTCCGCCAGGACGACAGGAGCGAGCTGTAGATGCCTTCCCGCCGAAGGAGCGCCTGCAACGCACCTCGCTTGCCACTGGCCAGGCACGCGTCGGCCTCCCTCACGATGCGGAGCTTATCCGCCGCGCTAAAGACTCGACGGCGACGCTTCGCGACCGTCTCCAGCGGTCCGCTCACGCCACGCGTGGCCTGCTCGGCCTCGCTCTCTGAGACGCCTTCACGATCGGATTCAAGATTTGGTTTCGGCACGGACTACGGTCCATTCTCCGCCCATCGGTACTTAGGTTTCCAGGGGGAGCTGTCTCACGTCACGTTGGCACAGGGGGGGTCACTCCCGCCGGCCGAGCTTTGCGATAACTCCCGAACGGCTGAGAGCCATGACCACTCAAGGCGTCGAGACGCGGAAGACGAAGCAGCGGGAAAACGTTACCCACTACAAATGACGCGGCTCCTGTTTCTCGGCGCGCTCCTCGGCGGCTGCGCTTCGAGTCCCGCGACCCTTGCATCCGCGCCCATCTCGATTGGCGACGCCCCAACGGCCGGATCCTCGGACGCGCCGGAGCCCGATGCGCCTCCCGTGGATCGCGACACCCAGCCCGAGCCCGAGCTCGGTCTTTCGGACGAAGCGCTCTGCGACCGCGCCGCGGTGCAAGAGGTGCTGAAGGATCTACCCAAGAACTTGGAGTTTCCCGAGCAGGGTCACGCCGAGCTCGCAGATCTCGACGCAGCGGCCCCGACGAACGAGGCCGATCCCGGCGATGGCTTCGGCGTGTTCGGCCCGCGCGACGTTCGACCAAAACGGCCGCGCCGATCACGTGCTTCTCTACGTCTCGGTCGACTACTGGCTGTGGCTCTTTTTCCGGAACGACGGCAACTGCCAGCAGTTCCTCGGGGCCGTGCCGGGCTACACCCTCACCATCCAGGAGAGCTCGCACAACGGCATGCGAGACATCGTTGCACTCACCTATCCGTACCAGGGTCACGACGAGCGCTACGAGTTCGACGGCCAGCAGTACCAGAAGCGCTGAGCCTCCCGTGTTACCCTTCCCCGGTATGCGCGTCCTTTGCGTGGCGCTTCTCGCGTTTGGTTGTAGCGGCGATCCCGACAGCGTCGCCCACAATGGCAGCGGCGGATCGAGTGGCACCGGTGGCGCGCCCGCCACGCTCGGCGTCAGCATCACCTCTCCCGCATCGAACGCGACCGTCAGCGGACAAGTCGAGATCCAGCTCAGCGTGAGCGGGAGCCCGGACAGCGTCAGCATCACCGCCAACGACCAGCCCGTCTGCACGCTCACCAAGGCTCCCTGGAGCTGCAGCTTCGACACGGCGCCGTTCCACGAAAACACGCTGCCCGCGCCCTCCCATGCGCTCGACCTCGGTTACTAAGACGCCATCTTCTCGGCAGGCCTCGACTACGTCGGCATCGAGGCCTACGTCGACCCGCCCGGCGATCCCGCGTCCGACGCCAACATCGCTACGCTCGCGAGCTTCGTCCAAGAAGCGAAGGCCCGCGTCCCGCTCGACAAGAACATCGTGCTCGTGATGCAGGCCTACGACCGCAACGGCGTCTGGACGGACCTCTCCACGCTCGTCCCGCTGCAGACCGCCGCCTACGATCTGGCGCGGGACGACTCCCGCGTCCTCGCCCTCACCATGTTCAGCTACGCGCGCCCCGGAGGCTCCCTCAATCACCCCGAGCTCGCCCACGAGCACCAGCGCATCGCCGAAAAGGCCCTCGGCATCGTGGTCCCCGCCCTCAGCAACGGCCCGGTCACGTTCGAGGCGCGAGCGACGCGGGGCTCCGACCTTGCCAAGGACAGCGTCGCGACGACCATCGCCAACTGACCGACCACCCACTGACCGAGCCGCTCCCCTTTGTGCGACTTCGTCCACGTTCAGCAGATTGCGCTCCGAGTCGTGGCCGAGCACGAGGCCGAGCACGAGCACGAGGCCGAGCACGAACACGAGGCCGAGCCGAGCACGAGCACGAGGCCGAGCACGAGCAGCCGAGGCCGAGCACGAGCACGAGCACCAGCTCGAGGCCGAGCCGAACACGAGCACGAGCACGAGCACGACGAAATCGAACTTGCTCGGTCGAATTCCCTTGACGCTTCTCCGCCCGCTTCGCGATCGATTTCGACAACCAGAGCTCGAAACCCATCGCGGCGCCGCGCGCACGCGCTCTCGCGCGCTCACGAAACAAATTCGATTTCGTTTCGTCGCTGCCTGCGCGGCGCGCGCCAGGAGCCACCCAGAGAGGCCGAAAATCTCCCTGGTATGCGAAGGTCATGCAAACGCAATTGCCTTCGCAACTCTCCGATCCTCAGTTGCTCGAGCGCATGCCAAATCTGGTGCGCGCGGAGCGGGGCGCGACCGTGCAGGTCATCTTGCACCTCATGGAAATCGAGCGCCGCCGCCTGTAACTCGATCAGGCTTGCTCGTCGCTCTACTCGTACTGCCGGGAGCGTCTCGGATACTCGGAAGACGCGGCGCTGAAACGCGTGCGCGTGGCGCGCCTCGCCGAGCGAGTGCCCCGAGCGCTCGACGATCTCGCGAGCGGATCCGTCCACCTGACCGGCCTGTTTCTGTTGTCCCAGCATGTGACCCGAGACAACGCCGATGCTCTTCTCGACGAGTCGAAGGGCAAGTCGCGCCGTGAGATCGAAGCGCTCATCGCAAGCTGGTTTCCCAAACCGGATCTCCCGGATTCCATCCAGGCCGAGCCCCAAGCCCTTCCTCTCGGTGATTCCAAGTCGGACGCGGTAGCCTGTCCTGGGACAGGGAACCGGAGCTCAGCCGCGCCCCCCGCGCGGAATCCAGCCGCTGTCGGAAACCCGGTATCGCATCGAGTTTTCGGCGAGCGCCTCGCTGCGCGACAAGATCGAGCGAGCCCGGGAGCTGTCGAGTCACGCGATCCCGAGCGGCGACCTGGCGACGGTCATCGAACGCGCGATCGATCATCTCATCGAGCGGGCCCGAGGGGCCGCCCAGACCGAGACCATCTCGAAACCGCCCAGTCCACCGGTTAGTCGCGTGGCGCACCCGTTGCGTTCGCCACAGGCCGACTGCACGACTTGCGCGAATGGCGGGACACGGGCGGCGCTTGGGGTCGGGGCGGGCGGCACGGAATCTGCCCTCTGGGAGGTCGATGGGTCGCAGGAGCCGCTGATGCGCATTCTGGTAGTCGAAGACGAGCGCAAGATTGCCGGCTTTCTTCAGCGCGGACTCACGGAGGAAGGACATCGCGTGGAACGTCGCGTCCAACGTCACCGAAGCGCGAGGCGCAATCGGGGAAGACTACGATCTTCTCATCGTCGACCGCATGCTGCCCGACGGAGATGGTCTCTCCATCGTGCGTGAGCTCCGCAGGCAGGGCAAGCGGATGCCGGCAATCTGCCTGACCGCGCGCGACCGTGTCGAAGAGCGCGTGGAAGGACTGTATGGGGGCGCCGACGACTACATCGTCAAGCCCTTCGAGTTCGACGAGCTCTTGGCCCGCATTGCGGCAGTCACGCGGCGTTCGTCCGTTGCCGAGCGATTGGAGGTCGGCGACCTCGTCATCGACGTGCCGGCGAGGCGTGTGACGCGCGCCGGCCACGAGACCGCCCTGACCGCCCAGGAGTTCGACCTGTTGCGGTACTTCGCCGAGAACGCCGGTCGCGTTCTGTCCCGAACACGCATTCTGAATGCGGTCTGGGACGTCACCCAGGACCCACGAACCAATCTGGTCGACGTATACGTCAGCTACTTGCGAGCCAGAATCGACAAAGGGTTCGATCGCCCCCTCTTGCACACCGTGCGCGGTGTCGGCTACGTGCTCGAGGACCGGCCGCGGTGACCGCTTCCGTTGCTCGCCGAGTCGCCGCAAACGGTACGTTGGTCCTGGTGCTGGCGCTCGTGCTCGTCGGTATCGGCACCGGCGCGGCTCTTCACGTGCAACGCTCGGGCGCGCTCGACGACGCGCTCCTGGCGGCCGTTCACGGACGTGCGCATCCCGAAGTCGCCGCCGAGGTCGAGGTCGAGCACAGCCGATCCCCGGTCGACACGTGGCTCGTCCAACCGAACGATCCCCGTGTGCCGCTGGACGCCGCTCAGAGGGCGATTCGATCGAAGCGTCCCTTCTTCACGGATGTCGCCGAGCGGCGACTCGTATTGCTCCGCTTCGAGGTCGAGCACGCGGACGGTGAGTCGGAGCGTCTCGCCGCAGCGTCCGCACCGCGTGTGACGATAGCGCGCAGCGTGGGTTCCTTCGCCCTGAGCTATTCACTTGTCGCCGTGCTCGCTGCGCTCGGCGCGAGCCTCGCGCTCGGAGGCGTGGTCCGACGCGGGTTCCGTCCCCTCGACCGCGCGCGGGAAGAAGCGTCGCGCGTGGTGGACCTCGGTGGGGGCAAACGCCTGACGGAGGACGGTCCGCTGGAGATCCGCTCGCTGCTCGTCGCAATCAATGCGCTCTTGGAACGGCTGGACGCTGCGCATCGGACGCAGAGCCGCTTCACCGCGGAGGCGGCCCACGAGCTCCGAACTCCGGTCACCGCGATGCTCGGCGAGCTGGACGTTGCGCTCCGTAGCGACCGCACGGCGGAAGAGTATCGCAGCGTCCTTGTTTCGAGCCGAGACGAAGTCGAACGACTCTCGAGGCTCGTCGAGGGGCTCACGGCGCTTGCGCGCATCGATGCCGGACAGATCGAGCACGGCCGCGAGCTGGTTCGCGCCGCAGAGCTCTTCGCGTCGGCACTCCACACCGAGAAGAAGACCCTGGAGCGCGCCGGCACCCAGGTTCGTCTGGAGGTGTTGATGGACCCGGAGATCGAGGCCGAACGCTCGCTCGTCGAGGTGGCGCTCGGCAACTTGCTTCGAAACGCCGCTCGGCACGCGCCGGGCGCCAACGTCGTCGTGCGCATCAGCCGCGAGGACGAGCACGCGATCTTCGATATCGAGGACGCCGGATCGGGTGTCGCTCCCGCCGATCGCGAAGCTCTGTTCGATCGCTTCGTGCGCACCGGCCCGGCCCGGAAGAGGGACCGGACTGGCCTCGGGCTCGGTCTCCCGATTGCCCGGGAAATCGCCCGGCGGCATGGCGGCGACTGCACGCTCGGCGATTCCGCCCTCGGCGGCCTGCGCGCGCGCCTGACTCTGAGGGTTGCGAACATTTAAGCGTGTTCTCAGCGTCCTCTAATGTTGGGTCGCTACGGTGATCTCCAGCACAGGAGGTCATCATGCCCAAGCAAATCGCCCTCGCGTATGCAATCGCCGGACTGGCAGTCGCCGCAGCGCTACTCGTCGTGCTCGGATCCACCGTCGGTCTCTTCCAGGACAAGGGCGCGACCGAAACCGTCGCCACCGCTCCCGCCCCCGCACCTGCCGCTCTGCCGGTTGCGGCACCAACTGCGAAACCGGCGGCCGATCCCGCACTGACGCAGCCCGCCGCGCAGCCCATCGAATACGTGTACGTGGACGAGCCCGCTCCTCGGAAGCGACACCATCACGACGACGACGACGACCACGAGGAGTCCGACGATGACTGACCGTGAGGCGCGCCGGCGATTCGTATGGGCATCGGTGGTCATCGTGTCGGCACTCACGTTTGCCACGAGCTACCAAGTCGTCGCCCGAATGGACCCTCCGCGCCCCAAGGGTCGCGTGGCAACACCGGCGCCCGCCGCTTCTCCCCGCGAGCTTCCGACGAGCGAGCGCGTCGCCAAGAGAGAAGCGCCCGTCCGCGGTCTCGTACCGGCGCCCGCGCCGCAGCGCCGGGTCGTCAGCGCACGTCGCACGAGGGCATCATGACCCGGAGCCTGACGTTCGCGGCTACGGGCAGCCAGTGGTGGGTCGCCTGCGACGTGCCGGGCGTGCTTTGGCGAGCCGAATCCATCGTTCGCGAGGCGGAGGGCAGGCTCTCGCGCTTCCTTCCCGACTCGAGCCTGTCACGCCTCAACCGGGAGCGGGAGGTCGAGGACCCCCTGCTCGCTGAGGTCGTTCGAGCCGCGCTCGAGCTCCGGGAGCTGACCGGCGGCGCGTTCAATCCCACGCTTGGCGCGCGCCTTTCCGAGTTGGGTTACCGAACCTCGTTCGTCGAGATTCGATTCGCCCGAGCCGGCGGGTCGCTACCACCCGGACTCGTTGGTGGTCACTACCGACGAGAGCTCCGTCCGGCTGGAGGGCCGTGGCGAGATCGATCTCGGAGGGATCGCCAAAGGCTGGATCGTCGACCGAGTCGTCGAGATGCTGCTCGAAGCAGGCGCCTCGAGCGCGATCGTGGATGGCGGCGGTGACATTCGAGTCGTCGGCGGGCCCTGGCCCATCGAGTATGGGCGCGGCCACGTCGTCTACGTCGAGTCCGGCGCCATCGCCACGTCATCCATCCGCCGCCGGCGCTGGCGGGATGCTGAGGGACGGCAGCTACACCACGTTCTCGACCCGAGCACCGGCAATCCGGCGCGCCCTGCCGTGGAGAGCGTCACGATCCGCGCAAATGAGGCGGCGCTGGCGGACGCCCTCGCGACCGCTGCGCTGGTGGATACCGAACGGGTCGTCGAGATCCTCCCCTCTCTCGACGGAGCTCTGGCCTGCGACCAGGACGGCCGGTGGTGGACGACACCGAACTGGGAGACAGCAGCGTGAACGACACATTTGGCCGTGGCTTTCGCATCTTTGCCCTGCTCGTCGCCGGAGCGCTGGCCATGAGCGGGCTGACGGCGCTGTTCGACGCCTTGGCCGCGCCCCAAGTCCCCGTGATGTGGTGGGTCAGTCGCTCGCTCGGCCTCTTGGCATACGTAGCCCTGTGGCTGTCCACGCTGTTTGGAGTGCTCGTCGCGAAGAAGAGCGGGCTCCTCGACAAGGCCACGGTGCTCGAGCTCCACAGCCGCTGGTCCGTCGCGGCCGTGGTCCTGACCGCGCTCCACGTCTTAGTCGTCGTTGGCGACCCGCGATCGGGAGTGACACCCCTCGCTGCGCTGGCCCCACTCGTTTCCGAGAAGCTCACCGGAGCCATCGCGCTCGGTACGCTCGCGGTGTGGGGCATGCTGCTCCTCGCAGTAACGACAGCCCTTCATCGGAGCCTCCCGCGCTGGGTGTGGCGCGCCGTGCATGCCTCCGCATTCGGCACGTTCGTCCTGGGGCTCGTGCACGGGCTGGCGGCTGGAACCGACACGCAGTCGGTGCTCGTGCGCGGGATGTACTTCGGCACCGCCGCGGTCCTCGGCGGCGCCGTCGTCTTGCGGATCCTCGCGGCCCGAGTCGCGGCGCAAAAGGCCGACCGTCCTTCCGGCGTCCCCGGCCGTCGCTCACTCGGGATCTTCACCGAACAAGAGCCCCACGCGTAGCGGCCGGGCATCGAACGGTGGCGCTTCCACGGTCTCGCCGCTTTTGGCTTGGAGGAGGACTGTGTACGTTGCGCCGTCGAGGCGATATACGGTGAGGATTCTGCCTCGACGGATCGGCCATCCAATAATACGGGATGCCATTTGCGGCGTAGACACGGAACTTGTCCACCTGGTCATTGACGGCGTTGCTCTCGGAGAGGATCTCACACACGAAGTCGGGAAGGATCGTCACGGGCCGCCCCGTCGGACGCTGCTCCACTCGTTCCCGTCGCCAGCCTGCGACATCCGGCCGGTAGACTTCGTGCGCCGCGAGCTCCACGTCCACCTCGGTCAAGATCCACCAGCCACCTGGCCCACCCCGTCCCGAAGCGCGGTGAAAATCAGCCCGGAGAAATGCGCCAACCGCGAGCTGTGCGTCGGCGTGCTCTGCCGACGGCTCGGCCTTGTATGTCACGACGCCGTGAATGACCTCGGCGGAGGCATCTCCGAGCGCGACCAAATCGACCGCGGTAGCGAGACGGCGTGCAGCGTCCGACACGACTCGATGATAGCCGGGCCGCACGCTCGCCGCCACGCTACTCTGACGCACGGCTCCGACCCTGTTCGGACAGCGTCGCGACGACCATCGCCAATTGACTAGTCCCGTCGCCCGAGCTTTGCGATCGCGAACGCCACGATCGCCGCGCCGACGACGTCGGCGACCCAGTCCAAGAATTCCGCTGATCGGCCCGGAATGTGAATTTGCCAGAGCTCGAGCGCGCCGCCCGCGATGGAAACGAGTACGAGCGCGATCACGATGGCGCGCTCCCGCGAAACGCTGGGGAGCTCGTAGCGGACGGCGCGCAGCATCGCGATCTGCATCGCTCCGAACGCGAGGGCGTGAAGGACCTTGTCCTTCGCGGTGAACGCGGGACCGGGGAGCCCATTGATGGGGACCGAGCCTCCGTAGAAGATCGCGCCCACGTACAGCACTGCGGGGAGCACGTTGAGGAAGAACCCTCGTCTCGGGACGGGCGCGGGTGTGGACTCTTCGCTCACAGAGCCGCGGTCTCCTCGAGCTCGAGCGCTCGCGTTTCCGGAAGCAGTCGCATGATCAGAATCAAGGCGAGGATCGGAAACACCGCCGTCCAGCGCACCGCGTGACCCCAGCCCACGTAATGCGCAGCGAAGCCGACCGCCGCCGGAGAGACGACGTACCCGATGCGACCGATGAGGTTATTGGCCCACGCGAACGCGTCACCACGGAGATCGGTCGGGAAGAGCTCCGTCGTGAACGCATTGAGGACCGGAAGCACGGCGGAGGCGCCGAAAATACCGAACACCAGGGCGATGGTGAGTGAAAGCCGCGACACGAGGGTGTAGCTCGCGAAAACGCCTGCTGCCCCGATGGTGAACACGATCACTGCTCCCCAACGGCGCCCCACGACGTCCATGAGCTTTCCGACGAAGAAGACCAGCGGCATCGCAGCGACGGCTGCAATGGCGATGCTCGCTCCCACCTGCTTGGCGTCGAGGCCTCGCTCGGCGACGGCAAACTCCTTCCACCACGTGACGGCGTTCTGGGTGCAGACGTAAGTCAAAAACCAGATCGCGCCCACTTCGATCACGCGACGGCGGTACGGGCTCTTCAAGATGAAAGTAAGCGACCGTTCTTCCCCGGCGCCCTGCTCCTCGAATCGCCGCGTCTCACGGAGCCCGCGCCGCGCGTACGCGATGATGATGAGCGGGAGAACGCCCACCATGTAGACGGAACGCCACCCGAACGCGTGAATCATGTTCCCGGCGACGCCCGCGCACAGCACCGCGCCGAGGCTGCTGAACGCACTGATGACGCCGATCACCATCCCGCGCCGCTCCGCCGGATATTCCTCTGCTGCGTACACCATGCTGATCGCCCACTCCGCGAGCAGGAAGATGCGCGCGAGCATCTGAAAGACCGCAAACGCCCAGACGTTCGGCGCGATTCCGCACAGGAACGTGAAGGCCGTGTAGCCGGCGATGGTCAGCGTCAAGACCCGCCGCCTCCCCCAGCGATCCGCACGCCGCACCAGAAAATACGCCAGCACCGTACCGACGTTGATGAAGCTCACCATCACCCCGGCCTGGGTTTCGTTCAGATCGAACGACTTCCGGAGCTCCGGCAGGATCTGCGTGAGCGCCATGAAGTCGTAGCCTTCGAAGAAGGTAGCGACCGACAGAAACACGAAGAGCCGTCTCTGGTACGGGGTGAACGGCTCCGGCACGCGCGGACTCTGCCCGAGGCGCGAGGGGACGCCAAGGTCGAGAGGGAGTTTTCGCCGGAAGTTGGATAAAAAGAGTTCGACCCTTGCCGGTCGTACGGCCTTCGATACGATCCGAAAATGAGATCCGGTGGGGTTCTGCTCGCAGTCGCGTTCCTGGTCGGGTGCTCCAAGTCAGCAACGAACGACGATCCCGGTTCTGGACCGAGCGGCGGGCAAAGCGGAAGCGCGGGTCAAAGCGCGACCGGCGGAAGCGCGGGTCAGGGCGGCGGCGCGGGACAGGACGCAGGGATGGGCGGCGGCGCAGGCGTCAGCGCGGGCGGATCCGCGGGTTCGGCTGGCAAGAAGATCATCTTCAACAGCTACGGGATCTATCCGGGATACATGACTCAGGAATCCGGCATCCCGGATCCACTGGAAGCGGCCGACGCCTACTGCGCCGAAAATGGCGACGACATCGCGCCGGGAAAAACGTGGCGCGCCTACATTTCCACGTCGCAACAAGACGCCATCAGTCGAGTAACCATCGAAGCCGAATGGTACCTCCCCGACGGCACGACGCGGGTCTTCGCGAACAAGGCAGCGTGGGCAATCGGGCCCGAGAATCCCATCGACGTCGATCAGACGGGGGAAAGTCAGCTGCAGCTGCCCTGGACGGGATCCACGGCCGACGGGACGAAGGACATCGGCGTAATGTGCAAGGACTGGGGCTCTGGTTCGCCGCTCGGCTCTTCTGACGAAGGCCGCGTCGGAACTCCGTCGGCGACGGATGGGACTTGGCTCGCGTCCTACACGGACTACTGCTCCACCACCCACAGCCTGTATTGCTTCGAGCTCTGAGCTCGCCTCACTCGATGAGCCCGGTCACCTGGCTCGACGCGTTGGCGTACGAGCGCTGCGGCATGCGCCCCGCGAGGAACGCCTTGCGCCCCGCGCTCACGGCTTCGCGCATCGCGTGGGCCATGAGCACCGGATCCTTCGCCTCCGCGATGGCCGTGTTCATGAGCACGCCGTGACAGCCGAGCTCGAACGCCACCGCAGCGTCACTCGCCGTCCCCACCCCCGCATCGACGATCACCGGCACCTTCGCGTGCTCCAGAATGATCCGCAAGTTGTGAGGATTCCGGATCCCAAGCCCCGAGCCAATCGGTGCCGCCAGCGGCATCACGGCCGCACACCCAGCATCTTCGAGCTTTCGGCAGATGATCGGGTCGTCGATGCAATACGGCAGCACCGTGAACCCGTCCTTCACCAAAATCTTCGCCGCCTCGAGGGTCTGCTCGTTGTCGGGATACAAGGTCTTCGGATCGCCAATCACCTCGAGCTTCACGAGCTCGGCAATTCCCAGCTCCCGCGCCAGCCGCAACGTCCGCACCGCCTCGTCCGCCGTGAAGCACCCCGCCGTGTTCGGCAAGATCGTCCACTTCTTCGAGAGCACGAGCTCCATCATCGACCCGGTCCCCCGCTCCTTCAGATCGACGCGCCGAAGCGCGACCGTCACGACCTCCGCCCCAGAAGCCTCGAGCGCCGCACGGGTTTCCGTCGACGCTCTTGTACTTCCCCGTCCCGACGAACAGCCGGGAGTGGAAGGTATGAGAACCAATCAGAAGCGGGTCGCTCGGGGAAGGCATGAGGCGGGTTTAATGCGTGAGCGGGTGGCCGGCAACAGGTCGCTCCAGGCGGGATCATTTGGTTCGGAACCACCACTCTCCGCTCGCTCCGGGTCCCATCGCGCGGTCGGCCGAGCAATCCCTCGGCGCCCTGCCAAGGAGCGTGTCGGAACCCCAATGCTCCACTTCGTGCCCGTGCTCGCAATCGGTCTCGCAATCGACATCCGAGTCGTACTCGGCTGTCGCGACTCGATCATGTCGCTAGAGTGCCGCTGGTAGACGGGGAGAGCTGAGACAACAACGCAACCAGTATCAATGCCAAGCGCCGTGACAGGATCGGCGACACTCGCAGGTGCGAGGACTTGGGAGCGCTCGCGCGGGATGACCAGCAGCGCGTCGTCGGTCTCGACCCACCTCCGCGTCCAACACCAAGCAATCCTCGGTCGCGCGATTGAAGCTTGCGCGAGCTGCGGTGAAGCCGCGCGCTACGACGCGGTCCGCCTAAACTTGCCGACGCGGGCCATCGACGTCGGAGGAAGCGTCGCGGACCGCGCGCTGTGTAGGATCCGCGACAGTCGCGGGTACGACGACCACCTGCGCGCCTCCGCAATCCTCGCGCGAGCGATGCACTCTGCGCGAACTGCCATGCAGCCACGCGCTCCGTTGCTCACAATCCCGCACGCCCCTTCGTCGCGCGTCGCCATCTGGCGGACTCCGCGTGGCCCACGCCGAACGCCGTGCATCGACCCGTCCTACAGCGTCAGCCGAATTCACCCGCGACTGTCGCGGATCGCTCCCAGCGTCAGCCGAATTCACCCGCGACTGTCGCGGATCGCTCCCAGCGTCAGCCGAATTCACCCGCGACTGTCGCGGATCGCTCCCAGCGTCAGCCGAAATCACCCGCGACTGTCGCGGATCGCTCCCACGAGCCGGAATCACCGGAACCGATGCCCACGTCGTGAAACGACAGATGTGTGGGCTCGTAAGCGGCGGCGCTCCGCGGCTCGTTGCACCAGCACACAATCAATGCGGGGACGGATCCGCTCGCGCGAGCGATGCACTCTGCGCGAACTGCCATGCAGCCACGCGCTCCGTTGCTCACAATCCCGCACGCCCCTTCGTCGCTTCGTCGCGCGTCGCCATCTGGCGGACTCCGCGTGGCCCACGCCGAACGCCGTGCATCGGCCCGCCCTACAGCGTCAGCCGAATTCACCCGCGACTGTCGCGGATCGCTCCCACGAGCCGGAATCACCGAGAAGCCATGCCCAGGAGGCTCACCTCTGACCACCCCAAATCCTCCCGCTCTTCCGCCCTCCCTGTGCAATCCAAATGAGGGGATGCCTCAGGTGCCCGATGACATCGGGATGGCACAGGGAGAGCGGGAGGCTGGGAGATTTTGGGATAGGACGGACACGGTGATCGGTGCGCTCATCGAAGTGCATCGGCATCTTGGTCCTGGCTTGATGGAATCCGCCTATGAGGTGTGTGTGCCCAATTGACCGAACGAGCGTTACATTTCGAGCGGCAGCGACCGTTGCCAGTCGTCTATTGCCCGTCGGCCTGCTCGTCAACTTCAACGAGGTTGTCCTGCGAAATGGACTGCGGAGGCTCACCTCTGACCACCCAAATCCCTCCACCCCTTCGGGTGTCACGAAGCGCGTCCGCTCTTCCGCCCTCCCTGTGCAATCCAAATGAGGGGATGCCTCAGGGCGGAACCATCTTCTGGGACGCGTCCGGAGATGGAAAGACCTGGGCGGCTCTTGCGAGCGTTGCCGCTCCGTTCTCCGTGACGACCATGATGGTGGCGATCGGCGGTGGCACGTACCAGGCGGAAGCCTCGCCGCCTGGCACGGCGTCCTTCGACGACGTGAACCTCCCGCCTCCCTGAGTGAGGCTCAGGCCCGAAACACGCTGACTCCTGGCGCGATCTCCTCCGCCCGGTGTCCGAGTGCTCGAACGCGCGGGACCTCGCTCTTGGCGACCAAGAGGAGTCCGTCGTCAGCCAACGTGCGCATGAGGAGAGTGAGCACGCGCTCGGCGGCGTCGTCCCCGAAGTAGATGAGGACGTTCTTGCACACGATGATCTCGTAGTTCCCGGGAGGCGGGCCAATCATCGCATCGCGGAGCACGAAGGTGCTGGCGCTTCGAAGCGTGTCGCCGACCATGAGCGCGTCGTCGCGCGTCACGAGGTATCGATTCGATAGATCGCTCGGCAGGTCGCGTGCGGCTTCTTTCGGATAACTTCCGACGCGAGCGGTCTCGAGGGCGACCTCGCTTCGATCCATTCCAACGACTCGGTACGTCGGTCCGCCGTGAATGCGCGCGCAGGCCTCGTCGAGAATCATCGCGAGGGTCCATGCTTCTTCCCCCGTCGAGCAGCCGACGGAAAGGCCACGCAGGCGTTCGTGATTTTCGAATGCCGAAAGGACGTTCTTCCTGAGCGCTTCCCACTGAGGCCCGTCGCGAAAGAAGCGCGTCTCGCCAACGCGCAGGAGATCGGCGATCTCTTCGAGCTCCGAGGGGCTCTGGCCCAAGAATTCGATGACGCGCCCGGGATCCCCACCGGCTTTCACCACGAGCGAATCCAGCGCGCGGTCGAGACGCGCCCCCATCCATCCGGACACGCCGGACGATCGCAAACCGACTCCGTGACGTCGCTCCAGAAGCTCGAGCACCAGCTCGTGAAGGCGTCCGCGCTCGCCGGGACTCATTCCGTGCGTCCCGCGAGATCTGCGAGGAGCGGCGAGTCGAGGAGCGCCGGAACGCTCAGCACTGCGCACGGCGGTGGATCGGCGATGATCCCGACGATCACGTCGCGGGCGGCGCCGGACGCGGTCGTCGGTGCGGGCGCGAGGGACTCGGGGACGTTTCGGAGGCCTCGAAGCTCGTCCACGAGAAGACCTGCCCGACGCTTCGACCCCGTCGCCTCGCGAACGACGACGATCCGCGAATCGATCGTTGGCGGAGCGGGCTCGCCGCCCAGCAAGATCGAAAGCTCGAGCACGGGCAGTACTTCCCCGCGCAGATTCGTGACTCCGCTGAGGGCCGCGGGGGCATGAAATACCCGTGTCACCGGCCGCGTGCTGATGACTTCCTGCACGTGCTCCACGGGCAAACCATAGAGCGCACCACCGATGCGCACGGCGATGCAGCGCGCGCGAGTGCCGAGACGCTCCGCGTCGCTCGGCTCGTTCGAAGGGTTCGGTTCGGTCATCGGAGGCGCGGGAAGTCTACTCGAAAAGCGCCACGCGATGGGCGCGCTCGAACGCAATCGCAACGGACTCTTCGCCGTCCTTCCAACGTCGGTGCATCCAGAGCCACTGCTCGGGATCCGCGCGCACGAACGCTTCGAGCGAGCGCGTGACTTCGCGCATCGCGCGCTCCGCCGCAGCGTGCGATGGGCGGGCTTCCGGCTCGATGACGCACCCGAGCTCCGCCACGTGATTGCCATCGGGCAACCGTCGCCCGAACACCGCGGCGATGGGAGCCCGCGCGCGCATTGCGACGAGCGCTGGCGACGAGATCGACCCGCGCCTCGCTTCCGAGGAACACAGCGGTGATGGTGCTTCGAAGCCGCTCCGGGGCCTGATCCACCATCATGGCGACCGCTTCGCCTCGCGCGAGCACGTCGAGCGCGGGCCGGAGCGCACTTCCGGCAACGAGCAGACGAACGCCACGTCGAGCGCGCAACGACTGCCACACGCGATCCAGAAACCCAATGCTCAGGCGCTTGGTGATGACCGACAGAGGGAGCCGTTCGGCCGCGGCACACGCCAACAGATCCCAGTTTCCGGTGTGCGCCGTGGCAATCACCACACCACGACCCCGCGCTCGAAGCTCCGTGATGCGTGGCAGGACTCGGGAGAGATCCACCCGGCGCGAGAGCGACTCGTTCCCCAATCCGGTGAGCGACAGCTCGACGAGCCCCGTTCCCAGGGACGCGTACATGTCGCTCGCGCGCGCTCCGACTCCGGCCTGCTCCATCGCTCGGTCCACGTGTCGCCGCCGAACCCGAACGACGCTCCCCACGACCCATCCAATGAGCCGTCCGAGCGGGCTCGCCAAAAACCACGGCGGCCGCAGCGCGAACGCGAGCGCGCCCGCGATCACGAGCGCGACGATCAGCGCCGCGAGCATCGACTCAAACGAAGCCGGCTTTGCGTGCACCGGTGGGCGGCGACTCCACCGCGCCCGCGTACACGTCGTCGAGGGCGAGGATGAACGTCTCGCTTTTCACGGTCTTGGCGTACAGGAGCCCACCTTCGCGCTTCAAGTTCGACACGCGTGCGACGCTCAAGCTCGCGCCGTTGAACGCGACGTAGAGCGTTACGTGACGGCCCTCTGGCAACGTGAACCAGCCGTCCTTCTCTTTTTTGGCCTCGGACGCGGTCAGAAGCGCCCCGAGATGGTCGTCGGTCATGCGCTGTAGTGGCTCTCACGAGGGCGGGCGTCAAGCCCGGCAGCGCCGCCCCAAAGAAGGTGCGCGGTCGACGGACGCCGAAGAAATCGTGCTCGGGGGAGGCAGCCGATGGAGTCGGTTGAGTCGCGATTTCTCCGGCGGATCCGTCGCCGGCCCTCCCCCTTCGACCCGCGCTCGACGCCGGTTGCGTACGGAATGTGGCGCCCGGGGATGGCTTCGGTATCGTGCCGGATCGTGGAAGCCGCTCACATGGATCCGCCGAGCGACCACATCGTGGTGGATCGGGTGAGCAAGCGATTCGGCGACTTCTACGCCCTGCGGGACGTGAGCCTCCGAATCGCCCGCGGCCACATCGCCGTCATCATCGGTGGCTCCGGCGCCGGCAAGACCACCCTGCTGAAAATCCTGATCGGCCTGGACAAGCCCTCGAGCGGTGCCGTGATGCTCGGCGGCACGAACATCGTTCCCCTCGGCGATCGTGCCATGAATCAGGTGCGGCAGAAGATCGCGCATGGTCTTTCAGTACTCGGCGCTCCTCGATTCGCTGAACGTCCTCGAGAACGTCGCCTTTCCGCTCCGCGAGCACCGAAAGCTCAGCGAGAAGGAGATCAAGAAGCGCGTCATCGAGAAGCTCAAGATCCTGGGTCTCGAAGAAATCGAGCACCGGTTCCCGAGCGAGCTCTCGGGCGGCATGCGAAAGCGCGTCGGCCTCGCCCGTGCCCTGATGCTCGAGCCCGAAATCGTGATGTACGACGAGCCCACCAGCGGACTCGATCCCATCACCAGTCGCATGGTCGACGACCTCATCATCAGCACGCGCAATCGTTTTCACGTGACCAGCGTCGTGATCTCCCACGACATGGCGGGCGCCCTGCGCATCGCCGATCACATCTACCTGATGGACAAGGGCTCGATCGTCACGTCGGGCACGCCGCGGGAGCTCGTGAGCACCAAAAACGAGCTCGTCCGGCAGTTCATCGAGTCGAGCGGAATCGAAGCAGAGCGGCTCGTCGCAGAAAACGAGTGAGCTATCCCCGCTCGCGCCGCAGGCGCTCGAGCTCGGCTTCGGCAGCGAGCGCGCGGGCTTCGAGTTGTGCGAGCTTCTTTTCGGCTTCTGTGCGCTTCGTTTCGGCCTCTTTGCGTTTGGAGACTGCTGCTTCGAGCTCGGATGCTGCTGCTTCGAGCTTCGCTTCCGCCGCTCGTGCGCTTTGCACGAGCTCCTTGGTGTGGGGAAGCGGCTCACCGGCTCCGTCCATGAACCGGATCAACTCGCCATCGGTCCTGAGCCGAAGCTCCAGCGCTCGACTCTCTAGCGAACCATCGGGCGCCTCGACGATTGGCTCGTAATGTCCAGCCGACAGCCGAAAGCCCTGCAGCGGCGGCTCGAGATACTCACCCTCCGGATCGAAAAGGAAGTATTCGGCCACGCCAAGACGCGCGCACAGTGTCTTCTTGTTTCCAGCGTCTTCGAGCCACGTTCCGCGCGACGACATCTCGAACACCACAGTGGGAGGCACTGGCTCCTCCCAGGTCTTGTACGTGCGACGCAAACGCTTCCGCGCACCGATCGCGACATACACGTCAGGCGCGAAGCGCGCCTTCGAGTTTCCCTTCTCGTAATAGAAGAGCATGTTCATCCCGACGGCAACGTCCTGACGCGCCTCGAAAAACCGCGCCAGGTCCTGCATCGCCGCCACCATCGCTTCGCCGTGGATGGGCGTCTCAGCCATCGGCTCGCCGTCCGACGACGGGTACTCGAGCTCCTCGCGCGGCGTTGCCGGGATGCCCAAGGTCACGAGAGTCGCTCCTGCATGCCATCGCATTTTGCCTCCGAGCCCCGCGCCAATCAATCGAGGGCTCGGATCGGCATGAGCACGCAGTGTGCCGCGCTGAATTCTCGAAGCTTTCGCCCTGGTAGCGCTGGCGAACGACTGGCCGCCGGCGGCGATCGCCGTCAGAGCGCCAGCACGCTGAACGCGGCACACGCTACGGGCGAGAGGACCGCAATCCATCTCGCGAAGGACTTGCGTTGCAATGCGAGCCACACGCCCAGCGCAGGCGCGGCGGGAGCCACGCTCCCCAGACTCCCCACTGGCTGACTGACGAGCGCGACGGCCCAGAGTCCGACCACGAACAGCGGAAGGTCGTCCGCAAACGTTCCTGGAAACGGCGAGCTCCCTCGCCGGGCGAGTCGTACCAACACCCACGCGCCCGCGAGCCAAAGGGCCGCACCCGAACCGAGCGGTCCGACTTGCGAGAGCCCGAGCTCAGCCGGCAAAAAGAAAAGGCATGCGGGGATGCATTCGAAAAGCACACCCTTCGGCCCTCGGATCGCCCGAAGCATGTAGCCAGTCCCAACGACGATGACGAGAAGGACGGCCGCAACGATCGACTCGATCATGGCTCAGCGGCCCGCCTTCTTTTCGCAATCGTACGAGCGGACGTATCCCATAGGGCCCCATCGTTCGGCCTGAGCTCGAGTTGCGCGAAGATCCCGTGTCGACTGGTCTCGACCGGAACAGGGTCCGCGCTCCCGGGATCGCTGACCATCGCCTTGCAGCGACCCTGCTTGTGTATTACAAACGAATACATGGCTGGCTCGACCGTCATGACACTTCGCATCGACAAGGACCTGCTGGCGGCGCTCAAACGGAAAGCGCGCGAGGAAGGGCGCAGCGTCTCCAAAGAAGTGGTGCAGCTCATCTCGTCGCACGTCGAGGCTCGCCCCGCGCCCAAGCGTGGGCGGACGAGCTTCGGGATGTTCAAGGACCTCGACTCGGTGGGAGTCGACGAAATCCGGGCGCTCCGTCGAGAGGTCACTCGACGCGCCAGACTTCGCAGACGACCGCGCGTGAGGAAGAAGCGCGCGTGAAGGGCGCCGTCGTCGATACGCACGCTCTGGTCTGGTACCTGTCGGCGCCAAAGAAACTCGGAAAGTCTGCGGCGCGCATGCTGAGGGATGCGGAGCGCGGACGCGCGGAGATCGCCATCCCAGCGGCAGTCGCTATCGAGCTCGGTCTACTCCGAGACGGCGGGCGGAAAATCGTGGGGCCGATCGAGCTCCGAAGCTCTGCTGGCCATTCAGCCTGGATTCACCGTTTCGCCTCTCGACCTCCAACAGGCGATCGAGTTCACGTTGCTGAGCTCTGTACCCGAGCTCTTCGATCGCTTGATTGTTGCGGCGGCCCGCGCCAAGGATCTGCCGCTCATCACCCGCGATCAGGTGCTCGCCGACTCGGGGCTCGTGGAAACCATTTGGGACTGAGTCCTAGCGCGGGACCTTCGTCGCCGGCAGCGTCCAGTACGGACTGATGTTGTCCGCCGCGCTGTCCTGACCCGGCATCCAAACGGGCGCCGCACTGGGATCGGACGCGGACGTCGCGCCCGATGCGGCGAGCTTCTTCTTGTCGACGGCGCCGATCCAGATCTGCTTGCACTGCTGGACACCGTTGCCGAGGCACGACGCATCCGTGTTCGACTGGGTGATGCGGTGGCCGTAATCCCGCTCGGACGAGAACACGATCCAGAGGTAGTCGTTCGACACGGACGGAGCCCAGTGGGGCCAGGTGATGTTGAGATCCCCCGGCCCGTTCATGTTCGTGAGCTCGGTCACCCAGCTCCCGGTCTTGTCCATCAGCATCAGGCGCTGTCCGGGCGACCGCGCGATGGTGAAGTTCCGCCATGCGTCGCGGGCTGCGTTGAACACGACGACGCCGCCGTCCGGTGACCAGCTCGGGAAGAAGAAGTTGTCGTAGGTGCCGCTCGGGAGCGTGATCGGTTGGGACGCGAGATACGTGGGCGTGCCGAACGTGTGCGTGCCGCCGGTGTAGCTGTAGCTCATGACCGCGATGGCACTCGTGCTGACATCAATCCATTGACTCGCGTTGGGAGTCGACGCGAACACGACCTGAGTGCCGTCCGGCGACCAATCCGGCATGGTCGCCGAGCGGGTCTTCGTGGGGTCGTTGGGATCCATCACGGAAGCCGCAGCGACGTTCGACGGCACGACCGCTCCGGTGTCGGGATTGTAGAGCTCGAGATTTCCGCTCGAGAGTGCGAACAGGGCCACCGCTTCCGAGTCGTCCGGGAACGGATTTCCGACCGGCGCGAACGTCGAATACGAGCCCTGAAACGGCTTGGTGTTCGCATCCACCGTCTCGACCCAAGCCTTCGCCGACTCGTCGAACTTCATGAAGCCGCCGTAGAGCTGATTGCAATCGCCGCCCACGCAGCGGCTGTACCCGATACGAGTTCCCGCACGGGACACGGAGTGGCAGCTCGTGCAATCGGCCTTGATCGAATCGGGCGCGTCGGTCTGACCAAATACCTGAGAAAGCAGCGATCCCTTGGAAGACGCCCACCAGTAGATCGCCGTGTCGTCGATATGATCCTTGCTGAGTGTGAGTGAAACGCCGCTGCTCGCGTACTTCGTAGTCGGATCCGCCGTGCTCAGCCCCTCTACCGTGTACGTGACGCTCCCGCCGCCCGCGCTCTCGACGACCGAGTCCCAATCCGCGTCATCGAGTTGAGCCTCCGGAGCGCCGGTGTACATCTCGATCGCGATGTACGTTCCGGCGATGGAAACGTGGAACGCATCGTTGCCCGCCGCGGACCATTGGGCTTCGACCGACGGAATGTTGCGCGGCGCCACTGCTCCCTCGAGGGGATACTCGATGCCCGGCGTCTTGCTCGCATCGCTTCCGGGACTGGCTGCCGTGAACATTCCCTCGACGCCGGGCGGCGCGGTGCTCGTGACCACGCTGCCGGTCAGCGTGACTTCGAGGCCACTCGTCCCCTGCGAGCTTCCGCACAGAGCGACGACATCGGTTTGACCCCCCTTCGCCTTTGCCGTGAGCGAGCCGGGAGCGCCAAACGATCCGAACGTCGCGTCCACGTTCCAGGTGCACTCGCTGGTGATGTCGGTGGTGGTGCCGTTCTTGGTGCCCATCGCCTTGTAGCTCTGGGTCTTCGTCTGTCCGAGGGCGATCGACAGCGTGACCTTCGGCGGGTCGATGCTGACGCTATCCCAGCTGGGCGCGTCGCTTGCGGAGTCGCCGACGCTTCCGCCGCTCCCGCCGTTGCCCGTGTTGCTCGCCGTCCCGTCATCGCTGGAGCAGGAGGCTCCTAGAAAAGCGGAGACCCCGGCGAACGCCAAGAAAATCACGATGCGCCGCATACGCGAAGGATACCACCGAAGGGTCCGAGCTTCATGGCGCGAAGCAACTCGACTCCACAATCGGCGGGCCCGGTGGCTCCTCAAATCGTGAGGTGACGCAACCCGCCTCGTTGCCGGCTCGATTGAGACTGAATGCGGCGTCGTGGAATCATCCGGATCCTCGTCTTCGAACCGGACCAACACATCCGGCGAGTCCTCGTCCACCTTTTCCAGGGCACGGGTTTTGCCGTCGTCGAGTGCGCTCATCCCAGCGATGCGCTCCAGGCCGCGCAATGTGACATTGCCCTCGTTGAGCTCCGAAGCCGGGACTTCGATTCCGCGGAGGTGGGCCGGATGCTCCTCGCGCGGCAAAAAGCGCAGCAAGTGCTCTTCTTTTCGGGGGACACCATCAGGTCTGCCGTCGAGGCATGCGTGGAGATGCTCGCCGACGTAAAGGGGATGCTGGAACGCGCGGACCCGTGAGTGAACTTCCGGATAGAATCGGCGCGCGGTGAGCTCACCTGATCCGAGCCCCCTGGCGGGGACCAAGTACCGCGTCCTCGAGCAACTCGGCGAAGGAGGAATGGGTGAGGTGTACCTGGTCGAGCACGAGGTTCTCGGCAAGACCCTCGTTGCCAAGGTACTCCGAGCAGATCTCGCAGATCCTGGCGTCGTGGATTGGATGCGCATCGAGGCACAGGCGCTTGGCGCACTCTCGCATCCGAACATCGTCTCGGTAACCCACTTTGGAGAGACCGCTCACCGCCGCCCGTTCTACGTCATGGAGCGACTCGAGGGCGATACGATCGGTACTCTCCTCCGGCGGCGAACACTTCCGCCGCTGATCGAGTCGCTTCAAATCGTGCGTCAGGTACTCGACGCGCTGGGCGCCGCACATGGTCTGGGTTTGGTCCATCGCGACATCAAACCCGACAATGTGTTCCTACACCGAGCGCCAGATGGTCGAAAGCAGGTCAAAGTACTCGACTTTGGGATCGCCAGGGTGCTCAGCACGGCGCCGCCGGGGAGCCCTGCGCCAGCGGCCATTCCTACTGCGGATGGGACCGTGATTGGAACGCCGCGTTACCTGAGTCTGGAACAAATCAGCGCACGAGGAGTGGATCATCGAGCGGATTCTTACGCGGTGGGCCTGCTGCTCTACGCGCTCGTCGACGGCGCTGGTCCATTCGACGGAATTCGCGGGACGAAGGAGCTCTTCGAGGCTCACCTGAAGCGCAAGCCCGCTCCGCTAGCGCTCCGGCATCCGGACCTCCCCGCCGCGCTCGACCGAGCCGTGTCGTGCGCTCTGGAGAAACGACCCGAGGATCGCTTCTCGAATGCCGCCGAGTTTGCCTCGGCACTGGCCGATATCGCTCGCGACGTAACGCACGACCTCGTGGCTCGGCCTTCCACTCGGCAGGCGAGCGCGGCAGCCGCGAAAAACCGGGAGGTAACGTGTCGCGTCTCGGGAACTTCCGACACACTCCTCGACCCGACGGAACCGGCCTGGCGCGGCTGGGTGACCCAACGACGCCAGACATTCGGTTCGCGAAAGCCCCATCGCCAGGTGAAGGTCGGGAGCCGACCGAGGTTCTGCCTGCGGGCGCTGGAGCGAGAAGGGCCGGCGATGATGGAGCCCGTCTCGACGCGAACCGCACAACCGCGCCAGGCATCGATGCCAGCTCGGGTGGGTGAGGCCGTGCCGTCACATCCAGAGAAGCGTCTGGACCAAGGCGTAACTCCCTACGTGGTCGGAGCGCTCGTCACCGGAGTCTTGATGTGCACGCTCGTCTTCTTCGTCGGATTGATTTCCACGGGTCCCTGGGGATTTGTCGCCGCGGCGGGGAGCGCCGCGGTGGGCGCGGGCGTCGTCCTGTTCCTGTCGCAGCGAGAAGGAAGCAGGCAACGAACGCCAGAACGCTAGCTCATTGGAGCTCGCGGGGGGCTGCATCATCGTCGTCGTCCGGGTCTCGGAGCGTGCCGCGCCCGATCACCCATCCACGACTTGCCCGATTGCCCGTCGGCCTGCTCGTCAACTTCAACGAGGTTGTCCTGCGAAATGGACTGCGGAGGCTCACCTCTGACCACCCCAAATCCTCCCTGCTCTTCCGCCCTCCCTGTGCAATCCAAATGAGGGGATGCCTCAGGGTCGCACCCCGTCTCTTGACGTTTTGGCGAGCACGCTGCTACCGAGCACGAATGCCGCGAGCCAAAGCCAAAGTGAACAAGTCGAAATTCGTGCGAACCATGAGCGGGGCGCCGGCGAAGGACGTGGTCGCAGCCGCCGCGAAACGTGGGATCAAGCTCAGTGCTCGATATGTGTACGTAATACGATCGTCCGACAAGGCTCGAGAGAGGCGCCGGGCCGTAAGCCGCACCCGGCCGTCCCGTCCTGGCTTTTATGTCGAGGGCGAGGCTCCGCGGAGGTCGAGCTTCGACGCGCGATCGCCGAGCTCGGTCTCGCGAGGGCACGACAGATCCTTCCGCGAAGTGGAAGCGGCATTCGCTCGTTGAGTCACGGTCATCCCCAGCGCCGGCGCGGGTCAGACAGTCAGCCCGAACCGTCTCTGTGCAGTGCTGGTGGGTTGTCTCGAATCCTACAGCGCTGAGACCTCGTGAGCGGTAAACTCGGACCGCGAGATCGAGATCTGTGATGGCTCCCCACAACCCTGACGACTGGCCTTTCGAGCCAGGGGACACGATCGAGGATCGCTTCAAAAGCAGACCTGCCCGCTCGCGAAGGGCTCGCACGGTGCAGTCTATGTCGCGGAGAGCACGTTTTCCGGCAAGCGCGCGGCAGTGAAGATTCTGTTCAACAGCGCAAAGGACTATGCGGAGCGGATGCGTGCGGAAGCCCGCGCTCTCGGCGCGATCAATCATCCGAACGTCATCCCGATCGACGACGGTGGGGTGACGACGAATCTGTCACGGGTGAGCGGGCTCGTCTGGTTCGCGATGCCATTTCAGGATGGGCCAACGCTCCGGAAAGAGCTCGACGCGAACGGCGCGCTTCCAATCGAGCGTGCCACGCGATTTTTGGACCAGCTGGCAAGCGGCTGCGGAGCGGCGCACATCCTCGCGATTACCGACCGGGACCTCAAGCCCGAGAACGTCATTGTCGTCAGCGCTACGGATAGTGCGGTCATCCTCGACTTCGGTGTCAGCAAGTTGAGCGATTGCCTCCCATCCGCCTTGGGCCTTCGAACTACGGAGAGACACCGGGTCTTGGGGACGAGCGAATACTGCGCCCCCGAGCGGCTGCTGGAAGGCGCAACCGACGCCCGGTCGGACATCTACTCACTCGGTCTCTATGGGCTACGAGATGTTCGCCGGGCGGCACCGCTTCTCGACCGGCAAAGGCCGCCGAGACTTTCCGAATCAGCTCGATTCCTCGGGATGATGCAGATGTTCACGAAGCCGCGCCCCATCAAGGAGCACTGGCCCGAGCTCCCGGATCACCTGGCCACTTCGATCGATCGGATGCTGGAAAAGGATCCCGCTCGTTGCCCGCAGTCGATGGAGGAAGTCGCGACCCTTGCCCGCGAGTTTGCCGCGAGCTCGCCGGCAGCGACGACGGGAGTGAAGGCCGCGTCCCTCATCGAGCAACGCGCCACCGTTCGCATCGAGACCGTCCCTGTCCCGATTCGACCTTCTGGTCCAGTCCGGCAGATTGGGAGTACGGACACCACACACTCCATCGATGGGGCGCTGGTCTGCGGCGCCGCCC
>CAWAHB010000033.1:0-88358 GCA_963781505.1 uncultured delta proteobacterium | reverse complement strand
CGCCTCCGAGCTCCGCCCTGCGTCGTCCCACACGGGGCCTCGGGCACAACCTGCCGCCGGAGACGACGAGCTTCGTCGGCCGCGCTCACGAAACCGAAGACCTGATTCGGCTCTTGGGATCGGAGCGCCTCGTCACGCTGATCGGGACCCCGGGAACCGGAAAGACGCGCTTGGCGCAGCAGGTGGCCGATCGACTCCTGGGGCGCTACGTAAATCGGGGCGGAGTGTGGTTCGTGGAGCTCGCGGGGGCGCGCTCTCGCGAGGACGTGTGCTCGAACATCGCCGCGGTGTTGGGCGCGATTCGAGCGACGCCACGGACCCGGTCGTGCAACTCGGACATGCGCTCGCAGCACGCGGAGCGACTCTGCTCGTGCTCGACAACTTCGAACAGGTGGCCGAAAGCGCCGCAACCGCGGTCTCGGATTGGTCGAAGCGCGCGCGGGATCTCACGCTGCTCGTGACGTCGCGCGAGCGACTGAGGGTGCCTGAGGAGCGCGCCTACGAGCTTCAGCCATTTCCCGTTCCCGAAGGCGCGGAGGTTTCGCGACAGCAGGCACTCTCCTCTCCTGCGGTCGAGCTCTGGTTGGCTCGGGCCCCCGAATTCTCCCTCGATGACCAAAACGCGCCGACGCTGTGCGAGCTCTTGCGGGATCTCGATGGGTTGCCGCTGGCGATCGAGCTCGCTGCGTCGCGATCGACCGTGCTCGGACTCGAGGAGCTTCGCGGCCGCATGCAATCCCGCCTCGATCTCCTCGCCCACGGCCCCCGCACTGCGCAGAGTCGACAAGCCACACTTCGGGGTGCGCTCGACTGGTCCTGGGAGCTCCTTTCGAAACACGAGCGACGCACTCTCGCGGCCGCCGGAGCATTTGCGGGGGGAATCGATCTCGCGGCGCTCGATCACGTGCTGGGCGCCTCGGCCCTCGATTGGATCCAGAGCTTGTGCGAAAAGTCCCTGATCATTCCCAGGGCGAGCCCGGGATCGCGGTTTCGTCTCTTTGCCAGTATTCAGGCGTACGCTCGGGAACGACTCGCTGAGCTCGAGGATGGATCGCAATTGATCCAGCGGCACAGCGAATGGTTCTCGCGACAAGGGGCGCGGCACGCCGAGCGATTCGAGAAGCACGCGAGCCCGGAAGCGTGGGAATGGCTTTCGACCGAGATCGACAATCTCGTCATCGCTTGCGAACGAACGAGAGAAGCGAGCGTCGTTCTGGCTGCGCACGCGGTGCTGTCGCGGCGGGGGCCTCACATCCTGCTCGGGGAACTGCTCGATCGTGCCATCGACCATCCGGGATTCGAAAACCTCGAACCGGCATCGCTTCGAGCTCGAGTGCTCAGCGCCAGAGCGTTGGAGAGAAAGAATCAAGGTCGCGCCAAAGAGAGTCTCGACGATCTCGAGCGTGCCATGGGCTGGGCAACCGGCGGACTCGCCGCGGAGCTCCTCGCCGAAGCAGGATCGGTGGAGCAGAGTCGCGGGGAGTTCGAACGCGCTCGCACTACGTTCGATCGGGCCCTGGCATTGCTCGAAGAGCTCGACGACCCTCGCGCCGAAGGTCGAGTGCAGGCAGGGCTCGGTCTGTTGCACCACAGCCAAGGAAATCTCGACGAAGCGTACGCAGCCTATGACACTGCGATGCGCGCTGCACGCAAGGCGAGGGATCCCTGGACCGAAGCCGGTGTGCAAAAGGACGTCGGGAGTCTGCGTCTGCAACAAGGAAGGCTGGACGAAGCGCGGGATCACTACGCACGGGCTCTGTCCTTCGAGACCGCTCTTGGCATTCCCACCTTTGGTGCGATCATCGCCGGCAACCTCGGGATCTGGAGCAGGAGCGTGGCGATCTCGACGAAGCCCGCGCCTGCTTCGAGAACGCTCTGGAAACCTTTCGTCATACGGGGTCGCGTCTGCTCGAGGGACACGTACTCGGCTACCTCGCTGGGCTCGATCTCGAATGCGGTGAGAGCGAACGAGCAGCAGCTCGCTATGAGGACGCTATCGCGGCGCTCGCAGAGGTTGGCGATCGCAGAACCGAGGGGCTGTTCTGGGCGGGACGGGGCGCTGCCGAATCGATGCGCGATCGCCGTGACTCGGCGGTCGAAGCCTTCGGTCGGGCGGAAAAACTGCTCCACGACGTGGGCGACCCCGGGCTCCTTGCGGCGCTCGAGCTTCATCGCGCCGAGCTTCTGCTCTCCGAAGCAAGAAATGCCATCCAGCCCGCGCGCGCGGCGGAGCTCCGACAGGCAGCGGGAGCGATTGCCGAAAAGGAGCTCGGACAAAAGTCCGACGACGCGCGCTTTGCCTTGCGCATTCTCGATTGAGAGCTCCAGCGTTCCTCGCTCACCTGGTATGCCGGCAAGGCGGAGCTCAGACTACCGGACGGCGAAGTCGTCAGGCTCGAAGCTCGGGAGCCCCTGCGTCGCATCGTGGAGTATCTCGTCGAGCAGCGGAGCTCGGAGCCAGGCTCCGCCGCGAGCCTCGATCGACTTCTCGAAGCGGGCTGGCCCGGAGAAAGGATGACCGCCGCCGCGGCAGCGAATCGGGTCAAGGTCGCGCTCTCCACGCTGAGAAAGCTCGGCATGCGCGATGTGATCCTTCACCGGGACGACGGCTGGCTACTCGATCCTGGCCTTCCGCTGAATCGGAAGTGACCGCCGGCGGAGCAGCGCGACCGAGCCTCCCGACGCCAATCACGTCGTTCGTGCTCACTCTCACCACTCCGCCGACGAGTCGCATCACGGGGCTCTCACGGGAACGTCTGCGGGCAGCCGTCCCAACCGCTCGGCAGCGATTGTTCGGGCGTGCTGGCGTCGATGCTGAGGAGGAACGCGATCAAGTCCTTCTTTTGCTGGGCAGCGTCGCCGGTGGTAAGAAACACCGGGTTGGCCGCGAACATGTGGGCCTGCCACTTCGAGTCGTCGAAGAGCTCCTCGAGGGTCTTCGCTTGCCCGTGGTGAAGGTACGGCGCGCCGAGTGCGATTCCGTAGAGCGATGGCACGTTGAAGCCACCGGCTCCCTGGGCGCGTTGACCATTGGAACGAACCTCCAAGAGATCGCTGCCGGCCGTGTCGCCCGGCAGTCCAAAGCTTCCGACGTTGCGGAGCACGCAAGCAACCTGGGGAGGTCCTTGCAAACCATTCGGATCCGCGTTCGCGGGTTGGGGCGCGATCTGGAGCGTGTGCAGGTTGAAGGTTTTCGCCCACACCGCGGGTGCTGCGAATACTTCGGCTGCGAGCTGGGTGTTGGTGGCACTCGAGGGCGTCCAGAAGCGTCGCGAGGCCGTCCATCCGGCGCCGCCGTGACAGGCGACGCATCCGGCGTTGTTCTCGCTCGCCGTCGGCATGCCGAAGAGCTTCGCACCGCGCGCAACGGATTCTGCATCCAGATCCCGAAGCCCCCGCGGCGGACGGATACTCTTGATGTACGCCTCGACGTTGTTCCAGTCCTTCGTGCAATTCTCAGGGCGATCCTGGAGCTCCTTCACCGGCTGCGCGAGATTGCCCGGCAGCGTCGCTGGATCCCGAATTTCCGTGGCCAGGTTTCCACACTCGTTGGTAGCGCTCGTGGTGACGGCGCCAAGCCCACCCGAAACGTCCCGCGTGTTGCGTTCGAAGTCGTGTACTTCCTCGAAGATCGCAGTCCAGTTCAGGATGCGCTGCTTCTGTTGGCCTGGGCCATGGGAAAAGGAGCCGTCGAGGCTCGTGGCCTGACGCGGTCCTGCCGCGAAGCTCCAGGTGATGTTGTCGCTGAGACCGCCGGGGTGACACGAGCTGCAGCTCGACCATCCGTTGTCGCTCCAGCGTCCTCGCCCCGTGTAGAAGAAGCGCTTGCCGCGCGCGACGGCTTTTTCCGGATCCGTTGCGGGAGGCGGCACGCTTTCCACGGTCTTGGCCAGAGCCTGCGTCGAGAGATCGACGATACCCAGGCTCCGCCCGAGCCAGCAGTTGACGTACGCACGTGGCGCATCGTGAGCCGTGGCAATGCCCGTCGGCGTCTTGCAGCCGAGAGCGCTGCCGGCCGGCGGATCGGTCACGTCGATCTGCTTGTTGAATTGGGATCCAACCTGGATCCCCAGCGCTGGATCGTAGACCAGGCGCTGAACCGCATCTGCGCCCCGCGAGAGGGCATACGCGACGTTGCCATCGCCGATGAACGCCATGTCGGTCAGATCGGCCAAGAACAGCATCGGATCCGGCCCGACCGCGTCCTTCACGACTCGCGCCAGGTTCGTGGTGCCGACGTTCGACTTGTCCTCCTCTCGCGAGGCGAGATCGCCCACGTACACGACTGGATGCACGTTGACGTTGAACTTCGTCGGAGCTTCGGGCGACGCGGACACGCTCGTCACGTAGACCTTGCCGCCCTGAATCACGACGCTCCCGAGCTGATTCGGCGCCACGGTCACAGTTGGATCGCCCGGATTCGGACCGAACCCGCTATCCCTCGGCGACAGCTCGATCCCTCCCGTCTCCTGCATGTCGGGAAACTGGAAGATCCGCACACGGCCCTTGCGACCCGTATCCTTGCTCTCCGCGCCCGCGACTGGCTCACCATAAAACTCCGGAACCACCAGGATCTCGTCCGCGTCGTTGTCATCGAGATTGTTGGTCACGGCGAGCGCATAGGGATTTTTCACCGCCAGTTTCATCTCGACGCTCATGGTCGCGGTATCGATCACGCTCACGCGGCTCTCGGCAAATTCCGCCACGAAGAGCTTCTTGCCGTTCGGTGAAAGCGCGACTCCCGTGGGTTCGGACCCCACGTCCACGGTGGCCGAGATCGCCGGGGTCTCTTCTCCGATCCCATCGACCCGGACCACGGTCGCGTCCGCGCGATTCGCGACGAAAGCGCTCTTGCCGTCGGAGCTCAGCACGACGCTCGACGGCTCGCCGCCGGTCTTGGTCCGGCTGACCAGCGACTCCAGGGACGTGTCGATCACCGAGATGCTTCCGTCTTCGGGATTGACCATCACGACGTGCTTGTCATCGTCGCTGACGGCCAGGGTGCTGGAGCGCGATGCGCCCTTCAGCGTGGCGGCCGTTCCGCCACCGCCGCCGGCACCGCCCGTGGCCGCTCCGGCCGATCCACCAGCGCCTCCAGTACCGGTGGCTCCGGTTCCGCCATCACCGCCCTTCTTGCCGCCGCCTTCCGAATCGCTTCCGCAACCGACGAATCCGGTGACCACAGCCAGTCCAATCGTCGCGATCGCAAACGTTCCCATTTTGTAATGCTTCATCATCGACTCCTTCAGGCGCAACTGACCGTGATGGTGTGGGAGTGCAGGCTCGTTTCGGTCGATGTAACGACGAGGCTCTGACCTTGCGCGAGGTTCGCGAAGTCGGCCGCCGTGATCGTGACCGAGTGGGTGTGGACCGCGCTACCTTGGATGTCGTAGGTCTTGTCCGCGGCCTGGGTCACATCGTCTGGGGTGACGACGAGACTGTGGCCGTGATTGGCATCGATGCTGGCCGCGCAGGTCCCGCTCCCCGCGCCGGTCGATCCGCTGGAGCCTCCAGAGCCAGGCTCGTCATAGGCGTTGCTGTCGCTTCCGCTGCATCCTGTGGCGCCGTAGGCCCAGAGGGCGCCCAAGGTCAGGATGCTGTTTTTCAAAAAGGTCTGCCGGGTAATGCGCATTCGAGAACCTCCCGCACAAAGGGATGCGTCCGGCGAGCCTCGTCCGACAGTTAAGGCGGGTTAAATCAGCGACCGCGGGAGCCCGATCCCCCCCTTGTCGCCGCCCCGACGCGATGCTTACCGTCCGCCCATGAAAATCCCTCGTGGGCTTCTCGTCGTGCTCCTCGTCACCTTGTTCGCTTGCAAGCTCGGGGGCGACAAGCCGGCAGGGAGCTGTGACGCCCGCTCGGATCCCGACAAAGAGTTCTGCTTCGAGTATCCAAAGGATCAGCTCGCATCGGGCGAAAAGGTGTGTCGGGACTTCGCCGGCAAGTGGACCCTCACGGGATGTGACCGGCCGAGCTCCCTGGGCGGGTGCATGATGAGCTCGGGGATCAACAAGTGGTTTTATTCCGGAACCAAGTTCACGACCGCCGAGGCCGCCAAGCTGCAGTGCTCCGAGAAGTGGGTCGGGCCCGACGGAAAGTGAGCTCTCCGCTGTCAGGTGGCGCGTCCGAGGTCGCCACCTTACAATGGAGGAGTCTTGGTCGCGCGGATCCTAGTCTTGGAGGATTACCTGGCACTCGCCAAGGTCATTCAGATTGGCCTCCGCCGCATGGGACTCGACTCGATGCACGCCGCGACCGTCCGGAGCGCTTTGGAAATCGAAGGTGAATTCGACCTCGCGATCCTGGACATCGACCTACCCGACGGCAACGGCGTCGACGTTGCGCGCCGCCTTCTCGACGAAGGCCGCGTGAAGGAAGTCGTCTTCTTCAGCGCAACGCCGAACGGCACGTTCGCGAGAGAAGCGCGGACCCTGGGATTCTTCGTGGATAAGAGCTACGGCGTCGAAGCACTGATGGTCACGATTCGAGAGCTCTTGCCCAAAAGCTCCGAGCAGACTGCGCTCGCCAAAGCAGTGGGTGGCCCGGACCTACCGACTCACCCCTCCGGCCGTTCAGGGACTCGTCGTCGCGTGCGCTGATCGGCTATTGACGCACCAGCGAAACCGTTGGTAGCGATGCACGATGCCCCCCCGAAAAAGTAGCAAAGTGAACAAGTCGGAATTCGTCCGCTCGATGGGAAACGCACCCGCCAAGGATGTCGTCGCCGCCGCTGCCAAGAAGGGCATCAAGCTCTCGGATCGGTACGTGTACGTGATCCGAAGCTCGGACAAGGCCAAGGCTCGAAATGGAAAGCCAGTGGGAGGACGACGCGGCCGACGCCCGACCGGGAGCGGCGCAGAAACCCAGCTCCGGCAAGCGATTGCCGAGCTCGGCCTGGCTACCTCCCGCCGTGTCTTCCAAGAAGTCGAAGCAGCGTTCTCACGCTGAGCTTTCGTAGGGCTCGCCCACGCCGAGAATCCTGCCTGCTTCGATTCGTGGTATCGCTCGGAGCGAGTGCGACCGTCCGGAACAGGCTGGCTCGGCGTCCTTGCCGTTCCGCTGGCACTCGCGTTACCCGCGCGGGCAGCCGGTGAAGCGCCGACGCGCAATCAGTGCTTCGAAGCATACGAACGGGGCCAGCGCTCACACAAGGCGTCCCAGCTCCTCGATGCCCGGCGAGAGTTTCTCACCTGTGCGAACGAGCATTGTCCGGCACAGATCCGACGCGATTGCACCCGCTGGACCAGCGAGGTGGAAGCCGACATGCCCTCGATCGTGCTCGGCGCCAAGACGCCGGATGGGCGAGACGTTGTCGATGCGCGCGTGCTGGTCGATGGCAATCTGGTCACGCAGAAGCTCGACGGAAAGCCCCTCGAGATCGATCCCGGGAGCCATCGCATTCGATTCGAGCCGGCTTCGGGTCCCGGCGCCGAGAAGACCTGGCTGATTCGCCAACGGGAGAAAGGTCGTCTGGTCAGCGTCACTCTGGGATCTACGAAGGTCGATGAGAGCGGCGAACCTGGGACGCGGCCGGCGCGATCGGTTCTGCCCTACGTCCTCGGTGGCGTGGGCGTGGTGGGACTGGGCATGTTCACTTACTTCGGGCTGCACGGGCGCTCGATCCAGCACGACCTCGACGACCGGGGGTGCAAGCCGAGTTGTCCGAAGGACGAAGCGGACGAGATGGACCGCTCGTATCTCATCGCGAACATTTCCCTCGGCGTGGGATTGGTCGCCCTCGGCAGCGCTGGCTATCTGTATTTCCGGGAACGTTCCGCGGCACCGACTACCACCGAACGGCGCGTGACGGTCGGCGCTGGGCTGCATCGCGGCGGCGCGATGACGAGCGTGAGCGGCACGTTCTGATCAAGTCGGATCACAATACTGCCAAGCTGCGTCGACGAATCCGCCGTGACTCTGGCAGTCCGCCTGGCCAGCGGCCGCGCACCCGGAAGTGACGCCCGCCATCAGGTGGTAGACCGTGTAGTTCTTGCACAAGACCCAGCAGCGATTGGGCTGTTCCCAGTACAAGCCTCCGTTGAGACTGACCCGAACCAGGTTGTTGATGCTGCCGCACTGAGTCGCCCAGGTTCCCCACTCCTTGCAAGCCTCGCCGTCCTGCGTCCATTTCGGGCCGTACAGGGCATTGTTGGAGCAGCACCGCGCGTAGCACTGCCCACACCCGCAGTCGCCCGGGCAGGTGTCACAACTCTCGCCGTTGTCGCACAGCGCGTTGCCGCAGCACGCTCCGCAATCACCGGGGCAGGTCGCACAGGTTTCGCCGTTGTCGCAAACCGCGTTGCCGCAACAGGCACCACAATCCTGGGGGCACGTCGCACAACTTTCGCCATTGTCGCAGGCGCTGTTTCCGCAGCACGGCCCGCAGTCCTCGGAGCACGTCGCACACGTCTCGCCGGGCGCCTCGCAAGCACCATTGGGGCACACCGCCGGTGCACCCGCGCTGGACGCTCCGTCCTCCGAAACCCCTCCCGTTCCGGGCCAACCCGTACCCCCGGAACCTTGCACGTCGCTCTTCCCATCGAGCTGACCGGCGTCCTTCGTCGGCTCCGGTTCGCTCGCGTAGTCTCCTCCGGATGTGCACGCACCGAACGTTGCCGCCGACAGCAGAACGATGTTTCGTCGCCACCGCATGGAGCTAGGATCGAGAGTTTAGCACTCTTCTTCCATCAGCCGGCGGCCTTTTGGAGCTCACGGATCGCACTGACTCCACAGCGCGTCCTCGAACGCACCGCGATCACCGACTGCGCAGTAGGCTTTGGCATGGGCGGTGCAATCTTCGGTCACGCCGTCCACGCGATGGTACTTCGTGCGGTTCTTGCACTTTGTGTAGCAAAACTTGGGTCGTTCGTAGACCTCCGCGCCGTTGAACTCCGATCGCTTGACGTAACCCCGATCGCTGCAGACGACCTGTGACGCTTCGTGACAGCTCGGGGCGTCGCTCGTGTCGACCTCGTGGAGTGTCGTGTCGCAACAGCGCACGTAGCATTGGCCCGTGGGCGCGCTGCCAGAACCGGAATTGGGATCCGGTCCGGGATCCGGAGTCGGCGAGCTCGCCGGTGCCGGATCCATGAGCAAAGCGTCCCGCGCGATCCAGCCGTAGCGGCCACCGATGTGGCCGTAGATGAACTTCATCACGCGAATCACCTGCGAGCCGCCGGGGTGATACAGCGGCACGTCGAGCTGGGAAACGTTCTTCGAGCGCTTGAACTTCACGCCCAGGGGAAACGTGTCGATGGAAACCCCACCCATTCCCGGAAGGTTGTAGAGCAGATTCACGACGTTGCCGGGACGCTTCAGGTAGTCGGTCGCGTTCCGACCCGAGCCCGAAAAGCCCTTGGTGACCTTGAGCCCCGAAAACTCGCTCGGGTTGCCGCCGGTCACGGTCCAGGTCGCTTGATAGTCTCCATGACCCGGACTCTTGCCCTTCACGGTCGGCATTCGCTCGATCGGACCGTGCTTCAGCGCGAGCTCGCGGACCCAACCCGAGGCGGTGACCCCGCTCGTCAGCTTGCTGGCGAACGCATACACGTGAGCTTGGCCGTCGAGGGTCTTTCGCGCGCCGTAGTTGATGCGAACGCTGGAGCCCGCAACCGTTCCACGCGAAGCGCCGAGGCCGTCCCGGAGGTGCGCTCCCGCGGCGATGGGCCAGTCGTAGCTCTTCGTGGCGTAGTTGTAGATCCGGTTGCGGTCGATCGTTTTGGCAGGGAGCTTGCAATTGTAGACCGACTGGGAACACTCGCTGGTGAGCTCCTCGGTGCTGTCCATGGAATCCGGCTCGCCACCGATTTCGCCAATGCAGCCCGCGAAGCCGATCGACATGACACCCAGGAGCGAGGCACGGGACAGGAGCTTCCACGTATTCATGCCCATCGGTTTGCAACCGTCGCGCCAACCAAGGACCGCGAAATCCGCGCGTATCTCGACCACCGCGAATGTCGGCGAACAGCACTGGGGGGGGAAATCATGGGCAGTTTTCGACAGTTGACGCCCTGACACGCTGTCAGTCCGCGCTAGCATGGAGATGGACCTCGTGAGCGACGTTACCGAGACGCGACAGACCCCGGACGAAGAGCGACCTGGTCCCGGCGTGCCGGGCGTCGTCTGGCTCTACACCGAGCACACGTTCTCGGGGCAGCGCGCGTTTCGTCCAAGCGGACGCTTTCGGATGGGCCGCGGTGACGATGTCGAGCTCCGGCTGGATGACACCCAGACCTCGCGCGAGCACGCCGAGCTCGGCGTCGTCAACGGCTTGGTCGCGCTCACCGATTCTGGGCAGCCGCAATGGGACCTACGTGTCCGGTCAGCGGATGGGAGACAAGACCGTTCGGGTCCCTGCAGGAGGCACGATCCGTTGCGGCAAAAGCTTGCTTCTGGTCGTCGATGACGTGCGGCGCTTCGAACCGTCCGAAGAGCTTGGAGCCCCACTGGTTGGCGGCGCCGGGATCGCGGAGCTTCGGCGCACACTGACCACGGTGGCAGCGCTGTCCCAACCGGTGCTCTTGCTCGGCGAAACGGGGACCGGAAAAGAGCGCGTCGCGGAGCTCTTGCACCGAGAGAGTGGTCGCAGCGGGCCATTTCTCCCCGTCAATACCAGCGCCTTGCCGGCCGAGCTCATCGAGGCGGAGCTCTTCGGTCATGCGCGCGGAGCGTTCAGCGGTTCGGATCGAGCACGTCAGGGGCTGGTGCGAAGCGCCGATCAGGGCACGCTTCTGCTCGACGAAATCGGGGACCTGCCCCTCGAGCTCCAGGCCAAGCTGCTGCGAGTGCTCGAAAGCGGCGAGGTGCGTCCCCTGGGCGAGGATCGCTCGATCCCCATCGACGTGCGATTCGTCGCCGCAACCAACGTCGACCTCGACGCCGCTGTTGCACGAGGGCTATTTCGCTCCGATTTACTGCACCGCCTCGGAGTCTGGCGGGTTCGGTTACCGCCACTCCGAGAGCGCCCGGAAGACATTCCGATTCTGGTTCGGCACTTCTCCTCGCCGGCCGATCCCATCTTCAGTGTCGAGGCGATGGAGCAGCTGGTGCTCTTCGACTATCCCGGCAACGTCCGGGAGCTCAAGAACGCCGTCGAGACCGCGTCGGCCCTCGCTCGCTCTCGAGGCGCGCCGATGGTCCTTCGCGAGCACCTTCCCGACGCGGTCCGCGGTGCGTCGACCGAGACGGCGGCTCCCGTCGCCTCCGGCGATGACGCCGCACTCCAAGTGCGCATCGAGACGGCTCTCACGCTGCGTAAAGGCAACGTCGCACAGGTCGCCCGCGACCTCGGTGTGAGTCGGCCGTGGCTTTATCTCGCGCTCGAGCGGCTCGGAATCGACCCGTCGCGATATCGATCGCGCTAAGCTCGGGGCGAAAATGGCCCGCGCGCCCGAGCGTCTGGGACGCTATCTCCTGTTCGACGTGATCGCTTCGGGTGGCATGGCACGGGTGCATCTGGGGCGTCTCGAAGGCCCGGTGGGATTTTCCCGTGCCGTCGCCATCAAGCGATTGCATCCCCATCTGGCGACCGAACGCGAGTTCGTTGCAATGTTCATGGACGAAGCGAAGCTCGCGGCGCGCATCGCGCACCCCAACGTCGTCCCGGTATTCGACGTCGTGGCCCTGCCGGAAGAGCTGTTCCTGGTGATGGACTACGTTCCGGGTGAATCCCTGGCACGTCTCGTCGCCGCCTCCCGCCCCACTCCTGCCATCGCCGTCGCCCTCGCGGTCGACGTGCTCGAGGGACTACACGGCGCCCACGAAGCAAAGAGCGATGCGGGTCAGGCTCTGGGCATCGTGCATCGTGATGTTTCGCCGCAAAACGTGATCGTCGGGAGCGATGGTCTTGCGCGGGTTCTCGACTTCGGGATCGCGTGGGCGCTCGAACGCGTGCAGAGCACGCGCGAGGGGCAGCTCAAGGGCAAGCTGAAATACATGGCCCCCGAGCAGCTCAGTGGCAAAGGTGTCGATCGACGGACGGACGTCTACTCCGTCGGTGTCGTGCTCTGGGAGATGCTCGCAGGCCGCCCTCTGTTCGAGGGCACGAGTGAAGCCAACACGTTCGCGCTGGTGTCGCGAGGAGCCTTGCAACCGCCCAGCGCGTTCGCGGAAGGGATCCCGTCGGAAGTGGACGCCGCTGTGATGAAAGCGCTTTCACTCGATCCTGGCGCGCGCCCGGCCACCGCACGGGACATGGCAACCGAGCTGGCGCAGATCGGACCCATGGCGGGTCGCCGCGAAATCGCCGAGTGGGTGGATAGTGTGGCGCGAGACGCCCTCCACACTCGTGCCGCCAAGGTCCGCGAGGTGACGAGCTATGACGATGCGGCTCCTACGGCCATCTCCACCGAGGCGGCCTCGCGCCCATCCGTGCCCGCTGAGCCCGTGAGCCGAGAACCGGTCGCTCTAGCGTCCAAGCCGGGCTCGAGAGCGACCGTTGCAGCATTGATCGGGATCTCCGCCGCGTTGCTCATCGGCTTCGTGTTCATGACCGTAGCGCTCGTCCAGCGGTCCCGCGCCGCCGAAGCCCCGAGCCCGCCCCCAAAGTCGTCTTCGAGCGTCACAACCACGCTGCCCACGCCGCCGCCACCACCGATGGATCCCGAGCCCGCGCTTCCTGAATCGAGCAGCGTGCCCGAGCCGAGCGGCAAGAAGCCCGCGGCCAAGCCACCCAACAGGGCGAGCGATTGCAATCCCCCGTACACGCTCGATCGCGACGGGGTCCGCGTGCCCAAGCGTCACTGCTACAAATGAAGTCAGTTGCGAACGCAGTGGTAACCAGGGACGCACCACGGTCCCCACGACGCGTCGCACGTCTCGCCGGGACCCTGGATCGTATCGCCACCGGCGCAACCGACCACCAGCGGAAACTCCGGATCGTCATCGATGACGTCGCAGGCGTCACCGGTCTCGCAACCGGCGTTGGTCAGCGGATTGCATTCGAGATCGGGATCGCTCCAGCAACTCGAGGACAGCTCTCCGGGCGAGCCAGGAGTGCCTGAGTTTCCCGGCGCCCCCGCCGCTCCCGGCCACTCGCTTCCGGCGCTCGTGCAGACGCCGAGAGTGCCCTGGGCGTCGTCTACGGCCTCGCAACTGGCGCCGTTCGGACAATCTGCATCCGAGCAGCAGAGCTTCTGGCAGGTCCCGGGCTCACCCAGGACTTCCTCACCGTCGACATTGGCCCCGGCGTTCGGATCGAGGTCGACCTGCGGCGGACCCGCACTCCCTCCTTTGTCGTTGCATGCCATCGCCGCGAAGAGCAGCGCGACGAAGAACGCTTCACGGACACGGTATGTACGCATGGCTCACGTATCCTCCCTTGCCGGACATGGCACAGCGCTCCTTTGCGTACGCTTGGCACGCATCACCGACCAACTCCGCCTTGCCGTTGATCTCGAGATCCGTCCAGGTCGGCCCATCCGACTGGCAACGAACTTCGCAACCACAGTGATCGGCGCCGCTCACCGGGGCGAGCGCCGCACGAGCGATCCATCCGTAGCGCCGATGAGCCCCGTCGAAGACGTAGCCGTAAAAAAAGTCCAGGGTCTTCTTGGACTCCGGCGGCCCACAGTATCCACCCGGTCGTTTCTTGTCCGCCCAGGCTTTGGCTTCCGGCAGGTCATCGGCCGCCTCGTAGAGCGTGGTGCTCCGGTGCTGACCTCCGCAGCCTTTGGGCAGCGCTGCACGGCGGAAGTACGTGCCGATCGGAAAGGTGTCCACGGCTGCTCCCCCGACTCCTGGCGTCTGGTAGAGCAGGTTCACGACGCCGCCGGGCCGGCCGAGGTAATGGAGCGCGTTCGGACCGCCGCTGCCGCGAAAGGCCAAGAATCGGCCTTCCGTACACTTGGGCTTGGTGTGCAGCCGGTCCCCCTTCACCACCTTGAGCGTGCAAAGCTCGCTCGGGTGCTTTTCACACGGCGCACTGAAGTCCGACCAGTCCCCGCCGACGATGCGATAGAGCCCCAGGTGCTTGTGTGCGGCGGGCGGGTTCTTCACCACCGGCATGGCGTTGAGGTGAGCTGTCTGGCCATAGCGATGAAACGCCGACTCCGGCACCCAGCCACTGGCTGCGTAGAGCGTACCGGGCGGCTTCTCCAGCTCCTTGGGCAGCGAGACCATCGCCGAAAGCGGATAGTTTGCCGCACTGATTCGCGCATTGAACACGTAAACATGGGACTCGCCGCCGAGCTTCTTCTCGAGCCCCGTGTTGATCATCGCCCAAGTGCGACCGGCAAAGTGATGCGCGTAGGCGCGACAGTCGCGGCACTGGTCGAGGGCTTTCCCTTTGAGTTTCTTGCAACTCACGGCGTGAAAGTCGTCGCAATATCGAAGCTGGCTCGGCGGGCTACCCGGAGGCACGAGATATCCGCGTACCGTACCCAGGCCGTCCCGGAGCGGAGCTCCGCCCACGACCTGCCCGCTCCCATCGCGCTTCGGCTCCGTCGCACGCCATAGGTAGCGCACGTAGCTCTTGTCCGAGACGTGGTATTTCTTGGTCCTGTTCGGCCAGCGGTTTCCCACACTCGACGAGAACTCGCAGTTGAACGAGCAGCTATTCGGCAGACAGCGGAGGTTTGCTGCCTCCTGAATGCTGGCGCTCGGTCCTTCGTCCGGCGCGCGATTGTCGACCACGTCAGCGACACAGCTCGTCAGAGCGAGCGAGAGGAAACACAAGGCGAGCGGGCGCATCGACGGGAGGTGAGAGCAATCCCTGAGCCAAGGGCAAAGCATCGAATCGCGGGGGATTCGATGCTCGAAGTCGCCCGAGCTGACGCTCGCCGCGCCAGAAATCCGAAGGCTTTCGATGGCCTGACACGCTGACAGGTGTCAGGGCGCTCGACCGACTAGCCTCGCTCGACTTGCTTGCCGGACTTCTCCCAGCCTCGAATACCGGCGGGCATGATGTACACGTTCGCGTAGCCGAGCTCTTCCGCCGCGACCGCGGCGGTGTGACAAGCGTGTCAAAGCTCGTTGGCGCAATAAAATATCAGCGTGGCGGATCGATCGGTCGGCAGTTCGCTGGCATCGACGGCCTTGAAGTCGAGCCAGTGGGCTCCAGGGACGTGGCTTTCCTGATACCGGTCCTTCGGGTTGTTGTCGTACACGAAGGTCTTGCCATCGTTCTTGGCAATGCGGGCCGCGACCTCGTCCACCGAGAGCTCCTTCAAAGCCGCGCCGGACTTCGACGAGCGAGAGCACCCCGCGACGCCCAGCGCGGATACGACGAGGAGGGCCAGCATCAAACGACGGTCGTGTTTCATGGGGGCAATTTCTAAACCAGAAATCGCTGCTCGCAAGCGCTCCCGCCCACATCACGGCGGTTGCCGGGCCTTTTTGCGGATCAGGAGCCCCGGACTGCCCGCCGACGCCGCCCGATCACGAGGCCGAGCGCGATGAGCCAAACCGCAATCCCGCCGGCATCCGTGTCGCCCGAGCGAATCGCACAGCCACCGTCTGCGTCGCTGCTGTTCGTGGTGACTTCGCTTTGATCGGCGCCGCCGGTGCCGCCCGAGCCGGTGCCTCCCGCAGCGTTCTCCTCGCCGGCTGCGCCTGCCGTGTTTTCGAATCCTGCTGCTCCTGCGTCTCCCGCGGCTCCCGCGTCTCCCGCGGCTCCCGCCTCCCCGGCCAATCCACCGCTCCCGGTGGGATCCCCCGGGACGACTTTGATCTGCACCTGAAGCTGATTGTCGGGCGGGCCACCCTGCCCCGCGTCGCTGAACCAGTGAACGCCTTCTTCCAACACCCCGAAATACTCGTGGTACGTGCCGGTCTTGGCGGGCGCGTGGAGCTTGAACGCGAACTTGTACTTGGCTCCCGGCGCAACGGTTCCGCTCACGCCTGCCGGTCGATTGGGAGCGATCCAACTCGAATCCGCAAACTTGCTCGTCCGATCGCGAGGCTCGGTCGTTCCGAGTCGAGTCTTCGAGTCCCACGCCTTGGTGCCGACGTTCTTCAGGGTGATGTACCCGGATACGGTTGCCCCGGCTTTCATCGTGAGTGCGGTCACCGCGAGGGGAAACGACTGCTCGACGTACTCGGCGCCGTAATAGGGCGCCGTCGTTCCGCCGGCGAATGCTTGAAGCTCTGCTTTCGTTCCGTTGAACACGTCACGATCGAACCCCTTGCCGTTGCTGCAGTACTTGGTCTCGCCGTTGCAGTACTGCCAGAACTTCCAATTGCTCCAGCCCGCGGGCAGAGACGGACAGGCCGGACCATACGCTGCGATCCAGAGCGGATACCCACCGAACGAGGTGTCCTTCACGTTGTCCTGCCAGAAATACGCGCCGGTATAGATGATCGGCTTCTTCCCGGTTCCGGTCTCCACGATCTTCAGCCAGGTCTTCACCTTGGACGCAATGGTCGCCGCTGACTGCCCACCGGTCGCTTCGACATCGATCATGCAAGGCATGTCTCCCGACCCGAGCTTGCCGACCTTCGACACCATCATGTTGGCTTGTGTGGTCGCGTTCTGGCCGGGCTCGAAGTACTGGTACGCTCCGCGCAGGATCCCCGCGGCCTTCATCTTCTTCCAGTTGGAATCGAACTGCGCGTCGACGTATCCGGTCCCGTCGCTGATCCGTGCATAGCCGTAAGTCACACCCGCGGTCGTCCAGTTGAAGTTTCCTTGCCAACTCGACACGTCGGCGCCCTGGGGGCCGTCGTACTTGTTGACGCCGCACTTCTGGGTGAGCTCCTCGCCGGTCGAACCGACGACGTCGTAGCCAGCACCGGCGCTCTGACCCTGGTCGTCACCGCAACCGGCCAGAGCCAGGACGGGAAGCGTGCACAACGTGAGCGCGAGACCGATGCGGAAGAGCTTCATACACGCGCGAGGTGCAAGCCGTACGCCAGGGCGCAACGCATCATCCGAGGCCGTTTATTGGGGATCGGACCGAGGGGGCTGCCAAGGAATGGTTGGCGCTCGGGGTTGGCAGCTCGAGCGCGGGCAGAGCGCTCGCGGGAGCAGTACATCGGACGCATCGAGCAGCACTACCACCCGCCGGGCGGCGAGCTTCACCCCTGGGGCTACCATGCGGGGTGCTCGCTCTACGTCGTTGACGGCGCGAGCTGAAAAGGACTCTCGAAATCCGGCGCCACGAGCATCCAGAGTCCGGTAGCCTCCCCTGCCCATGAGCTCCTCCTGGCCCGACATCCCGTACGCAGCCTGGCAGCCCACCGCTGAAACCCTCGAGCTTTGGACTCAAGTCGTCGGCAAGGTCCGCTTCGCATGCACGCCATGGCTCAACCACTCGTGGCACGCGACCCTGTATGTCACTCCGCGAGGCTTCTCGACTTCCCTCGTTCCTCACGCTGCCGGCTCCTTCGAGATGGAGCTCGACTTCCTTTCCCAGGAGCTCCGGGTCCAGTCGTCCCAGGGAGCCGAGCGTCGGATCCCGCTCGTCGCTGGAACCATCGCCAATTTTCATTCGAGCGTGCTCGGTGCACTCCGCGAGCTCGGAATGGATATCCGGATCCATGGTGCCCCGAACGAGAGGCCCGAGTGCGTGCCGTTCGCCGAAGACCACGCTCCCCGCGAGTACGATCCCGACGCCGCACAGCGCTTCTGGCGAGCCACCCTCGAGGTCCACCGCGTATTTTCACGCTTTCGAACTGGCTTCCTCGGCAAGGTGAGCCCGGTTCACTTGTTCTGGGGCAGCTTCAATCTCGCGGTCACGCGCTTCTCGGGGCGGCGCGCTCCGCTTCATCCGGGCGGCATTCCGCACCTACCGGATGCGGTCACCCGCGAAGCGTACTCCCACGAGGTGTCGAGCGCAGGGTTCTGGCCGGGCGGGAATGGCGTCGACCATGCCGCCTTCTACTCCTATGCCTATCCGTCACCACCCGGCTTTGCTGCCGCGAAGGTGAACCCCGATGCCGCATTCTTTCACGCAAAGCTCGGCGAGTTCGTCCTGCCCTACGATGCCGTGCGCACCGCCAAGCAGCCCGACGAGGTCTTGCTGGCGTTCCTGCAGAGCACCTACGAGGCGGCGGCCGACGCGGGGGGCTGGGATCGGCACACGCTCGAGTGCGCGTTCGGCGAGCCGGGCCTGCCGCGCCACGTGGAGTAGCGAGGCCCCGGATCCCGTGTCTTTCGGCGCTGGATCCCGCTTGGGCCAGCCGACACTCGGCGCTTTCCCCCATTCTTTCCAATCCACCCCCACGCTCGTTAGAATTCGGAGCCATCCAGACTCGGAACCTCGAGCAACGCTGTCGAAAATGAAAGACCGTCCGGACATGATCGGGCGGATCCTATCGGATCGCTATCGCATCGATGCCCTGATCGCGAGCGGGTCGTTCGGGTCGGTGTACCGGGGAGTGCATCTGCACATGCACAAGCAGGTCGCGATCAAGATCCTGCATCCGGAAATCGAAAACTTTCCCGAGCTCGTCGAACGCTTCGAACGCGAGGCGGTGGCCGGCGCGCACATCTCGCACCCGAATGTCGCCGTAGCCAGCGACCTCGGGAAGTTCGACGGCGAGTCGTATTTTCTGGTTCAAGAATACGTGCCGGGCGAGACGCTGCGGGAGGTGATGGAGCGCGGACCGATGAGCGCCGACCGCGCGGCGTACATCGCCCGTCAGATCGCGGAAGCTCTCGGGGCTGCACACCGCCACAAGATCGTCCACCGCGATCTGAAACCGATGAACATCATGATCGTCGAGGGCTCCGAGGACTTCGTGAAGCTCATCGATTTCGGTTTTGCGCGCGTGCCAATCGAGGAGCTTCCCCACGTTCCGGAAGGTGACGAGGGTCCGGGTTGGGAGGCCTCCCAGGCCGGTGTGGTCTTCGGCAGTGTGTCGTACATGGCACCCGACGCGTTCTTGGGGATGCAGAACGTCGACGAACGTTCCGATCTGTATGCCCTGGGAGTGATCTTTTACGAAATGCTCGCCGGGAAGCATCCGTTCGACGTCGATCTGCCGGCGGCGGAACTGTTCGACCTTCAACGAAACCAACCACCGCCTCCGCTTCGAGAGCGCTACCCCGAGTGCGACGCGCCACCGGACCTCGAATGGGTCGTGATGCGCCTCCTCGCAAAAGCTCCCGAGGAGCGCTATCAGGACGCCGCTTCCGTCGCGGCGGCCATCGATGGCGCAATGCGCGGGATCCAGAGCTTTCTCCGGAGACGCGAATCGAATCGGCCGCCCCCGGGAGGCCTCACTCAAGCGAGCTCGCCGATTCTGGCAGTGGAACAGCTTTCCCGGGCCACTCGCCGGTCGATGATCGGCGAAGACTGGCTCGATCGCTTCGCATCGCGCATCCGGCTCGAGCGCCGCCAGGCCATGGCAGTGGGCATCGCCGCGATCGTGCTGGCTCTCGTTCTGATTGTCATCACGCTCCGAGCGCTGCTGAGCTCCGATGCTGCTCCCTCGGCGTCCCCGTCGGCATCCGCGCCGGCACCCATTCCGGCTTCCGCACCGATCCCCGTTTCTGCATCCCCACCCGCACCAACGCGGTCCGCTCCCCCCGCTCCCCCCGACGCACGCACGAAATTCCTCGCGCTGGCCGATCGTCCGCCGCCCGAGGCACTATCGGCGTGGCTTCGAATGTTCGAGTCCGACAAGAAGTCCCTCGACGACGAAACGGTCCAGGCCAAAACCGCGGCGATCCTCGCCCGGGCAGAAACCCAAGGCGAGGAGGTCGACAAGGTATTCGAAGAGCTCTCGTATCGTGCCGGTGCTGCCGGTCTCGACATTCTGTTTCGGGTGCTCGAAGAAGCCCCCGCCTCGCGCGTGGCCCAGCGATCGGGACCCGTGCTGTATCAACAAGCGCGCGCCGACCGCGCGTCGCCCGCACTCCTCGTCACCCTGGATCTCCGGCGTATGAATTGCTCACGGAAAGTCCAGCAACTCGACCGCGCAGCCGAGGAAGGCGACCTGCGAACGCTCCGCGAGCTCGAGAAACTTCACCCTCCGAACTGTATCGTGCGCAAAGGCGCCTGCTGCTTTCGCGAGGATGAGAAGCTGGAGAAGGCGCTGTCGAGGATCCGAGAGCGGCATCCAGCGGCAGGGTCGAAGTCTCCGTGAGGTCGGAGCTCGCCTGGGGCTCCATCAGCGCAACGCAAGCCGTCCCGGAAAGCTCGGATCGGAGCGCGCCTGCACCGTTTCGTGGACCATGCGGAGTTTTTCCTGGGAGCGCGTGGAGAGCACGAACGGGTACGCGTCGTCGTTGCCGAGGCCGCGATTGAGATTGTTGAGCACGTAGGTGATCGGGCCCCAGCTCTCCAGCATGTGATCGAAGGAAACACCGGGTCCGGTCGCGGGGTTGGGAACCTCTTTCAATGTGGGTTCGTCGGGTCGGACCGGTTCGATGGAGATCCCACACTCGGCCGCGGTCTCGAGGGTATCGATCATGTGCAGGTAGTGAGCCCAGGTCTCTGCCCAGTCTTCCCACGGATGCATCGTCGCGTACGCGCTCACGTGAGCGTCTTGCCAACCGACGGGCGGGCCCTGGGCGTAGTGACGCTGAACAGCGGCGTTGTAGTCGGCGCGCTCGTCGCCGAAGAGAGCCCGGAATGCGTCGAGTCGATCCGAAGCGCCGATCAGACGCTCCCAGTAGTAGTGGCCGACCTCGTGGCGGAAGTGGCCAAGCAACGTGCGGTAAGGCTCCTGGAGCTCCGTGCGGCGTCTCACACGCTCGGTGTCGTCGGCTTCGGCTACGTTGACGGTGATGACGCCGCTGGCGTGACCCGTCAGAAGTAGGGGAGCGGTCGGATCCGGTTCGAGGAAATCGAACGCGAGACCCGTTGCTGGATCCTCCGTCTTGCTGCGGAGTGGGAGGCCGAGCTGATCGAGGGTGTAGACCAGGCGGCGCTTCGCAACCTCCAGCTTGTACCAGAGCCGATCGTTGCCCGGGCGTGACAGGTTCGGGATGGTCCGCGTGAGGCGGCATGCGCGGCAGAGCGCATTTTCGTCGTCGGCGGGAAGTGCCCAGTTGCACACATTGTGGCCAGAGTAATTCTGGCAGAGGGCGAGCTCCGGGGTGCACAGCGGTGAGGACCAGCGTGCGTCCGAGACCCGATCGAGGGAGGTAACGGTCCGAAGCTCGGGGACATAGGCGAGCGCGCGACCACAGCGGACACAGCTCACGTTCTCGAAGAACAGAAGCTGGCCGCAGTGGTCGCAATGGAAGACTCTCATCCGCGTCGCTCGCGAGCGAATGTAGAGGACCAGGCCACGAAAGGCCTCCTCGAAATGCGCCGGCGCTCAGTTACAGAAGAACTGTCCCTGAAGGCAGAAGCACGTGGTGTTGCCGTAGTCGCACTGCTGGCCGGGGCCCAGGTTGCAGTTTGCGCCTGGCTGGGGCTCTTGCGTTGGGCAACCGCCTCCGCTGGTGACCGTGCTGCAATTCCAGTTGCCGCCGCCGCAGGTACATGCCGACGTGCCGTACGCACAGCGGAGACCCGTCGTGGTGCAAGCGGTGTTGTCGCCCGGGTCGGTCCCAGGACACGATCCGCAGGACCAGTTGCCGTTGGAGCAGGCACATTGATTGGCGCCGTAGACGCACCGCGCCCCACCGCCACCGCCTGATGTACAAGCTCCGGTCGGCTCGGTTGCAGGGCACATGTTGCAGCGCCAGCTCAATCCGCCGCCGCCGCCACCAGTCCAGCACATGCACTGCTCGTTATTGAACGTGCAGCTCAGTCCGAGATCCTGGCATTGCGAGAAGTTCTGCGGCTGATTCGGAGGACAGGTTCCGCTCGATCCACCACCGCCCGCAGCGCCACCGGCTGAGGAACCCGCCGTTCCACCCGTAGATGTCCCCGCGGTTCCGCCGGTTGCAGAGTTTCCCGTTCCGCCGGTTGCGGAGTTTCCGGTTCCGCCGGTCGCGCTCCCCGAGGCTCCGCCGGTGGAAGAGTTTCCCGTGCCGCCGCTGCCGCCCCCCGAAGCGCCGCCCGATCCGGTCTTACCCCCGGTCGAGGAATCGTCGGAGCCGCCACAGGCACCCGCGCCGGAAACGAAGAACAGCACCGAAACCAACCCAATACCCAAGCGATGATTCATGACGCACCTCATCCGCCACCCATTGTCCAGGATCGACCCTTTGGTGACAAGTCTCGCCAGGTGGTCGGGTCGTCCGATTGTCGACTCGCGCAGGACAAACTGCCGTAACTTGTGAGCTTGTCATGTCCGTTCACGTCGCGCTCCATCATCGCACGACTTACCGCTACGAGCGGCCGGTCACCCTCGGACCCCAGAGCGTCCGGCTCCGGCCCGCCCCCCACTGTCGCACTCGCATCCTCAGCTATTCGCAGAAGGTGCTGCCGACTCCACACTTCATCAACTGGCAGCAGGATCCGCAGGCGAACTACATCGCACGTCTGGTGTTTCCGGAACCCACTCGAGAGATGTCGGTCGAGGTGGACCTCGTGGCCGAGATGGCGGCACTCAACCCGTTCGACTTCTTCCTGGAGCCCGAGGCGGAGAAGTGGCCGTTCGAGTACGACGCTTCGCATCGCGAAGAGCTCGCGCCGTATCGAAAGCCGCTGTCGTCTTCCCCGCTAGTCGAGAAATTCATCGAACGGGAGATCTCCCGTGAGCCCTGCGGGACCAACGATTTCTTGGTGCGCACGAATCAAAGAGTGTGCGACTACATCGAGTACCGTGTTCGTCTCGAGTCGGGTTTGCAGTCGCCGGACGAGACGCTCGAAAAGCGTTCCGGTTCTTGCCGCGACTCCGGTTGGCTTCTGGTTCAGATCTTGAGGCGCCTGGGCCTCGCGGCTCGGTTCGTGTCCGGATATCTGATCCAGCTGACGGCAGACGTGAAGCCGCTCACGGGTCCGGCGGGGCCTCTCGCGGACTTCGTCGACCTGCATGCGTGGTGCGAGGTCTACCTACCAGGTGCGGGCTGGGTCGGCCTCGACCCGACCTCCGGGCTCTTCGCGGGGGAAGGCCACCTGCCCTTGGCGTGCACTGCCGAACCGGCGATGGCCGCTCCCGTGAGTGGCCTCGTCGAACGTTGCGAGACGACCTTCGAGCACGAGATGAAGGTGACTCGCATCGTCGAAGTGCCACGCGTCACCAAGCCGTACAGCGAGGAGGAGTGGGAAGAGATCCTGGCGCTGGGGCGAGAGATCGATCGCGACCTGGAAGCGGGCGACGTGCGTCTCACCATGGGCGGCGAGCCGACGTTCCTGGCGGCCGACGATCTGGACGGCGACGAATGGAATACCGCGGCGCTCGGTCCCAGCAAGAGACGTTTGGCGACGGATCTGTACTGGCGCCTGAAGACCCAGTACGCACCCAGCGGGCTCACCCATTTTGGGCAGGGAAAATGGTATCCGGGTGAGCCGCTTCCCCGCTGGGCATTGAATCTCTACTGGCGACGCGACGGAGCGCCCGTCTGGAACGATCCGGCTCTCCTCGCGAAGGAAGACGAGCCGAGCGGGGCCAATGCGGAGCTCGGCGGACGCTTCTTGCGGGGCGTGGCCAAGCACCTCGGGCTGGACCCGGAGCAGGTATTTCCCGCCTACGAAGACGTCTACTACTACCTCTGGCGCGAGCGGCTCTTGCCCATCAACGTCGATCCTCTCGACGCGAAGCTCGAGGATCCGCTGGAGCGGGAGCGGCTACTGCGCCTGTTCTCCTCCGGCCTCGGGGAAGTGGTCGGACACGTGCTGCCCCTCGCCAAAGCGCGTACGAAAGAGCGCGAGTGGCGAACCGGTCGCTGGCACTTTCGGGGCGAGCATTGCTACCTCGTGCCCGGGGACTCACCCCTCGGCCTTCGTCTGCCCCTGGGGTCCAAGCCTTGGATCGCGCCCGAGGATCGGGAACCAGCCGAACCCTCCGACATGCCCCAGGAGCTCACACCGCTTCCGACTGTCGACGAGCTCAGGCGGAAACACTCTTCGACCACCCGAGAAGCTGAACCGGTCCCAAAAAAGGGCCAGTCGGCGAAGTGGCTCACGCGAACCGCGATGTGTGCCGAGCCGCGACACGGCGTGCTCCACGTCTTCATGCCTCCCCTGGAACGCGTCGAGGACTATCTGGAGCTCGTCAGCGCGATCGAAGCGAGCGCCGCGGCATGCTCTGCGCCCGTGCTGATCGAGGGCTACACCCCGCCGCGGGATCCACGCTTGATTCATCTGAGCGTGACGCCCGATCCCGGAGTGATCGAAGTGAACATCCACCCGGCTCGGTCGTGGGCGGAGCTCGTCGACCACACGACCCATCTGTACGAAGTGGCCCGTTTGTCGGGCCTTTCGGCCGAAAAGTTTGGCGTCGACGGCCGCCATACCGGAACTGGGGGCGGCAATCACGTGGTCATGGGCGGCAGCACCACCGACGACTCGCCGTTCTTGCGACGCCCCGACCTCTTGCGGAGCCTGATCGCGTACTTTCACCAGCACCCATCCCTCTCGTATCTGTTTTCCGGACAGTTCATCGGTCCCACGTCCCAGGCACCGCGCATCGACGAGGCGCGCAACGACTCGGTCTTCGAGATCGAGATCGCCTTTGCCGAGGTGACCCGCAAGCTTACGGAAGGGAAGAAGCACGGCTACATCTCCCCTTGGCTGGTCGACCGACTCTTTCGCGATCTGCTGGTCGATGTCACGGGCAACACCCACCGCTCCGAGTTTTGCATCGACAAGTTGTTCTCCCCTGACAGCACGACCGGGCGGCTCGGCCTGGTCGAGCTTCGTGCGCTCGAGATGCCTCCCCACGCACGCATGAGCCTGGCGCAGCAATTGTTGCTGCGGGCGCTCGTGGCGCGATTCTGGAAAACCCCCTTCGCGCCGGAACGGCTGACTCGGTGGGGAACGGAGCTCCACGATCGCTTCATGCTGCCGTTCTTCGTCTGGCGAGATTTCGAGGACGTTCTCATCGAGCTTTCGGAGGCCGGCTATCCAATCAAAAGCTCGTGGTTCGCTCCGCACTTCGAGTTTCGCTTCCCGAAGTATGGCGACTTCGTGACTCAAGGCGTCGAGGTCGAGCTCCGCAGCGCCCTCGAGCCCTGGCACGTGATGGGCGAAGACGTTGCAGCTGGCGGAACGGCGCGCTACGTGGACTCCTCCCTCGAACGCCTTCAAGTGAAGGTAACCGGCATGTCGCCGGATCGCTTCCGCCTGGCGGTCAACGGTCGCTCCCTCCCGCTCCGCCCAACGGGAACGGTTGGCGAGCTCGTTGCGGGCGTGCGCTTTCGAGCCTGGCAACCGCCCCGTTGCCTGCATCCGAACATCCGGGTCCATGCTCCCCTCACCTTCGATCTCGTCGACGGCTGGACGAAGCGAAGCCTCGGCGGATGCGAGTACCACGTGTCCCACCCGGGCGGCCGATCCCATGACACGCGCCCCGTCAACGCCCTCGAAGCGGAGGGTCGGCGCCGCGCTCGCTTTTTTCGCAGCGGACATACACCCGGTCCGCTGGACCCACCCGCTCCCGTGCCGAGCCCGGACTTTCCATTCACGCTCGACTTGCGTAGATCTTGACGATGGTCGAGATGCAGAGCTTGCTCGGGCACTACCAGCCCCCCGCATCTCGCTACGACGAGATGGTCGATGCCGCGAACGCTCCGCGGCCACACTGGCAGGCGTTCTTGAACCACCTCGCGGCGCTTCCCGCCGAAACGATGCGCCTCCGCAGCGAGTTCGTGCACGACGCGATCGCGTCCGATGGCGTCACGTACAACGTCTACGCCGATCCCAAGGGTGCGAGCCGACCGTGGAAGCTCGACCTCTTGCCGCTCGTATTGCCGAGCGAGGAGTGGCGTCGGATTTCGGCCGCGGTCGCCCAGCGTGCGCGATTGCTCAACGCCGTGCTCGGCGATCTGTACGGCCCCCAAACGCTGCTCGCCGAAGGATTGATCCCGCCAGCACTCGTGTTCGGTCAACGGAGCTTCATTTGGCCCGCTCACGGCCTCTCGCTGCCGGGCGGCGTCTTCATGCACGTGTACGCGGCGGATCTCGCACGATCCCCCGACGGGTGTTGGTGGATCCTCGCCGATCGGACCCGCGGGCCCTCGGGTGCAGGCTACGCGCTTCAGAACCGGATGACACTCTCGCGCGCCTTCCCGAACGTGTTTCGTGAGCTCGCCGTCGAGCAGCTTGCGCCGTTCTTCAGCGCGCTGCGCGAGTCCCTGTACGGCCTCGCCCCGACCAACGGAGAAGCGCCGCTGGTCGTGCTCCTCACTCCAGGCCCATTCAACGAAACGTACTTCGAGCACGCATTTTTGGCGCGCTATCTCGGATTCCCTCTCGTCGAAGGCCAGGATCTGATCGTTCGCGGGGATCACGTCTACCTGAAGACCCTGCGCGGCCTACGACGGGTGCACGCGATTTTGCGCCGGCTGGATGACGACTTTTGCGATCCCGTCGAGCTCCGCGCCGACTCTGCTCTCGGGATCCCAGGGCTGTTGCAGGTCGTCCGCGCCGGTCACGTCTTGGTGGCCAACGCCATCGGCAGCGCGCTGCTCGAAACGGGAGCATTTTCCGGCTTCTACCCTGCACTGAGCGAGCGGTTGCTCGGCGAGAAGCTCGCTTTGTCGTCGATTGCAACCTGGTGGTGTGGGGAGGCTCCCGCGCTCGAATACGTCGTCGCGCATCTGGACGAGCTGGTGCTGAAGCCCACCTATCCGTCGATGCGCATGGAGCCGGTGTTTGGCCACACGCTCGACGCGGCCGGCAAGAAGGAGTGGCTCGAGCGTCTGCAGGGACAACCTCACGCTTATGTCGCACAAGAGTGGGTGCGATTGTCTCACTCACCAGCGTGGGATCCAGAGCAGGGCCGGCTCCTGTCGCGCGCCACGACGCTCCGCGTGTTCGCCGTGGCAACCCCCGAGGGGTACCTGGTCATGCCCGGAGGTTTGACGCGCGTCGCTCGCCAGGAAGGCGACGTGGTGTCGATGCAATGGGGTGGCGCCAGCAAGGACACCTGGATGCTCGCCGACCGCCCGGTTCCTCGCATCCCACTTCGCCGCCCGAGGTTCGCGGTGAACGACCTCCGGCGAAGCACCGTGGAGGTCGCGTCCCGTGTGGGCGAAAACCTGTTCTGGATTGGACGCTACTCGGAGCGCTGTGAAGGCCTCGCGCGGCTGCTCCGCGCCGCGCTCGTCCGCCTGGCAGATGCCGCACCCGACGACGAGGTCGCACTCGGCTCTCTCGCCACTACGCTCACCCGACTCGAGGTATTCGCCGAAGATCAAAGCGTCGATTTCGTTCAGGCGGTGATCGATCCCGAGATCCCCGGAGGGCTCGCCGCGAACGTGCTGCGTCTGCACGCCTGCGCCAATCAGGCCCGCGAGCGGATGTCCACCGACAATTGGCACGTGTTCAACCGCCTCCAACAGCGCTTGCTGGGGCCCGACGCAACGCTCGCTGCCGCTCTCGAGTCCCTCGACGAAATCATGCTCGCGTGTGTCTCGCTCGCTGGCTTCGCGTTGGACGACATGACGCGAGACGAGAGCTGGCAGTTCTTGCTGCTCGGCCGCCGTCTGGAACGGCTGGCGCACCTGGCCGGCGTCGTCTCTCACGTGGTGGGGCTTCCGCCAAACGATCGCGACGAGGCGCTGGAATGGCTGCTCGAAGCCGCGAACAGCATCGTCACCTTCCGCGCGCGGTATCGCCGTGAGCCCGAGCTGCTCCCCGTGGTGCATCTGGTGGTCTTCGACGAAACCAATCCTCACGCGGTGGCGTTTCAGCTGCAGGAGCTCGCAACAATGCTCGATCGCATCGTTTCCGAGCTCGGGGGCAAACAAGCGAGCTCGTTCTTGCGACCGGTCGCGGAGGCACTGGAAGCCGCGGATCTCCGGGGCTTCGAGCTGGAGTCCGGCGAAGCGCTGGAGGTGGCTTGCGCAAAGCTCCAAGCGCTTCTGCGTCGGGCCGAGCACGCCGCCTTCGCGCTATCCGACGATCTCGGGCGGCAATTCTTCACCCACACCGCGACCCCGGCGCCGGTGGGGATTGGTGAGCAATGACCACTCAGAGCTACGTGGTCGTTCACGAGACACGCTACGACTACGAACAACCGGTGGGACTGTCCCGGCAGATCGTCCACCTCACCCCCCGCAAAGCGCCCTGGCAGACTTGCGGGCGCCATCAAGTCGTCGTGACTCCAAAACCGGAGGTTCGTGCAACCTCCGAGGACGGATTCGGAAACGCCTCGATCTCCGTTTTGCATCGAGTCCGATCACTCCTCCCTTTCCGTGCGCGCCGAGTCCTGGGTGGAGGTGAGGGCGCGGAGCTATCCGGAGGACTCGGCCACTCCGCCTTGGGACCAGATCCGCGCTCGCCTCGCCTATCGCGCAGGCCGCCGGCCGGAGCCAGCGGATCTCGATGCATCGCGATTTCTCTTCGAGTCGACGCGCGTGCGCAACAAACGTGAGCTTGCAGCGTGGACTCTCGCCTGCTTTCCCCCGGGCGCGCCGCTGCTCCAGGGGGTGCGCGCACTCATGAACCGCATTTACCGCGAGCTCACGTTCGATCCGAAAGCGACGATCGTCTCCACGCCGGTCATGGAGGTATTCACCCGCCGCCGGGGCGTGTGCCAGGACTTCGCGCACCTCATGCTCTCGTGCCTGCGTTCCATCGGGCTGGCAGCGCGCTACGTCAGCGGCTACGTGCTCACGCACCCCGCCCCGGGTCGTCCACGTTTGGTTGGCGCCGATGCATCCCACGCCTGGTTGTCGGTGTACTGCCCCGATCATGGCTGGATCGACGTTGATCCCACCAACAACGTCTTTCCGTCGTTGGAGCACGTCACCCTGGGTTGGGGCCGCGACTACGACGACGTGATCCCGCTGCGCGGTGTGCTGTTGGGCGGCGGCGAGCACACCCTCGAGATCGAGGTCACCGTCGCACCCGCGTCGGATTACGAAGCGCTCTTCAAAAAGTCGCCGGCTAGTTGAGCCATTGTCCGCACGCTCATCTGCCGCTAGCCTGAGGCCATGATCCCGCGGTATGCCCTTGCCGTACTCGCAGCCTCGATGATCGTCCCGATCGGCTGTGGTGGTAGTGACGATTCCCCGTCCCAACCGAATACCGGTGGCTCTTCCGGAACCGGCGGATCTGGAGGGAGCTCGGCAGGAGGCAGCGGCGGTACGGCAGGAACCTCGAATGGCGGGGACGCGACGTTCAGCCCTGCGGCCATAGGCTTGGATGCCGAGGACGTGGAAAATCCGCTCCGCGGTCAATACTTGTGGCTGGGAAACCCGGCGTATCCGTCGGGCTGGACCGACATCGACAGCTACCAGCGGTACAATTGGGACCAGCTCGAGTCGAGCGCCGGCGTCTATGATTGGAAGATCATCGACGACGAGATCGCTGCAGCCAAACAGCGCAAAGGTCGCTTTGGAATGAGAGTGATGGCGCTGTGCCAGGGTTGCCCCGGGCACACCTATCAGGGCGCTGGAAGCTCGATTCCCGACGACCTCGCCCAGGCGTCGAATCCGCTCATCGCCACGGCGCCAGGCGAGAGCCAAAAGTACGTGATCCCGGACTGGAACTCTTCGGCCTACCTCGACCGACTCCAAACGCTGGTGCAAGCCATTGCCAACCGCTACCACGACGAGCCGACGTTCGCGTTCGTGGACGTGTTCAGTTACGGCAACTGGGGAGAGTTCCACCTCTATCCCTTCAATCAGCCGGGTGGACCCTACGACAGCTCGTCGCAGAAACCGCTTACCGACTCGAATGCGAAGCTGATCGTCCAGCGCGCCTCTGCCGCGTTCGACAACAAGCTGCTCGTGATCAATTCCGAAAACCATGCCGCGCTGACGGAGGCCGTCACGACGACTTCGCCCCCGATCGGAATTCGCGTGGACTGCCTGGGCTCGGACGGACTGGCCGGTGGCAGCGTCTTGGACACGGTACCCGGAGCCAGCGAGCGCTGGCGAACCGCACCGTTCATCACGGAATGGTGCCAGGTGAACCTCGGCTCGAGCGGTGCCAACCTGTTCGTGCAAGGCGAGGCGCAGGTCACCGCCTATCACGTCTCGATGCTCTCCTCGGGCAACTTCCAGAGTCCGCCCAGCACCACAGCCGAGGTGGATGCGTTTCGAAAGGCGAACGTCGAGGCCGGATATCGATTGCGCACCGCGAGCGTTACGGTCCACGTCGACCCAAACGGATCCATCCACGCGAACAGCCAATGGATGAACGACGGCGTGGTGCCGACGTATCTCGCGTGGCGGGTGATGATCGGGCTCCGCGGACCGACCAACGCGGAAGCCGAGCTCGGGTTGGATCTGCGAAAGGTGATGCCCGATGCTCCGTTCGATGATGACGAGACCATTTCGGCCTCCGCCGCCCTCGAACCCGGAACCTACGAGGTGTACCTGCGAATCGAGGATGTGCAGGGTGTGTCCCCACCGATGCAGCTGGCCATGGACGGCAAGAACGCCGACGGCGAGTACGTGCTCGGTTCGCTCACCCTTCCGTGAACGAGGTCTTCGCCGGAAACGGCGACCGCGCAAGAAGAAGTAGCGCTATCATCAACCATGCCCAAGCGACTCACCCTCGCCGTTGCGATCCTGGTCACGCTCTCATCGATTCCCGGATGCGGTGGCTCTGATGACTCCGGCGGTGGCGGCGGCGGCGGGTCGGGTGGCGGCGGTGCGTCCGGCGGGGGGGGTGGCACGACCGGCGATTGCACCCAGCTGCAAGCCGATCTGGATGCGAAGCTCGCCGAAGCGTCGAAATGCACACCGAACTCCTCGTCGTGCGAGATCGTGACCGACGACCTGTGCAACTGCGCTGCGGTGCAGACCGGAAGCGAAGGGCCCTACCTCGCTGCGGCGAACGCTTTCAAAACAGCGGGGTGCAAGCTCACGTGCTCCGGGTTGGTCTGCCCAACGGCCGCAACCTGCAAACCAGAAGGCACGTGCGCGCCGAGCTTCTGACGACTCACTTCCGTACGCAGGTTACGGCGGGCGCGCAGCTCCCACAGCCGCAAACGTCCTCGCAAGAGGTGGTCGTCGGCGCGTATCCGGCGGGACAAGCCGTGGGGCAGTTTTCCTGTCCGAGGCAACAGGCGACGTGGCTCTTCTTGCAGAGCTTCTTGCAAAGTAGCCCGTTCACGCAAAATCCACAGTTGTTCGGGCCGCCGCAGTCGGTGTCGCAGATCAAAACCCCGGCCACGTAGTAACCGGCTGGACAGGTGGAATTTGCGCAGGCCTTCACATCCGGATACGCGATGGGATCGTGCACGATGCCGAGCTTCGGATCGCAGCTATCCACCGTGCAGTCGTTGCCGTCGTCGGTAGTGGGGGCGGAGCCCTGAAAGCAGCTACCATCCTTGGCGCAGGTCTCCGCCCCGTTGCATGGGTTCTTGTCGTCGCAGATCGCCGAGACATCCGGGTCGTGGCGACAGAGTCCGCCAAAACAACTGTCGACCGTGCAGGGATTTTCATCCTCGCAATCCGCGGCGGAGTCACATCCGGTGGCGGCGTCCGGCTTTCCTCCTGTCCCGCCACCCTCCTGACCGGCGTCCGTGTGGACGCCAGCGGGGGCCCGGCGTAGTCGTCGACCGAGTCGACCAGACTACAGCCCGCGCACAGGAGTGCCCACAAGACGCGTCGCACCCTGGGAAATGTAGCCCGTCCGGTCAACTCTGCCCAAACCGGCGCTGGGCCCAGTCGACCGCGACTTGGTAGTCCGCACGGGAGTGAGTGACCGATTGCACGAAAGCTCGACCGAACACTTCGACCCGAGCATCGTGATCGCGCATCCGAAAGTCTGCGGGGAGCGGAAACGGCGCGAAGACGAGCTTTCCGCGCTCGATGCGGGGGGCGACCACCGACCGTGGATCGAGCGCCCGGGAGAACCAGGCCCGCGGCCTTTCTGCTTTCGGTGGGCCCTTCTGGGTGCCCATGTGATGAGAAAATATCGCCTGCTCGCGAGCGAAATGTCGGAGCGTCAGCGCAGACGAGTCGTTCGAACCGCTGCTCGGGATCGGCCACGGCGAGCCCTTCGTAGAGCGACTGAGCGATGGCCTTGGACTCGGCGTCCATCCAGATCGGTCTCGGTCCGGCCAGGATTGCCCGGGCGAGATCCTCACGATCCATCGTCCGGAGCTCGTGGCAGCGAAGCGCGAAGAGAACGGTGGGAACGGAGTCGGCGAAGATCCCGCGATTCGTGCGACGGAGGACGTCGTCGGTGCGTTCGACGGTCTCGCCGAGCTTCGAATACCCGACGCGCTCGAGTGCTCCACCGGCCAGCCCCAGAAGATGCACGGTCCGGATCGTCCGCATCACCTCCATGATCCCGAGAATCGCGACGACCGGCCACGGATAGGCGAATTCCATCCGCCGACCGAGCTCCAGGTACCCACGGATGCGGTTGTGAATGCTCGGATTGTATCGGGTCAGAAAAGCGTGGGCCGCCCTCAATAGCTCGGTCCGCTCCTCCACCACCGCCTTACGCAGCGAGGGTGGTACGTGCTTTTCGACGTTGGCGTCGTGCTCGTCGGCGGCGCGCCGCAATCGATCGGGCGCCAGAGCGACGAGATCTTCACCGTACAGGCGGAAGCTCGGAAGGTCGGCGTCGGCGAGGACCGCGCGCACCTCGTCGAGCAAGCTCACCCCGCGAGGCTAGCCCGATCTCACGGAAACTCCAGGTCAATTCGGATTTTCCCACCCGATCGCACGCGCCGCGGCCACTCGACACGCAAGGAAGGATGAGCCGAATGCCGTCGCTTCGCCGTTTTGGGCTGCCCCTGTGTCTACCCCTCGCGCTCGGCCTCGCCGGTTGCGCGAGCTCCGAGTCCGACCTCGGTCCGGCAAAAGGATCGGGTGGCGGTACGAACATCGATCTGTGTGCCAGCGGTGGCAACTACGCCTGCGAGGGCGACACCGCAGTTCTGTGCTCCAACAAGGACGTTCGCCTCGACTGCAGCGCGGCGGGAAAGACCTGCTCGACCGGGCTCGGATGCGTCGTCTGCGATCCTGGAGTGGGCAGCTGCGAAGGCGGAAACGCGAGCGTGTGTCGCGCTGACGGATCGGGGTACGTGAGCTACCAGTGCGACCCATTGCAGGGAATGACCTGCGAGGCGGACGGTTGCAAGGGCGTGTGCTCCTGGGGAGCTCTCGGTCAGAGCTACGTCGGATGCGACTACTCCGCCACGGTGACGCTGAACAACGGCATCTGGGGAGGCTTCAACTTCGCCGTAGCGCTTTCCAATCTGGGAAAGACCGCCGCGAACGTGGTCATCACTCGCGGTCAAGAAAGCGTCGAGAGCCTCACCGTCGAGCCGGGTGCTCTGGAAGTCGTCAAGCTTCCGTGGGTGAAGGAGCTCAAGGGACCCGATCCCAACTTCATGGGACAGCCTCAGCCGGTCGGACCCAGCGTGATGGTGAAGGACGGCGCCTATCGCATCCGAAGCGATCAGCCCCTTGCCGCCTATCAGTTCAATCCCCTGGAGTATCGGCTGGATCCGTCCCCTGCGGACTGTCCCGAGCCGGCGACCCAGGGCGGTTGCTTCTCGTATTCCAACGACGCGTCGCTGCTGCTCCCGGCGCACACTCTCCGGGAAAAGTACACCACGATGGCGTGGCCAGATCTCGGTTGCCGTGCCGGCTTCTTCGCGGTGACCGCGATCTTCGACGACACCGAGATCAAGATGAAGCCACTCGGTCAGATCACGGCGGGTGGTGGCTTCGATTCGAGCGGTCAAGGGCTGGCGGTGCTCTCCGCGGGGTCGGTACTCGAGATCCACGGCCTGGAGAACGGTGGCCCGTTCTGCTTCAACACGCCCGGCTCCGACCTCAGCGGAACGCTGATCGAAGCTTCGAGGCCCGTCCAGGTCATCGCCGGACACAGTTGCGCGAACATCCCGGCTCCCGAAACCCAGGCTTGCGACCACGTCGAAGAAAGCATGTTCCCGTTCGAGACCATGGGCAATGAATACCTCGTGGCCGTTCCGGTCCCGCCCTCCGGCGCCAAGTCGGGGACTACGTCCCACACGCTTCGCGTCTCCGCGCTTCAACCGGACACAGAAATCACGTTCGATCCACCCATCAGCGATCCGGTGATTCTCGATCCCGGCGATCCTCCCCTCGAGCTCCGCTACACCCACGACGACGTACACATCACGGCCACCGGACGCATTGCCGTCGCGCAATTCATGCACGGCACCGACGCCAACGGCGACGACGGACCGAGCGGCGACCCTGCCGAAACGATGGCCATCCCCACCGGGCAGTATCGCAGCGAGTACACGTTTTTGGCCCCGGACAACTACGCCACGAGCTTCGTGGACGTGATCCTGCCCATCAATTCGAGCGTCTCCGTGGATGGCATCGCCGTCGGCGGAGTCGAGCCCATCGGCAGAGCGAATATGGCGTGGCCCACGTCAAGCTCGGCCCGGGCAGCGTGCACACCGCCACTGGCGCCCAGCCGTTCGGCATCACCGTGTACGGCTACGGCGATTGGACGAGCTACTTGTACCCGGGCGGGCTGAACCTCGGCACGCTTCCGGTCGAGGTGCGCTGACCTCTTGCAGTGAGCGCCACGTGGTGGTCGGATTCCGCCCCGTGAAGACAATCTTGGTTCCGGTGGACGGCTCGGAAAGCTCGAATCGTGCGGCGCGCTTTGCGCGAGAGCTCGCCTTGCCCTCGGGCGCCGGCATCGTGCTCTTGCACGTGTACGATGCTCCGATGGCAGCTCAGCTCGGGCTCGCCAGCTTGCCTGACGAAGAGGCGAAACGCGTTCGAGATTCGCTCGCGGAGGGAAGCTTCACGGCCGCGGAGAAACAGATTGCCGATCCGCGCATCCCCATTCGACGCCACGTCGCGCTCGGCCATCCGGCTCGGGAGATCGTCGGATATGCCAAGCACGTGAACGCGGATGTCGTGGTGATGGGCAGCCGAGGGCGCTCCGAGATTGAAGGGCTCGTGCTCGGCAGCGTGAGCGAGCACGTCGTCCGTCACGCGCACTGTCCAGTGACCGTCGTTCGCTGAGGCGAATTTGCCGGCCTTTGAGCCGTGGTAGATTCAGCTCAGGAGGCAGAAATGCGCGCTTGGGTGCTTGGACTTACGACGGCTTTCGTTACGGCTGCGGCCTGGGCTCCGGGCTGCGCCACGTCGGATAACTCCGGAACCCGTCCCGGAACGGGTGGCACTGGACTCGACGCGGGTGTGGGCGGTATCGGAGGTACCGGAGGTATCAGCACGGATGGAGCCTCGGGCGGTGGTGGCGGCCTGGATCCGGACGCGGCCTGCGCCCTGTTCAGTGCGGAAGCCAAGCAGGCCCCTGCTGCTCTGCTCTTCGTGGTGGATGGAAGCGCGAGCATGTCCGACTCCCAGAAGTGGGGCACGGCTCAGCTGGCAACCATCAAAGCAATCGACTCGGACTCGTTCGACAACACGGCTCTGGGACTCGTTCGCTTTCCCGCGACGTTCGTCTCGGCACCCGCCTGCCTGTTCGGTCTCATTCCGACCGTCGCCTGCGGCGTCTCGTTCCTTCCCCAAGTTCCACTGAACGACTCGGGCGTGGAGAAGAGCAATCAGGGCGGCGTGCGCAAGCAGATCTACGACTATCTGGCCGCTCCCCAAAATGGACCGGTCACGGATCCCTCGGATGCATCGCCCATCTACGACGCGATGGTCGCAGGCTATTCGGCTCTCGAGGCGTACAACATCGATCAGCGCGTGATGGTCCTGATCACCGATGGCGGCTTCTCCTGCACCTCGCTCTCGAACCCGACCCGACCCGGCTACAGCGACGGTTTGTGCGACGACTGGGAATACCCCGACACCGTCAATGCGCTCATCACCCAGAAACGCACGGATGCGAACAAGCCGACGTACACGTTCGTCATCGGCGTTCCCGGTTCCAATAGCGTGGGCCAGATGCAGGGGAGCTACGCCACTGCGCCCTACGCGATGCTCCTCGCGCTTTCGTCCTACGCGATGAGCGGATCGCCGACCACGGTTCCCTCTGGCTGCGAAGGCACGTTCTCGAAAAATGGTCCTCCTCCGGGCCTCCCTTGTCACGTGGACCTTTCCACGGCCGGAACCTTCAACGTGGACCAGCTCGCCGCCGCCATCGATTCGATCCGCGGAAAGGCCCTGGGCTGCCTGTACGATTCTGCCGGACCCACCCGCGGGACAGACCATCGACACCGCCAAGGTCAACGTGAAGACCACCGTCGACGGCAACGAAACGACCGTCCCCAAGCGCAACAACGCGGCGGACGACTGTGCCGCGGAGCCATGCTGGGACTACAACCCGAGTGGCCAGGTCGAGCTCATTGGCAAGGCCTGCATCGACGTCAAGACGGCGACCAACGCGAAGGTCGACGTGTACGTGGGCTGCGACACGATCATCAAGTAGCGCTTGCTACATGCAGGTGAGCACTTTGTCGCAGCTCCTCGAGTTGACGCAGTCCGCGAGCTTTTTCTTGTCGGCCACACAGAAGTTCCCGTCGCAGGCGACGTTGATGTGGCACGACTTGAGCTTTTGACACGCGACGGTGCACGGATTGGGACCCGTGACGGGTGTCGAGGTCGTCGCGGTCGCCGGTGAAGTGGTCGTGGTGTTCGCGGTCGACGTGACCGTGGCGACCGGCTTCGGGGAACTGCCGCGCGCGACTGGAGCAGATGATGCGGGCTCTGCGCTCGGAAGGGGCTCGCCGAGCTCGGGAAGTCCCGACAAGAGCGGTGATGAGGAGCTCGGAAGCGCGCTCGAGTGAGGATCCTCTGGCGTCTCCACTGCAAATTCCGTGAGGTAGTAGGCGACTCCCACTGCGACGGCGATGGCGCCGAGCAAGCCTCCACCGGCCAGAAACAACCAGACGAATCCCAACCCCCCTCCCGTTTGCACGGGCACGGAAGCCGGATAGTGGGAAACCTGATTGGGCACGATGACGGCGGTGGGCGCCGCGAACGGCGTCGAGGGAACGCTCGAAACGACCGAGCGCGCATCGACCGCCGTCGACAGCGATTGAAGAGCATCGGCCATCTCCATCGCCGAGCCGAAACGAGCCTGGGGCTCCCGGGCCAGGGCGCGCTCGACCCACGCGTCGAAACCCGGTGCGACTCTCGCGAGAGAGGAAGCGGCCGGGATCGGATTGGTGCAGATGCGGAGGAGCAAGTCTCCGAGAACGTCGCTCTCGAACGGGCGCTTCCCAGTCACACACTGGAACGCGATCACTCCGAGCGCCCAGAGATCGGTCCGGAAGTCGACCGCGCGGGTCCCGCGAGCTTGCTCGGGGCTCATGTAGTGAGGGCTTCCGAGAACCGCGCCCGTGCTCGTCAGTGCCTGGACTCCGCTCTCGTCCCCGATCTTCGCGACGCCAAAGTCGAGCACTTTGGCGATTTCCTCGCCGACCTCCGGCACCAGAAACACGTTGTCGGGTTTCAGATCGCGGTGAACGATCCCTTGCTCGTGGGCGCGAGTGAGTGCGCGCGCCACGTGGGTCACGATGCGAGTCACGTCGATGGCTCGAGCCGCCCCAGCCGTCGAAGTCGGCTCCCGAGACTCTCGCCTTCCAGGAGCTCCATCACGATGAACGGCGTATCCTCGTGCAAGCCGAAGTCCAGGATCTGAACCACATGGGGACTCCTGAGCGACGCGGCGGCTTGCGCTTCTCGCAAGAAACGTGCGGCTGCGCTCTGATTGTCTTCGACGCGCGCTCGGATGAGCTTCACGGCGACGGGGGTCTCGAGCACCAGATGCTCGGCGCGCCAGACACTCCCCATCCCGCCCGCCCCGAGGACCGCGACCAGTCGGTATTTTTCGGCGAGAACGTCGCCCGGGGTCGGCTCGCGCATCGGCGGCGCTGAGCCTAGAGCCAATTTCGGCGGGGCGCACGTCCACGGTTGCGGAGCAACGACGCGAAACGATTTGGCACGGTCTGGCGTACTCTCCGCCAGATGGGTCGGCTCGAAGTTTTGGGTCCCGCGACCGCAGTGTGGCTCGCGGCGTCGGTTGCTCACGCGTTCGTGGGAACCCCGGTGGGAGGACACCCCGGTGAGCTCGACGTGAACGCGCAGCTCACCGCAGAGCGCGGCAAGATGGAACCGAACGAAAACCAGGCGTCGTACCGGAAAGTGCGAGGTTGGTACGAAGAGAAGCTAGGTGTCGGCTACACCTGGGGCGACGTTGGCCCGCTTCAATTCTTCTCGACTCGTCTGGAGGCAACTTACTACCAGACGCCCGCGGAAAAGAACGACCCGAACGAGTGGCAGGTGGGTCCGGAGGGATCATCGCCCCCCGGCACGATCGGACCCGAGTGCGCCTCCGGTGCGACTTTCCAGGGCAACGGCGTGTGCGAGTTCCATCCCGAGGATCGCGGCACACTGGTCAGCGCAACGGTGAGCTTCGCACTGATCCACGAGGCGGCCTACGCGTTCGGGCTCTACCTTCGCGGCACAGTGCCCTTCGGAATGGACAAGGAGAAGTTCTCGAACCCGCGTCTCGATTACTTTGCCGGTGGGTGGCAGGCGGGCGTGCATCTCATGCCCTGGCTCGACTACGAGGCGACATTCTTCCTGGGCTTCGGCACTCGCCCATTCGGAAAAGAGCAGAACGGCGCCGTCGCGCTGGCGAACCTTTTCGACTTCCATGCTCGAAGCTGGATCCTTCCGTGGAAGGCAGGCGTGAAACTGGGTCCATACGTGGAGGGCGACATCCACGAGCGTTTCGACGATCGCTACGATCGCGCCTACAGCCCTCAGGTGCTCGCCCAGCCGGGCGCGCCAGGACCGACTCAATTCCACGATCGGATCCGCGCAGCGCGCTTTGCAGTGGCGTTGCTCCCCTACTTTCTGGTCACCGAAAACCTGTCGGTGGAGCTCGGCTACGTGCAGAAGTTTTTCGGTTACGACGCGCGAGCCACACAGGCGTATTTCGTCGGCCTGCGTGCGCTGGCCAACCTCGGCCCATGAGCCCGAACGCGCGAGACCGCTGAATTCCAAAGGGAATCCGTGGGCGGTTTGACTAACCGTCGATCCTTTGCATTGCTCTTTGTCGGTCGGCGTACGCCCCGTCGCGCGCGCGCCCCCCGCAGAGGGAGCTCCACGGACGATGTTTGGACCGAAATCCAGAGTACCTGCGGCGATCGCGCTGATTGCCTCGGCCGGCGGATTGTTCTTCGCCGCCACCTCGACGTTCGATTACGCGGCGCACCTCGATCGACGCTTGCACGACGTTCATTGCAGCTTCATTCCCGGCGCCCCTCCGACTTCCGAGGCCGAAGCGTGTCGCGCAGCGATGTACAGCCCGTACGCGGCACTGTTTCGCGAAAACATCTGGGGCGGTATTCCCATCTCGCTGTTCGCCATTGGCGCCTTCACGTTCTTCCTCGGGTTTGCCGTGTACCTCTTGGTCACCGGACCGATGGCACCCAAGAAAGCCGTCGGCTTCTTTGCATTCGTCGGGATGACGCCGCTTCTGGTCTCGGCCGTGATGTTCGTCATCAGCGCCACCCAGCTCCATACTTTCTGCAAGATCTGCGTCGGGATCTACGCCTCGTCGTTTTTGCTCGCGGTTGGGGCGCTGCTGGGACTGATCGGGATCCGGCAGGGCCCCGAGTCCCGTGCCTCGGATCTGGAAACCGGACGACCGGCGGGCAGTTGGATGATCCCAGTAGCCTGGCTCCCCGCCCTGGCCGCGGTCTCCTTGATTCCAGCGGCGGTCTACGCGAGCGCGGCCCCCAACCATCGCCCGTACCTCGACAAGTGCGGGACGCTGAAAAAGGAGCCCGTCGCGGCCGATGGCCTCTTGCCGATGAAGGGAGCACGACCGGTCAAGTCGGCTCTCTTCTTCGAGGACCCGCTCTGCCCCACGTGTCGCGCATTTCATCTGCGGATGCGAGCCGAAGGAGTGCTCGAGCGCCTCGATACCCAGCTCGCGCTCTTCCCCCTCGACTCGACCTGCAACTGGATGCTCGATACCCCGTTACACCCTGGATCGTGCACGGTTTCCAAGGCGGTCATCTGCGGCAGCAATCGCGCCAACGAGGTCCTGGATTGGGCGTACGACGAACAAGACGACGTGGCTGCGGCGGGCAAGTCCGGAGAACCCACGTTGCGCGCTCTGATCGAAAAGCGCTGGGGCTCCGCGATCCTGAAGTGCATCGATTCCAAGGACGCGGAAGCGACGTTGAACCACCACCTGCATTTCGCCGCGGACAACAACATCCCCGTGTCGACACCCCAGGTCTACCTCGGCAAGCTCCGACTGTGTGACGAGGACACGGACATGGGCCTACGCTACACGCTGGGTCAGCTGGCACCGGAGGTGCTGAAGTGAGCAACTCACGCATCATTGCACCAGCGCTGGGCGTTGGAGTCACTCTGCTCACGCTGGCGGGGCTCCTGTTCGGCGTGCGCAGCAGCGTGCGAGCCGCCTCCGAGCGATTGGTCACTCCAGAGGCGGAAAAACCCAAGGTCGCCATCGCGGACAACTCCGAGGTTGCGTACTGCACGCCACGCTTCAAGCAGGTGCTCGAGCGCGTCCTGCACTCTTGTGGCCTGGCCGGGGACGACACGCGACGCGGCTGCAAGCCGGCGGACGTGAAGACGTTCGCCTCGATCAACGACGAGGATTTCAACGAGCTCTTCACGCCTCTCAAGCAGCGCGGGGGCGTGATCATGTTCGACGTGGGCAAGGAAGACCTGGACGACACCGCCAAGAAGCTCCTCGACGAGCGCTGGACCGATCGCAAAGGGGCTCGTTACTTCTTCGTCGTCGCTCGAGCGTCGAAGACCGGTACTCCCGACCAGAACCGGGCACTTTCCCACCGGCGTGCGAACTCGATCATGTTCCACCTGAAAGAGATCTCGAAGGATCCGGAAATCGACAAGAAAGTCGGCCTTTTGTGGCTGGGCAACGAGTATGCTCAGCTCTCGAAGGAGTACTGCACGTGGCCGAACTCGCGCGCGGGGCAGAAATGCGACGAAGAATCCATCAATCGCTCGGCCTTCGTGTCCTGGGTCGACTGTCGCTTGTAGTCGCGCTCGCAGCGCTCACCGCTGGGTGCGAGGACAAGGGAAAGTCCGGGCCCAGCGTCACCCGCGAGCGGAGCAACGCCGTTGCCGCCACTGCGCCCACGACAGCACCGACTCGGGCGACTCCGACAGCGCCCAGCGCGCCAAAGAAACCACGCCCCGTGCTCTGTGCTGGCGAGCTCGCAAAGCCGCCGAGAGTGTTTCCCGACAAACCCCTCTCCCGCACGGGCAGCGGCGGTCTCGCAGCAATTCCCCGAACCGGCAATGGCTGGGTCTGGGTGAACTTCTGGGCCGCGTGGTGCGCCCCCTGCAAGGAAGAGCTGCCGCGCCTTCGGAGCTGGGAAAAGAAGCTCAAGGCGTCGGGCAAGTCGTTTGATCTCGTGCTCATCTCTCTCGACGATGACCCTCGCCAGCTCGATGAATTCTTGAAGAAGCAACCAGCGGACGGCGTCAAGACCACCTACTGGCTCAAGGAGGGCAAGGAGCGAGAAGAGTGGCTCACCGCCGCCACGATGGACACCGATCCCGAGCTACCGGCACACTTGCTCGTGGATCCCGAGGGCAAGATCCGCTGCTTCGTTCAAGGCGCTGTCGAGGACGGCGACTACGCTTCCCTCGAGCGCATCGTGGGCGGCTAGCTCGATGCGCCGCGTTGCGATGGTCACGGGCGCGAGCGGCGCCATCGGCCTCGGGATTGCTCGCGGCATCGCGCGGTTGCCCGAGTTCGAGGTCGTGCTCCTGTGTCGTAGCGAAACCAAGGCGCGCGCGAGCGTCGAGCGAATCGCGAAAGAGACATCCAGCCAAGCGCTCCGATACGAAATCGTCGACGTCTCGCGACTGGAAAACATCCGCGCTCTCGGCAAGCGGTTCGAGGGTCCGCTTCACGTGCTGGTGAACAACGCCGCCATCACTCCACGACGCAGGACCGAGACAGCGGACGGGATCGAGCTGCAACTCGCGACCAACGTTCTCGCCTATGTCTGGCTCACCGAAGCGCTGCTGCCAGCCTTCGAGCGAGCGGGATCGGCCAGAATCGTCAACGTCGCGAGCTATTGGGCCGGAGATCTGGATATCGACGACCTCGAATTTCGGCGACGGCGCTACGACAACGACGCCGCGTACCGGCAATCCAAGCAAGCGAACCGAATGCTCACCCGCGCCTGGGCGGAGCGCCTCTCCGTTCGGAACGTCAGCGTGAACGCCTGCCATCCGGGCGACGTCCGCTCCGCACTCAGTGAGAGCCTCGGGTTTGGGGGCCACGAAAGCCCAGACGCGGGGGCACGCACTCCCGTTTGGCTCGCAACCAGCGACGAGGTCGCGGGCGACTCCGGCGCGTACTTCGAGCACTGCGCGAAGCGAGAGTGCCGGTTTGCCGCCGATCGTGACGCGGTGTCAGCGCTCGATCGCGCCTGCAACGCTTACGGCTCGGCCAGCGCTCACTCGGCCGCTTGAGCCGCGTGCATCTCGCGATCGGTCGACGGCCGATCAGGCTCTGCCGCTTCGAACACCTTGACGCCGTATTTTTCGAGGCACCACAGCGCGCCGATCACGAGGCTCCGCCGATCGTCGACGAAGCTCGGCTTCTTGCCCTCGAAGTAGTGGCCCGCGAACTGAAAGCCCCAGCCAACCGTGAATAGAAATCCCGCCAGCGGCAGACCCACAACGGTCGCGCCGATGGGTAGGCTGGCTGCGATCATCGGAATGCCGATCTTGTGACAAGCCTGATTTCGGGGATCGCTGTGGTCGGCGCGGTAGCGATCGAAAAGGTCGGTCCATTCGCGGTTCAGACGGATCATTGTCGGGATCTCCTCGGCGCGCGTATCTTGCCATGGGTCCGCGCCATGTCCACCACGACGACCATCGAGCTCCCCCACTTTCTCGAGCCCGCGCTCGCGGCCGGGCACCCGTGGATTTATCGGGATCACGTTCCCAAGGATCTCTCGCTGCCCTCGGGAAGCGTGGTCCGTGCCCGCGCCGGCAAGCTCCGGGTGTACGCCCTCTGGGACCAGACCTCGCCCATCGCCCTTCGAGTCCTGTCCCGCAGCGAACTCCCCAGCGCCGAGTGGGTGCGCGCGAGGGTCCGGTCCGCCTGGGAGCTTCGCCGGCTGGTGCGCAGCGAAGACACGACCGCGTTTCGCTGGCTCTTCGGCGAAGGGGACGGCTTACCGGGCATCACCGTCGACCTGTACGCGGGCTACGCGGTGGTCGTGACCTACGCGGACGGTCTCCTGGATTGGGTCATCCCAGCGCTCCAGGCGACGACCGATCTCTCCGGGATCCTCCACCGCCGACGCGACGAATCCGAGCTCGAGCTTCGCTTCGGACACGAGCCGCCCGAAGATCTGGTGGTGCAGGAACACGGCGTGAAGCTCCTCGCCAACCTCCGCCGCGGCCAGAAGACAGGCCTGTTCCTCGATCATCGGGACAATCGCCACTTCATCCGGGGCGTCAGCGCGGGCGCCAGCGTGCTCAATCTGTTCGCCTATACCGGCGCCTTCTCGCTCACGGCCGCGCTCGGCGGCGCCACTCGCGTGACGAGCGTCGACGTATCGGCCGGAGCCATGGACGCAGCCCGAGAGAACTTTCGCCTGAACGGTCTCGATCCCGACGCGCACTCGTTCGTCGCACAAGACGCGTTCGCCTTTCTGGACGAAGCCAAACGTCGTGGAGAGCGCTTCGATCTGGTGATCTCCGATCCTCCGAGCTTCGCCAAGGACAAGACCCAGACCCAGAATGCTCTGCGCGCTTACGAGCGGCTCCACGCGGCCGCATTCCGGGTCACCACGAACGCCGGCCTGTTCGCCGCCGCGAGCTGTACCGCACGGGTCACACCGGACGCTTTCAAAGAAACGCTAGCGGCCGCAGCCACGAAAACCGACCGTCGATTCCAGATCGTGCACGAAGCGGGTCAGCCCGTCGATCATCCGGTGATGGCAGCCCATCCAGAGGGGCGATATCTGAAGTTCGTCGTCGGGCGCCTTCTGGGCGTGCAGTAATCAGCTTCGGCTCTCGGCTCTCGAAAGCCGCTTCGGAGCGGTCCGTGATGCCAGCTCGTCATCCACCGCCGATCGGCCGCGTCATCTTGGCAAATCCGAACGGCTGCGACCGCGCTGAATGCCGGGGATTTCACGATCTGCGCGGGATTTTGCGGTTGGCACACACGTTGCTCAAGGGCTCTGCATCCACCAAGGAGACCTGATGAAGTTACCGCTCGTTCGATCCTTTTCGGCCGCCGCGTTCGCCCTCACGCTGGGCGGATACGCTTGCGCCGAGCCAGCGCCGCCCGTTCACCTGACTCCCGCGCGCTTTGCTCCGCCGGCTCGCGTCGCACCGATACAAATGCAGGTGCGCAAAGCTCGAGCCCCACGCGTGCCGACCGGCATCGCCATCGAAATTCGCGATAGCGCCCCTCAGCACGGATCCCAGGTTTCGCGATTCTCACTTCCCCTCTTCGATCACGGCGGCTCGCGTGTCGAATCCGAGGCTGCCGACCACGTGTACAAGATCGACGTCCATCGCGACGGCGACGACGTGAGCTCGCCGATCTTTTTCGATCTCCAGCGATCCCAGCGGGGTCGCGACTCTCACGTCAACGAAGCCAAGCTCCACGCCATCGTCCGCATGAAGCCCGGCCAGCGGGTGGTCATCGCCCGCATCGAGCGCTCCGACGGAAGCAGAACGGAGGTCGTCGCCACCCTCCGGTGAGCCAGAAACACCGAGTCATCCCATCCCCCAACCCAACCCAGCCGAAGCAGATGAAGAAGCCCCCTCCCACCCACCCCCCGAAAGGCAGGTGAACCCCCAGTGACTCGGAGGGAACGCGCGGGCGGCGAACGTCCACCTCGCCGCCCGCGCCCTCCTCTCCCACGCACCCCTCTTGAGATTTCACAGGGAGGCGGAAGAGCGGAAGCTAATCAGGAGATTTTTAAGTAATTTCCGATGCTTCCGACCTTCCGCCTTCCTGTTTTTTATCTTTGGGGCCTCCAGAGAATTTCACAGGGAGACGGGAGAGCGGAAGGTAGTCAGGAAAATTTCTAAATAATTTCCGATGCTTCCGGCCTTCCGCCTGCCTGTTTTTTATCTTTGGGGTTGACGCGGATGCGTGGAATGAATATTCATTCCGCACGTGACTGAGGCTAGCGCGATCATCGAGAGCGGCGGGAAGCGAGAAGCGATTCTCGATGCTGCCCTCGAGCTGTTTGCCGAGCGAGGCTTTCACGGGACCGCCGTCCCGCTGGTCGCGAAGAAGGCCGGCGTTGGGGCAGGCACTGTGTATCGCTATTTCGAGAGCAAGGAAGCCCTGGTCAACGCGCTCTATCAGCGGGAAAAGCAGGGTTTCGTGCTGATGCTGATCGAGGATTTTCCCCAGGAGGGGCCACCCCGGGAGAAGTTTCGGGCTCTGTGGCGGCGGCTCTGGGCGTTCGTGAGCGAGCGCCCTAAGTCCGCGATTTTCCTGGAGCTTCATCACCACGGGGATTACCTGGACGATAAAAGTCGAGCCCTGGAAGACCTGGTCATGCAGCCCATCCTGCAGTTCGTTCGCCAGGCCCAGGAGGGCCAGGCATTGAAGAGCGTCGACCCGCAGCTGCTGATTGCGGTCGTTTATGGCGCGTTCATCCAGGTGGTGAAGGCTATCTGGGCAGGTCAGCTCGAGCTTCGGGAAGACACCCTAGAGCGGGCAGAAGCCTGCGTCTGGGAAGCAGTTCGAGCCTGAGCTCGATGGTTTTGGGGCGTACAGGACTTGTGTGTTCTGTGAGGGAATGAATGTTCATTCCGGTCCGTAGGTAGGCAGTCAATTGGAGGAGAGAGTCATGAGCCGAAAAAGCATTGTTTTGATCACGGGAGCCACCGCTGGAATTGGGCGTCACACCGCTCTGCATCTGGCCAAGCGCGGGTTTCACGTCATCGCAACCGGGCGCCGCCAAGCGGCCCTCGACTCGCTTCGGACCGAGGCAAGCGGCCTCGCGCTGAATACCGTTCGGCTCGATGTGACGGATGCCGCCTCGATCGAAAATGCCAAAAAGGAAATCCTCGAGATCACGAGTGGCTACGGGATCGACGTGCTCGTCAACAATGCCGGCTATGGCCCGACGCTTCCGGTCATCGAAACCTCCGAAGAGGAGATGCGAGCGGTCTACGAGACCAATGTGTTCGGCCTGATGGCCATGACCCGCGCGTTCGTGCACGAGATGCTCGCGCGAGGCAGCGGACGAATCATCAACGTGAGCAGCATCGGTGGCCGGGTGACGTTGCCCTTCTTCGGTGTCTACAACTCCACCAAGTATGCAGTCGAGTCACTTTCCGACGCAATGCGCCGGGAGCTCGGCGTGTTCGGCATCCACGTGAGCTTGATTGAGCCGGGCGTCATCCGCACGGAGTTCACCGACGTGGCGATGAGCTACGTCGAAAAGTACAAGAGCGAGAATTCCCCGTATGCTTCCGTGTACGCCCGGGCCAATGAAATCCGCGCCATGAGCGATCGCACGGCTGCCGGCCCCGAGGTGGTTGCCCGAGCGATCGAGCGCGCCTGCAAAGCCAATCGCCCGAAGCCACGCTACGTGGCGCCGTTCAGCGGCCAGATCATGATCTGGTTCGCGACCCGCATGCCCACTCGCCTGGTCGACTGGATTTCGTGAAGATGCTGGGCCTGAAGGCACCGGCACCGGGAACTCTTCCGGCAGTGGAAACGGCTCCGGCAAAGAAGGCTGCGCCCAAAGCCGCCGCCCACGCCGTCAACTGATTCGGCTCGGGGAGCGGGGCGCCAGTCGCGGTGCTCCGCTCCCCACCCTCCTTCCGGGCCTGTGCCCGGAACCTGACGCTGAACCACCGAGGCGCAGAGGACGCTTACTCAGAACACGTAGCGCAACGACATGCCGCCGATCCAGGCCAGCTCCGTGGCGCCCCGTACGCGGCCGAGACCAGCGTCGTAGTCGCGGACGCCGCCGTGCAGGGCGAGCGCCATGTGCGGGTTCACCTGGTACCACTCGACTCCGAGCTCGCCGCCAAAATAGAGATTCCAGCGATCGGCGTTCTGATAGCCGTATTGGAACAGCAGGTCCTCGTTGATGCGTGCGATGCCCGCGCTGCCCGTGCACGTAGATCCCAACGCGATCCGTCGGCTTCACGGTGATGCGGAGGCCTCCGCCAAAACCGTACATGGCGTAGGAGCGGGGCTCGGGCGGTGGGTTCGCGTACGAGGTGTTGGAAAAGACGAGGTCGCCTTCGGCGTACGCCATCAAGAACGAAAGTGGTTCGAATCCGAACTGCAGATGGAACCAAGGCGAGACGGGGGAAATGTTCTTCAAGGACCCGAGGTGCCCCAGGGCTCCGACGCTGGACTCGACCACGAACCCGTGGTGGCGCGGAGGCGGAGGCGGGACCTCTTCGGGCTCCTCGGTACTCCCGATGTCCTTGACCTCCTGGGGGTCGGTTTCGAGCCAGTTCTCGATCTCCTGCTGGGTCATCTCCCGACGCTCGTCGTCGTCGGCGGCCCATACCCTCGGCGCAAACAGCCCTATGGCGAGCGCAGGCGCACACAGAAGAGCGGGACGTAGTACGGGAGAATTCAGGCGCATTTCTCTCGTTTTCGAGAGCCGACGTTACCCCGGCCTCGGCCCCACGTCAGCTCAAACCGAGCTTCCGAGCCATCACCCGGTGAAGTCACTCTTCCTGGTCAGGCTCTTCAGGGAAATCCCGCGCTTTCCGATTGCCTCCGAGCCGCCCTCTTCGCGATCGACCAGCGCGACGATTCCAACGACTCGGGCACCGGCGCCTTCGAGCACGTCGACGGCCCGCAGACTCGAGCCTCCCGTGGTGATCACGTCCTCGAGCAGGGCGACGCGCATGCCCGGAACGAACGACTTGTCGCCCTCGATGAGCTTCTGGCTGCCGTGCTCCTTTTGGGATTTCCGGATGTAGAGCGCCGGCAGGCCCCGACCCTTCTGGAAGCTCACCAGCGAGACTGCGCTCGCGAGGGGACAGCCACCGAGCTCCACCCCGCCCACGGCTTCTACTGGCTCGGGCAGCTCGGCCAGAAGCTCGAACATGAGCTCGCCCACCAGAGCGTGCCCTTCGGCCGTGAGAGCGGTCTGCTTGCAGTCGACGAAGAAGTCGCTCTCGCGTCCCGAAGTCAGGATGACGCGCTTCTTTTCGTAGCTCCGCTCGCGCAAGAGCTCGAACAGGCGCGTGCGCTTTTCCGGATCGATCACGAACGCTTGCTCTTCTTCTTACCCTTCACGCCCTTGCCGAGCGCCGGAACCACGGGCGCGGGAGGACCCGATGACGCCTCGGGAGAAGAAGCGGGCACGGCGTTCACCGGCGACGAAGCGGCGGCCGGTGCGGGCGCGGGGGACGCCTTGGGCGTCGAAGCGGGTGGAGGGAGCGGGCGGGACTTGGCCGCGTCGCCCTTGCGTGCCGGCATCACCTGAGCGCGACGGGGAGCGGGCGCTTCGCCCTCGGTCCGTACGCTGCCGCGTACCAGGGCTCCTTCGGCGATTCCGATGCGCGGTGCCACCAGATCCCCAACGACTCGCGCGCCGCGTTCCAAGACGACGGCCTCTGTGCCGCGAAGATCCCCGGAGACGCGGCCTGCAACCAGCACCTGAGCGCCGGATACGTTCCCGCTGACGGCCGACTCTTCGCCGAGCGCAACGTCTCCGTCGACTTCGACGTCCCCTTCCACACGACCGCGAACTTCGATCAATCCCCGGCCGCGAACGTTGCCGCGTACGACCGAGCCAGCTCCGATGATGGATGAGGCAGCCGCCACTAGACCTCCATATCGACGCTACCCTTGAACGAAGCGCCGTCCGCGATGGTGAATCGCGAAGCCTTTACATCCCCGACGAGCCGGCCGCCCGCCTGGATGTCGACGCGATTTTGCGCCGTCACGTTTCCGGTAACCTGTCCCGCGATGCTGAGCGCGCTCGCCGTCACGTCGGCTTCCACCACCCCACCGGGCGCAATCGAAACTGCGTCCGTGGTGGTGAGCGTTCCGCGCACCGTTCCGTGGACGACCATTTCGTCGTCCCCCGTGATCTCGCCTTCGACCGTGAGGCCGTCTCCAATCACCGTCCCTGCCATCGTCAGCTCCGCGTTTCGTCAGATATCCAGCTTGAAATCCGTATCCAGACGCACATCGATGCGCGAACCGGGCTCGATGCTCACGCTGGAGCCCTTGAGATCCCCGCGTACGTCCGCGCCCGCTCGCACGTTGATCGGTCCCTGACACCGGGCGTCTCCATTGAGGACTCCCGATACCTCGAGGCTCGCGGCGCTCACGTCCCCTTCCACACCCGCTCCGGCCACGATTTCCACTGGTCCGGAGACCGAAACGTCGCCGCTGATCTTGCCCTCGACCCGAAGCCCACCCTGGCCGCTCACTTTGCCAGAAATCTGGGTGGAGCTGCCGAGCACACTGGTTTCCGAGGTGATCCGCGCCATGGACTGCGGCGGCGACGCTAATACAGGCCGGGCGTCGTGTCACTGGTCCGCTCTAGGCCGCAAAGCCGGGGGGCTATCGAGCCGGCTTCGACCCGGCCAGCACTTCCTCCGCGCGCGGCACCGTGCGGAAGAGCCCCCGCGCGTAGAGCAGGCGCTTGTCCTTGGGAGCGAGATCACCTGCCCGTTCGCGCGTGGCTGCCCGAAGGAGCAGGGCGGCCGATACGCTGACGTTGAGGCTCTCGACGAACCCCCGCATGGGAATGCGCACCGAGCGGGACGCGCTCTTCTGGAGCTCCTCGCTGATACCGTCGTGCTCGTTGCCCAAAACGAGCGCCAGTCGAGGAATGGTCCTGAGCTCTTCGGGCTCGAGCTCACCGTCGGGATGCGTCGCGACGAGCTCGAAGCGCTGGGACGCGAGTGCATCGACGGCGGCCCGCGCACTCGGATGGCGGATCACGTCCACCCAGCGCTCCGTTCCCTTCGCGACCCTGCTGGAAACGACGAACTCTTCCTCACGCACGGCGACGTGCGCCACCTGCACACCGAACGCATCGCACGAGCGGAGGATCGCAGCGCCGTTGTGGGGATCGTGAGGAGCGTCCATGAGCAGCGTGACGCTCCCGATTCGCTCCGCGAACACCTGGAGCAAGCGCTGCCTGCGCGCCTCCACGACGAGGGGCTCGAGGAGAGCGATGACGGACTCCGCGGTCCATGGAGCGCTCCACGGGATCTCGACGAGAGCGGGCTCGTGCACGTCGGGATCATCGCGCCGCATCAGGACAGCGTTTGCCCGAGCGCCCCGGCGACTTTGCGAAGCTCGCCCATCATTTGGGAAAACATCGGGAACGTGAGCGCCTGGGGGCCATCTGAAAGAGCCTTGGCGGGCTCCGGGTGGACCTCGACCATGATTCCGTCGACGCCCGTCGCCACCGCTGCCCGCGCCAGAGGTGTCACCGCCCGAGCCACACCCGTGCCGTGGGACGGATCGACGATCACTGGCAGATGGGTGATTGCCCGCAGCAGAGGCACGATGCCGAGATCCAACGTGTTCCGTGTCAGCGTTTCGAACGTGCGGATCCCCCGCTCGCACAAGATGACCTGGTAGTTGCCCCGCGACACGATGTACTCGGCGGCCATCAGCCACTCGACCACCGTGCTCGACATCCCGCGCTTGAGCATCACTGGCTTGCCGAGATTGCCCACCGCCTCCAAGAGAGAAAAGTTTTGCATGTTGCGCGCGCCGATTTGCAGGATGTCGGAGTACTTCGCCACGAGTGGCAGCGTTTCGACGTCCTTGACTTCCGTGATCACGGGCATACCGGTCGCGTCGCGCGCTTCTGCCAGGATCTGGAGGCCCTCTTCCCGAAGACCCTGAAAGTCGTACGGGCTCGTTCGTGGCTTGAACGCGCCGCCGCGAAGCACCCGTGCGCCCTGCTCCCGCACGTGACGCGCGGTTTCGAGCACTTGAGCGCGGGTCTCCACCGAGCACGGCCCGGCGATCACGGTGAGCTCACCGCCCCCGATCTTCACGCCGCCCACGTCGATCACGGTCGGATCGGGCTTCACCTCGCGGCTGACGAGCTTGTACGGCTTGCTGACGGCAACGGCTTCTTGAACGCCCGGCAGGCGATTGAAGAGCGCTGGATCGAGAGCTCCCTTGTTGCCCGTGATTCCGATGGCCACGCGAACCGCGCCGGGGATTTCGTTCGCAGTGAAACCGAGCTCGCGGATCCGCTCGCACACCGCCTCGGTTTCGGCGGGGGTGGCATTCGCGCCCATCACGATCAGCATGCCGAGGGATCTAGCACGGACTGTTTTCCACTCAGAATCCCGGGGTCGGGGCGTCAGCCAGGTCCCAAAACGCCAGAAAACACCCTGCGGGGAGCGGGGGGCATTCCGCTTCGCCGGATCGGTGACTATGTTGTGGGCCGACCCCCTGGTGAAGAAATGGCAAGCAACAAGGTTCAAGTGTTCAACGACATCAACTTCGAGGCGGAAGTCCTCAAGGCGGGCAAGCCCGTTCTGGTGGATTTCACTGCGACCTGGTGCGGGCCGTGCAAAGCGCTGGCGCCCATCGTCGATCAGCTCGCCGACGAGCTCGACGGTCAGGTGGTGGTGGGAAAGCTCGACATCGACGACGCGCCCGTCACGGCCGGGAAGTATGGCGTCCGGGGCGTGCCCACATTGATGGTGTTCAAGGACGGCCAGCGAGCCGCTCAGCACGTTGGGCTCACGACCAAGCAGAAGCTGAAAGACCTGATCGACCTGTGAGCTCCTGAGGCTCCTCGGCCGGTCGATCGATGCGGCGTCGCACGAAGTTCCTGCTCGTCGCGCACGGTCTGACCGGTGCGGCGTACTCGGTCCCGACGCTGGCGCTCGCCAGACTGTTGCCGAGCTCGGTCGCAACCGCCGTGGGCTTGGCGCTGTGGATCGGGACATCCCTACGCTTCCACCGCATCATGGGGGACCCAGAGCGGCCCCGCTGGCTCGTGCGGTGGGTGGACGAGCCGATCTTCTGGCTCTGGGGCGGCTCGATGTTCGCGCTGCCGCCGTTCGTGCTCTTGCTGCCCGCCGTCCTGTTCTCGTCCCTCGGATTGACGGACGTGGCGACCGCCTGCCTTGGGCTCGGGATCGCGCTTTCCGGCTGGGGGCTCTGGGTGCGACGGCGCTGGGTAAAGGTGCGAACCATCGAGGTGGCCCTCGCCGGGCTGCCCGCTGCGTTCGACGGCTATCGCCTGGTGCACCTGAGCGATCTGCACATCGGGAGCTACGATCCCGAGGCGACGGGTCTCGGTTGGGCCCGGACGGCGAACGCTCTCGGCGCCGATCTCGCGCTCGTTACCGGCGATCTCGTGACCAGCGGCACCAAGTACTACGAGGCCGCAGCCGAGGTGGTCGGGGCTCTTCGTGCGAAGGACGGGACCATCGCGACGCTCGGGAACCACGACCAGTGGGACGACGAGGCCCTCGCCGAACAGCTCACGAAGCGCGGAGTCCGCGTGCTCAGAAACGAGTGGGTTGGCGTGGAGCGAGATAGCGAGACGTTGGTGATCGCCGGCGTGGACGACCTCTGGACGGAGAAAGCGGATCTGGAAAAAACCCTGGCCGATCGCCCGGCGAGCTCGACGACCGTGCTCTTGGCGCACTACCCGGATTTCTTCCGGGAGGTGACGGAAAAGCGCGTGGCTCTCACCCTGAGCGGGCACACCCACGGGGGCCAGTTCGGAGTGCCTTTCCTGAGCGATCGGCTCAATCTCGCGCGAGCCCTCGGGCATCGACCGCGGGGATTGTTCCGCGAGGGAGAGAGCGTTCTCTACGTGAACGCAGGCCTGGGCACCACGGGACCACCCATACGACTCGGCATCCCTCCCGAAATCGTGCTCATGGTGCTGCGCGCCGCCTGATGGCTCGCCCGTTGCCGATTCGCGCTAACATCCCTCGACGCATGAGCTCTGGAGAACGCCCGCGAAATGAGCGTGCACGCCGCGCACTGAAATGGGCCGCTGTCGCGAGCGGGATCGCCGCTCTCGCGGCCGCCTGCAGCCGCAATACGGATGCAAGCTTTCCCCACCGATCGTCCTTGCTCGACACCCAGGGTTCGCGGCTCGCGTTCAAATCGCCGGCGATCTGGCGCTACCACCCGCGCAAGGCGGCGCCGCTTCTCGCTCGAGCCGATCTCGGTGGTGGGAGCTTGCTGTACGCCGGGGAGCAGGGAGAACGCTGGGTATTCGACAAGAAGGCGGGGAGCGTCAATGCAGCGGCCCGGCTGGCCCCCGAAGCCATCGTTGCCATCTTGAAGATCGAGGGCGGCGCGTGGTTGTTCGTTGGCGAGAGCGGAACCGGCTACGAGGCCCGGGAGCCGCTCGGGGGATTCGTGCGCGCCAGCGTTCCTCTCGATCGCCTCGCACGGGTGAGTGCGGCGACTTCGGCCGTGGTGGGCGTCACGCGCGACGGACAGATCGTCCGGAGTGGGGATGCGGGAGCGTCCTGGAAACCCGTGGGTGCGCCCGATGTACGCTACGTCGACGTGGCGCTGGTGGAGGGCGGTCACGGCGTGGCGCTCTCCGTTCCCGAAGCAATGTGGGAGACCAAAGACGACGGTGCGAGCTGGAAGAAGCTCGACGTACCGAGTATGGGCGCCCTGTCGTTGGCGTGGGACGACGTGGCCGGCATCACCGTGGATACCGCGCTCGGCTTCAAGCGTTGGCTCCCCGAAAAACCCACGGAGCTGCCAGCTTTGGGGCGAACCCCAAAAAAGGGGCGTTTTCAGCTGGGTCTCAAGCCCGCCCGCGGACCCGACGCGAACGCTCTCCTCGAGGGTCGAGCAATCGTGGTCAATGGCGAATACATCGAGGCGACATCCAAGAGCTCCAGCGATTCCAGTTGGACGCTCTGGCGCGGGCGGGTCGCGGGTCGTTTGCGCGAGCGCGCCTTTCCTGCGGCCAAGGGCTGCAAGGCAGTGCGCTTGGCCGCCTTCGACAAGTACTTCTACTTCGCGTGCTCGGTCAGCTCTTCGGGTGCGAACCAAAAGTTCAAGATCTTCCGCAGCGAAAATCGTGGCAAGAAATTCGTGGAAGAGACCTACAACGTCGAGGGTCGGCTCGCGTACCTCAATCTCGCGGTCGGAGCCGAGGGGGCACTGTCGGTAACCGGTATCTGCGCGCCTCACGACAGCATGCGAGGGTGTAGCCCGTACGGGATCTTCCACCGACGACTGGCGCCTCTCGACGCAGGAGTCGACGACAAGAAGGGCGATTCGAAGAAGGACGACAAGAAGGACGACAAGAAGGACCCGACGGACGCGAGCAAGAAGAAGAGCGACGGGCCCGAGTACGAGCTCAGCCCCGCCGCCACCCCCGCACTCAAAGGCTCGGCGCTGGCTCTGGCGTTCGCACCCGACGGGCACACCGCGTTTGCGGTCGGCAGGCGCACCAAGGGGAGCTCCCTGGCCGTGTTCGTTTCTCACGACGGTGGGCAATCGTTCGAGGGACGCGAAATCGATCAGCTCGACGCCGAACCCGAGAGCGACTCGGAGAGCCGCTATTCCCGGCCGCCTCCTTCCCCAATCTCCAACGTGACTTCCATCTCTCCTGGTGAGGACGGAACTCTGGCACTCGTCCTGGAGGGCACGCCGCCAACACTGGTCGTGGTCGACGAAGAGGGTCGGGTCATCGCGTTTTCCAGCGCGCCGCCAGCTGCGACCTCCCTCGGCGCCGTCGGCACCCGCGCGCTGGCCATTTCGAGCAACCAGTCGACAGCCTGGGAATCCCTCGACGGCGGCGCAACCTGGACTTCGATTGGAAAGCTTCCTTCGGGCTCGCCGGCAAAATCTCAATCCTCTCCCGATCGCGTGTTCTGCCACTCGAGCGGCTGTGTGGTGGGGACCGAGCTTTCGCGAATCGGTTGGCGCGGACAAGCAGACGACGACCAAGGCGTGCTGTCTCCAGTCGACTCGACCGCAGGGGATCTCTACGACCGCTCGGTGCGCACTCCGCTCAGTTGTGCGACGGACGAGAAGACCTGGCAACCGTTACCGAAAGTCACCTCTGTACCGGACGCCAAGCATGCGGCCATGGGAAAAGCCGTCTGGTACGCGATGGCGCAGGACGACCTCAAAGCGAGCTCGGTCATCTACCAGGCCACCGGTGGCAACCGAGCCCGCGTGGAAAACGTGCAGCTCCTTTCGCCCGTTACGAAACCCCAGTCCTACGCCTACACCACCTCGTATCAGGTCGAAGGGGCGGCAGCGCTTCGCTATCCCGTCGACTCATCGACCTCCCTCAAGAACCTCGAGGTCGTTTGGGACAACCTCTTCGAGGGGAAAGTCTATCGCGTGCGCGTCGCGGATGCGGGGCCCGCTGGGGTGAACGATTTCACTCGAACGGGGTTCGGTGCACAGCGAGCGCAGCCCGCGATGCTGAGCATTGCTGCCGGCGGCCTGTACCTCCGTCCCCACGGCGGCGCCCGCGACGGTCAGAGCACGCTGTTTCTGGACGGTCGTGGCGTGAGCACGTTGCCACCGGTCAATTGGGGCCAAATCAACACCGGCTCCCAGTCGGAGATGGTTCACATCGGTACTGCGCACGTCGCGGTGAGCTTTCTCCCGAGCGGCGCCGGCATCGTGCGTGGGCGGCGCGAGGGCTCGACCTGGGCGCTCGATGCGTACAGCACCGGTATCAAGGAATTTTGGCGCTTCGGCCTCTCTCAAGACCACGACCTGGCCTACGCACCGGGAAACCACGCGGCGATACGCGTTTCGATTTACGAAGTGGAAGGCACCCGGCACTCGAGCTGGCTCTTTCCGTTCCGCGCGAGCGGTGCGGTTGTCGACGCCCCGATCCCCACTCCCATGCAACGCGACACCGGAGAGAAACCCAATCGTTGTGGCGGAGTGACGCGCGCCGACACGCCGCGAGTCGTGAGCCCGTTCCAGGGAGGCACTCGCCATCCCATCATCGTGAGCGATCCCGTCGAACCGCTCCGGCTCCTGCTCACCAGCGATGCCGTGATGCACGGCTCGCCGTCGGAGCCGTGCGTTGCCGCCTTCGACGCCGAAGTGGTCGCGCTCGACCCGACGATCGGCACACCCGAGCAAGAGCGAGCGATCCTGCCGCTGGACGACCTGGAGCACTCCTGGATTTTCCGCACGACGTACGACTCGAGCGGTGAGGCCGTCATCGAGTACCGCCTGATGAGCTGCCGCTTCGACGGCGGCATCGAGATCCCGCCGGAGACCTTCAGCGCACCGGGAACTCGGGTCCGGCGCGCCCGCTGATGGACGCACTCGGGATGCTGGGGTAGGGAGATCCGCGGTGATCCCGCGCTACACTCCCGAGGAATTTTCCGAGCTCTGGTCGGACCAAACTCGCTACGCCATATGGCTCGAAGTGGAGCTCGCGGCCTGTGAGGCGATGGAAGACGCCGGGCTCGTTCCGAAGCAAACCGCCGCATCCATTCGCGCGAAGAACGTGAAGCCGGATGCCGCCGAAATCGACCGCATCGAAGCGACGACGCGCCACGATGTCATCGCGTTCTTGACCCACGTGGAGCGCGTGGCAGGAGCCCCGGCGCGCTGGCTCCACCGAGGAATGACCTCCAGCGACGTGCTGGACACGAGCCTGGCTGTGCTCTTGATGCGTGCCTCCGATCTCTTGCTCTCGCGTGCCGACCGATTGATCGCTGCGCTCGCTTCTCGCGCTCGGGAGCACACCAAGACTCCGATGATCGGGCGTTCCCACGGCATTCACGCGGAGCCGGTGACGTTTGGCATCGTGCTGGCCGGGCATCTCGCGGAGGTAAAGCGCGGGCGCGAACGCCTGGCGCACGCCAAGAATACGATCGGCGTCGGCAAGATCGCGGGGGCTGTCGGAACCTATGCCCACCTCTCCCCGGAGATCGAGCTCGCCGCGCTGACGAAGCTCGGTCTCGTTCCGGAAACCATCGCCACCCAGGTCGTTGCACGAGACCGTCACGCCGAGCTTTTGTCTTCCCTCGCTTTCCTGGCCGCGGCGATCGAACGCTTGGCGACCAACGTTCGTCACTGGCAACGGAGCGAAGTCGGGGAAGCAGAAGAGCGCTTTGCCAAGGGCCAGAAGGGCTCGAGCGCAATGCCCCACAAGCGAAACCCGATCCTCAGCGAAAACCTGTGCGGCTTGGCCCGCGTCGTGCGCGCTGCCGTGGTTCCGGCTCTCGAGAACATCGCACTCTGGCACGAGCGCGACATCAGTCACTCGAGCGTCGAGCGCATGATCGTTCCCGACGCAACGACGACCCTCGGCTTCATGCTGGAGCGTGCGACGACACTGGTCGAAGGCCTCGTCGTGTATCCGGAGCGGATGCAGAAAAATCTGGCGCAGAGCGGGGGTCTGTTCTTCAGCGAGGCCGTGATGTTAGCCCTCGTCGAAAAGGGGCTCGGGCGCCAGGAAGCCTACGAGCTGGTCCAGAAGAGCGCGATGAAGTCGTTCTCCGGCGCCGGGCAGTTCCAATCCCTTCTCGCCGCGGACCCGGACGTGATGGCCAAGATCTCGAGCGATGAGCTCGCGCGGTGTTTCGATCTGGATCACGCTCTGCGCTGGGCAGAAGCCATGGTCGAGCGCGCCATCGCCAGCTGACGCTCGCGGAGCGCGCGGCGCGCCATCAGCGCGACGATGCTGGCTACGTGCCACGGCCGTACCCCCGATCGCTCGTCCGCGTACACGGGGCGAACCGGTACTTCTGCCACGCGAAACCCGCGGGCGGCCAGCAGGATCAAGAGGTCGTTCGGGTAGCCGTAGCGCGACCAGAGCTCGTCCAGCGGAAGCTGGCGGGCGGCTCGCGCCGACAGCGCCGTGTACCCGCATTGGGAGTCGTGGATTTCGAGACCCGTCACCCACCGAGTGAGCTCCGAAAGCAAAGCTCCGCCGACGCGCCGGGTCACGGGCATGCTTCGGATCGCCGAATGGGCGAAGCGATTGCCTTTCACGTAATCGGCTCGCCCCTCTGCCACCGGGCCGCACACGGCCGACAGATCTTCTGGGTCCATCTGCGCGTCGCCGGCCATCACGGCCATCACGTCCGCGCCGTGCTCGAGGGCGGCCTGGTATCCGCTGCAGATTGCCGCGCCAACACCGCGATTTTCTTCGTGAACTAGCAGGCGAACCCGGGAAGATGCGAAGCGCCGCACGACCTCGGCGGTTCGGTCGGGACTCGCGTCGTCCACCACCACGACCTCGTCGACGAAGCTGGGGATCGTCGCCAGGGTCTTTTCGACCAGCCGCTCCTCCATGTAGGCCGGCACGATCACGGACACTGTGGCTTGCCGAAGCATCCGCGGAAAGTCGTAACGCCTTGCCGGCAGGATGACAATTCGTTTCGCGTGGGGGTAGGTGAGTCGGCTCGACTGCACTCGAGGCTCTTGTGGCGGCGCCGGTTCCCGCTTAACGCTCCACGCTCACGGGGGAAGGGGTTTTGAACCGGTATGATCCATTTCGATGCGCGATGGTTACTGCTTGCGTGTGCGCTCGGTGTCCTGGCGTGCGGGGGCTCGGATGACGAGACCGCGAAACCCAAGCCGAGCAAGGGCTTGGCAATCCAATGCAATGACAGTATCGATTCGCTCTATCAGGCAGCCCAGGGCCTCGAGCCCTTCAGTGCCGAATCGCGGGGTGAGATCGTCGGTTGCGCGCCCTATGCGAGCTACACGGAAGCGGAGGTCGCTTCTCGGCTCTCCGAGGTCCCCGGAGTGGTCATCGCGAGCGGAGGGGTCGACGTTTATCTCATCGCATACCGGACTGCGCGGGAGCCAGCGGACGTAGAGGGTCTTTCCACAGCGCTGGTGTACGTCCCGGAAAAGCTCATGGAAGCCAAGGTGCCGATGGTGCTGGCGACTCACGGCACCGTCGGCTTGGCCGACCGGTGCGCTCCGTCGCACCTGCTCGACAACGGCGAATCGGAGTTTCCTCCCTGGTACTTCGACTCTTTGTACCTGACCTGGGCTGCGCGGGGGATGCCGGTCGTGGCGCCGGATTATGCAGGACTCGGGACCCCGGGAGTGCACGACTACAGCAATTGGTTCGACCCCGCGCGATCCGCCGTGGATGGCTTGCGCGCCATGCGCTCGATTCTGCCGGCCAGCGAGCTCGACCAGAGCTTTCTCATCGAGGGTCACAGCCAAGGCGGCGGGGTTGCCCTGACCGCGGAAGCGATCGCCAGCGAGGTTCCCGATCTCACCTTGGGCGCGGTGGTCGCAACGACGCCGTCCTGGCGTTTGCCGACCAGCGTCGTGGACGTCTTGAGCTTGAGCAGCCTCACCCTCACCCCCATCCTTCGCGGAGCGGCCGTGTATACCGCGTACGGAGCGCTCGCGAACCTGACCGATGACGAGACCCAATTCGGCGCAGCGTTCAAGGCAAACGTCCGGGCCCCACTCGTGGAGCGAGTCTCGACGCTGTGCTTTCTCAAAGCGCTGGTCGATCTCGACACTCCAGCCGCAGGATACGTCCCACCCCCGACCCTCGGCGATCTGCTGGACCCTGGGTTCGTGCAGCAGGTCACGGCTTGCAACACCGGTGGCGATTGCACCACGCTCGGGGGAAAGTTCGTGGCGCGCGACAATGCCGACGAGCCGCACCTGTCGGCGAGCAGCCCACCCACACTGATCACCGCCAGCATCGACGATGAGCAACTGACACCAGGCCAGATCGGGTGCGTGGTCGATCGCGTCGAGAAAGATGGCGCCCCGTTCGAGCTGTGCGTTCACAACGGCCAACATCATCTGGAAATGGTCCCCACCCTGGGGGCGTATTCCGTCGAGTGGGCCCTGGCAGCAGCCCGAGGAACCCAGCGCCCGGCGTGCACCGGTACGGAAGCGCGCCCGGCTTGCGTGGTCTTCTAGAATCTCCCAGCTTAGAGCCCGACGTTTGCCAAACGCGGGCGTGAGGTCTAAACGCCATCGTCGTGACGCGGCGGCTCGCCATCCGTATTTTGGTCGCGACCGTGGTGCTCGCTCCCGTGGGTTACTTCGCCTGGTCGTGGCTGACCTTCCCGAAGGACAGGACCCCGCAAGGCGCCTACTTTCGTCTGGTGAAGGCGGTCAACAACGGCAGTGCCGAGCAGGCGTTTCCGTACATCGAGACCCAAGCGCAGAACGCTTGCTACACGATCCGGGATTTTCGAAAGAAGGGCCGCGAGCTGGCGCTGGCCGCCTACCCGGAGCCGGAGCGGACGAGGATCGTGGAAAGCTATGCGAAGGAAGCTGCCGCCACGGATGGAGCCGAGGTGTTTGCGCTGTATGCCAAGCAGCATGGTTGGCTCGATCGCTTGCGGCGTGACATGTCGGGCATCGCGAAGATCGAGGTCCAGGGCGATCGAGCGACGATCGAAACGGTGAAGGGCACGCGCTATCCAATGCGGCGAGCGAAAAACGGCATCTGGGGCCTCACATGGTTCACCGCCGTGCTGGTCGCCGAAGCCAACAAGGCCGCGCGGGACGCAGGGATGATCGAGAAAGCGGCCGCAGACTACGATCGCGTCCGAAGAACGGGAGAGGATGTCCGAGGGGACGGAGGGTGAGTCACCCGCCGGGTTTTCGAGTCTTCGCGTCCGCGTAGCGCTGCCCTTCGGGTGCGCCGCTCTCGACCGGCAAACCCACCTTGCCCCAACCCGGCACGACGCGACCAAAGGAATCCCGCGTCCCCTCGAATCCGGTGGACAGGTTGGCGAGAGTGCCAAAGCCATCGGCCGCGAGCATCTGCGCGGCGCGCAGCGAGCGCTGTCCGGAGCGACAGCCCATCACGAGCTTCTCGTCCTTGGAGAACGCGCTCTTCATCACATCCATGAACTCGGGATTGGGGACCATGCCACCCGGTCCCGCATGCAACAGGGGTACGTTGAGCGAACCCGGCACGTGTCCCGCTTCGTATTCGGGCTCGCTTCGCACGTCGACGTAAACCCAGCCCTCTTCCAGGAGCTTCGCGGCTTCTTCGGGTGAAATGCTCTTGATGTCCGACACGCTGGCCTCCGCTCGATCGGTTTTCAGACCGGCTTCTTAGCACCAATCGTTGTAGTCTCGGGTGTGTCGTCGACTCTCGGCTCGAGCGGTGTGCGCGTGGTCCCGCTGGGCGGTTTGGGCGAAATTGGGATGAATTGCCTCGCGATCGAGGATGGCAAAAGCATCCTCGTAGTGGATTGTGGCACGAGCTTTCCCACCGACGACCTGGGCGTGGACGTTATTCATCCACGCTTGGACTGGCTCTTCGAAAACGCGGAGCGCATCTCGGGCGTGGTTCTGACCCACGGGCACGAGGATCACATCGGAGGCTTGCCGTATCTCTTGCGGGAGATCGACGTGCCGGTCTGGGGAAGCGCGCACGCACTTGGGCTCGCGTGGCGCCGTCTCGAGGACCATGAGTTTTCCCGGAAAGAGATCCGCTTCCACGAGATCGGCGCAGGGACGCCGATCGAGGTCGGTCCGTTCGATGTCGAGCCCATCCGCGTTGCGCACTCCATCGTCGAGGCGACGGCGCTTCGGATCAGGACGAGCGCGGGCACGCTGCTTCACTCGGGGGACTTCAACATGGATCCGGATCCGCCCGACGGAGAGCCGACCGATGTAGCTCGTCTCGAAGCCATCGGGGACGACGGCGTCGATCTCTTGCTCAGCGACAGCACGAACATCGACGTCCCCGAGCGACAGGGCTCGGAGCGTGAGGTGGGCAGAGCCCTCGACCGGGTCATCCAGGAAGCCGAGGGCCGCGTCGTGATCAGTCTGTTCGCGAGCAACATTCAGCGGCTCAAGCTTCTGGGGGAGATCGCGGTAGCTCGTAAGAAAAAGATCTGTCTTTTGGGACGAAGCCTGGTCACGCAGCAAGAGATCGCGACTCGCATCGGGCGTCTGGACTGGCCGAGCGATCTCAAGGTGTCTCCGGAGCGCGCGCGGGAGCTCCCGCGGAACCAAGTGATCGTGCTCGCGGGGGGTTCTCAGGCCGAGCCGAGCTCCGCCCTTTCCAAGCTCGCCGCGGGCTGCCACCCAACGCTCGCGGTAGAGGAGGGCGACAGTGTCGTACTCTCTGCGCGCATCATCCCCGGCAACGACCGTCCCGTGTTTGCCATGATGGGCGATCTCCTTCGCCGCGGCGTGCGGCTCTACACCCGCGTCACACACCCGGACATCCACACCAGCGGACACGCTGGCCGCTCGGAGCAGACGCGCATGATCGAGCTCACACGGCCCCGGGCGTTCTTGCCGCTTCACGGCACGCGCCATCATCTCGGGCGCCACGCCGAGCTCGCCCAAGAGCTCGGCATCGCCCAGGTGATGGTCATCGAAAACGGCCAAACGGCTCACCTCTCTCGGGATCGCGGGCTGGAACGCGGCGAACAGGTCGTGCACGGTCGCGTCGCGGTCGCTCCGGGCGGAGAGCCACTCTCGTCTGGTGTATTGCGGCGGCGCGGGGAGCTCGGGCGAACCGGTATTGCGAGCGTCACGCTGGTCGTGGACGATCGTGACGGTGTCCTGGTCCCACCGTCCGTCGTCGCGCATGGTGTACCAGGCCTCGAGACGGAGGCCGAGCTTCGCAATGCCGCGCGCGCCGTCGGGTTGGCCCTCGAAAACCGTCGTGGCGCGACACTCGAGGACGAGGCGCGGCGCGCACTTCGAAGGAGCATCGTGAGCGACACGGGCGCTCGACCGCTCATCGACGTGCAGCTGGTGCGCGTCGGGCGCTGAGTGTTACCCTGCCTGGCGATGCAACTTCGCATCATCGCCGCCGTGTCGGTAGCCTCCGTGCTCGCAGCTTGCTCGTCCTGCAACGAGGACACTGCGACTCCCTCCGCGACGGTCGAGAAACCGAATCCGTCCGCACCCCGGGACGACACGTCGTTTCGCATCCCCGTAGCAGGCCGCCTGGTTGCGTTCGGCGATGTGCACGGGGACGTTGCCGCGACGAAAGCTGCGCTGCGCCTCGCCGGCGCCATCGACGCCGACGATCACTGGAACGGCGGGAAGCTCACCGTGGTGCAAACGGGTGATCAACTCGACCGGGGCAACGAAGAGCCAGAAATCCTGGACCTTTTCCAGCGCTTGCGGGGCGAAGCCAAGAAAGCGGGGGGTGCGTTCGTTGCTCTCGATGGCAACCACGAGGTGATGAACGTGGCCGGGGACTTTCGGTACGTCACCGAAGACGGCTTTCACGACTTCGAGGGTACGACACCCAGTGGAAGCGCTGGCGACACTCTGCCCGCCGAGCGCAAGGGTCGCGCCTTCGCCTTCGCGCCAGGCGGCCCGATGGCGCGACGCCTGGCCGAGCAACCAGTCGTGGTCGTCGCAGGCGACACGGTGTTTGCTCACGGAGGAGTGCTGCCCGCTCACGTCAGTTATGGCATCGGTCGCATCAACTCCGAGACTCGAAAATGGATGCTGGGGGAAAGCAAAGGGATGCCCCGAATCCTCGCAGGCGACTCGGCGCCGATCTGGACGCGGGTCTACTCCGATGGAGAAGTCTCGACGCGCGTTTGCGATGCACTGGGTCACGCGCTCGACGAGCTTCACGCCAAGCGCATGGTGGTTGGGCATACGGTCCAAAAGAGCAGCATCACCAGCGCCTGCGCGGACAGAGTGTGGCGTATCGACGTTGGGCTCGCAGCATTCTACGGCGGAAAGCCGGCCGTGCTCGAGATCGATCAGGGCAAGGTGCGGGTCATCACGAGCGCGGCGATCATGCCCGATTCCGCGCAGGACCGAGCGCGATGAGCAACGCCTCTTGAGCGCCGTCCGGGACCGGCTCTCCCTCGTCCAGCAATCGAACCACGAGCTCCTTGCCACTGCCGCCCGCAACGACGACGCGCAGGGCCCGCATGGATTCCAGCGCCGTAGTGGGACTTCCGAGCGTGCTCGGAGCGTGACTTCCAGTCGATGAAATGCGTTCCGGCGCAGGCTCTTCGCTGTCCATCACGACGGTGTGCTCGACGCCATCGCTATCCTGGACGGCAGGGCGAACTCGCGTCAGCGTAGCATCCAGTGAGTCGATCGGAATGCTCGGAGGGGACAGCTCCTTCATCTCTGCCAACGGGACGGACACCGTCGGTTGCCGGCTTTTCGGTGGCTCGCGATGAGTCATCGGTTCCTCGGCCTCGCAAGCTTCCAGAAGTGAGGAGTCGGGCGCGACCAAGCGAGTGACGTCCTCCGGCGCTACCTTGTAGGGCGCAGTCGGCGGCAGGTTTCGCCTGCGCGTTCCCGTCGTGCGGGGGCTGCGGTTCGTCATGGAAACCGGCGTTCTGCGCTCGTGGATGGGCTCCGTATGTTCGCCGTCTGGCTGGGTGACCGATGGAACTGCCATACTCCGTGCGGGAGCTTGCCGCGCTTCGAGCTCGACGGCAGCGCGGTCGAGCATCCCCGCGCGATCCTGACGCCCATCGGCGGTGGCCGCCTGAGCCGCGTGCTGCATCCAGCGCACCGCCTGGGGCTTGTCCCCGCGCGCCCAGAGCGCGACTGCGGTTTCGAGCGCCCAGCGCACGTCGGCCGAGTCCTCCGTCGTCGGTTCCAACACCGAGTCGAGCCAGTCGGCCTCTGCACCCATTGTGCCCACTACATAGCGCGCCCGTCGCCGGGCGAAAACGCTCGAAATATCTGCCTGGTTTTTCGCCGCGCTCGGGAATCAGACCCGCTCGAACAACGTCGCGATGCCCTGGCCCACACCGACGCAGAGACTGCAGAGTCCCACGCGCGCCTTCGGGTCGGCTCGCATCACCCCGAGCAGAGTGGCGACGATGCGCGCGCCCGAAGCACCGATCGGATGACCGAGCGCGATGGCGCCGCCATGAACGTTGACGCGAGCTGGATCCAGATCCAGGCCACGCACACAAGCGAGGCTCTGGGCGGCGAACGCTTCGTTCAGCTCCACGACATCGACGTTGGGAACGCGCAATCCGCACGCGCGAGAGCCTTCTTCGTGGCGGGGATCGGCCCTTCCCCCATGTAGTTGGGTTCCACCCCTGCGGTGGCCGAACCCATCCAGCGCAGACGTGGCGTGAGCGAGAGTTGCTTCACGACGCTTTCGGAAGCCAGAAGAACCGCAGCCGAGCCATCGTTCAGCGGCGAGGAGTTGCCTGCGGTCACGCCTCCACCTTCCCGAAACGCGGACGGGAGCTTGGCGAGCTTTTCGAGGGAAGTGTCGGGACGAAGCGACTCGTCCCGCTCGACTCGAACGGCTGCGCCTTTTCGCTGGGGAACCTCGACGGGCACCACCTCGTCGGCAAAGCGTCCCGCATCCCACGCCGCCGCGGCCTTCTTCTGGGAGTCGAGAGCAAATCGATCTTGCTCCTCGCGGTTGATTCCGAACTTCTTCGCCACGTTTTCCGCCGTCTCGCCCATGCCGATGAGGTCGAAGCGTTTGGCCATTCGCGGATTCGGATATCGCCAACCGAGAGTGGTGTCATAGATGACGGGCGCCTTGCGTGAGTAAGCTTCCTCTGGCTTTGGCATGGAGTAGGGCGCGCGGGTCATGCTCTCGACTCCCCCTGCAATCGCGACTTCCACTTCACCGACCGCAATCATGCGCGCTGCGTCGTTCACGGCTTCGAGGCCGGAGCCACAAAGGCGATTCACGGTGACGGCAGGAACTTCGTAAGGGAGCCCAGCCAGGAGGAGCGCCATCCGCGCGACGTTGCGGTTGTCCTCGCCCGCTTGGTTCGTAGAGCCGAAGATCACCTGATCGAGCCGCTCTGCCGCGGTCGGGTTTCGCTGCACGAGCGCCGCGACGACGTGCGCAGCGAGATCGTCGGAACGAACGGACGCGAGGCCCCCGCGATACTTACCGATGGGGGTGCGGACCGCGTCCAGGACGAAGACGGCGTTTTGAGTCATTCGGGGAGTCTATTGGCGCCCGCCGAGCATGCAAGCCCCATCGGCGCACGGCTTCTCGCAAGCGACGTGCGCGTAGTAGGCTCCCCGCCATGCCGGATCCGCCGTTCGACGTGTGGCCGTACCATCGCCCGGGCTCAGCTGTGGTGTTTCCCCGAGACTCGGGTTGGCATCGATTGCTCCCGGGTCACGTCGCCAATCCATCGCTGAACGAGATGGAGTGGGTGTACGTGAACTCTCATTTGAAGGAACAAGGCGGTGCGGGCCGATCCTTCAGCGTGTTCGCCGCATACTTCACCCAGGGGTTGCGCTTCTTGGTGGTGCGGGCGTTCGACGCGCAGGATCGCTTTCTTGCGTCTTGGACCGGCACCGCGTGGGGGCTACTCCGTGCCTCCTCCGAGAAGATGGATCTCGAATTTCGTCACGGCGGCGGAGTCGACCACTGGAAGACCACGCTGGACTCAGCCGGCAACGCAATCGCGTTCGCATCGAAGCTCGATGCAAAAGACGATGCGGGTGCATTTTCCGTCGACCTCGCGCTCACGAACAAGAAGCGTCCGTACGAAGTCGGTGGGCGCGGGTATCTTCCGTTCGGGCGCCGCGGAGCCTTCTACTACTACTCGCTCACACGCCTCGACGTGGCCGGAACGCTCGATCTCGAGAAGCAGGACGGCAGCCGGGAAAACGTCAGCGTCAGCGGCATTGGATGGTTCGACCATCAATGGGGACCGTTCTACGTCACTCCCATCCGAAACAAGTACCTCGAAGAATACGAATGGATGAGCATTCAGCTCGATTCGGGCGACGAGATCTTGCTCACCACCGTCTGGGAGACGAACGACACGACTCCCTCGCTCCCGGCTTACGGGGGCGCAGGGCTCATCCGTGCGGATAACACCTTCGACAAGATCGTCGATGCCCACCGCTGGAAGCGGACCAAGTTTTGGCGCTCGCCGCGACAGCACAGCATCTATTCGGCCGAGTGGACCTTCGACGCGCCGGAGTGGGGAACCTCCCTCGTCATCAAGCCCCGCTACCACGACCAGCTGACGCCGTTGGTCGACGCACCTCCACCGAACATCTTGGGAACCATGAGCCGCCTGTTCGAGGGCTGGGCGAACTGGCTCGGCGAGTTCTGGGAAGGCACATGCAACGTGACCGGCACGCACGCGGGACAACCGGCGACCGGCGTCGCCTTTGCGGAGCTCGTAAAGCGCTACTCCGATCCCGAGCTCGAGCTGTCGGTAGTGCGCAAGGAGCCGGGCCTGTGCGTGGTTGGGTGGAAGGTCCAGAATCCCGACGAGCAGGTGACCCTGCTCTTCCGGTTCTATCTCGAGCGCGCAGACGGAACCCCGATCGTGGACTTGCCGGATCTCGTCGTGCCCGTCGTGGCCCTCGACGATCCCGCGCTGCCAAAAGGTGAACCGCTGATCGCGCGGGTCGTGGCCCGCTCGCCGGATGGCGCGATTTCGGGGACGGAAACCCTTTCCCTCACGCTGATTTAGATCACGGGCAGTACGTGATGTCCATTTGGGCGTGCGCACCCAGCGCGATGTCTTCGTGCGAGATCGCGACGAACACGCCGTCCGTGGAGCTCAAGCGAACGGAGAGCACTCCGCCCGTCGCCTTCTGCTGAACCCAGGTTTCGAACGCGGCTGGATTGAGGTCCAGCGTCACGGTCGAGTCAGCGTCCGCGAAGTACTTCGAGCCGCACTTCATCCCGATGTCGTCGCTCCCGCTGGCTCCGTCGCCACCCCACTGGAACGCCGTCGTCGACTGGCCGGCACCGTAGCGGCACCAATCCGCACCCGAATACGGGGTGTATGGGCTTTGCCCTTCGAGCCAATCGTTTCGAAGCGGGTATGCGTCCAATGTACCGGGGGTGGACGGGCAACCTCCCCCGCCGCAGTTGGGTGCTCTCGAAAGAGTGAGCACGAGCGTTTTCACCTGACCCGTCGAAAAAGCATTCAGGACCGCATCGGAAATCGTGAAGCGCACGAGACCATGAAAGTGCGTCGATAGGTTCATGTAGTCTTCGGCGCCGTGATAGATGCTCGTGTTGCATTCGCTGTCGGAGATCGTGGCGTCCGCTTCGATCGTTGCCGACTCGACGAGGCAACCGGCGCCGCCGGCCTGTCCGGCATCCCCGCCGGCGCCGCCGTTGCCCGAAGCTCCGCCGCTCGGAAACCCGCCGGAGCCGCCGATGCTGGACGTACCGCCCGAAGAGCTCGCGTCGTTCTTGGAAAAAACGCCACAAGCGGGCAAGAGCAAGAGCGTTCCTGCGAGAGCGATCCCACGGCTCGAGAAGTCCGCCATGGGGACAAGCCTAATGCGCTCGAACGGGAGTGACCAGCCTCCGCGCGGCGGACGAGCTATCGCGGGCATCTGACGCGCGGCACCGTGGGCGGCGGAGGGTTGCCCGCGGGCTCGCACACGCAGTCGTCCCCTGCCTCGTTGGCGAGAACGACCGTGTCGGCACAGGTACCAAACGCGCTCTGCCGCATCACCGGCGGACACTCGACGGTTCGCGATGGTGGTGACATGCCCGCCGACGAGGGCGGCTCGGGGAACGGCAAGTTCACGTAGCAACTGCCGTCATTTCTCTGGAGGATCACTCGCCCCTCGGCGTCTTGGGGATTCAGCATGCGCGGATAGCGAGAAATCTCGCTGTTGGCGACACGCGACGAGGCGCAGGCCTGGCTGAGGCCGAGCGTGATCACGACGGCAGGCGACAGGCGGCGCATGCCCGATTGTGCGATCCCCATTGCTCGCTTGCACCCGAATTCTCCGAGTGTTCCCATGCGCCCGTGCCAACGCAAAAAGTCCTGATCTTGGGCGGGGGATTGTCGGCGCTCGCGACGGGGATCCACCTCTTGGAGAGCGGCGGATCGAACGTTTTCGAACGTCACGATCGTGTGCATGGAACATCGCCTGGGAGGAAAGGCGGCGAGCTGGCGCTTGCCGGACGGGCGTTACATGGAAGTCGGGTTCCACGGCGTCTTTGGCTACTACCGCGAGCTCCAAGGGCTCTTGGCGCGGGGCGGACACCCCATCGACGATCCGCGGTACTTCACGTCGAACGACGGAGTTCACCTGATGTACGAGGCCGGAGCCCGCGCCGTGAATCGCCTCGACATCCCCAGCGGGCCCCTCGACGTAGCCGCACTCTTCGACAGCGGATTCGTGGGCTACGAGGGCATGAACCTGAAAGAGAAGCTCGCCGCCGCACGCTGGATGGCACACGTCGGCGCGAAGCTCTTGCTGGGCGACGTCGAGCCGGCCCTCGACGCCCACGCGTTCACTGCGTACTGCGTGGCCACAGGCCTCGAGCTCGAGCTCACTCAGAAGAGCTGGTTCCGCTACGTCTTGGACCTCGCGTTCAACTTTCCCGCGCAGGGATCTGCGTTCGTCGGGATGTACGGATTTCAGCGCCTCATGGGCACCGACAACTCCACGGTGCACTACCTGAACGGGCCGCTCAGCGAGGTGATCGTCGATCCGATCGCGCGGCTGTACACCGGGCTCGGCGGGAAGATCCAGTTTTGCACCAAGGCCACCCGCATCGAGCTCGATCCCGCCGCCGCTCGCGTCTCGAAGCTCGCCACCCGTCGCATGGCGACCCCGACGCCGATCGCCGGCGCGGTCGATCACGTGACCCCCACCCCCATCGCGGGCAGCTACTCCCTCGACGACAACCCCTACCCCATCGGCGATCCCGCTCCTCCTGCCGGGGGAGCCGAGCAGGTCTGGAACGCAGGCGCGGACTTCGACCACATCGTGTCCACGCTACCGGTGGATTCGCTCCGAGCGCTGCTGCGCACGACCCCGAACTTCGAGGATGCCGTTCAGGCCTTGCCGGAGCTTCGCCGCCTGTGGCGGTTGCGCTCGGTCGCGTCACTCTCCCTCAGAATGTGGCTGCCCCAGAAGGTCATGCCGCCTGACTACGAAACCGTCGTGATGGGAACGCCCCAGCCCGCGGCCACGGTCATCGACTACACGAACCGCGTGAGCGAGCTCAGGAACAGCACCTGGGGATCGGTCATCGAGTTCGAAGGGCAGGAGGGCTTGCACGCCGGTCACAGCGATCAAGAAATCGTTCGCGAGCTCCTGGAAAGCTTCCGCGAGCTTCCGTTCGTGGATCGCAACCGCCTCGACATCAATGCCATCATCACGCAAACCGGCGGCCACTTTCACGAGTTTCGCCGGAACACCGCGAACCACATGCGGTACTTGCTGATGGAACCCGGCCACTGGAAATACCGCGCGCGGCAAGACTATCGCCCCTACGCAAACCTGAGTTTTGCGGGAGACTGGATGCAAGGAACGCAGCCCACCGCGAGCATGGAAGCGGCCGTGCGGACCGGACACGTCGCGGCCAACCTCCTCCGGCAGGCGGCGGGGCTCGCAACCGTTTGACGGACGATCGAGCGAAACTCGAAACTCTCGGTCTCACCGCGCTCGCCATGACGGCGTTCGCCATGAATTCAGTCCTCTGCCGGCTGGCCCTCGGCCCGCGCTCGATCGATGCGGCGACGTTCACCAGCGTCCGGTTCACCTCCGGCGCACTCTTTTTGGGCGCTCTCGTCTTGTCGCGTCGCTCCCGACCCAAGCTCCGAGAGCTCGGCAATCTCCGCTCCGCTCTGGCTCTGTTCGGCTATGGCATCACGTTTTCCTACGCCTACTTGAGTCTTGCCGCCGGAACTGGCGCGTTGATCCTGTTCGGAGCCGTCCAGATCACGATGATCGTTTCCGGACTGATCGCGGGCGAGCGTCCGAGCGCACTGGAATGGATTGGCTTGTTCGCGGCTCTGATCGGGCTCGTCTATCTCGTGCTCCCCGGAATCGCGGCCCCATCTCTTTCCGGCGCTGCGCTCATGAGCGCAGCGGGTGTCGGCTGGGGTGTGTATTCGATGCGAGGACGGGGCTCCAAAACGCCCGGACTCGCCACCACCGGGAACTTCCTGCGCGTGGTGCCGTTCGTGCTCGCATTCAACGTCGTGAGCGCGGTTCGCGGCGTGCACGTGGAGCCACGAGGGATCCTCTACGCAGTCATCTCGGGCGCGCTCACCAGCGGCCTCGGATACGTGCTGTGGTACGCCGCGATCCGCCACCTGACCGCTGCCCGTGCCGCCGCCGTGCAGCTTTCGGTTCCAGTGATCGCTGCAGTGCTCGGCGTTCTTCTGCTCCACGAGGCGGCGACGTCACGCCTCGTGATCGCCGGCGTCGCGATCTTGGGCGGAGTCGCACTCGCGCTCTCCGGTCGCACGCGTACGCCCGCTCGAGGACGCTGAAGACGGGAAGTGTGGACGCTCGGCGCCAGGCATGCCTAGCTCCCGCCCATGGGCTCACTCGGAAAGATCTGCGTTCTGTTGGCTTGCGTGGCGGTGCTCGGAGGCTGCAAGAAGGCCAAAGAGGGCGGAACGTGTGACGCGAAGGGGCAAACCCTCGGCCACGGCCCGGGCGAGTGCATCGACAAGGGCAACGCGCTGGTCTGCGTCGACGGCACCTTCCAGAAGGTGAAATGCGACCCCTCGCCGATTGGCTGCAAGAAGATCGCCGGTTCCGTGAGCTGCAACGTGATCACCGACGAAGGGGAGCCCTGCACCGCCGACAAGAAAGTCGCGTGCTCGACGGACAACAAGAAGATGCTCGACTGCGTGGCCGGCAAGTGGAAGATGCGCATGCCGTGCAGCAAGTTGTGTGTCGACAACGTCCAGGGCGTGCGATGCGAGAACGCCGAAGGCAACGAGGGCGACCCGTGCACCGCCGAGCAAAAGGATCAGGGCGTTTGCTCACCGGACAAGCTGAAGCTCCTGGTCTGCGACGGATCGAAGATGGTGGTGGCCAGCACGTGCCGCGGTCAGAACCACTGCCGCGCCGTGGGCAAAAAGCTCGATTGCGATCTCTCGATGGCCGAAATCGACGACCCCTGCGAGGAAGCCGACCACTTGTCGTGCGACACGGCGAAGAAGACCCTGCTCAAGTGCGACGGCAAGAAGTTCGTCAAGTCGAAGGCCTGCAAGAATCGCTGCAACAACGCCTTCGACAAGTATTCTTGTAGCTAGGCGCCAGGCCGAAATAATCGAAATCGCGATGGCGGCGCACGTCTTGATTGATCACAAGTCGGCTCTTCCGGCTGTGAAAAGACCGGCGCGACCCGCAAACGCGGGAAAATTGGTCGCTGTGCGCGAGCGAACGTGTAGGCCGTCCAACTTGTCCAAGTTGGACACGTATTGTGTCCAAAGAATTGCGCCGCGAGGGTCCGCAAACCGCGGAAATTGGTCGCTGTTGCGCGAGCGAACGTCTTTCCGCCCAACTTGTCCAAGTTGGACACGTTCGGTGTCCCAAGAAGAGCAGCAATCCGGTCGCAAGAAAGCCCATGCTTCGATCGTCGCGTCTCCGACCTACCGCTTCACCCAGCTCACCCGAAACCGCCAGCGTGTGGGCGAAGCCTTTTCGTACGTCGTGCGATACGGCGTGCGCCCGAGAAGCGCGATGATGGTGTCGCTCCAGCCGGCGATGAGATCGGCCATGCCCTTGGGCAGATCCGGATCGTGCAGCTCGCCAATCAAGTGATCGTCGTGCTCCTCGAGCACCTTGAACGAGCCCACCGTCGTTTGGCGTGACCAGACGGACGAAGCGCGGTTGAACACCAGCGCCGGAGTCGCGAGCTTGAGAAACATCCGGTAGATCACGTGGAGCTGGTAGCGCGCCGCCATTCCGCCGAGCTGGCGGAGCTCTTCCTCCACGTTGGAGCCGAGTGCCGAGGTGAATGCCTGCATGAGCGCATGCAGATGGGTGCGCGGGTACCAGTGATTGGCGTAGAGCTGACCGGAGAAGAACGCTCGCGAGTCATCGGGCAATCGCTGCTCGATCCGGTTCCAGAGCTCGCTCTTTTCCTGTCGCAGCGGCGCGACGTACGAAAGCAGGGAGTAACCCTTCACCTGCCCTCGGTCATCGACCACCATTGATTCGATCCTCCCCAGATTCAAAGCGCCGGCTCGGGACCCTGATCGGTCCAGCGGTAAAACCCGAGTCCGACCTTTTTCCCGATTCGACCCGCGCGAACCATCTGTCGGAGCAGTGTGGGGGGCCTGAACTGGTCGCCGATTTCCCGCTGGAGGTGCTCCAAAATGGCGAGCCGCACGTCGAGGCCCACGAGATCCGTGAGCTTGAGGGGACCCATCGGGTGGCGGTATCCGAGCTCCATGGCGCGATCGATGTCGGCGACGCTGGCGACTCCTGCCTCCAGCATACGCATCGCCTCCGCACCCAGGATGACTCCGAGTCGGCTGGACGCGAAGCCTGGGAAGTCTCGCACCACGATCGGTTCCTTGCCGATCTGACGCGCAAAGGCCAGAGCTCGCTCCACGCTCTCGTCGGACGTGGCGAGGCCTTTCACGATTTCGAGGAGCGGCATCACCGGTGGGGGATTGAAGAAGTGAAGCCCCAACGTGCGCTCCGGTTCCCCCACGCCCTGTCCAATTTCGGTCAGCGAAAGACTCGAGGTATTCGATGCCAAAAGAGCAGTCTTCGACGCATGCTCCCGCACTTTGGTGAAGAGCTCGATCTTCAAGGCCATGTTCTCGGGCGCTGCCTCGATCACGAGATCCACCTCTCGCGAAGCGCGAGGGAGATCCTCGGTTGGCTCGATGCGCTCGAGGGTTGCCTTTCGATCAGCCTCTGACAGCTTCCCCTTGTCGACCAACTTTTGAAGCTGGCCTTGGAGGCTCTTCATCGCGCCGTCGAGCTGCGGCTTCGCGACGTCGTACAAGCGCACCGAGATGCCGTGGCCCGCCGCGAGCTGGGCGATCCCCCGCCCCATGGTCCCGCTACCCAGCACCGCCAGGGTTTTCACGTCAGCCATGGGGAATGGTCACACCGAGTAGGCGCGGCCGGCAATGTCTTCGCCACAAGTCGCGCATTTCTTCGGGACCTCGGCACGATGATAGACCTCGGCACAGTTGGGGCAGAGCCGCGCATCCTTCTCGAAGGAGATCGGCTTGCCGCTGGCCTTGCAGTGGCGACCCGCGACCTGCACTGGGAGCATGGGGACGAGCTCGCCATCCGTGTCTTTTGGATCTGGCAATCCGTCCGCGTCGCGCCGCTTCACGTCCATCGCGTCCGGCACGCGCAGAGTGCCCTCTTTGAGGATCCACGCGACAGCCGTGCGATTGGGTCCGAGGCTGATCGACAGCGTCGTCTCTTCGCCCTCGAGCACGAGCTTACCGCCTTCGACGTAGACGCGGGTCATGTCGCACCAGGCGAGACGAACGAGCTCGCTGCCCTTTTCGAGACCGACACCGGCATCACCGATTCGAATCGTCGAGCCACCAGCATCGCTGAGCCAGAGAGCGACGCCCAGCACCACGGCACCGCCCGCTACCAGATAGCGCGCGTAAGGGAGCTCGGTCGTGCCTTCGGTGGCCCAGGAGCGCAGCCACTGGCCGTACACACCCGCACCCAGCACCGCCGCGCCCAGCATGCCGCCGATGGCAGCGAGCTTGGTGCTCTGGGTCTGCTCGGCGGAGAAACGCCGTTCCTTCCGCTGGCGCTTCGGTTTCTTCTTTTTGGTCTTCTTTCGCTCTGCCATGGGCGTAGCCGGCCGGAGATCACTCCCCGAGAGGCCTTGCGCGCAAGAAAAAACGGCGGGATTGTGAGATGCGTGACAAGTCGGGGGGTTTTGGTGCGGCGGTGACAGAAGGCAAAAGCTCCACCCGTTCCCTTTTGTACGCCCTGCCGCTCCTCACGGTCGCCGTCGTTTCCTATGCGCTCTTCGTGGTCGGGACCACGCGCCCCTTCGCCGGCGCCCGCGTCTTTGGTGGCCCGACGGAGGGCGCCCAGCACCTCTCGCTCCGGGTTTCGGCGATCGAGAGTTATCGCGGGATCGAATCGCCCCTGGATGTGACGGAGGTCCTGGTCGAAGCACGCTTGTCCGACGGACGCGCCGTGAGCAACACGGCCGCTGTCGACGAGCGTGGCTCGTCCAGCGTGGTGCTCGAGTTTGCAGGCAAGCCGGTGCACGGTTCGGTCCACATTCGAGTGTCGTCGGGTGCCAGCCGACTCGCCGATGGGGAGGTCGAGCTCTCGACCGACGAGTGGACGAAGCGCGCTCGGGATCTCGGAGGTTGGCTCGCCGGAGGCAGCCGCTCGGGAAGCCTGACGGTGCAGGTCGCGCCCGGCCGCGCGGCCATGGCAGTTCCGTTCGAGAAGCCGCTGCTGGTCGAAGTGCAGGATGGAGCTCGACCGGTCGACGGGGCCGAAATCACCCTCGAGCCCGACGGCGTGTCGATTCGCAAAGGTGACGAGAAGAAGGTCACGGACCGAAGCGGGCGCGCCATCGTCTTCGTCACGCCGCGGGAGCACATCGTCAGCCTGCGCGTGAAGGCTCGGGCGGGCAAAGCCCAAGGCTCTTGGTTCGGACGGCTTCCGATCGTGCCCGGTGCTCTCGATGCGCGGCTCGAAGACAATGCCCTCGTCGTCGAATCCCCAGTGCCTCAGGATCTCGCCTACTGGTCGGTCATCGGGAAAGCCCAGAGCATCGCCCGGGGATCGGTGAAGCTCGGTGATGATGGCCGCGCCCGGGTGCCCCTCTCGAACCTTCCGAGTGGGCCGCTCTGGGCGATGGTCTCGGGGGAACCGGAGCTCGACAGCGCGTCGACGGTGGGCTGGCCCCTGGGCGATCTCGACCCCGATGCCGAACCCCTGCGTTCTCGAGTGGTGGTCGATCCGTTGCTCCTGGACGGTACGCTCGCCTCCCAAGTGCTCGACGCCCGCCGCCGAAACCGCGCCCGGCTCCTGGCGGTCGGATTCACGATCCTCGCGGCGCTGCTGGCCGGCATCCTGCTCATGCTCGAAAATCGCCGGTCCCGCATCACGCTCGAAGCGCACTTGCTGAGCGCGGGCGAGGAGAGTGAATCGCGAGAGCGAATCACGGATACGAGCGGGCGCGGCTATCGCGCGATCGTCGTTCTCTTGTGCGTAGCGCTCGGGTTTGCGGTCGTCGCACTGCTCGCGTTGCACAGAATCGACTGACGATTTAGAGTCGCCCCCCTCCGATGTTGGCTTCTCGCTACTGGCTCCTCGGCGCATTGTCTCTCGCGTGTGCGAGCACTCCGCCACCCGCCTCGGCGCAGCCGCGCCGTGGGGCTTCTCACGCAGGACATGGGCCGGCGGTCATCCGCGCGGACACCGCGTCCCGGGTCAAGAAGGCGTGGGAAGCTGCGGCGGGCAGCTACGGCCGCGCAGTCGCCATCAGTCAGAGCTCGTCTCGTGTCGCGTTTGCCAGCAAGGACGCCATCGAGGTTTACGATCTCGGGAGCGGGAAGCACCTGGCCACCCCCGCCCACTGTCAAAACGTCGTGCACACCGGGCTCGGCTTCCATGCCGGCAAGCTCTACGTGGTGTGCGAAACCGCGGTCGTTTTCGTGGACGCGAAGAAGCTCGCCGAGAGCAAACCGCTGCCCGTCGCGGCGTCGCGGATCACTGCAGCCGCCTTTCACGGCTCTCGGCTCGTACTCGGCCATCGCGACGGCATCGTGCGCATCTACGATCTGGACGGCGGACCGAGAGTCGAGATCCCGATCCCCGGTCCGCCGATCGACGTGAAGAGTCTCGCGCTCAGCGCGGATGGCAAGCAGCTTGCCGTGGCCTGGGTGCAGGGATCGATCTGGTGGTGGGACACCGCCAAACCGACCGAGCATCACGATCTGGTGCGACACGAGAGCGAATCGGATGCCCTCGCGTTCAACGACGACGCCAGTCTCCTGGCCGAAGAAGGCGCGAAGAACACCACCACGCTCTGGTCGCTTTCCCCCAGCGCGAGCGAGAAGCAAAAGCTCAAGAATGGCGATTGGGTGAAACAGATCCGCTTCACGCGGGACGGCAAATGGTTGGCACGCGGCGGCTCGGACGGCTTGGAGCTGGTGGAGATCCAGGGTCCCCAGCGCATCGCCCTGGATACGCGAAGTCCAGTCGAAGACGTGGCATTCGACGAACCCGGCGCACACCTCGCCGCGGTGGATCGCGACGGGCGGCTCACGCTCTGGGCCGCGCGCTGAGCGGCTGACATTTCGATCCTGGGGGCGCGAACGCGCCGTTCCCATCCGTTTCTGGCGAGCGACAGAGCGGTGTGGTGTGGGCGATACGGAGCCCCCAAAATCCCTGCTTTTCACCTGGCACGCCGGCTGCACTAGCGCCATGCATCATGAAAACGCATGCGAGCATCGGCTCGCTACTGGCTCTGTCCGCTTTCGCCCTCGGTTGCACCGTCTCCCTCGGAGCGTCGTCCCGCGGCGACCTCGATCGAGTCGACTTCAGCTATCGCGAGAGCTGCTTCTGGGGCTGCAGCCTCGACGAACCCGTCCTCGCCGACTCCCACGAGAGGATCTCCGTCACTGGCCCCGGCAACGACGACGGCATCACCGTCGGAAGCTCGAATCCCGGGGTGGCGACCTTTCTGGTCGTGAGAAGCTGCGTCTGCGACCGCAGTACAGGCGGTGCTACGGATGCCAGCGGGGAGGTTCAGTCCCTGAATTCCGACGGGAGTTGCGAAGCGAGCTTCGACAAGCACTGTGACAACTCCATCGTCACGAAGACTCACTCCGCCGGAGATGCGAAGCTCGAGCTCTACGCAGCGAACGGCGAGATCGTCGATCGCACGACGATTCGAGTCCGTGCTGCGAGCTCGGTGGGGTTCGAACGCACCGACGACCAAGGCGATCGCACCGCCATCGACCGCCTCGAGCTCGCCCCCGGCGATTCGGTCCTGGTCTCCGCTGCTCCCGCTACCGACGACGGATCGAGGATTCTCGGCGCGGAAGGATTTTCCTGGTCGAGCGACGACGCGAAGGTCGCTGGCTTCGAGGACTCCTTGTTCCAATTGACGAGCCAAGCACCCGCGGGGACTGGGCGCTCGATGTTCGTGAAGGCTGAGCAGGCTGGAATCACGACACTTCACGTGGGGGCCGGCGGCGGCTCGGGAAGCATCGAGATAATCGTCAGCGAACCTTTGCCCTGAGCCAGATCGTTTGCCGTTCCCACCCGTCGACAGAACATGGGGCAGCGTGCCCCGGGTCGCTCTCGATGGAAAAACCCGCAAAATCCCGGAAGGTGCGCTACGTCGTCGCCGCCTTGACCACGTTGGCCATCGCCCTGGGAGTGGTCGCCGCCGCCGCCAGAAGCCCACATTGGCGACCGCCACCTCGGGCTACTTTCGGTGTTTCCCTCGAGGATGGACGCGGGACACGGCTCCCCACCTTTCAGCACGCCGGCGGCACGTGGGTTCAGGGCGAGGACGGAGACCGTTTCGTCGTCGCGATCAGAAACCCCACGGGCCAGCGCGTGGAAGCCGTGGTGAGCGTGGACGGACGCGATGCCATCAGTGGCGGTATGGCGGACTTCCGCCGGCAGCGCGGCTACATCGTGCCGCCGTTCGGCACTGTGCGAGTCGAAGGTTTCCGCCAAACCCAGGATAGGGTGGCGACGTTTCGTTTTACCTCTCCGGAGGACAGCTACTCGTCCCGCATGGGCACTCCAGAAAATGTCGGCGTGATCGGCGTCGCATTCTTCACCGAGCGCGCGCGGCAAGAAGACGAGATTGCGACCAACAATTGGCGCAGGGACCGCCGAGCCCCCCGTTCCGCAGCCCCTTCCAAGGCGCGGAAGGCCGGCCGCGCCGAAGGCTCCGCGAGCGAAGGAAATCTCGGCACCCAGTTCGGCGAGAGTCGCACGAGCTCGGTTCGATTCGTGAGCTTCGATCGAGCGTCGAGCTCTCCGGCGCGCGTGATCACGTTGCGCTACGATGATGGCGATGGCCTCGAAGCACGCGGGATCGAACGTCCTGCCCCGGCCCCGACATCGTCGCCAAGACCCCGAAGCGTTCCCCGTGACGGGCTTCGCGCCCCCACCGCCCCCGGCTTTCTGATCCGGGCGACCGCTATCAGAAGACCTGATCCAGATAGCGGAAGAGCAAGTAGGTCGGAGTGGCGGAGGTCGGGTCGACCACGATGGCACCATCCGGATAGTTGTCGTTGCTGTGGATCTGGTGAGCGCTGGCCGGCAGCGTGCCGTCCGAGTAGGCGTAGACCGAAACGGGTGCACCCACCTCGAGATGGTCGCACAGGAAGGCGACCGCCTCATCCAGGGTGACCGGCGACAAATCGGTACTGTGGACGCCCAGATCGGTTGCGTACTCGAGGGGGACGTTCTCGTGCCACCCTTCGGCGTAGGCAGGACCCAAGAGCGGCGCGGCGTGGGTCGCTACCGCGACTCCATCCACGGAAGCAACGAGTCGCTGCACCTGGTTTTGTATCGAGAGCTGCAAAACCACGTGGGTGCTGTTCGGCAGCGTGCACTGGGTATCCGCGGGTCGCACCAGAGCGACCAAGGTACCGTCAGCGCGCCCGTTGGATTTCGTGAAGAGCGACCCGAACTCCGTGGCGCAAGCCTGACTCTTTTCGTCGCAGCTCAGGCCGCCCTCGGGCGCCGCATCCGAACCCACGCCGACGCCCGCCGTTCCCCCAGCTGCGCTGGCATCCCCACCGCCGGCTCCGCCGAGGGAGGCTGCGTCGTTTCCTGCGTCGTTTCCCGCGTCGTACTTCGATCCATTCCCGGACGCCGGCGTCGACTCGCCACCGCAGCCGACGAGCAGAAGGAGGGCGAAGCCAAACGAACCCGTTCGAGCTCTGGACCTGGACATGGCTGGCGGAAGCTAGTGGCACGCCCGAAAGGAAGCAAATCACGACAGCCGGCGGGCGTCAGCTCTCGGGAGCCGGGAGGGAAGGTCGCCGGAACAGCTGCGTGAGCGTGCGAATCATCGGCTCGACATCCGCGACCGCCGCCATCTCTCGACAAGAGTGCATACTGAGCATCGAGTTGCCAATGTCCACCGTGCGCATTCCGGTGGCCGCCGCCGTGATCGGTCCGATGGTGCTTCCGCACGGGAGGTCGTTGCGGGAGACGAAGCGCTGGGGCCCTGAGCCCGTCACCTCGCGACAAGCTTCGGCAAACACGGCAGCGCTCGGACCGTCCGTCGCGTAGGACTGATTCGCGTTGATCTTGATGACGGGTCCCTTGCCGAGGCGAGGAGCGTGTTGCTTGTCGTGTTTCTCGGCGTAGTTCGGGTGAATCGCGTGGGCCATGTCCGCGCTGAGCACGAGCGAGCGGGCAAAAGCTCGACTGGCGGCATCCCGGCCGGCATCGGGATACGCGTTGGCCACCCGCTCGAGAACGCTCATCAGGAAGCGGGACTTCGCTCCGGCGGCGCTCTGACTGCCGACCTCTTCGTGGTCATAGAGCACGATGACGCGCGTCACGTCGCCCGCCTCGCCCGCAGCGATGAGCGACTCGGTTGCCGCGTGGCACGACGCAAGGTTGTCGAGGCGTGCGGAAAGGAGAAGATCCTTGCCGGCGCCGGCCACGACTCCCGGGGCGGTGTCGTACAGGCACAGATCCCAGCTCAGGATTTCGTCGGTGCTGACCTGGAGGCGCTCGGCAAGCGTCGCAGAAAACTTCGGCTTCGTATCCGCGAGGTCGAGAGCGAGAATCGGCGTCATCTGAGTCTGCGCATTGAGCGTCAGTCCCGACGTATTCACATCGCGGTTCAAGTGAATGGCAAGGTTCGGGATCCGGCACATGGGCTCTTCGAAGCGAACGAGCCGCGTCCCCCCGTCGCGCAAACTGACACGCCCCGCCATCGACAGATCGCGATCGAGCCAGGTCGAGAGCAGCACACCGCCGTACACCTCGACCGCGAGCTGATGGCAGCCGTGGGAACGCACGTCGGGCTGAGGCTTGACCCGCAGGTTCGGCGAGTCGGTGTGGGCACCCACGAGCAAAAAGCCAGCCCGGGACGCAGGCTTTTGGCCAGCAACGAAAGCAACGACACTGCCCCCCGCTCGGACGAGAAAGTGCTTCGCCCCGGGCGTGAGGTTCCACTCCTCCCGTTCGTCCAGAGCACGAAACCCCGCGGTTTGTAGCCTGGCCACGACTTGTTCCACGGCGTGATACGGCGAGGGCCCCGCATCGATGAAAGAAATGAGATCCCGCACCGTAGCGGGGATGGTCGTGTCGGACATCGATCCGACTATACTCCGCGTTCGCCCGTGCTCACTCGAGACGTTCGCCTGGAGGGATTCACTACCCAAGATTGGGTGCGCCTGGCGGAGGTGTTTCGTGCGCCTGTCGCCAAGGCTCGCGACGCGAGGCCCGTCTCGGAGCCAGCCCCCCCGGGGAGCGCGCGGCGGGGCGGCGTCGTGGTCCTGACGACGGGTCAGCGGCTCCGGAAGGTGCTCAGCACGGAGCGCGGACGCCTCGATCCGTCCGCACAGCCCTGGCCCGAGCCTCTGGCGGATCTCGCCGAACGCCACGAGGCTCGCTGGGCCGCGGAGCTACATACCGGTGCGCTCGACGAGCTGATGGAGCGATTTGCCGCTCGGCTTCGCCGCGAGCACGAGACGCTGTCGCAGATCATCTTACTCGTCACGATCGTGCGAGAGCTGGAAGCCGAAGGAAAGATCGCGGTTCATCCCTGGCGCCCGAGTAGCTGGCCGGTGCCGAGGGAAAAAGTCGTGATGAGAGCACTGGATGCGGTGTGTCCCGACGAAAAGTCGATGCTGCTCGGTGTTTTCGATCGAGGAGAGGTGTTCACTTCGATCCTCGTGCGCCGCAGAGGTCCGGCGTTCGATCTGATTCTCGGCCCGGAATCACTGCGTTCCGAGATGGGGCTCATCTCCGGTGACTGGCGGCGCGACTATCGGCACCTTTCCCGCGCTGCACAGGCGCGTGCCGGCGAGCTCGCGATTGGATGCTTCGGAGAGCTCGACACGTTCAAACAGCTCACCGACTCGCCGAGTCCCGGCTCCTGGGCTGCCGCGGTTGCGTCCAGGGACGTGCTCTTGTCGCCGGCGGTTCCCGCGGTGGCAATCCCGCTGGGCATCGATGTGGGGCGCGCCGCGATCGTGGCCGTACGCGGTCTCGCGGAACGAGTGGGAGCGGGTGGCTGGCTCGGATCCGATGGACCGCTCGGGCCAGCGTTCGATCGGCTTCGGGAAATGACCGGCGTCGAGCGCGACGTGAACGAACTGCTCGGGTTCAATCCGATCGCGCTGCTCTCCAAGCTCTTGTCGCGCGAGCGCGACTAGCGCCAAGTCCAGGGAGCGCACGCGAAAAATCCGGGCGTCCTTCCAGCTGTGTGCGGGAGCTGCTACCCTTGGCACGTGGCTTTGCGTTCCACTTCTTTTTGGTTGTTCGCCGGGTGTGGTGGGCTCGTCGTGGCCTGCTCGAGCGGCGGGGGCGGCACCGGATACTTCGACGCGGGGACCGATGGCAGCTCCGGCGGATTCGCGGCGTTCGGGGGCGGTGCGGGTTCAGCGGGCACGGGCGCCACGAGCGATGCCCAGGCCGGTCAAGCCGGCACGAACGACAGCGGTTCGGACGCGCCCTCGGATGCGGAAGGCGACGCATCGGAGGGCGGCGCTGCTGGCGGTGGCGGCGCGGGCGGCAGCGTGGGCGATTGCTGCGGCGTGCATACCAACACCGGCTGCAGCGTACCCCTGATCGAGAAGTGCGTTTGCAAGGTGGACGGCACTTGCTGCGTGATCGGTTGGAACTCGGCGTGCGTCACCCAGGCCAAGACGGCTTGCAACGTGGACTGTGGGGACGCGGGCAACACCGGAGGCAGCGGCGGCACCTCGGGTGGCACGTGCTGCTTCACCTCCGGCACCCCCGGCTGCGGCAATGCCGCAATCGAGGCCTGCGTCTGCGCCTCCGATACCTTCTGCTGCAACTCTTCGTGGGACAGCATCTGCGTCGGCGAGGTGACCTCCCTCGGCTGCGGGTCTTGCTGAGGGGCTTCAGGCTCGCGAAGCGGTCGTTTGTTATCTAGGATGCCGCCATGGCCGCCTCCGGCCGCATCAGGCGGCGCCTCGCGCTCGCGATCGTCCTGACCGCGCTCCTCCCGATGCTGGTGGCGATCTGGATCGCGCGCAGCATGGTCCGCACGACGGCCCAGCGATTCTACAAGCCCGAGATCGGCCTGCGCCTCGACCAGTCACTGGATCTGTATCAAGAGCTGGCACATGCCGTGAAAGCTTCGTTCCGTCATGAGGCCACAGCGATTGCAGCTGACCCGGAGCTTCGCGCGGCGGTGGCAAAAGGGGATCGGGCGGCCATGCGACGGGCCCTCCAGGCACTCCTCGAGAAAGACGAGAATCTCGTTTCCCTCAGCGTCGTGGACCCAAGCGGCAAGAAGCTCGCCTCGGTCGACCGAGGCCGGCCGCTCGATCCGCAAAAGGAAAACAAACTCGAGGTCACCCGCCTCCTGGCCGAGCCGCCACCCGGTACGGATGGCGAGGAGCTGACGCCAGAGGATGCTCCTGCGGAAGAGGAAGCCGAAGAATCTCCGGTCCCCAAGCTCGTCGCGGTCTTCGCAGCGAACAAGGCGCGCTTCGACGAGCGGGACGAGATGAGCCAGTTCGTGGCGGACTACAAGCGGGTCGAGCTCGTCCGCGAGGAAAGCGAGGTCAGCTACCTGTACGCGTTCGCCTCGCTGCTGTTCATCACGATTCTGGCCGCCGTGGGTGTCGGGACCCTGCTGGCCCGGGGGGTGTCGTCTCGCATTGGTGAGCTCGCGGAAGCTACGAAGCGCGTCGGTGCGGGTGATCTCAGCATCCGTGTTCCCGCCGATGGAAACGACGAGATCGCCGACCTGTCTCGAGCCTTCAACCGCATGGTGAGCGAGGTAGAGAGCAGCCGTGCTCGCATCGAGTACCTGCAGCGCATCGGTGCCTGGCAAGAGATGGCCCGGCGTCTGGCTCACGAAATCAAGAACCCGCTCACCCCAATCCAACTCGCTGTCCAGGAAGTGCATCGACGCTACGGAGCGGACGATCCGGCCTTCAAGAAGCTCCTGGATACGACCCTGGAAATCGTCGAGGACGAAGTGGGAACGCTACGTCGATTGGTCAGCGAGTTTTCGAGCTTTGCGCGGCTGCCGCAGTCCACACTCGAGAAGCAGGACCTAGGGGAATTCTTGAGCGAGCAGCGCGAGCGTATCAGCCTGGTGGAAGAAGAGGGCCTCGACGGGGAGATGTTCGGGGGCGGGACGGTGCTGCCGCGAGGGATCGAGCTCGAGTTCGAGCTGTGCGACGGTCCGGCGGAGGCGCACTTCGATCATCAGATGCTGCGTCGCGCGCTCTTGAACTTGATCCGGAACGCGGGCCAGGCCGTGGAGGGCTCGGGCAAGGCGCACGGCAAAGTGGTCGTGACCTTGTCACGACAAGGAGACTACTGGGTCATCGACGTGGATGACGATGGGCCCGGCATTCCCCTCGAAATGCGGGACGCCGTCTTCGATCCCTACGTGACGACCAAGACCGAGGGCACGGGCCTCGGGCTGGCAATCGTGAAGAAAATCGTCGTGGATCACGGGGGAAGCATCCGCGCGGAGGAGAGCCCATCGGGAGGCGCACGCATGCGGGTCCGGCTACCCCGAGCCGGAACCGGCGCAGCAACCGCCGCTCTCGAAACCCGCGACTGGCAAGGACCGCCGTCATCAGGTAGACCGTCCACGACCGTCAAGGATGGCTCGCGCTGAGCACGCTGGCGGTGGAGCTCGATGCCCACGACCCAAGCCAAGCTGAAGCCCACCACCAATCCACGCCAAGCCTGGCTCTTGCTTCTTCTGGTCGTGGGGTGCAGCTTGATGTTCGCCACGCTGGTGCTGCCAAAGCTCGGTGCACCGAAGCAAAGCGTTCTCGTGCGGTCGCCGGCCCCGGACTTCAACCTCGAGGTCATCGCTGGAGGCGACCCTGGAAATCGCATTCGCCTGGCTGACCAGAAGGGGAAGGTCGTCGTGCTGGATTTTTGGGCGAGCTGGTGCATTCCGTGCAGGAAGCAGGCTCCCATCGTGAGCTCGATTGCCCAGCGGCATCCGCGCGACGTCATGCTGATCGGAATCGACACCAATGATCGCAAGAGCGACGGCGCTACCTGGTTTCGCTCGCAGAACCTCGCCTATCCGAGTGTGTTCGACGAGAACAGCCAGATATCGACGCTGTATGGCGTGAAGGGACTGCCGACGCTGGTCGTGATCGGGAAGAAAGGCCTCATCAGCTCGGTCCAGACGGGCGTCGTGAGTGCCGAGACGCTCGAAGAGCTCGTGGCCACAGCTCTCCTCGAGTGACCACGCCTTTCCTTTTGCGGGAATTTGCGGCACACTTTCGTTCGTCATGACGAAACGATTTGAATCCTTCGAGGAGTTCTGGCCCTTCTACGTGCGCGAGCATTCGAAGAAGCTCACGCGGCAATTTCACTTCGTTGGCACCTCGCTGGCGCTCGGTTGTGCGGCGGGGGCGCTCGTCACCCGGCACAAGTGGCTGCTTTTGGTTGCCCCGGTTGCCGGCTATGGCCCCGCCTGGCTCTCTCATTTCTTCATCGAGAAGAATCGACCCGCGACGTTCACCTATCCGCGCTGGAGCCTGATGGCGGACTTCGTCATGTGGGGCAAGATGGTCGCCGGAACGATGGACGACGAAGTGGCCGCCGTGACCGAAGCAGACCGCATTCCGGAACCCGATTCGGGTGAGATTCGTCCCAACGCTCCAGCGAATCACAGCGTGAACTGAGCGCGTTCAACCCTCGCTGAACAGCGGGTGCGCCGCCGCAAACCGGGCCATCGCTTCCATTTCGGAGCGGTGGCCGGCTTGCCAGGCCAGCGCTTCGTCCGCAAGCCCGGGACCGAACAACCAGTAATCGTAGGCCTCGAGATGCCCGGCTTGGTCGAGGGCTCGAAGCCACGTGATGATTGGCACCTGCGACCAATCGTACTCACCCTCATTTCGTTTGATGTCGGCTAGGAACGCACGTCGCGCTCGATGCAGCGAGGCGAGAGTGAACCCTTGCTGGTGCGCGGTCACCAACATCGGGCCGAAGGTGAGCTCGAACGCGTTCACCAGAGGCAGGCCCGTCAGCTTCTCGCCGTGCTTCATCACCAGGTCTGGGGCAAGGGAGATCGACAGCGTCGTTTCGTCGCCGCTGGTCTCGATGCGAACGGCCTCGTGACAGATTTGCACGAGTACACCACCCACCGCGGCGCTTCGCTCCGAACCAGGTTCCAGCACGCGAAACGTTTCCCCATAGATCAACGAGAGGCCACGCTGTTTGGTTTTGGACAGCAAGCGGGTCAAGTTCAAGTAGTTCGCAGGAGCGGCGGGATCCACGTCGATGCCGTGCTGGTAGAGCTCGATGGCTTCGGCGACTCGTCCGCGATTGACGAGCGTGGTGGCGAGCTCCGAGTACAAAAGCCCCGAACGGGGAAACCTCTCGAGGCCTTTGCGGAGAACCGCGTCGGCCTGCTTTCTCTTGCCAGCCTCGTCCAGGGCGCTGCCGAGGCTCGCGAGGGTCTCGACTCGCAGGCGGTCCGCGTAGGGCATCAAGAGCTGGATCGTCCGCTCGGGAGAGCGGGCCATGCGATAGGCGAGAGCGAGCTCGTGAAGCACCATTGCGTTCCGCGGGTGGCGGCTGTGGAGCTCTTCCAAAAGCCGGATCGCGTCGGTGACGAGACCCTCGTCCATTGCGCGAACAGCGGCCCGGAGTCGGTCACCATCTTTGCCAGCGGGCGGATCGTCGGACAGCGGCCCGAGCGTCGATTCGGCGGCCGGCGCCGGGGTCTGGGCGCCTGGTGTGGTTCGAGTTGCACAGCCAATGGCGAGCGACAAAAGGACGATGGGCAGCGCGAGGCTCGCTCCGCGACCGAGAAGCGATATCGACGGCACCAGAAAAGGCACGGGCCCAGCGTACCCGGACGCGCGGACCCGCTCAACCATCACGGAGTGATGTCGGCAGCGCCTCTCGGCAGGAGCTTGTAGTTGCTGAACGAGTAGGTGCCAATTCCGACTATGGAAGAGAAGTTCGTGCCCACGGGGTACGTGTTGTCGAGGGCGTCGTAGATCTCATCGTCGATGCGTAGATTGCCCGTCACGCTGAACTCGTCGAAGTCCTGCGGGGCGTCGGGGTTCAATACGGTCACGCTCACGTTGGAGATGCCGAGGAGCATCGATTCGTACCCTTCCGCCTGCGCGCCCGTAGTGGCGATCGTCGCTGGGTCTGTGATCGCGATGGGCGCGAACGGAAGCGTCGTCCCCGGATCCGTGATGGTGACCACTGGGCTCGAGATCTCGCTGAGCTGGAAATACTCTTCGTAGGTGCCGGAAACGTCGACCTTGTTGCCAACGGCAACGCCCGGCGGCTGCGCTTGAGTGAAGACGAAGATGCCGGTGAACGGCGAGAGCGAGGTGTCCTGCACGTAGAAGCCCCGTGATCCACCAGCGTTCGGTCGGACTCCAGTCACATACAACCCCGAGAGCGAAACGGTGGTTCCCGTCGCGGGGTGCTGGGGATCACTCGGATCACGCACTGCCTTGATGCTCACGGGGCACGACGCGAACGCGGGATTGGCCGTAGGACAGTTGTCGCAAGCGTCTCCGATACCGTCGCCGTCCGCGTCCTCCTGGCCGGCGTTCCCCATGTCGGGACAGTTGTCGACGCCGTTCGCCCATCCGTCTCCGTCGAAGTCGTCGGCGTCCACGGGGGCGCACCCGTCGTTGGGATCCGAGGGACAGGGATCGCATGCATCACCCTTTCCGTCGTTGTCTCCATCGGCTTGTTTGCCTTTGTCGAGGGGACGAGTCGGATCGAAAATGGTCGGGCAAAGATCCACTGCGTCGGCAATTCCGTCGCCGTCCTGATCGGTTGCCGACGTTCGTGCCGTCGTACTCGCTCGGTCGGGAGGGAAGGCAGGTCGGCTCGTTCGGTGGCGGCCCTCCGCAGGAAAAGAGCGGAGCAAACGCCTCACCCGCGGTTTTGACGGTGGCCAGCGTCGTGCCGCCGGTGTCCTTGGCCACGCAAGCTCGCTTGCTGACGCCACACACGTCGATGGTTTCGCAGGCCGACCCGCCAATCGCGCCGCTGGCGACGAGCGCGTCGTCACCGTACAGCGGCTGCCCTCCGCGGAGCACGAGCACCACGTCCTTCGCCTCCGAGGCGATGATCGCGCGGTGGTCCTGATTCACGCTGCCGTCGAAAATCGAAACGTCGGCGGTGTATCCCGGCTTCAGCATGCCGAGACCCTTCTCCACACCCGCGCCGAATGCGGCGTTGGTGGTGATAGAGATCATCCGCGACTCCGGGGGCCCGGACCTGCTGGCCGACGTGGAACGGCTCCGCCGCGCGGTGATCGAGGCGCGCCAGCGCGAGGAACACCACCTGGCCGCGGCCGGCGACGAGATCGTCAGGCTGGTCTCGTCCTGGAGCCTGGAGCAGGCCGAGCAGGTGGCCCGGGCCTTCGCCGTCTACTTCCACCTGGCCAACCTGGCCGAGGAGCACCAGCGCATCCGCAACCTGAGGGACCGCGACACCGGCCAGGAGCCGATGCGGGAATCGCTGGCCGCCGCCGTGGCCGAGATCAGCCACGACGCCGGGCCGGAGCACCTGCGCGAGCTGCTCGTGTCACTGCGCGTGCACCTGGTGCTCACCGCTCACCCCACCGAGGCGCGGCGGCGCGCGGTGGTGGCCGCGCTGCGCCGGATCAGCGGGCTGCTCGACGTGCTGGACGACCAGCGCACCGCGGCCGCGGACCGGGACGAGGCGCGCCGCGAGCTGCACGAGCAGGTCGACTTGCTGTGGCGGACATCACAG
>CAWAHB010000032.1:0-159857 GCA_963781505.1 uncultured delta proteobacterium | reverse complement strand
GGCTAAAGCTAGACTGCCTGAACCATAATCTCCAGAAGGCGCAACTGCACGCCCGCCGGAAAGACGCCTGAAACCGGCGCCGCGTCCTGCGCTGGTCTCATTAGCTGGCCAGTGCACCCCTCGGGATGCGGAGCGATGCCCAGCGAGGGTATTCAAGGAGATGAAAGTGGAGCCTAACCCGCACTAGCACGTATGACAGGGACGAACGTGGGATCGCCTAAGGGGCGCGAGCCCTATGGTGACACAGGTGTCGTAGTAGTCGTGCGAGTAACGCCGCACCAAGGGGGACGGGAAGGCCGTCCGCAGGGCGAAGGGCACCAGGTGGCTGGATATCCGGATACTGAAAGGGTATGCGAAATGCAGAGCGCCGAAACGGTGCTGGGTATCCTCCGTGAACGCGGCAGGCGCGGCCTGCCGCTGAATGAACTGTACCGGCAGCTGTTCAATCCGGAGCTTTACTTTCTGGCGTACGGGAACATCTACTCCAACAAGGGGGCGATGACACCCGGGCCCAGATCTCCGGAAGACCTGCTGCGTCTGGGGTTAAATGCCTTACTTCGTGGTGATGCGGTAGGTGATGGGCCGGTTGTCACCGGGGATGACGGGCGGCGTGTTGTCGATCTCGTCGATGAGCAGGGCCAGGGCGCGGGTGACGCGGGGCGTGCCGGGGGGTTCGAGGGTGACGGTGATCGCGGCGGGGGTGAAGGTGATGATGCTGGCCAGGCCGCGGATGATGGTCTGGCGGGTGATGACCCGGTATTCGTCGTCGTCGCTCAGGTAGGCGTTGAGATGGGTGGCCAGCCGGTGCTCGGCGTTGTGCGCGAGCAGCCGCAGCACCATCTGCAGGCCGCGCCGTCCCGCGCGCAGCACCGCGACCTGGGCTTCGGGGTCGATCTGGTTCGCGGGGAGCTCGCGCGTCCGCGGCGATGTCGGCGCGGGGATCAATCACGGCCTGGGCTCGACGATACCCCGGGGATACCCGAGGGCTTGCCCCGGCGTCGAGGAGCTCCGCCAGTGCCCATTCCACGTGGGAATGCACCCAGCGCCGACCCGTTTGGATGCGGCCCGCGAGACGCTGTGTGGTGAGCACGATTCCAGGGCCCACCCGGACCTCGTCCACGAGTCGTGGGCTCGTCAAGACGACGAGATTCGGTCCCGTCCCGCGCATCACAGGGTCGAACCACGCGCGTGACGAGATGCTTCTCTGCAGCGTCGTCCACCCGGCCGCCGATGCGCAGAGCCAACTCACCGACGCACGTTGCGTGTGCGAGAGGAACGCCCGAACCCTTGGAACGCTCCGTCGCGCCGCTCACGGTTTGGGTATAACGGGCGCAGTCAAAGCGGGTGCCGCAGGTGCTTTTTTGCCCGCGGGCTTGTCGCTCTTGGGAGAGTCACCGCTACCGCCGCCACCTTGGTTGTACGCTTGGATCACCCGATCGGTGAGATCGAGATCGCTGCGAACGTACGGAACCGCTTGCTTGTCGACGACGAGATCGAAGCCGTCCTGAGAAGCCAGCCGACGAATGATGTTCATCGCCTTGGAAAAGATGGGCGAAGTAAGCTCGTTCTGCTTCTTCTGCAGCTCTTTGTTGTATTCGACGAACACCGTCTGGAGCTGCATCATCTCGCGCTGCCACTTCTCGACACGCTTCTGAAGCGCGCCTTTGCTCAAAACATCGCGCTGCTTCTCGATGTCTTCGCGTTCCTTTTGCAGGTCGACCTGCTTTTTGTCGAGCTCGTGCTGGCGCTTGTCGAAGAGTTTCTTCAGCGTGGCCTGAGCACGCAGGCCATCTTCCGTTTCCATGATCGCGCGCTGGGTGTCGATGACGGCGATCTTGGCGTCGGCAAGCGCCTGGGACGAGAAGCCGAGGAGCGCGAAGCTGGCCACCAGGGAAGCCAGGAGCTTGTGGAATCGGAGCGGCATGGCGGGGGCTTAGCCGTCGGTCGAGCGCGGGTCAAGCAAGCGGGCTTCGGCAGGGTAGTTCGGGGCGCCTGGCAGCTGGAAAGTCGAGGAAGCTTCGGAACCTGGTGGCCGTGGTCCCCCAGGGCACAGTCCCACTCGAGCGCACGATGCCGAGCTTCGGTGCTAGCGTAGCTCGCGTGGTCTTTCGCGACGATCGGTTGGCGAATCGTGCGCGTGTCGACGAGCTCGAGCGCGAGCTGATCGAGACTCGGCAAAAGCTCGAAACGAAAGATCCGAATTCCCAGTCGCGCAACAGTCGCGCAATCGTCATCGTGTTCGCGGTTGCGCTTCTACTCCTGGCGGGCGCGCTCGTCGCGGGCTTCGTCGTCAGTGGGAGTGCGGGTGAGCTCGCCGGTATCATTCTGACGACCATCGGTGGGGTGGGCGTTTCGGTGGGAGTGATCCTCGTGGTCGTTTCCCGTCTCCTGATCGTCGTGTTGCCCAATCGGATGGCAATCTTGTCGGGGCGCCAACACATGTCGCCGGAGGGTCCGATTGGCTACCGCGTCATCCGCGGCGGGCGTGCCCTTCGCATCCCGATCCTCGAGCAAGTGGACTACATGGACTTGACGAACCGGGTGATTTCGCTCGAGGTCCGGGCGCTCTCCAGAAACGGCACGCCGGTCTCGATTCGGGCGGTAGCCAACGCGAAGGTCGCCAGCGATCCGCCTCTCGTCCACCATGCCATCGAGCGGTTTCTCGGTCAGGGTCCCGAGTCAATCGAGCGGGTGCTGACGGAAACTCTCGAGGGAGCTTTGCGCGGCGTCGTCGCTCAGCTCGATCCGTCCGAGATCGAGCAAAACCAGTTGCGGGTGGCGGACCAGACGCTCCACCAAGCCGAAGAAGATCTCCGTAAGCTCGGGCTCGTCGTGGATACGATGAAGATCCGGAGCGTCGACTGATCAGGCGAAGAGGCCGAGCACTATGTTCAGCGCAAGCGCCAGGATGGTCGTGTTGTAGATGAACGAGATCAAGGCGTGGAGCAGCACGGCGCGCCGAATGTTCGAGCTCGTGACGGTGACGTCCGATACCTGAAAGCACATTCCCAGCGTGAACGAGAAGTAGGCGAAGTCGATGTCAGTGGGCGCTCTGGCGCCCGGAAAATCGAGACCGCCCACTCCTCCTCGCCGATAGTAGAGGTGCGCGTAGCGCATCGTGTAGGCGGTGTGAGTCAAAAACCAAGAGAGCACGACCGCCGCGAGAGTCATCAGGGTCCAGGGGCCCGCGTCGCTCGGGGCGAAGGCTTTGACCTGTCGGAGCACGATCGTCGCCGAGAAGAAGCTGAACACGCTCGAGGCGATCGCGATGAACCATACCAAGAAGCGTCCGGGATCCTCGGCACCCGCGCGACGCGCCGTCTCGCCCGCGTCCGCTTTCAGGATGATCCACCACGCGAGCAGCATGAATAGTGCCGCCCCCGCATCCCAACCCGCGACAGCACGCACGTGCCAGGCAAAGCGCGCCGGGCTCAGGCACGTGACGACGATCGCGAAGAGCGCGGCGAGGGAGAGTCGCCCAGTGGCCCGGCGCGGATCCCACAGGTGGCGATGCAACTGGGCGGGCGGAAGTGTCGATGGAGGACCCTGCTCGAAGGGCACGGCGGCTAGACTACTCCCTTACGGCCCGATCAGCTCGACCCGCTGATAGCCCTGGTCGAACCATGCTGCGACGATGCTGCTCGGGTTCGGAGCACCTGGCTTGCCATTCCAGAACGGGCTCTGGGACGCGGGCCACGACAGCCAATTGAACGCCGCATCGAACTGATAGAGCTTCCCGTCGGTGTAATACAGGTAAAAGAGGTAGTAGTCCGCGGCCCCGTATTTTGCCGGATCGCGGATCTCGAAATCGAAGACCTGGGTGCCGCTGTACTGCGGAGCGCCGGGTGACGGTTCGTCGTTCATCGTGATCTGGTCGACGTACACGACGGCATCGTTCGAATGATACGAGTACGAGATCGCGACCGGGTTCGAGACGAACGTGATTCCTTCGTCCAGCGGCATTCCAGGGGGCGACGCGACGTGAAAGACGCTTCGAAGTGTGAGCCCGGTCAGGGCTGGGAATTTCTGAGTGGTGAGAACCGGCGGTTGCCAGATGCCATTCGCGCGCAGGTAGAAGGTGCTGGCGGTGAACACCAGCAAGCGATCGAAGTGCTCGAGCTGAGTGACCGCCACGATGCCCGAGCTCGGTGGAGCGTTGGTGCCGTTCCACGCGGAGGCGAGCGGAACCGAGCTCCAGGTACCGGCGTTGACGTTGTAGGTGTAGAGCGTCGAGCCCGGTAGGCCTCCGGTGCCTCCACCCGAACCGCCCGTGGCACCCGTGCCGCTGCTTCCACCAATCCCACCGGTGCCCCCACTCCCGCCGCTCCCACCGCTCCCGCCAACCGAAGCGTCCGAGCTCGTTCCCCCGGCCGCGTCGGGAAAGCTGGCGTCGCCAACTATGCTCGAGTCGCCTTTGCCACCTCCACCGTCACTGGTTGGGGGCTCCGCAGTGCTCCCACCGAGATCGAGACAAGAGGTCGCGAGCCCCAGCGTCAGCAGAGCTCCCACTGCGCACAATCGCGAGACGGCCATCCGAGACAAGCTTACCCCGTACTGGGGGATCCTCAAACCAGTACGAAGTCGTTGGCGTCAGTCGCCTCTTGCGCCACGATGCTCGACGTCTCCTCGTCCCGTTGGATTGCCAGCTCGTAGAGCTGAGCGAGGATCGCCGGGTGCTGCTTGATGAGCTCGAGGAAGCGATCCCGTGGCAGATGCAGAGTGACCGTGGGACAGCCGGCAATCACGTCCGCCGACGACGGCCGGCGCAAGATCAGAGCCACTTCTCCCACCACTTCGCCGACGCCGAGTTTGGCGACCATGGTCGTGTCGTCCTCGCCCTCCCGAACGACCACCGCGACTTCGCCAGAGGCGATGAGGTGGAGGCCCTCGGACTCTCTTCCTTGTTCGATGAGGCGGGCGCCTTCCTCGAACGTGCGGGTGACGAAGCGATCGATGAGAGCAGGGCGCTCTTGGGGATTCACCGCGCTCAAAATGGCGCTGGTTCGAACCAGATTTTCCACCATTCGGCGACGACAGTGCTCGGCGAGAACGACCGCCACTTCCGGCTGAAGCTCTGCGATTTCGTCGAGGGCGTCCTTCCGCGCGACCAAAATGATGCTCGGACGACACGCCACGACGCTGGCGGCGCGGGGTGCCCGGGAGAGCAAGGCCATCTCCCCGAACAACGCTCCGTTACCCAGCCGTGCCAAAAGTAGCATCTCGTCTTTGTCTTCGTGGACCTTGCGGCGGACTTCTACCTCCCCGCGCGCCACGATGTACGCTTCGGCGCCGGGCGTTCCCTCTTCGATCAAGACTTCGCCCGAGGGGACTGTGCGCACCTCGAGGACGTCGAGCATCGCGCGCAGATCGCGTTCGCTGAGCGATGCGAAGAGGGGAGGAGGAGCAACCTTGGGCTTTTCGCTCTCATCCGCTGCGTCGATCTCGTAGAGCTTCTTGGCTTCGTGAACGATCTCCTGCGCCTTGCTGAGGAGCGCCTTGCCACTGAGCGCCGCGGGCAGCGGCTGAAACTCCTGCGCCGAGCGCGGAAGCTCGGGTGGCGGAGCGCCTTTGGTGAGCAGGCGAGGGGAGCCCCGACAGAACGTCTTGGCAATCGTGTCGAGATGCTCGTCGGCATCGTGTCGGAGAGTTTTGAGATCGCAGCACGCGACGATCGCGAGCGGAAGATTGCCCGCGTCGATGGCCCGCTCGATCGTAACCTCCAGCCCCTCGATGGCCACCTCTCGACGACCTGCGCTGGCCATCAAGCGTGCGGTGATCAACATGCCCAGAGGCGCGGCGGGCTCGCTGCGGAGCAGCGCTGCTGCCCAGCGCATCGCCGAGTCGTGCTCCTCCGCCAGCGAGAGCGCGATCGCGCGATCCGCAGGGCTATCGCCGGCGGGAGTGCCAGAAAGTGGCGGCGGCGCGTGCATCGTAGGCCCCGAGCCTACCACGAACGCAGAGGGCGCTAGATGGCAGGCGGACTGGCGATCGCCGCCGGCCGCCAGTGGCCCGCCACCTCCCTCCGGGCCGGATCACCGAGCATTCTCGGGGTCGGAAGATTGGCACGACTCTCGCTCACGCGGCGCGCATGTCCAAGTCACTGCTTGCCTCGTTCCTCATCACGTCCGCCGTCGTGCTCGCTGCCGTCGGTGGCTTGTCCGTCCTCTCCCAGCACCCCGACGACGGCCCTCCCATCTCGGCACCATCGGCCGCCCGCGCCGAGGAAGCAGCGCCGGTCAATCCGCCGCGCGTCATCCGGCTCGACGAAGTGCGCATCGTGGCACGCCCGGCCAGAAGGAAAGCCGTGGCGCCTGGTTCGCGTTCGCGTTCGCGTTCGCGTTCGCGCACCCTCGTACCGTGCTCCGATTGGAAGGACCTCGGCCCCGTATACAGCGTGCACGCCGGAGAAACGCCGCGCACGCGCCATGTCCGTCTGATGTGTTCGGCGCGCTGAGGAAGACCCCGTCAGTCCCCATCATCTTCGGGATCGGGCTCGCTTTGGCGCTTGTCCCGGCTGCGGGCCAAGGCGGCGCTCACTGCGTCGGCTGTGGCGCCAACCAGAGGAACCACGCTGGGGTAGTCCATTCGCGTCGGGCCCAGTACTCCCACCGCACCTCCCGCTCGCCCGTCTTCTCGGAACGGTGCTGCAACCACACTCACGGGATAGCCGGCAGTCTCGCTGGTTTCCTCTCCCAAAAAGACCTGGACACGATCCGACGACAGAGCTCGGTCGAGGAGCATCACCAGACGCTCGCGATTTTCCAGCACGTGCATCACTTCTTTCAGATGCTCGGTGCTGGTGAAGTCCGGTCGCTCGAGCAATCGAGCTTGACCCTCGATCACGATGTCCATTCCCCGGTCGGCATTCTCGATGGCGGAGCTCACCAGCGACAGTCCGAGCTTTCGGAGCGTGGCAAGCTCGTCACGACTCTCCTCGATGGTCTGAACGAAGAAGTTTCTCGAAATCGGCGAGCGAGCGACCGCCGATGCCTTCTTCGAGCATCGCATGCAAGCGTTCGAGGTCCGAATCGTTCAGCGCACCATCGACGTTGATGAAGCGGTTCTCGACCGTGCCATCGGAAAGCACGATCACGCTGAGCACTTCCCCGGGGCGAGTTGGAATGAAGCGAACCTTGACGACCATGCGCGATTCGATACGGGGCCGCATCAAGATCGCCGCAGTACCGGTGAGGTCCGAGAGCAGACGGCCGGTTTCCCGCAGGAGCTGGACCCCAGGTTGCATCTCGCTGAAGAGCTCCCCGATCCGCGTAGCCTCGTCGTCGGAGAGCTGACGAACGCGCATCAGCGCATCGATGAACAGCCGGAATGCTTTTTCGGTGGGAACGCGCCCGGCGGACGTGTGGGGCTGCGTCAGGTAACCGGCATCCTCGAGATCCGCGAGCACGTTGCGAATCGTTGCGGCCGAGAGGTCGAGCCCATATTTCTTGACCAGCGTGCGGCTGCCGACCGGCTCGCCGGCGGCAATGAACTCGGTGACCACCGCGTAGAGAATGGATCGAGCGCGCTTGGGCAGCGGATTCACGGGACTTCTCGCACTCTTGTCCCATCCACGCCGGACCCCGTCAAATCCGGTCCCCGCCGAAAAAACGTCGGGAGAGCACGAAATCTGCGGGGATTTGGCGGCCTTCGGGACCCGCGAAATCCTTGACTCTTTTCGCCCGGGGCCCACATGATCCGATTCGCCGAACAAGCGCCCAAAGGGAGACCCCGGTTTGACCACCACGCTGCTGGCCGTCGACGACAGCAAAACGATGCGCAAAGTGCTCGAGATCACGTTCTCGGGCGATGAGTACAATGTCGTTCTGGCAGAAAACGGCCAGCAAGCACTCGACAAGCTCCGATCCGATCGGCCGCACGTGGTGCTCGTGGACGCGAACTTGGGAAGCGACAGCGGTTACGACCTGTGTCAGGCGCTCAAGCGTGAAGCTCCCGGCGTCGGCGTACTCATTCTCTCCAGCAAGCAGCAGCCCTACGACAAGGCGCGTGGCGCCAGCGTGGGTGCGGACGACTTCATGGACAAGCCGTTCGACACTCAGCAGCTGCTCGACAAGACGGGAATGCTCTTGCGAAGACTTCGCGAGCAACCCGCCGCAGCAGCCCCGGCCCCGGCACCAGCCCCGGCCCCCGCGCGCCACGCTCCGGCACCAGCCCCCGCGCCCGCGCCGTCTCCCCGCCAGCCGGCGGTTCAGCCTCGCGTCGCGGTACCCGCGCACGCTGCACCGAGTGCGGCACGCCCCCACGTGCAAACGCTGGTTGGGGGTGCACCTCCGCCGGTTCGCGCAGCCGCTGCGGCTGCAGCGGCAGCGGGCAACGGTCAGTTCGCCGAGCGGCTCGCCGGGCTCGGGCTCACCCGTGATCAGGTCGACGGCGTCTTGTCGCTCTCCCGAGAAATCGTGGAGCAAATAGTGTGGGAGGTCGTCCCGCAGCTCGCCGAGACCATCATCAAGGAAGAGATCCGGCGCCTCACGGGCGAGTGAGAATCGGCTCGCGCGGCCCGACATCACCATCATGTCGCGCGCCCAGGTCTTTGCCCTGCTTCTCGGGGTGACCGGATGCGGCACCGATGAGCCCCTCGAGCGAGCGGTCGACATCGGGCCGGTCGGCTTCGATGCCGCGGCGCAAAGCGAGCTAGAAGCCGCGGGCCTCGGCAAATATTTGGGGCGCTTCACGCCCTCCGAGGTCACGACTCTCGACGACACGACCGAAGCGTACTCGTTCGAACCGGACGACGACGGCCCCGTGTGTCTGTTCGGAGATCCGTTCCGAGTTTCCGTGCGGGAAGGCCAATCCGACGATCTCCTGATCTTCCTCCAGGGTGGTGGTGCGTGTTGGAGCGAGCTCTGCGGTGGAAATCAGAAAGCGGGGTTCGGAGTCTTGCCGATCGCGTGGACCGATCCGAACCCGGAGAGCAACCCGCCCCTCGCACGCTTCAATGTCGTGTTCGTCAGCTATTGTGATGGGTCCGTCTTCAGCGGAGACAACTTGATCAAAGCCGCTGACGGCAGCATCGAGCGGCGACATCGCGGCGTTGCGAACTTTTCCGCAGCGCTCGACGTGGCAAAAATGCGGTTCCCTCATCCGCGCCGAATCGCCCTCGCGGGGACCAGCGCCGGAGGCTACGGAACGATTCTCGGAACCGAGCTGGTTCGACTCGCGTATCCCGAGACCCCGCTCTACGTGATGAACGACGCCGGCATTGGGCTCACCAATCCGAGTGATCCTTCGATCTTTTACGCAGCACGGGACGAGTGGAAGGCGCTGCAATTCCTCCCCGCTTCGTGCGGAGATTGCGTCGCAGACAAGCAATTCACTGGCGTCATCGGCTGGGCTCTGGATCACGATCCGAGTCTTCGCGTAGCGGCATTTTCAGCCTACCAGGACGGGATCATCGGCGGCGTTTTCCTCAACATGGAGGCGACCGACTTCGAGGCGCTACTTCTGGAAAAAACCGGTGCGCTTCACGCGGCGCATCCGGACCGATACGAGCGCTTCTTCGTCGAGGGAGGCGCTCACACCGCCGTTCTCGCCGGCTACTACGATCTCGAAGTCGGCGGCGAGCGCTTGGTGGAGTGGATCGGCGCGATGCTGAAGAACGATCCCGATTGGGACGACCGACTCCAGTAATGACTCAGCGGGCGCTGGTTTCGACCAGGGACAGGATGCTGCCCGTCTCGCTGGGGTAGGCAAACGCCAAGACATCGCGGCCTTTGCGGCTCCAGGCACGGGTCTCGGGAGGATCGCCCGCTCGTCCAACGAGCCTCTGCCAACCCAGCTTCTTCATGTCCACATCGAGTCCGTCCAGAGCGCGCGCGGCGCTCAGCCGGCTGTCGTAGATCCGCGCCGAATAGGGCGCACCCTCCACCGCAGCGGTGAGCAGCCGCACCGAATCCATTGGCCTGGCTCCGCCGGCTACGTCGCTGCCGGGAGCGTCCACGTGATCGCTTCCCGCGATCAGCGACTCGAGGCGGAACGCGCGGTCGGTCCACACGACTACGACATGCGTCTTTCCGCTCGCCGTGCGACGTGCGTAGGCGTAGCGCAGAAGTCCGACGTCGGAGAGATCCAGAGTTTCGGCAAAGCGCTGGAGCCGCTCGGAGAGCGAACGCTCCGCACTCGGCGAGGCGAGGCACGCAATCAGGCCTTCGTGGCCCGACTCCCGTCGCATGATCCCGTCCGAGCCGACCTCTCCGAGCACGGGCTCCGAGAGCGAAGCCGCGAGGTCCCCGAGCTCCCGGGAGACGGACTTTTCTCTGCAATGGTGCTCGAAACGCGCCAGCACGTCGGAAATCGGAAGCGCGACGAGTGCCGTCGAGACATTGACGGGCTCACCATTCAATACGACGCGATAGCTGCTCCCCGTGAAATCCTCGAAGCCTGCGAGCTGGCGCCCGAGGCCGAGAGCCGCCTCCCCCATGTCAGCGCGAGCCGAGCGAGCTCCGAACCACGCGGCGACGAGGCAGATGAACACGAGACAGATCGCGGCTCGGGTCAAAGCGAAGAGACGCTGGGCAGCGCGCTGGACGACGAGGGACAGCAGGCGGGGTTTCGTCTTCATCGCAGTCCTCATTTGCCGAGTGCGAGCGTCTCCGGGAGATGCCACACGAACGAGAGCACGTCGGCGGGACTCGCGCCCCGGGGCTTCTCGTCGCATTGCACCTCCATCGTCGTCGTCATCTGTCGTTTGCCGGCGAACGAGAGGGGAGGCGGGGCGATCACCGGGCCGCGGGTCACGCTGGCTCTCGCGACTCCCCAGTCGTCGCCGATTTCCAGATCCGTGCTCGGGTCCTGGTTGGCCTTTGCGATGAGGTCGTCGCCCTCGGGCGACATCTGATCGCCCTGGGGATACGAGTCCTCGTTCTTCACCGCGTCGAGCGTGGCTGGGTCGTCTCCCGCCTGACTGGTGGCATCCGACGAGGTGTAGGGGCCTTCTTCACAAGAATTGAGGGCCCAAGCCCAGGCTGCGTAGCGCGCGTCGGCACGGCTCTGGGCCTTGAACGCGTACAGGCGAAGCACGAACACCAACGCGGCAAACAGGATCAAGAACAGCGGAATCGAAGCAGCCGCTTCCGTCATTGCGGCACCTCGTTGTCGGCGCCGAGCCCCCATCAGTGGATCCCTCCGAAGCGGTTCCACTGGGTATGCACGCCGTCTTCAATCGCCGTGTCACCGTCTTCGGACAGATCTTGCAGTGGCTCGGCTGCCTTGTCGAAACCCAGGCCGACGAGGGTATCGACGAAGCTCGAAACGGAATCGTCGTGCCCGCCGTCATCGTCGCCGGAGATCATTTCGACGACCTTGTCCTCCAATTTCCCAACTACGTCGCCCATGGACTCGGAGAGGTAGTCGGGAACGTTCGTCGGATTGACGCGACGCAGACGAGCGCGCCAACGGAGGTTCCACATCGCGTCGTACTTGGCGACGTCCTCGTCCCAAGCGCGGTCGGTGTCGTAGTAAAACTCCGCCTGCGCCCAGCCGAGCTTTGCCCACAAACTCGGGTCTTTCGCCTTTCTGTGACCGAGCGCCGCGACTTCCACTCCCCGCGCGGGACGAGTCGCGCGGGAATCGTCGCCCAGCACCAACGACCAGACCTGGAAGTACGCATTGCCGTTCTTTGCGTCGTGGTAGACGACCTTGGGTCGAGACTCTTCGCGGGCGGCCCCATCGATGGCTTGTGTTCCGCCGCTCGAGGGTCCGCTCTTGGCTTGTTCGTCCGCCCGTCGTTTTTTGATGTCCGCGTGGGCACGCTGCTCGCAGAGCAGGCGGTTGAACGGGCACGGTGCGTACGCTCCCGGTGGCGTTGCGGTTGAGCTCTCGATCTCCACCGGTGCGTTCGAGTCGTCGCTCGATGTCGAACTGTGATTGTCAGGCAGGTTCGCCAGCTGCCCGTCCTTCTGGAGCGGGTAGCACTGGAGTTTGGTGAGATCGACGTTGCCGTTTCCGTGGTCCGCCCTGGCCTTCTCGATGATCGGCCCGCTGAAGGGAGAGAACGGATCGTCGAGAGCGTGGCTCACTTCTTGTTCCCAATCGCAACGCTTGTCGACGTGCTCGTTCTCTTCCTTGTTCTGGATCTCCTCTTGCTTCTTGGGGTCGACGAGCTCGCCGCCGTCGCAAAAGTTACTCACGAAACTTTCGAGCGTTCCGCCGATCCAGCCCCGCACGATGCCGGGCAGATGCAAGGTGTCGAATACCAAGTCGACTATCCCACTCGATACCTTGCCGCACAGAACGTCGTCATCACCGTCCTCCACAGGCAGCCCTTTGCGACCTCCCAGCGGAACCAGAGACACGCTGGCCATGGCGCCAAAGCGCACGTCCGGCTGATACTTGAGCGACACCATGACGCTCTTGGCCTCCGCCAGCCACGGCATCGCGATTGCCACACCGTTCTGGGTCTTGCTGAGTATTGGTCCGACCTTGTTGTAGAGCTGGGTGAGGCGGTCCACTGTCGTGTTGATCGGCTGTCGGGCGGCGCGGGTCGTGCTGCAAACGGCCGAGCACGCAGCACCGATGAATGGCACCGGGATACACCCGCAGCCGATCACGTTTGCGGTGTCGTTGAGGAACTTGAGGAGCTTTGCGGCGACGACCAAACCGAGCAGGGCTGCCATCACGATGTTGAGCGTGACGATGATGTTCATGCCACGCGCGTGATAGACGGCCCCCGCGAAGGCGACCGCGTCCGCAGCATCCTGCACCCGTTCCCGGTACAGAATGGCGTCGCCGACCCCGATCACGTACCAGAGCGCCCCACAAACGAAGATCGCCATGAACGCAGCGGTCACCATGATGGCGCCGCGACGATCCGAAAGGGTTGGGAAACGGTTCATGGGACGTAGGGGTAGCGAGCGGCGTTCGCAGGCATTTTCGCCTCGCCGGTGACGGTTCGAGTTCCATCTTTGAAGCCGCAGATCAGCCGATCCGCGATGGGAAACGCGCAGTGATGGGTGGCGATGACCCGAGCGACCACGGGCTGTCCGGGCGCGTACTCGGTACCGCCTGGGAGCTCGATCTCCGCCGAAACGATACTGCCCTTGGCTCTGAGCACCAGGCGACCGGCCGTCTGCACGTCATCGAGCTTCGAGATGGACCCCGTGTAGTTCGCGGGATCGTCCGGAAAGACCACCGCGCCAGCGCGCGCAACGCGGTAGGCCGCGTGATTCACGACGAGCTTCGAAGAGTACAGATTGGCGAGCTCGCACAACGAGAGGAACAGCGTGAAGAGAGGCATGAATGCCACGATGAACTCGACCATCACCGCGCCACGACGGTTTTCGAGAATGGACGAGCGAGCGTTCTTCATGGCGTCGGGGAAATCAGAATGGTGCGGGTGTGGTCGTAGGCCACGACCAAGTGTGGACCCCATCCGGCGATCGCTGCGGCGGCTGCGATTGCGACCGTTCCGAGCAAAGCGACGTACTCGGTGCTCGCCGCCCCTCGTCGATCCGAGAGCAGGGAACGAAGGGCGCGGCGGAGCGTCATGAACGAGACGGTTGCAATGCGCGGGCCGCCCGGAACGCGGGAGATTTCGGCGATCCGCTCAGCGGCGCCCAACACCGGGTGGGAAGAAAACACTGCGATTCCGCGAGCCTGCGGGGCCGGAGGTGTTCTCGAACAGCTGGCAGACATCCCGAGCACTTCGGTGCGCGGGAGCTTCAGATGTCGAAAAGAAGTTTTCACTCCGACGAGAGCGGAGAACTACTCGGCCGCTGTGGATCCCTGGGGCTCGGTGGGAGCCGCCGGCTTGGGCATGGAGACCAGTCGGATCGCTGGCGGTCCGTCACTCGTTTTCTTCTTGCTCATTCTGAGCGACACGAGATGGGCATCCCACACCCAGGTGAGCTCCTTCTCCGCGGTGCCAGACTCCAAGCAGACGACGAACTTCTCGTTCTTGCACTCGTCCGGAACCGTTTCGGTCGAGGTCGTCGGTTCGCCGTGGCGGGCGACGAGCACGTCCCGAACCTTGACGAAGGATTGGTTCCAGGTCTCGAAATCGGTCGCTTCGGGAGTGATTGCGATTCCGATCGCACACAGCTTGTCGTCGCAAAAGCTCAACACGGGACTGCCCCCGAATCCGGTATCTTCGACGGGTTTGGTGCAAGCGAAGTTTGGTTTCACCCGACGCCAGGTCCCTTTGACGGTGCAAGCGTTCATCGCGTCCTTGCGCGCCTGACCGAACTTGAACCCCGCTTCGCCTTCCGGCGGAGGAGACGTGGGCTTGGGAGGTGCGGGAGGCTCCGGCGGTGCTTCGGGTTTGACCTCCGCCGGCTCGGTCCACTTGGCTTCTTCGGGTTCCTCCGGGATTCGGAGCCATCGCGGCGGGTTTGGGACGCGGACGGCACGCTGGGAGGATCGCGATCAAGACGGCGAGGGCGATGAGACGCATGCCAGCTTCGTACCCTCTCTGCGGGGAGAAATCACCCCTGCCCGACCGAGCGCCGCCCGATGCTAAGGTCGGGTGTGGCCCGTGACGACAAGTCGGTGATTTTCCGCGTGTCGTCTGGGGTCCACGGCAGCCGCGCTGACGGGAATCACCCTCGGTGGCTGCGAGGACATGCTGTTCTGATGGTGTCGGATTCGGATCCCCGCGGACAGAAGCGCGGTCGCAGGCGTCGTCGGCCCAAGCGTCCGGCGCCCGAGTCGGCAGTCCAGGTCATCGCGTCCTCGAAGGCGCCCGTCGATACTTCGAAGCCCGCTGACATTCCCCTCACACCCGCCGAAGTGGCGGAGATGCGCATCCACTTTCGCTTCTTGAAGGAAAGTCGAAGGCTTCTCGACCTCAAGGTCAACGCAACCGAAGACCTCTTGCTGAATGGCGTGCGCGAGCCGACGCATCGCGGGGTGTGCCAACACCTGCTGGCCAAGGTCGAGCGTCACCGAGTGGAGCTCGCGGTGGCGCGTCTCGATCCGGCTGCCGCAGCGCGCTTGCTCGAAGGCATCATCCGATTTTCACCCGACATTGCGTACCTGTTGCTCTACCTGGAGACGCTCAAGAACGCGGAGCGGCCCGATGCGACTGCGGCTCTGTCAGAAGCCCTTCGGCGCATCGACTTCAGCGTGGTTTCCCACGCGCACATGCGGCGAGTGCTCGACCTCATCGTCGAGCTTCGCGGCGAGCGGGACCGTCCCGCGCTGCTCTTCAGCCTGCTCGAGAGCCGAACGTTTCAAGAGGCGTTCGACAAATCCACCGAGAGCTTGCCGGAGGCGTTGGCCGAGCTCGTGGTTCCGCTCCGCGCCGCCCACGCCGTGATCGTGCGGGGTGCGAAGAACCCAGCCGATGCTGCCTCTCTCGGCCGCGGCGTGGCGATGCTTCTGCGCTCGAACGAGCGCGTTTTGCGGGGGCTCTCCTCCAAAGCTCGGGAGCGGCTCTTCGATTTCGGTTTGGAGCTCGACGGCGACGGTCGAAAACCGGAGCTTCCGGGACTGGAAGCACTTCTCGACGCATTGCCGAAAGACGATCGCGCGTCGTCCGATGCGGCGTTTCGTCTGGCCAAATGGTGCTTGCGAGGCGGCCTCGAAAAGGAAGCGCGGAAGCTCTTGAAACGCCTGGCCGAAGAGCATCCGAATTTTCGATTGCCGCAGCGTCTGCTCGAGGCGCTCGACGGCCCCCGTGTCGGCGCGATCGGGCTCTCCGAGCGCGTGTCCCTCGGCGCGCCCCTCGAGCGCGAGCGATTCTTGAACGGAATGCTCGTTCTCCGTCAGATCCCGGTGTGGGTGCGGCTCGGCACCGCCAACGACCTGGATCGATATGCCCGCGCCGTGGACATCGCTCGCGGTCTCGCGGTTCCTGGAGTGGCATCGATTCTCGCTTCCGGCTCTGCCGGCCCGAGCATTCCGTATCTGGCCACACCGCGCCTCGGCCGATCTGGCAACGAGGTGCTCCTGCGTGGGGGCGCGAAACCGACCGATGTGCTGGCGGCGTGCGGCGAGATCGTTCGCATTCTGTCGGCGCTCGCGGATGCTGGTGTGAAGCTCCCCGATGCCCGCCTTCGGCGCTTTGCGGTCGACGATGCCGGCCGTGTCTGGCTGCGCGATTTGGTGGACGCGAAGCGATGCCCGGCGGAAACGGCTCGTCCGGCCCATACGGAGCTGGCTCGCGAGGTCGTGGGGGAACTGTTCACTCGCACGAGCGATCTCGTCGGTCTCGCATCGGTGCAGGAAAAGATCCGCACTGCTGCTGATTGTGTTGCGATGGTGCGACTGCTCGACGAGATCGGGTAGTCGAGGCACCGCCCCTCCGAAAGGTAGATGCTCATGTCCCCGTCGCTAGAGATCTTCTCCGACTACATCTGACCGTGGTGCTATCTCGGTACGGTCCGTACCGATCGGTTGCATCTCGAATACGATCTCGAGATCGAGATCCATCAGTTTCCGCTGCATCCAGAGATCCCCGACGCCGGGGTCTCGATTGCGGAGCTCTTTGGTCCTCGAAATCCCCGCGTCGAAGGCATGCGGGTGCGGCTCTTCGAGCTGATGCAGGAGGCGGAGCTCCCGTACCTGGATCGAGTGTGGATCTCGAACAGCCGACTTTCCCAAGAGCTCGCCAAGTGGGCCGAGAAGAGCGGCAACGAGCTCATTCACGACGCCCTCTTTCGCGCCTACTTCGCACGCGGGGAGGACATCGGGCAAAAAGAGGTGCTCGTGAGAGTCGCCGAGTCTGTCGGGCTCGATGCCGATGAGGCGCGGCGCGTGCTGGACGAACGAACGATGTCCGCACGAGTGGACGAGGACTGGCAGTTTGCACGACGCGTTGGCGTCACCGCCGTTCCAACGTACGTGTGCGACGGGCGTGCGATCATGGGAGCGCAGCCCTACGAACTTCTCGAGCGTTTGGTGCAAGTGGCGGGCGCGAAGAAGCGCTGAGACGTCACTCCGCGGTGCGAATCGGTTCCACCAAACCGCCGGCATCCAAGCGAAATGCTGCCGCTCGCAGTGGGTCTGTCCCGCTGGTGCGAGCGAAGATGACAGCGGTCTCTTTCTCCGCAACCACCCCCTCGACGGTCGCGCCTTCCGCGATGCAGCTCGTGGCGGTCTCCGGCATCGACTCGATCGAGCCAGAGCGAAGGGTGATGTCCCAGAACGGGGTGTGAGTCGTCGCGATGAGGAACACCCGCTCTCCGAGCTCGACTGGATACGAGCTCTGAACGGCTACCCCCGGCACGGCCCAGGTTCCTCGCTGGCAGCCCTCCGGTGTGCAGCGCAAGAAGTGGAGTCCGGGGCTCTGTGCGGACCACGTGAGCCACAAGCCCTGCTCATCACAGCGCGGTTTGGCGGCATCGAAAACCGGGTCCGGATCCGCAAACAGATGAGCGGTTCCGTTCACACTCTTCCAACCGTCGACGGTCTCGAACAGCGCGATGACGAGATTCTCGTCCCGAGCGTTCTGGAGAGCCCGCTGCCCCGAGGACGACTACCTGGCCCGCGCGGTGGCGGCACGTCCCCACGAAGCGAAAATTCTTCGATGTGTGAACAACGCTGGAAGGCGTCGCGAACGCGCCACTGGGATCGATACGCGTCGTCATCACCTCGATCGAGTCCGGCTCCCGGGCACGCTCGAGCCAGAAGACGGAGCTTCCAGCCAACACGACCTCGCTGGCGGACCGCTCTTTGAGAGCGGGGATTGCCAGCTCGCGAGAGCCCGGCGTGAGGGAAATGCTCGCCCCCTCCGGGCCGCTGACCCGTAGCGGTCCCCAGATCAGCGAGGCGACCACGCCATTGGCGAGCACGACGTTGTCGGAGCCCGCAGTTCCCACCGGGGTTCCGTCCATCTTGACCAGGCCCGCCTCGGTCGACAGCACGTCGAGTCCCGTGTCGTCCTTCGCTACCCGAACCAGCGATGGGAAGCGATTGTTTGCGTCGAAGCGCTGGTCGAGAGCGCTGCAGCGCACCAGTCGATAGTCGGCGCTCACCCGACACAAACGTGAAGGCTTGCCCGACCAGAGCGCTCGCGGCTGGCTGAGCGAATCCAGTTCGATCCGGAGTTTCGTCCCTTTGGGAGCATCCAGGAAGGGCATCACCGCCGCGAGAGGTTGGAGTGGCGCAGGCGGGCGAGGCACGTCGCTGTTCGCGAAAGCGTGGCCGAGATGTGCTGCAGAAGACCAAAGCGCGTCGAGGTCTGCTTCCACGAGCTCACCCGAATCGAGGGCAGCTCGTACGCTGTGAGCTGGAGCGACCAACGCCTGGGCTCGGGCATGGACGGCGGCGGAGTCTTCGAGCTTCCGGGCATAGGGCGCGCAGCGCTTGGGCCAGGGCGGCGGCTCCTTCGAAGGAGGGATGGCTCGTCGTATCGAGCGGATCCGCGTGGCGAGGGACTCTTGGCCGAGAGGCGCGTCACCAATCAGGCAGGCCGAGAATCGACCGAACAGCCCCTCGATCTCTCGATCGCGAAAGTAGTTACGAATCGGGATCGCGGCGACGAGGGCGGCGGTCGTCGCAAAACACAGGCCGAGGTAGATGCGGTGCTTGCGGAGCACGGCCGCATCCTAAACGGGATGAAGTCGATCAGGGAGGCGGCGGGAACACACAGTGACCGTTCGTGCACGGCACGTTGTTGCAGCAATCCCCGCTGACGGTGCAATTCTGGCCGTAGTACGCGCAGGTTCCCGCATCCGTTCCGCCGCTGCCCCCGGAGCCCCCGGTGCCGCCGCTGCCGCCGCTGCCGCCGCTGCCGCCCGTTCCGCCGTCGGGAATGTTGGTGGTGCCGCAGATCCCTTCGGTCGAGCCGGGAGGTGCTTTGCAGGGCAACCCGGCACAGCAATCTGCGTCGGTCGTGCACTTGCCATTCGAAGGCACGCAGCTCGTGCCGCAGACGAAGGGCGAGCCGCCGTCGGCGACGTTGCCGGCGGGAACGCACGGGAGTCCGCAGCAATCCGCGCTCGTAGCGCAGGCCTTGCCTGCGAGGGAGCCCGCGTCTGCGCAGTCTCCAACTCCCGTGCAGCGGGGAATGCCGAGGAGATCTTGCTGACACACGCTCGGATCTTGGTTCACGTTGCCGGCGCAGCAGTTGTTTTCGGCGTTGCAAGACGTTGATGCCAGCTTGCACACCGCACCCGCCGGACGGCAGGCGTTCCCGTTGTCACAGCGACCTACCGGGTCCGTGGGGTTCGCTTTGCTGCATTCGACGCTACCGTTGCCTCCGGGCACGCCGGGAGCGCCACAACAGTCCGAATCTTTGGTGCAGATCTCACCCGTTGGGTGACAGCCGCTCGGTGGCTGACACACCAGGACGCCCGTCGGACCGTACGGCGCGCAGGATCGACTGCAGCATTCTCCGCCACAAGCGGGGATGCCGACATCGAGTCCGCCGTCGCCATTGGCTCCGTCGCCGCAAACTTCACCCGCGATCTGGCAGCCCGTCGTTCCCGGCGCCTTGGGCTTGGAGCACGTGCCGAGGGTTGCCCCCGTCTGTTTGCTGCAGAGCCCGCCGCAGCACTCGGCGTCCTTCGCACAGGTATCTCCGGTCTGCGTGCAAAACGAGGGTTGGTTCGAACAGTTGCCGTTGGAGCAGAGGTGCGAGCAGCACTGGTTGTTGCTGCTGCAGGAGTTGCCCGCAGTTTTGCAGCTCGAGCTCAGCGGCTCACAGATCGAGCTGGCGCAGGTTCCGCTGCAGCACTCGGAGCTCTGCGTACACGCGGCGAGGTCCGACTTGCACTGGGTCGCGCCACAGGTACCACCCATGCAGACCAGCGTGCAGCACTCGGTTGCGGCCGCACACGTGGAGCCTGCGGGTTGGCAGTTTCCTACCGGATCTTCGCAGACGTGGGAGCTGGGGTTGCAGCTCGCGGAGCAGCAGTCACTGCCCGAGACACAGTTCGCTCCGACCTGGCCGCAGCTCGTGCCGCCGCCGCTTCCTCCACCGCCCAGCGCTCCAGCACCGGCGTTGCCGCCTAGCGCGATACCGCCCACGCCCCCGCCGCCGCTGCTGCCACCCTGCCCAACGTCCGACGAGGCGTCCTTCTTGCCGAGGTCGCTCTCCGAATCGCTGCCACAGCTCTGGGTCGCCAGAGCCGTGAGACACAAACAACCGACGATCGAGATCCCTGCGATGGTTCGAGCTGACGCCATCTGTCCAGAATACGCGATCTCTCCGCCAACACGAAGCCCGGAACCGAGCCGGGATCATGGAAGCTTTGGCACCTTTGCGCTAAAAGCTCGGGTTCGATGAGCGAGCTACCCAAAGCCTACGAGCCCGCGGACGTGGAACCACGCTGGTACGAGTTCTGGCGTCGCGAAGGAGTATTTCGCGCGGGCCTCGACGAAAAGGACACCCGGCCGGCCTACGTCATCGCGATGCCGCCGCCCAACGTCACCGGGTCGCTCCACATGGGGCACGCGCTCTACACGATTCAGGACGTTCTGATTCGGCACAAGCGCATGCAGGGATGGAACGCGCTCTGGCAGCCGGGTATCGACCACGCAGGGATCGCCACGCAGACCGTCGTCGAGCGACAGCTACGGCGGGAAGGCCTGAGCCGCCACGATCTCGGGCGAGAAAAATTCGTGGAGCGCGTCTGGAAGTGGAAGGAAGAGAGTGGGGGACGCATTGCCGAGCAGATGACGGTGCTCGGCTTCTCCGCCGATTGGGAGAGAAGCAAGTTCACGATGGACCCGGACATGAGCCGGGCCGTCAAGGAGAGCTTCGTTCGGCTCTATGACGAAGGGCTCATCTATCGGGATACGCGTCTCATCAACTGGTGCGGTGATTGCCGTACGGCGCTTTCGGATCTCGAGGTCGACAACGAGGAAGCGCAGGGTGAGCTCTGGGAGTTCGCGTACTCGGTGGTGGATGCCGACCCCGCCCAAGGCGTGACCGAGCTCGTCGTGGCCACGACTCGACCGGAGACGATGCTGGGCGACACGGCCGTCGCCGTTCATCCGGACGATCCGCGATACAAGCATCTGCACGGAAAGATGCTTCAGCATCCGTTCGTCGACCGGCAAATCCCCGTCATCACGGACGCCATTCTGGTCGACATGGCGTTTGGGACAGGCGCGGTGAAGGTCACGCCGGCTCACGACTTCAACGACTTCGCGACCGGCAAGCGGCACGCACTGGCCGAGATCAACATTTTGAACCCGGATGGCAGCATCAACCACGAGGGTGGCGAGTTCGCGGGAATGACCGTGAAAGAGGCGCGCAAAGCCGTCAAGCGCGCCCTGGCGGAGAAGGGTTTCGAGCGCGGAAGCAAACCCCACAACCTGATGCTGCCGCGCTGCCAGCGTTGCAACACGGTCGTCGAACCCATGATCAGCACCCAGTGGTTCGTGAAGATGAAGCCACTGGCGGAGCCGGCAGTCGCCGCAGTGCGTGATGGCCGCACCCGCATCATTCCGGAGGAATGGACCAAGACGTACTTTCACTGGCTCGAGAACATTCAGGACTGGTGCGTTTCGCGCCAGCTCTGGTGGGGCCATCAGATCCCGGCCTTCTTCTGCGAATCCGGTCACGTCACCGTGACGCGGGAGGATCATCCGGACAAGTGTGCGGAGTGCGGCAGCGGCACGCTCACCCGCGATCCGGACGTGCTCGACACCTGGTTTTCCAGTGCGCTCTGGCCGTTCTCCACCTTGGGTTGGCCCGACGACACCCTGACGCTCCGTCGCTTCTATCCGTCGAGCGACATGGAGACGGGCTACGACATCCTGTTCTTCTGGGTCGCTCGCATGATGATGATGGGCCTGCATTTCATGAACGAGGTTCCGTTTCGTCGAGTTCTGCTTCACGGCATGATCGTGGACGAAACCGGCGACAAGATGAGCAAGGTGAAGGGCAACACCCTCGACCCACTCGATCTGGTCCACGGGGCGGAGTTCGAAAAGTTGGTGCAGAAGACGCTTCCGGGCGCGCCGATCGCCGAGGCGATGGCGAAGTTCAAGAAGGCGTATCCGTCCGCAGCGCAGATGGGCAAAGGGTTCCCGGCTTATGGAACCGATGCGCTCCGGCTGACGCTTTGCAGCTACTCACCCCAGGCCAAACGCATCGCTCTTTCGCCGAAGCGCATCGAGGGCTACCGCAACTTTTGCAACAAGCTCTACAACGCTGTCCGCTTTTCCCTCACGCACATCGAAAACGAAACTCTGTCCGGACAGCCGCCGGAGCCCAAGCTCCTGACCAATCGCTGGATCTTGTCCCGCCTCTCCCAGGCCGCGACCGAGAGCACTCGAGGAATCGACGAGTTTCGGTTGGATGATGGAGTGGGCAGCCTGTATCACTTCGTCTGGGACGAGCTCTGCGACTGGTATCTCGAGGCTTGCAAGCCCGTGTTTCAGTCGGGCAGCGACGAAGCCAAAGCCGAGACGCGGCAGGTTCTGGCGCACTGTATCGAGAGCGTGCTCCGCGCAATGCACCCCTATGCGCCGTTCATCACCGAGGAGCTGTGGCAGAAAGCTCCTCGGCCCGCGTCGCGACCCAAGTCAGTCGCCGTTGCGCCCTACCCGACGAAAGACGATGGCCGACCGGACGCGGATGCGGAGAGAGACTTCGCTCGCGTGATGGGCGCGATTGGCGCCGCGCGCGCGGCACGAAGCGAGCACGAGGTGCATCCAGGAGCGCAAGTCCCACTCCACCTGCGCACCCAGGAAGCCGACGTGCGCTCGCTCCTTTCCCGAGAGGAAGGCCTGATTCGCTTTCTGGTGAAGACCGAAGGCGAGACCGTGATCGAAGCGCCGGGTCCCCGGCCCAAAGGCTTCGTGCTCAGCGTCGCCGGCGACATCGAGGTGCTGGTCGGGCTTCGCGGTCTGGTGAGTGCGGCGCACGAAAAGGATCGAGTCGGTCGCGCCCTGAAGAAGCTGGAAAAGGACATGACGGGCCTCGAAAAGAGGCTTTCGAATGCGAGCTTCGTGGAGAAGGCCCCGCCGGAAGTCGTGACCGAAGCGAAGGCCCAGCTCGAGTCCCTGAAGCTCCAGAAAGCGCGCCTCGAAGAAGCCAGCGCGCTGGCCGACGAGCTCGACGACCCATCTACCGGGGGCGAAGGCGAAAGCGCCTAAGGATCGACGCTCTCCTGGCCCTCGACGAAGTCGGAAAGAGGGATCTCGTCCGCCGCTGCATAGTTCACCTGGTCGGAGCTCGAGCTGGAGACCTCGCAACCGTAGGTCGACGACGATTGGTAGAGGGCGTTGACCATGACGGCCTTGTGGACCGAGGCGATCTTGTAGGCACCGCTGCAGTACTTCGTCTGGTCATCGCTCGGTGCGACCAAAATGTAGATGGGAGGCTGGCAGCTTGGATCGACTCTCGCCACCGGAACGGTGCAGTCGGGATCTGCGAAGTAGCCGCTCGAGGCGTTCTGGCGCAAAGGGCCGGTCGGGAGACAGTGGGATTTTCCGTCGATGGTGGGCGTAAACCCGCAGGGCTCGCCCCCGCGGGCCGTGTCGATCCAGGACTCGAACTGGGAAGACCCGTCGGCGCCATGCATTCGTCGCGCCTTGAGTCGGGATCCGCTCTGTTCTGCCAGAGCGTCGGGGATGATGGAGCTCTGGCCACCCGAACCCGTCGCTCCAGATCCCCCGCCGTCCGGAACGAAGCCGCCACTACCCGAGCTGCCGCCAATGCAGGCGCTCCAGCCGAGCATCAGCGCGTAGGCGAATGCTCCGGTCACCACGGAATCGACCAATCGGTTTCTTTTCGACATCGAAGGGTTCCTCGCGAGCGTGGTTCTTACGCACGAGGAAGCCGCATGTTCCCGATTGAGCTCACAACTCGGGCGGGGGGATTTCGCCGCCGGAGCGCACGTAGTTCGCAATCGATTGACTGAGGACGCTCTTGGCTTCGGTGCACGAGGGAGCGGCCCCATCGTCGTGGCAGCGGGTGCGTACGAGCTTCAACGGTACGGCAATGCCGCGACTTTCGAGCAAGCGCTCGCGCAGGCGCTCACCCAGATGCCGCCAGCGGATCGGGGCGACAGTGACACCGCGGGGCTTGTCGAGGCTGACCTCATCCGCCATGAGCGAAACGCATTTGCCGTCCCAGCGAAAGACGTTGTAGCTCCCGCCACCCACCTGAACGCCGCCATTCGCGCCGCGCTTGGCGACGATGATCACCTCTTCGCCGGGCTCCATACGGGAGTGGGCCGTATGGCGTCCCCCCGTGTACCAGGCGTCTGTCGGCTGCCGCACGTACGCGCGCGTCCAGGGAGTCGTCTTTCGAAACATCGCCAATGCGAGATCGGGCGAGCTCTTCTGACAGAGTGCCGTGCTGAAATCCCTGGGCGGAGTGCAGGGGGACGAATCGTCCGCGCACTGGGAGGGGATCTCCAGAGCCGTCGCTGGCTCCGGATCGGTGGGGACCGCCGGAGGGGTCTCGACGGTCTCTTGGCTGGCCTCCGTTGCCTGTTCGACGAGGGCCGCAGGCGCCGACGGGGGCGCTTGGGTCGCCGTGCGGGAGGGCTGTGCGGCACAAGCCGCGCAAATAGACGCCAGAAAGAAGGTCGACGCTTGTCGCATGGGAACCCAGACGGTTGCCCAAGCGCGAGCTGTAGGGTGCGCCGCCAAATTTTGGGATTTTACAGGAAGGCGGGAGGGCGGAAGGAATCGGGAGGGATTTTTTGGGCGGTTTTTCGGACGCGTCGGGTCTCAAACCCCGGCTGTCTACGCCAGACGACTTGGAGGCATGGGATCCGGAGAGGAAGCACCTGAACGCATCAGCTCCGGAAGGCGGCGCGCCTCGAGAAATCACAACGGGAAAAAAATCGAACAGAGCGCCGGGGCGGCAGGAAGGTTTCGAAAAGAAAAATAAGAAATCCTTCCGCCCTTCCGCCTTCCTGTCTTTTTTTTCTTCGTTGCCCCACGAGACAGTCGTCGCGATCGAGTAAGGTAACGCCTCTTTGGAACCCACGGCTCTGCAGGCTCTCGCCGCGTCCGGCGACCCGCTGCTCGGCGAGCTCTCGCCGGAAGAGTGCCAGGTGCTGGCTCCATTTTTCGAGAAGCGAGCCTACGAACCCAACGAGGTGGTCGTGCGCGAGGGGGATCTCGAGCGTGTGATGCATTGCGTGCTTTCGGGCACCGCGCGGATCACGCGGCGGGGATTCGACCTGGGCGAAGTGGGTGCGGCGGGACACTTCGGCGAGCTCGGGCTCGTTGCGGGCCGTCCCCGAGCCGCCAGCGTCGTTGCCGTCACTCATCTGGAAACGGCGAGCCTCGGCTACGAGCGATGGCAGGGACTCGCGGAAGCAAGTCCGGCTTTGGCGCTGGGACTTCTTCAGAGGATCTTGGGCGGCGTTGCCGAGCAGCTCGTGGAGATGACCGATAGTGTCGGTCTTCTTCTCCAGGAGCGGTCACTGCCACGTCGTGCGTCGGTGACAGTGAAAATCGGCGACCGGTCCGTCCAGGTCCGCACCGGGACGCCGTTCGACAGCCTGCTTCCTGGCGAGATCGACGGAAAGCTGGTGGTCGCCGCCCTCGTCGATCGCAAGGCAGTTGCGCTGTCCGCTCCCGTGTCTTCCGACTCCTCGGTCGAGCCCTTGACGATCGCGCACTGGGAGGGTCAACGCATCTATCGCCAGAGTCAGGCGCTTCTGTTGCTCGAGGCGGCGCGGCGCGTGGGAGTCACGGTCTCGATGGGTCATTCGGTGGGCTTCGCGCGACGAGTGTACGCACGGGTCCCACCCCCTCCTGGTTTTGCGGCCGAGCTCGAACGCCAGATGGGGCTCATGGTCGAGGAGGACGTGCCCCTCCGCGAGGAGCTCTGGACGCTGGACGAGGCCCGCGCACACTTCCTTCGGGCCGACGCCAAGGAGCTCGCGGCTCTCCTCGACACCTGGCGCGAGCAGGCGGTACGCCTGATCTCTTACGGTGAGGCCTATGCGCTTCGACTCGGCCCCGTGCTTCCGACCACCGGGCGAATCGGACGAACTTTTCGTGTCCTGTCCGATGGAGACGACTTGCTCCTGGTTCACGCGACGGGAAACGATCACCCCGACGAGTTGGCAGAGCGCGCCCGAGTGGTGGCGCGCCACGTCCGGGACATGACCCACATCGAAGAGCGTTGGTTGGAAGCGCTGAACGTCACCAGCGTCGGGGACTTCAACCACGGTTGTGTGGGCGGGGACGTGTCCCAGCTGATTCGCGTGAGTGAGGGTTTTCAGGAAAAAAGCATCGGTATCATCGCGGACCAGATCAGAGACCGCGGTCACGATGTGAAGATCGTGAGCATTGCGGGCCCGTCGTCCGCGGGGAAGACGACGTTCATCAAGCGGCTCAGCGTGCAGCTCCAGGTGAACGGCATCACCCCCGTCCAACTCTCCCTGGACGACTACTATGTGAACCGTGATCAGACGCCGAAGAGCCCAGACGGAGAATTGGACTACGAGGCACTCGAGGCGCTGCATGTGGATCTGCTCCAGCACCAGCTCCAAAAACTCCTTTCCGGCTCACGGGTCGCGACGGCGCGTTACGATTTTGCCAGCGGCCAAAGCCTGCCCGAGGGAGGTCGCGAAGTGGCTCTGGGTGCCCACGACATCTTGATGCTGGAAGGCATCCACGGGCTCAATCCCGAGCTCTTGTCTCGACTGCCGGAAGGCAGCGTGTATCGCATCTTCGTGTGTCCCCTCGCTCAATTGCCGTTCGACCGATTGACGCGGGTCCACGCCTCCGACGTACGTTTGCTGCGACGCATCGTGCGAGATCGCCATACGCGTGGCGCAACGGCCGCCATGAACATCAAGCGCTGGCCCAGCGTGCGCAACGGGGAGCGGAAGCACATCTTTCCCTACCAGCACCACGCCGACGCGGTGTTCGACTCGTCGCTCATCTACGAGCTCGGCGTGCTGAAGGTTTTTGCGGAGCGCTACCTGCTCGAGGTCCCGCAATCCGATCCGGCATACACCACGGCGTTTCGATTGCTGGGATTGCTCGATCGCTTCGTCACGATCTACCCGGATCACGTCCCACCGACGTCGATCCTGCGTGAGTTCATCGGTGGAAGCGGATTCGAGTACTGATCAGCGAGGGCCGTAGGAGTAGGCGAGCTCGCCGAGCCGGCGGCCGCTCACTTCGCGGTCGAGCTCGACGGCGACCAGGCGCCCCAGCCACTCGCCCGATGGATCCAGTCCGACCCGCACGATCGTACCCGGCACGTCGTACGACGGTCCGCGGCGACGGGTCTTGAAGCGCACCCGGACACGCTGGCCGGCGCGGAACTGACTCGGAGTTCCGACGAGCAATCCAGACGCACTGACGTTTCGTACGACTCCCACCCGACCGCCCTTCTCGGGGGCATCAATCGCAACGGGGAATGAGACGTTGGTTCGGGGATGCCGTCGCAGGTGTGTCATACACCTACACTGTAGGCAGATGTAGGCAACTTACAAGCGAAATCAGTAATCAATGGAAATTATTCACTCTTTAGGCGACTCGACGGCCAGGAGCATGGGGGCGACTCGAACAAGGGCATCCAATCGGAGGGCGGATCCATATCCAAAGGAGAGATTGATGGTGCCGACCGGGAGGGAGCCCTGGGAGACGAGCTGGGCGGCCACGCTGCCCGCGCGTCGCTTGGCTTCGGCTTCAGGGATCCGTCGGTTCTGTTTGGCTCGCTCGGCGCAGATCTTCACGGCCCCACAGCGATCGACGGTCACGAGGTAGTCGATCTCCTTTTGCCACATCTCGATCCAGAGTCGTGAGGCCGCGATCAGTTGCTGACCCGCTGCGCGCTTGGCGATCTCGTTCAGCTTGTCCCGGTACTCGGCGCGCTCGTCACCTTTCGTGGCGCGCGCCTGAATCACGAACAGGTACGCGCTGGCCAGAAGTCCGAGGTTTTGAGCATCGCTGTTGTCGGGGGCCGTTGCCCAGGGGACGCTGGTCGTCACGCGTGCCAGGATGTCCGCGGCTTCGGCCATGCGACCCTGTTTCGCACGAGCACCCGCCACGTCGAGAGCAGCGCGCAGCCTGAGCTCCGCCGGTGCATCGACAGCTTCGGCGAGAGGCTTTCCGACTTGCTCCAGGACGCCATGCGCCTTCGGTGTTCCTGCGATTGCAGCCTCGGCCTCCGCCAGCGTGAGAACGATCTCTGCGCGTTCGGTGTCCCGACCCCGCGCCAGATCGGGAAGGATGGCTGCGAGCTCCCCCGACGCTTCGCCGGCGAGCTTTGGCGATCGGGCCACGACGGCAGCCCACAAGCGCAGGATGTTGAACGGCACCACGTGGCTCGGGTGCACTTGGTCGGGGGGAATGAGCTCGAGGAGAGGGAGAACGTCGTCGTCTCGAAACTGCATCGCCGCCACGGAGAGCACGCCGGCCTGGGCAAAGCGCTCGCCCGGCGACTTCTTTCCCAGTGCGAGCGCGCGTTCTCGGAGCTTGCTCGAGACTTCCCTCGGGATTTTGACGCTCTCGCCCGATTCACGTTTCTGCGTGAGCGCGTCGAACCCAGCGCTCAACGTATCGATGAACAACACCAGGCCCTCGAGTCCGGGTGCGACTTTGGCTGCCTCGCGCGAGTTGCCGGCCAGGGTCTTGAGTCGCTGCATGACCTCCGTCCTCGCGCTCGTCGGATCCACCGACATGCGGGACAGGCCGTACATCCAGGGAACGACGCCGACGAGTCCGAGATAGACCTCTACCGATTCAGGGTCTCTGCCAGACCCGCTCTTCCAGGCTCGTTCGATGAGCTCGACGAGGTTCGCGGCCTTTGGGTGGGCGTCCCACGCGACTCCACACAGCATCGTGTTGGCCACGCCTCCGGGAAGGCCAGGGCAGACGGTGCCACCGAGCTCTCCGAGGGCGAGCGTGGTCGCAACCGCGAGGTTCTTCTCGGCGAGGGCGCGATGGGGATCGATGGTTTCGAGGGCCTGCTTGGCGCGATCGAGCTCGAGGTAGGCCCGTGCAACGGCGAGAGCGCCAGAAAGGTCACTCGGTTTGGGGCCCGTGGCCTTTTCTGCGGCAGCGATCAAGAGCTCTGTCGAGGCGAGAGAGCTCTTCGTCACTCGATCGTCCTTCGAGAAGGATCGAGCCTGCTCGAGGGCATGCCGGGCTGCTTTCGTGTCGAGATCGCGCGCGGCCTGGGAGGCGAGGGAGATCCAGCGCCGGGCATCTTTTGGATTGAGTTCGAGTTGGAGCTCGCGGGCCATGCGCTCGATGTCTCGACGGCCGATGACATAGGCTGCCACGTCGACTTGCTCGAGAAGCTCTGGTGTGAGCGTCACGGGTGATGCGACCTCGGTCGAGCGATCGTGAAGCCAGCTCGACGCAGCGCGTTCTGCGAAAGTGCGCACCGAACCGACCACGTCCGACAGGTTCGAGTGCTGAGCTGCCTGTCGGTACGTGATGAGCTCCTCCACGAGGCGTGGTGTCGAGACCAAGAGATACACCGCATCTGCGGACTTTCCCCCGACAGCAAGGTGAAGGAGAGGGCGAGCGCGGGCGAGGGGACCTTGCGCGTCGACGAGCGCGTCGTGATCTTTGTTGGTGATTCCGGAAAGCACTCCCTTGATGTCCGAACGCGACTCGGTGCTGAGGCTTTGGAGGAGGTCCTGATCGCGGGGCAACGATCGGAGCGTTCGCGCAAGCCGGGCGCGGAGTGTGTCCGGCTCCTGCTTGGCCGAAGCGGCGGGGGCCGCCCCCGTCTTGGGTGGCGGTGCCGAGCCGTGCGTGCAGCCTGGACCCAGGAGTGCGAACGAAATTCCCAATACGAGAAGCGGTCGGATAGCGATCACGCGGGGAGCTTACAGCCGACCGACCACGAGAGTAAGCTCGGGCGTGGTGGCCCTCGCGGAAGAATCACCCATCGAGCTCACTACGGATCGCGTGATCTTGACCATGCTATCGGCGGAGCAGGCCTCTCGGCAGCTCGCCTACTTCGTGGAAAACCGCGCGCACCTCGATGCGTGGTCGCCACCACATCCGCCCGGCTATTTCACGGAGGAATTCTGGCGCTGGCGTCTGGAAGAGAACCGCGACGAGTATGTGGAAGACGCTTCGTGTCGGTTTCAACTTCTGGAAAAGAGCGCGCCTCTCGGTCCCGTCCTTGGTCAGGTGAGCCTCACCGCGTACACGCGGGGAGCCCACCAAAGCGTCAATCTGGGCTACAGCCTCGACTACCGTCGTGAAGGCCAAGGGATGATGCACGAGGCACTCACTGCCAGCATCGAGCACGCGTTCCATTCCTTGGGATTTCATCGAATCGCGGCCAACTACATGCCGATCAACGAACGCTCGGGTCGCGTGCTTCGCAGGCTTGGCTTCACGGTCGAAGGATATGCGCGAGATTATCTGTTTCTGAACGGCGCCTGGCGCGACCACGTGCTCACGGCGCTCTACAATCCTACGAACGCTCCGCCTGGAGTCAGGGCATTTGCCACGCCGGACGAGGCGTGATCGAAGAACGGACACTCCTGGCGCTTGCGCTGCTCTCGTCCGCCTGTGCCGCGAGCGCGCCGGCTTCGGCTCCCCCCGAGCGATCGGCCCAAAAGTCGCCTTTGGTGCCGGCAGCTCCAACGGAGCTCCGACTCGAGGTGGGTGGTTGGAAGGTCATCGAGCGCGAATCCGGACCCGTGAACTATTACCGTGTGAGCTCGGATGGCGATCGACCCTCGATCGCTGCACGGTACCGTCCGCCCGATCGCACGACGGTGCTCGGATATCCGTTGGACGAGTCGGCGCGCACTCGGGCTCGGAAGGTCCGCTGGAGTTGGCGCGCGATCACGCTTCCCGACGGTGGCGACGAATGCGCGGACGGCAAGGGAGATTCCGCTGCCGTCATCTACCTCACGTGGCGGCGCGGCCTGCGCTACTACACGCTGAAATACGTCTGGAGCGCCGTTTCGCCTCGGGGTGCCGTGTGCGATTCCAAGAGAAACCCCTTCGTTGCCCAGGACACCGTCGTTCTGGAGTCGGGAGGACCCGTTGGCACGTGGCGGAACGAAGAGGTCGATCTCCGCGCGGAGTTTCGCAAGCACTTCGAGGATGGCGATCCGAGCGCCGAGGTTCCCGGGCTGCTCGGCGTCGGGATCATGACCGATGGCGACCAGACCCAGAGCGAGAGCGCAGCCGACTACGCTGATTTCGTCATCGCGCTCGATCCCGAATGAGGATCAGTCGCGCCGACGGAACAACCATGCCAGCGCGCCGAGGCCGAGAAGTGCGAGTCCGCCCCGGGATGGGCTCCGACGCGTTTCGCATGCACATCCGCCGCCTGGCGCGAGCTCCGGCGCTTCTTCGCCGATGGCCACGCCGCCCCCCGTGGCTCCTGCTCCACCCGTTCCGCCAAAGCTCGGTGAGCCTCCGCTCCCGCCGGTTCCGCCGGTGTTCGTCGGCGGACCCTTCGGGGTGAGGGTGAGCGCACGGAAGAGACCGTCCTCGTCGCCGAGGTTGACCACCATCACGTGAACGTCGGTCGCGTCGGATGGCACGTCGACCTCGAGGGAACCGGCGACCGAAGAAAATGGGATCGGATCGCCGGCGGTCGAGCTCACGTCGGAATCGTACGTGAAGGAGATGGGATCCGCGGAGAACTGAATCAGCGCTGCCGGCTCGTACGGGTCGGAGTTTTGGCCGTAGCTCTGCTGGGTTTTGTAAGGAACGTTCTCGATCGAGACCCTCAGCTTCAGGGTGCCTTCGGGAATGGAACGATGCGCTTGGAAGACACCGGGGGTGTAGGCCGCCTGGGGCCCAGTGCCACCGAGATAGCTTCCGGGAGCGTAGAAAGCGTTGCCAAAGGTCAGAGAAGGTCCATTGATCGGGGTCTTGTACTCGAGGACGCGGGTGCACTCGGGCAACGCTCCTCGCGTGGCGAGCTCCTCTGCGAGGGCGTCGGCTGCGGGCTGGCCCAGCGGAGAGGCGCTGAGGGACGCGAGGAACAGCGCAGCGAGATCTTCGTAGCCGAGATCACCGCTGGGTGCTGCGATGAGCGCTGCAAGAAGAGCCGAGTCGTATTCGGTGCGGTCCGCTTCGGGCAGGGATTGGCGAGTCTTCCAGAGCGCGCCGGAGAAGAACGTGGAGTCGATGTGAGGCTCACCCGCGAGGTGCTGGGGACAGTGATCGTCGTTGTCGAGATCGCGAATGCTGCCGCCGAGGCCGTAGGAGATGTTCTTCGAAGCGTATTCGCCGACCTGCCCGTCGCCCGTCAGTGCCGACGAGAAGTAGTCCGCGAGGCCTTCATTCATCGCCCCGGGCGAGGGCGCCCCGCCCTGGGGATCCAGGTGCCAATAGGGGACGAGCTGGATCGTGCGATCGATCATCGCATGACCAAACTCGTGATAGACGACGTTGCCGTCGTAGGCGAAGTCCGCCTGCGTACCCTGACCGAACCACAGACCGCCTCCGCCCTGAGTGAGAAGGCCGCCCAGAGGATCTTCGGGGCTGAAGAACGCGTTGTCGTACGGTTCGAGCGGAGTGCTCGTGTTCTTCATCGTCGCAATGTCGAAGTCGTCCCAGCCTTTGGGGAAGCGTAGGTTCGCGATGGCCAGGAGGGGTTTCAGGTTCAGCTCGGGCATTCCGAGGCCTTCGAAGAACGCGTACGCCTTGGACGCGTGATAGAACATCGTGACTTCGGCGAAGGAATCCTCGGGGATCGAGTCTCCCTGGAACGTGTAGGAGAAATTGCCGTCGGTATCGGCGACCGCGGTGGGGAGGAGCTCACAGAAGTGGATGTTGAGCTTCCCGCCAGTCGTGGTTTTCTCGTCGACGCAGTTCAGCGCTTGGATTCGCTCGTTTTGGAGGGTCTTGGCGCCAGGAGCGAGTGAATCGAGGGTCACGCTCGACAGCGTGGGAGTCGTGATCGGGTTCAGCTCGTAGACGCTGGCTTCACGATCGAAATGGGTCGCGTCCACGCGCAAGAGAACATCGCCGCTGTGCGCATCGACGACTACGACGGGAGCGTAGGGCGTGCCTGGGCTCACTCCTTCGTAGAACACCCAGCCGAGATGCGCGCCGTCGATTCGAGGCAGCCACGCCAGAGCGGCCCGCGACGCCGTGAACGATGTGCCTCGCACGACCTGGTTGGCAACCGCCACCGCACTCGCAGCTACGACGGAAGGCTGGACCGCTCCGACGAAGTGAGTCTCGACACGCTCGGTGGCGAACGATGTTGGGGTCCCGCTCGAGTCGAGCATCACACTCGCGCCTCTTCCGAGGACGACAACGCCGCCGTGCTCCTGACTGAAGCGCACGATCTCTTGTTGCCGCGCAGCGGATACGTCGCTCGGGGGACGAGGGTGACGTTGGCGAGCCCAGGCGAGCGAGCGAGGAGCTCGCTTTTGGCGCGTTCGACGTCGGTGGCTCCGCCCGCAGGCTTTCCCGTGGGCAAAAGGACGATGGATGAAGAAGGAGCAGTCGGCTGGGCGCTTGCCGTGAGGGCCAAAGCCGACACGAAGAGCGCGCACGCACCTGCTCGGAGGGGGCGCTGAATCACGATTCCTCCAGGTTTTCCGCGGAAGGGGCACGGAACGATACCCGGGCCCGGCCGGCCGGCAAGGACTGGAATTTTCCAGTGGTTTCGGGGGTCCTTGGGTCCGGCCCGAATTTTTTGGAACCCAGAGGCTCTCCGGCCTGTCGATATGCAGGTAACCGCGATGCGCACGTAGACAGGGCGGCCTTCCCGAGAGGGAAGTGAAGACTCGAATCAGCGAGTCACCCGCACCGAAAACGACGCCGTCGCCCCAACGCCCCGAAGGTGAATTCCGTCATGGCTCAGTCCAATTCCGTCAACCCGTTCCTGTCGACTCTCCACAATTTCGACGCCCGCGAAGCATTCGGCGGGTTCGAGCGGGCTCCGGAAACAGAGTCCGATGACGCTCCGATGGCGTACGCGATGGTCCAGAGTGGCCCGTCGCTGAGCTCCGAGGAATGCGAGAACCTCGCGGCCCGCGCCGTCGAGATCAACGTTCTCTGGGGCACCAACGTCATCCACGTTGCGCACCTCGATCCCCCGCGACCCTACTGCCTCGGTGAGCGCAGCGAAGAGGGTGGCGCGTGTGACTACACCTTGCCCGCGGAACGCCTCGGCGCGACGCGCGTGTCGATTGTCAGCGTTATCGACGGCGAGCCCTGCGTGATCGTTCCTCCGAACGCGACGGCGCGCCTCACCAACAAGGGCCCGGCGGAAACCCCCACCGAGGGCACCGTCATCCCGCTCACCCTCGGAACTCGCCTCTCGCTCGCCTACGGCGACTTGACGATTCAGGTTGCGGGCGTTCACCCCGGCAAGACCACGAAGCGCAGCTTCTTCGGTTCGAACGACCGATCGGCTGCCGGCTACTTCGCTCTCTCCTTCGCGATTGCCGCGACCTTCATTGGCGCGATGGCGGCGTTCGTCCCGGCCATGGGCCTGTCGGACGACGAGGGCCTGGACAACGACCGCGTGTACGCAATTCAGCAGTACCTCGACGCTTCCGCGGAGCGAAACAAGGAAGCCACCGAGGAGCAGGCGGCGCCCGACACCGAGCAAGGTGGCGGGGAGCGTGCGGAAGCCGCGAAGAACGAAGCTGGCAAGATGGGCAAGCTGAACGTTCCGGCCGTCAACAAGCGTGCAGCAGTTGCCCGCAACGACAGCCCTCCGAACCTCTCGCGCGAAGAAGCGCTGCGGGAAGCCAAGTCGATCGGCATGATCGGCCTACTCAAGCAGACCTTCGGTGACACCAAGGCTCCGACCTCGCCCTTCGGTGACGTTGCGAGTGGCAGCGACCCCTTCAGCGCCAACGGCAACATGTGGGGCGAAGAGCTCGGCGAGTCCGGCGGCTCGGGCGGTCTCGGCCTGACGGGCATCGGCGAGGGTGGCGGTGGCTACGCCAAGGGCGTCGGCATGGGCGGCATCGGAACTTGCGGCAGTGCAATCTGCGCCGGTCTCGAAGGCGGCTTCGGCAACTCGAGCGCGAGCAATGGCCCCGGCTACAAGCCCAAGGATCACGGCATGCGCGCCGGTGTAACCACGGTCGAGCGAGGCTCGCTGCCCGCCGACGTGATTCAGCGCATCGTTCGCCAGAACTACGGCCGCTTCCGCATGTGCTACGAGCAGGGCCTCAAGAAGAACCCCAATCTGCAAGGTCGTGTCAGCGTCAGCTTCGTGATCGATCGCACCGGCGCGGTGTCGAACGCACACAACGGCGGTAGCGACCTTCCGGACAGCGGTGTGGTCAGCTGCGTGGTCGGCCAGTACTACGGGCTCTCCTTCCCCGCGCCTCAGGACGGAGTCGTCACCGTGAACTACCCGATCATGTTCTCGCCTGGCTGATTCCGAGACGAGTAAGGCCACGAGCCGGGTGTCGAAAGGCGCCCGGCTCGCTTCGATTTGGGGTGGGACATCGGGTGGGGCTGCTAGTCTCGCGTTGCATGCTGCGGAGTGTTGGAGCGGTTGCGATTGCCTGCCTTCTGGGAGCGTGCGCGGCCGATCCTCCGCTGCCCCGCGAGCCGGACAAACCCCACTCGGATCCCACTCCTGCGCCAGCTGCGCCAGTGAACACAGCGGCTGATGGGGACGACGCGGGGCCAATAGCCGCCGCTCCCTCGACCGACAGCCGAGGTCCGACGGTCGCGATCCACACGCGCACCGATCTTCCCGTGAAGTGCAACGCCGACCAGACCAACACTCCCTGCATCTTCCACAAGGGCCAAGGCTGTCGCCTGAGATACAAGAACTGCGAGCACCTGCCCTGCACCGAACGCGCACCGGAACCCATTGCGTGCGATCGTGCCGTCGGAGCGCTCCCGAAGACGGCTCCCGTGTGCCTCGAAGTGAGGGACCTGCCTCACGACGCGACGATCGCCGTCTTTCGCAACGATTCGACGAGCGAGGTGGGTGCCGGACCGCTGGGCGATTCGGTTGCCGCCCGCGTTTGTGGCGGCGCTGACCGCGTGTGGAACGTCGGGGTCACCGCCGGTGGTGCGACGTTCGACAGCACGGTGGATTGGCGCCGTGCCAGTTGCTTCACGGTCGACCTCGGCACGAGTCGCATCACCGAACGATGCGCGCCGTCTACCGGTGGGGCCATCAAGAGCTACGAAGGGCGCCTCTAGGGAGGGATCATGGCGGGGGATTGGGACAGTGTGTATCGACCAGCCGTCGAAGATGGAGGCCTGGTTCGGCCCGGTTCGGATGGCACGGGCGTGTGGCGCGAGGGGGATCTGGTCGTGCTCGACAAGCTCCAACATTCGCTACCGGACCGCTGTGTGCGGTGTAACGCACCGGCCAACGGCATCCGCGTGCAAAAGACGTTCTACTGGCACGCGGGCTGGATCTACGTGCTCCTCGTCGTCTCGATCTTGGTCTACGCGATTCTGGCGCTCATTTTGCGTAAATCGGTGACCACTCGAGTGCCGCTCTGCGAGCTTCACAAGAAGCGAAGGACCGTTGGCTTCCTGGTCGGAGTGTTCGGATCTTTGGGAGCGCTCGGCGTCCTCATCGCCGCGGCCGCGTACTCGAATCACTTCGAGACGGTGATCGTGCCGTGCCTGGTTCTGCTCGTCGCTGCTCCTGTCACGAGTGCGATCTTGGCTCGGACGCTCCGTCCCGCTTTCATCGACGACCGAATCGCACGCTTCAAAGCGGGCAGGGCGTTTGTCGAGAGCCTGTCATCGGATTAGCTGGCAGGCCCATTATCGAATCCTAAATGGTGGACGTGGCGGTACGACCTCATGGGCGCGCGCCGTGGTACTTCGAGGTCACCGAGCGCTGAAGCGTCGTTACGGGACGCCAGAAGACGCCAAGGAGACGCGGGAGGGACGCCAAGGAAGATTTCTTCAAAGAGATTTTCGGGACCGGCGATGTGGGACAAATTCACCGCGCGTCGCTGGGCGAGGACGGGTCGTTATCGCTTCCGAATTCAAAAAAATCCGCTGGCGTCCTTCCGGCGTCCTTGGCGTTCTTGGCGTCCCGTAAACGACGCTGCGTCAGGCACAGCATCCGAGACAGTTGCCGACTTTTTTCGCCCCAAATGAGGGGATGCCTCAGGGCTCGGTTTGTTAGCTACCTCGCGACGCCGCTGTCATTCTTTGTAATAGAATGTCATCGCGGCTTTCGGGGACCCTGCAGAGTGGCAAGCTTTCCATCATGCCGAAGAGCCTGCGTCGCCGCCTTGCTCTCGTGTTCGTGATGTTCGCAGCCGTCCTGCTCGTGCGCGATCCGATCGCGCGCCGTTTGCGGGCAGTGGATTTGCTCCAGGCGCTCGAGCATCCAAGCTCGGAGGCGAGCGCGCTCATCGAACAGAATGTGGTCGTGCCGGGTCGACGCGGGCCGATCCGTGCCCGCGTCTATCGGCGCGCGGACTCGATACGCTCGCCCGGGCTCGTGCTCGCTCATGGCGTCCACTACCGCGGCATCGACGAACCGCGCCTCGTTCCGTTCGCCAGGGAGCTGGCGCGCGCGGGTCGCGTCGTGCTCACGCCCGAGCTCGACGACCTGATCGACTACCGCATCACGACGCGAGGCATCGACACGATCGCTGACTCGGTCCTCTGGCTCTCGGCCCAGCGGGACCGGGTCGTTCGACCGCAAGTTGGCGTGCTCGGCTTCAGCTTTGCCGGTGGACTGTCCCTCGTCGCGGCGAGCCGACCGGAGCTCTCGGGAAAGCTCGAATTCGTGACCAGTGTCGGCGGGCATCACGACCTCGGGCGGGTGCTCCACTTCTTGATGACCGACCAGGTCGAAACGCCGAGGGGGATCGAGCTGCACCCAGCTCACGAGTATGGGCTCGTCGTGCTCGTATATGGCTACCTCGATCATTTCGTCGATCCCGCCGATCGCGGCGTGATGACGGAAGCACTGCGCGATTGGTTACATGAAGATCGAGAGGGCGCTCTCGCCAGTGCATCCCGCCGCACGACCGCCAGCGGCGAACGGCTCTACCGGCTGCTCGAATCCGGAAAACTGCGGGAGCTCCGACCCGAGCTCGAACGCATCCTGGAACAGCACCGTCCCGAGCTTTCGAAGCTGTCGCCGAAAGGGCGGCTTTTGGATATCGGAGTGCCCGTGTACCTCTTGCACGGATCGGCGGACAGCGTGATCCCTCCGAGCGAGACCGAGTGGGGCGGCATCGAGCTCGATGGGGCCCCACACCAGGCTCTCGTGTCCCCGCTGCTCGAGCACGTCGAAGTGAATCGAGAAGCGGGGCTCGGTCAGGAGCTCTTGCTCGTCGACTTCATGTCGAAGATGCTCTGATCCGGCGACCCGCGAGGACGAGACCGGCCAGGAGACACATGAAGCCGGCCGGACCTCCGTGTCGCGAGTGCCTCGTGGCGCAGCCGCCAGTGTCGTCGGAAGAGGCGGGCTCCGCACCCGTCGGCTGTTCACACGCTCCGAACGCTGAGCACGTCATGCCCGCCTGGCACTCGGCGCTCGTGGTGCACGTGGCCGAGCAGGTCCCATTTTCCAGCGTACCGTCCGACGACAGGCACAGGTATCCGCTCGGGCAGGGGCAGGGCGTTCCCTGAGCATCGACATCGATCGGCCCCGCATCGGGTTCGGGCGGCGGATCGCTCGAGCCGCTGGTGGCCCAGTACGCGGGGGCGTAGCCGCCGTCACTCGCCGCGCCGAGCGCGATCTCCAAGAGCCAAGTCTTGTACGACGAAACGTCGGCGAGAATTGGATACGAGCAGGGGCTGGCGCCGCGGCTCACGGTGCCGATGAGCTTGCCCGCGAGATCGAGCGCCGGAGCGCCGGAGTCGGCTTGACAGAACGAGTTGTTCTCACCGATCCATTCGTTCGGTTGGGCAGGGAGCGGATCGCACGCGGTGCCCACACACGAGACATGGATGGCGCTCTTGTAGCGGCGCGTTCCGATCCCGCCCGATCCGGTGCTGCCATAGCCGACGGCCGTATGTTCTTCGCCTGGCGAAACAGCGACGTCGATACGAGGGATTGTGACCATGGCATCCAGTCCGAATCCATCTGCCTCGAGCACGATGAGAGCCACGTCGTTTCCGCAGATGTCGCTCGAGCCCGGCGGCACTTCGATGCGGCTCGCCTGGGCGTAATCTTCGGGCACGTCCGTCATCTGGTAGAGGCGCGTGACCAGAGCGTTTTCCGGCGGGTAGACGGAACCGAGAGGCGACGCCCCGCATTCGATGAGGCCGCCCGGATCCTGGGAAACGCAGTGGCGAGCGGTCAGTACCAGATTGGGCGCGATGAGGGCCCCGCTGCAGCGCGCGACCTGGGAGCCCTTGAGCACCTTCAACCCGACCACCATCGGATACTGATCTGCCGAGTCGACGGTTCCGACTACGGCAGAGCGAGTCGAAGCACGCTCATCGGTTGCTCTCGTGCCGCACCCCGAGAGCATCACGCCGAGCGCGACCGTACGCCACCACCGCATACTTCAGTATAGCTCGAACTGAATCCTCTGGCGTCGCCCAGGCTGTCCATGGCGGAGTGAATCGCCGTTTGACGGGCAGGACGGTTCGGCGCAAAAGGGCGCATGGACGACGCGCCGACTGGGGTGGAGCCGAAGCGCTCGCGCGAGATCCTGATCCTGCTATCGGCAGTCGTGCTGCCACTCCTCATCATAGGGGCCGTGGGGCTGGCAAAACGAGGACCTGGCGCCACGCCGACGACGGCTTCTTCCAACGAGCTCAGCTGTCGACAGGGGATCTTGGCACTCGTGTCCAAGGTCAAGGAGCCGATGAAGATCAAGCTCTTCACCTCGAAGGGCCAGAAAAAGATCGATCGCGCTGCGGCGGAGCTCGACCAAACGCTGCGGGAGTACGCGAGCGAATCGAAAGGCAAGATCCAATATCGTCGGCAGATCGTCGCCACGGATGCCGATGAGAAGCAGGCGCGAGAACTGGGACTTCAGCCCTTCGCCGTCGAGTCGGGTGACGAGGACGTTGTACTCAGCGGATACCTCGGCATTTCCCTGCAGTATAAGACCGAGGCCGGCTCGATCCCGCAGCTCACTCCCGACGGGCTGAGCGGTATGCCTTTCTGGCTCGCCAACAAGATGCGAGAGCTCACGGCGAAAGCGGATGGCGAGAACATCGCCATCGGCGTGCTCTCCGGCAGCGAGGAAATCGGTCTTTCCGATCCAAATCTCGTTCCCCGACAGGTTGGAGGTGGCGCCCCCAGCATCAACACCATCCTGACCCAGGCGTTTCCGTTCTACGTGATCCGACCGATCCCCGCGTCGAGTGGACAGGATGCGGTTCGCGATATTCGCGCCCTGGTCGTGACGCAGCCGGGTCGCACGCTCAGTGAGCCCGAGCTTCGACTCGTCGACGAATTCCTCATGCAGGGGGATCGATCTCTGATCGTCATGGCGAGTGCGGTGAACGTAGCCACGGGGGATCGTCAGATGCGTGCAAAGCTCGATCGTCACGGCATCGAACGGTTGTTGTCGGGCTACGGAATCGATCTGGAAAACGACGTGGTATTCGATCCCGGCGCCGGGCTGGACGTTCTCAGCCTCGATCCTGGCAAGAAGATCAGCTTCCCGACGATGCCTCTGGTCACCGGCGACGAGCGGCTCGATTCGAATTTCGCGGTCTTTTATCGGCTGGACCAGCTGGCGTTCCCGTTGGCGTCGACGTTGACGCTTCACCCGGAACGTCAACCCGATGCCCAGCTTCGCGCGGTTGCCAAAACGACGGATCGAGCCGTGTCGTCCACGGAGCAGGGGCTCTTGGTCGGTCCGGGAGCGATCGTGCGCGCCGGTACTCCCAAGCAGCGCGTGCTCGGTGCCGTGCTCACCGGCAACATCAAGAGCGCGTTCGGCGATCGTCACGCGAACGGGCGACTGTTGGTCATCGCGTCGTCTGCGTTCCCCACCAATCCCTTTGCGCGGGCTCGAAACCCGGCTGAAGTTGGAGGCGCGCCGACGGGAACGTTCGAAGCCGATCCCGATCCGGGGCTCACGCGTGCGGCGCAGTACTACGCACAGCGACACCTCACCTCCACGATTCTCGTGGTGAAGTCGGCTTTCGACTGGGCGAGCTCCGACGAGCGCGTGATCGCGTGCTCGGCGCTCATCGCCCCAGCGAAGGCTCCGCAGAAGAAGTAACGGGCATGGGACGATTGAGCTTGCTCGGGTTTCTCCTCGTTGGGTGCGCCACGCCCCCGGGCCCTCTGGCGCGCACGGAACCCGAAGAGCCGCCGAAGAAAGCGCCGCTGTCGGCGCCGGAGCCGGAGAGCCCGCGTGGGGAAGTCGACGTGGACGCAGGAGCCGACGCTGCCGTCGTCGATGCAGAAGCCAGCAGCGACCCGGACAATCCGTTCGCCAATATTCCCGGACTGCGCTTGCTCGGAGGTGGGGACGGGTCGGGGGACGCTCACGAGGAGTGCGGAAGTTATCGTGTCGATACCATCGGCCCCGAGGTTCACCTCGTCGACTCCAAAGGTCGCGTGGTCAAAAAGCTCGCTCCCCAAAATCCCATCGAGCACTACGCGCCGGTATGGTGCTTCGATGTTACCGGAGACGGCACTCCGGAGCTCGTGGTCACTCGATCCAGCGGCGGCGCTCATTGCTGTCACGAGCACACGTTGTTCTCGCTCGGCGCCAAGGTGAAGACGCTGCTCGTGTACCCAGCGGGCAATGGAAGCCTACAAACTCTGACGCCGACCGATGTAGACGGAACCCCACCGTGGGAGCTCGTCGACACGGACGACATCCTGGTCCAGTACGGATCGACGGCGTACGCCTTCACCCGCTTCTTGCCCGTGGTCTTCGCGTTCCAAAACGGGCGCTACGTCCGTCGCACGAGCCACTATCCAGAGTACCTGGAACGCGAACGAAAGCAGGCGCTCGACGAGCTCCATGCCTGCGGCGCGGATTGTTGGGGGGAAGGCGAGGGCGAGTGGGTGCTCGGCTTGAGCCTCCTGATTGGTGATTGGGATCAGTTGAAGAAGACCGAGCCGATCCCAGCGTCGGCCCTCACGAAGCTCGAGGTTCTTCGGAGGAAGCTCGGACCGAACCTCAAGCGGTGAGTCAGCGAGAATTCAGCACCAGGAGAGTGAGCTTTCACGATTGCCTGCGGGTACCGGGGGTTTTGTCCTGCATTCGACGCCGAGCGCGGTAAGCTCCGCCTCGCATGGCGGCCGACGCGCGCATCCGGGAGCTTTGCACGGCGGCGCTGGCGCATGCGAAACGCCACCCCGAGGTGACGTACGCCGAGGTGCGGTGGGTGCGCGAGAAGAACGAACGGCTGCGTGTGCGCAACGGTGCGCCCGACGGAATGCTGCGGGGGGGTCGAGCGGGATTCTCGGTGCGCGTCATTGCTCGGGGCGCGTGGGGATTCGCTTGTACTCAAGCGGCTACGAACGGTGATCTCGCCCGGTGTGCGGATCAGGCGCTGGCAATCGCGCTGGCGAGCGCCACCCTGGTGACCAAACCGGTGAGATTCCCGGCGCAGGATGCTCAGCGCGGCAGCTACGAAACTGAGTTGGCAGTCGACCCGTTCAGCGTCGCGCTCGAAACCAAGCTTGCCGATCTCGGTGCGGCGGAAGCGGAGCTTCGCAAGAACGGAGCGCCCGTGCAGAGTGCCGAAGCTTGGATGAGTTGGACCGAGCTCGAGAAGCTCCTGCTCACGAGCGAGGGCAGCGACATCCATCAGCGCTTCGTTCATGGCGGAGCGGGGATCAGCGTCATTGCCGTGGGCGACGACGGTCGAATGCAGCGACGCTCCTACCCGGGCTTCCCCGGCTCGGAGATGTTGCAAGCCGGCTACGAAACGGTCGACGCCAAGGCGCTCCTCGCTGCAGCGACGCGCATCAGGACGGAAGTCGTGGAGCTCCTGTCTGCGGACGAGTGCCCGGAAGGCACTCGGGACATCGTGCTCGGCTCGAACCAGCTCGCGATCCAGGTGCACGAATCCTGCGGTCATCCGACGGAGCTCGATCGAGCGCTGGGCGAAGAAATCTCCCTGGCCGGTGGATCGTTCATGCAGCCCGAAGATCTCGGCAAACTCCGGTATGGCTCCCCGATCGTGACCTTGACCGCGGATTCCACCGCGCCCCGTGGGCTCGGAACGTTCGGTTGGGACGACGAGGCGACGCCTGCGAAGAAATCACCCCTCGTGAAAGAGGGTGTGTTCGTCGACTACCTGTCGTCTCGGGAAACGGCTGCGGAGCTCGGGCGTGAATCGACCGGTACGGTGCGTGCCGAGGGCTGGAATCGCATCCCGATGATCCGAATGATCAACGTGTCGCTGGAGCCGCGAGAAGGCAGCTTCGAGGATCTGATTGCAGATACCGCTGACGGCATCCTGTTCGACACGAACCAGAGCTGGAGCATCGACGACCTTCGGTTGAACTTCCAATTTTCGTGCGAGGTTGCCTGGGAGATCAAGCGGGGGAAGCGAACGCGGCTCTTGAAGAACGCCCGCTACACCGGTGTGACGCCGGAGCTCTGGCGGAGCTGTGATGCGATCTGCGGAGCGGACGAGGCACGCATCTGGGGTCTCGCCCTGTGCGGCAAGGGAGATCCCATTCAGGTGATGGGCGTTTCTCACGCCGCTCCGCCTGCGCGTTTTCGCAAAGTGCAGGTGGGCCACTCGTGATGAAGCCAGCCGAGCTCGCTGCGCTTCTCGAGTCGGCGCTCGCGCACGCGGGTGAGCCCGATGCGGACGCGTTTGCCACGTTGTCCGACCGGGGATTTGCGCGATTTCCCGGGGCGAGCTCAGCCAGCACATGCAGCTCGAAGAGCCCCGCGCCGTCGTGCGCGTTGCGCGGGGTCGTCGGGTCGCCGAGGTGATGGCGACGACCGTCGACGAAGCGGGACTCGTCTCCGCCATCCACGAAGCTGCGGCCATGGCGCCTGGTGTTCCCGAAGACGAGAGCTTTCCTGGATTCACCGACTCTCACGAGGCGGCAGTGTCCAACCTCTCGCGTTTCGCTTCGGCCACGACGATGACCCCAGCCGCCCGGGTCGAGCGGCTGGTTCCCGTACTTTCGGCCGTGAAGAAGGCAGGCCTCATCGCGACCGGAGTTCTCGACACGAGTCGCAACGTCGAAGCGGTCGCGACCACTCGGGGGCTTTCACGCTCGTTTTCTCGCACGCTGGCCCTGTTCAAGATCTGGGCGCTGGAGAGCGCGGGCGCGGGAGGCGCGAGCGGCCATGGATTCTGTGCGGACATCGACGTCGATCGATTGCCCATTGCCGGGGAAACGGAGCGCGCCATCGAGGATGCCCTTCGTTCCAAGAACCCCAGTTCGCTCGAGGCTGGCGAGTACGACGTAGTGTTCGCGCCGCTGGCTTTCGCCGAGCTCGTGGAGTGGCTCGGGATGATTGCCCTCGGCGCGCGCGAGGTGGAGCAAGGTCTGAGTCCGCTCGCGGGACGGATGGGCGAGGCGATCAGCGGCGAAGCACTCAGCATCGCGGACGACCCGCTGGGGGAGCTTTCACTGGCCGGACCCTTCGATCGAGAAGGGGTGGCGCGACAGCGCGTTTCCTTGATCGAACGCGGAATCGCTCGAGGCGTGGTTCACGATCGCGCAAGCGCGAAGCGAGCGGGGACGAGCTCCACTGGCAGCTCTTCGCCGCCGGCGGCTGTTGGCGGCGGGGGTCCTACGCCGACGGCGCTGGTGATGGAGGGTGGCGCTGCGAATGACGTCGACGAGCTCATCGGCGAGGTGAAGCGCGGCGTTTACGTGCGACGTTTGCACTACGTCAACGGCTTCTTGGAGCCGCGTCGCGCGGTCATGACCGGCCTCACCCGCGATGGGACCTTTCGCATCGAGAATGGAAAGATTGCCGGTCCGGTCGAAAGCATGCGCTTCACCGACAGCGTGCTCGAAGCAATGCAACGCTGTGACGGGCTGACCACCGCGCGCCAGCTCGTTCCCAATTGGTGGTCGCAGGGCGGCTCGACCGCGGTGCCTGGAGTGCTCGTGAGAAAGCTTCGTTTTACCGGCGGGAGCCGCGTGCGCTGAGCTTCCTTCGACGTCGCGCGAAGGCGAACGAGAAGAGTGCCCCGAGAGCCAACAATCCCCGGGGCGAAGTGCGGGAGGCCATGGCGCACCCATTGCAGCTCCTCGGCGGCGGCGCGGGCGCGGGAGAGGGAGCGCTCGGCGACGGGCTCGGTGGTGGCGTTGAAGGAGGCTCGGGCGCAGTGGCGCTCGCCGAGGGAGCCGGTACTCCGGCGTCCGCGCCGACGAGCTGGCAGCCGGCTTCGGCTTTGGGCAGGAGCGTGTAACTGACGAATAGCTTCTCGACTTTGGAAGACTCCTTGACGTTCGTTTCGTCGCTGACTTCGCCGCACTCTTGGGCGCGCTTTTCCAGGATCCCCCGGGCCTCGACCCCTTCGCTGCCCCAACCCAGGTCTTTCGCGACGAGCTCCTTCAGCTCCCGGGCCGTCGCCGCCGAGGTTCGGTACACCTTGGCGGGACCCTTGAGCCGGCACGTCAACGGAGCGTCGGGCTCGGCGAACGCCAGCGCGTGGCGGCCGGTCGGCGAATTGCAGCCCATGACCACGAACGACGCGTCGCGAAATGCACGTTGGTTCTTCAACTCGAGCTCGATGGGGATGCGCTTGATCCCGGGCACCGAAACGTCTGCGACGGCCGTGCTTGTCAGGAGCAGGAGCAGGAGGGCGGGGCGGAGCTTCATTGCGGTGCGGGATGTTAGCGCAGATCGTGCGATGGGACCCAAGCTCGGCTCCCTCCCGCTCGTCGTAGTGTCGTGGCGCTCAGGCGGATGCTGCCCATCGTCGTCTTTGCGGCGCTTGCCGGCTGTGGAGGCCCCCAGGCCCCGCGCGCCGTCGTGTCCCAAATGCCCCTCACCGACGACGAAGAGATCAGCCTCGAGGCGGAGATCGACGAGCTTGGGTTGAGCGAAGCGGTGATTGACCCGGGCGCGCTGTGCCACGAGCGGAGTGAGCGTGGCCCGACGCCAGCGTGCTTCACTCCGCCCGGACTCGATCTCGGCGCCCCCGAGCTTCGCGACGCTCGCAAGGAGCCGAGCGTCGACTACTTGTGGTCGCCAGATAGGTACGCGCGGGTCATTCGGATCCTCGAGCACGCATTGGTGCGCTCCAAGCGCCGAACGCTCGCGCGGAAGAAGATCCTCGGATGGCTCACGACGGCCTACGACCGGCAGCGAGCAACCCGGCGAGCCTGGGCCGAGCGAAGTAGCGCTCCGATTCGCGGATCCGCCTGCCTGATTCACTACCTCGAGCTGTTCGTGGCGGAACAGATGCGTCCCGAGTCGCGGAGGCTCGTGACGTACACCCTGGCTCTCGAGCACGAGCGCGCGGGACATCGGGACAAGGCGCGCGCCCTGTATGGGAGCATCACGCGGGCGAGGCGTCGAAGCCCATCCGTGGCCGCAGCGCATGCGGCTTTGGGCGACGTGGCCTTCCAGCAATCATTTTGCGACGAGTCGCTGCTGCGCGTTGCGTACCGTCACTACCTCGCTTCAGCGTTGGGAGCGTCCACTCCGAGGTTTCCCATCGCGGCGTACGCGCGTCTGCGCCTGGGCCAAGTCGAAGCGGAGCTCGGAGCGCTCGGGTCCGCGGCGCGCCAGCTGGACTTGGCAGAAGCCGAAGGCATCTATCCGGGCGTGGACGCCGCCCTGCCCCGCGCTCGAAGGCGTCGGCTTCTGCTCGAAGACACGCTGGCTTCCGTCGTCCGCCAGGCCGCCCGGGACGGCACGCTGCGACTGCTCGTTGCGTTCGAGCCGCCGAGCGCTTCGTTTTGCATCCAGATCGAACGCGTCGCGGCTCGACCTCAGGACAGCGCGATGGCCGAGCAAACACGCTTTGCGCTGGAAGGTCCGTGCGACTTCGACCGAGATCGATCCCGAGAATGCGTGGCTACCGCGGGGTGCTCGGTCAGGGGCGAACGGTGAACAAGTCGAACGCGACCGTGCCCTGGTAGACGAACAGGCCGATGGCTCCGGTTTGGTACGGAAGTGGCGTCTGGGTCACAAACCCACGTCGCCGCCAGAAGTCGTCGCATGTCGGTGAAACTCCCACGCGACGAACGAGCAAACCAATTCAATGATCAGAAGGCATCGTTCCACTCTGGGAAACGAATGCTAGCGTTTCCCGGTGCCGGTCACTCCCTTTCACCTCGGTCCAGGCCTGTTTCTGAAAGCGGGATTGGGGAGATGGATGAGCTTCGGGACGTTTACCGTCGTCCAGGGTGTGATCGACGTTGAGTCGGTGGGGAATATCCTGCTCGGCCGGTATCCAGTGCATGCCTTCCTGCACACGATGCCCGGAGCCCTGGCAGTGTCCGCGGTGGTCGCGCTCGCAGGCCCGAAGTCGCTCAGTGCCATCTATGCGTGGCTCCAAAGGCAGCGCTCCCCCTTGCTCGGGAAGCTCCGGGGCGAGCTCGAACCGGTAGGCTACGTGGCGTCGAGCATTGGCGCGGTGTTGGGCGGTTCCACGCATGTCCTGTTCGACGGGATGATGCATGCCGATGCACGCCCGTTCGCGCCTTGGATCCGCAGCAACGTCCTGCTGGTCCCCGACTCTTTCGTGGAGATACACCTCGCCTGCGCGGCTTTGGGGCTCGTGGGTTATTTCTTGTGGAGCACTTTCCGTCGTCGCGCTCAGCAGTGAAGCTCGGCGAGTCGGTTCGCCAAGAACTGCTCCCGCTCGTTGCTCGCGGTATCGTGAGCCCAGTCGAGGGCCTGCTGAAACAGGACACATGCGATGTCGTGTTGCCCCACTCGCTCACGGCAGTCGGCCCAGTTCATCAATGTTCCCAGGGCAGGGTCGGCATTCATGCTCTCCTCGAACTTGGCGCAGGCCTCGAGGGTATTGCCCTTTTGGGCGAGCTCTCGACCCTCCCGGAACAGTTCCTCGGCGTAAGCCCGATCGGCGGGTGACGCGGTCGGTCGATCGCGCCAGTTCGTGCTCGACGGGCTCGGTGGAGGGGGTGAATGGGGCGGAGCCTCGCCGGTTTCGGCCGTCTGGGTGGCTTGGGGGAGGTACACCGTCGTCGGATCGGCCGCCCTGGGCTGGGACGAACAGGCGACAACCAGAGCCAGCCAGGGAACGAGCCGAGTCACTTCGCCAAATTAGCATGCGATCTGGACGCACGATGAGGCTTACCGGACTCCCGCGCCTACCCACCGGTTTCCGGCGCGATGGAAGGGAAGTAACGCTTGTCGGCTTCGCGAGTCAGACGAGGCACACCCGGAGGATCCCCTCATGAAGTTTTACACCAATCCGTTCTCTCCCAACTGCCGTCGCGTGGCACTCGTTGCTGCGCACCTCGGCATCCAACTCGAAGAGCAGCACTTGGATTTCGCGAAAGGCGACACGCGAAAGCCAGAGTTTCTTGCGCTGAACGCCAGCGGGCGCGTTCCGGTTCTGACGGACGGCGATTTCGCGCTCACCGAGTCGCGGGCGATCATCCAGTATCTGGCGAGCCAGAAGTCCGATTCGAACCTTCCCGGCGGTGATGCGAAGGAGCGGGCCAGTGTTCAGAAGTGGCTATTTTTCGACGCCTGTCATCTGTCCCCTCCGCTCGGCACCATCGCGTTCGAAAAGCTCGTCAAGGGAATGATGGGGATGGGCGAACCGTCTCCTGCTGCCGTGACCGACGCGCTCGCGCGCTTCGAGCCGAACGCCAAGGTGCTCGACGCTCAGCTGGCTGGGCACGATTGGCTCGTGGGCAAGAACGTCACGCTCGCGGACTACTCCATTGGGGCGTCTCTCATGTACGCCAAGGTGACGGAAGTTTCGCTGGACGGGATCCCGAACGTGAAGAGCTGGTTCGGGCGCATTCGAGAGCTCGCTGCCTGGACCAAGACCGAGCCCAAGATGGGTTGACGAACGGGGGGAAGCCGGCGCCTTTCGGGGCGCCGGTCCTCAGTTTCCGGTAACGCCGCCGTCGGGCTGAGTTTTCGGTTGGAAATTGAGAGGCAGTGCGACGTTCACGCATCCGCCTTGGGGGCCGACCGAGAGCGGTGCACGAAGCAAGCTAGTCAAGCAGTCTGCGAAGCCCGCGTTCGAGATCTCGCTGTTCTGGATCTGCACCGAATCCACGTTGCCGTCTTCGCGAATGCGCAGCCGAACGACGGCTCTCCCAGCGAGCTTGGGGTCTTCCTTGAGAGCTCGCTCGTAGCACCCACGAGCTTCCCCCGCTCGTTGGCGAAGCGCGGCAAGCATCGCCGCTGAAGCGCTTCCTTCGCACGGTTCGTCGACGGGGGCCTGGGCGCTGGCATCGGACACTTGGGTTCGATTGGGCCCTGGAGCTTCGGCCGATGCAGGGCTCCTCGGTGCTGGCGCGAATCTCGTGCACCGGCGGGCTGTCGCCGGACGGTTGCCGAGAAGCGCAGGCGGCCACGGAGAGCCCGAGGGCGAGGGCAAAGCGATCCACGGCCCGAGACTCTAGCCGAGGGACGAGCCGGAAAGCTTTGTCGATCTGCGCTAAATCCGGAGCTGAAAGCGTCGTTCTGACTGGGCACGGTGCAACACGTCTCGCGAGTCGCCGGTGGACCGACGCCGATTCAGCGAGAGCAGCGCAAAGCGAGAGAGAGATACCCAACCGCCGCTGCCCGACGTAGAAGAAGGCCTCGAAGGCGCCGGAGCGGCGTGGTACGGTGGTTGGTTTGTTGTCATGAGCGGACCGCGACTCCATTGGACAGACGAGGAACCGGGGCGGGTTCAGGACAGCGCCGCGTCCGGTCCCCGCAGCACGCGTCTCATCACGACCGAAGATCTCGACGTGGTGTTTCAGCCCATCGTCGACCTGAGTACCGGCGCAACTTTTGCGCAGGAGGCGCTGGTTCGCTGTAAGTGGCCCGAATACAAGAATCCCGAGAAACTCTTCGAACGCGCGGTGGCCGAGCGCGCCACCGGCCGGCTGGGGAGGCCGATTCGAGACGTAACGTTCGCGCGCGGCGCCGGGCAGCGACTCTTCATCAACGTGCACCCCGACGAGCTTGCCTCGCGCTGGCTCGTCCGACCCGACGACCCGCTGAACTATCACGACGCCGAGGTATTCCTGGAGATCACCGAGACGGCGGCGTTCGAGTACTTCGATCTCTGTCGCGGAGTGTTGGCTGAAATTTGCTCTCGCTCCAGAGTGAGCCTCGTCGTCGACGATTTTGGCGCCGGGCACAGCAACCTGAAGCGAGTCCTGGATCTGGAGCCCAAGGTCGTGAAGCTCGACCGCGAGCTGATCAAAGGGCTCGACCAGAGTCGACGGCAGCAGATCCTCGTGAAGTCGGTGGTGGAAATTTGCAAGGACCTCGGCGCCACCGTGGTGGCCGAAGGCATCGAGACCTACGAGGAGCTCGTCGCTGTGCGAGATACCGGGGCCGAGTACGCACAAGGTTACGTTTTGGCTCGGCCGAGCTATCCGTTTCCCGCGGTGAGCTGGCCTCTCTAGTCACGGCTTGAGATCCGGCCGGAGGACCGGGATAATGAGCGGCTGTGATGGGGGAACCCGACACCGGAATCGTGAAGCTCGCCGAAGCTCGCATCGGGCGCGTGCTGAGGGGGAAGTGGAAGCTCGACGAGCTACTCGGCATCGGTGGAATGGCGGCTGTTTACTCGGCGACCCATAGAAACGGGAAGCGCGTTGCCATCAAGGTGCTGCGCGCCGAGGCGGCGCTGGTTCCCGATGTGAAGGCGCGGTTTCTCCGAGAGGGTTACCTGGCCAACAAGGTGGGGCATCCCGGTGCGCTGTCGATCATGGACGACGACGTAGAGGAGGACGGGACCGTCTTCTTGGTGATGGAGCTCCTCGAGGGGGAGACGCTCGAGCAGCGTTGGCAGCGACAGGGAACACTGCCCTGGGAAGAAGTCCTGCCGATTGCGCATCAGGTGCTCGACGTCCTGACGGCGGCGCATGCGCGCCAAATCGTCCACCGCGACCTCAAGCCCGGGAACATCTTTCTCGACGCGGAGAGCGGAGTGAAGGTTCTCGATTTCGGCATCGCGCGCCTCCACACCGTTCAACTCACGAGTGACGCCACCGGACACGACACCGCGCTCGGCACTCCCGGATTCATGCCTCAAGAGCAAGCCCGCGGTCGTTCCGACAAAGTCGACGCGCGGAGCGACCTGTTCGGCCTGGGAGCGACGATGTTCGCCGTGATGGCCGGACGCCACGTGCACGAAGCGGAGACCGTGAACGAACAGCTGATGCTGGCCATGACCGAGCAGGCCACGTCGCTGAAGAAGCTGGTCCCTTCGCTTCCGGATCCGGTCGTGGCCGTCGTCGACCGGGCGCTTCGCTTCGAGCAGGCGGATCGGTTTCAGGACTCTCACGCGATGCAGGAAGCCATCGAGAAGGCATACGAAGACCTGACTGGGGAGGCCATCGCAGGTGCCCCACGCCTCAGCGTCGTCGTTTGGCGGAAGTCTCGGAGCGTGCAGCCGGACGCGCCGACCGTCTCGGCGGGGGACGTGAGTGGGACGACGACGCGACCGGTCTCGGAGCGGAAATCTGGCGCGCCCGCTTCCCGTCGAGGCATCTGGCTCGCTGTGGCTGCCGCAATTTTGGTCCTGGGAGTCGGCTGGCTCGTGACCCGGCCAGCCCAAGCCCCCGTGAAGCCGGCGCCCGCCGCGGAAGCGCCCAAAGCTCCCACTCCTTCGCCGAGCGAGAAGGTCGCGGTTCCCGCGGAATCGGAGCCCGTCGCACCGGCGGCGCCCCCATCCGTCGCCTCCAGCGTGGCCGAGCCGACCTCGAAGCCACCGCTCCATACACACGCCGTCCCCACAAAACCGGCTCAACCGAAGGCGTCCGCGGCGCCGCCCGAGATTGACATCTTCGGCAAGCGGAAGTAACGCTATCCTCGTTTCCATGCTGCGCGCGTTGGTCGTGGGGGCCTTCGCTCTGGTGCTGGTCGCATCGGCGCCCGCGCGCGCTCAAACGATCGATGCCCCAGCGGCGCAAGCGCTGTTCGAAGAAGGCCGAAGCGCATTCGAGGCGGGTGAGTTCACGAAAGCGTGCGCCAAGTTCGCGGAGAGCCAGCGGCTCGATCCAGGCGCGGGCACGCTGATCAACCTCGCGGCATGTCGCGAGAAGTTGAACCAGCTCGCAGGCGCCTGGGAGGCATGGCAAGGAGCGCTGGCAGCGCTTCCCAAGGGGGATCCTCGACGCCCGGAGGTCGCTCGGCGCGCGGACGCCATCGAGTCTCGGGTTCCCAAGCTGGTGATCGAGCTTGCGCCGGGTGCACCACCCGATTGCCTGATCGTGCGCGATGGAGTTCGTTTGGGCCGACCCGCCCTCGGGGTGGCCATTCCGGTCGATGCTGGAGCGCACAAGGTCGAGGTCTCCGCCGATGGCCGCAAGACCCGCGAGTTTTCCGTAACACTCGCCGAGGGCGCTACGGAAAAACTGGTGGTGGAACCCGGTGAGGCGATGGCTCCCGTAGATGTGGCGCCGTTGGGACCGGAGCCGTCGCCAAAGCCTTCTCCTCCCAAACGGGATCGTCGCCCATCACCCGTCGCCCATCAGGACAACACTCTCGCATTCGTCCTACTGGGAGTCGGTGGTGTGAGTCTCGGAGCCAGCGTCGTGACCGGGCTCATGACCCTGAGCCGCAAGAATCAGCTCGATGACCATTGCACGAGCGTGAACGGCACGCGCCGTTGCGACCAGCAAGGCCTGGATGCCGCGAGCTCCGGCAAGACTCTCGGAGCGATCAGCACCGTGACGTTTGCAGTGGGTGCGGTTGCCGCGACGGCGGGCGTCTACCTATTGCTCTCGAGTGGCAAGGACTCCACCGCCGTCGGGGCGAATGCCGCTCCCCACGGCGGGACCGTGATGCTGCGGAGGAGCTTCTGATGAGGCGCGCAGCGATGATTGGACTCGCGGTGCTTTCCGTGAGCGCCTGCACCAAGGTTCTCGGCGTCGACTTCGACGACGTTGCCCCGCTGTCCCAGACCGGCTCGGATGGTTCCACGGCTGCCTGCGACCTGGCGCTGCCGAACCCCCCGCCCGATCTCAAGAACACCGGTGGAACCCAAGAAGCCACCGTGATCGCCAGTACCATCGAGTGGGGCGAGGACGCGAGCGACCGGGGCAAGATACCTCCCGCCTACGGCTTCGACGTTGATGGCGTGTGCGCAAACCTCGGCGACCCGCCGCCGTGCACGGCGCCCGCATACACCAAGGGCGATCCGACCGATGGACCCCACGGAGAAGACAACTCCGTCTCCAAGATGGTGGGAGGGCAATGGACCTCCCTCGGGTTATCCGACCCCCCGCTCACGACCCCCAAATCGAACGCTGCGGTGAAGGACGGACGTTTCGCCCCTCTGTTGATTCTCCATGTTTCCGATTGGATTGGCGTTTACGACGACGAGCAAGTGACGGTCGAATGGTACGTAGGGCTTCCGGCAAACGACGACCCCGCTGGTCAGCTGGTTCCCAAGCTCGACGGCACCGATACTTGGCCGCTTCTGGCCAAGACTCCAGGGTCGAGCGAGCCGACCAAGTTCGTGGACCCGAAGGCATACGTTGCCGGTCACAAGGTCGTAGCGCACTTTCCGAGCGGGCTCTTGCCCCTGACCACGGCGTATTTGACCGTGCAGGACGTGGTAATCACCGCGGAGATTGCTCGCGATACGACCAATACGCGCTGGATCTTGAAGGACGGGGTGGCTGCCGGCCGGGCGTACTCGCACGAAGTCTTGCTGCACCTACCGGACTTCACCAATACGCTTCTCGGGTTTCCCCTGTGCACGAACATCTCCACGTACAATCAGCAGATCAAGCCATGGGTCTGCGGCACTTCGGATTCGCTGCTGCCAGGAGCGCCGGCTGGCTCGGCGTGCAACGGGATCTCGTTCGGGATCGGATTCCAAGGCGTCGAGGTGACGCTCGGCGACGTGGGCGATCAGTCCCCCGGGGAAACCTGCTCGCCCGAGTACGATCCGGCGAACGACGACTGCTCCATTGCGACTCCAGGGCCGTGAGTTTCAGGCTTCCGACTCACGTTCCCTCGCTACCATCGCCCCCGTCCACCACTCGTAATCGCGACCGAGTGGATCACCGGTGGGAAAGAACACGAGGTAGCTCATCGCATCGAGCGCGAGGAAGCTTGGACGCCCGCCGAGGTCGTGACCGATCTGATGCAGGGTGCGCCACGTTCCCGTGTTGAAGTAGACTGCACTCTTCCCATCGATGCTCCCGAGGGGAACCATGCTTGCGAAGTGGGAGTGGCCGTTGACGACGTAGCGCAGCCGCGAAGAGCTTCGCTTCACGAGCTCTTCGGCTCCTCGCGCTGCCATCTTGCCGTCGAACGCCTGCTGGAAAAGCTTGTAGAGCTTCGTCAGCCGCTGGTCGTGAGTGTGGGCCATCACCTTCCCGGTCGAGAGCTCGAGGAGCAGTCGAAGCTTCGTTCCGGTATCCAGGCCGAACATCTTGTGCTGGCTTTTCATCCAGCTCTTGACGAACGGATTGTGCAAAAATTCTTCCACCAATCCCGACCACGTGCGGGCAACAGGTCGTAAGAGCTCTTCGTGTCGGATCCCGAGCTGCCGCACCCAAGCCGGAACTGCGTAGATCGGACGCACGTCGTCGATGTCCTCGATTTCGGCGAAAGGGCGCCCAAGCATCTCCTGCACGATCCTTGGAAAGCGCACGATGAGCTCTGCCGCGATCGCATCCCCGATCGTCGCGGCGCCCTCGGGGCTCGCGTTGATCGGATCACCGACATTCCCGTGATACGCAAGCACGCCGTGCTCGGGAAACTCGAGCTCCCCGGGCGTTTCGAGATCGCGATCCTCGCCGGTGAGCGCCTTCGCGATCGCGCGCCGTGCGTTCGGGGCGAACAAGAGCAGGCGATCGTGGTTGCCGATCACGTAGTGAACATGAAGCTCCCCGGACTCGACCCGCTTGCGGATGGCGGCAAAAAAGGCGGCTTCGCGTTCCAGGATCCCTTCGACGATCCGCTCCACGACGCTCACGAGCTCCGGATCCGGGTCGTGATACGGACGCCGCCGGGAGTCGATCCAGGTGGGCGAACGGACGATGTCGAACAGATCCCCGACGAAGCAGAGCTCCGCCGGCCGGGTCCCCCGCGCTGCCTGGATGCGGATCCAGAAGCGCTCGAACGTATCCGCCTTCGACACCACGGAGCCGTGGAGAGCGTCGGTCAAATGAACGTCGCTCACGAAGACGAGCATCGGCCGTTCGCGACTCACGCCCGCATCTTCGCACGGCCCGAGCCGGAGAAAAGTGGATACGCTCCAGTCCGTGGGCCGACACACCTACGAAGTCGCCGTTCTCGTCCCGGCGGATCGAGTCGCCGAGGTCGGCGCACGATTCGTTCGGGCCGGGAGCGGTGGGGTCGAGGAGCGCGAGGTCGGGGAAACGACCTTGGCGGTCGTGTACGCCGAGTCCCGCGTGCGGGCCAGGCGGCTCGCGTCCGTCGCTGGAGACTTTGGCCCCGTTCGGATCCGCGTCGTGCCCAGCGACTGGCAATCGAAGTGGATCGAGTACCTTCGCCCCGAGCCCATCACCGACCACATCGTGCTGGCTCCGTCTGGGGATCGAGGCGAGGACGACGCGGGTCTCACGCGACTCTGGTTCGAGCCGGACCTGGTGTTCGGCGTGGGGAGTCACCCGACGACCCGGCTGGCAGCACGTGCGGTAGAGCGGGTTTGCGGGTTACATCCCGGAGGCAACTTGCTCGACGTGGGGAGCGGCACCGGTGTCCTTGCGATGGTCGGGATCGCGAGCGGAGCCAAGCGTGCTCTCGGGATCAACGTCGATCGAAAAGCGGTGCGCGCGGCCCGGCGAAACGCCCGCCTGAACTCCCTGAGCAAGGAATGTCGGTTCAGTCAGCGATCTCTCGCTTCGATCCAGAGATCGTACGATGTGGTGGTTGTGAACATCGAGACCCCTGTCCTCGTCTCGCTGAGCACCGACCTTCGTCGCGTCGCGGCCGAGACACTGATCCTCTCCGGCGTCCTCTGCGAGCGCGCCGCGGAAGTCATCTCGTGCTTTCCGGGGGCGCGAGTGCGGGATCGTGAAGGCGGCTGGGCGCTGATCGAGGTGTTTTCGCGAACTTAGCGAAAAGCCGGGGCGCTTCGGGCTGTGTGTCCCGTACCCTGCAAGAGTGAGGGCTGTCCTAGCGTGCTTTTTCGCATTGTCGCTCGCGGGTTGCTCGTCGGCCGACGATGGGTCGGGCTCGAACCTCGGGGACGTGTCCACTCCCGAGGGTTTCTGCGCGAAAACATTTGGGAAGATCGGAGAGCTATTCGACACGGCGTGCAGCCCCGCGGACAAGCAGACGGGCACCTACCAGTTCGTTGGACTCCTGTTCCAAGCGGCGGCCTACGAGTGCCCGGGCGCGCTCAAGACCAGCATCGACGCGGGCAGGGCGACCATCGACCGAGACGCGGCGGCGGAGTGTGCCGCGGCGTTCGCCGAAATCACTGCGAGCTTCCAATCAGTGGAGAGCTTGGACCCGGCGTTGGTGATCGAATGCGAAAACGCCATCGTCGGCCAACAGCCGACCGGCGCGCCTTGCGCGCAGCCGTACGAATGCGCTGCCGGCGCAACGTGTGTGGGGTACACATCGACCAGCGAGGGAACCTGTCAGGCTCCTGCGCTGGGAGAAACCTGCGGCCTCGGCGACACGCCGTCGGGAGAAATCACGATCACTTTCGCGTTTGGGAACCACCCCGATTGCGCCGGTGAGGCCTTTTGCGAGAGTCGCTACGACAACGGAAGCTTCCTCGACCTGTGTGTTGCGAGAAAGGGCGAGGGAGGCAGCTGTTTCGCCGGGTCGGAGTGCCAGACCGGGCTCGGGTGTCACGTTGGCTTCTGCTCGAATGCCGCGGCTTCTGACGCGGGGGGCGCGTGCAAGACGGGCGACGATTGTCAGGACGGGCTGTATTGCGACTTCAGTGCGAGTCCCGCGGTCTGCACGCACAAAAAGCCGAGTGGTTCCCCATGCGGTGGGGGGACCTTCAGCAACGAGTGTGTGGGGACTTGCGACTTGCCCGACACGGCGATTGAGGGAACCTGCGTTTCGTTTTGCGGTGTAGGTTGAGTGAGCCGTTGACTCTGAGCTCTCTCTTGTCCCGAGCGCGCGCCGCAGCGCTGACCGATCCGTTCGCCGCCGCCCACGTTCGAGCGCAACGTCGTCACGCCGATGAAGATGCGACCAAAGAGCTAGTCAGTCATTGGAAGAGTCGCGCTGCCGGGAGCTGGCGAGGCGAGATGCGCTACCGGTGGGAGCTGTCCCACCGACGCGGAACTCCCATGCCGGCGTGGGCCCCGGACATCAAGAGTTGGAAGGCGTGGCGTCCTGCCGAGCAGCCGCTCGTGGACAAGGATCCCTTTGGCTTCGAGGAGCGACTCTCCCTGCCCATCTCGATTGCCGAAAATTCCGAGCTGTTGTTGGAAGCCGACGAAACCGAGCTCTTCCAGGAAGCCGCTCCGCTCTTGCGCCGCGATCTCGCTGGTTTCGTCCAAGCCCTCGATCCGTGGCAGGACACCTTCGCGCTTTTCTGCCTGGTGCGGCGGGAGCTCGCTCTCGAGGCATTTCATCCTCTCGCCATTGCGATTGCGACCGTGTACTCCGCAGCGAGTGGGGGCGGTCCAGTGTGCGGGTTGCGCTTCCCGTTTCACGAGATCCCCCTCGTGAGCGCCAGTGCGCAGCTGGCGGTCGGTCTCCTGGTGCTGGGCGCAGAGCTGGATCTGGTTGCGGAGCTCTGTCGCAGCGTGTCGAGCTCGCGCCACCCCGATGGGGGCTTTGGCGACGCGGACGGTCCGGCGGACGTGCTCACCACGTTCGTTTCGGCGGATCTTCTTCTGCGCATCGATCCTTCGTTCGATTTCGCTCCGACCCAGCGGGCACTGGAAGCTTTTCGCCGGTCCGACGGGCTTCTCCTCGCGCTCGGGCCCGAGGCCCTGTGGCTCACTTCGGAAGTCATCGATCTCCTCTCGCTCGCCGAGCGCCCCTTTGCGGAGCGCTTTCGTTGGCCCCACGTTCCTCGCGCGAACCGGGATCGCAAGACGGGCCTTCCGTTCTTTTCCTACTTCGCGGACCTGGCCCGTTTGTTTGGTGCAATCCCTGGCCTCGCGAAAGAAAGCGTGGAGCTCGGCTTCATCGACCTGGTAGGGTTTCGCTCGTTCAACAACGAGCACGGTCAGGACGCAGGAGACGACGTTCTTGCCGAGCTTGCCAGCGCGCTTCGGGAAATCAGTGGGGTGGGATCCATTCGCGACGGCGGCGACGAATTCTTGCTCGTGGCACCGCCCGGTCAAGAGGGTCTCGCGGGGTTGCTCGAAACCTTTCGGTACGCGTGGGTCGAGCGCTTCCATCGACGATTTGGCGCCGACACGGGCGCCGTGCTTCCGCGTATCATCGTGTGTACGACATCGGGGCGCGAGCTCAGTCAGGCGCGCGAAGATCTCGGGCGTCGCATCACGGCTCTCAAGGAGGAAGCGCCCGATGCGGCAGGGATCCTCCGTGTGGTGGGCGCTTGACTTTGCTCAGTGCAGAGCGTCGAGCAGTCGTTTCGCGCTGACCTGTCGATAACTGCCATACTTGCCGTCAGCGAACGGCTCGAGCGCACGCCTGGCTTCGCCGTTTCGACCGAGACGCACCAGACACATGGCGCGGTTGTAGCTGGCCTCCAAGGTGAAGCGCCCTCGAGGCGACTCAGCGAGGTAGCGATCCCACCCGGCGAGAGCCGCCGCGGGGCTTCCTCCCCCGAAGTGGAGTCGATGAGCCGCGCGATAGCTCTCGAGCTCCGGATCGGCGGTGGGCTCATCGGCAACGGTAGGCGCTGCCGATGCGGGAGCTGAAGCCGCGGGCTGTCGCTGCTTCGGCTCGGGCGCCACCACGCTCGCTTGCTTTGTCTCGGGCGTGACGACGACCGTTTCTGGTTTCGGCGGCTCGAGCGGCTCGAGCTCCGGCTCGGGCGTGGGTTCGGGCTCGGCTCGCTTCGCGACCGCCACGGCCCCCCGGGAGCGACGCATTGGAGCTTCGGGAGGCGCCGCCAGCGGCGCTGAATCAGGCTTTGCGAGCCCGATCGCCTGGGCGACGCGCTGCCAGCTCACGTTCCCACCCGAGGCTGCGAACGCGGTCGAGCCGACCATCACCGCAGCGATGGGCAAGAAGAACGCCGCGCGCGATCGGCGGCGGCGCTCGGTCTTGTGCAGTGATGCCATGATGCGAGCGCGAGTGAAACGCGACGAGGAGTCGCCATCAGCCGTTTCCTCGCGCAGCGCGCGGGTGGCCAGGTCGAGTATGTCGTTGCTCATCGGAGCCCCTCCTCGAGCAAGGCGCGTAACTTCTTCCGCGCATGAAACAGTCGCGTGCGTACGGTGCCCTCCGGCACGCCCACGATTCTTGCCACCTCCGTCGACGAGCGCTGTTCGACCTCGCACAGAACGAAACTAACTCGCTGATCGAGCGGCAGCGCCTCGAGCGCGCGTGACAGAGCGTCTGCCAGCTCGCGCCGCGATGCTTGATGCTCCGGATCCTCGGAGCGGCCGATTGGTTCCCGCGCGGCGCGCTCGAGCATCGCTCGTTGTCTTGCTGCTGCCCGCACGAAGTGGCGCGCTCGGTTGACTGCGACCGAGATCAAGAACGTGCGAAGCGACGACTCGCCGCGGTAGCTGCCGACCAACTTCGGGAGCTGAACGAACACGTCGTGGACCAGGTCTTCCGCAACGGTTGGGTCCCCGAGGAGACGCCGAGTGAATGCGCGCACCGCAGCGTGATGACGGTCGTAGGCGATGCCGATGGCGGAGGGCTCGCCGGCTCGCAGCCCCTCGGCCAGCTCGGTTTCGGGATCGACTTCGGCGTCGAGGCCCCGATATGCGAGCTCCACGTTCTGCATCGCCATGCCCTCGTTGGTTCCCTCTCCCGTTTGTATCGTTCAACGGCTCGGGGCCATGTCGAAAAGTCCAATCCTTTCGCCTAGAACAACTGAGCTCCGACCACCCCGTACAGGTGCGCTTCTTGCTTGGTGGTGACCCGGTGCTCGGCACCGAGACCCGCAAACACACCCACCGGGCCGAGGTGATCCCAGCCCCCGATGGCTCGGAGGGCGGTCGAGTGCTCGTCCGTCGTGCTCCCTGCCGGGTCCACCGCGATGTAGCGGTAGAGGAGATCGAAATCGAGGAAGACGTGATCGCTCGACAAGGCGTGGACCCCGATGGCCGCTCCACCGCCCACTTTCTGCTCGCTCTTGGGAGCGGGATCTCCTCCAGCAGTGAACAGACTGTAGAGCCTGCCGGTGTTGTATTTGACGCCGAGGTTCGCGATCAAAACCGAATCGCTGAACAGCAGTGCTTGCGTGCGATTTTCGACAAGATGCTGATGGGCGCAAATGATAGGCCGTCGGCTTCTTCGGCGACGTTCACCAAACCAAAGGACGCACCGCGCAGCTTGCTGGCGACGTTGACGGCGCCAAACTGAGCTCCGCTCACGTCTCCCCCGATGTTGACCGCCGCCGCTTCGACACCTCGAACCCGCCCGGAGACGACGTTCGTGGCGCCCGTGATCGCCACGCCATCGACACCGGATGCGAGATTCACGATGCCCGATGCCTGAGCGCCGCCGACGTGACCGCCCTGGGAGAAGATCCCAGCTATTTGAAAGCCCTCCACGTCGTCGGCGCGATTGAAAATGCCCGCGACCTGGATCCCTTCGACGTTGCCTCGCCGATGGTTGAAGATCCCCGATGCCTCGACTCCTCGCAGACGGCCCTCGTTCGTGGAAAAGAGACCGGTCGCGAAGGCACCATCGGCACCGCCGCGAAGGGAAGTCCAAATGGGTGCAAGAGTGAACCCATCGGCTGGCCCGTCGACGCGAAGCGCACCCACCGCGAAGCCGATCCCCGAAAGCTCGCCGACGCGACTGTAGGCCAGGCCGAGCTCGAGATTGACGTGACGCAGATGACTGTCGGGGTAGATGGCGATCGGGTGATAGAGGGAGAGGTTCGCGAAGCTCTTGGGCAGCGTGCGTGCGGGCTCGGGTGCCGGGCTCGGCTCGGGCGCTCGCGTGGGCTTTGGCTCGGGGAGTGCTTTCGGTGGCAGCGGTTCTTGCGGCTTGGGCGGAGTGATCTCTCCGACCAGATCGGCCGCTTCGTCTCGGGCGAGGTTGCCGGCGAGAAGAGCGATCACCTCGAGCTCACGAGACACGTCCTTCGGACGATCGAGCACACGCGTGAGGTGACGTCCGTCTCGGGGCGAGTACTCCATGTCGATGTAGTCAGCCGTGATCTTTACTTCCAGGGTTCCCCGCGCGGCTTCGAGGGGTGTGCTGGAAACGGTCGTCCCGAGCTCCCGAGCGATCTTCGACGAATCGCTTCGGGATCGAGGCCCGACGATCCGACATCGATCTCGACGACTAGAGTGTCGCTGCTCGGCTCTGCGATGGCCCCGCCTGCTAACAGAAGGAGCAGAATCAGCGCCGAAATCCCGAAGACTCTACCCAGCACGCTCTCTGTTCCCAATCGCTTCGCTAGCGTTCAACGCGGAAGTGACACGTGTAGCGCACGTAGGTCGCGACCGAACGTCCCTGCCGATCGAGGGGCGCGCTCCAGTGGCTCCCAAGGAGGGTTCCACGGCAGGCAGCACCGAAACCGGGCTCGGATTCAGAGACCATGCTGCACGAACGGACACGACCGTCGGCGTCGATGCGTGCTCGGACGACCGCTTCACCACTGATGCCACGGCCGCGCAGAGCGTCGGGATAGTGATTCCGAAGCGCGCCGTCGAGAGCGGGAGGTGTGGGTTGCCGCGAGAGATCACTGGCAGCCACGACGGGGTCCGGGGTTGGCTTCAGCGGGCGCGCGACCGGTCGCGGGACGGTGACATGCGGAGTGGCGATCGGAGCGCCGACCGGTCTCGCATCAATGGCGAACCCCGCGCCCTGTCCGTCGCCGTCCAAGAGGACGCCAGAAGAATCCAGCGGTGCCCTCGACTTCGGCGGCGTGGAGGTCGTCGCTGTCGTGGGAGCAGGGGGCCGGGGTGTGAGCGCGGAGGGCTTGGGTCCTCGCGGGGTCCGTGGCTCGAGGGGCTTTTGGGGAGGGGGTGGAGGAGGCGGCGGAGGGGGAGCTATCTCGAAGCGCACGACGCTCGGCAGCGGGCGCGCACCGCTTCTGGCAAAGCTCGTGAGCAAGGTCACGGCCACGCCCATGTGGAATGCGACGCTGAGAGCGAGTCCGAGGCCCGTGTGACCCGCGGGATCAACCCTCATCGCCGATCTCAGCCGGCTGCACGTTGATCGCAAATTCGCTCACGCCTTCCTGGCGCAGGAGATCGATCACGGACACCACCGAGCGATGATGCGCACTGCCATCCGCGGCAATTACGGCTCGCGTATCCTTCGCCCGCTGGTGAGCATCGCGCACCCGCTTTCGGAGGGTTTCGCGATCGATGCGCTTGCCATCGAGCCAGGTCGTCCCGTCGCGGTCGATGTTGACGACGAGGAGCGCCGATGTCGCCTCGCCGGTAGCTGCCTTGGGCAGGTCCATGGGGATCGTGCGCGCGGCGATGTACGTCGCGGTGACCATGAGAATCACCAGCAGCACCAGAGACACGTCCACCAGCGGCGTGACGTTGATGCCGGTGATCATTTCCTCGTCGTCGCGGAGGCTTTGGGCCATCTAGACTTCCCTCGTCTCGCGCTTGAAGTGAGCGAGCACTTCTCGCGCCAGGATCTCGCCGCGGCCGATCCGGGCACGAATGATGCGCTGGAAGGTGTTGAACGCGGCGACGGCGGGCAAGGCGACGAGAAGCCCCACCGCGGTGGCGATGAGGGCGTGACCCAGCTCGCTCATGAGCCCTGCGGTCGGCTGCCCCGCGCCGGCGTCGAGGGCTTGAAAGGCTCGGACGATGCCGATCACCGTTCCGAGCAAACCGACGAACGGTGCGTTGTTTCCCAAAGTGCCCAAGAACGCCAGGCGCCGTTCCATCCCGAATCGAACCGTCTGACTTTCGGCAAGCATTCGCTCTTCCGCCATGCCAGCGCTGTCGGCGTCCAGGGCGGCAGCGGCGATGCGTGCCTCGAAGCTCGGCGATTCTTCCAGGCGACACTTGGCGCGGGTGGTTTCGCCCCGCGCCAGAAGGCGGCGGAGCTCGGCGCCGAGCGAGAGAAGGTCGTCCCGCGATGACCAGAGATACAGGGCCCGCTCGATGATGATGGCCACTGCCAAAACGCTCAGACCGATCAGCAGCCAGAGCACCCAGGTTGCTCCGAGCCGGGTCAACGCATCCAGTGCTCGTTCCAATCGCATGATCCATCTCCTCTACGACGCACACACGGTGCGCACGGTCCAATCAACGCCGCCGCGCAAGTCGCGAACGACGAACCAGAAGCGAACGACGTGCCCGCTCGAGCTCGACGGCGGCGCTTCCCACTTCGTGTCGACCGACAGGGAGCTCGCTTCCGAAGGCACGACGCTGAGGGGGCGATCGAGGCGTCCCCGGGTCGAGAACTGGGAAACCCACAGCTCCTCGTCGGCCTCACGGTCGTCGGGCGAGAGCTGGATGTGGATCGAATGGGACTTGCCGTTTGCGGGGAGCAGCGGAAGGCTCGGGTCAGCATCGCCGGGAAGGCAGGTGTCACTTTCGTTGGTCGCCGGCGCCCACTCGACTCCGTCGAGCAGAATGACTTCGTCGGAAATCGACGGGTTGGAATTGCCAGCGTCGCGCTCGACTTCGACGGGAAAGACGACCAGGCTCAGGTCGCCCTCGCAGGAGCTTTGCTCGAGAGGCGTGCGCAAGTCGGGTTCTGCGTCCGAACAGATCGCGCCGTAAGCGAGGAGCTGGTGCCTCTCCCCGAGAGTCGCGCTTACGGGGGTCTCGAAGTCGATGCGCGGCGGCACGACATCGAGACCCGCTGAGCTCGTCTCGATGAAAGCGGGCTCCTCGCACAGCGGAATGCCGCGGGAAGTCGGTGCCGCTATGCACACCGCGAGCTTCCAGCCGAGCTCCGGAGCCGGGCGTGGATCGGCGACCAACCACTCGAGGCTTGCCGCTTCGCCTGGCGCCGGCCAAGCGCGGGTCGGATCTCCTCCAGCGGCCAGTCGCGCGCCGAGTACTCGCGTGCTTTCGATGCGTTGCGCTTCCGCCAGGGGATCGTCGCAGGCAACGAGAGACAAGCTCACGAGTAGAAGCAGACGTTTCACAGCTCACCTCGCACGCCGATGTTCGGCAGGATGGGCAGACCGTTCACGCGTTCTTGCTTCGAGTAGTCGTAGCTGTACCGCGTGCCCTGGGGGTTCTTCGCGTTGTAGGCGTTCAGCACTTCCAGATAGGCAGCCAGCGTGAGATCCGAGATGTGCCAAGCCTTCTCGATGCGAAGATCGAGCTGGTGAAACGCTGGCTCTCGCTCGCTGTTCACCGCGGCGTACACGGGCCGATACAGATCGAGGTTCGCGTCGTAAACGGCGGCAACGATCGGCGTTTTGGGCGCACCGCTCACGAAGCGAAAGCGCGCGCCCACTTCCCAGCCCTTGCCCAAAGACTGAGACAACACGGCCGAGACCACGTGGGTGTGATCGGCATCGAAGAGATACCAATCCCCGTTGCGATCCCGGCGCTCGCTTCGGGAGAGGGTGTAGGCGAGGTAGCCGAACGTTCCGGCGGAAGGGCGTACGCTCGCGCTGACCTCGACGCCCAAAATGCGCCCCGCGCCCTCGTTTTCGAGGTACGGAGGGCGTCCGCCAGGGGTGCCGACGACGCGATCGAAGATGCGCTTCTCGAAGCCTTCGATGCCGACCTCGATTCCACTGCCGAGCTTCTGTTCGACGCCCGCACCGAGGTGCAGCGCACGGTAGGGCGAAAGCGCCGGATTGCCCACCTCGGCCAGAACTTCATACCACTCGGGGGGTTGGCTGAAGAGCCCGACTCCGCCCTTCAATACCGTGGAAGGCGTCACGGAAATGCGCGTCGAGAGGCGCGGATCGACGCTGGCAGCTTTGGCATTGCCGTAATAGTCGACCCGGACGCCCGGTGAGATGGTGACGCGATCGGTCGGTCGCAACACGAGCTCGAACCACGCGGCGGGCGCGACGATCGGGATCCCATCTCGCGAAACGCGGATGGTGCGCATCAAGCTCGGCGATTCGCCCGCGCTGGGGTCGCTGTCGTCCCAGCCGCTGGGGCGAGGCCCGACATAACGACCGTTCGCGAGCTGGCCGAAAAAGTCGAGCCCGGTATCGAGCTCCACGCCCCGTGAGAGCTGAAACGCCCAGTCGCTCCGAGCGTAGAGCTCGAGAGCTTCCAAGCGCTGATAGAGCGGTCCGAAGTCGACGTCGATGTCCTGCTTGCCCACGGTGACCGAAGCGGTGTGTCGAACATCCCGGGACAGCTGGCTGTCGAGTCGAAGTCCCACGCGATGGAACTCGGTCTTGCCGCCCACGGTCCCGCGGATCGTGGGGTCTTCAGCATTGGGTTTGGCGAAAACGAGCTCGATGGAGTCTCGACTTCCGTACCCGACCACGCTGAGCGTGTTTCGGGACCCGACCTGGGCGTCGACCATCGCCTGGTAATCCCAATAAACAGGCGCTGCGACGACGGAGTAGGCATCCTCCGGCACGAAGCTCTTGAAGAAGAAATCGACATTGCTGCGGCGTGCTGCAGCGGCAAAACCCACGTGCTCGCCCAGGGGTGCCTCGACCAGCGCTGCGCTGTCGATCACGCTGAGATCGAGCATTGCGTGAAAGCGATCGCGACGCGTTCTGCGGGTCTTCGCGTCGATGATGCCGCCGATGGCTCGGCCGTAGCGGGTGGAGAAATTTCCCGGGTAGAGCTCGACCCGATCGAGCAGACGCGACTGGAAGAAGCTCGTGATCCCGGTGAAGTGGAAGAGCAATGGGACCGGCACTCCGTCGAGGAACACCTGGCTTTCGTTCTGGCCCGCTCCTCGGATGATGGGAATGTCGCCTTGGGCAGCCGACGAGACGCCGGGCAAGATGTCGACGGCCCGAATCGCGTCCCCCCGCACCCCGGCGACGCGGGAGAGTTGTTTGGATTCGACGGAGCGCCGTACGGCTGTGTGCGGCGGAGCATCGACTTCGGCAGTTGCGCTGTACTCGGGCTCGTCCGCATCGGGCACCGGGACCGGAGCGGCTGGAGGTGCGGGTGCAGGTGCGGGTGCGGGCGCGGGAACGGGAACGCGAGCGGGTCTTGGGTGGAAGACGTAGCGGTAGCGGATGGTCGCGGCGACCGGCGTGCCGTCGCGGCGCGCGGGCTCGAGCTCGAAGCGTTTCACCGCATCGAGAGCTGCCTGATCCAGCTCCGGTGTCGCGCTCTCGACGACGCGGGCCTCGCTGACGTGGCCATCGACTTCGACAGTGATCTCCAAAACGACGGCGGCATCGCGATCGGTCGTGGCGTCGGCTTCGACGTAGCGGACGACCCGTGGCGGTGTGACGTCGGCAACGGCGGCGGTCGCGACGAGGAGGGACGCGATGAGTGAACGAAAGTGCACGAGTGTCCTCGCCCGAGATTCGGGCCGGTGGATGGGGGCCGAACCAGCACGACGACTTCGTGCTGGCACTCGGCCTTGTGTGCCCGCTCCGCGGCTTCCCGTTCACCTCTCCGGGCAGATCGCCAAAGCCGTTGGGCAAACCGCTCCAAAGTTGCTAGGAAGCGGTCCGGATGACCGACCGCGACGACTCCGACGCCTCGGAGCAAAAGCCGGCATCGAAGCCAGACCCCGAGGCCGAGCCGAAAACGGATTCGGAAACGGACGTGCCTTCGGACGCGGAACCGGAATCGGAACCGGAAACGGACTCGGCTTCGGAAACGGACTCGGCTTCGGAAACGGACTCGGCTTCGGAAACGGACTCGGCTTCGGAAACCAATTCGGATGCCGAGGCCAAGCCCGAGTCCTCCGCTGACCCTCCTCGAGACGAGGACGATCGGAAATCAGATGCCGACGATCCCGTTCCTCGGGGCAATCGCCCCAACTGGATCCGGGGCGGCGTGGTGGCCATCGTCGGCGCGCTGATCCCATTTTTGATCATGGCGACGGATCGTCATTTCTCCTTCAGCGTCCCGGTGGGTCTCGGCGGGATCTTGCTGTCGGCGTTCGGCATCTTCGATCTGATGGGGACGTTCGGGGACGCCGACGGGACCGTGGTCGGTCGCTCGGACCGACAGAAGCTCTCGGGAAACGCGCTGGAGCTCTTGACGAGCGTCGTTGCGTGGTTCGTTGCCATGCGTCTGGCCGTGGCGGGAGGCATGCCGTTTCCCCGCGTGAGCGCCGCGTTGATCGTCACCGGCACGTTCCTCTGGATGGTGACCGCCGGGTTCCGCTTTCTCCAGTCGTGCGGACTCTTCGCGAAGGACGAGACCGGAAAGCCTCGCGGCCTGTTCCAGCGCGAAGGCTTCTGGCTCGTCGTGCTGATGGCGCTGCTCTACCTCCCGCTTCTCGGCAGCTATTCCCTGTCGGATCCGTGGGAAACCCACTACGGCGAAGTGAGCCGGGAAATGCTCGCCCGGGACGATTGGATCTCGCTCTGGTGGGCTCAAGACGGCTGGTTTTGGTCGAAGCCCGTCCTCGACTTCTGGATCCAGGCGCTCTTTTTCTCGGCTCTCGGCGTGAAGTACATGCCGGATCAGATGCTGGCGAGCGTCGCCGACGGCCGCTTCCCCCAGCCCGAGTGGGCCGCTCGCATGCCGATCTTCCTTCTGACGCTGGTCGGCGTCTACTTGCTCTACAAGGGCTGCGCCAAGGCCTACGGTCGGCGCGCGGGGCTGCTCGGTGCCCTCGTCCTCTTGACCGTGCCGTATTGGTATTTCATCGCGCACCAGTCGATGACGGACATGCCCTACGTGGCACCGCTGTGTGCAGCGATGGGGTTGATGCTCCTCGGTTTCCATACCGATCCCGAAGAGAAGGTCGGTAGCTACGAAGTCGGTCTCGGAAATTTCAAGCTGCGAGTGTCCCTCTGGCACGTGGTGTTTGGCTTCGTCGTCCTGTGTGCATTGCCGCAGATCCTCTACCTCGCCTCACGCAATCTCACGCTCCAGCTCTCCGAGGCGCCCTTCGGGTTTCGCCCCCACTTCGACGAATTCATGTTCCGGGTCTGGGGGAGGCAATTGCGGACTGCCGGGGAACGACCCGTGTCGCCGGGTCCTGCCCCTCAATCGCATGATTCCAGCCCTGGCATGCGGCGCTGCTCTGGGGAGCCCTGAGCGGCGCGCTCTTGTGGCTCAATCGCGGTGAACGCCGGCGCGGGCGGCTCTACTTCATCGCTGCCTGGACGTTCGTCGCGCTGAGCTCCCTCGGCAAGGGAGCTCCTGGGCTGGTGCTTCCGCTCTTCATTGCAGGAGCTCACGTAGCGGCGACGCGGCGCTGGACCGATCTCACCCGTCTGGAGCTCCTCAGTATGGTGCTCGTCGTCGGATGCGTGACGCTGCCCTGGTACGTGCAGATGTACATGCGCCACGGTCAGCCGTTCACGGATCGGCTGCTGGGCCACGACATGTACAAGCGCGCGTTCGTCCACGTGCACGACACGAACGTCGGAGACGACATGAGCTTTCGCTACTACGTGTGGCAGCTCGGGCTACGGGCTATTCCCCTGGTCTGGCTTTGCCCTGGCCGGGCTCGGCTGGTGGCTGCGGCGCCCAAACGATCGCAGCGATGCGGCCGGTGATGCGGGTGGTTTCCTGGCGCTGTGGTTCGATCACGGGCTTCGGGATGTTCACCATCACGCTGACCAAGTTCCATCACTACATCCTGCCCCGTGGTGCCGCCGACCGCGATGCTGATGGGCGCGATGCTCGACCGCGCCATCGATGCGACCGAGCTGCCAGAGCGGAAGAAGCTTCCCTATTACCTGGGCGCCATGCTGCTTTCCGCGCTCGCCTGTGTGTACGGCGCGTTTCGGCTATTCCCGGGATCGCTCAGCGGTCGTGTGTTCGAGAACGGTCCGCCAGGAGCATCCCGGGGTCTGGGCATCGTTTGCCTCGTGCTCGGGGCGGGCATCGGCATGCTGGCAGTCCGGTTTTGGGGACGCCGGTCGGAGTCCCCTGCCCCTTCGCTGGCGGGAGAGTCGAAAGCGCCCGACGCACCGGTTCTGGCCCTGAGCTCCCTGGATGGCGATCCAGTCCCCTCCGGGAGCGGGGATGCGGCAGTGGAAGCAACGTCGCAACAGGGCTCACGCGCCTACGACGGCGTGATCATCGCTACGTGGCGATCGCAGCGGCCATTGTCGTGGCGGTCGTGGGACGCGACCTGTTCACCACCGTCAAGGGCGACATCGACGGCCAAGCACGGCTGATGCACCTCTTCACCTACAACTACCGCCGGCCGTGGCCCAGACTCTCTCGATTTCGACGGCATCCTCAAGGCGTTCACGGTCGTGTTCAGCACTCGCATGCTTGCTCGTGGGTCTGGTCAAGCGGCGAAGCCACGCGGTGATGTTCCATGTTCTCCGTCTCGGTCGTCTGGTGCTTGTGGGGCATCGACGTGTACCTGGTTCAGTGCGCGCCACACTGGGGGCAGCGCGAGACGTTGCTCGCCTACTACGAGAAGCGAGTCGACCGACAGACCGCCCTTCGTCGCCTACCAGATGAACTGGAAGGGCGAGAACTTCTACACCGGCAATCGGGTACCGGCGTTCGTCTCCTCGGGACAGAAGTTCAAGGACTGGATCACCGACCAGAAGGAAAAGGCGTGACCACGATGTACTTCACGACGGAGCACGGCCGCGCTCAGTCGTTGAAGAGCGAGATCGGCGAGCCGAAGACCTTCGAGGCCATCACGACCCCGGAGCTCAACAACAAGTTCTTCATCGCCAAGGTCACGTTCTGAATCGAGGCCCCGCGAGCCGCGTGTTGCGCGTCGCGCAAACCGAAATCCGCGGGAAATTCCCGGGCTGGTTGCTTCGCGGGCTCCGTCCTGCGAAATGAAGAGGATGATTCAGCTCAAGCCCAAGACCCTCCAACGCATCCGCGACCATTTGCTCGAGGTGGGCGCGCCGCCCAGCGTGCATTTCATGCGTGCAACGGCCGAGGACGATCCGTTTCAGGGCGACGCCGACGCGCGCAAGCGCTTCGAGGCGTTGTTCGAGGCGATGTATCTCATGGTGGTGGTGGACGGTGAAGTTGCCGACGCCGAGCGGGAAGTTCTGCGCGGCGCCGTTCGTGGGCTCACTGATGGTGCAGTTCGTACCGTTCACATCCAGAAGCTTTTCGAGCATTGCGACGAGCTGGCCAAGGAGGGGATCGACAAGCGGCTCGCCGCCATCGCGCCCGTCCTCAAAGAGGACCGCGCGCTCGCGGACGCCGCCTTCTCCCTCGCCTCCGCGATCGCATTTGCGGACGAAGAGATCAAAGACGAAGAAAACGAGCTCATCAACTCGTTGGCGGACGCTCTGGAGCTCGACGCGAATCAGGCTGACGAGCTTCTGAATCAGCTCGAAGTCGACTCCGACGAATAGTGTCTCGACTCTCCGGTCTGGGATTTTGCGCGGTTCTCTTTGGCTGCGCGAGCCCTCCCGTGGATCGTGCGGCCCCCCCGCCTCTGCCGGCTGCGTGGCCTGAGGACCGCGTCGAGATCGATGCATCGCCAGAAGTCGTGGAGCAGCCGCTGGAAGAGGCGCCCGACGCCGGCGGATCGGATGCGGCAGCTCTGGCGGACGCGAGCGAGCCGAGAGCCCACTATCCGTTCCACGACCCGGTGCCCGAGCCAACGCTCCCCGCTTCTTCCCCCGCGCGTCGTTTCGGGAACCTGTCGGGGTCTCGCTGCCGTGCGGAGACCAAGGCCCGGGGCCTCGACGTGAAGCCGGCGAAGGCTTCCCCCAAGCACATTGCGACGCCCCTTCGAATCGTCGGAGCGTTTCACGGGGTTCGATTCGTCGCGCCCCATGCTCCGAGCAAGTTCGGCCTGGTGGAGTGCCGTCTCGCGTTGGCCCTCGACGAGCTCGGGAGCCTGCTCACCACCCACGACGTGGTGAGTGTGCGCGTGGACAACGTGTATCGCCCCCAGGCGCACTTGCCCGGCTCGAAGAAGCGTAGCCAGCACGCTTACGGGCTGGCGGTCGACATCACGTCCCTCGAGCTCGCCGACGGTCGCATTTTGACCGCCGAAAACGAATGGCATGCCGCAATCGGTGATCCCGTGTGCGGTCCGAGCGCGGTCATGAACGACCCGACGGAGGAATCGATCCTACTCAGGAACATCGTGTGTGACGTGGCTCGCCACGGAATCTTTCAGCATCTGCTCACGCCGAGCTTCAACGCCGCGCACCGCACGCATTTCCACTTCGACATCCAGCGCGACAATCCGCGCTGGTCGATTCACTGATCAGGCAGCGGCCTGAACGTCCCGTCCAAACAGAGCGGAGAGGCATGGCGTGATCACGTCTCGAATGGCCTCCGCGCGAATGCGCTGAGTCTCGTCCGAATCCAGCCGGCCGAACGCGCGCAGCACCGTCCGGTCGACGGGGATGCCCGAAGACGCGGGCACGGCGGTTTCCGTCGAGATGCGAGCGAAGCTCTGCTCGATCACCTTCGCTACGGAGCTTCCACCCACCGACAGCGCCCAGCGAACCACGCGCCATGCGAATGACGCATGGCGGGATTCGTCCTCGGCAATTCGCTCGAGCACTTCCGAGACCTCACCGCTCCTGGCGGCCCGGGCCTGGGCGGCCGCTACCAGCGCGGCCACGGTTTCCCCGACGCATCCTTCCTCGAACGTGGAGCGCGCCAGCTCCTCGAGGCTGACCTCGCCCAGCGCTCCCGACACGGGCAACGCACCGGGACCGAACGCCTCGCCTCCCACCTTGGCGGCCACGCCGTAACAGAGCTTCGCGTGCTCGATCTCGTCGAGCGCGGACTCTTGCGCCGCGCAGACCGAGATCCGGCGGCGCTCCGAGAGCCAGGAGCTCCAGAGTGAGCCGCGCGAATGCCGCGACCGACGCGTGCTCGAACCGCGCGTCGCTCAGCCACTCCGCAGCGATCCGCGCGCGGGTGTTGGCGTCGATGTGCTCCACCCGAAGCTCGATCCCGGCGGCCCAATCGCGCCGGCGCACACTGGGTGCGGTGCGGATCTCGCCCGCGACCACGAGAGGACGACCGACTGATGCAAGTCCCTGTCGTGTAACAGCACAGGCCTCCATCTTCGGTGGGTCCAGAGCTCAAATACGCGGCGCCGTTGCAATGCGGGTAAACCGACATGTCGACGTACCCGATCGACGGGCAGCCCGTTTCGGTCGGAGCATTCGGGACGAGGGGGACGCTACCTTTTGGCCAGCACGACTCCCAGCTTCCGCAGCTGTTGCAGTCGACGGTTCCCTTCGTTACCAGACCGCCGCCCCCCGCTGCGCCAGCGCTCCCGCCGGCTCCCGCGCTGCCGGCCGCGCCACCGCTTCCCGCGACGCCACCGCTTCCCGCGACGCCGCCCGCACCGGCATTGCCACCCGTGGCTCCGGTCCCGCCAGTAGCCCCGGTGCCGCCCGTCGAGCCCGTCGCACCGGTTCCGCCGGTAGCCCCCGTGCCGCCGCCGGTTGCGCCAGTGCCTCCGCTCGCCCCGGTGCCGGAGCCGCCGGTGTTGTCATCACTCGAGCTATCTCCGCCGCACCCCACGGTGAGCAGGGTGCCGGTGGCGAGCATGGCCAAGATCTGAGTGCGTAAGCCGTAGGTGGTAATTCGCATGAGGCGCACGAACCTGCAACGTGCGTTCCAACGAGCGCCCCAGGGAAAATAGCGACAATTTTTGGCCTGGGATTGGCGCAGTGTGAGCCAACCGGGACCGAGGTGACGTGATCTCTGCCGGCCGACCTACGAGGAGGTGCAGCCGCAGCCGCACTCGTCGAAGAAGGGCTGCTCCCCACTCGCGCACGCAAACTTCATCACCTTGCACTGCTCGGGATCTTGGGAGAGGTAGCTCTTGCTCGAATCGGAGTAGTCGCAGGAGCTCTCGCAGGCGCCGGGATTGTAAAAGCCCTTGCTCTCCCCATCCGCGCCGGCATCTGCCGTGATCGCGCCTTCGAAGAAGCACGAGTTCGAATAGGTCTCGGGTTTCGAGTCCTTGATGACGCCACAGACCGGCTTGTAAATCTCGATGCAAGGCTTCGGCTCGTCGCACGCACCATCTCGCACGTTCGCGCCTTGGCCGTTCGGGAAATTCTCCATCATCCACGACCAGGCTTCGGCCTGCGAATCGAAGTTCTTCGCGTAGAACGTGGGTGAAGTCGTGTCCGGCGGCGCGATGTACACCGTCCCGCAGACCGGTGTGGCCGGCGCTACCGGGAGATAGAACTCTCTCGCCTTGAGATTCCAGCCGATACCGCCCGGACCTTTGATCTTGTTGTGGTAGCCGGCGACGATCGTACCCGCGGGGAGCAGGACTTGTTCGTAGCCCGCTTGCACGAGGTCGTCTTTGGCGCCGGAATAAGCGAGATCGAGCCCGTCCAGCTGGAATGCAATGCTCGAGTTGAGGAACGACTCCGTGAGGCTCGGGCAGGGATAGGTGATGCACACGATGCCGCTGTCGTTCACCCGATAGAATCCACCGTGGGGCTCGGTGACTGCTGCACCCGACCAGGCTTCGCTCGCCAGGAGCGTGTCCGCGTTGTCGATTTGCGTCAGCGTGCCACGCACGAGACCGTGAGCCTGGCCGAAGCTGTCGTTCCGAAACGAGGCCGCTTCGTCGTCGCTCAGCCCGAGTGCGGAGAGATCGAGATCCACTACGTGACACTCGAGCCCCCACTGGCCGTTCGCACACTTGGTGAACAAGTGATTCACGCGTTTGACGAACCATCCGCCGCAGATCGGGTACATGCACTTCCTCGTGTCCTGTCGGGTCACGATGAAGTAGCTGCCCTGGTCGAGCTCATCGGCTGTCGCCTGATCGAATTCGCTCGGCGCTGGCGGAGCCGGTGCTTCGGTTGCGGCTCCGCATCCGACGAAGAGAGGAACGAGAGCGGCGACGACGGAGAAAGAAAGCTTGGTCATGGGATTGCCTCGGACGGGTACGTGGATGAAGTCCAAAGTAGGACAATCTCCTACCCGCCAGAGGCGGAGTAGCTCCAATGACGAGATGCGTCAAGTCGCCGAAATTGCAACAGAACTGGAATCAGTGCCGGTGGAGCGCCAGCGTCAGTAGACCAGGTAGTCCTTGCTCACAGCGCGAGCTTTCGCCTTGGAAGATGCCTTGAGCTTCGTCGACGAGCCGTAGCCGTTCTTGCCCTTTTTGTATTCGTTCACATTCTCGGCCGGCGTTGCGCGTTCCTCGGCGCTCGCCCGCTCGACATCCTTGACGAACCTCGCGATGGCGGCCGGGGCGGGCGCTGGGAGCTTCGAGCCGTTTACGACGGAGAGCGAGTCCATCGCAGCGGTGCTGGTGAGGATCTCGCGAAAGGTTTCGAATAGTTGATGATTGGCAAACCAACGGACGCCCTTGACCTGGGCTCCCACCGCGTACGCGATGCCGACCACTGCCCGGTTTGGGTTCGTCTTGGCCAGGCGCCGGTCGATCTCCTGAGCGAGGTGGGTTCGACGCTCCACGAGGTCCTTGTCGTCGACAGTGGCGAGGAGTGTTCCCGACGGAGCATCCTTTCCGCTCTTGGCGTTGACCTTGCCGACCTCGTCCCAAACACCGACCTGATTGCGCTCGTATTGCCCTGCGGCTCGGACCTTCGAGGTGGCAAGTTGTCCGAGAGCCTCGAATTTTCCGCCGGTCGTCACGCCTTCGCGAGTCGCCGTCCAGCGGCCGTGCTCGACGCAGAATGCGTCGACCGAGGTCGTGGTGTTCGCGGCAACGATGAAGTCTTGAGCAATCTGACGGTCTTGATTTCCGCCCTTCACGATGGTCCCGGCCAGTACGTAGATCGGAACCTTGCCTTTGTTCTGGATCACCAGCTGATTGACGCTGGCCCCACTGCCTTCATCCAGGTCGTCCGCGCCTCGCTCCCGCACCTCTGCGGTCTTGCTCGCCAGAGCTGTCTGGAGGGAAATCAGCGGCCCGAGAATCGTGCTGCTCCTTGGTGAAAATCGGGAACACGGCCAGGTTGCCGATGACTTCGGCGGGGCCGATGTGAAGTTTCTCCTCCCCGGTGTCGAGCAATTCCATCTCGTCGAGGAGCGTCAGCTCCGGTCCGTTCTCCCGTTCGGGGACCATGGCCCGCCTCGAGAGTCGCCCAATCCCAACCATGATCGTGGCCGCGGCGAGCAAAAGAGTCAGGGCTTTGGCAATACGAATCCAACGCGCCTTCGGCATGCGAGGCAGCCTCCCGTGTTCCGCGAGTCGCTCGTTTGGACGCGCGACCACGGCTGAAGTTTTGCTGTACATCGGCGGAGGCGGCCGAATGTGACCGGACAAAGACGCGCGAGGCTCCCGACTTTTGCCCGGACGGCGAGAGGCTCTTGACAGTCGGCCCCGCTCCCGCGAGCTTTCGACCGAAATTGGAGGTCATTCGTGGTTCGTAGCGTCCTCATCGCTGTCCTGCTTTCGATCGTCGTGCTCCTGCCTGGTTGCGGTCATTCGGAAGACGAATGGCAAGCGCAGCTCGCCAAGTACGGCCAGCTCGATGGCCAATTCAAGAACGAGAAGAAGGCCCATGCCGAGGTCCAGGCGGAGCTCGATCGCACCCAGAAGCGTGTGGCGGATCTCACCGAACAGCTTCAGGAGATGGGCCTCAACCTCGACACGTTGAGTCAACAGCTCAAGCAGACCGGTTCGGAAAAAGAGGAGCTGAGCTCACGGCTCGACCAACTCCGAAAGGCCCTCGACGAGTACAAGCAGCGTGCGGCGCAGCTCGAGGCGATCAAGAGTCGCTTCGACCTCCTGCGGACCAAGCTGCAGAAGCTGACGAACCTCGGTCTCAAGGTCGAGATCCGGAGAAACCGAATGGTCATTCGTTTGCCGGGCGACGTCCTGTTCGCCTCGGGCAAGGACGACCTCAAAGACCAGGGCAAGAAGGTGCTCGACGCCGTGGCGGACGTGATCCGCAACGACCAGCAGCTTTCCCAACGCTACCTTCAGGTGGCCGGTCACACGGACAACAAGCCACTCAAAGGCGGGCCCTTTGGCGACAACTGGGGTCTTTCCGTGATGCGAGCCCGTCAGGTGCTCCTGTACCTGGTGGCTCCGACGACCACGAAGGGTGGCGGTGGCGGGATGGATGCCAGTCACCTGCATGCCGCGGGGTATGGGGACACCGATCCCATCGCACCCAACACCACCGACGACGGCCGCCAGCAGAACCGCCGCGTCGAGCTGGTTTTGATGCCGGATGTCGGAGAGATGCTCGATCTGAAGTCGCTCATTTGAGCGGCGCTTTCGCTGCGAGGGTAGTGACCTCAGGCAATGGCCGATTTGAAGAAGAGCGCCAACGCCCTCGCAACGAAGGCAGCCTTCGCGGCGGCGAAAGAAGCGGCCGAGCGTGCCCTTGACGACGCGTTGACGAGCGACGAGGAGCGTGAGCGGCGCAAGGCCGAGCAGACCGCGCTCGCCAAGCGCAAGCGGACCAAGATCATCGCCCTGGGTTTGGTTGGGCTCTTGCTGGTCCTCGGCGTGATCGGATTGGCGGTGAGCTACTGGCAGTGGTTCTTCCTGCTCGGGCTCGTCGGGCTCGCGGCGCTGTACGGTCGCTATCGCTGGCGCAAGTGGCGCCGCAGAGCCCAGGAGGCAAGCGTCGCCGAGCCGAAGCTTGCGGCTCCCAAGCAAAAGGCTCGAGTGATTGATGTCGAGCCGCTTCCGAAGGCGTCTGCCGCTGAAGAAGCTCAGGCGATCGAGGAAGAGCTCGCCGCGCTGAAGTCTCGCCTCGACAAGCACTAGATCCCAACTCGACGGGCTCGATGTCTCTGAACCTCAACCCTTCAGTGCGCGCCCGACGGTGTTTCGCCCCACGCCCAGGCGCCGGGCGGCCTCCGTCTTGTTGCCGTCGCAAGCGTCGACCGTCGCGCGGATGTAGCGGCGTGAAGCTTCTTCCAGCGTGAGTCCCAAAGGCATCGGACCGTCCTCTCGCCGACGAGTCGTCCGGAGTGCGGCGCGATTGAGGCAGGAGCTCCTCGGCGATGTGACCGTCCGGGGAGAGCACCACGGCGCTCTCCACCCAGTGCTCGAGCTCGCGAACGTTGCCGGGCCAGTGATGAGTCCGGAACGCGTCGAGGGCGTCTTGCTCGAAGACCGGGACCGGACGGCCGTAGCGCTCGGCATACAGCTCGGCGAAATGGCGCGCGAGTATTTCGATTTCGTCCGCACCTCGCTCGCGGAGCGGAGGCACCTCGATCTGAACGACCCGCACGCGGAAGTAGAGATCTTCTCGGAAGCGGCCCTCCGCGACGAGCTGCTTCAGATCGCGGTGCGTGGCGCAGATCACGCGCGCGTCCGCCTTCAGCGTCTCCCGACCGCCCACTCGCTCGAAGGTTCGGTCTTGCAGGAAGCGCAGGAGCTTCCCCTGCATCTCGGCGGGCAGCTCGCCGATCTCGTCGAGGAACAGCGTTCCTTCGTGGGCGAGCTCGACCTTGCCGCGCACGCGTCGCTCGGCACCGGTGAACGCTCCGCGCTCGTGACCGAAGAGCTCGCTTTCGACGAGCTGGGCGGGAAGCGTCGTGCAATCGACCGTGACGAACGGTCCCCCTTGGCGGGGCGAGTTCACGTGGATGGCGCGGGCGAACAGGCCCTTGCCCGTTCCCGTCTCGCCGCGACAGGAGCACGGTGGCGTCCGTTCCAGCGCGCGAGAGCGATGCGTTCGTACACCTTCTTCATCGCCGGGCTACGGCCAATGATGCGGTTGAACGGACCGCGGAGAACGAGACCCGGGCCCGATTCGTCCGCGGCACGGAGGGTCGTGAGGGCGAGAGCCCGGGCGAGCTGCTGGGACAGCGCTTCGAGGTAGCTCTGATCGTCGGCGTCGAAGGGGCCGCCTTCGCGATTGAGAACCTGCACCACCCCCCGGACGGGAGCTCGAGTGTTCTCGCGAATGGCTGCCACGAGCATGCTGCGCGTGGTGTAGCCAGTGATGCGATCGGCGCTGGGATCGAAGCGGGGATCCTGCGGTTGCGTCGTCGACGCGTTGGGTATCGCCGGTTCGAGCCACGTGGCCGGCAATCCCGCGATCGAGCGGCTGACGCAGCTCGGGAGCTCGGGCAAGAGCGCCACCCGGGTGACGAGCTCGCCGCTCTCGGCATCGACCAGCCAGATGGTGGCGCGATCAGCGCGTAGCGCTTCGCTCATTCGCTCGCAGGCAGCTGTCAGGAGCGTATCGAGATCGACCTCTCGCGCGAGCAGTGAGGCGAGATCGACCAGGAGCGACAGGCGCGACATGAGCGGCGGAACCTGGGCGAGAGTAGCCTGGCTCGGCCGGTCCACTCAGCGCCGCGTCCCCGTGGGCCGCCCTCGGCCCCACGGACGGACCTCACGCAGCCCGCGCTCGCGCGCCCAGCTCGATCAGCATTCCTTCGCGGGCTGCCACGGAGTCTGGGAAGAGGGACTGCGCTCGTCGCTCGAGGTCGGCGACAGCATCGTCGGTACGCTTCGGATCGTGATGGAAGAGCACGTAGCGGCCCACGTTGGCTGCCCTCGCCAGCTTGGCTCCATCCTCGTAGGTGGAGTGTCCCCAGCCGACTTTGGATGGCCCACCATCGCCTCGGTATTCCGCAGGCGTGTACTGGGAGTCGTAGATCAGCACGTCCGCGTTGGCCGCCAGCCCGAGCAGCGTCGGATCCACGCACGAGTAGTGCTCGGTATCGGTGGCATACACGACGCTCCGGCCCGCGTATTCGATGCGATACGCGAGAGCGCCACCCGGATGGTTGCCCTTTGCGACCGTGATCTCGACGTCTCCCATGCCGAGCCGATCGCCGCCTTTGACCTCGCGAGTCTCGAGCGGCACAAGGCACTTCGTCGAGCCGTACCGGAAACACCGGAGCGGTCATCTGGTGCTCGAGCACGTCGTGCATGGAGTGCCGCTCCGTCTGAGGGCCAACGACGGTCAGGCGAGTGGACGGCAGGTAGATCGGGACGAAGAACGGGAGGCCCTGGATGTGGTCCCAGTGGTGGTGCGAAAGAAGCAACGTCGCTTCCACCGGGCCCGTGCTTCATCAGCGCGTCACCCAGTGCTCGAATGCCGGTACCCGCATCGAGCAGGATTCGGTGGTCTCGCCGCAGACCAGCTCGACGGAGCTCGTGTTGCCACCTACACCGGCGGTGTCCGGACCGGGAGACGCAATGCTGCCGCGCACTCCCCAAAATCGAATGTTCATCGTCATGCTCATCGCCTCCACACGCGACGTTGCGAGCCGCGTGCCAGGGGAAAAGCGCCGAGATTTCGTACCAGGTTCCGCCGAGACGCTCCCGATTGGTGCGCCCGCCGCACCGATTCAGGACGCGTGCATCAGCACGTGGACGCCCATACCAATGGTCGCCAGGGCACCGATCGCGAACATCATCGTCCGGAACGGTTGCCGCCCCCACAGGTAGAACACGGAGTGCAAGATACGCGCGGCCGTGAACACTCCGAAATAGATGATCGCTCCGTCCTTGGTCGGACCCTGCATTGCGTACAAGTAGCCGATCGCGAAGAACGGAACGGCATTCTCGAGGGCGTTCTGGTGGGCGCGCTTCACGCGAGCCACGTCGGGATGCTCCGCGTCGGCGCTTTTGTCCGCCTTGAAGGCCTTCGCGTCCTCTGCGTTGACGAAGGTCTTGCGCATCGCGCGGACCGTGCCGGTCCAGAACGCGAGAGCGAGCAGATGGAGTCCGATGATGCTGGCGCAGATTGCGAATAGATTGAGAGCCGGTGTCGCCATCACTCGACGATAAACCCGACTGGGGTGGAACGCTCAATTTCGGATCGAAAGCCGGAAGCCGGAACCCGCATCCACGAACAAAAAGCCGAGGCCGGTACGAGTTTTTCCCTGAATTCTCAGGATGGGCCGGACGCGGGCCACGGGTAGATCGCGCTTCAATTTTCCGTTTTCGGAGGCGAGGAGCGTCTCCTCGGATTCGACCTTCACGCCGACGACTTCTACGGGAGCGTCCGCCTCGGACGCTTCGCGAATCAACGAATCGAGGAATCTCGCAACGTCGTCTTCGTACTGTTCGCGCGGAGGAGCACGGTTGCTGATGCTCGAGAGCTCGTCATAGCTGAGCGTGAGCTGTTGCAAACCCGCACGGTTCTTCATGAACATGGCCTCGAAAAACTGCTTGCCCGCGGCATCGGCACTCAGCTTTTCCGCCTCCGGCGCTCGGGGAGGAGGCGGAGAGCTCGATGTGCTCGCTTTGGGAGGCGGAGCGACGGACGTGGCCGGCGTGGCTTCTTGCTCTTGGCCCGCTCTGCCGCCGCACCCGATAGCGATGCATGCGGCGACCATCCAGCTAGAACGCAAAGCGCACCGAGCCCTGCGCCGAGCGTTTGCCCACCACCGCGCTGGCAGTGACCGGTGATTTGGCGTCGTCAATCAGGTACGCGCCGATGGCGCCGGCGACAGCGCCAGCGCCGAGCACGATGAAACCGACCGTCTGTTGGCGCTTGGCCCCGTCGATTTCGCCTTTGGCATCCGAGCTGTTCCAGTAGGTCGTGCCAGGCGGAATGTCGTGTACGTCGTCGCTGCGTTTCTTGGCGGAGTAGAGGAGTACGCCGCCCACTACCAAGAGCGCACCGCCCCCGCCGGCGACCAGGTAGCCCGGGACCGGCGATCGCTCCTTGGGTTCGTCCTTGGGAAGTGGAGGCAAGACCGAGCTACTCGCTTCCTGGGACTCTTCGAGTTTTTCCCGGAGCGACTCGATGTGCTTGCGCATGGGAACGCGGTCGGGGGCCGCGTCACCGGCGAGGCGGAGGTAGCGCTCGAGCGCTTCGATGGCGAGATCGAACTTGCCCAGCCGTTCGGCGATCGTGCCGATGCGGAGGGACACGGCGGGTTTGTCGGCGAAGCGTCGGGCGCAGTTCAGGATTTCCAGCGCTCCGCGGGGATCGGCAGGCTCTCTCCGGAGCGCCTCGTCGAACAGCTCTCGGGCCTTCTTCTCGCGCTCGTCCTGAGAGACTTCTGCGGGGCAGGTGAAGCTTTGGGCGGCTGCGATCTCGGAGGTCAGACAAAGCGCGAGGGACAAGCTCAGTGCTTCAAGCAAGCCGGGTAGTCGAATCGATCGGGCGTACAGGGAAGGCTCCGCTTCGTGCCCGTGACGATACCTGGCGGACGCCGTTTGGTGCCAGCTCGGGGGGGCTTTCTCGGCGGCTCGGCCTCTTCTGACGCCACCGGCTCCGCGGTCTCGACGGGGAATGCTTCGGGAACCAACGTTTCGACCGGCGCGGCGACCGGGGTGGATGCGGGGACGACGGTGACCGCCGGGGGCGGGGGGGGCATGGGGTCGGCGGATGGCGTTGGCGCACGGCTCGGCATTGCCAGCACGATGCTCGCCCCGAATCCCGATGAGTCCACCAGCGAGGCGATCACCAACAGGGCGCGATGGTTGTCAGCGGGCTCGGCGACCCGCGGCGGCGCCGGGGGTACGACGGACGGAACGGATGCGCGATCGCTCGAATGAGGGCTCGAATCGCTGGGAGCATCGAAGCTCGGAAGCGCCGGGGCTTTCGGCATGCTCGGAACGCTGTCGAGGATCGGCGCAGGTGGCGCATCGCTCATTCCGACCTGACGAGTTTTGGGTACCGAAGCGAACGGCGGGGGAGCTTCGCTCGTCGCGAGGCGACGAGTCCCGGGTCGTTCGCTCTCGACCACCGCGGGCCGTGGCTCGAACAAGGTGAAGGTTGCTGTGTCCAGCCGGCGCTCTGGGGCCGCTCGTCTGCTGGGCGCCGATTCATCGCTCAATCGGCGGAGCTCTTCGCGTCGTCCACTGCCGTGTCGCCGCGCGTACGCTGCCAGCTCGGCGCGGGTGCGGTTCGGATCGACACCCCGCGACCGTCCCCAAGCGTCGAGCTCGGCGGCGAGAGTCTTGCCATCGGAAAAGCGTCGCGCCGGATCCTTCGACAGAAGCCGATCGACAATCGCGGCGAGCTCCGGATCCACGCCGGGCGCCACCGAACGCAGCGGCGGAGGCGCAGCATAGGCAACCAGCTTCAAGAGCTCCAGATCGCCTCGAGCTTGGAAGGGCACGTCCCCGGACAGCGCTTCGAACATCACGATGCCCAGAGAATACAGGTCGCTCTTGGCGTCCCCGAGGCGTCGTGCCGCGTACTCCGGCGACATGTACGCGATCTTTCCCTTCAGGATGCCAGTCCGGGTGTAGGAGCTTCGCACCGTGGCTTTGGCAATTCCGAAATCCGTGATCTTCACGCTTCCGTCGAATCCGATGAGAACGTTCGAAGGCGTGATGTCGCGGTGAACGATTTCGAGAGGTCGACCGCTGGTCGTGTCTCGGAGCGTGTGCGCTGCGAACAGACCCTCCCCTGCGCGCGCTGCGACCCAAGCCACGAGCTCTTCGGGCATCGGTTCGCCGGCGAAGTGTCCTTCCTCGAAAGCGTGCCCGAAGGCCACGCCCTCGACGTATTCCATGATCAGGTACGGACCGAGTGCGTCCTCGCCCCACCCGATGAGCTGCACGACCGACTGATGGCTCACCGCACCCGTGAGCCAGATCTCGTCACGGAACATGTGAACGAAGTCCGGGTCCTTCGCGTACTCAGGGTGCATGCGCTTGACCGCGACCAGACGTTCGCCGATCTCGTCCCGAAATCGCCCGAGCTCGACATAGCCCATGCCGCCGCTGGCGATCTCGCCAAGAAGCTGGAGCTCGGGGGCATCTCGGGTCATGAGAGGCCTAGTTTAGCCCGGATTCTTGCCGGACGAGTCGGTCGAGCTTTGCCCCGGATTCATTGCTGAGGCGATGGGAAGACGAGTCATCGATCCTGTTGTCGGTCCGGACGGACGACGACCTTCTTGCCTTTGATGCGCGCGGCCTTGAGCGCGCCGATGATGGTCTCGGCTGCGTCACTGGGCACTTCCACCAGCGAGAAGCGATCGGAGATCTCGATGGCTCCGATCGACCGCCCGCTGATGCCGGCTTCGCCAGCGATCGCACCCACCAGATCCGCGGGACGCACACCCGCGTGGCGACCGAGACCGATGTAGAGCCGCAACATTCCTGCGCCGGGTCGGCGTTGTGGTTCGCGGCTGAGGCGGGCTCCCCGCTTGGGCGGGCGCTCGCGCTCCATCACTCGCGCAGGCGGGATCTCTTCGTGCGACTCCTGGTCTCCACCGCTCGCTTGGTGGGCGAGCTTCACGCCGGCGACCGCGATGTCGAATGGATCGAACTCCTCGGCCAGCGTTTCGACGACGACACGAAATCCGTCCAGATCCCCGGCCAAGAGGGTCTCGCGAAACGACGCGCGGGTGAGCTCCAAGCGGCGCGCACGAAGATCGGCGACCGTGGGAACCTGCGCAATTTCGATCTTTTGGTGAGTGACTCGCTCGAATTCTCGGAGCAGGCGGTGCTCGCGGGGCTCCACGAGCGTGATCGCAACGCCTTCCCGACCGGCTCGGCCCACCCTCCCGATGCGGTGCGTGTACGCATCCGCCGCCGGCGGGGCATCGTAGTTGACGACGTGGGAAAGCTCCTCGATGTCGAGCCCGCGCGCGGCGACGTCGGTGGCAACGACCATGTCGGCGGTTCCACGGCGCAGCTTTTGCAAAACTCGATCCCGATCTCGCTGATTCAGCCCGCCGTGCAGCGCCTCCGCGCGGTACCCCCGCCCCCGCAGGGTTTCAGCCAGCGTGTCCACTTCGGTGCGTGTGCGACAGAAGATCAGGACCTTGCTCGGGCTCTCGACATCGAGCACGCGACTGAGCGTTGCCGGCTTGTAGCCGCGTTGCACGATGTACGCACGCTGTCGAACCTTCGGTGTCTGGCCCTTTGCCAGCTTCCCTTCGATTTCGATTCGAACCGGATTCGTGAGATAGCGTTTGGAAATGCCGTTGATGCGCGGCGGCAGCGTGGCCGAGAAGAGCACGGTCTGACGGGTCTTTGGCGTGGCGCCGAGGAGCGTCTCGATGTCCTCCGCAAAGCCCATGTCGAGCATCTCGTCGGCTTCATCGAGTACGACGACGGCGATCTGTTCCAGAATCAGCGTTCCCCGGCGTACGTGATCGAGCGCGCGGCCCGGCGTCGCTACCACCACGTCGACGCCGCGTTCCAGCGCTCGAAGCTGAGGTCCGTAGGCCTGCCCGCCGTAGATCGGGAGCACGGTTGCGGGCAGCGAGCGACCGTAGCGATGCACGGCTTCGGCAACCTGCATCGCGAGCTCGCGGGTCGGCACCAGGATCAGAGCCGAGGGCTTTTGGCGGTCCTGACCCAGCTCGGCGAGGCGCTCGAGTATCGGAAGCGCGAACGCAGCCGTCTTCCCCGTCCCCGTAGCTGCTTGCCCCATCAAGTCGCGCCCCTCCATGAGCGGAGGGATGGCTTGGCGTTGGATCGGGGTCGGCTCCTCGTAGCCGAGTGCTCCGAGAGTCTTCACCAGCTCGGCAGACAGGCCGAGGGAGTTGAAGCCATCGGAGCTCGCTTTCGACTTGGTCATCGCCTGACCTATGTCAGGAACGCCGCGCGTGTCGAGGGTGACCTTTCCTTCGTCACAAGAGCACGGCGGTCGCGAGGCGGAGAGTCAGAAAGAACCCGCAAAGATCGGTAAAAGTCGTCAGGATCGGACTCGCTGCGAGCGCCGGATCGACGCCCACTCGCTTCAGCAAGAGTGGCACCGTGCCCCCGATGGTCACGGCCACGATCGAGTTGATACACATCGCGCCGCCAACCACCACACCGATGAGCGGCCATTCATGTCCTCGCATGACCCAGGCAATCAGTCCGATCAATGACCCGAGAACGATCCCGTTGACCACGCCCACGCCCACTTCCTTGCTGAGCGCGTGCCGGAGGTCCCGAGGCTTCAAAACTCCCAAGGAGAGCTCGCGAATGCTGACCGCCACGGCCTGGTTCCCCGCGCAGCCGCTCATGTCGCTGAGCATGGGCAGGAAGATGGCGAGGGCGGTGACCGCAGCAATCGTCGGCTCGTACACTGCCACGACGCTGGCGGCGATCAGGTTCAACAGGATGTTCGGGCACAGAAACATCAGGCGTCTGCCAATGCGAGTCTTCGTCGGCATCGACCGGAGCTCGTCTCCGCCGATGATGCCGCCGAAGGCCATCAGAGCTCGGCCAGCGTGCTCTGCGCGAGCCTCTTCGACAGCAGCGCGCCGAACGACACCAACCAACACACCGTCATCGTTGATCACGGGCGCGGCGAAGAAAGCGTGGTCGTCGAAGAACGCCTCGAGCTGTTGCAACCCGTCTTTTGCTCGCACACACGCTGGATTGCGAATCGCGATAGCGGCCAGCGGAAGCTCCCCCGAGCTCAACACCAGATCCCTCAGCCGAATCACCCCCGAAAGCTCCCCCGAGCTTTCGACGACGTAGAGGTATTGTACATCGTAGCGCACGTAATCACTGGCGTTTTCTCTGAGGTTGGAGAGGACCGCCGCAATGCTCTCGTCGCTCCGATGAGCGAGATACTCGGTGATCATCAAACCGCCGGCGGTGTCCGGCGCATAGGCGACGAGGTGGCGCAGGTCATCGGCATCTTGGGGGTCGAGCCGTGAAAGGATGTCGTCCTGGGTTTGCACGTCTTCCAACCGCGAAAAAACGTCGGCGCGATCATCCGAATCCATCACCTCCACGATCGCGGCCGCTGCAGCTGGCGGCAGCAAGCTGATCAAGCTCGCGGCTTCCGCGTCGACCAGGTGCTCCATCAAGCTTCGGGCGAGCTCGGGATTGGATTCGGACAGCACCTCCATCAAGCGCGAGATGCTTTCCGGATCGAGCCTTCGCATCACGTAGCCGAGCTCTTCGGGCGGAAGAGACTCCAGGTGCTCCTCGAGCTCTTTCGGGTTGCCTCGTTCGATGACGAGCTCGATCGACTCGGGCGCTGGGTCGTCCTGTTCCATTTCGCAGTGACGATGCGCGCTGGGGGTAGCGGAGTCAAAAGCGAGGGCGGTCTACTCGAAAGAATGAGGGCTTCCCACGGCGCACGGATCCTGGTGCCCATGGATCGCGAGTGCTGCACGGGCCGATGAAGCGAAGCGAAGCCCAGAAAAGGCGTCGCGGGGTCTACAGTGGCTCCGTGATCACGTAGCGCTCCGCCGTCCCGCCGAGGCCCCCGCTGACCACGAGAACGCTTCCATCGACGAGCAGCGTGGCCGTGCCTCCGTAGTACCACCCGGCGGGGTTTTGCGTCGCTGTCCAGCTATCGTGCTCCGGGTCGTAGACGACGGCGTGACTCGGTCCGCTCTCGTACACGTCGGTCCACACGACCAGGACGCTCCCGTTGGGAAGCAAGCTGGTGACGGGGAACGGCAGCTCCGGCATCGGTGCGGTCTCCTGCCACGCGGTGCGCGCTGGATTGAGAAGCGCAGCCCCGGGACCCGGAACTCCCCCTGGAATTCCCACGACCAGCAGCGAACCGTCGGGAAGAACAGTGGCCGTGTGCTGGGACGGAGTCGTCTCGAAGAGCGCTCCGGGTAGCGACGGCGCAGCCTGCCAAATGCCCTTCGCCGCATCGTAGGTCTGGGCCGTCGAGAGCCAGCCGAATCCCGCCTGGGGCACGAGCGACGCACCCCCGAGCACCAGGATCGCGCCGTCAGTCATCGAGGAGGCCGTCGCGTTGGTGCGAGGCCCCGACAGGGAAGCCGCTGGAGTCCACTCTTGCATCGTGGGATCGAAGATCTCGGCGGAAGCCAGCGCCCCTTCGTTGGGCCACTCGCCTTGGGCGCCCCCCACGACGAGAACCCGCCCATCGTTCAGAAGAGCCGCCGCGTGATCCCGGCGCGACATTGCCATCGGAGTGGTCGTGTGCCAAAGCTCGTCGCTCGGGTCGAATATCTCGACGCTCTTCAATGTGAGCCCGTCGGCTCCGATGCCTCCGGCGACGAGGACTCGACCGTCCGCGAGCAGCGTCGCCGTGTGCTGGCTTCGCACGGCATGCAATCCTTCGCTCTCGCCAAAGTCGTCGATGACGGGGTCGTAGGTGAGTGTGTTGCCGGCACTGGGGCAGACGACCCGCCCGTCCTGGAGCCGTGTCGACGTGGAGTCACAGGAGGCTTGTCCCGCGAACACCCATCGAGCGCAGACCCCGCCCTCGAGAACGAAGCCGGCGGGACAACTCCTCGAGCTCGGTCGTGACCCGCCTTCGACCCCGGGAGCTCGCGCGTCGACTCGTGGAGCCTCGCTGCCACCATCACGGCCTTCGGAACCTCGCTCACTCACCAAATTGCCGCCGCAAGCAATGCTGATCGAGAGCGCCAAAACGAGCGAGCCGGCCCCAGCCAGTCGATTCGATGTCATGGGGGGAATCTGCTCGGGGCACTCTTGCTCAACAAGTGAATAGTTTTCACTCAATTATTAACCTACTCTCGACCGCATGGAAATCTCGCACCTTCGCTACTTCTTCCACGTGGCGGAGACGGGGAGCTTTTCCCGCGCGGCGGCTCTCGTTCATGTCTCCGCCCCCGCGATGACGAAGGCGATTCAGAAGCTGGAGTCCGAGACTGGAGTCCGCTTGTTCGAGCGGACCACGCGGCGAGTGATCTTGACCGAGGAAGGCAAGGCCGTTTTCCGTCGGGCTCGGGAGATCTTGGGTCAGGTCGACGAAATTTCGCGAGACCTCGACGAGCTCGCGAGCACAGTGTCCGGGGAGCTCCGGATCGCGGCCATGGAGGTGTTCTCCGTGCGGGTGCTCCCCCGGGCAATCTCCGCACTCGTGGCGCAGTTTCCGAAAGTCGTGCCGCTCGTTTACGAAATGCATCCCGATTCGATGGTGCGGCACCTGTCCGAGGGGCTCATCGACGTTGGGTTCACCATTGGGGCTGTTTCAGGCGAGCGGGTTCATTCCGAGCTGCTCGGCACCTCACCGGGCCGCATCGTCTGCGGCCGGTCTCATCCCCTGTACGAGAAACGACGAATCGTTCGAGACGATCTCTGTCGCTACTCGTTCGTGGTTCCCCGCTTCTTTCAGCGCGAATCCATGCCGTCGCTCGACCAGTTCCCCGAGACGAAACATCCGCGAAAGGTCGGCGCGACGATCGAGCTCTTGCAGATGATGGTCGAGCTCACCCTTGCCGGAAGCTATCTCGGCTACTTTCCCGAGATTTCAGTGGCCCATCATCTCGAGACGGGACTGCTTCGAGTCCTCACCGGCCTGCGAGGCCTGCCGACATTCGAGTTGCGCGCTCTGACGAGGAAGGGAGTCCCGCCCCGGCGCTCGGCCGTGCTCTTGATCACGGAAATCGACAGCGCACTACGGGGATCATCGCCGTCGATCTAGCGCCCTTCGCCCATTCCGTGCTTTCGCATGAGCTTCTGCATCATCTGCCGCGATACCTCGGCGATGGCGGCGGCGCGCGTCACGTTGCCACCGGTTCGTCCGAGCACGAGCTCGAGGTAGGCGCGCTCGAAGTCGTCGCCCGCTTCTCGTCGGGCCACTCGGAGCGGAACGACCGTTCCGTCTCGCTGCCAGCGACTCCCGGGAGCTCTGCCCTCGGCAGCGGGAGCAGAGAAAGCATGGGCATCGTGGAGCGGTCGGTCAGGGGTCACCGCCAGTCGCTGGACCGCATTGCGCAGCTCCCGGACGTTTCCCGGCCAGCGGTGGGCTTTGAACATCTCCCACACGAGCAGGGGAACGTCGGAAAGTGCTCGCGGTGGAGTCTCCATCTCGAGGAAGTGCTGCACCAGTAGCTCGAGGTCTTCCATCCGATCGCGGAGCGGGGGCACGACGATCTGCGCTGCTGCGATGCGGAAGTACAAGTCCTGCCGAAAGCGGCCATCTCGGACTTCCACCCGAAGGTTCTTGTTCGTCGCCGCAATGATCCGCGCGTCGACGCCAATCGTCTGACGCCCGCCCACGCGGCGGATCTCCCGCTTCTCGAGAGCTCGCAAGAGCTTTGGCTGAAGCTCCAATGGCAACTCCCCAATTTCGTCGATGAACAGGGTGCCGCCCTGGGCTTGCTCGAACACGCCAGTGTGAGCCGAATGAGCGCCGGTGAACGCTCCGCGCTCGTGACCAAAGAGCTCGCTTTCCACCATCGTGGGCGCGACGGCCCCGCAGTCGAAGACGACGAATGGCGAGCTGGCGCGCGGGCTTGCTGCGTGGAGCGACTCCGCGATCAAATCTTTGCCAGTGCCCGTCTCGCCCTCCAAAACCAGCGTCACTTCGCTGGGGGCGATGCGTTCCAGATCCGCAAAGAGCTCCCGCATCCGCGGGGAGCGACCGAGGACGTCACCAAAGCGATCGGTCTGAACCTGTTCGCGGTCGACGGTTTCCGCGAGCCAGTTCACCGCGAGCCACGTCTCCCCGATCGCAATCTGGAAGTCTCCCGGCACGAATGCGTCCTTGATGCGAACGCCGCCGAGTAGGATCCCGTTCGTGCTCTCCACGTCCCGCACCCGCATGCCGAGCGGTGTGGGTTGGAGCTCCGCGTGGCGACGCGAAACGGTGTCGTCGGTGAGAACGAGGTCGTTTTCGGGCGAGGTTCCGATGCGGACGGGAGTGCCAGGCGTCTCGACGCTCTGACCGGTGTCCGGTCCTCGCGTGACGCTCACCCGCAGCTTGGCGTAGCGCACGACGGTCGGGAGCGGACGGGCTCGCGTGGGACCTTCGGCCATTGCCGGTGTTTATCGCACAGCCGCGTCGCGGAGCCTAGTCGGAGAGGATGATCTACACTCGGAAACCATGTGTTGTTTCTCCGTACCCCACGCGACCGTCGGCTTGTTCTCGCGCCTCCTGGGGAGGGGGCCGAGCGTCCGTGTGTCCGGCACGAAAATCTTCGCGCGCGTCGAAAACGGTATCCAAGAGCTGGTCTACTCGATGTCCGTCACCACACCCGGCGACGTGGCGATGGTGCTCCCGCTTCCCATCGCCCTCGGCAGCGGCGAAAGTGCCCTCCGCTTCGTGGACCTGTCGGGCTACGACACGTTTTTCGATGACCTTGCCCAGTTGTTCTTCATGCCCATGGTCGCTTCCGTGGCCAAAGGTCTCCAGCAATCGCGCGCGGCTGCCCCAAAGCTCGTCGTCCACAACGTGGGTTCGTTCGAGGCATCGTTCGTTCCGACAATCGCCGATTTCGATCGACTCGATCCGCGATTCCGGTTGCCGACGCAGATCTGGGATCAGAAGCGTGAGTACGCTCGCTTCGGTTTTGCGGTCTTCAAGCTGAAGAAAGGGAAAAGCGCCAGGATCCATCCCATGGCGATGCGCTTCCCTACTGCGGAGCCCAGCTCGATCTTCTTTCCCACGCTGCACGTACACGATGGAAAGCTACGCGAGCGCGCGAAATTCGAGCATCACCTCTATTTCCAGATGCCTCGCGGAGGGGAGCCCGAGCTGTTTCCGCCCGGAGACGACCCGAGCTGGAAGCACACTGGTCGCTCCTACGATGCTGCGAAGTCGAAGGTTCGAAATCGACAAGGCGCAGGGTTTGGTGGATGGCGACGCTCACGCCTTCGAGTGGCCTCTGCTCGGCGAGCTCTTGAACGCAGATACGCGAGTGAAGATCGCGCCGGACGCACTCGAGCAAGCGGCCTGATTAGCTCGACAGAGCGTGGCGCGCGCGTTCTGCGCGCTCATTCACGACGGCGAGCGCCTTTTCGAACTCGTGAGTCCCTCGCAATCCCTCGATGGCCGGGCAGAAGCGCAACCAGTTCTCGTCCGATAGCCCCCGGGTGACGGCTTGTTCCAGCGAGGAGAGAGCGCGATCCACCTTGCCGGAGACCGCGAACAGCTCGGCGGCGAGTTCGCGCTTGTAAGCGGAAAACCAGGCGGCATCCTCGGCCCTCGCCAGGTGCCGGTCGACGAACGCCTCGCCTTCGGCGGAGAGCTTGCCGTGCTCCACGACGTGCGCGGCGATGCGAGCGTAGAGCGTGGGCGTCACGTCCGGCAGGTCCGCGGGGAGGACCAGCTCCGGGTCGGGCCGTCCGCGCCAGAGTGCGAGGCGTGCGCGGAGGGCCAACACGCTGACCCGCGCGAGGTCGTCATCGATGGGCGCGGCCGCCAAGCGCTTTTCGGCGTCATTCCAGTCGCCCGCGAGAGCCGCTGCTCGCCCCGCTTCGAGCCAAGTGCGCAGGCCCGGATCGAAGGATTGCGCCGCATCGAGCCGCGCTCGGGCTTGCGTGGAGATCGCCCACCTCGAGGAGCAGGCTGCCGAGAAGCTCGTGGGCTTCAGCGAGCTCCTTCGACTTACTGAGCGCGGCTATCACGAGCTCGGCAGCCGAGACGAAATCGCCTTCCACGAATCGCACCCGCGCGAGCGCCAACCAGGTCTCTCCCCGTTCGGGAGCTCGGTCGATGGCGCGCTGGGCGAGCTCCCGAGCGGTGCGGCCCTCCTCCGTGCGGCCTTCGAGCAGCCAGAGACGCGCACGGGCTCGCGCATAGCTCGCCAAGATTGTCGCGTCGTCGGGAGCGAGCCGATGCGCTTCGGACAAGAGCTCCACCGCGTGACGCACGGGAGCTTCCCACAGCCGCCGAAGCTCCGCGCGCCCCCGCAGATAGAGGTCGATGGCTCGGGGGTTCGTGGACGCTTCGCGGGCCGGTGCCGCATCGCCCAGCGTCAGCGCTTCCGCAATCGATTGCGCGACCTCGTCGCTCACCACGAGAAGATCCGAAGCCGACCTGTCGAAACGCTTGGCCCAGAGCTGAAACCCATCGTCGACACTCGTGACCCGCGCGGCGACACGGACGTTTTCCGACAGACGGCGAAGCGAACCCTCCACCACGACTTGCACGCCGAGTGTCCTGCCAATTTCCCGAGGATCGGCGCCGGTCGCAAGGCGCTGAACCATTCCCAGGGGCCTCACTTTGAGCCCGGGCGTGGTGCTCAATGTGTCGACGAGGTCCTCGGTCAATCCCTCGGCGAGATATGCGTCGTCGGCGCTTCGGCACTGAAACGGCAGGACCGCGACCGTCTTTTCGCCGGGCGCCGTCGGGGCATCGGGACTTCGTGTCCCGCGTACCGGCATGGCTCCGAGCATGGTTTTCCCCATCTCCGGGAGGGTGGTCGATGCGGAGGTGAGAACGTCGAGCACTTCCGCCGCGGATTGAAATCGATCCGCCGGGTGCCGAGCGAGGCAGCGCACGATCAAGCTCGAGAGCCACTCGGGGATTGTGGGGTCGATACTCCTGGGATCGGGTGCTGCTGTCGTCAGGCGAGCGGTGGCGACTGCGTAGGCATTCCCGCCACTGAAAGGCATCTTGCCGGTCAGCATCTCGAACAGCATCACGCCGAATGCGTACAGATCGGCGCGCCCGTCGATCTCGCTCGAGCCTTCGACTTGCTCCGGGGACATGTATGCGGGGGTTCCGACCGCGGCGTGGGTCTCTGCCGCTTCGCCGCCGTGTGCGCGCGCGATGCCGAAGTCCGTGATGATGATGCGACCGGCGCGGTCGAGCATCACGTTGTCTGGTTTGAGATCGCGGTGAACGACCTCGGCGGAATGCGCCGCCTTCAAACCGTCGCACACCGCGGCGGCAATGTACGTTGCGCGCCCCGGCGCCAGCTTTCCCTCGCGGGCCAGGAGCGCGGAAAGGGCCTCTCCTTCCACGAACTCCATGGTCAAAAACTTCGAGCCCTCGTGCTCACCGATGTCGAACGTGCGGGCGACGTTCTTGTGGGTCACCCGCCGCGCGAGCTTCACTTCGCGTCGAAAGCGCTCGAGCGCGTGGGCGGATAGGGGGAGGTCGGGCCTCAGGAGCTTCAGCGCAACGACTTCTTCGAGCTCGCGGTCACGAGCCTTGTAGACGCTTCCCATTCCGCCGCGCCCGAGCAAGCCCAGGATTTCGTATCGGCCGGCGAGAAGAGGTCGCTCCCCGGTCTGATTCGTCCCGCCGCCGGCGATCCACGGCGTGAGGTCTTCGGTCGGATCGGTCTCGGCGCCGTTCGGCATTGGGAGGGTCAGAGGCTAGCGCCCGAGCCGGGAGCGGTCTAGCGGACGAGCTTGGAAGGCGGGATGTTTTCGCTCGCGCGAATTTTTCGAGCTCGAGATCCTATTCGTGCTTCTGACTCGGATCGTCGTCCGGGTCGTGCGTTTCAGCGAGTTTCTCGCAGGTCGTTCGAGTGGCCTCGTCCAGGGGAAAATAGCTCTCGATGCGAACCTCCTCCAGCGTGACGTCCAAAAGCATGCTCGTCGAGTTCGGGGGACGAGCCGAGCTCCAGGTGATCGAACGCGCAAAGCTCTTCGTCCACGAGGATCATCCGCTCGAGTTCGCAACCCGGGCGCGAGAGTTTTTGCGGCGGGAAGTGAGCTTACGGGCCGCCTAAGGTGCACAGCAAACGGTGAGCGGCTCAGTCGGCTGAGCCTCACCGGTTTGGTTCGCAACCGCGTCTCAACTCCCTCGGCAAGTCGTTGGGCTAGGAGCGACGCCTTCGTTGTGATCGCCGGCGAGACAAAAGGAGCCCCATCGCGATGAGCCAGGCGCCGTTGCTTCCGGCTTCTCTCGTCGACAAACTGCAGCCTCCGTCGTCGCCGGAGGAGAGCGTCGTCGTCTTCTGCCCATCGCCACCGGCGTTGCCCCCGGCGCCTCCTCCGCCGAAGGCACCGGCCGAACCCGATGATCCCCCAGTGGACTCGCCGCCTTCCCCGCCCGTCCCGGGGAGGTCTGCGCAAGCGTCGCCCACTCCGTCGCCGTCCTCGTCCGCTTGATTGGGGTTCGCGAGCTTGGGGCAGTTGTCGGTGTCGTCATCGACGCCGTCATCGTCGTCATCCGCGTCGCATGCGTCGCCTTTGCCGTCGGCGTCGGTGTCGAGCTGGCTGGCGTTCTTGTCGCTGGGGCAATTGTCGACGTCGTCTTTCACCCCGTCGTCGTCGTCATCGGCATCACAGGCGTCGCCCTTGCCGTCGCCGTCCGTGTCATTCTGGCCGGCGTTCTTGTCGTTCGGACAGTTGTCCTTGGTGTCGACGACTCCGTCGCCGTCGGAATCCTTGGGTCCACAGGAGGGTCCGGTTGCGAAGCCGTCGGCCGGAGCCTTGCCGATGCGCGCGTCCGTTTGCGTGCCGAAAGAGCCATCCTCGTCGATCTTGTCGTTCGGGTGATTCAAGTTCCAGAGTTTCTGGAACGCGAGCACGTCCTTGCCCTTGAGATTGGTGCTGCCCGAGCCGACGTAGGTGAAATGGACGACGTTCCGAGGAGCCATACCAGGCGAGATTCTTCGCTTGAAGGGCGCTCTTCCAGCTGGAGTAGTCGCCCGTGTCGAGCGCGAGCCCGCCTTCGTGGTTGGAGTTGCCCGGCGTGGCGGCGAGCTGGATGCCGCATTTGCCGGACTTGTACCAATGGTAGAGGAGCCACTGCTGCGGCAGCGTTCGCAGCATGGAGCTGATGTGAAGGGTCTTCCCCTTGTTCGCATCGAGGGCTTTCACGAGCGCGTTCACAGCGGGCGGCTGCATGTACAAGAACACGTGGCTGTAGCTCTTCACGAGGTTCGGTCGTGATGGCACCTCCGCGAGCGCGTCCGGGACGATACAGTTCAACTCCTCGATGATCTGCTTGCTGAGTCCCGCAACCGAAGCGGTGGAGCAGCTCGAAGACAACGCTTGATTCACCGTGAGGGCAGCCGACGTGGTGGCCACGTCTTCGCCCGGCTCGGGCCCGTCTGGCTCGCCGGTGGGATCGACGTTGAGGGCGCAACCAGCGAGCGCCAGCGAGAGCGCGAGGGGAAGGAGCTTCACCGCTTTTGCCTTCGCCCGATCAAGAATGCTCCGAGCAGCAAGGCGAAGGCGCCCCACCCCGAGCGACTCGCGCCGGGGACCGTGCTGCAGCCACCGTCATCGTTGGACGAGACCAGCGTCGTCTTCTGTCCGTTGCCGCCGGAGCTCTGCCCGCCCGATCCGGATGAGCCGGACGACCCCGACGAGCCTCCGCCACCCGACGAGCCTCCACTGGGCGGGTCAATTCCGTCATCGCACACGTCGCCGATGCCATTGCCATCTTGATCGGCCTGGTCTGCGTTCTCGTCCACGGGACAGTTGTCGTTGGTGTCGAGGACTCCGTCCCCGTCGTCGTCGTCGTCGCAGGCGTCGCCCTTGCCGTCGCCGTCCGTGTCGTACTGGTCCGGATCGGCTACCGACGGACAGACGTCGTCGGCGTCGGGGACGCCGTCCCCGTCGGTGTCTCCATCGCAGGCGTCGCCCTTGCCATCGCCATCAGTGTCCTTCTGACCCGCGTTCGCGACCTTGGGACAGTTGTCGTTGGTATCTTTGATGCCGTCGTTGTCGTCGTCGTCGTCGCAGACGTCGCCCTTGCCGTCGCCGTCGTTGTCGGCCTGGCCCGCGTTCTTGTCGTTCTTGCAGTTGTCCTTGTCGTCGTTCACGCCGTCGCCGTCGGTGTCGGTGACGACCGGCGCGACGCAGGAGCCGGTGGTCTGAACGATCTTGATGTCGGAGCCGTAATAAAACTGGAGGATTTGTTTGTAGTTGTAGCTCTTCTTGTTCTCCAGACAGCGGGCACCCCACTGGCTCATGCAACCGCGATTCTGGCCGTAGCCGGGCGGCCCGATGTAGCCGAGGCTGGTCTGCTTGACGTTGGTCCCGCTGAGCCCGGAGTTGTACGTGACGTACTTCTCCATCGCATTGCTCGAGCTCCCTTTGCAGCTCGGCGCCGCGGTGTTCGAGTCCCCGCTCACGTAGAAGCCATAAGTGAGCATGCTGGCGTGGGAGAGTATCTGGCCTGCGGTCTCCTTGACGGCTTGCTTGGCTTTTGCCGATGGGGCTGCTCCGCACGTGTAGACCTGGCATCCCTGTCCGTCACAGATGCCGCCGCTCGACGCGATGGCGTAGTACGCAACGGAGCGCGCGGCGATGGCTTGGGCCTTCAACGCCTCGAGATTCGCGCCGCCGTTTTCGCAAGTGATGACATGGGGGAGGTAGTCGTCCTCCATGCTCTTCGTGCCCTTGCCGGTGACCGTGATCGAGCAATAGGCCTTGCTCGGCACACTCACGTCTTGCTGAACCTGCTGGATGGGCTCCTCGTTGCCGACGGCCGGAGCGCAACCGGAGGTTGCGAAAGCGGAGACCAAGAGCAAACAGAAGCAGGTGATGATTTTCATCGTTGTGTCTCACGGCGGCGGAACAGAAGCAGGCTGAGGCCGAAGAGGGCCGAGAAGAGAGCAGACAGCGGCGGGGCACTGGGGCCCGGCGCGGAGCAGGCGCAGCCGTTCGCATCGTCAGCGGGGATCAGCGTCGTCTTCTGCGCGGGGTCGTAACCCTTCACGTCGCCGAGATTGCCGTCGGAGCACGCTGCGGGCTTGCCGTCGGCGTTCTCTTTCTGGTCGGGGTTGCTGAGGGTCGGGCAGTTGTCGACGACGTTGAGCACTCCGTCGCCGTCCATGTCGTCGTCACAAGCGTCGCCGATGCCGTCGCCGTCGGAGTCGTCGCTCGACCAACCGGAATTGCGGGGGCAGAGATCGTCTTCGTTCGGGATGTTGTCACCGTCGATGTCCGGATCGCAGCTGTCACCCACTCCGTCGCCGTCGAGATCCTGGTTGTCCGAGAGGCCGGCGATGGTAGGGCACGTGTCCTCCGCGTCGGGGATCCCGTCGTTGTCGTCGTCGGCGTCGCAGGCGTCGCCCTTGCCGTCCCCGTCGCTGTCGAGCTGCTCCGGGTTCTTCGCCTGAGGGCAATTGTCCTTGGTGTCGACGATGCCGTCGTTGTCATCGTCATCCTCGCAAGCGTCGCCCTTGCCGTCCTTGTCGGCGTCCGCCTGGTTCGCGTTCTTGACGTTCGGGCAGTTGTCGACTGCGTCCGCGAGCCCATCGTCGTCGTCGTCGTCGTCGCAGGCGTCGCCCTTGCCGTCCTTGTCGGTATCGAGCTGGCCCTTGTTCGCGATTGACGGGGCAGTTGTCGCTGCCATCGGCCACGCCGTCGCCGTCGTCGTCCGAGTCGCAGGCGTCGCCCTTGCCGTCCTCGTCGGTGTCCTTCTGGCTCGCGTTGGAATTGACCGGGCAGTTGTCCTTCGCGTCCGCGATGCCGTCACCATCGTCGTCGCCATCACAGGCGTTGCCCTTGCCGTCCTTGTCGGTGTCCTTCTGGTCGGCGTTCTTGTTGCTCGGGCAGTTGTCTTTGGAATCGCCGATGCCGTCGCCGTCTTTGTCGGGCTCGTCCAGGACGTTGTCGCGGCGGATCGCCTTGTAGGAGCTGGATGCGGTGCGGCTTCCTTTGACGCAACCGTAGCTGCAGCCCTTGCACTCGATGGCCGTCATCCAGCCCCAACCGTCCCCGCTGATGAACAGGAACGTGTGGCCAGCGCCGCCGATGTTGTAGACCATCGCGTCGGCCTTCTTGATGTTCGACCGCGAGATCGTGCTCCAGTGGTACGAGTAGTTGTTGAGGTAGTACGTGGAGTACGGGTGCGAGTCGGTCGAGACGGAGATCGCGCTCGGCACCTGCCACGCTTTGGCAACGAACCCCGAGCAGTCGGCGCCGTAGGATCCCGAATGCGAGCAGCTCGGGCAGCTTCCGGAGCACGAACCATGGGTAGCGCTCGAGCTCGTGCTCCAGCGACCGTGACCCCACCAGTACGAAAAGCCGATGATGCCGTTGCCCCGAGAAACGATCTCGTCGCGAGTGCTCGTTGGAGGATTCGCAAGCGCGGGGAGAGCGGCAGCGAGAGCCGCGGTCACCATGGCGAGGCCGAGCCAGATGTTTCGATGCGCGCTCACGGCTTCACCCTCCAGAGGGTCGCGCCCTCGTCGGCGTAGCTCAGGTGATACAGAAAGCCGTCGGCGCCGACCTGGATCCGGCGAAAGCTTTCTTCTGCGCCGGTGTTCTCGGGCAGCTCGATGCGTGACAGCTCGGTGCCGCTCGGAGAGAGCACCACGACCATCTCGCCGCTCCGAAGCACATCGAAGGGGGCTTCCGGCCGCTCCTCGACGAGGCTTGCTCCGAGGTAGATGCGTCCGTGGGCGTCCGTATCGAGGGACAGCAGTTGGTAAACTGGAATGTCGAACTCGATCCGGGTGAGAGCGCGTGCCGGCTCGTCGCCACGCTTTTCGGCGATGTAGGCGGCGCGGGATCCGCTCTTCGAGGCGCGCAGAATTCGCGTGCCGTCGAAGGTCGGTCGACCCTGAAGGATGGGGCGCTCGAGATCCGGGTTTTCATCCGCATCGGCAACGCGCACCAGGTTGGCGTGAGAAACCTCCACCCAGGTGCCGTCGTCGCGCTGAAAGAGGCCCGTCACGTTGCCCGCCTCGGGAACGCCTTTGCCTTCGAGGCCGACCTCGTGAGTGAGCTTGCCGTCGGCGTCCACGTACGCAACCGACGCGGTCGTCAAGCGATCCAGCACCACCAGGCCGTCCTTCTTGGTGAGCGCAATGTCCTGGAAGGTGTCCCCCGGAAGATGGATCGTCTTCGGCTCGCGTCCGGGCTCGAACACCTCGACCCGGGCGTTGACCTGATCCAGGACCAAGGCCCGACCGCGGGAGTCGACGGCGTAACTCATCGGTCCCTCCGGCGACGACTCTTCGGCAGCTTTGCGCCCGAGCTCGCCGGGCGCGCCTCCCCAGCGCGCGGTGAAGACCTTTTCTGCCGGCGCGCCCCTGGGCTCCCGAACGCCGGCGGGGCTCGCTGCCGCCGTCGTCGTCGCGGCATTGCTGGGAGTCGAAGCCGCGGCCGGCTCCGCTCGTCGAAGAGTCGCTTCCCGCGACGTGCTCTCCGCGCTCGCTCTCTCCGACTCGGAGCGCGGAGCGGCCGTCGATCCCGAGTGGGAGCGATGCGCTCCCATCACCAACAGCAACGAAAGGAGCCCTCCCGTCAGAACTGCCCCCACTGCCCATCGACGCTTGCTCGAAGCCACGGCCCTGACTTTGCAAACCAGGGGCCGTCGGTCGGGACGGAGAGTGGTTTGAAATATTTAATAAAATCGATGAGTTATGTGATGTAGGGGGATGTGCGACATGCAAAGATGGGCTTGGCGCTGCCAATCCCAAGTTGGCACCTGGAGCGCGGAATCGGCGCGCCATCAGGGAAAGAGAGGTCTCACAGGGAGGCGGAGGGCGGAAGAAATCAAGAGTTCGGAAAAATTCTGAACTTCCTGTGAATCCTCGATTCGTTTCCGGCTCGTCGCGCCCGCGAAAGGCCGGCGAGCTCTGGGATTTGGAAAAACTGTTGCCGTGCGCTCGCGACCTTCCAGACCGTCCAACTTGTCCAAGTTGGACACGTTGGTTGTCCAAAGAACTGCGGCGCGAGAGGGCCTCTGCTTCCCGCGTTCACACCGAGCCGTTCGCCCGAATTCCCCAAGTCTTTGAACGGAGCTCGGAACTAGCGTCGCAGTGGTTCCATCTCCGGCGCGACTAGAACCGACCGCCCCACGAAACGCCCGCTGAACGCGGGCCTACGGCAATCACCGGCGGGGTGACGCCGACCTTTTCTTTCTTCGGTGAGCTCGAGACGAAGAGATAGGTGGCGGCGCCCAAAGACACCACGGCGACACCGAGGGAGATATCGGCGAAGAGATAGCTCTTTCGCATCTTGTCCACGTGGCCTTGGTCACAGTTCGGAGCGCACTGGTCCTTGAGGTCCTTTTCCTTGCTCTTGCCGTCGAGCGCAAAGAGCGCGAATCCGCCCACCGCGACGACTCCGACGCCTCCGAGGATCCAGGCCGCCACTGGTGGCCCGCCTCGGCTCGAATCCTGGGCTGGGGGCTCCTGTGGCGTGGGCGCGACGACGGGTGGTTCGGGTTCCTCGCTTGGGCTGGCCAGCTTGATGTCGACGCGCCGGTTCCTTTCGCCTTCGCGCGCCACGACATCGACTTCCTTCGTGATGCCGTCCTCAGTCGTGAGCACGACGTGGTGCTCACCGGGATCGACTGCGATCGAGCGTCCGTCCAGCGAGTCGGTGACGTTCTCACCGTCGAGTTCGACCTTCGCTTTGGTGATGTCGTTGCCGTTCGCATCCGTTGCAGCGAAAACCAGGCTGGGGATCGCCGCATTGATCTGCGTCAAAAGGCGACCGCATTCCTCGCGAACCATCTTCGGACAGCTATCGACGGCGCACGCCGCGAACTCGTCGCGAGCCGCACGCAGCTTGCCGTCCTTACGAAGGGCGTTCGCCTTTTCGTTGCTCGAAATGCACTGTTTGGCGTCCGCATGGGCTGCCCGCGGAGTGGCAAATGCGAGCGCGAGGCACAACAGGCCCAGCGCGCGTTCAGAAGCAATCCGGTTTGAAACGTTTCGTGCCATCGGGATTCATCACGTAGGGGGGATCGCAATTGGGTTTGGCGCCGCCCGGTTTCTTCACCGGATTGCGCGGAGCTTTGATGGTTGGTTTGGCAACCGTTGCGGACACCGCGGGCTCCTCGGCGCTCGGGACTTCGCTCGAGCTCGGCGCTTCGCTCGAGCTCATGGGCGGGGAGGGCTCCGCGACCGACTCCTCGGCTTTCGGGACCGGTGTTGGCACAGGAGCGGGCGGAGCCGGTTGACTCGCTGCAGTCGAAGGGCCTTCCGCCGAGGGCCGGGTCCCAAAAAACACGAGCGTTGCGACGACGCCGATGAGGAGCAGCGCCCCGATTGCGAACATGGGCGTCCGAGAGCGTTGGGTGGGCATCCGCGTCGAGTGCGCCACGCTCATATCGGTGAGCCCGCTCACGGACTCACGCGGCATCCCGTCATTGAGGGAGGCTCGAACGAGACCGCTCAGCTTGGCGTCGATGGAAGAGATGCTTTCCACCTCGGCCACCCGACGACCTCGATCCTCGAGCACCTCGCCGGCAATGTCTTCGACCCAAGCTCCCACCTCGAGCGAGCCAGCAGGTTTGACCACAGCTTCGAGGGCGACGGCCATGGCACGCGCGGTGGCAAACCGCTGCGCGGGATCCCTCGATAGGGCCCGGATCACGATTTCGTCGATCGCAGCGGGAAGCTCGGGTCGAAGTGTCGAGGGAGGTGGAACCGGCTCGGTCAGGATCCGGGCGATGGACACCGCGGGGTCGTTGCTCTGAAACAGACGCTGTCCCGTGAGCATTTCCCAGAGCACGATACCCATCGCGAAGATGTCCGTGCGGCGATCGACGCTCAGGTTTCGGAGCTGCTCCGGAGCCATGTACGCGAGCTTGCCCTTGAGCCGACCCTCCTCGGTGGTCTGGAGTCGCGAGGCAGCCTTGGCGACGCCGAAGTCCACGACCCGCGCGATGCCGTCGGCACCCACCAGCACGTTCTGAGGCGAGACGTCCCGGTGGACGATGCCGAGGGGAACGCCGCGCTCGCTCTTGGCATCGTGGGCCGCGTTCAGGCCGAGAAGCGTGTGGATCGCAATGCTGATGCAAACCGGAATGGGAATTTGCAGCTCGCGCTGCACCGAGCTGCGTAGGAGTCGACTCAGGGACTCACCCTGGACGAGTCCATCACCAAAAAGAGCTCGCCTTCGAGCGCAACGACATCGAGCGTCGAGACCACGTTCGGGTGGCGGATGCGGGCGGCGAGCCTCGCTTCATCCAGGAACATCGCGACGAACTCGGGATCCCGAGCGTACTGGGGGTGAAGGCGCTTGATTGCCACGGTGCGGGTGAATCCCGCCGGGCCGATCAGGCGACCGATGTGAACCGTCGCCATCCCGCCGGACGCGATCTCTCGGTAGAGCACGTAGCGACCGAGGACCCGAGCCCCGGCTCGTTCTCGGTGATGTCTTCGGACATCAGCGACACCTCCACCCGCAAAGGAGCAGGCTCAGGGTGAGCAGCAAATTTCGACTGAAACCCGACATACCGCCGACCTTTGCAGTATACCCGACCCGCGTCCGAAGGTCGCCGGCGTTCGCCCGACGCTACAAACCGTGATTTCACTCGAAGGGTTCGTTCGCTATCCCGGGTTTCATGGCTTCGAGCTCACGCAACCGACGTTCCGCGGGGCTCGTTTTCCTGGCGATCCTCGGTGCGGGCAGTCTGTTCGCGTCCGCGTGCGTCGACGACCGCTTCGATGATGGCCAATTCTTGTGCAGCCCCAAGGCCGGGAACGACGAGTGCCCGCCCGAGATGGTGTGCGGTGACAACGGGCGGTGTGCGCGGCAACCGACTGCAGCTGGCGGTGGTGGTGGCGGTGACTCGTGCGTTCCTCTCAGCTGCGAGGAAGTCGTCCCGAAGTGCGGTGCAGTCTCCGACGGCTGCGGACAGCTGATTTCATGCAACTGTTGGCCGCCTCTCACCTGCAGTGGCGGCGGGATCATCGGGGAGTGTGGTTGCACCCACCAGCAGTCGATCACCAAGAACCCGAACGTCCTTTACGACGATGCGACGCTGGGGACCGTGAAGTGGCAAGACGTTGACCAGTGCAAGAAGAGCGACGACGTGTGGGCGACCACCAGCACTGCCATGGCCGACAAGGAAATCAGTCATTACTTGAAGGCTGCCGACTTCGGCTTCGCCCTTCCCGACGGGGCGCTGGTCACCGGTGTCGGGATTGCCGTCGAGCGTTCCCAGGGGTCGGGCGCTGGTACTCTGAAGGATGCGGAGGTTCGTGTCCTCGTGAAGGGTCAACCCCTCGCCCTCGTTGCCAAGAAGACCGCCGCGTGGGACGCGACGGACGCGGTCATCACCTACGGTGGCAGCGCGGAGCTCTGGGATGCGACGTTGATAGCCGCGACGGACGTTGAAAAACCCGATTTCGGTGTTGCTGTAGCGGTCACGGCTGCGGGCGCCGCCACACCGCGCATCGATCACATCGAAGTGACCGTCCACTTCGAGGATCCCGCCTGTCCTGGGGACGGCGGATGACCCGGACGCGCCGTTCACGCTACCTTCGGAGCCCATCGTGACCGAGCCCGTCATCGCCGACATGCCGCCCCTCATCCGCTTCAAGGGCGTGTGGAAGACGTTCGGCCCAAAGATGGTGTACCGCGGCCTCGATCTCGAGATTTACCGTGGCGAAGTGTTGACGATCGTCGGTGGCTCCGGCGTGGGCAAGAGCGTCATGCTCAAGATGTTGATCGGGCTGCTCAAGGCGGATCGCGGAAGCATCACCTTTGACGGTCAAGAGATCACGAAGCTCAGCGAGGATCAGCTGAGCTTCGTGCGACAGCGAATCGCAATGTTGTTTCAGAGCGGTGCACTATTCGACTCGCTGAGCGTGATGGAAAATGTCGCCTATGGCCTCGAAGAGCACTTTCGCGATCGCATGAACAAGGCGGAAATCGCCGACCGCGTGGAGTGGGCACTCGGTCTCGTAGGGCTGCCCGGGGTCGAAGACATGCGCCCAGCCGATCTGTCCGGTGGCATGCGCAAGCGGGTCGCGCTCGCTCGCGCGATTGCCGTGCAGCCGGAGGTCGTGCTGTACGACGAGCCGACGACCGGCCTCGACCCGATCAATACCGCTCGGGTGAATCATTTGATCATGGGTCTCCAGGAGAAGCTCCAGATCACGAGCGTCGTGGTCACCCACGACATGAAGAGCGCGTTCACCGTCAGCGACCGAGTCGCGATGGTGCACACGGGAACCATCATCGCTCAAGGCGCCGTCGACGACTTTCGCGCCAGCCGTGACCCGCGCGTCTCCGATTTCATCGAAGGCCGTGCTCCGGTGAAGGAAAGCGTCGAAGCGCTGCTCAACGCCTGACTCTCAGTTGAACACCGGGCTTGGCCAAGTGGGGCAGTTGTTGCAGTTGTTGCCTGGGCAGGCCACGCAGAAGTTTCGCTGACAGAAGTCCGGGTCCGGACACCCCGAGTAGTCGCAGCCCGCCGGGTTGGATAGCTGCGAGTAGCCGCCGCTCAGCGGCGATGGCGCAGGAGTTCCCGGACAGTAGTAGACCGTTGCGACGCAGAAGCCCCCGGCCGACGAAAAATCCCAGGCGTCGCCGGCTGAGCAACTACCGGAACCGGTGCACCCGAAATCGAAGCCGTTGCACCCGCTGGCGGTGCACGAAGAGCCGTTGGATTTCGGCGTGGTGTTGCTGCACACCGGCTGGCCCGATCCGCACTGGGTGGTGGCGTTCATGCACTCGTTCGACGACGTGCAACTCGCTCCAGACTGGCACGCGTTGCAGCTACCGTTGTAGCAAACCTGATTGGTCCCACAGCTCGATCCGTTCGAGAGGTTCGACGTTGGGTTGCAAACAGCCGTGCCCGTCGAGCAACTATAGGCTCCGTTCTTGCACTTGACCGTCGGCGTGCAGGAGCCGCCTTCCGCGCAGCTCTGGCAGGACCCGTTGTTGCAAACCATGTTCGTGCCGCACGAAGTCCCGTTCGACAGGTTGGTGGTCGCGTTGCAAACCGCCTGCCCGGTCGAGCAATCCGTCGCCCCGTGCTTGCAAGCTGTGGTTGGTGTACACGCCGCGCCGCTTGCGCAATTCGTGCAGGCTCCCGCGTAGCAAACCTTGCCGGTGCCACTCCGCCGCTGCCCGCGCTTCCGCTGCCGTCGTCGTTGGAAGAGCACCCCAGCGAGCCAAGGAGCATCGCGAGGGGCCAGACGGGGAGCCGAATCCTCATTGTCCACGAGCTTGCCACGATCTAGCCCGGGCCCCCCGAATACCCGACGCGCGAAGCAAGCCGTCAGCCGAGAAATGGCTCAGTCGCGTGGATCAGAGCTCGAAGCAGATCAATCGATTCTTGGCGGTCAGGCACGAGTCCTCACCAGCGTCGGTCCATTGGGTTCCCTGGCTGCTGACCTCGCCGTATTGGCCGAAGTAGATACCCCCACTCGTCCAAGCGTTGCATTTCTGACCGGTGGTGGCGGGAGTTCCTCCAACGTCCGTGCCAGTCCACGCACGCACGTCCGACCCAATGGTGAATCCGTTCTCGTCCATCGCGATCGGAGCTTTGGGAACGCCCTTCAGCGCATCCCGGTCGGGGAAAAGCTCCACGCTGCCGTCGACCCTGTACCAGGGGCCATTGCTGGTGATGCGACCGATCGCGCCCGATCCCGTCGAGAGCCATGCCACCCATGTTCCGCCCAAATTGGCCGCATGCTCATTGCACAGCTTGTCGGCGCCGTTGAGGCCGCTCGTTCCCGCACCCTCTGACTGAAGATCACCGCCAAAGGTTTTGCTCGTCGCGAACACGCGCTTGAACGTCGCTGCATCGCTGGAAGCGTCACCGCCATCGACGTTGGCGGCTCCCCCTTGGCCACCCGCGTCGGAGCCGGAAAGTCCTCCCAAGCCTCCGGCGCCCGCGAGAGATCCGCCCGATCCTCCGGCGGCCGAACCCGCAGCGCCCGCCGCATTGCCGCCTGCACCACCTGAGGCTCCGCCTTCGTTCGTCGAAGATGAACCGCAGCTCCCCATCAAGGCCCCGGTGACGAGCGCGCCGACGAGGCCCGCAAAGCGACGCGTCACCCAGCAAGGTTACCCGTTGACACCAGCGCGAGCAAATTCAACCGGATCGTATGCGCACGGCAGCGTCCGCGAGCTCGTGGGACTTTTCCCGGGCCCAGGGCCAAATGCCACGCTTTCTGAGGACGCCTTTCGCCAACCCCGGAGCAGTACTACTCTTGGAAGGGACCCATGACTCTGACGCGCGAAATCAAGGTGGGCTTCTTCGTGCTGTCCGGTCTGATCGTGATCGGGTTCGTCGTGTTCTTGATCGGGGATGAACGCTCCGCTTTCAAGAGCAAGGAGGATTACCGGGCGGTGTTCGAGGACGCTCAGGGGATCAAGCGCGGTTCCAGCGTGCGAATGGGTGGTGTCGACGTTGGGAGCGTGAGTGAGGTCGGCTACTCCGAAAACCCGGAGGACCTGAAGCTCTACGTGACCTTCACCGTCGTCAAGGACGAAGCGCGAAGAATTCGCGAGGACAGCGTGGCCATCATCGAGAGCAAGGGCCTGCTCGGCGACAAGATGATGGTGATCACCGCGGGTACCAAAGGAGAACGTATCCCGCCGGGTGGAGACGTTCCCACGCAGAAGGCTCGGGATCTCGGCGAGATGGTCAACCAGATCAGCAGCATCGGCACCAAGGCCGAGAGCGTCATGGGAAACCTCGAGAAGACCACGAACGCCATCTCGAACGAGCAGTTCACCCGTGACCTTCAGGGCACGGTGAAAAACCTCAACAGCATCTTGCAGTCCCTCGACCGAGGCGAGGGATATGCCGCGCGATTTCTCCACGACCCCAAGGAAGCGGACCGACTCTCTCGCACCCTCGGAAACCTCGAAAAGGCCACCAACGAGCTCAACGGAACGCTCCGCGGGGTGAATGCCATCGTGGGTCGAGTCCAGAAGGGACCCGGATTCGCGCACAACGTCGTGTATGGCGAGGGGCCGTCGAAGACGATGGCTCAATTCGGCAATGCTGCCGACGAGCTAGCCATCACACTCAAAGGGATCCGTGAGGGGAATGGTCCCGCGAAGAGCCTGATCTATGGCGACGACAACAGCCAGGCGTTGATGGGCAACCTGAACGCCATGAGCAAAGACCTCAGGCAGATCGTCGCGAACATGCGTGCTGGTAAGGGCACGGTTGGCGCGCTTCTCGTCGATCCCAGCGTGTACGAAGACATCAAGATGGTGCTCGGCAACGTCGATCGGAACAAAGCGCTCCGGGCACTCGTGCGCTACAGCATCAAGCAGGACGAGAAGTCGCCCCGCGTCGAGGTCACCGATCCGGCGCCGGCCAAGCCGCCGCCCAGCGGGAACGGTGCGGCGGCGTCCACCAAAGGCGAAGAGCCCTAGCCATTGGGTCCGGCGGCTCACTCGTTCGGTGGCGGAAAGCTGGCAGTTCCCGACGGCACCGCGGTCGGTGCAGATGACGGGTTCGCGTATGGGCTGGGCGCCAGCGACGCGTCGGGCGGTGCCAAGTAGGGATTGTCGGCCAGGGTAGGAGCCGGCTCGGTCGCCGCCAGGTACGGGTTCGGCGCCATCACTTCGCGGCAGCGGATCAGCAGGTTTCTGCGCGGCGTGGGTTGGTAGTCGTAACCCATGGGGCAGCTCATGCCCGCGAGTCGAAAGCACGCCGACTCCGATTGCTCACAGGAGACGAGAAACTGTGGGGTCCCGTCGGGTCCGACGATGGGTGTGACGCTGGGTGCGGGAGCGCACCCGCCCATCCATGCGACTCCGAGCCACCACCACCTCACGACCCCAGCCTACTTCTTTGGAGTTGCTCTCGTCTCCGCTGAAATCGCCTTGCAAATAAGTGGATGAGCGATCTATGATATCGTTCATCATTCGGAGATAAAGCGGTGACCAAGGCCTCGAGCGCATCCCGTGACAAGAACAGCGATCCCGAGCGTCGTGCGCAGATCCTCGATTCTGCGGAGCGGCTTCTGTCCCATTACGGCCCCGCGAAGACGACCATTGGTGATATCGCGCGCGAAGCGGGCATCGGTGTCGGCAGCGTGTACCTCGAGTTCGGTTCGAAGGACGAGATCGTGGGCGAGCTTTCGGCGCGGCGGCATCGCCACGTGCTTGCGGCCATGCGCGAAGCGGCGGCGAGCGGTCCCTATGCCGAGCGATTGGCCCACGCCCTCGAAGCTCGAATCCAAGCGATGCTCGAACTTTCGAAGGAGGGAGCGCACTCCTGCGATCTCGTGCTTTGCAGCAGCAGCCCCGTGAAGGCGGCATACGGTCGCTTCCGCGAGGAGGAGATCGCGTTCGTCGCAAAGCTTCTCGAAGATGGAACCCGGGCCGGGGAGCTCTGCGTGAAGCAACCTCGAAAGACAGCTGAGCTGCTCCAGCGGGCGTACGCCTCGTTCAGCCCGCCGTGGTTGTTTCACGAAGACAAGCGCGAGCTATTCAGTCTCGTGCGGGCGATGAACGACATCCTCCTGCGGGGCGTCGTCCAGCGTCGTTCGTGAGCCAAGACCCCCTCTCAATCGACGGGCCCATCCTTGACGAACTGTTGAACGGATCTAACTTCCATTCATGGCTCACGAAAATGGCCCTGAAAACAGTGCTCTTCGCGGGGATGCCCCGCTGCCCGAGTCCCCGTTTCCCGTGCTTCCCCTTCGGGCGGGGGTGCTCTTTCCCGCCACCACGTTGAGCTTCAACGTGGGGCGAGTGCGCTCGCTGGCTCTGGTTCGGGATCTGCATCAGGGCGACGTGATTGCCGTGGTGTCGCAGAAGCAGCACGGGCAGGCCGATCCGTCGTTCGACGACGTTCATCACGCCGGCAGCTTCGCCCGCGTCGTCAGTCTGGAGCGCCAAGGCGCACGCACCTGGCGGCTCGTTCTGGAGGGCCTCGGCCGAATGCATCTCGATTCAATCCAATCCAGTGATCCCTATTGGCGTGGCCACGGACACGCGGTCGAGGAAACCCGCGTCGATGATCCGGAAGCCGTTCTCCTGGCGGAGGCGCTTCGCCGTGAAGTCATCGGCACCGTTGAGAAGAGCGGCGGCGCGCTGGAGCAGGTCCCCGAGATCGAAGACGATCCGGGTGCGTTTGCGGATCGAGTTGCGGGTGGTCTGTTCCTGGGTCCGGCGGAAGCGGCGGAGCTTCTCGCACTGGCGGACGTACCCGATCGCTTGCGAAAAGTGATGGAGTTTTTGGCTGAAGCGCGAACTCTCTCCGAGCTCAAGACCAAGATCGATGGTGAGGTGCGCGACCAGTTCGGCAAGCGCCAGCGAGAAGCGATCCTGCGGGAGCAGCTGAGCGCCATCCGCCGTGAGCTGGGCGAGGAAGACGCGGAGGGTGACGACGATCTGTCGCGCTTGAAGAAGCGTTTGGCGGACGCCGAGCTGCCCGAAGACGCGAAGAAAGTAGCCGATCGCGAGCTTCGCCGGCTCGAGAGCGTGGGCCAGGGGCCGGAAGCGAACGTGATCCGCACGTACCTCGAGTGGCTGAGCGAGATGCCCTGGTCGCGTCGCGCCGAAACCAAGGACGATCTCGATGCGATTGCCGAAAAGCTCGACGACGACCATTGCGGGTCTCGAGGACGTGAAGAAGCGCATCCTCGAACACATGGCGGTGCACAAGCTGTCGGGGAACCCGCGGGGAACGATCCTGTGCCTGGTGGGTCCGCCCGGTGTGGGCAAGACCAGCCTCGGTCAGAGCATCGCGGACGCGACGGGTCGCCCATTCTTGCGCATTGCCCTCGGAGGCGTGCGGGACGAAGCGGAGATCCGCGGTCACCGGCGCACCTACGTCGGCGCGCTCCCGGGCCGCGTGGTCCACTCGCTGCGAAAGGCCGGCGTGAAGAATCCGGTGATGCTGCTGGACGAGATCGACAAGCTGTTCCAAGGCTGGGCCGGTTCCCCCGAAGCAGCGCTGCTCGAAGTCCTCGATCCAGAACAGAACAAGACCTTCACGGATCACTATCTCGAGCTACCGTTCGATCTGTCCGAGGTGCTGTTCGTGTGCACGGCGAACACCCTCGAGACCCTCTCGGCGCCCCTCCGGGACCGGTTGGAAATCGTCGAGCTCACCGGCTACACGGACGTCGAGAAGCTCCACATCGCCAAGCGTCACCTGGTGCCGAAACGCATGAAGGAAACCGGGTTGCCCGAGGGCTCGCTGGCCATCACCGACGCCGGCCTTTTGGGGATCATCCACGACTTCACTCGGGAAGCTGGCGTTCGCCAGCTCGACCGGGAGATCACCCGCCTCGGCCGCTCCATTGCCCTCGAAGTCGCCCGGGCCACGGAGGATTCCGCGACGCGGGTCGTGGTCGATTCTGCGGAGCTATCGAAGTATCTCGGAAAGCCGCGGTTCCAGAGCGACGTCGCGGAGCGCACGAGCGTTCCCGGTGTGGCAACGGGACTTGCCTGGACACCAGTGGGGGGCGACATCTTGTTCATCGAAACGTCTCGCATGCCCGGCAAGGGCCGACTGGAGATCACCGGCAAGCTTGGTGACGTGATGAAAGAAAGCGCGCGAGCGGCGCTCTCGTACGTCAAGAGTCACGCCGGCGAGCTCGGCGTCGATACCGATCGCCTCGACTCCACCGATCTGCACATTCACGTCCCCGCGGGCGCGGTGCCCAAGGACGGACCGAGTGCGGGCGTCACGATTTTCACCGCGCTCGCCTCGCTACTGTCCGGTCGCTCGGTGCGCGCCGACACGGCCATGACCGGCGAGGTCACGTTGCGGGGGCGCGTGCTCCCCGTCGGTGGCATCAAGGCCAAAGTTCTCGCCGCTCACCGCGCCGGGATCCGTCGCGTGATCCTACCCGAGAAGAACGTGCGCGACCTGGACGAGCTGCCGGAGAACACTCGCAACGAGATGGAGTTCTTGCCGGTGAGTGACATGGGCGACGTGCTCGTCGCCGCTCTGGAGGATTCCCCTCCGATGACCACGGTGCCCCTCGCGCCAGAGCCCACGCGCCGAGAACACGCCCCGGTGTGAGTTGCTTCAGTTGCCAATGACAGCTCCCTCGGGAGCTGTTAAAGGCGACGCATGAAGACGGTTCTGGTCCTCCCCTTGGCAATCACCCTCGCTGCGGCCTGCGGCAAATCCGAGACGGGTGCCCCCAAGACCCCCGCAGCGAGCGCAGCTCCCGAAAAGAGCGCGGACGCGCCCGAGGCCACGGAGCCAGCCGAGGCCGAGCCGACTGCCGAAGCAGATGCCGCTCCCGAAAAGAAGAAGGACCTCACCGGTTGCGAGGCGCACTTCGAGAAGTTCGACAAGCTGCTCGGCGAGGCCACGTACGCCTGCAAGAAGGACACGGATTGCGGGTGCTTCGAGGTGGGCGTCTCGCGCACCCCAGGCAGCCAGTGTGGCGGCGTGGTGGAAAAGAAGCTCGCGACGAAGCTCGATGTCGTCGCAAAGGCGGCGCGCAAAGACTCCTGCGCCACGAGTGCGATGTGCGATGCCTGGACCTGTGCTCCGGTGTGCGAGGACGGTCGCTGCCGCAAGTCGCCCAGCAAGAAGTGAAGCGTTCACCGCGTTTTTCACGAACGCGAATCGACTGATCTTCCCCGAATACTTCCCCAGATCGTGAGCCGGACAAGCTCCCGCTGAGATCTTTGGGAGCTCGCCTCGACGTCAGCCTCGAGGGTCGCTTCGATTCTCCATCCGGAACGCTCCGATCGATCCGCGTCGAATCGAGACCCGCCGTGAGCCAATGGACGCTTTTCCAGGTCGAAGGTCCTTGACACGAAGTGAATCGAGTTCATATATGAATATACTTCAAACTTGAAGAAGATTCATGGACGACCGCAGAGCCCGTAAGAAGCTGGAAACACGAGGAAAAATCCTCGCGGCGGCGACGCGGTTGTTCAACGAAAAAGGCCTGGCAGCCACCACGATGGAGGAGGTCGCCCAGGAAGCCGACGTGGGGGTGGGGACTGTCTACAACTACTTCAAGTCGAAGGAGCGCCTGCTCCTCGGCGTGTTCGGGGACGCGACGGAGGAGCTTCTCGACGAAGGACGCAAGGTCGTCGCCGACCCGGGGGAGGACGGTGTCGAAGCCGTGTGCCGCCTGCTTCGGGTCTACCAACAGATGACCACGATGTTCGACAAACCGGTGATGCGGGAAATGCTCGCTGCGTCCATGACCCAGGCAACCGAAGAAGTCGAAGACTACGCAAGCCTCGATCTACAGCTCGCTGCTCTCGTCGGCGAGCTCGTCGTTTCGCTCCAGAGTCGTGGAGAAGTTTCGGCGGACGTTGACATCGAGTCAGCCGCAATCGCGCTCTACGGCGCGCTGATGCTGCCATTCTTGCTCTACTTCAGCATGTCGGAAATGGACGAAGCTGCGCTCGATGCCATGGTCAGTCGACAAGTAAAAACCGTGTTCATGGGTCTTCGACCCGAAAGAAGGAAAAGAAAATGAGCCCTAGAGACGAAGAAGACGACTTACGCATCCGGCGGCGCAGCGTGCTCGCGGTCGCGCTCGCCGGTCTAGTGTTTCTGATTGCACCAACTGCGCGCGCCGATTCCGTCCAAAGCATCGTCAAGAAAGCCGATCGCATCTTGCGGGGCTCGACCAGTGCAGCGGTCTTGAGCATGGAGGTCAAGACCAAGAGCTATTCGCGTCAGTACAAGATGGTGATCTGGGACGACAGCTCCGGATCGAAAGACAGGACCTTGGTGAAGATCCTGGGACCCACCGCCTGGCGTGGGTACTCGACTCTGAGACTGGGAAATGCGCTGAAATTCTACGATCCCAAGACGAACCACGTGCAAGCCGTGGGTCAATCGATGCTCGGCGATAGCTGGATGGGGAGCCACTTCAGCAATGACGACCTGGTGAAAGAAACCCAGCTCGCAGTTCACTACGACGCCTCGAGCCTCGGAGTGAAGAAGGGCAAGAACGAGCAAGGCGAAGAAGTCACGTTTCACGAGATCCGACTGCTTCCGAAAGCCAGCGCGCCAGTGGTGTGGGGTCGCATCGTGTTTCGGATCTGGGAGAAGGGGAACGTGGTCATGCCCGTGCGCACGGACTACTTCAACAAAGCTGGCGACAAGAAGCCGGCTCGTACCATGCGCTTCTCGCATGTGAAGGAGCTCGGAGGGCGCGTCGTCCCAACGGTGGTGGAAGTGACCGTGACGAGCAAGCCCGGCGAGCACACCCGCATCACGTACGAGAAGCTTCGCTTCGGTGTGAAAATTCCATCGAGCAAATTCACCGAACAAGCAATGCGCTGAGGAACCCATGCTGATCCTCAAGCTGGCTGTTCGCAACCTCGGACGCAATCGTCGTCGAACATCGATCACGGGGCTCGCCCTGGCGCTCTCCGCCGCTCTCTCGATCGCGTACTACGGCCTCATCGATGGGATGAACGCGGGCCTGGTCCACGCCCTCACACGCTTCGACCTCGGGCATCTCCAGGTCCACGCGCCGGGATTCACGGCGCGACGAGCGCTGGAAGACACCCTCCCCGACGCGGATCGGGCCCTGGCAGAAGTGCGCAAAAATCCCCACGTCCTCGGCGCGAGCCGGCGTTCGTATGCCGCTGCGCTGGTCGGGGCGAGTCGACGTTCGACGGGAGCTCAACTCGTGGGCATCGACCCGAGCGCGGAGCAGCAAGTGACGGAGCTGCATCGGCAAATCACCGGCGGACGTTTCTTGCAAGACGCTCCCACCCCCTGGCCCAAGGCGCGGGAGCTCACCGCGAGCGAACGCGCGGAGGACGCCCAGCTCACCAAGACCGAAACAGCGAACATCGAGGACGAGATCGATGCGCTGCCGTCGAGCGAGAGCGCGGGACCGGTGCCATCGGCCGTTCAATCCCCTCACGACGCGACGGCCGCACGCCGACTCGCTCTTGCCCTATCTCCGCGTCCCGCTCGCCCGCCGGAGGTGCTCATTGGCGCCAGCTTGGCCAAAGTTCTCGGCACCGAGGTCGGAAGCGAGCTCTATCTGTCGGCTCAAGGGATCGACGGAAGCGCCGAGGGCGTGCGCGTGCTCGTGGTTGGGATCTTCGAGACCGGTACCACGAGCTACGACCGCGGGCGGATCTACATGAACCGGGTCGATCTCGGGCGCCTCGTTCATCTGGGCGATCGGGTTCACGAGATTGCTGCGGTCGTCGATTCGGCCGATCGAGCCAAGGACGTTGCAGCGAATCTTCGCGGCTCGCTCCCGGGCGACGACGTCCGTTCCTGGTCGGAGCTTCGCCCGGATATCGTCCAGCTTTTGGCCCTGAATCGCGCCGGCGGGTTGCTCTTGGCCGCCATCGTCTTCTTCGTGGCGTCCCTCGGTGTCGTGAACACCATGCTGATGTCCGTTCTGGAGCGAACCCGAGAGCTCGGCGTGCAGAAGGCGATCGGAATGTCCGGCGCCGGCCTGTTCGGAATGGTGCTCACCGAAACCGCATTCCTGGCGGCAGGTGGCGCTGTCCTCGGGACCCTCATCGGGCTTGGCATGGACCTCTACTTGGTCAAGCACGGTGTCAATCTGGTCTTCCTCACGGGCGGCGTTTCGTTCGGTGGGATCGGAATGGACCCGGTCGTTCGCGGCGCCATCACGGCCGGAGGCGTGCTGTGGCCGATCGGCGTGCTCACGTTGGTGTGCCTGATCGCTTCGGTCTATCCGGCGCTGCGTGCCGCTCGCATGCAACCCGCCGTTGGAATGAGGGAGACCTGAGATGCTGACCTTCAAGCTCGCCTGGCGGGGTTTCATTCGTCATCGCTGGCGTTCGGCCATCACGGCGCTTGCCGTCTCCCTCGGTCTCGCCATGCAACTCGTGTTCGTCGGCATCGCGGACGACGCGCACGCGCGCATGGCCGAGCTCGGCATTCGGATGGGCTCGGGCAACGTGCTCATCGAAGCCCAGGGTTACCGGGACGCTCAAACGCTGGACTACGTGATCGACAACGCGGACGAAGTCGCTCGGAGCTTGGACCAGCGCAAGGACATCGACGCGGTCGCCGTCCGATTGAGGACCAGCGGCCTCTTGTCCGCCGGCGAGCACAGTGCTCCGGTCCTGGTCTCGGGAGTCGAGCCGGAACGCGAGGCGCGTGCATCGGATCTCGCCGGTCCGCGCCTCCGTGTCGAGGGCGACTACTTGCGTCCTCGCGCCAAGATGTCGTTCGCCGGCGAGCCCGCCGACGTGTACCTCGGAAAGGCCCTGGCCGAGCGCCTCGGCGTCGGACTCGGTGATCGCGTGGTGCTGACGCTGTCACCCGCCGGTGATGCCGATCCCGCTCAAGCCGCGTTTCGTGTGCGGGGCATGTTCCGTACGGGCGTCGACGACCTCGACGGCGCATACGTCGAGATCCCGATTGAAGAAGCGCAAACGCTCCTGCATCTGCCTCGCGCGGCTACGGAAGTGGCGGCGCTCACGAGCCTCGAGCGGACGGACCTCTTGACGAGCTCGCTCACCACCCAGTTCGAATCGCGGCCGGAGCTCGCCGTCGTGTCGTGGAAGGTCGCACTACGCGAGCTTCATGAGGCCCTCGTGCTCGATGACGCGGGCTTGTACCTGATGATGGCGATCGTGTTTTTGGTCGTCGCCATCGGCATCTTCAATACGGTCTTGATGTCGGTGAGCGAGCGCACCCGGGAGTTTGGCGTGATGATGGCTCTCGGCACTTCGGGTCGCCGCCTGTTCTTCTTGATCCTCGGGGAGGCCGTCGTCCTCACCTTGGTTTCCCTGGTTGCCGGCGTGGTCATGGGGCTCTCGCTCCACGCTTGGGTGGCCCACAGTGGGATCAACGTCGCGCGCTGGGCTGGCGAGATCCAGTTCGCGGGGATCGCGTGGTCCGGAATGATCTACTCGCGCTTGTCGGCGAGCGTGGTCATTCAGTGGACGCTCGCTGTCGGGGCCGTAGTGATTTTTTCGGCCCTGTATCCCGCCGTCACCGTAACCCGTCTCGAGCCCGTGGAGGCCATGCGCCATGTCTGAACCCATCGTCGTCGTGAAGAAGGTTTCGAAGACCTACAGGCAGGGTGCGCTCAGCGTGAACGCGCTCGTCGACGTGGATCTCGAGATCGAGCCCCAGGACTTCGCGGTCTTGGCTGGACCCTCGGGTTCTGGAAAGACGACGTTGCTCAACCTGATTGGCGGGCTCGATCGCCCGAGCTCGGGTCAGATCCTGGTTGGCGGTCGCCTCATCTCGACCCTGAAGGGTCGTGAGCTGGCGGAGCTCCGTTTGCGTCACATCGGGTTCGTGTTCCAGGCCTACAACTTGATCCCCGTCCTCACTGCCTATGAGAACGCGGAGTACGTGCTCTTGCTCCAGGGCGTCGCTGAGGCAGAACGCCGGCGGCGCGTGGAGGAAGTTCTCGCTGCCGTTGGGCTCTCGGGGCTCGAGGACCGCCGGCCGGCGGAGCTCTCCGGCGGGCAACAGCAGCGCGTGGCCGTTGCCCGAGCCATCGCAGCAGCTCCGGATCTCGTTCTGGCCGACGAGCCCACCGCCAACCTCGACTCGAAGACAGCGCTCGAGCTCATCCAGCTCATGAAGGAGCTCAATCAAAAGCGCAACGTGACCTTCGTGATCTCTTCTCACGATGCCCGCGTCATCGAGCGCGCCGATCGTGTGATCACGATGGAGGACGGCCGCATCGTCGAGGATCGGCGGGGAAGCCGTGATGCGGCGTAACGCTTTCCTCTGCGCGCTCGCCATCTCGAGCCTGTTTGCTCTGCGAGCCCAGGCGGCAGTGATCTCGGAAGACGAAATCGAAGACCAGAGCACCGAGGTCGGGTTCGTTGCAAAGAGTTTCGGCTTCGTACTCTGGGGGAGTGTGCTGAAGCCGCCCTACAACGTCGAGGACGCGAGTCCGTCTTCGGTGGAAGTGATCGACGTTCGGGCGTACTTCGCGTACCACAGTCCGCACTTTCGCCTGGTGTGGCACCAGCCAGCGACGAGCGTGGTGCGTTCCCACGCGAGCCTCGGACTTCTGGCGCTCGGTCGCGGTGGGACCCCGCCTCGATTCTTGCCCCTTCGCGCGACGGCTGCGGACGACCCGACGCTACGGATTTCGACCGAAACCGATTGGGCGTACGCGGCCTACACCCAAGGTCCCTTCACGCTGACTCTCGGCCGGCAGCCAGTGACTCTCGGTCGCGGAACCATGTTCACTCCCTGGGATCTCGTGAGCACGTTCACGCTCACGGAGGTCGATCGCGAGTACAAGCCGGGAGTCGACTCCCTGCGACTCGATCTCTCGCCGTTGCCCCAAACGACGATCACCGCCATCGGGACCGCCGGTGAGCTCGAGGCCGACCACGACTTCGAGCTAACCGCTCGCGGCTCCTCCGTCGTGGGACAGATCAAGCAGGGCTGGGAGCATGGCGAGATCTCGGCGCTCGGCGGCGTCATTCGAGACGACGTGATGGCCGGCTGGGGCGCGCTCTGGGATCTCGGCTCCCTGGATCTGTACGAAGAGCTCACCTTGACCTGGGTCCGCGATCACAGCCTCACGTCACCCGCCGTTCGACGACGAAAAGCGCCCGTTCTTCGAGCCTTGGGGGGTGCAACTCTCCACCCCGTGGAGCACGTCACCATCGTGCCTGAGCTCTACTACGAGGGCTTTGGTGCTCGTCATGCGCGAAGCTACTTACCGGTCGCGCTGAGTGAACGCGTTCAGGTCGGGGAAGAGCTCGTGCTCGGCCAACTCTACGCCGGTACTGCGCTCGACTGGGAAGCGCACCCGCTCGTCCATTTGACCGCCGTCTCTCTCGTCAACACGCTGGATCCGAGCGCACTGGTTTCACTTTCGACGAAGTACGACATCGCAGCGAACGCCCACATTTCCGGAGGCGTGTACGTTCCGTTCGGCGAAAAGCCCGAGCTCGTCGGGGGCTTCATTCCGGTGCCCAGGAGCGAGTTCGGACTGTATCCGTATTTCGGGTTCGTGGAGCTGGAGGTCGTGCTGTGAGTCTCGATGAGATCTCAGAACGTTCCGTCTAAAGCAAAGCCAATTTCCGCCCTGCGTCTTCTCGTATCTCGCCAAGGTAGGAAAGAAGAGATTGAACCGCCAAGGCGCCAAGAGCACCAAGGTAGGAAAGAAGAGTTTGAACCGCCAAGGCGCCAAGAGCGCCAAGGTAGGAAAGAAGAGTTTGAACCGCCAAGGCGCCAAGAGCGCCAAGGTAGGAAAGAAGAGATTGAACCGCCAAGGCGCCAAGAGCGCGTTCCTTAGCGCCCGAGCACCCCCGGCTTTTGCCCGCCCTGCAAGACTACGCCGACTGCGATCTCCGGACCGTTCCCAGGTCAAGGCGCGCAGCAAACGACATACGTATCCTTCGGCGTGAGCAGTCCCGTCGAAACCGCGGTGCCGGTTGGCGTGCAGCCCCCGCCGGTCGGAATTCCCGAGTAGCCGAGCCCGAACGGCTGTGCGCTCTCGATACAGCCCACGAAACCAGACCCGCCGACGCATCCCGAGCTGCAGCCCGCCTGGCAATACGCGCCGCTTCCGACGCTGCACTGCATCCCGGACGGGCTGCAGTCGCAGCCACTGCAGCTGCGCGTATCCGTGATCCCGTCGCCGAACGCGTGCTTGTCACCGAAGCCCGAGGGGCAAGCACGATCGCCCGCGCTGTCCGCGAGCAGGCAGGCTTTGGCGCTGAATGGAGAGGGAGCCGGAGAGAGACATGGACAGTTGCTGTCTGCCAAAGAGCGGCACATCGTCACGCTGGTTTGATACTGCGCTGACTTGGGGGTCGCGCTGGGCGTGCACGTTCCGGGGGTGGTTTCCAACTGGAAGTCGACCGAGAGCGCGGCGCCGGTGTCGATGCAGCCACCGTTCGCATCGTACTTGTCGAAGATCTTCGTGCCCGCGCAACCCGCATTGCTCCAACCCTTCGCGTGCACGGTGCAGCCGGCGCTCGTGTTGTCGCATTGGCAAGCGCCACAGCCCGGGTCGATGAGGCCGTCGCCCAAGCTTTGATCTGTGCTCTCGTAGCCGGTGGGGCACTGGAGCACGCTTCCGCTCGCGAACGTCACGTAGCTCCACCCGGTTGGGGGAGGGGCTGCAACGTTTCCGGATGTGCACGCGTTGCAGGCGCCTGCGGCTCCCGCACCGGCATCCGGCCATCCGGTCGTGCCGCCGACGCCGTTACCACCTGTTCCTGAATCGGAATCGGGCTTGGGCTCCGCGACGTCTGCCACGTCGAGACAGGCGAGCGGGACGACCGCGAGCGAGGCCCCAAGCACCAAACTCCATCGCACCCGCATTCTCTGGAAGGTAGCTCGCCACTTGGAAGCCGGCGAGTGATTCCCGAGGTGTCCCCCGCGCCGAGCGCTCAGCGCTCGATACCCAGCGCATCACGCACTCTGCGCGCTCGCGCTTCGACGATCTCGTGGGCCACCTGAAATCGCGAGTGGTCCCGCAACGGCTCGAGCGCGGGGCAGCGATCGAGCCAGGTGATGTCGAAGAGCCCGGCGGTCACCGAACGCTCGAGCTCGGACAGCGCTCCGTTGAAGTCGCCCATGCGCGTGGAAAACTCGGTCAAGATCTGTTGCACGATGGTTCGAAATCGCTCGGTGATTACCATTCGCTCGGCGGCAGCGCGAAGGCCTTCAATCGCTGCGAGAGGCGCCTCGCCCTTGGCGATCGCTCGTGCGACTCGCACGACTGCCCACGGGGACGTGAGCGAGGCGTCCGGAGGTTCTTCGTCGCAGCGCTCGAGCAGGTAAGCCAGCTCCGGAGCCCAGAGTCCGAATCCGCGCACGGAACACCACTCCGCCGGGACTCATGGCGTTCGCCAAGGGCCACGAGTCGAACCAGCGCCGCGCGCTGTCGATGTCGCCAATCAACGCGTAGGCTCGGACGAGCTCGAACCGCGCGTTCGGGACGTCGCTCTCCGCTCGAATCGCCGAGAGGAGCACACCGATGGACTCCTCGGGTCGGCCCACTTCGAGAAGCAAACGACCATGGAGCTCCTGCGCCTCGGGATTTTCCGGAGCAAGTTGCAGCGCGAGTCGGCAGGCCGCGGCGGACGCGGTCACGTTTCCCTCGACGAGTCGCACGGTGGCGAGGGCCAGCTGGGCTTCCGGGTCTCGAGGTGCACTGGAAACCGCTCGCTCGGCGAGAGAGATGGCATCGCTGCCACTCCCGCCCTCGAAGAACCAGCGTCGCGAGCAGGCACGCGCGAAACCCGACAGGATGGCCACGTCGCCGGGGGATTGCTCGTGGGCCTGTCGGAATAGCTCGATGGCGTGGCTCAATTTGTTCATGCCCGGTTGTCGGAGCTCGGCGCGCGCTCTCAGGTACAGATCCACCGCCACTGGGTCGCTCGATGCGACGCGCTTCTCCGCTGCATGCACCAGCAGCGCATCCGCGATGGAGCGAGCCGTCTCGTCGCTCACGACCAAGATCTCGCTGTCCAGCCGCTCGAAGCGTTGCGCCCACAACTGGAAGCCATCCTCGACGCTGAGGAGGCGAGCGGTCAGTCGCATTCGCTCGCCGATGCGGCGTACCGTTCCCTCCACGACGACTTCGACATCGAGCTCGCGGCCGACCACACGAGGGTCGGCGTCCACGCCTTTGAACCGCGCCACGGATCCCGCGGGGGCGAACGCGCAACCCTCGCGTCATGCTCAGCGTGTCGATCAGGTCGTCGGTGAGCCCTTCCGCGACGTATTCGTCCTCGTCCGGACCCTGATTCGTGAACGGAAGCACGGCGACGCTCTTCTCGTGAGTCACCCTTAGCTCCCCGCTCGCAGGTGGAAGAATGCTTCGCATGCGAGGCTCGGTGCCCTGTGCAGCCTTTCCCACGCCGAGCGCTTCCTTCACTTCCAGGGCGTCCGCAAAACGTCGGGCGGGCTCACGCTCCATGCAGCCGCGCACCACGTCGGCGATGGCCTCGGGCAGATCGGGTCGGGTCAGTCGAGGATCCGGCGCGCTCCCGACGAGTCGTGCCGCAGCCAGTGCCAGGACCGTGTCTCCTTTCCACGGAAGCTCTCCCGTCAGAAGCTCGTACAGGAGGACTCCGAGCGCATAGATGTCCGCCCGCGCATCGATCTCGTGCCGTGCGTCGACTTGTTCGGGGGCCATGTACGCAGGAGTTCCGACCCAGCCACCGGCTAGAGTCTGCCCCTCGGCGGCCCTGGGATCGCGCGCGATCCCAAAATCGGTGATCACCACGCGCCCATCTCGCCCAATCAGGACGTTGTCGGGCTTCAGATCTCGATGCACGACACCCGCACGGTGCGCAGCTCCAAGCCCCTCGCACACCGCATCGGCGATCTCGATCACGCGTGCGGTCGAGAGCCGCCCCCGCCGACGCACGTAGTCGGTGAGTGATTCGCCATCGACGTACTCCATCGTCAAGAACTTGGTGGCCAGGTGCTCGCCGATGTCGAACGTTCGCGCGACATTGGGATGCGTGACACGCCGCGCGAGTTTCACCTCCCGGCGGAAGCGTTCGACGAGGGTGGGCGATTCGGCGAGCTCGCGGCTCAGCACCTTGAGCGCCACCACCTCGTCGAGCTCTCGATCGCGCGCCCGGTAGACCGACCCCATTCCCCCGCGACCCACGAGTGCCAGGATTTCGTAACGACCGGCGAGCAGCTGGGGCGCGAGGGTGTCTTCGTCCGGACCCCGCGCAGCCGATGCGCCCGCGTGCAGCGTGTCGGCGCTTTCCAGACCGTCGTCGTCGTTCGTTGGCGTCAAAGAATCCCCGGGTCGACGGCGATCCACATCGAGGCAATTGTACCACGCTGCGTGCGCGCGGATTACCAGCGAGACTGCATGGCACCCATCATCGCGTATGGGTAACCGAGGTCGAACGCGCTCGCATCGTCGAGGCGTTTCATCTCGTCGGCTGAGAGGCGGAGCTCGCCAGCTTTCAGATTGTCTTCGAGCTGTTCCAGGGAGCGTGCGCCGAAAATGACCGAGCTCATGGCTGGCTTTTGGATCGCCCAGCGCAGCGCAACGGCCGTCATGCTGGTCTGCTTTTCCTGAGCGACGGCCTGGACCGCGTCGAGGATGCGCCAGTTTCGGGGGGTATCGAACTTACCCAAGCGCTCCTTCCACTTGTCGAGACGCGCGCCCGCCGGCGGGGACTCGCCCTTCTGGTACTTGCCGGACAGGAAGCCTCCGGCAAGCGGCGACCAGGGCAAGACTCCCAGACCGAAACGCTCGCACAGCGGCATGTGCTCGCGCTCGAGGTCCCGCGTCACTAGCGAGTACTGCATCTGCAGCGCGACGAAGCGATGCAGGTGCTCGCTCTTCGAAATCCATTGGCTGTCCGCCAATCGGTAGGCGGCGTAGTTGCTGGCGCCGAGGTAGAGCACCTTGCCGCTGTGCACCAGATCGTCGAGCGCGCGCAGAGTCTCCTCCTCCGGCGTCTCGATGTCCTGCATGTGGATCTGGTACAGGTCGATGTGATCGGTGCGAAGGCGGCGCAGACTGTCCTCGACCGTTTGCACGATGCGAAAGCGCGATGCCCCGCTGCCATTTTGATCGGACGCACATGCGAAAGCGGAACTTCGTGGCGAGGACGACCTTGTCGCGGCGTCCTGTTCTGGTCCATCCACGCGCCGACCACACGCTCGGAAAGCCCGTCCTGCCCGTAGACGTCCGCCGTGTCGATGAAGTTGACCCCCGCGTCCAGCGAGCGGTCCATGATCGCGAACGAGGTTTTCTCGTCGCAGCCGATCTTGTGCATCATCGATTTCTCGTCGGCCTCGCCGAACGTCATGGCACCAAGACACAGCACCGGGACTTTGAGCCCACTATCCCCCAGGCGTCGATATTCCATCCGGCAATCCTCCTCGGACGACATGCGTAGTTCGCTTTGGCGCGATCCGCCAGGTGCGCCGAATCTGTGGGGCGTCGCCGTCAGTGTCCCCGGGCAATCACGGTCGGGGAGAGGACCCATTCGTCGACATCCTGCCCCGGATCGCCTTCGACGCGAACACGGACGCCGTCTTCCAGCACGCGGTAGGTGACGCGCTTGGGCCAATCGTGATGTCGATTCTCGAATACGGCGCTCGAAGCTCCGATCTCGACGCTGGCGAATTCCGTCGGCGCTCCTCCACGGGGCTGTGCGACGTACACGATCGAGCCGGGTCGCGCTTCGATTCGCAAGTACTCGAAGAATGTCGTGCTTCCATCACGAACCGTGCGGCCCGATCCGACCATCGTTCCGCCCCTCGGACTGGTCCAGAGCTCCTCGATGAACTCGCCGTTCGACCTTTGGGCGGTCCAGTCGCCAGAGAGCCAAGCGAGCTCGGCCAAGGGATCGTCCGCTGCGGCCTGCGATACTTTGGCCGCGGCCGCTTCCTTCACCAATGAAAAGCGCTCGTTCGGAACGGTCAGGGCGAGGTTGTACTGAGCGATCTTCCATTCGCCCCCTTCGCGTACGAGAGCACCGCTGCCGCGTGCCGGTCCCAAGCTCTCGGTTTCGAGAATCTTCGTCGAACCATGCGCAGTTTCCCGCCGGCCCAACACGGACATTCCGGCGTGAGGCGCGGAAGGTCCAGGCCTTTCCCTTTGCGGAAATGTGGGTGAGCGTATTTTTGGAACGAGGGCACGTCCCAGCGCTCCGTCGCGTCGGTGCCGAGGAAGACGGAGTCGCGGGAGAGGTGTCCAAAGTAGCGAGCCTCGTCCGCTCGGGCCGCCGCATCGTGAAAGTCGTCGAGCACCGTGATGATTTCGCGCTCGATGCGCTTCGTGGCCGCGGAATGGTTGACACCCGGGCTCGTCGAAGTGGGCGAGTCGGCCTCTCGAACGTGCGGCGTGCAGGCCGCGGTTGCCATGGAGAAAGCGACTGCCGTGAGGATTGCTGCTCCGAAGGACGACATCTGCGGGCTTCTACCACTGAGGCGGACGGCAGGGTGAGGCGCCGAAGTTGGTATGCACGCGCTGGCGGGCTTCGGGTAACATGGGAAAGATGAGCGGCTTTCGGCGCGTTCTCCAGCTTGCGAGCGCGCTCGGCTGTGCACTCCTGGTGGCGAGTTGCTTGGTGGGCGTCTCCGACCTCGAGCCTGCGAAGGGCGATGGGGGAGCGTGCGCGTCGTGTACCAAGGACGAGACCTGTTGCAGCGGAGTCTGCGCGGACATCAAGAGCGATCCCGATCATTGCGGCGGCTGTGGATCGGCGTGCCCCGGCACCACGTGTGACAATGGCACCTGCACCAACTCGTGTCAGCTCGCGAAGTTCGATTGCGATTCGAACGCAGTGAACGGCTGCGAGGTGGACGTGGCGACCAATCCCGACAATTGCGGGATCTGCGGGGCGAAGTGCAGCGCCCCGGTCGGCGGCTTGGCGGGCTGTGACGCCGGCAAGTGCGAGCTTTCCTGCTCGGGCAACGAGCTGTGTGGAGTGGAGTGCGTGGATCTCGACAAGGATCCCGTGCACTGCGGTGGGTGCGCCACGATCTGTCCCCCATCCAGCGGAACGACCCCGAGCTGCACTGCCGGAGTGTGTGGCGGAACGTGCCAAGCAAGCCTCATCGATTGCGACGGAACCTGCGTCAGCACGCAGTCGAGCCCGTTCAATTGTGGTGCTTGCGGAAATTCGTGCGCTACGAGTCTGGTTTGCAGCAAGGGCCAGTGCGCTCAGAGCTGCGACCCCGGGCTCTCCAATTGCAGCGCCGCTTGCGTCGATCTCCAGAACGACATTCAGAACTGCGGCACCTGCGCCGTTGCCTGCCCTTCTTCCGTGGGCGGCGACGCCGAGTGCAAGGCTGGAGCCTGTCAGCTCAATTGCCGAGCGAGCTACACGAAGTGCGGAGCGGCCTGCGTCGACGTAAAGACGAACGCCGCGCATTGCGGCGATTGTGACCATGCATGCAACGCTCCGGTCAACGCCACCGCGACGTGCACGGACGGCACCTGTGGGTTCGTCTGCAATCTTGGCGTTCGCTGCGATAGCAGGTGCGTCGACCTGCTCTCCGACCCGCTGAATTGCGGAGCGTGCGGTGCTGCCTGTGATCCCAACACGGTATGCTCGTCGGGAGAGTGTGTGGCGGGGTGTCCGGGCGGGACGGCCGCGTGCAGCGGAGCCTGCGTGGATCTCCAATCCGATCCTCAACACTGTGGGAACTGCACGACCAGCTGTCCCGCGCCTCAATCCGGTACACCCGAATGCACGAAAGGAGCTTGCGGGTTCTCGTGCGGTGCTGGCTATCAGCGGTGCGCTTCGGCCTGCGTGCCGACCTCCACCGACCCGCAGAATTGCGGCGGCTGTGGGGTCGTTTGTTCCGCGCCCCCCGGCGGTCTGGTGACTTGCATAGGCAGCGTCTGCAAGCCATCGTGTCTCGGTGGGACGACCCTGTGCAGCAACACGTGTGTGAACCTTCAGTCCGATCCGGCCAACTGCGGTTCCTGTGGGCAGGTCTGCACCGCTGGGCAGGTTTGTTCGGGTGGAACGTGTACGCTCAGTTGCGGTGGCGCCACGAACTGTAGTGGGCAGTGCGCGGCGACCCAGTCCGATCCGAACCACTGCGGTTCCTGTACGACCGTTTGCCCTCCGGTCGCGAACGGGGTCCCGACGTGCATCTCGAGTGTCTGCGATTTCAGCTGCAATCCGGGCTACCTGAAGTGCACGACCTCCTGCGTGGCCTACCAAACGGATCCGCTGAATTGTGGGGCTTGCGATGGGATCTGCCCGGTGCCCGCCCATGGGTACGCAACCTGCCAGGGGGGCGCGTGCGGGAAGGTTTGCAATGCCGGATATCACCTGTGCAACGGATCCTGCATCCCGTCGATCCAGTACTGCGCGAAAAGCCCCTGAACATCGCCAGCTGTGCGAGCATCCTACGGCCCGTGCTCACCCGTACGCTGTTCGCCAGCCCCGCCATCGTCGCTCTCGTTCTTGGCTGCAGTGCTGCCAACTCTTCGTCCGGGGGTGGGGCGGCGGCAGGGGGCGCGGGTGGCTTGGGAACCGGCGGCGTCGGCGCGCAAGGTGGATCGATCGGGCTCGGCAGCGGCCCCGGGACGGGCGGAGCGGTGAGCAGCTGCAAAGTCACCGAGACCGAGAGCGGGGTCGGCACGTGCACCCAGAAAGCCCCTCCGAACTCCTTCGATCCCGTGGTGCAGTGGACCTGGACGGTTCCCGCTTCGGCCGCTCCCTACCCGGGCAGCGTGGTCACACCCCTCGTGGGCAACCTCACCGACGACAACAACGACGGCGCGATCGATCTCTGTGACGTTCCGGACATCGTGGTCGCGACGATGGACGGGAGCCCTTCACCGAACTCGCCCGGTTCGCTCTACATGCTTGCGGGCGACAGCGGCAAGCAAGAGCTGGAATTTCAGGCAAAGGTGAACGCATTCATCACGCCAGCGCTCGGGGACATCGATGGCGATGGCGTCATGGAGGTGGTGACTTCGGATCCCGAGGGACACGTCATCGCCTTCGAGAACGACGGTTCAGTGGCGTTCGTCGGTGATCTCGGATCTTGGTCCACGACCTTCAACACCTGGTGCACTTCCGTGTCGCTCTACGACCTCGATGCCGATGGTTCGGTGGAAATCATCATTGGATTCGAGGTGTTCGATGCGAAAGGCAAGCGCTTGTGGGGGTTTCCGGATCTCGGCAACGTGCTCTGCGCCACCCAGGCAGCTGCGGATCTCGACGGAGACGGCAAGCTCGAGCTCGTCATGGGAAACGGCGCGTATCGAGCCGATGGGACGCCGTACTTCCAGATCCCAGGTACGGGCGGTCACCCGATGATCGCGAACCTCGACTCCGATCCCGAGCCCGAGATCGTGTTCACGGGGATCGACGGGATCACGGTGGTGGAGCACGATGGGACCGTGAAATTTGGTCCAGTCCGTCCCACCGATCCGAACCCGAGCATCCCGTGCTGGTGCAAGCCCGGCGCGATTCATGATTTCGATGGCGATGGGAAGAGCGACGCTGCGATAGGCACTTGCAGCGACTACTCGGTGTACACCATCGGATCGACGGCGATTCCCAAATGGAGCGAGCCGGTCTTCGACTCGAGTGGACTGGCTACCGGCACCGCGTTCGATTTCCTCGGCGATGGTGTGGCGGACGCGATCTACGCCGACGAGCACCAGGCCTATGTGTTCGATGGCGCGACTGGAGCGACGGAGCTCACGACGCCGCGGGAATCAGGGACATTCGTCGAGTATCCCGTGGTCGCCGACGTGGACAACGACGGCTCCGCGGAAATCGTCATCGTGTCGAACTGGGGTTGGTTCGGCAATGGTACGGATGGCCCGACGGTGACGGTGGTGAAGGATTCGCAGGATCGCTGGATCCCCGCTCGTCGGATCTGGAACCAGCACAGCTACTCGGTGACGAACGTCCGCGAAGACGGTACCATCCCCACCGTTCCGAAGAAGAGCTGGCAGCTACTCAATACCTTCCGAACCAACTCCCAGATAAACTCGGCCGGGGATTGCACGCCCATCCCGAGGTGACTACCGAGCACTCTCGTCCGGATCAGGAACGTCGATCTCCATCCGAAGCAGCGCGAACCCATAGGTCTTGCCCTGTCGATCGAGTCGGAGCGATCGCAGCCCGCCCCCATCCAGAGCGCCGTGGAGGACGAAGTTCAGCGCGTGGAGGTTTTCGAGCTCGAAGCGCTCGACCGGACCCGAGCAGAAATCACCAAACCATGCCTTCACCCGTTCGGCGGTCAGCTCGCTCAGGAGGATCGGATAGTACTCGGGCTTCCGGGCGATGACGCCGATGTTGCAGCGGTCGCCCTTGTCGCCGGAGCGAGCGTGAGCGAGCTCGATCAATCGGCGCCTCACTCGATCAACTCCACGATGGGGTTTACTTCGCTCGCGTTCACGAGCGCGGGCCAGAAGTCGATGATGGGTTGAGCGTCGGGCCGGCCGCCGAGGCCGGGGCCGGGCGCCGCACCCGGGATGCCATCGAGCATCAGCGGTGCCAGCTCGCGAGCAAAGCCCTCGGCGCTCTCGCGATCACGGGTGCGCACCGCGACGCGCAGCAGGACTTCGTTCGGATCCCCGCCCGGGGGGGCCATGTGCCCGTGAGCAGCATTGTGGCCGACGAGCTCGGCGCGGTGCGATTCGATGGCAATGCCCCGTGCCAGGCAGCGTGCAAGCAATAGCTTCACGGTGGCTTCGGCTCGAGCGACGGCGTCGGGCCACACGAAGGTGAGCGCGCCCACGACTCGATAGCCCCCCGCCACGCTGAGCGAGACCTTGAGGGTCGACGGTGGCGGCTTGCCGAGTGCGCCGCTGACTCGAACGCGATCGTTTCCGAGGTCCTCGAGTCGAATGCTGGTGAAGTCGGCAACCGCATCGGGCGTGACGTAGGCGCGAGGATCTCCGATTTCGTAGAGCAGTTGCTCCTTGACGACCGCAGGGATCACGAGCCCTCCCAGCGACTCGTGCTTCGTGAGCACGAAGTCCCCGCTCGCCGAGACTTCGGCGATTGGATAGCCGAGGTTCGCGAGATCGGGAACGAGCTCCCACCCCCCTGCGAAGTTTCCGCCGCTTGCCTGCCCACCGCACTCCAACAAATGTCCGGCGATGATGCCGGCCGCCTTGCGGTTGAAGTCCGTGTCGGACCAGCCAAAGTGAGCGAGGAGCGGGCCGAGAGCGAGTGCGGAATCCGTCGTGCGCCCGGTGATCACGATGCGTGCACCCTGTCGGATCGCTTGGGCGATGGGATCGGCGCCGAGGTAAACGTTCGCGCTCTGCACCCGATCGCGGACACTCGCGAGATCAGCGCCGGTGTCGAGGTGACCGAAACGCTCCCCGCGGGCAAGGAGATCATCGAGGCGATCGAACAGGTCGTCGCCCGAAACCACACCGATGGAGAACGCATTCACGCCCAGCTTTTCTCCGAGGGCGCGGATCGCTTCGGCACATGCTCGCGGATTCATTCCCCCAGCGTTGGTGACGACGGTCACCCCGCGCTCGACGATCTCGCCGAGGACCGGCTCGAGTGCCGTCACGAAGTCGCGAGCCCAACCGGCGGATGGGTCCCGCTGTTTCTGGCGCCGCAGGATCGACATCGTGACCTCGGCCAGGTAGTCGAGCATCACCGCATCCACCGGGCCGCTCTGGACCTGTGCGGCGAGCGCGTCGTTGCGATCGCCCCAGAAGCCGGAGGCCCCGGCGATACGGTACGGCTCGCGGCTCAGCATGGCGTTTGTCGTCGTCGTCAGAAGCGCACGGGGAGCCGGACAGTGCCCGGGTTCAGCGAGCCGCCAACCGGAGCCGGCGCGGGTTCGTCTTCGGGTTTGAGCAGGAAGTAGGCTCCGACGCCAGCTCCTGTCGCGAGCACGGCTCCGCCGATCACCCAGGGCCACGGCCCGCCAAAGAATCCGGAGTCCTTTTCCTTGGTGAGCGTCGCGCTTTGGAGGACCACGTGGGAAGTCGAAAGCTTTCCGTCGTTCACCATCACGTCCAGCTGGCGGGCTTGCTTGCCGGGAGCCGTTACGCTCAGCGAGTGCTGTCCGCTATCGAGCTTGCCCTCCCAGGTGCCCTTTCCGACGACGCGGCCGTCCACGGAAATCGTGTCACCCCGACCCGCGACCACTCGCAAGCGGCCCTCGTGCACCACGGGTTTGAGGACGATCTGGAGTTTCTGGGTTTCCCCGCCGGTTATCTTGGGCCGAACCGTGTAGTCCTCGAAGCCTTCCTTCTTGACCCGCAAGACGTGGCTTCCATGATCGACACGGAGTGGGCCGGCCAGGGGTGATTTGCCGATGGGCTCGTCATCCAGGCTCACGTCGGCATCGGATGGATCGATCGAAATGTCGAGGGTCCCGACGAATGCCGAGACGGTATCGATGAGCTGCTTGGCATCCGCGCGATCCTGATCGCTGAGCTTGTCATCGCCCTCGGCTATGTAGCGTTCGAGGGCGACGATGACCTTCGAGTAATGGCGAAGGTTCTTTTCGGCCGCAGCCACATTCCAAAGCAAGCGTGGATCTTTGCTGAGGTCGTAGGCCTTCGCGAACTTGAGTGTGGCCCCAGGATAGTCGCCATCCTCGAAAAGAAGCCGGCCGGCTTCGTATTCGCTTTTCGCGTTGCCGGTCAGGGTCTCGGACAGGGAAGGGGGAGGCGGCGGTGCCGGCGGCGGTTCGTCGGCTACGGCCGCCTTTTCGGCCTTCTTCGCCGGCTTCTTTTGAGCGCTCGCAGGGAGCGCGGTGAAACCGACGGCCAGGGCGAGGACGAAGATGGAAATTCGAGAGCGCATCTACTTGAGCCCGATGTCCAGAGGGTTCTTCTTGGGAGGTGGCTTGGCGGTCGGCTTCGGAGGTGGCGTGGGCTCCGCAGTCGCCTTGGGTTTCTCGGCAGTCTTCGCCGGCGCTTTCTTGACCAACAAGGGCGCGTTCCTGCTGGTGGCTGCGGGTGCGCTCGACGCGCTTGCGCTTGCCGGAGCGACGAACGGCGCCGGTGGTGGTACGGCTGGCAATTGAGGGGCCTCGGGGGTCAGGGCCGCGGGAGCACGCGTCGCTAGCTCCACCGGTGCGGCGGAAGCAGCGGGACTCTGGCCCGGACGTGCCGTCACGTAGGCCACGATCAAAGCGATGACGATTACCCCACCCGCAAGAGCCGCGAAGAGCGTCGTGCGCGATCGGGGGGGCGGATCGGACGGCCGTGGTCCCGTCCACGGCGAAGCAGTCTTCTGCGTCGTCCCTCCCGTCAGCGGCCCGGTTCGATACGTGACATCGATGTCGACGGCCTCCGCTAAAATGGAAGGCTGGGACAGTCCCGCTCGTTCCACCACTCGCTGCATGCGTTCGACGTGCGCACGTGAGGATTCCTTGGCGAAGGGTAAGAGGGCGCGGGCGAGATCGGCCACTGTCGAAAAGCGTGCGGTGGGCGCTTTTTGGAGGCAGCAGAGCACGATGTTTTCGAGCTCGACGGGGATCTCGGGACGGCGCTCGCGGAGCGGGGACGGGTCCCCGTTCAAGATTTGCGCGCAGAGCTCGGGGTAACTGTGACCACCAAACGGAGTCTGGCCGCTCAAGAGCTCGTACAGGATGATTCCGAGCGCCCACACGTCGGTGCGCAGGTCGACTTCCTTTGCGGAACGCAGCTGCTCCGGCGACATGTATCGGGGCGAGCCCATCGTCGTCGAGGTTCGCGTGAGAGAAGCATCCATCGCGTTCGGATCGATTACCTTCGAGATCCCGAAGTCGAGCACCTTAACGATCGAGGAGCCGTCCGTGCGCTGGGTCAAGAACAGGTTCGCCGGCTTGAGATCCCGATGGATGATCCCGATCGCGTGGGCGTCGGCCATGGCATCACAAGCTTGGATCACGTAGTCGGCCGCATCTTCGATGGGGAGAGGCCCTTTCGAACGAAGCTGCCCGAGGTCAGTCCCCGCGAGATATTCCATCACCATGTAGGGCGCCCCGCTGTCGAGGCGACCCACGTCGATGATCCGCGCGACGTGCTCGTTCTTGATGCGAACTGCAGAGCGGGCTTCGCGCACGAACCGCGCGACGGCTTCTTCGTTCTTCAGGGCCTGAGGCAGGAGGAACTTGACCGCGACCTTGTCCTCGAGCTCGAGGTGCGTGGCGGCCACCACGACTCCCATGCCGCCCTGACCCAATACGCGTTCGATTCGGTACTTACCGGCGAGGATCTCCCCAGGACCGATTGGTGGAGCGACCGCTTCCTCCTCTTCTTCTTCTTCTTCTTCTTCTTCAGCCTGGCTCACGTCAACAGCCTCCAGGCGACCAGCTCACGGCTTCGCCGTTCGGACCAAACGGCGGGCCACAGTACCCCTGATAGCCCGCTTGTTGGAGGGCGCCGACGAAGGTCGGATCCATGTAGCTCGGAAAATCCACGCACACGAGGCCTGGGTCGCAGCCTGCCATGATCCCGCTGCACCCACACAGGCTCATGCATTGGCCGGCGGCACCGGTGCTCATGTTCGACGGATCCTCCGGCCAGATGCAGGCGCTCCCGAGCGCGGGGGTTCCGCAAGCGTCCACGTCGTTCAATGGGCAGAGCGCGGTGCACGCGCTCGCGAACGTCCCGCCTTCCAGATCGGGATACGAAACGCACGAGCTGTCGCTGCACGCAGTCCCTGCGTCCGACCCGCACCCAACGCCGATGCTCGGCTGTGGCGGCTGGGTGGTCTTGCAGAGCCCATCGAGCTGATGGCAATACGAGCTGGCGCCACCATCCAGGCTTCCCGCATCGGCGCTTACGCCCTGACAGAGCGCGTCGTTCTTGCATTGCGGAACGCACGCATCGACCTGGGACTGGGAACCTTGATCGAGCACCTTGCTGCACACCAAGTCGGTTCGACCCTGGCAATTCGGTGGGGCGCTCGCTCCGGGAGTACAACCCTCCACGCAATAGAACTCTCCCGGCAAGAGCTCGCGGCACGCACCGCCCGGCTTCACCTTGCCGCAGATGTCCTGGTTTGGTGTGCAGGGATACGAGCACAGTCCGCCCAGAGGACCCGCAGTCCCCGCCCCGAGATCGCCCTCCGTGAGGCACGTCAGGCCGGCGCATTGGCTATCGGTCGTGCAGTTGAGACCGAGGAAGTTGGACTGAGGGATGATCGGTCCGTCGCTCGCATCATCCACACTGGTGTCTTCCCCCGCATCCTCGCTGCTGGCGTCGTCGCTGGCGTCAGTCCCAGCATCGGTGTCGGGTGGCCCGGCATCATCGGAAAAATCGCCATACACGCTGGACCACGGCGCACAGATCGGAATGCCCGGCGTCTTGGTGACGCACGCCGTCGTCACGGCCACCGCATCGATGTCGACCCCAATCTTGTCACACACGTTCTGAGGCAGTGCGATTTCGTTGCCAGACACCTCCCAGCCAAGGAGCGGATCGTTCTCGAGAGGGACGATGCAGGCTTGGGGTCCGCAGATCCCGTGAGAGCCCTTGGGCAAGACGAGTCCGACATTCAACTTCTGGAGGTCGGCACCGGCCGGTAGCGGAACCCGACACGGGTTCGTCGTGACGACGCTCTCGAATCCCTGATCGAAGCAGCCGAGCACGTCGACGCACTGGCCCGGCTTTCCGGGGCCGGCTGCCCCACCGAACACGCTTTCGGCCGAATACGTGGGCAGCGTTTTCGAATCGATTTTTGGGTCCTGGCAGTCGCCGGCGATGCAGGTCTCGTCGGCGCATTTGTCGCTGAACGAGTCCAGACCCACTTGCTGGACGTCGTTGTCATAACAGAGCCAAGCCAGCGGCATGTGAAGGAGCGCGATGCGATCGGTCGGCACCGTCGTGATGGCCTGGCGCAAGACGTACGGAGCGCCATTGCGAAGTGCAACGACCCGAATCGTGACCGGAATCGATGGATCACTCCCGGCGACGACCGCCAGCGTTGCCGGCAAGGGATTTTTCTCCGGAGCCGGCCCCACTTGATACGACACGTCGTGCCGCACCACACCCTGGAGCAGAACCTGGACCCGGATCTCGTCGACGTCGTCCGGCACGCTCATGTCCGTCTGGAACGAAACGATGAGCTCCCCCTTCTTGTCCGCCTTGTTGCCCGAGCAGCTCCCGACCCCCAGCAGGGTGAGGAGTGCGCACAAGGCGAATCGCCGAAATCGACCAAGCATGGATCCCCTGAGCTTGTCCCATGCTCGGGGAATTCACAAGCGCGTCAGTGGTCGGTGAGCGCGAACATGGGAGAAGGCCCCGCTTCTCGGCTGGGGACTTTTTCTGCGTCAATCCCGCTAACGAGTTTTTGAAGCCTTCACCAGGATCGTGATGCCGGCGCCCGACGCGCCGATGCCAAAAACGAGTCCCCAAAGACCCAAGAGCTCCGCGCCTCCGATCGCGAAACCGTAGATCCCGAGGGCGAGGAAGATGATTCCGAGCACGAGCGCCGCGATGCCCGCTCGACTCTTCCTCCGCTTTGCCTCCATGCGGATCGGGAGCGAGAGGGGTGAACCAGGGATTTCGCTGTGAAGGGGCATGATCCCATCTTCGCCCCGTCGTTCCCAATCGTCCAGAGCACATTTCGAGGGCTCGTTCGCAGCATTCGATACGCTGATTCGGGCTCAGCCGCAGGTCGCGGTCGTCGGAAACGCACACTTGCCGTTTTCGCAAATGGACGGGGTCATGCACTCGTCGTGTTGGGTATCGTAGAATTCCTTGGTGCAGCTCGCGCCGTCGGCGTGCTTGGGCTGGCAGGTGCCGGACGAGCCCAGCGCATAGTCGCAATAGCTATCACCGGTACAAAACCTGAGCTTCGGCACCGATGAGCCCGCAGCTGTTTCCGGCGGTCGCGATTCCGTACTCCTCGCATTGGCTCGCCATGCAAGTGAGTCCGTCCATCAGGTTGCATTGCGGCGCACCGGTGCCAACGGTGTCGCAGGCCTCACCCTTCTTCGCTGCAGCGCCGCAGGTTCCGTTGGAGCAACTCAGGGTTTGCCAGCACGCGCCGGTGGGACAGGCTTGACCCGGTCCCGCCATCGGCTGGCACTGGTTTGCCAAACAGCGTTGCCCGATCGCGCAGTCCTTGCCTTGGTCGCAGGCGCTGCCGGCCGCTGGTGCCGACGCGCACGTTCCGCAATTTGCGCCATCCGGCAACGAGCAGTAGCTGGTCGTGCACTGATAGCCGGTCGAGCAAGGCTGCCCCACGGCGCGCGGCCCGGGCGTCAGCGGCAAGATGGGGAGTGGACTCTCGCCCGAGAGCAGCTCCTCGCAGGATGTCGTCGGGATCTTCGCCGTGCTCTGATCGATGTCGTTGTTGGTGAGTGAGCTGTCGGGCGCGTTCGACGCGAGCCAACAAATCGTGCCGACGCGGTCCTGGCAGAACGCCTGGTCTCCAAAGAAGAGCTGCAGCGCCTTTGCGCTACAGGAGCCGATGCGCGTGCAGGCCGCGGCCGCCACGGCCGTGCAGCTCGGGCCATAGTCGATGCCTGTCGTGCCACCGCTCCCGGCCGAACCGCCGCTGGACGTGCCGCCGGTCGCAGACGAGCCACCGGTCCCCGTTCCGCCACTGCTACTTCCCGCGGCGCCGCCGACACCATTGGAGTTGCTGCTGTTCGAGCCGACCTTGCTATCGAGCACGCAACCCGAAAGCGCTGCGAACGGAAGCAGGAGTGTGCACGTGAGACCCAAGCGACGGAACGTCATCGAAATCCTCCAGGCGAGATCGCGTCCATCGCGGCCTCGGCTGTGTCATGGCGGTGACGCGCAGCCATTATGATCAAAATCTCACGAGCCTCCGTCGCCTGGAATGCCGAGCAGCGAGCGAAGGCGTCGCGCGTGGCTGGAGCTCGGGAAGCGCTGGATGAATGCGTTGCCTCGGGCTTCTGCTGCGGCACGGCTCCCGGAGCGCAGCAGCGCTTCGATCGCGATCACTTCTCGCTCTTGGGACAGAGCACCGCGCGGATAGGCTCGCGCATGCTCCTGAGTGATGGCCAGTGCTTCCCCCGCGCGCCCGAGCGGAGCGCCGAGTGGGCCCGCTCGAGCATCGCGATCTCGCTCTCGACGATGGGAGCAGTGCTGGGCGCCGCCACCGCTGGCGGCTCGAGCTTCAACGCCTCCAACTGGGTCACCGGCACACCGTCCTCCAGCCTGCCCGACGACACCGGTTTCGCCACGGACCACGCTCGCTGCGTGAGCTAGGCCGGCGCGCAATATCTCCGGTTTCTTCTCGCCGGTCGTGCTCCACAGGATGCCGAGAGCACCAAGAACGCCGATGCCCACGACGATTCGTACGCGGAGCGATAGCGTGGAACCGGAAGACGCCTTGGGGACGTGACCCCCAGGGGAACCACCGGGAATACTGGGTTCGAGGAGCAACGTCAGGCGCCCTTCGAGTCCCGACGAATCGGTCGCGACGGGCTCGTCAGCGCTCGCCGAGCGCAAGAGCTCCCGCAACTCATCGGTCGCGTCGGATTCGGCTTCGAGCCAACGGGGAACGACTTCGCGCTCGCTCACGGCGACGGCTCCTCGCGTCCGGCTGCCCGCTTCACGATGTCCTTGACGCGACTGCGCGCGGCATGAAGCCGCGAGTACGCCGTCTGAACGGGACACTGAAGTGCCGCAGCAATCTCGGGCATGGGCATGCCTTCGAGCTCGTAGAGCACGAAGACCGCCCGCTTGTCTTCATCGAGCGAGTCGAGAGCTCGCTCCAGAGATCCCGCGCACGGCTTCGTTCCAGCTCATCGTGTTGCGGTGGAGGAACCATCGACTCGGGGACGTCGGCGACGCTCTTCTCGCGCCGCACGTGGGCACGCTTGCGAAAGTCCGAGGCAACTCGCAAAGCGATTGCGAAGAGCCAGCTCTTGGGTGAAACGCCATCGAAGTCATCGAGCTTCTTGTGGACGATTACGAACGTCTCTTGGCAAGCATCCTCGACATGCGCCGGCGCTACCCCGAGGCGTCGCAGCGTGCGCCACACGAACGCCGCGTGCTCTTCGTAGAGGGAGCGGAAGCTCTGACGCTCTCTGGCGGCGCTGGGGCAGGGAGGCGTGATGGCAAGTTCCGTGGCGAGCAAGGCGTCCCACTCTGGTGTAGCCATGGATGCAGCCGTTCGAAATTCTGATCCGAACGAAAAACCGAAGCCGATCTCGGCATTTGCGCCGACTGGAGGCACTCGGTGGACGTCCTTTTCGACGCCGCTCGGGTCCACGTAGAAGAAGCGCGGCCGGACCACGGATCCAAGCAAACCAGCGCCGAGGTCGACGTGAGCGTACGAGCCGATCCGCAGCGAGAGCCGGAACCGTCCACTGATCATGAAGATGGGCTCGGCCTGCTCGGCGTTCTCGTCGAATCCGAACCCGCGGGCACGCATCGAGCCCAGAGCGAGCCCCCCGCAAAAGTGTGCTCGTGCCACGCCTCCAATGGGTGTCGTGGGACAGAGGGCGAGCTCGCCAGCCAAGAGAGTGAAGTGCGCGCCGCCCCCAGCGACCTCCGCGCTTCGTTCTGGCCACGCACTGCCCGAAAGCTCGATGGGCAATAATCCCGGAGGCTTGACCGATCCGGCGGCCAAGAGCCCCGGCGTGACACCGGGCAAGAGTCCGAGCGTCGCGGTGAGGGCTAGGCGTGAATCGCCGCTCCAGGGCTCTCGTTTGGTGGTGACAGGAACGAGCACACGTCGTTCGCGTTCGACCACTTCGACCCGGGGCTCGGGGCACTCTTTTTGTCGTGCTGCCTTCGGCGGCACCGGAGGCGGCGAATCCTTGGCACGGAGCTCGGCGTCGGGATCGATCGTGAGGGCAATCACCAGCGTCAGTTGCTCGAAAAGGTCCGAGCAATCCGGTTCTTTGCCGGTGAGCTCGCGGGAACCGAAATCGCGTCCGTCGGGGCGCGTGGTGTGCACCACGGCATGGAAACCGGCGGGGCCATGCTCGACGCGGGCCTCGATCGACAGAATCAGCGGCCGAAGGCGAGACGAATACGGTGCGGCCGATGCGAGCCTCAACGTCCTTCGAGAGCGTCTGCGCGCTCGGACACGATTCGGCGCCGGGCAGGCGGACCCAGCCGAGTGCCGCGGTTTCCGGCTCGCGCGCTGGGGCGGGCGTCGTCGTGCCGAGCACCACGAGCGAGGCGAGTAGCCCACAGAGGCGCATGGCGCTGGGCCTTGGGAGCGCTGGCTCCTCTCGATTGCATCTCATCCGCGACAACGTCCCTCCCGGATCCCCGTTCAGATGGCAAGCAGGGAATGTCCGTTGCAGGGTTGGATGGCTCGCGGGCCAAAATCTTCATGGGAAAACGAAACCCCACGCGGAGTGCGCACCGCGGATGCCGTTCGGCCCCCGGGAAAGCTTCAACCAGGCGTATTACGGCCCAGGAGCGAGCACCCACGCAATCGTGGTCGAGAATCGGTTCGATGCGGCCGGCGCACGAAGCCTGCGACAGACTCTCGTCCCGCATTGAGCGCAACGTCTGCGCGCCGGGTCGCATGCTTTGCAGCGAGCGTGCGGCCGGTAGGAATGCCAAGCTAACGAGAGATGCGGCTATCGATTCTGTGGTGCGGGCTTCTGCTAGTCGGTTGCGGTCAGCGCCCGCTCGAGCCGCGCGATCCGACTCCGGGCGTGCCCCACTACACGTTCAAGTCGTACAACATCGAGGCGGGCAAACAGGACGACACCGCGACGGTGAATGCCGTTGGAGCGGGCAGTCCCGACGTGATCTGTTTGCAGGAGGTCACGCCCAAGTGGGAAACGGTGCTTCGTGCGCGTTACGCTGAAAGCTATCCGTACCAGTTGTTTCAGGCCGCCGACATTCCCGATGCGGGCGCTGCCGGGCTCGCGGTTCTGGCGAAGTTTCCGGTCCGCGACAGCGGCTGGCATCCAGGAGCCGCCAGTGGATGGTTCCCGGGCTGGCACGTGTTCATCGATACGCCGTCAGGAACCATGCAGATTTTGAACGTTCACCTTCGCTCGGCGCACACCGGCAATGGGAACGTGATCCACTCGTATCTATCGACGGGATCGGATCACGCCTACCAGATGTCGCTGTTCGTCGAGCAGTGCAACAACGGCACGCCCACCCTCGTCATGGGCGACTTCAACGAGGGCGTGAACGGCGGCGGGGTCCAGTTTTTGGAAGATCACGGGTTCCAAAACGTGCTGCCGCTCTATCACCCGGGGCAGTACACCTGGCGGCACGCATCGGTCGCGAACCAGTTCAACCAGACGCTCGATCACATCCTGTTCGATTCCTCGTTCGAGCCGCTGAATGCCTGGGTGAAGAACATCGGCAACTCGGATCACATCCCGCTCTTCGCCCACTTCGAGGCGGCTCACCCGTGGGATCCGCTTCCGGCCGCCGAGCGACTTTCTCCGGACTCTCCGACACCGCTCGAGACGGCGATCCCTCACTGATTGGTTCAGAAGTGGAGCCCAATCTCCACGGACATCGTGCGGATCACGCTTTCGGCGCGAAACCTCCCCAGCGCTGACTCGAGGGTGCTTCCGCGGTGGATTTCGCCGACCTCGAAGCGCGTGGTCACGGCAGCTCCCTCTGGCTCGAGCTGCAAGTGAGCGCGAAGATCGGTCATCGTTTCTCTCGAGTGCGAGTCACGGGTGACGAGCTCCTGCCTTCGCTCCAGTCCGTCGATGGACTCGTAATGGCCGTGTCGCACCTTTCCGCCGATCTCCATGGCACCGAGAGTGATCGCTCCCTCGAGTTCGCCGGAAATCCCCCAGGTGTGGACGTAGCCGTGACGGACGAGCGAAGACTTCGAGCCATCGTCGCCGAACACGAGAGCGTAGCGATCGTAGGCGGCGGAATGGATCGAACAGAAATCGAAGGATGCGTTCGCTCCGAGCTCGAGCTGCGCCGAACCGAGTCCGATCCACGCCCTCTCCGACGGATGGGGTAGATCGACGATTCCATACTGATCGCTTTCTCCGAGCTGGCGACGGTCCACGAAGCGAAGGCCGCTCGCGAGGGCGATTTCGTTGGCCCAGCCCTTCGAGCTCGTCGAGAGGTCCTGGCCGTATAGGCCGAGCAAGTGGGAATCGAAAAAGAGCTCGGTGTTCTGACCGCCGTCACCACTTCCGACCACGAGCTCGAAGGAGCTGAAGTTGCCGTTGGCAAAGAATCGCTGAAATCGCCCTGGGCGCAGGAAGCCAGGCATGGCCGCGATCTCGAACTCTCCACTCACACGCAACAGCTCCCCCAAGTTTCCGTGTTCGTCGAAAAGGCTTTCCTGCCCGAGCCGAAGCCGGAAGGAGTGTCCGTACGCCGAGGACAGGCCGAGGTTGTCGATGGCGACCCGGGGCAGCTGCTCCGGTCCGTCCATCGCGTTGTGGATCATTCGCGGGAAGCCGAGCGTGGAGCGCGCCCCACCGCGTGCGATCGAGCCCGCGTTTCCTCGGACTTCGGTCTCGATTTCCGGCTGCTCGCTGTTCAGATAATTGCCCAGCTGGAAGAAGAACTCACCCGCCGCCATTCCGCCAAAGGGCGTGACGAGCAAGTCGTTCGCGCTAACGAGCTCCCGCCACTCGAGGACCAGCTCGTAGAGGGCCGACGATGCCGCCGCGACGCCGAAAGAGCTGGCGACGTCGAACCCATTCACGCGTGTGAACAGGTAGTGCGAGCTGCCGGCGATGGGATGCAAGATGAAGTTCGTTCGGATCAAGTTGTCGTCGAATCGAAACGCTTCCGAGGAAGTGAGCTTCGACTCGAGGTCCGGGAACTGCCAGTCGACGACGCTCGATTGGGGCTCGTACCAGTAGGTGGCCAGCTCGATGAGGACGATGGCGCCGTTTTCCAGCGCCGCACGCGAATAGTTTCGCTCGTAGCGTCGGGCGGCGACCCACGCGTCGTAGGTCGGACCCTGCTCCACCCGCTGGCCCCTCAGGTCGATGTAGAAATCCGTCGCCGGCTGGGCGGAGGCGTTGCGGGGAGCCGCTGCCAGGATCCCTACCAGGAACGAAATTGCCACAGCGTGGCGTGCGATGCACCGGGAAGGCGTGTTTTTTGCGCGCGAGCGGGGCACACATCGTGGAAGTGCACCCCTTGTGCCATTGGGCACGGGGCTTGAATGAGCTAGATCCGTGAAGGATCCGTCCATCTCTCTCCTGCTCGGACTCGCCGCGCTTGGGTGCGGCCCGATCGCGAGCTTTCGGCCCGCGGCGGGGCTCATGCCTGGGCGCTCGCTGGAAGTTGGAGCAGGAGCCGCCGTGGTGACGCCGCGACCCTATGTCGACGAGCCCTCCGGGAAGGCAGCCCAGATGTGGGTCACCGGCGAGATGGATCATCACCGAGTCGCGCTCAGCGCGATAACCGCGTTCGATAGCGATGCCGCAGGGGTTGGCGGTGCATTTCGCGTGAACGCGATTCGCTCCGATCGATTCGCCACGGGGATAGAGGCCGAGCTCGGCTACATCTGGGTGGGTGCGTCCATACCAGCTTCCCTGAGAATCGTGGATCAGAGCTACCTCTACACGGCTCCTCGACTGTTCAACTGGGGCCTGGAGCCCGCATTCGGCATTCCCGTGGGTGCGAGCGTCCGGGTGGTAGACGGCTTCATCCTACGCGCGGAGTGGCAGCGAAGTTGGCAGGATTTCAAGTACTACAACCGCCGAGATCACTTCGGAGCCGCGGCCGCCTACCAATTTTGAGCGACGAAATCCGTGCGCCGCCCTCGGAGCGTCACGCAAGCGTTGCGCGGTCGAACGCCGGGAACGCTGACTTTGGGTGGCGCATCGATTGCAGTCAGACGCGCGTGCTGCGTTTCCTCCAACGAGTCACGAGCTCGATGGCGCTTTCCGCCAGGGAGCTAGATCGTTTGCTGGCCCTTCGCTTCGATGATGCGGGTCACGGCTACGACGTATTTGGCTTCGATCCCCGAGCGCTTGCGCTCGCCATCGGAGCGACCCGCCCCATCTACGACGGCTACTTTCGCGTGAAGAGTCATGATGTCGCACACATTCCGCAAACGGGAGCATGCATCCTCGCCGCGAATCACAGCGGCCTTTTGCCCATCGACGCGGCGATGGTGGTCGTGGACGTGGTTCGGCAGACCGATCCGCCGCGGGTTCCCCGAGCGATCGGCGATCTATTCATCCCGTTCATGCCGTGGATTGGCACGGTGTTCGCGCGAATGGGAATGGTCAACGGCACGCGCGCAAACTTCCGCTTTCTTCTCGAGCACGGCGAGCTGGTGCTCGTGTTTCCAGAGGGTACCCGCGGAATCGGCAAGGGATTTCGCAAGCGCTACCAGCTCCAATCGTGGAGCGTCGGTCATGCGGAGCTCGCGATCCGTCATCGCGCGCCGGTCGTCCCGGTCGCGGTGATCGGGGCCGAGGAAGCCTGGCCCCAGATCGGTCGGATCAACGGCTTTCACCTGTTCGGCGCACCGTTTCTTCCGATCCCCGCGACGCCTCTGCCCATGCCGCTTCGCATCCACATCCATTACGGAGAGCCCATCGCTCTCCATGAACGCTGGGACGAGCCCGACGACCCCGAGGTCGTCCGCTGGGCGGCCGAGCTCGTTCGCGGCGAAGTCGAGTCGCTGATCCGGCGCGCTCTCGCATTGCGCAAGGGACGGCTCCTATGAGCGGGTTTCTGGTTACTGGTGCCACGACGCCGATTGGGCGACGCATCGTTCAAGCATTGCTTCGGGAAGAACCGGACAAGAACGTGCTCGCTGTTGGTTTGGAGTCGGCTCCAGCCGCATTTGGAGAGCTTCTCGAAGGGCGGCTCACCTACGAGCGGATGGACCTCACGCATCGGCGGGTGGCGCACGATCTCGTGTTCGGTCGCGCGCGCGAGCTCGGCGTCGACGTTGTGGTGCACACGGCGCTCCACCGCAGCATTCGCGATCGAGGGACCCACATCCACGCACTGAACGTGGGTACGACCCGGGAGCTCTTGGCGCTCGCAGAACGACAACCGCAGATTCAGCGCTTCGTGTTTCGAAGCCATGCCGGGGTGTATCGAATCGACCCCGTGCGGACGACGCTGCTGGCCGAGGACGACCCCGTCGACTGGTCCCCCCGAGCGCCGCAGACCGTTCGCGACCGCATCGAAGCCGATCTCACCGTCGCCGCGCGCATGGGAATGTCGCGTCTTGGCATCATCATCTTGCGCTGCGCGGAAATCCTGGCCCCCGACGTGGGGAGCCAGCTCCACGACTACCTGTCTTCACGCGTCTGCCTGCGGCCTCTCGGCTTCGATCCGATGCTGAACTTACTGTCCCTCGAGGATGCCGCGCGGGCGGTGGTGCTGGCTGCCAAGTCCAAGGAGAGCGGGATCTTCAACATCGACGGTGCCGACACTCTCCCCCTCTCGAAGGCGATCCAGCTCTCGGGGCGCTGGGAGATCCCGTTGCCTGGCCCGCTTCTCGCTCCGCTCTATCGTGCTCGCGCGTCGACCACGAACATGGAGTTTTCCTACGACTCCAACCACCGCGCCTTCCATTTCAGCTCGGTGCTGGACGCAAGTCGTGCCCGCCGCGTTCTCGGATACGAACCGAAGCATCGAATTCACTGGCGCAGCGGGTGAACGTGAATCACTTGGAGGCCCAGCCACTGATCGCCGGGTCGGCGTCGAGGTCGATTTCGTAGTAGTCGTTCGGGTTCGCCGCCCACGGTGTGTGGCTCGTCGGCACCACGTCTTTCCATTCGTTGCCCGTGGTGGCGTTCACGACGTGTGCGACGAGCCGAAGCGTCGTGGGACAGCCCAACAGATACCGCGACACCCGCATCGAGACGGTGTGGTGATCGGCCGCTACGAACACGTCGACTCCGTCCTGGAATTGCGCGATCTGATTGCCCCAGCTGGACGCCGGAGTGTAGACGCCGCTGTAGCCATTCGATTGCTGTCGCCCGGCGATCAGATGCGTGGGCGTGAACGGTAGGTTTGGCGTGAGTCCGCTGTACTGCTTCCCAGTGCTGGGCGTGGCAGCGCCCAGGCTCGATCCCGCTTCGACGTACACGTGGACGGGCTTGTTGGCATCCTCGAACGCGATCGCGACCATTGTCACATACAGGTAGTCGGCGTCCCAAGTCAGGGCAAAGCGCTCCCAAGTTTGCTGCGTGACGCCCGGCGTCAGCGTTTGCTCGAGCGGGTACTTGTCGAAGTCATTCGTCCCGTTGAAGACAATCGTGTCGCCGGCCGCCGCGTCGAGGGCCGGGCAGCTGTTCGTCGCTGCGTCGGATGAGGAATCCGTGTTGGCGTCGACAGCCGTGCCGTCCGTGCCGGCGTCGGTGCTGCTGTCCGCTCCGGCGTCCGTCGATCCTCCTGCCCCCGCCGCACCCGCGTTTCCGCCGCTGCCAGCGGTGCCCGCAGATCCGGCACTCCCGCCACTGCTCGTGCCGGCGCTCCCCGATGCCCCGGAAGTGCCCGCCGTGCCGCCCGATCCGCCACTACCCGATGAGCCGGCCGATCCATCCACCGCACCCGTGCCACCCGCACCGCCGGCGCCCGTGCCGCCACCACCTCCGCTTCCGCCTCCCGAGCCGCCCGATGCGGACGAGCCGCCGCCGCCAGCACTCTTTCCACCACCACCAGCGTGATTGTCAGAACCAGCATCGTCACCACAGGCAACGACGACGAGGGCAAAGCAGGTTGGTAGGATCCAGATCCATCGCATCAAATTTCTCCGGCGAAGAGCGCGCGAGCTCCGTCGGCGCGAGATTTACCATCATCGCAATCGGAGCACGAGCCGCCTCCGCCGCCCGAGCCGATCCGCGCTACACTCGCTGACGCTTCCCATGCAGCTCCGCCGTTGGCTCTCCATCGGGCTCTTCGCCCTCATCCCCGCGTGTCAAAAGACCAACGCCGCGCCGCCCGCGAAGACCTGGTACGACGCCCAGGCTCTCCTGGTCTCTCTACGTGAAGAGGATCGCTCCCAGGCTAAGGATCTCGAGCAGATCCCGCTCTACGATCTGGAGCTCGGGCTCGACGCCCAGCTGTCGAGCTTTCGCATGAACGAGGTCGTGTACTTCGAAAACGACACCAGCGAGAGCCTCGACGAGATTGTGCTGCGCGTGTACGCCAACGCGCCAGCGAAGAAGAAGCTCGTGGAGCTCGTGAGCGGCGAGTGCAAAGAAGAGAAGTGTGAGGTCTCGCAGCCCTCGCCCAGCGTCGTCGTGGTGAAACCGAGAGAGCCCGTTGCACCGGGAGGACGACTCCGAACCAAGCTGGTGATGAAGGGAACGCTGTCCGAAATCGAAGCATCGCGCACCACACTCTTCGGTCAGGGTCTCGAATCGTTCGAGCGAATGCAGAGCGGCAAGGGCGCGGGAGACTATGGGCTCCTCGCGCGGGGCGACGACATCGCTTCGCTCGCCGAGTTTTTTCCGATCTTGGCCCGGCGCGAGGGCAAGACCTGGGTCAAACAGGAAAAGTCGACGCTGGGGGATCTTGGCGCCTCGGGGCTCAGTCACGTCCGCTTGCGGTTGGTGGTTCCCGTCGGCGCTCAGGTTGCAAGCACGGGCGTGATCGTCCAGCGCCGGCCGTACTCCAATTCCGACGCGGGCGCTCGGGAAGAGCTCCGGATCGTCGCCGCAGCGGTGCGCGACTTCTCGCTTCTGGTGAGCAAGAAGTTCGAGACGGCGACCCGCAAGGTTGGACCCGTCACCGTGCGCTCCCATTACCTCGGACGGGACAAAGCTGCGGGGGATCGCGTGCTCGAGTACGCAGCTCTCTCGCTTGCGGTGTACGAGAAGCGCTTCGGTCGCTATCCGTATGCGGATCTCGACGTGGTCGAGGCCCCCCTCGTCGGTGGAGCCGGCGGCGTCGAGTTCAGTGGGCTCGTGACCGTCGCCAGCATGCTCTACCGTCCCGCCACCGACGGCGGTTTGGGGATGCTGGCGGGACTTCTCGGCAGTGGATCGATGCTCGAAAAGGCCACCGGCTCGATGCTGGAGTTCACGACGGCCCACGAGGTGGCGCACCAATGGTTTCCGGGTCTGGTCGGAAGCGACAGCCGCGAGCACCCGTATCTCGATGAGTCCCTCGCTCAATACAGCGCCGTCATTTATTTCATCGACCGCTACGGCATGCCGCGCGCCAAGGAAGAAGCCACGCGTCAGGTTGCGATGAACTACCAGATGATGCGGATGCTCGGCACCGAAGACGCGCCGGCCGACCGCCCCGTGGACGCGTTCGGCTCCGAAATGGCGTACGCCGGGCTCGTCTACGGAAAGGCGCCGTACCTATGGAGCAAGATCAAGCTCCTGATCGGGGACGAGGCGTTCTTCCGAGCCATGAAGCGTTACGTGGACGAAAACCGTTTTCAGACCGCAAAGCCCCGGGGGTTGGTGGACGAGCTCGCCAAGGGTCAGCACGATGCAGAGGTGAGGGCGCTTGCTAGGCGCTACCTGGACGAGGCTCACGGCGATGAGGATCTCGGAAAGCTCGACATGCGTCAGATGATGGCGGACATGCTCGGTCCCGAAGCCGCGAAGCAGATGGGACCGGAGCTCGACATGGCGATGAAGCTGATGCTGAAGATGATGCAGGGAAAGAAAGGCGATTCTTCGAGCTTGCTCCAGCAGCTGCTCGGGCCGAGCTCGCCCTGAGGGGGTTTTTGGGGCTCGCCAGGAACAGGCTGGAGATTTCGCGTGTTTTTCCGAAATCCCAGTAGGGGCAGAGCCGGGTTCAGCGTTCTATACTCTCCGCTCGAGCGCCAAGTCGGCCCTCGAACGTAGCTAGAGTGTCCCAAGGAAACTCATGAAGATTCTCGAACGGATCGGTCGCGCAGTCGTCGTTTTGGGAGTGTTCGCGCTGGCTTCCTATTTCGCGCTGACCTTCGGGACTGGCGGTCTTTGGCGTGGGCTCGAAGCGGCCCATGCGGTGACGGCTCCGGGAGAGGCTCGTGCCCCCTACGATCTCACACAGCTCGCGGCGGTCAACGAGACGCTCAAGACCATTCGTGACAAGTACGTCGACCCGGCGCGAGTGAAGCCGCAGCAGATGTTCCTGAGCGCGCTGAACCAGGTTCAAAAAGAAGTCGCTCAGGTCATCATCCTCCACGACGAGAAATCGCCAACGGTGAAGGTGCGCGTCGACACCGAAGAGAAGGACTTCCGCGTCGACAACGTTCAGGGTCCGTGGGACGTGGCAGCCCGCTTGCGCGAAGTGTTTTCTTTCCTGCAGGCGAACCTCAAGAACACCGAGGTCGATCTGCGTGACATCGAATACGCAGCGTGCAACGGCATGCTCCGCACGCTCGATCCCCACAGCGTGTTCATGAGCCCGGATGCCTATCGTGAGATGAATCTCTCGACTTCAGGCCACTTCGGCGGGCTGGGAATCGTGATTTCGGTTCGCGATCAACAGCTCACGATCATGCGTCCCATGCCGGACACGCCCGCTGGTCGCGCGAACCTCAAGCGCATGGATCGCGTGACCAAGATCAACAACGAGTCGACCCTCAACATGCCGCTCGACGACGCCGTGAAGCGTCTGCGCGGCAAGCCGGGCTCCAAGGTCACCATTTGGGTGCACCGTGAAGGCGGCGATGGGTGGCAAGGCTCGCGGCCATTCGAGCTCGTGCGCGAAGAAATTCGGATCCGGAGCGTCGACTACCGGCCACTGGCTCCGGGAATCGGATACGTGCGGCTCAAGCAGTTTCAGTCGAGCACTTCGGACGAGCTCGATGCCGCGCTGGCGGATCTCGGGAAGAGCGAGCGCATCAAGGGCCTCGTGCTCGACCTGCGTGGCAATCCCGGCGGTCTGCTCGATCAAGCAGCGAAGGTCGGCGACAAGTTCCTGGAAACGGGAACCATCGTGGCGACCGTCGGTGCCAGCGAAGGCCGCGAAGAAAAGCGCGCGACCGCTCGGGGAACGGAGCCCAATTATCCCATCGTCGTTCTGGTGAACAGCTCGAGCGCCAGCGCCAGCGAGATCGTGGCGGGCGCCCTGAAGAACCTCGACCGCACGGTGATCGTCGGGCAGACCACGTTTGGTAAGGGAACCGTCCAGCTCGTGTTCCCACGCATCACTCCAGACGGTGCCGCGCTCAAGCTCACCATCGCGCAGTACCTCACTCCAGGCGATGTCTCGATTCAAGGCGTCGGAGTCGCCCCCGACATCGAGCTCGATCCAATGACCGCTGACACGCTGGAGATGGATCTCTTCAGCGAGGAGAGCCCGTTTCGAGAGCGGGACCTGTCCAAGAGCCTTGCCACGAACGCGAAGCGCTCGAGTGATAGGCCGTTCTTCAAGCTCCGCTACAACCTGCCCGAAACCGAGCGCGCAAAGATGCGGGAGCTCGGAGGCGACATCGAAGACGAGTTCACGATGGACTTCCCCATCGCGTTCGGGCGCGATCTCGTGCAAAAGCTCCCCCCGGCAAGCGCATGGACGAGCTGCGCTCCGCTCACGGCTTTCTCGAAAAAGTCCAAGAGCAGCAGATTGCGAGCATCAGCGGCGATTTGGACAAGATCGGCATCGACTGGAGCGCGCCGCCCAAGGGCGAGCACGGTCCGACCCAATCCGATTACGAAGTGAAGGTCGAAACCGATCGCAAGGGAGACACGGTCACCGCCGGCGAGCCGATGACGCTCAAGGTTTCGGTGAAGAACAACGCGAAGGAACCGATTCATCAGCTCCGCGCCATCACCAAGAGCGACGGTGGATACTACGATGAAAAGGAGCTCGTCTTCGGGTTGGTCGAGCCGGGTAAGACGATCACGAGAACGGTGCCTTTCGGCTGGTGCGACATCGATGGCCGGCGGCCGGGGTCGACGAAGCCGCTCGGTAAGGACGCCAAACGGGTTTGCAAGATCCCGATGGATGCGGTCACGCGCCAGGACGTCGTAAAGGTACGTTTCTTTGCCGAGGGGGGAGCAGCTCCCCGAGACGCCGAGATTCGGCCCACGGTGAAGAGTCTTCCGCGTCCCGTGTTCGCCTACAGCTATCAGGTGGTCGACACCCGGCCGGGCAACGGCGACGGACAGGTGCAACGCGGCGAAGCGGTGACCATCTACCTCACGGTCAAGAACGTCGGCACTGGCAAGTCCAACGAAACTCAAGCCAACATTCGCAACGTAACCGGCGACGGTCTCTACCTTCGAGCCGGTCGGTACGAGCTCCCGAGCATGAATCCGGGCGACGTGCGACAAGTCGCCTTCACGTTCGACGTGCTCGACGGCCTCACCGACAACTTCGCGAAGGTCGAATTGAGCATCGCCGACCGGGATCTGCGGGTCGTTTCCAGCGACAAGCTGGTGATCCCAATCGCCCGAAGCGGTCTCGCTCTGAGTCCTGCTTCGGGCCGAGTGAGCATGGCCGAGCTGGCTCCGGTCCGCGGGCAGCCGAACAACTCCGCGCCGGTCGTCGGCGAGCTCCCCAAGGGCACCGTCCTGGAACGCCAGGCCACGTTTGGCAGCTACACGAAGGTACTGATCGACGATCAGCGGATCGGGTTCGTCGAGACTTCACTGCTCAAGGACACCGGCGCCCCCGCGGGCAAAGTCACACTCCAGCCGCTGTTCAGCCATTCGCCCCCACTCCTCGACATGAAGCCAACGGCTCTGTCGACGCGGAGCGACAAGGTTCACATCGAAGGCACTGCGACCGATGGGGATCGAGTGCTCGACGTGTACGTCTTCGTTGGCGCCCACAAGGTCTTCTACCAATCGAATCGGAAGGGCAGCGACAAGACCAAGCTGCCGTTCGCCTTCGACGCGGATCTTCAACCCGGCGTCAACGTGGTGACGGTCGTCGCGCGCGAAAGCGAAGACACCGCTTCGCGCCACACGATCGTCGTACGCAAGGACGGCAAGAACGGCGAAGCCCTCGCAACTCCCAAGGGTGACGAGTTCGGTGCCGACTGGGAGTTCGTCGGGGACGACGACTGAGATCGGGAACGCGATCGCGGCCAGCATCATACGACCTCGAACAGCGCGGACTGGATTTGTCCCAAGCGCTCGACGCTGGTTGCCTCTCGGGCTAGGGTCGAGTCAATGAGATGGCGGAGCGCATGCTGGGCGCTGCCGGCCTTGGCTCTGGCCGGATGCGGCCAGCTTCTGGGGCTCGACGATTTCGAGGACGAGCCTTCCGCTGGGAATGGAGGGCAGGCGGGAGGAACCGGCGCAACCGGTGGCGCTGGTTCCGGCGGCCTGAGTGGCAACGGCGGCATTGGCGGAGGCGCTGCAGGTGCAGCGGGCACGGGGCCGACGTTCGAGTGCAGCGGCGCGACGGGAGAGCTCGAGCTCGCCAAGAACCTTCTCGCGCTTTCGGGTCCGGTTCCATCGACCCTTCGCGTCGTGGACGATCGCGCGAACGGTAGAAGCTACGTGGTGATTGGCGGCGAGAAGCCGGGCCCGAGTCCGGTGCTCGCGGTGCGTTCCGTGTCGAGCTCCGGCGCACTCGGCGCTCTGTTTTACTACTCCGTTCCGGGGTCGCAGTCGGGCTCCTTCCGACTCGCGCGGCCAGGGGCGGGAGTGATGGCCAACGACAAGATGCAACTCTTGGCCTACGTCCAAAAATCTTGGATCACGGAGCACAACCAGATTGCTCGCATCGAGTTCACGCTCGATGCCCAGGGTGACCCCCAGAGTGCGGCACCAACGTACCTCGCGATGCTCGGTCCTTGCGACGGACCCGAGGCGAAATTCCTCAATCACGAGATCGCCATCACTCCTGGCGGGGCGTGGTTTGCGGTGAGCTGCGACGACTCGTACACGAGTCAACGCTACTTGGTGGTGGGGGACACGAATGGAACGCCCGTCTCGGCTTCGGGGGTTGGTCAAGACCAGTCGTTTGCGCCGGCGTCCCTCGTGCGTTCGCAAAATCAAAACCTGATCCAGAGTCGCGCGACCGCGACGTACCGATTCGGTACCGATTCGACCGGCTTGACCCAGGCCTGGCCCCTGGATCTGTCGAGTGGAACCAGCGATACGACCGTCGCGCTGGGGATCGCGCCGACCGAAAGCGGCGACGGCTTTCTGGTCGTCGCGGGGCGTTTCCCAGCGTCCGGATCTGCGGAGCTGTCCAGTGGCGTGGTGAGCGACACATCGCTTTCCGATCTCGGAAAGAGCTCGCCCAGCTTCTTGTCGAATCACGCCCCTTTGGACCAGGATCCGACGCCCGTTCGCTTCGCAACGGGACCCGACGGCGTCGCTGGTGCCGCTCTTGCAAATGGTGGCTCCCGGCTCGTCTTGCATTGGCTTTCGCGCGTCGGCAAACCCCGCGTCGTCAGCTATGAAGTAGCCAAGCTCGCTTCCGGCAGCTTCGACTACGTCACCACCGGCATCATCGAGGATGCGCCGGGCGACGCGTCCCAAAAGATCGTGGTCGCGTGGTATGAGACTCAAGGCAACGGCTACCGCATCGCGGCGCGAGTGTTCGACTGCCACCCCCAGGCGCCCTGAGCCATCGAGAGCCTCAGCGTTCGACGAACCGAGCGAGGTTCTTTTGGGCTTGATGCCGAACCTTATTTTGAACGAGGGGATTCCAGCCCAGCAAGATCCCCACGGGCCCCAAGGCTTGCCGCGACCAACGCCATAGGTCGAACTGGTCGACGTGCGTCGCTATCTTGCCTTCGCGAAACGTGTAGCGCGCGTCGATGACGTTGTGAACCTTCCGCCCCGTTTGCGTAAACGTGTACCAGGCCTCCCAATGCGCTCGACCTTCGCGCTCGTCGGCCTGAATGCCGGAAGACTCGACGCGGATGTCGGTCGCACGCTTGCACAGCATCCGCCACATCGCGCCCACGGCGTCGCCTTGGAGCGCGGGAAACACCGGATCGGAGAACGTCGCATCCGGCGCATAGCAGGCCGCCATGCCTTCGCCGTCTCGGGCGCCGAGAGAGTGGTACAGCTTTTCGATCAACATTTCGCTTTCGTGCATCGACGCCAGCATACGCAATCCTCCGGGTCGCGGGGACCGCTCTGACGGGGCCGTATGGCAATTCGTGGCGCGGTTCGGAGAAGAAGCTTCACGGCTCGTATCGTGGATACCAGGCGAGGTTGGCTGTTCCGTGGACGAGTCGAACGTGTCCGTGTTGGTGGGCGTACATGGGTCGCTCTACGGCGTGAAAGCGCACGTGCGTAGTCGGGCTCGCGGGCAGGACCCAACGTTCAACCGCGGTGGGGTTCGCCGATGGCGCCCTCGACCCGATTGATGCGATGCTCGCGCCATGCAGGACGGACCCGATCCCCCCGGCGTCGAGCCGCCATCCCTGACGCCGGAGTCCATCCCGAATTTCAAACGCGGACGATACTTGGGTCTAATTGCGTTCGTCTTGGCTCTCGTGGCGGGGGTCGCAGCCGTGCTCGCGCTCAGCGGAGTGTTCGAGGGCAAGAAGCAGCGCCGAATCGAATTCAACTCCGAAAATAGGGAAGGAGGCTGCCCGTGCAATTGCGATCGCTCGAAAGCCATGGCGGCCGAGCTCCGTGCGCTCGGGGGTGACGGAGCTCTTCGTGCAATCGACAAGTCGCTGGCAACCATCGCCGAACGGGAAGAAAGCGGATACATCACCGAAGCGATGATCACGCACCGCCTGCGTCTACTCAACGTCGAACGCGAGATGCGCCAAGCGGGAACGATTCCGGCGGCGCTCCACACCCGCGCATTGCCGTTCAGCGACCTGGAACACCGAGCTGTGCGGCCGGAGCTTCGCGTCATCGACGGCGGAAGCCTGCGCGTCGGCATGGAACTGATCGTCCACGGGCAAACCACCGAGTGGGTCGTCAATCGGCAGAAGCTCCAACTGGCATGCTTTCTGTTGTCGATGGAGATCCGGAACTCGAGCGACGCCGAGCGCATCGTCAAACAGCCGCGCGTCGTCGCGAACGTGCCGTTTCCGATCAGTCGCTGGTACTCGAGGGGTGAAAATGGCCAGCCGTGGGACGGGAAGCTGAAAGGCCAAGAGCGGAAGCTGATTCACGTCATTGGCTACGTGGGCAAGCCCATCAGCCCGAAGACGAGAGTCGATGCAACGATTCAGTTCGAGTCGGCGACCTTCCATGCGACGACGTGGGCACGGGCGCGATGGGATCGGGTCGAGCCGACTCGCCTGAGCCTGTGACGTGAAGTCGGCGGTCATCCGCCGCGACTGCGTCGACGCGACGTTGCCATCCCTGGATTGAGCGCCAGGGGGCAGGCCAGAATCATCGAAACCCAAATGGGAGACGTGGAGGGACGACCTCATGGGCGCGCGCCGTGGTACTTCGCAGTCACCGAGCATTGAAGCGTCTTTACGGGACGCCATAAGACGCCAAGGGGACGCGGGAGGGACGCCAACGGAGATTTTTTCAAAGAGATTTTCGGGACCGGCGATGTGGGACAATTCACCGCGCGTCGCTGGGCGATGGCGGGTGGTCATGCGTCCGAATTCAAAATAATCCGCTGGCGTCCTTCCGGCGGCCTTGGCGTTCTTGGCGTCCCGTAAAAGACGCTGCGTCGAGAGATGGTTTCGAAGGCCAGTGACCGCGGAATCACGAGTCGCGGCTCGAGTACGACTTGATGAGACGTGCGCCGCCATCGGTGATGTCCATTATTTTTGGCCTGGTTCCTCAGCCTTTTTTCGCTTCGAGCTCTTCCCAGCGCCCCATCAGCGTGTCGATGTGTTCCTTCGCCTCTTCGAGCTCCCGGCGTTCCGGTCCGAGGTCCCGTCCGCCCGTGTAGCTCGCGGGGTCGGCGAGTATGGCCTCGACGGTTCGCTTTCGGGCTTCGAGAGTTTCGACCCGTGTCAGGACATCTGCGAGCTCGCGTTCTTCGGCGTGAGTGAGGCGCAGTTTTTTCGGCGCCTTTGGGCGAGCTTCCGCCTCTGGCGCGGCGGGAGGCGGCGCCTTCGATGAACGCTGCGCGGCGCGCAGGCGCGTGAAGCTTTCGTAGTTGCCGGGATAACGGACGACCTTGCCGTTCCCCTCGAACGCCAAGATCGAAGATGCGACGCGATCGAGAAACCAGCGATCGTGGGTCACGACCAGGGCGGTGATCCCATAGTCGATCAACATGCTTTCCAGGGCGCCGAGCGTTGCAACGTCGAGGTCGTTGGTTGGCTCGTCCAGGATCACGAGGTTCGCGCTTTGGCGTAAGAGGCGGGCGAGGGCGACTCGAGCGCGTTCGCCTCCCGAAAGCGATCCTACCAGCTGTCGTTGGCGGGCTCCGTCGAACGCGAACCGTTCGAGATACGAGCGCGGGTCGATGACCTGACCGCCGAGATCGATTCGGGGATTGTCGCCGATCACGTTGTCAAAAACGCTCTTGTCGTCGTCGAGCTGACTCCGCTGCTGATCGAAATAGGAAATCTTCGTGTTCTTTCCGACGGTCACCGAGCCACGGGTGGGCGCCTGCTGGCCAAGAATGACGCGGAGTAGCGTGGTCTTACCGATACCGTTGGCACCCACGATGCCGATGCGGTCGCCCTCGGTCAGGTAGATGTCGAGCTTGTCGACGAGGGTACGGTCCGGGATGTCGATGCCGATTTCGTGGAGCTCCAGGATGGTCTTGCCACTGCGCGCGACATCGAGCTCGAGGCTCGCTCGCGCGTCCGCCTTGGGAGCTTGCGCCGATCGAGCCGCTTCAGCGCGATCCACTCGAGCTTTTTGCTTGGTGCTTCGCGCTTTGGGCTGGCGGCGGAGCCACTCGAGCTCTCGGCGTAGGAAGTTTTGCCGGTTCTGCTCGGTGCGCGCGGTGTGGGCCATGCGCTCCGCTTTCTGTTCCAGATACAGGTCATAGCCGCCGTCGTACGAGAACACCTCGCCGCCGGCGACTTCGAGCGTACGCTCCGCAACGCGATTCAAGAGGTAGCGATCGTGCGTGATGAACAGGACCGCGCCGGGAAACTCGTTGATCAAGTATTGCTCGAGCCAATCGATGGTTTCTGCGTCGAGATGGTTGGTGGGCTCGTCCAAGATCGCCAGGTCGGGCCGCGCGATCAGCAGCTGGGCCAGGGCCACGCGCCGCTGTTCCCCGCCGCTGAGCGTGGAGACGAGGGCGTCGGGCCGAGCGATGCTCAGGCGATCCAATATCGCGCCTATTTGATGATCCTGCTGCCAACCTCCGAGGCGCTCGACTTCTTCGGCGGCGTGGGTTTGCTCTTCGATCAATTTTTCGACATCGCCTTGTCCCGTGTCCAGCGACGCGCTGGCTCGCGCATGGCGCTCCGTCGCGAGCGTCCAGGCGGAAAGGCCCGCCTTCACGACCTCTCGCGCAGTCAGGTCCTCGTCGAACGAAGGGACCTGCGCGAGATACAGCACGCTCGCACCCCGTTGGCGTGAGACGCTTCCGGAATCCGCGGCCTCGATGCCGGCCACGATGCGCGCCAATGTGCTCTTGCCCGCACCGTTGTCGCCTACCACGCCGACGCGTTCCGCGGTTCGCACGGTCACGTCCACGCCGCCGAGCACCACTTGAGGCCCGTACGCCTTGTGGAGCTCTTTTGCGTCGACGACGGGAACGCTCATGAAGGGAGCTCTAGCCTAGTCACTTCTTGTCGCCGAGAAGTCCCTTTCCCGGAACGTGGTTGACCTCGAGACGAATGCCGTCCGGATCCTCGAACAAGACCGAGTAGTAGCCGGGTGCCCACTGGCCTTCTTCTGGCGGATGAACGATGGTGGCGCCGATCTCCTGCAAGAACGCGTACACCTCGTCGACATCGGCTCGCTCTCTTGCGCGGAAGCACACGTGATGCAGGCCCACCCGGCGCTGCACGAAGCGTTCGCCCTGGTGCTCCGGATCCGCCTGGGAGATCGCAACACCCGTTCGGCCGCCCACTGCGTAGTAGAACCCGTCGAACTCCATCACGGGTGTGAGCCCCAGAAACGGGAGCAGGCGTCGGTAGAAGGTGGCGGAGACGGCAAAGTCGCCAACGGTCAACTGGATGTGGGCGATGCCGTTGATTTCCATGCGCGAGAGCTTCTGGGGATAGCTCTCGCGCGTCAATCTCGCCGTTACGTGCAGCCTCCCGCGCTGTTGCACGTTTTCTGGCCTGGGCATTCGTCGTCGGGATCCTGATTGATGGGTATCGGACTACGCCAAGCACGAGCCGGTGCAGGTCCTCCCACTCGAGCGCCCCATGACAGCGAAGAGCTCCCGTCAGTTCGAGCCCTGGGCTCGCCGGAGCCCTTCTTTTGCGGCCTTCTGAACTTCGGGATTCGGATCGTCGGCGGCTTCGCGATAGTGGCGGGCAGCCTTGTCCTTGTCGCCTTGCTCGAGGAGTAGCCGACCGAGGAGGGCGGACGCCTCCCCGCGATGTGCGGAGCGGGGATAGTGTCCGAGAAAGCTTTGCAAAGCACCGATGGCGCTCTTGCGATCGCCGCTTCGCGCGAGGGTCACGCCATACCAAAATGCCGCATCTTCCCGTACGGCTTCGTTCTCGGAGCTCGCGGCGCGTCGGAACGCTTCGCTCGCACCCTTCGGATTGCCTCGATCGAGTGCCCGCCATCCGTTTCGAAATGCGACTTCGCCGGGAGCGGAAGCGGACTCTTCCAACTTCATGGCTTCAGGTGTCGTCGCGGGAACCGGGGACTTCACCGCTTTGGGCGGGTGTTTCGACGGAACGGACTCCGTCTTCGGTGTCGGTCAATCGCTGGTAGTCGTCGGGGAAGTTGCTGGGGTTGGCGCCGGCGCTTCCCAGCGCTCGCCGGCTTCGAGCACGCGAGTGGGGTTGCCTTGGACGCGCACCTCCACTCGACCGTGAAGCACTCGCACCGATCGTATGTGGTCCGCCTTGGCACCCACGTCGAACACGGTCCCGCGCACTTCGACCTCGGCGTTCGCGGTGATCACCCGAAATCGCTGGCCGCCGGTGAGCTTGTCGACCTCTACCGTGATCATGCCGTCGGAGAGCCGAACGATGCGATCCATTCCCGTCGAGAAGTCCGAGTAGCTGGCGTCGGGGGATGCATGAATGGCTGCGGTCGGCGCACCCAGCGTCGGCGCTCGCTGGGCCGAGAGCGCAACGTAGACGACGATGCAGAGTGGGATCGCGGCGACCAAGAGCCAGAGCGAGCGACGTTTGCGTCCCATCCGGCTCGGCTTGTCGAGAGCGCGAGTGAGAAGCCGGGTCCGGACCTGTTCCGAGCGATCCGCGTCGGGAGCGTCCCATGGCAGCGAGCTGCCGAGCTCGCGGAGCTCTTGTAGATCCTCCCATTTTGCCCTGCACTCAGCGCACGACGCCAGATGAGCACGCTCGGCGCTTCCGAGCGCGCTGTCCGGGAGGAGCGACAGCTCCCGAAAGCCTTCACAGGGCTTGTCGAGAGCGCTCACGATTCGTCTCCTCGCAGGCGATCGCGTAGCGCGCGTCGCGCTTCGTGGAGTCGGCGATACAGGGTTCCCTCGCGTATCGAGAGTGCGCGGGCCGCATCGACTCCGCGGGTCTCCTCGAGATCGCAGAGCACGAAGGCGACGCGGAGATCGTGGGGCAATGCCTGAAGAGCACGCCGCAGTCGGTCGAACAACTCCTTGGATTCGAGCTCGCGTTGGGGCGACGACGTTGAGATGCTCTTGCTCTCGTTCTCTCCCGCAGCGATCAACGCCGTGCGCCGGCGAAGCTCGCTCCGAGTGTGATGCCGCGCGACGTTCGCCGCGATACCAAAGAGCCAAGTGCGCACTCGAGAGCCGCCGCGAAACGTTCGAGCTGCGCTCAGCGCTTCGACGAACGCCGACTGCACGAGATCATCCAGCTCCTCGCGTCGGGCGCCAGACACGCGAGACAAGAACCGGTACATCGCCATTTGATGGCGATCGAACAGAGTGCCGAGCGCTGCGCGGTCGCCCGTGGCGCATGCTGCCACCAGGGCTTCGTCCGACATCTGCTCCACGCTTCCTTCGACGCGGCGGAGCGCAATGATGCGAGCTCGTTTCATGGCGATACGAAGCTCACTCCCAGAGACAACCTCAGGAGACCTCGCGGCTCACCAGCGAGCTCCACTTGGTCATCGAAGAAAGAGTTTGCGTGAGCTACCGGTGAGATGCTCGCCGCAGCGCCGAGCGAGAGCGAAAGGCGCCGACTGACCGGCAACGACGCCAAAACGAACGCCTCTGCCCGCAGTCCGCCGCTGTCGACATCGGCGCTGTCGCCTGGAACGTACGGGTTCTTTCTGGAGATGCGCGTCCAGCCGAGCCCCACTCCCGCTCCCGGCATGAATCGGACGGCTCCGAGCTCGATGGGCCAGCCTCCCGTGAGGAGCACTTCGGCGCCAATCCGATCGCTCTCGAGTCGATGGGAATCGCCCCTCAGCCGCGAGTCTTTCGAGGTTCGCGCGAGTGCGCCGGCGCACAGCGGTCCCAATGTTACGCAGCCAGCGACCGCGACTCCGCCCCACAACGATCCATCCGTGCCTTGGGCCGCCTCCAGGCGAAGATCCAGGCTTCCCGATGGGACGCTGGGACGCTCCGGTCGATGGGTGGGGCTCGGCGCGACGTCGTGGGTCGGCTCGGGCTGCGCGGCCGGTGAGGGTGTGGGCGCGGGGGGAAGCGCGAGCAGCGAGCTCGTCGTGTCCGTTCGAACCCAGCTTTCGATGAGCGAGCTGGCTGTAGCCGTTTCGAGAACGCTTCGAGTCGTTCGACGCCCGTAGGCGTCGTCGAACACGATCCGAATGCTCTCTCCATCACGCTCGAGCGTGGCGCGCGCGGAGGGACAGCCATCGTTTGCCAAACCGGAGATGCCGGCTCGAGCCAACGCTTCCCGCAGCTCCGCCACCACGTCCTCGTCGCCATCGAGCTCGACGGCGGGGGAGCAGGATGTGCTCGCTCGAGTCGGCCCCGCCATCAGTGTCACCGAGAGCAGAGCCGCGAGCCGGCTGGTTCGTCGCAGATCGAGTGTCGTGGTGCCGTCCTCACTTTAGCATTGTCCCGTGCAATTGCAGACCGACCCGGCCTGGCAGTCGATGTTGCAACCCCCCGCTGGACAGCTCACGTTGCAGGTCGATGCGCCGTCGCAAAGTACGTCACAGCCACCCGCGGGGCATGTGATGTTGCAGGTCGAGCCGTTGTCGCAGTCGAAGGAGCAACCGCCCCCAGTGCATTCGTAGGTGCAGGTCGCTTCCAGATCGCAGTCGAGGCTGCAGCCTCCACCCGAGCAATCCGCAGTGCACTGTCCGAAGCACTCGACCTGACAGTTGCCACCGGGACAGTCGTAGTCGCAGGTTTGTGAAGGTGCGCAGGCGCAGCTGTTCGCCTCGCAGGCCACGGAACCGTCGCCTCCACCGATCGATCCCGCGCTCCCGCCCGTCCCGCCACCATTGGCAGAGCCTCCAGTCGTGCCGGAATCCGACACACCGCTTCCTGCCGAACCGCCGTTCCCATTCGAGCTCGACGAACCTCCGCAGTGCATCACGAAGAGCAGAAGGCAGGCCCCTGCAAGAGCGATGCGCCAGATGTTCACGGCGTCACCGACACGAGCTCTTCACGTTCCCCGTTCGTGGCGTCGATGGACAGGATGAGCCCCGCTCCCGGGCAGTAGTACTTGTGTTCCTCGACATCCGGTTCCAGCGGTGTGGTGTCCTTGGTTTCCAGACATCCGGTGAAACTGCCAGCGGGAACCGTCTCGGAAGCATCGACGGACACGACCTCACCCATGTCTTCCGCGTGACAAGCGTAGTACTCTTGTCGATACGTCGTCCCGACCGTGGGATTGGCCGGCACCACGATACCCGGTTTCGCACTGTCGACACCGCCGGTCCACGAGCCCTCCGTGCTGACCACCTTGGTCCCGGACAATGACTTGGTGTCTTCGCCGAAATACCAGACAGCTCCCGTCGAGTCCTGTGCGAACCAGTCGTAGGTGTCCTCGATCACTTCGCCGGCCACGCTGGCTTGATCGTGGACGACGGCGCACTCGACGCCCAGGATCATCTTGGTTTCCGTCATCACCTCGACGACGACCGTCTCGGCGCCGGCCTCGTACGTGAAGGTCGTTCCGGGGACCAGCGGGTAGAGAGGATTGTCCACCGTCGCCGAGAACGACGCAGCGTCGATGGTCGGGTCGTAGGAGCTGTCGACCTGGCAATCGGGCTGCCCGGCCGGGTCGTTGTTGCTTCCGCCACAGGCCGCAGAGGACAGAGCGAGGGCGAGCCCCAGAAAGGATTTCATGAGAGTGAGTGCCCGCCCCGTCGGAAATCCTTCGCCTGGAGTAAATCCGAAGGAAATTCGCCCTACCGGGCACTCACCGGAGCCCCAGGTGCTTCTTCGATTTCCCACGCTCCTCGTTGCCGTTTCCCTCGGCGCGCTGCTCTGCCTCGGTTCCGGGCATGCCCGGGCCGATGACATCGTCCCCCCGCACTTGGTGGGAGAGGCCGTCGTCGAGTACCCGAGCGAAGCCGAGGGCGACGAGGTCGTCGTGTTGAAGCTGCGCATCTCCCAGGATGGGAGCGTCGAGTCGGCAACCGCGCTCGAGGGCCGCCAGCCGTTTGCTTCCGCCGCAGAGCGCGCCGCGCGATCGTGGCGCTTCGCGCCGGCAGAGCGCGCCGGGAAACAGACAACGTCCATCATTCGCTTCCAAGTGAAGTTCCAGGCGCCGCGTATCGAAGAACGGGAGCCAGAACCGGAGGCGAAACCGGAAGAGCACACGGCTACTCCTTCCTCGTCGCAACCCCAAGCGCCACCGCTCGAGGTCATCGTTTGGGGCAAGCGTCCGGACCCAACGGTGAAGTCGTTCTCGCGAGCCGAAGTGCGGCAGCTTCCCGGCGCGTTTGGCGATCCATTCCGCGCCATCGAAGCGTTGCCGGGCGTCACGCCCATCGCGTCGGGCCTGCCGTTCTTCTACGTTCGTGGCGCACCGCCGGGAAACGTCGGCTACTTCGTCGACGGTGTGCGCGTTCCGTACCTGTATCACATTGGCCTCGGCCCCTCGGTGATCCACCCTGGCATCGTCGACCGCGTCGATCTGTATCCCGGTGGCTATCCAGCGCGCTTCGGGCGCTTCGCCGGCGGAATCGTTTCCGGTGAGACGACGATTCCCCGCACCGATCTTCACGGCGAGGCGAACGTTCGACTGTTCGACGCGGGCGCGCTGGCCGAGACGGGGTTCGACAACGGCCGCGGCACCGTGCTTCTCGGGGGTCGCTACTCGTACACCGCAGCGATCCTCTCTCTCGTCGCTGGCGACATCGCCCTCGACTATCGCGATTACCAGGCACGCGTTTCCTACGACTTGACCCCCAAGGATCGAGTGAGCGTGTTCGGTTTCGGTGCGTACGATCTCCTCGGTGAGCGAATCGACAACGTGCTGAACATTCTCTTTGGCTCCGAGTTTTATCGCGTCGATCTTCGTTACGATCGAGATTTGGGCCACGGAAGCTCACTGCGCCAAGCGGTCACTCTCGGCTACGACCAGACCCGCATTGCACAGCAGCGCAACGCCCAAGATCGCAGCATTGGCACGCGCATGGAGCTCATCGAGCGCGTGGACGGCGACTTGACCATTCGCGCCGGCAGCGACGTGACGGTCGACGCGTACGGAGCGACGGAGCTCCAGTACGACGACCCGGACGATCCGGCCGTCCAGCGTCGGAACGATCTCTTCCCGAAGCGGACGGACCTCGCCATGGGGGCGTGGCTCGACACGGTCATTCAGGCCTCTCCCCGGGTCGAGGTCACGCCGGGCCTCCGCGTGGACCTCTATTCCTCCGGAGGAGCTGCAGCCGTGTCG
>CAWAHB010000031.1:0-47992 GCA_963781505.1 uncultured delta proteobacterium | reverse complement strand
GTTATGTTTTTGTGGTTCCTTTCGTTCAGTTACGTCTGGATTTCGAGGGGCTGCTCGATGCTCACGAAGCCCGGCGCGGGACAGCTGGAGAAGTTGATCCGTCCAGAAGAAGCGCCGCAAAGCTTCGATCTGGCGCGTTACTACCGGGACGTAACCGCGTTTGCCGTGCCCCGCGCCCTGATATTCGAAAAGAGTGGAGCCCATGCTGTGCTTCGTTCTGAATGGGTTTCATCGGCGGATCGAGACGGCCCTCCTGGCGGAGCCGAGTTATCCGGAGCACGTTGGGGTTTGTTGCGGCGTCAACTCGCCAGACAGGGTTGGCGAGCGCCCCGCGGTTCTTCGCAGTTCACGACGCGACCGCGGCGGGTTACCGATTTCGGTGAGCGCCTGGGCGAGGTTCTTTCATAGGGCGGCCCGGCAACCATCAGCCGATCTCGGCCTCAACATGCCGTGGGCGTTCCAGCTCCGCCTTCCGCTGCGCTCAGATCCTTTCATCAGCCGTGTTGACCTCCGTTTAGGTGGCGCGATCCCATCTCCTTAAGAAGGGACGCTACGTGGAGTTCGAGGCAATGGCTCCGCGTCGAGCCATGCAATGGGTGTACGATCGGATCGCGGACGAGGCGGAAGAAGGAATCGGGTTCGGCTGAGGTCAAGATGGAGCTGATTGTCGATCCCAAGAGCGGCGCCACGCTCGACGCAACGTTTGAGCCTGTTGTCCGGAGCCGGCTCGAAGGTTCACGCAGACGCCTCCCGACTTTCGCGCCCGTGCTCGACCAGCTATCAATTCATCGTGCGTGGCCACGCCAGAGGTGGGCAGGCGAAGAGGCTGGAGGTTTCCGCGGGCGAGGGCATGTATTTTTGCCGGCGCTGCCCGGTGGGCTGGGGGCTTCCAAGTGGACGGTCTGGTCGTCTGCGTGGAACGCATTGGTTTTCGCGGCGTCGCGCAGTGTGGCGTCATCGAACGGGAAGGACGGCTGAGCTCCATCGACGGCTGTTCCGACACCGTGTTGGTTGCTCCGCCCGCGCCTCAGGGCAATCCGGTACTCAACCACTTGCACTTTCCGCGGGCATCGTGCAATTCGGTTCAACTTCACATCCCGACACTTGGTGTCTCAGGAGTAGTCCCTTCGAGGCCTCAGGGCAGTAGGTATGGTCCCGGTAGCTCCGAAAGCGTTGGGAACGGGAGCTGTGGCCCCCGGGGGGTGTGTTCCTGCTCTCGGCCCACGGGCTTCCCACGCCTTCCCACGGACGAATCCCGCTTGAGGTGTGAACGTGATCACGACTCCATCCGGACTCGGACTGGGGACCGACCGACGAGAACCGCCCGATGCGAAACCGCACGTACCTGCGGTGCGGCTCGAGGTAGGTGAAGGTCAAACGAAACCGAGCTATATTGGGCCCTTGGTTTGCCGCGTGAGAGACTAGGCCCAAGTGGGCGAAACCTTGGCCCTAAACAGCCCACAGCACATGCGCGGTTTGGTATGTCTCGTTCGTTTGGGAGTATTCAGGGCCTCGCGGCATTCGTCGCGTGCGGTGGCGGCGATGATGCGGCAGCAAATTGCCACTGGCGGCTCGGGCGGCGGAACCAGCGGAACCGGCGGTAGCGGAGGGGCTGCGACGGATGGTGGCGGGGACGCGGAGCAGGCCTGCACGACCGGAGAGCAGACCGCTTGCTACCCGGCCCGGCGGCTACTCAAGGAATTGGCGAGTGCAAGGACGGCAAGACGACCTGTCAGGCGGGTGAATGGGGGCCCTGCACCGGCGATACGCTGCCCGCAGCAGCGGAGGTGTGGACACCCTCGACAACAACTGCAACGGCACGGTCGACGAAGGCTGCGCGTGCACGGATGGGGATTCTGAGACTGCTACTCGGGTCCCAAAACCACCGCCAACACCGGTATCTGCGTGGATGGGAAGCAGCATTGCGTAGGCGGAACCTGGAGCAACGCCTGTGAAAACGAGGTGACGCCGAAGACCGAGTCCTGCAACGACGAGGACGACGACTGCAATGGGCTCGTGGACGACGGCGATCCGGGGGGCGGCGGACCGTGCGTCACGGGCGTTCCCGGCGAGTGCTCGGCGGGCACGAAGAAGTGCGAAGGCGGCGCCATCGTGTGCGAGCAAAACGTGGCGCCCAGCGCCGAGGTCTGCGACGCGAAGGACAACGATTGCAACGGGCAAGTCGACGAAGGCAACCCGGGTGGCGGTGGCAACTGCAGCACGGGCTTGCAAGGTGTGTGTGCCGCGGGTGTCAACGCGTGTGTGGGTGGCAGCGTTCAATGCCAACAAAGCGCGTTTTTAGCGGTGAAGTTTGTGATGGCAAGGACAACAACTGCAACGGGCAGGTGGACGAAAACAACCCCGGCGGTGGAGGGAACTGCAGCACCGGCAAGTTGGGAGTCTGCGCCGCGGGAACCTTGAAGTGCCAGAACGGCGGCGTTGTGTGTACGCAGAACGTGAGCGCTTCGTTCGAGACCTGCGACGGCCAGGACAATAACTGCAACGGTCAGATCGACGAGGGCGCCTGCTGTCCCTACGTGTTCTGTCACGACGGCGAAAACTGGGTGTACGAGACGACCATCGGTGGGGGCGGGCTCGTGGGAACCCCCGAGCACATGGATCCCCAGAGCAAGGGACGAAGCGTCGACTTTCACCCGCTCTGGGTGAGGCTCGATCGCGCCGTGCCGGTGCAGGGCAAGCTCCGCACGAAGATCCTGATCGCGGAAGAAGAGATCGCCTATCTCGATTCCGCCAGCTTGACGCTCGTGGAGCACCCGGTAGGTCACGAGGTGCTCAGCGCATCATCGCGCTCGGTGCGTGGCCCGGCGTTGGTCGATCCGAGTGAGCTCATCGCGCTCCCGATCGACGCGTTCCGCACTCCGCTCCGGGCCAGCTTCCGCGGCGAGGTCGACGTTACCGAGGCGATCGGACACAAGACGGACCGCGCGGTCGCGAGCGACCCGATGCAGGATGGCTACTACGAGCTCGATTTCGGCGAAGTCCGGAGTCCTGGGCAGGCACGGTTGGTCATCGACGGCTGGAAGCTGAAGACCGCGCTCCGCAAGCCGACGCATCTTCGCCACCGACCGTACCTCGAAGTCGAGCAGGACGATGGAAGCTTCCGTCGCGTGCTCGAGCTCTCACCACCGCGGGGCGATCGCAAGGCAATATGTGTCGACCTTCGAGGCGTGCAATTCCCGACGGGCCGCTATCGCATGCGGGTCTGGATTGGCACCAATGATTCGAATGGAATGTGGCTCGTCGATCGCATGCGCTTGAGCGAAGCCAGGCCCGCTGCGATCCGGGTTCGAGAGATCTCCGCCAGTCGCGCCGAGCTCGGGTTTTCCGGCGCCCCCACGAGGCTGGCCGCCAACGATCCGACCCGTTCCCGCCTCTCCATCGATGATGGCCAGGGAGCGCTCCTCGATCGGCATCGTACCTTCGGGCGCTTCACTCGCTATGGAGACGTGCGACCGTTGATCGGGGAGTCCAACGACATGTTCGTGGTCATGCGCCAAGGCGATGGACTCGAGCTCGAGTTCGACGGGGTCGAGGCTCCGCCCGAGGGATGCGCACTGACCGCGTTTCTTTACACGGATCTGGTGTTCAAACCCAGGAGGCTTCCCGGCACGATCGCCACGGAACGCACCGTCCGCGTCGAGCCGCTGCCCTGGCACGGCATGGATCGCTACGGTACGGCTGCCCAGGGCGCGTATCCCGATGACGAGGCCCACGCTCGCTATCTTGCCGAGTGGAACACCCGCGCACATGGGCCGGAAGATCACGAATGGGGCGACGCGCGGCCCGCGAAGCCGCTCCCCACGCGAGCTCGCGTTACGGACAGCGCTCGGGCTCACGAGGCGTAGAGCGAGATTCACCCACCCGGGCAGGTCAGAGTAAAGCCGCCGTTTGCGCTGCCCTCGCACCACTGTCCGCAGGGTTCGAGCTCGAGGCACGCGCAGGTCGCCGGGTTGCACGCCGCCGGTATCGGCTGGCACTCCCAGCTGTCCGGTTCGCCGCCGACGTCGCTCACGCCGTGGCGGCAGTACGTAAAGCTCGCGTCACAGTATCCCGCGCCGCAGGAGAACATTCCGGCCGGGGCCGTGCACTGATTGGAGGGCGCGATGTCGGTTCCCTCCGAGTAGGCGTCGCAATCGTTGCCAGCGATCGTCCCGTTGCAGGTGCACACCGGCGCATAGATATCGTAGCAGCCACCTGGGCGTGGCTCGCACTTGCCGGGCAAGCCGGTGCCACATAGGTCGTCGGGATAGTCGCAATACTCGAGGGCGCCGCAGGGTTTTTCGGGACTGCAAGAGCTCGGCGAGCAGATGCCGCTCGCAGGAAACGACGAGCCGGGCGGGCACTGGGGATAGGGAGTGCACACCGGCTCGACCGAGTTGCCCTGGGCATCGCAGCACGGGACGAAGCTCGTGCAGCCACCGGTGCCACCACTTCCGCCGCCGGAGCTGGCACCGCCGGAGCTGCCCGTTCCGGCCGTGGCACCGGTTCCTCCCGACGCTCCGGACCCACCTTCCCCGGTCGTGGAACCGCCGCACCCGGAAAGGGCCATCGCAAACGCCAGAAGCACGGGAGTGGATCTCATGTTGCCTCGGTACTGCAACCTTCGTTCCCGGTCTCTCGGCGAGAAAAGCAGGGCGGACTGTGCCGGGGTGTGCCGGGGAGTCGGACAACCCTGTCCATCGCTCCGCTCCGATTCACGGTCCGAGGACAGCCGACCCCACCCCGCTGCAGGGGAAGCTCTGGGAATTCGGATACTCGGTGATCGTGCAACTGGAGACGCTCCAGATCTGATTCAGGCAACCGTAAAAGCCCCAGCTCCCGCCGCCGATGGTGGTCTTGGGCGGACACTGATACATCGGCACGACCTTTCCGCCCGGGGGCGGCGTGGGTGCGGACGCTGCCAGAGACATCTTTCCGACGGGCGTGCAGTTGAACGTTTGGGTATTGGGGAACTCGATGATCTCGCAGGTAGGCGTGCTCGCGATTTGATTCTGGCAGCCGTAAAAGCCCCAGCTTCCGCCGCCAATGCTGGTGGCGGGAGGACATTGGTACATTGGCACCTGGGTCGTACCGGGCGCCGCGGCCGCGGTGGCGGTGACCAGCGCGAGCTTTCCCACCGGTGTGCAATTGAAGCTCTGAGAGTTCGGGTATTCCGTGATGGTGCAGGTCGAGGTGCTCGCGATTTGACTCTGGCAGCCGTAAAAGCCCCAGCTGCCTCCGCCGATGGTGGTTGACGGGGGACACTGGTACATCGCGACCTCGACCCCGGTGAGGCAGCGGCCGAAGTCGCACACTTTCCCACTTCCGCACTGGGAGGTCACCGTGCAGGGAACGCACGCCGCGTTGATGCACGCGTCGGTCGGACCGCACTCTGTCGCGGTCGTGCAAGCTCCGCATGTGCCGTTCACGCAGGCCTGAGGTTTCGGGCAATCGGCGGTCGACGAGCAGGCTCCGCACACCCCACTTTCACATGCTTGTCCCGGGTCGCATTGCAAGCTCGTGCTGCACGGACCGCACACGCCTGCGATGCAGGCTTGTCCAGCCGTGCACTCGGAGCTCGCGTTGCAGTTGCCACACGCACCAGCGATGCAAGCTTGCCCGGATGGACAGTCGGCGGCGGTCACACACGGACCGCAGGCCCCGCTGGCGCAGATCTGGCCCGGCTCGCACTGTCCCTGGCTCGCACACGGTTTGCAAACGCCGCTTTCGCACACCTGTCCTCCGCCGCAATCACTGCTGGTGGAACACGGGCCGCACTTTGAGCTCACGCAAGCTTCACCCGGATTGCAAGCGCCGCCCGCGCACCCTCCGCACTTTCCGCTCACGCAGGCCTCGCCGACGCCGCACTCGTCGTTCGAGGTGCACGGCTGACAGATGCCGGCGATGCAAGCGAGATCCTTGGGGCACGGTGCGCTCGCAGAGCATCCGCCACATACAGAGTCCTCGCAGATTTCGGACAGGCAATCCGTCGTGGCATTGCACGCCTTCTTGTCGGCGCAGGGCGGACAGATCCCGCCGCAATCGACGTCGGTCTCGTCTTGTCCCTTGGCGCCGTCGTTGCAACTGGGAAACGTCGTGCTGCCTCCAGCGCCAGAGCTGCCATCCACTCCGCCGCTTCCGCCGGTGGGAACCGCGCCGTGAGGCTCTTCCGTCTTCCCACAGGAAGCGATGATGAGCGGCGCCGACACCAACGCTGAAAAAAATACCCAGCGCGCCATTTTGGAATTTTAACACACTCCAGAGCTCGCTCACCTCCGATTGCCGTTGACGCGAAGGTCGCACGCAGAGTCTCCTCCGCTCTGGTTTACGGAGGGTCGAAGCATGCGGAAGACGATGTGGAGTGCGGGGTTGGCGTTTACTACGGCAATCACCTCGGTCGCCTTCGCGCAGGGTGGCCCGTCGAGCCCGTGCCGGAAACTCCGGCAGCCGAGGCTCCGCCGGCCGCTCCTGCTGCTGCTCCCGCCCCGGCGCCGCCGCCACCGCCGCCCGCGGGTGCGACCCCACCGCCCGCGTATCCACCTCCGCCGCCACCTGGCTATTACTACGGCGCGCCGCCGCCCGTTGCGCCTTCTCCGCCCGACGAGGGGATCCGAGAGCACGACGGCTTTTATCTACGAATGGGACTCGGCGGCGGCTACGCGAAGTTCGACGGCAGCTTTGGCGCGACGGACGCGAAGATCAGCGGCGGAGGTCCCGCGCTCGAGCTCCTCATTGGCGGAGCTCTCACGCCGGGTGTCGTCTTGGGTGGCGGCTTCGTGTTCATGTCGCTGAACAAACCCACCTTGACCGCACGCGGGACCGACTCCGAGAGCAACAACGATCTCAGCTACGGAATCATCGGGCTCTTTGGCGACTTCTATCCCGATCCCAACGGTGGCTTCCATTTTGGCGGCATGTTGGGATTTGCCAACGCCATACCCGATACGAACTCGGGGAATACTGCGAGCGTATCGGGCGCCGGTGCGTATCTGGGAGCGGGTTACGATTTTTGGATCGCGGACCAATGGAGCGTCGGCCCGAACGCCCGCTTCCTGTGGTCGTCGGTCAAGAATGACGACCCTTTCGTCGACGAGAAGTACACGGTGACCGGTTTCCAAATCCTCGCGAGCTTTACCTACCAATGACCGGCCCCGGGGCGACCCTTGCCGGGCGCCATTCGAGGAAGGGACAAAGCCGAGGGATTGCACCCATTGTGTGCCGAGCGCCGATGGTTGGGGCAGAATAAGGTCAGGCAAATCCCTTCGATGCCCACCCAGAACCTCCTCGTGCTGTCCGATATCCACCTGGGAAGTGACCTGGTGCAGCACGCGCGTCCGGATGCCCCGCCGCGGAGCGCAGCCAGCGTGAAGCGAGATCACGAGCTGTCGGCTCTCTTGGACTGGTACCGAGAGCGGCGCATCGACGCCACCCCGTGGCGTCTCGTGATTGCTGGCGATCTCGTGGATTTCGTCGGGATGAGCGTGTACGGCGCGGCCGACCAGATCCACACCGAGCTCAGCGACGAGGAGAGGGTGCACGGGCTCGGAAGCTCGGTCGATCACACGGTAGCGAAGCTCCAACGGGTCGCCGAGCATCATCACGAAGTATTCGCGGCCCTCGCTCGTTTCGTGGCAGCGGGCAACGCCCTGGTGATCGTCCGCGGCAACCACGACGTGGACTTCCACTGGGATCCGGTGAAAGAGGCGTTCCGCAGTGTGCTTTCCGCTCACGTGCCGGGGACGGGTGACGGGGTAGAATTTTCGGACTGGTTCTACTACGAAGCCGGACTCGTCTACGTGGAGCACGGTCATCAGTACGACGATTACTGCTCCTACGACCACGTTCTGTGTCCGGTGCTGCCCAGCGATCCACGACGCTCGTATCGATCACTCTCCGACATCCTGCTCCGCTACGTCGTGCGTCCAACCCGCGGCATGCTCGAAAGCGGGCACGAATCGGCCAGCGCGCTCACGTATCTGGCGTTCGCCGGTCGCTTGGGTTTTGGAGGCATGCTGAGCCTCGGTCGGCGTTTCGTGGTGGCCATCAGCGCCCTCTTCGCTCTCTGGCGCGAGCACATGAGCGACGCCGCGCACTGGGCCCGGCTGGAGCACGAGCGCAAGATGGCGCTCCTGGGCGAAGCCCGTCAAATCAGTCTCGTGAAGCTCAAGGCGCTCGCGTCCCTCCAGCGACCGCCGGTCACCCGCAGCCTGTTGCGCATTCTGGCGGGAGTGATGCTCGACCGAGTCGCCGTGTGTGTCGTGGCGGTGATCGCGATCGGCTGGCTGTTGTGGACTCGCTGGACCCTCCTGCTCGGGCTGGAGATCCTCATCGGCGGCGTCGTGCTCGCATTCGGCGCCTGGCTCTGGCGCCGCGCCCGCGGGGCGATCGACGCTAGCGACTCACTGCGGGAACGCGCCGCCTCCATTGCCGGCCTTTTCCCGGCCGCGTTCGTCGTGATGGGCCACACCCATTGCCCCGAAGTTCGTCGCGGCGAGAACGGCGACGCCACCTACGTCAATCTCGGCGCGTGGGCCGAAGAAGAAGCCGAGGACGGTTCGCCATCCCCCCTTCCCGCCTCCCGAACCCACCTGGTGCTCCAGCACATCGACGGGCAACCCGTCGCCGCGTTGTTCCGCTGGGACGCCGATGAGGGCCCGCAGCGGTTTCTCACGACTCCGCCGCCGGCCTGATGCTGGGACGCCGGGACGACCGGAACGGATGGATCAGCTGCCGCCAGATCCCCTGGGGCATCGGTTCGCCGGCTCCGATCACCAGAGCCCGACGCTTCGGCATGTAGAACGTGCCGAACGCGAGATCGAATAGCGGAAAGAGCCCGGCGAAGTTCTTGTTCTGCGAGGCGGGCTCGGCGGCGTGATGGAAGCGATGAAAGGCCGGGCTCGCGATGACGTAGCGGAGCGGCCCGAAGGTCCACGGTACGTTGGCGTGGAGAAAGACCGCATACAGCGTGAGGAGCGGTGCATACGCGGCGATGACCCGGAGATCGAAGCCGAAGGGAACCAGTAAAGCCGCGTGCACGGTTCGACTGAGGAGCGTATCGAAGGGATGGACTCGCACCGACGAAAGCCAGTCGAGGCGTTCCGAAGAGTGATGCACCGAGTGCACCCTCCACAACCGCGTCTGGTGAGCGAGCCGGTGGAGCCAGTAACCGATGAAGCCGGCGAGCAACGCCACGAGCAGAACTTGCACCCCAATGGGCAAGCTGCGCGCGAAGGTTGGGCGGTCGAGCCATGCTTCGAAGGCGCCGGGCCGAAGTGGCATTCCGCTCGCCAGGAGGATCAGCCCGACCACTACCGCGACACTCACCGCCCGCACCGGCCGGAGGATCGTCGCAGTGAGGAGCAGATAGCCGAGGTCGGTCTTCGAGTCCTTGCGCCAGCGCGGCTGCGTCGAGTCGTTCGGCCAGAGCTCCTCGAGGGACCAGAGGACACCCGCGACCACCAGGAGAACGAAGAAGACGATCAGGACCCGGGCCATTTTCCAAGGATACGGCGCCTGGGGCCGGAGCTCTCGAGCGCCCGGAGCAAAGAAACAATATTTCACACACCCTCAAACTCTTGACGCGCCGACCGGGCTCGGGCCCGCTTCGGGCATGCCGGACTCGATCGAGGAAGCCTCCACTGGCCGCGCCAAATGCCGCGCTTGCCGGGAAAAAATCGAAAAAGGTTCGCTGCGCTTTGGGGAGAGCGTTCCCAATGCGTTTGGCGAAGGAGACGCAACCCACTGGTTTCATCTGCTGTGCGCTGCCGAGCGCCGACCCGAAAAGCTCGAAGCGGCCCTGAAAAGCCACGTCGGGGAAGTGCCCGATCGCGAGCAGATCGAGCGCATCGCTGCCGAGGGCGCCAAAAATCCCAAGCTCGCCGAGGTTCGACGGGCCGAGCGATCGCCGACCGGCCGGGCCGGCTGCCAGCACTGTCACGAAAAGATCCCGAAGGACGAGCTTCGGGTCGCGTTCGAGCGCGAGGCCGAAGGCACGCAGATGGCAACGACGAGCTACGTGCACGCGAAGTGTGCAGCGGCGCACTTCGGTCCGGAGGGGCTGTTCGAAAAGCTCGCGCGCACGAGTAGCGCGCTCGGGCCCGACGAAGTCGAAGCCCTCAAATCTCTTCTCGCGGGTTGATCCGGGCACGCTGTCCGCCGCCGTAGGCACTGGAAATACGCCGAAGTCGACGAGCTTCGTGCAGATGGCGCTCCCCACGCCGCACTCATTGGCATCGCCTCGCCCCGCCACAGCTAGGCGTTCGTCCTTGCTTTCTACCCGCCCTTTGGCGATATGCCGTCTCCCTCACTCGAGGACTCTCGAGGGGACACAGCAGGAGCTCTCATGACACATCCGGTGAATTGGTTTCAGATCCAAGGACGCGACGGCAAGGGTCTGCAGGCATTCTACAAGCAGGTGTTTGGTTGGCAGATGGACCCCGGCCCCGACGGCATGTCGATGGTCAAAGGCGAAGCGGGCGGAATGAGCGGAGGCATCGGCGCTTCCATGAGCGGCGCGTCCAGCGTCGCCGTCTACGTCGGTGTTCCGAACCTCGAAGCACAGCTCGGCAAGATCAAGAAAGCCGGCGGCAAGCAAGCAATGCCTCCCATGGAGCTTCCCCAGGGCATGGGTCGCATCGCAGGTTTCACCGACCCAGGCGGCAACTGGATCGGACTGTGGCAAGCGGGCAAAGCCATGACCGCTCCGACGAAGGCCCCTGCGAAGAAAGCGTCTGCGAAGAAAGCTTCTGCGAAGAAGGCCGCTCGCAAAGCTCCGCCGCGCAAAGCCTCGAAGGCGAAGCCCGCGAAGCGCGCAGCAAAGCGCCGCGGCCACAAGTGAGCTGACCGCAAATAGAGGAGCCCGCCCAACCGCGAGCGCGTCAGCGCTTCTTGGGCGGGCGCCCGAGCGCGAGCGATCTCTTCGCCGCTACAGGTTTCCGCGCCGCGCTACCCTTCTTCGGCGCGCCGGGTTTCTTCGCTAAAATCGACTTCCTTGCCGTAGCCGCTTTCTTTTCCGCGACCAGGTTCATTGGCGCGATCACCTTCTTTGCCGCGGCGGGTCTTCGCGACACGAGCGCCGCGTCGAACCCGAAACCCGCACCGACTCGGAGCCTGGGCAGAACGGTCTTGTAAGCCGCACGAATGAGCGACTGCACGACCTTGCCCTGAGTCTTCCCTGATGCCCTCGCGAGCTGTTTGAGCATCATGGTTTCGTCTCCGTCGAGATCCAGCGTCAGGCGCCGAGCACGAATGGGCATCGCGAAGATGCTAACGCAACGTGCGCGAGCAAGGGAAGCGTACGCACGCGCCGCTCGACCGCGATGTCGCGGATCCGAGCCGGTTCTCGCTTTCCCGAACGCTCTCGGAGCCGTCAAAGGGGCGGCACGCAAGCATCGGCGATGGCCCGCGGGGCCTGCTCGAGCTCGAGATCTCGGCTGGCCCCACCGGGCTGTCGCACGCTCACCGATCGCGAGCTCGCTTCACGATCTCCGACGACGGCGACGAAGGGGATCGCGAGATCGTGGCCGCCTCGCACCCGGCGCGCGAGACTGTCCGGTCGTGGGACGAGCTTCGCGCGCAGGCCGCTCGCCACCAGCGCGGCGAGCACCTCACGAGCGTAGCGCTCGTGCTTGCCCTCGACCGGAAGGACGAGAACCTGCTCGGGGGCAAGCCAGGGGGCGAGCCGGCCAGCGGATCGCTCGAGCAAGATCCCGAGGAAGCGCTCCAGGGACCCGAGCAACGCTCGATGCAAGAGCATCGGATAACGTCGCGCCCCGCTCGAATCCGCATGAAACACGCCGAAGCGCTCGGGCAAGATCAGGTCGAGCTGTATGGTTCCACACTGCCACGGGCGACCTTGATGATCGCGCAGGGCAAACTCGAGCTTGGGCCCATAGAATGCGCCTTGCCCGGGTGCGCGGTCGTACTGAAGGCCCGCCCGATCCGCCGCTTCTGCGAGGCGCGCTTCGGCTCGATCCCAGAGCGCATCGTCACCGGCGCGAACGTCGGGTCGTAGCGACAGCGCCACCTCCGGTTGTCCCAGTCCGAACGCGCTCACCACTTTTTGGAGCGACTCACAAAACCGCCGAACCTCGTCGTCGACCTGGTGCTCCTCGAGCAAGATGTGCCCATCGTCCTGGACGAACTGCCGCAATCGAAACAGGCCGAAGAGCACGCCAGACAGCTCGTTCCTGTGCACCAAGCCGAGCTCGGCGATGCGCAGAGGCAAATCCCGGTACGAGAGCGACATTCGCTTGGCGAGCTCCAGGTGGCCCGGGCAGCTCACGGGTTTGATCGCGGCTGACTGTCCTTCGGCTTCTCCAACCAGGAACATGTCGGAAGAGAAGCTTTGCCAGTGTCCGCTCGATTCCCAGATAGCGCGCCGAAGAAGCTGCGGGGAGCGCACCTCTTGGAATCCGTCGGCGCGGATCCGTCGGCGCACGACTTCCTCCAGTACACGCATGAGCTCGAAGCCCCGCGGGTGCCAAAACACCATGCCGGGCGCTTCTTCCTGGAAATGGAAGAGATCCAGCCGGCGGCCTATTTCACGATGATCATTCGGGTCCATGTCGTTTGCTCCTCGGGGCGGGGGGGCCGAACGAGGGCGACACGAAACCGGCGACCCCGTCCGGGAAACCGGCGGGGTCTTGGTCGATGGCTCGGAATTCAGGCTGCCGTGCGCACGTGACCAATCCCGCCGGAGCGGGTGGTCGTCGTCGTGAAAGCGGCAGGTCGCTGTCCCATTACGGCGACAACATGACAGTCACGAATTCATCTGTCAAGGCCACGGCAGGCGCCCGCGGGCTCCCGTGGCTTCGTTTACGGCGGACACGAGCTCCTCGAGGGATCGCTTGGCGTGCTCGACGGCGGGCAGACGCCCGACGCGTTTCCGCTTTTGCAGAGTCGTCCAGGTCGAAAGCTCGACGGCATGTTTCCCGGTTTCCGTGTGCACCTGATGGCTCGAAACCAAAAGCCGTATCTCGAGATCCTTGGCAGCGGCGCCACTTGCTCGAAGCGAACCGGCGCTCTCGACTTGCCGAAGCAGGGCTCGCGTCGGAGCGTTTGCGTCCCGAAACTGCCAGTCTTCCTTTGCGTTGCCGACGGCAATCAATGCGGGCCAGTGGCGTCGATGCACGAATGTGACCTTGCGGGACACGAGCTTTGCCGTGACGACATCCGGATGTTCGGCGAGATCGCTCGCGACCCGGAAAATGAGCTTTCCCCGCGGGTGACTCCACCACGATCCGGAGATCTTTGCTCCTGCACACAAGCTCGCCACGTTCGTAAACAGCGGATCCTGGAGCAGGAGGATCCCCTGATCTTGGAGCAGAGTGAGAGCCCGCAGAACCGCGCGAACGGATGGATCTCGCTTCATGGGTCGGCAATTTCTCCTAGGACTTGGGAGCAGATGATGAGATCGTTCGAATAGCAACGGAACGCCGGGGAACGTGACGCAGAAGAACGAAATTTCAAGTGCACGCTCCGGTGTTCTCACCTGGGCTGGCTTTGGAATCGCGCTTCTGCTCCTGATTCTGGTGGCTTGGCTCACGCGGGGCACGACCGCGCTCTTCGTGGCTACCGCGGAGCGTGTCGACCGCACCGAGAGGGTTCTGGCTGCTTTCACGAACCTGCGTGCCGGATTGTATCAGGCGGAAAGCGCCCGCCGTGCTCACGCTCTCACCGGACGCGAGGAGCACCTGGCGGACTATCGCGACGCCATGCAGCAGCTCACGAGCGCCGTGGCCCAAGCAAAGCACCTGACCCGAGGCGAGGCGGATCAGGGCGCGCGAATGCAGGAGCTCGTCCCCATCATCGATCGGCGGATCACGCTGTTCGCGGCGGGTCTTCGCGACACGAGCGCCGCGTCGAACCCGAAACCCGCACCGACTCGGAGCCTGGGCAGAACGGTCTTGTAAGCCGCACGAATGAGCGACTGCACGACCTTGCCCTGAGTCTTCCCTGATGCCCTCGCGAGCTGTTTGAGCATCATGGTTTCGTCTCCGTCGAGATCCAGCGTCAGGCGCCGAGCACGAATGGGCATCGCGAAGATGCTAACGCAACGTGCGCGAGCAAGGGAAGCGTACGCACGCGCCGCTCGAACGCGATGTCGCGGATCCGAGCGCCGGTTCTCGCTTTCCCGAACGCTCTCGGAGCCGTCATTCGAGCTTGGGTCCATAGTTGGCCGAACGGTTCAAGGGACGAATCCACGCGGTGGTCACCAACGTCGTGATGCCAAAGATGCACGGACCGGAGGTAGTCGAGAGGCTCAGGAAGGCCCGTCCGGACATCCGTGCCGTGTTCATGTCCGGGTATGCGGACGATGCGATCATTCAGCGCGGAGTCAAAGCGCATACCGCGCAGTTTCTCCAGAAGTCGTTTACGCCACAGTCGCTCAAGGAAAAGTTGCGCGAGGCACTGGGCGGTGGAAGCACGCCGCTTCAATAGCCCCAGTCGGGCTTGCCTTTCGAGCCCGGCTTCAGCGGCGGCTTGGGTGGCGATTGGGGTTTTTGTGCGGGCGCGCTTCTCCCTTTCTGCATCAGCGCGACGATCCGATCGCGCCACACGCGGCTTTCGGAGGGAATGAGGTCCGCATCTTGTGTGACGCTGAAGTGGGCGATCGTCTTGCCAAAGCGCGCGGTTGCTGGACCGGTCGGACTCTCTGCACCCGCCATGATCGCAATCGATTCCGTGTCGAGCGCTGTGTAGACGACGCTGGCGACGCGTGCCCCTTTCTGCACGGTCACATTGCCGTCCGCTCCGTCGATGCTTTGGCTGATCGATTTCCAACCTTCATCTTTCAGGAACGTCCATCAGAAGCCCGAGATCGAAGGAACGGAGTCCCGTATCGACGGGCGGTCGGCGCTCGGAGTCGGCACGCTGGGCCGTCTCGGTCGCCCTCGCTCTCGCGGTGGGTGCGCCAGGCGCCGTTCGTTCGGCGTTCAGGTACCAAGCGATTCCGAGCGCGAATAGAACTACCAAGAAAGCGAGCGCGCCGGTGCTTGCGAGGAGAACGATTGGCGTCATCGCCGACTTTCGCACGGGCGGAGGCGCCGTGGACCGAGCCGGCTGCGCGCGGATCACCTCGTCGACCGTGCGGGGAACGGTTGGTTCCGGAGCGCGAGCTTGGAGCGCAGCCAGCATCTCGGTCGCGTTCTGGAAACGCTTGCCTGGATCCTTCTCGACCGCGCGAGCGAGCACGCGACCGAATGGTGACGATCGGACGAAGGGCGGGAAGACCACCGGGTTGGGCGCCATCTGAGCCATCATCACCTCCATCGGCGGTCCGTCGAAGACCCGAGTACCGGTGAGCATCTCCGAGAGCAGTAGCGCGATCGAGTACACGTCACTGCTCGGCTGGATCTCGTCGCCGCGCACCTGCTCCGGCGACATGAAACGTGGCGTGCCGAGTATGGTGCCCGTCGTCGTCAGCGCCCTGGTGGCCGCCATGAGAGGCTTCGCAATGCCGAAGTCCAGCAGCTTGACAACGTCTCGATCGCCCGAAAACTGCACCACCATCACGTTGGCCGGCTTGATGTCGCGATGCACGATCCCGAGCTGGTGGGCTTCGCTCAAAGCCTTCAACAGCTGAGTGGCGATCCGCGTCGTGCGCTCGAGGGGAATGGGCCCCGTCTTCATGATTTGCGAGAGGGTTTCCCCCTCCAAGAGCTCGTACACGATGTAGGGCGCTCTATCCGCGTCCACTCCGAAGTCGAAAAGGCGGACGGTGTTCGGATGGTTGAGCTGCTGGACCACTCGCGCCTCGCGCTGGAAGCGATGGCGGGCTTCGTCGCCGAGCTCGGTGCCACGCAGGAGCTTGAGCGCCACGGGGCGGCCCGTATTTTCATCGACGGCGCGGTACACGACACCGAACCCACCCTTTCCGAGCAGGCGTTCGGTGCGATATCGCCCACCGAACAATCGACCCTCGAGGCTCATCCGCCCTCCATCTTACTTCCGCCGCTCGGGGTATGATGACGAAAGAAGGCCATGCGTTTCGCGCTGATCACCGACGAACATTTCGGGCAAGAGGCTCACTTCGAGGGGAAGCTCCGCAAGCTCACTCTCCAAGCTGGGCCGCTGACACGGGCCTTCGTCCAGCGCATGAATCACGTCGAGCACCCGGACTTGGTCGTGAACCTCGGGGACGTGGTCGAAGACGAGAGTCCGAAGGCTGACCGAACCCGGTATGCGGAGCTCGTCGAGATCTTGTCGGTGCTCGAAGCACCGGTCCTGCACGTCGCGGGCAACCACGATCAGATCCACTTGAGCGAGGACGATCTCCGAGGACTGTGGAGGCATTCGGGACCCCTTCATTACGCGCGAGACGTAGGCGGAGTGCATTTCGTGGTGCTCAACACGCTCGAGGTGAAAGACGAGCGCGTCCACCTTCCCGCTGAGCAGATCGCGTGGCTGAAGGCCGATCTCGACCGAGCCACATTGCCCGTCATCGTCGTCATGCACCATCCGGCGAGCGAGCAGGATCTCACTGGCAATCGCTGGTTCGAAAAGGCGACCCACATCTGCCGAGTTGCCGAGCGCCGTGAGCTCCGCCGCGTGCTGGAAGCGAGCGGTAAGGTCGTTGCCGTTTTCAATGGGCACGTGCACTGGAACCACCTCGACGTGATCGCGGGTATTCCGTACATCACGCTCCAGAGCTTGATCGAGAACATCGACGAAGACGCGCCCGGAACGCCGGCGGCCAGCTTCGCCGTGTGCGATTTCGAGCCCCACCGTCTCAGTATTCGCGTGGAGGGTGCCCAGCCGCTTCGCCATCAGTTCGAGCTCAGGGCCCGGTGAAGCTTCGGCTATCGCCCGAGCCGGCGCTCTCCCTCGCGCTGCTGCGGATCGTGGTGCCACCGCTCATGCTCTGGGCGCCGGGTTTCCGAGCTTCCGCCGAAGTCGCGGACTGGGATCGAGCGCGCTTCGTCGTTCCCGAAGGCCTCGGGTGGTTCGTGCGTCTCGCCGTGATCTCGCCCGGGGCGGTCACGGTCTTCCAGTTGATCATGGCGTTCTCGGCATTCGCGGCGATGCTGGGTCTGCGCGCCCGACTTTCGCTTTTCGCGCTCACGCTGAGCGGCTTCTACCTCTACTCGATCGCACAGCTCACGGGATTCGTGTGGCACGACATGCATCTTTTGTGGTTCTCGGCGCTCCTCACGCTGAGCCCGTGCGCCGACGTGCTTGCCGTCGATGCACATCGGCCCGTGGATGCCGAAGGCATCGAGTACGCAGAGCCGCTCCTGGTGTTTCGGCTCTTGTTCTCCGCGGTGTATTTCTTTCCGGGCCTTCACAAGATCCTGGAAAGCGGGCTCGATTGGGCGCTCTCGGACAACCTGCAAAATCAGCTGTACTGGAAGTGGGCCGAGCACGGCTACGTGCCGAGCTTTCGCCTCGATCGGCATCCGTTTCTTTTGCATCTGGGCGGCGTGTTCACGCTGGTCTTCGAGCTGTCGTTTCCACTGCTCGTGGCGTTTCGCAGATCTCGACCGATCGCGGCAGCGGCGGGGATTTGCTTTCACATTCTGTCGCAGCTGATCTTCCGCATCGCGTTCGCGAGTCTGTGGCTCTGCTACGTCGGTTTTCTCGATCTGAGGCCACTGGTGAAGAAGTTCTTCCGGCGCGTGCCGGTGGATCGAGGCGGATCCCCCGTGCCGAGCCCCTGGCCACTGCGCATCGTCGGAGGTCTGCTGGTCAGTGCCGTCGTCGTCCAAGGCATTCGCGGTCAGATGAGCTCGTATCCGTTCGCGTGTTATCCGACGTTTCAGTGGAGGGCGACCAGCGAGATGCCCGATCTCCTGATTGCCGCGGTCGGGGCGGACGGAACTCCGCGGGAGCTTCGCCATGCGCGGACGAACGGCTATCGCACCCAGCGCGAGTGGGGCCAGATCTGGAGACTGGCCGGAGCCACTGGATCCGTGGATGAAGCTCGGCTCCGCGCCTATTTCGCCAGCATCCGCCGGCGCCCCGAAAATCAACCCTTGCTCCAAGGTGCACGCAGCGTGCGGTTCTTTCGCGCCTACCGATCCGTGCGCCCGGAGGACGGCGCCCGCATCACCCGAGGCGTGCTGCTTCTCGACATGAAGCTCGTCACGCCGTGATCGGAATGCCGTGCTCGAGCAGCGGCTCGCGCACGCGCTTCTGCATCGATTTCTCGGCGAGGGCGAGATACGCGTCGGTCTGCATCCAGCCGAGGGCATCGCCGACTTTCTCGTCGTAATCCGCGGAGCGGCGCTCGCGAATCTTCTGCCACTGCTTCTCGATGACCCGAATCGTGCGGTCGGCGGCCTTGGCCAGGTGAATTCGGTCCTTTTCGTCGAGATTCGGTCCAGCCCAATCCAGAAACGCAAAGCCGAACGTGCCATGAGCCGCTTCGTCTCGCACGATGCGACCGAGGACGGCTCGGGGCAGGGGATGACTCGACGCTTTCCACGTCGCCCGAAGCAGCGGAATGCTCAGCGCCTCACCCACGCAGAAAAACCGAACGATCATGTCGGCCGCCCGCATCAGCGGGGAGAGGTGATCGGGCGCCTCGATGATCAGCCCGTCGGGATCGTGCTGCACTTCCGTGCCGCCGCCGAGCTCCATGGCCATGCGCGCGCAGAGCTCCACGTGAACCAGCTCGTCCAGAGGAAAGCGAGAGGCGAGGGCGATCAGATCGACGGGCGCGCGACACTCCATCAGCGCCTTGAGCGTTGCGCAGCAGGCAATCCCCGTGCGGTGCTCCTGGAACGCGGCCAGCGTCCACTGCTTGCGAGCCATGATCAGCGAACGTTCCGGTACTTTCGAGATGTCGAAGGTGCCCCATGGCATTTCCTCGACCTCCGGCCGCATCTGGCGATAGCGGCGCTCGATGCCCTCGCCGAACAGCTCGAGCTCGAACAGCTCCCCGCGAGGCTCGTTCATGCCCGCATCAATTGGCGCCACCGTCGGGTGGCGGCAAGAGGTTCGCGACCTGATCGAAGAACGAGAGGTTGTCGTCTTGAGCGTCCGGAATGCCCACGTCCGGCGCGACCAGGTTCGCGACCACGTCGAAGACCGAGACGTTGTCATCCGCAGCGTCCGCGAGGCCTGCGGATCCGCCGGTTCCACCCGTTCCGGTATCGGGACCCACGAGATTCCCGACCGCGCCTCCAATGCCGCCCGAGTCAGTGCCCGAGTCGCTCTTCACACCGTTCTCGGAGTTGGTGCTGCCACTGCAGGCGACGTAGCTGACCGCGGCCACTCCGATGGAGGCCACCAAGAGTTTCCGCCCCGGACGGTTGCGCCGCTTCATTCGGAGAGTTTCGCCCAAGGAGCGCCGGCTCGCAACCGGGAGCGGCGATTACTTCGCGATCTCGGCCTTCTTGATGAAGTCGAGATTTGGAAATTCCTTCTCCAGGTAGACGTTGCCCTCGCGCTGGAGGCGCGCCTGATCCGGCCTCTCGCCGTAGCCCGAATGAATCGAACTGACCACATCCATGCCTTCGACGACCTTCCCGAACGGAGCGAACCCCATGCCGTCGAGCCGGGAGTTCGCACCGTAATTGATGAAGACCTGCGTGGTCCGGCTGTTCGCACCCGCCATCGCGAACGTGACGGTCCCCGCGGCATTGGACTCCCGCGGCGGATCATCCGGGATCGTGGCGTTCCTCCACGCTGACATCACACTCTCCCCGCCACCGTGGATCCCCCACTGAACGATGAAGCCCGGCATCACGCGGAAGAAACGAGTGTCGTCGTAGAATCCACCCTTGACCAAATTGTAGAAGCGGTCGGCTCCGAGGGGCGCCCACGCGCGCGTCACGTGGATGGCGAAGTTGCCTTTGCTGGTGGTGAAGCGCGCCGTGTATTCCGCTGGAGCCTGCTCGGTGGCTTCTGTCGGAGTGATGACCTTGGGGCCCGTCGGCGGCGGCGACTCCTTCTTGCAGCTCGTGAGTGCGATGAATGCGACGGCGAAGCACAGGGTGCGAAACGACATGGGTCGGGGATACACCAGTGTGCGTTCCTCGTCATCCGTTGGGATCGCAGGCGTTCGCAGTCCAGACGCCCGGGGTTCCGCCCGAGCCGAGCGCGCAATCGAACGTCATCCAGCCCGCAGCATTCGCGCAGGGATAACCACAGTAACTGGGATCGAGACCGGTCGGGAGATTGTTCGGGCTTGTCGGGCCCCGGGTTCACCTGGCTTGGAGCAGGTAGTTCGTCCGGGCCGTGAGCTCGTCGGCGGTACCTGCCTGGAGAGGAGCACCAAGCGAGAGCTCGATACGCCGATCAGCGATGTGCCAAAAGTTGTCGGCGTGATTTTGCAGGAAGGGTATCGCCGAGCCGGAAGTGACCTGCGGGTTCGCCTGGCCTGGAGCAGGTAGTTCGTCCGGGGAGGTGTTGGCGACTGGGCTGTGAGCTCGTGGCCGGTACCTGCCTGGAGCGGTGCGCACCAACCCGAGGGGTCGATGAGCTGATCAGCGATGTGCCAAAAGCCGTCGGCGTGATTTTGCAGGAAGGGTATCGCCGAGCCGGAAGTGACCTGCGGGTTCACCTGGGTTGGAGCAGGTAGTTCGTCCTCGTCCGCGGAGGTGTTGGCGACCGGGCCGTGAGCTCGTCGGCGGTACCTCGATGTGCTGGGGGAGATCGTTCGGGCCTTGTCGGCGTGATTATTCGAAGCACTGGAAGCTCCGCCTCGCATGTGCGGATGTCTGCGCTTGGTTGCTTGGACGCATAATCGGGAGTGGGTTCGGGCCGGGCGACGAGGACCGCGTTTCGCCACGCTGGGACCCACGGGCTCACCTGGGTTGGAGCAGGTAGTTCGTCCGCGGAGGTGTTGGCGACCGGGCCGTGAGCTCGTCGGCGGTGCCTGAACCGGACGTCATCCGTCGGCGGTGGCAGTCGCATCCGTTGGAACCAGCTCGTTCTTCCGACCCGCCTTGAGGGCAGGTTGCACCAGTACTGCGAGCGCAGCGCGGAGCAGTGTCTCGGCGTCCATGGACTCGACCGCTGGGATTTCCCCGAGCGCTTGCTTCGCCTCGCGCTTTCGAAATCCAGAATCTCACGAGCGCAGCTAGCACCTTGCCTTCCAGCTTCTTCTTCTCGATGTGCGCTTCGCCAAACGCGCGGCGTGCGGAGCGAGCATTGTGGGCGGTGCACAGGAGCCGAAGGTTCTCGACGATTGCGAGACCGCCCCGGGCAAACGGCTGGTCGTGCTCGATGCTGACGAATCGTCGCTCGCTACAACGACGACCGTGGGTATCGACGAACGTGCACTGGTTTCCGTCCCGCTCCCACACCACTCGCGCGACATCCCGCGGGACGTGTCGCGAGTCGGGCGAGAGCTTGCGACGCTGTTCGTCACACCCGATGCGCTTCGTGACACCCGACGGGGTGAACGGGTGCGGCTTGGGCGCGTTGCCAGCACCCAATCGCTTCTTGGTCTCGCGCTCGATGAGCGCATCGAGGCTCCGTTCGAAGATTGCCGCCAGGTCGCCACCGGGGATCGCGTGACCGAGCAGCTCCCGCGCTCGCTCGATCTTGTCGGCAAGCTCCGTGCTCGCCGTAAATTCGATGCGATACCGAGTCTCCGACAGAGGCTCGACGCGCGCCGGGCGGGCTGGTTCGGCCGAGTGGGTGGTTTGGGTCCCGGGGCTGGCTCGAGGCTCGGAACGTGGCTTTGCGCCTGCGCTGGCGCAGGTCGTCTCGCCGAGGGGCAATCGTCCCGGCTCGGGTTCGATCACGTCGGGGACGTCGGGCCGCGGGAACCATCGAGCCAGGAGCTTTTCGATCTCCCGGCGCGACTTGCCCCGGGCCTGTGTGAGGATCGCTTCGCAATTTTCGTCCGAAAGATGCTGCGAAAGAACGAATAGCCCGGTCAGATGAATCGCCCCACTCCCGAGCTCGTCCAGACACCGCGGGATCCGCGCTGCCAGCCGCGCCACCCGCACTCGTCTCAGTGCCTCGTCCTCCGAGTATCCGAGTCGCTCCTTGCAGTACGAGTACAGCGACGAACACGCCTCTTCGAGGTACAGCTTCCGCCGATCGATCTCGATGAGGTGAATGATGACCTCGACCACCGCGCCGCGCTCCTTCAGAACGAGCTCCGGCATGCGCGCGATCAGATCCGAATCCGAAATCAGAGCTAGATCCTGCATCTCGTTCGCATACCACGACGTTTTTCGTCCTCACCGCTTGCGCTGAGCGTTCGTCGCGAGCCCGCGAGCACTTCAAAACGCGTTTTCTTTTCAGGCGCCCGCGAGCGTTCGTTCTCGAGCCAAGAGCACCGCATCTCGAGCGCTCGGAGAAAAATCACACGGCGATGGGCGCGGATCGCGTCAATTGAAATCGTATGCTGCTTGCACTTTCTGCCTGCTCGAAACTCGCTCCGGTCAATCGGTCGCGCACTCGCGACCCGCACCGTCGTGCGACAGCTGCTCGAACGCGATCCGTGGTTCACCTGTCCCGGAGTCCCGGAGCAGGTGGTTCGTCCGCGGACGCGTCGCGAGCAACCGCAAACCCCCAGCGTTGCGCGATATCTGCTCGAACGCGATCCATTTCGTCACGTTGCGCTGTGGGGGCCGGATCCGGGCGATTCGCCTGCGCCGCCGACGAGCACCTGTCGTCGTGATTCACCTGTCCCGGAGCAGGTGGTTCGTCCGCGGACGCGCGTGAGCAACTCGCGACCCCCACCGACATGGGACAAAACGCGATCCGTTGCGTCGCGTTGCGCTGTGAGAGCCGGATCCCGCCGATTCATGCGTGGGCTACGCCGACGCGGGTCTTCGAGCGGATACGTGCGCCTGCGCCGCCGACGAGCACCTGTCGTCGTGGTTCACCTGTCCCGGAGCAGGTGCTTCGTCCACGGACGCGTCGCGAGCACTCCCCACCGACCGACGTGGAACCCGGCGCCCGGATGACATTCCGATCCGTCCGCCGGGACTTGCGTAGGGCAGGGAGAGGGAGGATTTCCCCCCCGCCGAGATACTGCCAGACGCCGCTTTCACACCGAAACCTCGGATCGCACTCGTCGCCCAGGTGCGCACATGCCGCGGACTCCGTACCCCAGTATCCGTTCGAGCACGTGATCGACACCGTGGCGGGACCACTTCGACAGTCGATCGGCAGCGCGCATTTCATTTCATCGCTCGAACCACTAGCGTGGCTCGCGGTCGATCCCCGCGCGACCTGGTAGCATCCCTACGTGGTCGAGCGTTACTTCGCTTTTGGCGCGAACATGCATCCGGAGACGTTGCGCCGCCGCGGTCTGAGTACGGAGCGCGCGCGGCCCGGACGATTGCCTGGCTATCGGCTGGTCTTCGACACCCCCGGTATCCCAGTACTGGAGCCGGCGTTCGCCAGCGTCTCGTCGGCCGATGACGAAGTCTGGGGCGCGGTGTACGACATGAGTGAGGCCGAGCTCTGCACCCTCGGGAGCTTCGAAGGAGACCAGTACGAAGAGATCGGAATTCGTGTCGAAGTCGATGGCGAAGTCCTCGGCGCTCGAACGTTCGTGACCCGCGGCCCCGGCGTCGAGCGACTCCCGTCCCGTCGCTACGTGCGGGTCTTGACCGAGGGCGCCCGTCTGAGAGGCCTGCCAACCGCATGGATCACACGCCTCGAGCGCACGCCTTCGCTCTATCTTCCGCTGGTCCACGATGTTTGGAAGATCTGCTTTCGGCAGGTCGATTACGTGCATCGGCGGATCACGAAACCCTCGAAGCGCACCTAGAGCAACTGCCACTCGAAGAGTAGAGCCGTTCCCACGGCGCTCCGCGTTCCGTACAACCCTGGGATCACCTCCAGCGTGGCGCGGAGCGCGTGGTCTCTGTTCACGAAGAACGCGTAGCCGCCCCGTGCGGAGAAGGCGAGCCCGCTGTAGGTCTCTGGTTGGCTCTGCTCGAGCAGGGGATTTTCGCCAAAGAGCCCGAGCCCGATGCCAGCGCTCAAGAGGACCCGATCGCTGGGCCAGATTTGGAGCGCGGGACCGTAGAAACCGTTTACCCAGTTGTGACCGTCCAGAAAATACGAGGTGGACGCTACGCGAAACAGAAGCGCCACGTCCTCGGAAAAGAAACCCCCGACCCCGAGGGAGAGTGGCGCGAAGCCACCAAAGGTTTCGGTCTCGATCCTGTCAGAGCTATCGCAGCTCCCGAAAGAGCCGGAGCTCGACTTGCCGCACCCCGTCGAGATTGTCGACGACACGAAGGTCACGGCGGCCCCAATCCCTAGCTCGAGCGTGAAGCCCTCACGAACAGGATCGGTGTCGGGTGTGTCCCCGTCGGCGGCGCGCGCGGGCCGACTCACGAGAGTGCCGAGAACCACCCCTGCCGCCGCCCACCTTCGTTGGAACAACCCGCCCATCCCGACGCACGAGCATACCCGCGACGCAGCGGATCATCAGCTCTTCGTGCGTTGCTGGAGTTTTCCCGCCTCCTCCGAAGCGCCGGTGGCCAAACAGAATGGCGGGAACCTTCCTCGGGCATTATTGTCGTCGCTTAATGGCCGACATCGAGCCGATCATTCTGGACCTGCTCCACCCCACTCCGACGCGACGCATCGATCTCGAGCGGACACGGCTCGCAGTGAACCTCGCATTTGCCGGAGGCGTGAGCGGGGGATTGTTCGAAGAGGCTCTCGATCGAGCGACGTTGGCTCCTTCGACGTGGGAGCCAGCGGGGTTCGTCAACGATCTCTTCTTGCAGCGGTTCGTGGTGGGCTGTTTCAAGATCCGGATACGCCGCGAAGACGCCGTGCTCTGCACGAACCACCTGGTGAGGGTGCTGGGTCATCCGCCGCGGGATGGTGCAATCGTGGAGCATCGTCGGGGGATCCTCGCGGAGCTCCGTCAGTCCAAAGAGCTCCGCTCCCAGCTCGAAGGGCTGTACACGTCGCTCTGCCGTTTGCGTGCGCTGCTCGAGAACGCGAGCGGTGTGCGGGACTGGGATCCGGTTCGCCGCCAGCTCGACATTCTCACGGTGGTGAAAGAAACGATGGACCAAATGGCCGCGGGCTTCGTGGCCAGTCGCTCTGGGCTCTCGAGTCTGACCATGTTCGGCGCACGAGTGCAGGCGGGGGAGCCGTATCAGTCGCTGGCAGATCTCCTGCGCTACGACGAGCGGCTCGCGACATTGAGCCTGAACGTGGGCGTCGGCGCGGACGGTCGCATTCGGGGGTTCGAGATCGTTTCGGTGAAAGAAGACGGGGACAACCCTTTCGTGAGCCCGGTGTGGCGTCGATGGCTCGCCAAGGTCGAGCTCTTCGCCCGAGGCTATCGCTTTGGCGATGCGGAGGTGATGGCGCGGCTCGTGGACGCGGTGTTCTCTGGTCTGGAAGACGAGATCATCGCGCTGGTACAGCTGTTCGGCGACCTCGAGCTCTACCTGGGAGCGCTGGGGTTTGCGGATCTTTCCGCGGCTGCCGGGCTCGAGGTGTGCTTGCCGGAGCTCGTACAGCCGGATTCGCCTCGCGAGCTCCGCGGGCTCTTCAATCCGCTCTTGCTCATGAGCGGCATTCAGCCAGTGCCCTGTGATCTCGTCACCGAAAAGCTCGCAACGACAGTGCTGGTCACCGGTCCGAACTCGGGAGGGAAGACGCGGCTGCTCCAGTCGGTGGGGATCTCGCAACTCCTCGCTCAGTCGGGGCTGTTCGTTCCGGCCGCTTCGGGCGCCATCGCACTCACCTCGAGCCTCGTCGTATCGCTGATTCAGGAGACGAAAGCCGATCAGGCCGAGGGACGTCTCGGCATGGAGCTCTTGCGCATTCGTGAGCTGTTCGAGCGACTGCCGCCGGGGGCGATGGTTCTGCTCGACGAGCTGTGTTCGGGTACCAATCCCTCCGAGGGTGAGGAGATCTTCGAGCTGGTCGTGGAGATGCTCTCTCAGCTTCGTCCCCAGGCGTTCATCACGACCCATTTTTTGAACTTTGCCGCTCGTCTCGAGCGCGAGAAGAAGATCCCCGATCTCGCCTTTTTGCAGGTGGATCTCGGTGCCGATCGCCGCGCGACCTATCAGTTCGTCCCTGGCGTCGCGACCACGTCCCTGGCCGGACACGCTGCGGAGCGTCTTGGTGTCACGGGTGAGCAGCTCCTCTCGCTCATCGAGCGCAACATCCGTCGCTGGCAAACCCCGTCCTCCGAGGGTGGCTGAATCGATCGATGCCGTCACTTCTCGTCACGAAGAAGATGTCGCCCGAGCTCGCCGCACGGGTGCAGGCCAGCGTGCAGGGACGCCGCGCTCGGCCCGGAGCGCGTCTCGCTCCCCGAGCGATTTCGCTGCTTCGCACCAGCGTCTTCGCCGTGGTCATCGTGGCCGTTGGCTGGCTCGTCCTGTCGGTGCGCCGGGTGTCGCGGGAGACGGAAAGCCAACGCTCAGCTCTCCTCGAGCGGGTACGTCGCGAGTCCAGCGTCCTCGGACCCGAAGAGCACGCGACGGTGTCGCGCATCCTGCCGTGGCTGGCACTCTCTTCCGGCGGCTACGAAGGGGACATGGTGTCCGAAGAGCTGCGTGCGCCGGACGCGTTCCAGAAGACCCTCTCACGCCCCACGATCTACGTGCGAGGGCCGCTGGCAAGCTTTGGCGCCGCATCCCGCGTTGGTGAGAGCGCCGCCGGCTCGTTCAAGGACGCGTTCGTGCTCTGCCTCTTGGCCCCACCCACGGAGCGCACGGAAAAGCTCCTTCGCAAGAAGGCACGCATCGCGTTCGGTTCGGGTGGCGAGGGCATGAAGCCCGCGGCGCATGTGGAACGCCTGTACGATGCCATCGTCGGCTTGCCGTATCTCGATCGCGATTGGGAAGAGCGGGTGATCCAAGCCGGGTCCCAGGAGGAGCTCACCAAGCTCGAGCGCCGTTTCGACCGTGCGCCCCTCCCAGGGGCGAAACGCGCGGCCGGCGCGCGGCTTCTCCTGTTCTTGATGGACGAGCCGGGGCCCAAGGGTGGACCGACCGAGCTCGATGGCGAACGCCCCCACGATGTTCGCGTCGGGCTCGTGGATCTCGTGACGAAGAAGCCTCTGCTCCGGCTCCGCCGCCACGTAGATCCGAGCTGGCTCTCGGCGACGACCCGTGCCGAGCTCGCCACCGGCGTGGATAGCTGCGCGCTCGCCCTCGAGGTTCGGAAAGCCGTGAGTGGTGAGGGCGAAGTGGCGGTGGGTCAGTAAGGGTCGCTCGCTTGCCCGGCCGTTCGGGGACTTTCTTCACCCCACCCCGTCGCTTCGAAACCGCCGTTCCGCGACCTTGGGATCGCACAGGGGCAGAAGCCCAATCGCCAAGAGCTGCACGACTGCCGCGACGCCGAAAGCGACGACCAACCCGTGGTGATCGGCGAGCCAACCGCCCGTCGGACTGGTCCAGGCATAGGTCAGATTCGTGGCCGCCATGAACACGGCAAACTGCGTAGCTCCGACTTTCGGATTCGAGAGGGTCATGAAAAAGCCGAGGGTCGCTGCGTTGTAGGCCGCGACGGAGAAGGCCTCGACCATCACCCAGCCGGTCAAGAACGACATCGAGGTCCAGTGACTGCGGGTCAGGGCGAAGGTGCCCAGGGTCACGGCGATGACGACCATGAATCCGCCAATCACCTTGCGCATGCCGAGCTTGTCCGCGAGAAACCCGCCGACGAGTGCGCCCGCCACCCCCGATATCGGATCGACCACGCCCTGGAGCGTGCCGATGGCTTCTTCGCCGAGGTGCAGATCCGCGCGCAAGAGCCGGGTGAACACCGCGCTGATGAGACCGTACGCAGGCGTGATCAGCGCGATGGCAATTCCGAGGAGCGCCGTCTTGAAAGCGAAGCTTCGCCAGAGGGTCCGGAGATCGAGACGCTCCTCTGCGGCGCGTTCCGATGCCTCGCCCGCGGGTCGCTCGCGGATCGCCATCACCCACGCCATCACCAGCCAGATCGCGATCGCAATACCGACGAAGAGTGTGGGCCATCCGAAGTGTTTGGCCACGATGGTGCCCGCGCCGCCGCCCGCCGCCACACCCGCGCTCTTGGCCGCCCACATAACGCTGTTGGCACCTCCACGCTCGTGCTCGGGCAACGTGTCGACCGCGAGGGCGTCGGTGGCGACGTTTTGCATCGAGGCGAACGTGTTGTGCAGGAACAGAACCGCACCCACGAGCCCCGCCTGTCGCTTCGGGTCGACCAGCAAGAGCGCCACCATCGTGAAACCCATGAAGAGCTCCGCGAGCACGATGAAGTGCCGGCGGCGACCAAATCGCACCGACGGGAAGCGATCGATGAGAGGCCCCCACACGATCTTGAAGGACCAGGGCACGTAGGCGAGCCCGAGCGCGGCGCCGACCGCCGTGTTGTCGTAGCCGAGATCGGTAAGGTAGACGACGTAGCCCACGGAGATGAATCCCCAGGGGATCCCCTGGGCGAAGTAGAGCGCCGCAAACGTCAGGTAGCGAAGGGCGCGGCTCTCGACGAGGGAACGCATCGGTTGCTTCGAGTGCGGCGTTCTAGGTGAGCGACGCGCGCCGGGTCACAACGCGCCATGCAGGGGCCGCCGACGATAGCCTGCGCAGAGGAGCGCGAGAAGACCGATCCGGGTCAGCGTCGTCTCCCCTCGGGGCGTCGTTCGACATCCACACCCGCCATCGTCTCCGGATCCGCTCGCTGCCGTGCCGCCGCCCGCTCCGCCCGCGCTCGCTCCCCCCGTGCTCGAACCGCCGCTCGATTGGTTGCCCGCACCACCGCTACTCGCATTGCCCGCGCCGGCTGCGCCGCCTCCGCCACCCGTCGAAGCAGTGGCACCAAACACGTATGCGCCCACGTCCCACGCGGTTCGCGTCGCCAGGGCCGGATCGGGAAACGCCGTTCCGGGAACGAGCCCTTGGGCGTACTCCCCACCGATGGACTCATCGCCGGCTCCGATGAGTGGCGATCCAGTTTTCGGACTGAGGTCGTCCGACGCGACATCGACGAAGGCGGGATCGGCCGTGCTGCCGTTGGGACCGGTTTCGGTGCCCGTGGCGTCGAAGTTGTAAAAGAAGTTGTAGTCGAAGTTGCCAGCGGTCATGCCCCAGCTCGAGAACGTCCCGCTGATGCCGGCAGGTGCGTAACCAACGTTGTTCTCGGCATACAAGGTTCCGGGCGCCAGAAATCGGATCGTATTGTCCGGCCCGTTCTTGCGGACGACCGTGTTGTTGTAGAAGCGAAAGACAGCGCTCGGATCGTTGCTGTTGGGTCGCGGCCGAGAAATCCAGGATCAAGCGCTCGAGTCGTGCGCCGACCCGGCCCTCGATCGAGCTCAGTGCGACTCTGGCCGACGGATCCCGACTCAGCTCTTGCCGAGCACTTCGCTGCCGAGCGCCTTGCCGCCGGGCTGGGCCCATTTGCCATCGAGTTTGTCACCGACGCTGTAGACGACGACGCCTGCGCCGGCGCCGGCGGTGCCCCAGCCGACGGTGAACACGTTGCCCTCGAGGATGCCCACGCCCGAGTAGGATTCCTTCGCGAGCTTCCAGGTCACGTTGTAGACGGTGCCCGCTGGCGCGATGCTGACCGTGCCGGTATACGCATCGCCGCTGTCGCCGTCCTTGCCTTCGGTGATCTTGTAGGTGCCGTTCAGCCCAGCGGGTCCGTCCAGCTTTTCGGTGCCGGCGTGCCCCTTGCTCATCGACGTTGCCCACTTGCCGTCGAGCTTACCGCCGTCGACCTTGTAGACGGCCACGCCGTAGGCTTTGCCGAGCCCCCAGCCGATGCCGAAGGTCTGGCCGTCGACGATCCCAACGCCTTTGTACGGCGGGGTGCCTGAAATCGTCCAACCGATCGAGAACAAGTCGCCGTTCTTGGCGATCGCGACCGTTCCGGTATAGCTCCCGCCGCCCCCCGGGTTCGAAGCGGACAAGATCTTGTAGCTGCCGGACAGGTCGGCGGCGTTGAGAGGAGCAGCGGGTGCTGCGCCGGTGGTGGCAGGCGGGGACTCGGCGCTGGCGCCCGCGGGCTTCTCTTGCTTCTTGCACGCGAGTAGCGCGGCCAAGACCAGCCCCACTACGGTTAGATCCGTCCAACGGCTCCTCGTCATTGCTCTCTCCATTCGACCGAGTTTTCGACTCCTTCCCTTATCCGGGCTGGCGCGAGAAACCAACTGGCTCAAAGCCGGCGCGGGAAAACTCCACGTTTGAATGGCGCCTGACAAGACGAGCGACTCCTGCGACTTCCGCCTGTCACCCCCTGACCGTGCGCTCGATCAGCCCGAACGCCGCGCCTTGGGGATCGTCGCAAGCGCATGCGCGTTCGCCGCTCGGCATCACGATCGGGCCGAGGGCGAGACCGCCGGCTGCGCGGGTCTTGGCAATTGCCTCCTCGAGCGAGGCCACCGGGAAGAAAAAGAGCCAGTGGGGGTGCACACCCGGTCTCGCGGCGATGTCTCCCATCGCGCCCACGCTCGGTCCGTCGACACTCCAGGCGAACTGCTGGAAGACGCCGTACACACCGAGATCGACACGATCGGTGAGATGCCACCCGAAGAAGTCGACGTAGTTTGCGGTCGCGCTCGAGAGATCGTTGGTGTGCAGTACGTGCCAGAACACGTCGACGCTCGTGTCGGCGGTCGTCGGTGGTGGGCTCAGCACAGCGACTACAGCGCCTCCCGGATCGCGCAGCACCGCAGTCTCGCATCCTTCACGCGTAGAGAACGTCGGACCGAGTCGCATCGCTCCGCGCTCGAGGAATGCCTGGGCCGCGTGCTCGACGTCGTCGACTCCGAGATGGCCGAGCCAGTGTGGCTTTGCGCCCCGCGCCAGCGCTTGTTCGTGCAATGGCCAGATGACGGCCCTGTCGTGGCCGAACAGCTCGGCGTAGAACCGGTGCGCGGCGGGCGCGTCGGTCGTGCGAAGTATGTATCGAGAGAAGCCCGTCATGCGAAATCCTTGCCGGGCGGAGGGCGATCAGCTCGGCGGTTTGGGAGAGCAGAGTCCGGCCACGCAGGTGATGCCGGTCTCGTAGGAGCAGCAATCCTGATCCGAGGTGCACTTCTCTTGTACCTGGGAGCAACCTTGCTGCTCGCCGCAGACCTTGGGTGAGCTCGGGTCGTTTTGATCGCTCGGGCGGCAGAAGCCTTCACAGCATTCGTCGCCGCTCTCGCAGGAGCTGCCCTTGGGCTTGCACGGGTCGAGGGCCCAGAAGCCGCGCTCGTTTTTGGTTTCGGTCTGGTTCGGCAAGAAGAACGGAGGATGACTGGGATCGGTTCCGGCCGGCGCATTGGGCGTGACGGCAAACACCCAGAGCTGCTTCTTGATCGCGCCCCCTTGCTGAAGATTTCCGTACTGGCGAATGCTGGTAAAGACGACCCAGAAATAACCGCCCGCCGGGATCGGCAGAGCGAAGGGCTCGTAGTTCTTGTCCTGGTCGGTGGGGACGATCCCACTGTTGGCGTTGTCGAGCTCGAAGTGAGCATTGCCACTGGCCAGATCGATGAAGTTGAGCCTTCCATCTGCGGCGCCGTATGTTCCGTTCGCGTCGGAGGTGGCCAGCATTCCGCCGAAGGGGGCGTAGTAGCTGGTGCTTTCCTGGACCACGATGTGGTCGGAGTTCGGCAGAAAGGTCGCGTACTTGGTGATCTTTCCGTTGGCGCCGTTGTCGATGGCGACCTGGCGATTCGAAAACGTGAGGGTGCCGAAGCCTCCCGCGTTGTCGTCGATGCTCACGTCCATCACGTCGATGGAGCGGCTGACGCTGCCGGGCGCAGCGCTCTCTCCGTCGCCCTGGGTGAACGCGAAGCGCTTTCCATCGGGAGAGAACGTTGGAATGAACGCGGAAACGTCGGCGCCGAGACCGACCACCGTGGCCAGATCCAGTTTCTGACCCACCGGATCGACGCGCCACGCTTGCTGATTCACGCCGCCCCAGAAATTGTTCTGGCTTCGCATCACGTACTTGCCAGTCGGAGTCCAGGCAGCAAACGCGAGCCCACGGCTGTCGCCACCCAGGCCGGGGGGTGAGCCGGAAATTTGAGTTGCGTTGCCGGCGAGGTCGACCTGGTACACGCCGCTCTCGGTGCTCTGCACGTTCACTTCGGCGCCGGTGGAGAGAAACTGGCCATTGGCCGCCACGGAGTGACACACGACGCAGCCGCTCTTCACGTGAATCGGCGGGTCCGTATTGCCCGGGCGTACGGACCAGATCCCGGTCGGCGCCTCATAGGTCATGTAATAGACGACGCCCTTCAGCGAGCCCGGCGCGATGGTGAGATCGATGGAGATCGGTCCGTAGGCCGCACCCGTCGCTGCCTTGGTGACGGATACGCCGAGCGGCCCGCCCGCGGCACTGAGGAGCGCCGCTTCCCACACGTCCTGGGGGATCGCCAGGCGGGGCGTGGCGGGAAGCGCGACCTGGTAGAAACCCTCCCAGGCAAACTGCGCGGTCGAGAGCTTCACCTTGGCGGCTTCGGGCGCGATCGACCCAGCACTCCACATCAAGAGTGGTGCCACCACGCCTTTCGGCATCACGGTCTTGTCGTACGGATAGAGGAACTGGCTCGGGTCCGGCCCGGGATCCGCAGTCGGCGAGCCTTCGAGGGCGGTGTGATTGCCCGGGTCGATCCCCGGATCGACGTCTTCGGCGATGATCACGTTGACGGTGAGCTCGGCGGTGGCCGTCTTTCCGAGATAGGTCGCGCTCACCTGGACCTTGCCGGCGGCGAACCCGGTCGTCGTTGCGAGACCCTGGGCGTCGATCGTGACGAAGTTGTAGTTGTCGAGAGCCCACGCCGGCGCGACGCTCGCTCCTCCGAGCTTCGCGCTGAACTGCTGGGACTGACTGACGCTCTTGCTGGTCACGGTCAGAGTCGCCGTTGCCGGCTCGATGGTGAGCTTCTGGTTGTCGATGTTGCCGTCGATGTCGAGGATGTTGCCGGTGCCGCCGCCCCCGTCCTTGCCGGAACTGCCACCGCCACCGCTGCCGTTCTGCGCCGTGCCGCCATCCCCTCCGCCGCACGCGGCAAAGGCTGCGAGAACGCAGCAAAGCCAGAGAAACGCCACAGACCGCACACGCGCCGCCGACCGCTTGCTCATCCTGGAATGATATCCGAAAAGCGACCCCGTGGCTCGACATGCATGTCGGATCGTCGGGTGCTCAGTGTTTCTTCGGTGCGAAGAACATCAAGTGTTGCCAGGGCAGCTCGTCGAAGGAGCGCACGAGCTCGAAACCGTTGGCTCCGAGCTCGAGCAGGATCTGTTTGCGCGACATCTTGTGCTCGGGCTTGATCGGAACCTTGGGATCTTCGGCACGAAATTCCAGGAGCGCGATCACTCCGCGGGGCTGAGGGCGCGGGCGAGATGACGCAGCATGAGCGCGGGATCGTCGAGCTCGTGGTACACGTCCGAAAGCAAGATCAGGTCGCAGGTCCCGGCCGGCAGCTTGGGATCGGTGGCGGTGCCCAGCACCGTTTGCACGTTTTCGACGTGGGCAGCTTTGGCGCGCTCGGCCAGGAGTCGCAACATCTCGGGCTGGATGTCGATCGCCGATGGCGCGTCCAGCAGGCGCCACGCGCTTGGCCATCTCCAGCGTGTGGAAACCGTTTCCTGCGCCGAAATCGCACGCCACGTCCCCCGCGCGGAGCGGCAGCTCCTTCAGCATGCGCGAGGAGCTCTCCTCCGCTTCCCGCTCCGGGCGAGTGAGCCACCCCGCCGCCTCGTGGGACATCGTCGGCGCGATGCGTCGCCCCATGTAATAGCCGGCACGTGGCTTGGCACTCGCCGAAGCGGGGGCAGCAGAAGCGGACGCCTGGCGCCGGGTGGGACGGCCTCGCTCGATGGTCGAGATCGCTGGCACGTGCACAGCGACGCGGCAAGGAACGCAACGAAGTATCTCGGATCGTGCCGCACGACTCGCGAGTAGTTACCACGATCCACCGAGTGCCGCCGGCACCCGAGGCGCTCGTCCCTCGGCGCGTCGCTAATTTTGGCCCGCTCCCTAACCGGGAAACCAGCTACCTTGTTGCGGATCGAATACGTGCAGGCCGGCTTGGCGGAGCGTATCCAGGACACTCATCAAGATCTCGATCTGGTAGGAGCCTCGGCCTGGGTTGTGTGTGACCAGAACGTGGGTCGGCAGGACATCGACGAACACGTAGTCTCCGCCGGACTCCCACTTCAGTGTTCCATTGTCGGGACCACTCACTTTGCGGTCGTTGCGGAGCGCCTCGCGAACCGCGACCGTGTCGATGGGATGAGAGGTATCGCTACCCTCCACGATAGGGCCCACCAAGCTTTCATCCCGCGTGGGTATTGCGTAGTAGTTGATGCTCATCCGGCGCGTCTATCACACCGTCGTCGCTTCGCCAGGCTTGCCGTCCTTAGGGGTCACTCGGCGATCGCGGGGACTTCGAGCCCGGGCTCGCGTGCTTCCCGCTCGCGAGCCTTGCTGCGATCCTTGGCCAGGAGCACGTACACCGACGGGATCACGAACAGCGTGAACAGCGTGCCGATGCTCATGCCGCCCACGAGGACCAGGCCGATGGAGTTGCGGGCTGCGGCACCGGCGCCGGTGACCAGAGTGAGTGCGAAGTGGCCAGCGACGGTGGCGGTCGTCGTCATCAAGATGGGGCGGAGGCGCGTTCGGCAGGCTTCGCGCACGGCTTCGACTTTCGAAAGGCCGAGATCTTGCTGCGCGTTCGCAAACTCGACGATCAGGATCCCGTTTTTGGAAACGAGACCGACGAGGGTGACGAGGCCGACCTGGGAGTAGATGTTCAGCGTGGTCGTCCAGCCCTGGGTGAGCGGAAAGGTCATGCCGGGCGGTCCCGTGAACTTCAGAAACATGAAGATCATCGCGCCGAACATCGCGAGGGGCACCGACGCGGCAAGAATCACGAAGGGGTCGCGGAACGAATTGAACTGTGCCGCGAGCACCAGGAAGATGAGCAGCACCGCGAGGCCCATCGCGGGCAAGAACTTGCCGGACTCCTGGCGGAGCTGACGCGATTCGCCAGTGTAGTCGACCCGATATCCGGCTGGCAGAGTCCTCGCCGCCGACGTCTCGAGCACCTTCAGCGCACCGTCGAGCGATTGGGTGGCGACGCCCGAGATCTTGATGGCGTTCAGCTGCTGGAAGCGGTTCAGCGTGCGGGGCTCGACGCCGTTCTTGATGGTGGCGATCGAGCTCAGCGGGATGAGCTCGCCGTTCGGGCCGGAGATGCGAATGTCGGTGAGCTGTTCGGGGTTCAAGCGGCTCGCGCGCTCGATCTGCGGGATGACCTTGTAAGCGCGGCCGTCGATGTTGAAGCGGTTGACGAAGTTTCCGCCGAGCACCGCCGACAGATCGGAGCTGACCTGCTGCATGCTGAGCCCCATGGCAGCCGCCTTGTCGCGATCGATCACGATGTCGGCCTTGGCCTGATCGATCTTCACGTCGATGATGGGTGGGAACGCGAACTGGCCGCTCTTCGCTGCGTCGTCGACGAGCATCTGAGCGAACTTCAGCATCTCCGTGTGATCGGCCGTCGACGCGATGATCAACTCGAGCGGGAAAGAAGCCCGCACTCGGCAGGGCCGCAGGCAAGAAGACGGGAGCGCGCACACCGGTCATCTTCGAGAGCTTGCGCGACAGCTCGGCCTGGATCGGAAAGACGGTTCGTTCGCGCTCGTCCCAGGGCTTGAGCAGCATGCCGCCGAAGCCACCGGTGGGAAAGCTGATCTGGAAGCTGGTCCTGAACTCCGGCGTCGACTTGGAACTGCCGGAAGACCTCGTCCGAGTAGGTCGTGATCTGCTCGAGAGAAGCGTTCGGCGGCACGTCGAGCGCTCCGAACACCACGCCCTGGTCCTCGTTCGGAGCGAGCTCCTTCGGAGCGAACATGTACATCGGGATGACCGCAATGGTCAGCGCGATCCACACCGTGTACACGAGCCCGCGGTGCGCGAGCGTGCCGCCCAGGATGCGCATGTAGATGCGGCGAGTGAGCTCGAAGGTCGCGTCGATCTTGGTCGAGAGCCAGCCGCGGTGGCCGGGTTTGATCATGCGCGACGACACCATGGGCGAGAGCGTGAGCGCGACGAAGCCCGAGATGAGCACTGCTCCGGCGAGGGTGAACGCGAACTCGCGGAACAGCGCGCCGGTGAGGCCGCCCTGGAACCCGACGGGGATGTAGACCGCAGCGAGGGTGATCGTCATCGCGATGATGGGTCCGACCAGCTCTCGGGCGCCCGTGAGCGCCGCCTGGATGGGCGTCATGCCCTCGCGGATGTGTCGTTCGGTGTTTTCGACCACGACGATCGCGTCGTCGACGACGAGCCCGACGGACAGCACGATCGCGAGCAACGTGAGCAGGTTCAGCGTGAAGCCGAACACCTGCATCAAGAAGATGGCTCCGATCAGCGAAACGGGAATGGAAATCAGCGGGACGATTACGGTTCTGAGAGATCCGAGGAACAAGAAGATCACGATGATGACGACCAGGATCGTCTCGCTCAGCGTCTTGATGACCTCGTTGATGGCGTTCTCGATGTAGTTGGTGGAGTCGAACGCGATGTACGAGTCCATGCCGCTCGGAAGCTCGTTCTTGACGAGCTCCATCTCCGCCTTCACGCGACCGATCACGTCGAGGGAGTTCGCGTTCGGCAGAACCCACACACCCATGAACACGGCGCGCTTGCCGCTCATCCGCACGTCGGAGTCGTAGCTGTCGGCTCCGAGGGAGACCTCCGCGATGTCTTCCAGGCGAACCAGCGAACCATTCTGTTCGCGGATGACGAGCTTCTTGAATTCCTCCACGCTCTTCAGATCCGTCGCAGCGGTGAGATTCTTCTGGACCAGCGCTCCCTTGGTCTGACCTACGGCCGACAGCGAATTGTTCGCTCCGAGTGCCTGGCGCACCTGGGACGGGCTCACGTTGAGGGCCGCCATGCGATCGGGCTTGAGCCAGGCGCGGAGCGCAAAGGTCCGACCTCCCAGAATGTCCGCGCGCTGGACGCCTTCAATCGCGCTCAGGCGGGGCTGAACGACGCGGATCAAGTAATCCGTGACCTGATTCGGCTCGAGGATCGTCGAGCTGAAGCTCAGATACATCGCAGCGATCCGTGCGTCGGAAGGCTCGATGTGAATCGAGGGCACCTCGGATTCGGGCGGCAGATCGGCGCGCACCTGATTGACCCGAGCGCTGATGTCGGCGAGGGCTTTGGCGGCGTCGAAGTTGAGCTTCAGGCGGACGTTGATGGTCGAGACGCCTTGCAGGCTCTGGGACTCCATGTAGTCGATGCCGTCAGCCGCGGCGATCGAGCGCTCGAGGGGCGTGGTGATGAAGCCCCGGACCAGATCGGCGCTGGCACCGACGTAGACCGTCGTCACGGAGATGGTCGCGCTCTCGAGCTTTGGATACTGGCGCACGTTCAGCGTGCGAATCGCCTGCACGCCCGCGATGATGATGATGAGATTGATGACGATCGCGAGAACCGGACGTCGAATGAAGATGTCCGTGAACTTCGAACGCCCGTTGGCGTTCTCGGCCATCAGTGATTCTCGGGGTGCGGGTCGAGCTTGGGATCGAGCTTGACCGTGTCGTCGACCACGATGGGTGACTTGTTCTTCAGCTTGAAAGCGCCTTGGGTGACGATCCGTTCGCCGGCCTTCACGCCATCAGTGATGGCCACGAAGTCGCCGCGGGCCGTGCCGAGCCGAACGAATTGCTGGCGCGCCATCTGAATGGGCTTTCCGTCGTCGGTCTCTGCCTTGCCAGGCGCGTCCGCCGGGCGATCCTCGATCACGAATACGGAATCGCCGTAGGGCGCGTGGACGACCGCGGTGGCCGGCACGATCAGCACGGCATTCGTCTTCGGCATCACGACCGTCACGTTCACGAACATGCCCGGTCGAAGCCCTTCGTCATCGTTCGGGACGGTGGCGCGAAGCTTCAGGTTGCGCGTCGTCTCGTCCACTCGGGGATCGATGGCGCTGACGGTTCCGACGATGGCCTTGTCCTGGGGCTTGGCGGAGTCCTTCTGTTCGGCGTCCTTTCCCCCGAGCTCCACCCGGACCCCCATGCCCGGTTTCACCGCCCCGAGCGCTTGCTGGGGCAGGGAGAAGTCCACGTACACGTCGCCGAGAGCCTCCACCGTGGCCAGGGGAGTTCCGGGGTTGAGGTACTGGCCGACGTTCACCTCGCGAATGCCGAGGCGCCCGGCGAAGGGCGCGCGCACGATGCGCCGATCGATTTGCGCCGAGAGCGCGGAGGCTTCGGTCTTGGCCGTGCGCAGGGTTGCCTCGTCGTTATCGAGCTGAGCTTGGGCGAGCACGCCCTGGGAGACGAGCTGACGCGAGCGCTTCACGGTCGTCTCCGCCAGCGCCTGGCGCGAACGGGCCGACGCGAGCTGTGCGCGTTCCACGCTCGTGTCGAGCTCGACCAGGATTTGCCCCTGCTTCACCAGCGCGCCCGATTCGAAGCGAATCCGCTTCACGCGTCCGGCGGAGTCGTTGCTCAGGGTGACGCTCTTGGCGCCGGCAACGGTTCCCGTCGAGGTGAGCGTTCCCTCCCACGTCTGCGCCTTCACCTCTCCCGAACCGACCATTTCGGGCGGCGGTCCGGCAGCTTGCATGGCTTTGCCAAAGCCAATGAGCTTTCCGATTTGCGATGCCTTGACGAAGGCCAGCCCGCCTATGACCAGGACGAGCCCGAGAATGACCCCAATGATGCGCATGCTGCTCCTACGCCACAGTTCGCGACTGTATGGTTTCGCCGGCACGGGATGGCAATCTCCAGCAGAGGGTTTCGGGCTCTCGGACTCACGTCCAATCGTCTAACCGATGAAAGACGCCCGAAAACCGGGCGCTCGGTGGCGGACCGAGCCGTCGCTCATTGGAGCTCGATGTAGAACTGGCGGAACGTCGTCGCGCCTTCGGGCTGAATCGCGACGTAGACCAGGTCGTGATTCGCGAAGTCCGGCTCGGAGAAGCTGTAGTGCACTCCGTTGTAGGCGTCGACAGCTGCTGCACAAAACGGAAACGGCGCCCGACCGAAGCCGAGCGCCGTCCGATTTTCGCGAGGAGTTATCCGCTCAGTGTTGCTTCACCGCGATGGCGGTGACGTGGGTGTTGGGGGTCTTGCTGCGGGCGCGGACGAAGTAGGTTCCGCCTTCGGGGTCGAGAGTGACCGTGCACTCCTCCGTCGAGGTTCCCGCCGTGATCGACTTGCAGTCGCTGGCGTAGATGGTCGGGTTCTTGTCCTTGCGAACATAGAGGTCCGCGTCGCCGGAGCCGATCATCTTCACGTCGAGGGTCGCGTAGCCCGGCTCGACAACGACGGAGCCGTACTTCGAGGCCCACTGCGTGCCGGTGTCGCGAACGGTGACATCGTCGAGAACCGTGACCGTTTCCTCGACCTCGGGGGGCGCTGCCGCCTGGTCGTTGATCAGCTTGACGTTCTCGTAGGTGATGAGGCCGCCCGCTTGTGCCGAGCTCGGCTTGCCGGTCGGCCACCAGGCGAAGTCCGGGTGATTGGTGCGGCTGTCGCCGACCCACTCGCCGCCTTGGATCTTCGCGTCCTGGTCGGTCTCCAGGATGTACTTGTAGTGCTTGGTCGTGGCGTAGCTCGTGAGCGCCGAATCCACGTGCGACTGCTGGGCGGGTGAGGACTCGGTGATGTAGGTGAAGTCCATCTCCACGTAGAAGAAGCGCTTGGCCTGGGTGTTGTAGGTGTACTCGCCACCACCAGCGCCGGGCACCGCGATGCCGAGTTGGACATCGCTGGTCGTGCCGTAGCCTTCGACCAGGTAGGAAACCGTTTCGCCCGCAGCGAGAGTGACCGTGCACTCCTCGGTCGAGGTGCCGCCGTAGGGTCGGCAGTCGTAATCGGTCGTGGTTACGGCTCCGCCCTTCTTGACGTAGAGGTCGGCGTCGCCGGTGCCGCTCATCTTGATGATGTGATCGCCGGCGACCTCGGCGACGAACTCGCCGGTCTTCGTCTCGCTCTTGGCGAGGGTCGCGGTGTCGAACAGGCTGCTGAGCTTGAGATCGGCACCCAGCTTGGCGATCGCCTCGTCCTTGCTGATTTCCGGGACGCGCCCTTCGACCGCGTTCGTGATCTTGTAGCCGTAGCTCGGCTGGTTCCACACCTGCGCGCTGAACGTGGCGTCGATGATGAAGCCCTGATGACGAAGCCCCATCAGGTTGGTCGTGACGACGTGCCAGGAGCCGGGGTTCATGTCGCGACACTCGTCCGCCTCGATGCGGCCGGTGGGATCCGTCGTCGGCTCGGCCTTGTTGCAGCGGCGCGAGATGAACTTGTTGGGGACATCGGTGTAGAGGAGCGACATCAGGCCCTCGAGATCACCGGGGTAGAACGTGACGCCGTTGTGGGTCACGGGATTGACCGCGGCGGGCTCGGAGAACGCGTAGGGCGACCAGCCGTGGCAGATGCCCCACCAACCTGGAATGCAGCGGCCCGTCGTGGCGCCCTTGGGGATCGCGCAGCTGCCGTCGTCGGCCCCGCTACACTCGTTGCCGCCCTGGGTGCACACCTTCTGCGAGGTGGCTGACTCGATGCCGTGGTACTTCGTGATGTTGGCGGGAACCTCGGGCGCGTTGAACGCCGTGGCGTACTTTTCCGCCGGCGACGAGCCCGCCCCGTCCCACTCGTGGTTCAGGTTGTCGCTCTGGGTTGCCCAGTAGTCGCCCGGGATCGGTACGGGCCCGTGTCCCTCGACCGGGAGCTGATGCACGAAGTACGCGAAGTTCGGGTCGACGTAGGCGGGGTTGTTCGCCGAGTTCCAGGCGTCGAACTTGCCGTCGCCATTGGCCCCAGCGAGGTCTTCCGGCTCGAGCTGATCCTCCGGATTCGTGGAGCCGTCCCCACCGTCACTATTGGAACAGGCGCTCAAGAACAGCGCAGCACTCGAGATGCAAACCAGGCTTCGCAACATACGCATGAGTGGACTCCCGAAGGTTGAGCCGGCCCCAACACCGACAATTTCCGACCGCGGGACAGGATGCCCCGGACGACTTCACCTACATGTACACACATTTGGTCACATGCTCAAGGGATTTAAAATTACCTTTTAATTTCAACCATTTGAGAGGGCGCCTCCCTGCGCAAGAGCAGGACAGAGTAAAACAGGAAAGCGGAAGGTCGGAAGTATCAGAAATTGTTAAAAAATCTCCTGATTACCTTCAGCCCCTTTCGCCTCCCTGTGAACTCTCGTTCTTTGAGGGGGCCGAAAGGGCCTCAGCGAAACGTCGTCCTCGTGACATCCAGCGCATCGCCGGGGGGAAACGCGAGTCCACGCACCGCCTTGGCGATGCACTCCGCTCGGGGCGCGTCGGGTGGCGAAGTGCGAACGGTCACGCCGATGGGCCTGCCCTGCTGCACGGCAGCGCAGATGAAGATCGCCAACGTGTCGGGAACTCCGCAGTGCGCAAAGTAGGAGCCTCGATTCAAGACGGCGCCGTACTGCCCAGCAGACGGCGCGCCGGCATCGCGGAGTAGCTCGTTGGAGGACGTTCCGTGGGCAGGGGTGCGGGTGTCGGCGCGATCTCGTGACACGACGAGACCACGAGCACTGCGCTCACCGCGGCAGCCGAGCACTCGAGCAGTGGAGACGAGATCATTCGTCGAAGCATCACCCCGAGAAAGTGTGGCCGAGGAGTGGGTTCAATGGCAAGACGACGCACGGCTTGCGCTCCGGATCGGGAGGCTGGCAGATCGTGCGTCGACTTGGCGCCTTTTGGGTGTCATCGCGCAGGAAAATCTGGCACGCAGAGTGCTCGTGAAACGAGGGTCATGAGGGATTTGAAGAGAGTGGTCGTGCTGGGTGCCAACGGCACCATGGGGGCTGGTGCTAGCGGGCTGTTCGCGGCCCGAGGCTTCGAGGTGACCATGCTGGCGCGGACGGTGGACAAAGCGCACCAGGGCTTGGGTCGGGTGAAGGAAGCGCTGCGTACGGACGTTCTGTCCCAGCGGGTCCAGTGTGGGAGCTACGAAAAGGATCTCGAGCGCGCCGCTGCCGAGGCCGACCTGATCTTCGAGGCGGTTTCGGAGGAAATGGCCGTGAAGCGCCCGTTCCTCGAACGTGTCGATCGCGCCCGCACGCCGGGGTCCGTCGTGGCCACGGTGTCGAGCGGTCTTTCCATTGCCGAGATGTGCGACGGACTGAGCGAAGATCTCCAGCGCCACTTCCTGGGCATGCACCTGTTCAACCCGCCCCACGTCATCGTGGGTACCGAGATGATCGCCGGGCCCAATACGGATCGCGAAGTGTTCCGGTCGATGTGCTCGCTCGCGAAGAAGCGCTTGGGTCGCGCCGTCGTCGAATGCCGTGACATGCCGGCCTTCGCCGGTAATCGAGTCGGCTTCAAGGTCTTGAACGAGTGCGCCCTCCTGGCAGAGAAGCACGGCGTCAGCAGAATCGATTACCTGATCGGCCGACACACCGGGCGTGCGATGGCACCGCTCGCGACCATCGATCTGGTGGGCTGGGACGTCCACAGCGCCATCGTCGAAAACGTATACGCGAACACCAAGGACGAAGCTCACGCCGCGTTCCAGATGCCCGGCTACATGAAAGAGCTGATGGATGATGGACATCTGGGCAACAAGACGCCCGCCGAGGGTGGCTTTTATCGACGCGTGACGGACGGCAACGGCGATCAGGTGACGAGCGTGCTCGACCCCGCCACCCGCAGCTATTCCGAAGGCAGAGCGCCACCCGCCCGGAAGGTCTCGTTCGTCGAGGAGATGAAAGAGCTGCACGTCGTCGGGCGTTACCGCGACTCCCTGCAGCTCCTCTTGTCGGCAGAAGGACCGGAGGCAGAGCTCACGCGGCGGGTGATCGTGGGCTACGTGAGCTACGCGCTCTGTCGCGTGGGTCCCGAAGAGGTGGTGGACTCACCGGGAGATGTCGACCGCATCATGAGTCAGGGCTTCAACTGGGCTCCCCCCAGCGCTCTGGTGGATCTGTGGGGCAAGCAGCCGACCCTGCGCGCGATGAAGGAGCTCGGTCTCTCGGTCCCGAAGGTCGTGCAAGATCTCGCGGACGGAGCACGCTTGTACGACCGACCCCTCTCGAGGGTGGGTCGCTACTTCATCGGCAAGTGAGAGGATTTTGTCATGGCTGTGAAGAAGAGCTCTCGTCCGGTGTACATCCTGGGTGGCTATCAGACCGATTTCGGACGCAACTGGAGCAAAGAGGGCAAGCACGTCGTCGCGCTGATGCGTGAAGCCGTGCTGGGTGCGCTCGAAGAGGTCCCGATCGATCCGGCGGATATCGACGTGGCGCACGTCGGCAACTTCGCGGCAGAGCTCTATTGCATGCAGGGCCACCTGGGCGCGTTCGTGCTCGAGGCTCACCCGGGCTTGCGCGGTATTCCCACGTCGCGGCACGAAGCGGCCTGCGCTTCCGGATCCATCGCCGCGCTGGTCGCGGCCGCGGAGATCGAAGCGGGTCGCTACGATGGAGCCTTGGTGCTCGGCGTCGAGCAGATGAAGACCGTGGACAGCAAGCGGGGAGGGGACTTTCTGGGAACCGCCGCCTGGTACGATCGCGAGGCGAAAGGCGTGGAGTTTCCGTTCCCGAAGCTCTTCGGCAAGCTGGGCGACGAGTACCAGCGTCGCTACGGACTGAAGGACGAGCACCTGGCTCGCATTGCGGCGGTGAACTACGAAAACGCGAAGCTCAATCCCAACGCGCAGACGCGCACATGGTTCATGAGCTACGAGCACGCTTGCAGCACGGGCCCGTTCAACGCTCACGTTGGTGGACGCATCAAGATCTCCGACTGCTCGCAGGTGACCGACGGCGCCGCGGCCATCGTCTTGGCGTCGCAGGAGCTCGCCAGCCGCTGGGCAGCTCGCACCGGGATTTCGCTGGACGAGGTTCCGCGGGTACTCGGCTGGGGTCATCACACTGCGCCCATCGAGTTCGCTGCCAAGGTGGAAGACAGCGCCCAGAACGCCTATGTCCTGCCCCATACCCGCCAGGCGATCCTCGACGCCTTCGAGCGCGCTGGCATCGCGGGAGTGGAGCAGATCGACACCATCGAGACGCACGATTGCTTCACCACCAGCGAGTACATGGCCATCGACCACTTCGGCCTGACCGAGCCCGGGGAAAGCTGGAAAGCGGTGGAGGAAGGCGTGATCGAGATCGGCGGCAAGTGTCCGATCAATCCCAGCGGCGGGCTCATCGGCGCGGGACACCCCGTGGGGGCGACGGGGACACGCCAGTTGCTCGATGCCTACAAGCAGGTGACCGAGCGCGCCGGCGACTATCAGGTGAAGAACGCTCGTCGCGTCGCGACGCTGAACATCGGCGGTTCGGGTACGACGAGCGTGGTGCACATCGTCGGCTTCGCCTGAAGTCAAAACGAGGAGCCGGACTCGCGCCGTCGGTGGTTGTGGGTGTCGTTTCACGAGCTCGAGCGGGAGGGCGCCGCTTTCACTTCTCCTCGTCGGGCTCGCCGTTTCGCTTTTCCTGCGTCGTCGGCGAGCGCGCAAAAAGGGAGCCGGACACCCAATAAGACTCCACCGGCGGCGTTGTAGTAGTGTGACCCCCGTGAATTTTCGAAGCATTGCGCTGGTTTTCTCCGTCGCTGGGGTGCTTTCTGCCGCCTGCGACTCCCGTGAGCCGAGTCCCTCTCCCGCGGGTAGCCCAGCCGGTCCGATCCAGCCGGCGGCCAAACCGATCCCTCCGAAGCCATCCACGCCGTCGCCTGCGATTGAAGAGGAGTCGGCGGACACCTGGCTCTCGGTGAACAAGGGCGGTGTCGAGCTGGGAGTGATCGAGCTGCGCGCCGGCAAACCCCCGAAGCTCAGCATCGAAAAGCAGAACGAAGATTCGGCCGAGCTGAAAGCGAAGCTCGACGAGATTGGCGGTCCAGATGGCATTCCTCTCGACATGCATTTGCCACCGCCCAGCGGAAAGGGACGCGGTCCGTACGGCACGCGCATCATCAAGTACGGGGACGCGCTCTACCGCCACGCCGTGGAGGGCAAGCTGGAGCCGACCTATGGCGTGCGGGAGGTCACCCGACTCGTCGATGCGTTGCCTCCCGAGAAGTTCCAACGCGTGCGCGTGTCACGCAGCGGGCAAAAGGTGGGTACGCTCGACTTCAGCGCCAAACCGCCCAAGCTGACCGTGGACGCGAAACAGTCCGACGCCGGTTCGATGAAGAACGACTGGGAGCGGATCCAAGAGCTCGGTGAGCTGAAGGTGCGTTACCACCACCTGAAGGACACGACCGAGACACTGGTCACCGCCCACGCCAAGCCGGGCGACTCGAACTATCCCCAGGTCGTCGTGCTCTATCTCATGGTGGAGCGGTACTACCGACCGCGGTACGCCTACAAGCTCGACTTCGAGTAGCGACTCGATGCCCGGGAGGCGTCATCTGGGACGCTATGCGCAGACGCAGTTCAGCGTCTGTCCCACGACCATTCCGCTGCAGCTCTCCGTTGGCGCGCTGCAGCTCGAGCCGTCGTTGCACGGCGAGCAGTTGATCAGGTTTGCATCGACGCAGGACGGCGGTGCTGGTTTGCAGGCCGAGGCGTCATCGATGGGTCCGCCGCAGCAGTGATAAACGCAAATCTGATCTGCGGTGCACGTCGTCGCGCCACAATCGATCGTGCCTGCATCGGCAACGGGTGGGTGACATCCCGCATCGTCCGCGCACTGGTGGGCGTCGATCGTCCCCGGCGGGCAACCGCAACAGCCGTAGTTGACCGGTGTCTCGCCACAAGCGTGCACGCACTCGCTCGCGGCAAAGCATTCTCCGGGGCAGCCGCCGGTTCCCCCGCCCGCGGAGCTTCCGCCTGCTCCGCCTGAGCCGTTTCCGGCAGCGCCGCCGCTCCCCGGGGAAGTTTCCCCAGAGCTACAGGCGGCGAGGGATCCGAGGATCGCGAGAGCGAGGAGGTACTTCATGCCAGTGAGTGAAGCATGCCACGTGCCAGCCGGCACCGCAGCGATTACGGGCTCAGGGCAGCGTGCCGGTCACCGTCGAGCCTCCGGGGAACTCGAACGGAACTTCCACGCACTCGACGGGACCCGTGGGCGTGCATTGGTCGACCTGATTTTGGTCCGGGGCGAGCGTTCCCGGAGTCGCGCACATCACCGCGGTGTAGGTACCCGGCGAGGCATACGAGTGCGCGGCGCAAGCCATGGCGGAGTTGCAGGTGTCTTGGGCGTAGTAGGTACCGTCCCAGGTGAACGACTCACCGGTGATCGCGTAGCCCTGAGGCTGACAGGCGAAACCGGGGCAGGGGAGCGCCTCGCAAGTTTCACATGGCGTGTAGCAATCGCCGGGATAGCGAACCAGCGTGTTGCCGCCGGCATCCTTGATGGTGACCGAGCTCGATGGGCCGCACTCGGCCTGCTGGCAATAGGTCTTCGTGCTCGGCACCACGAACGTCACCGTGACGCTACCGGGTGATCCAGCGCTGCCACCCGCTCCCGAGCTAGCGCCGCTTCCGCCCGTCCCACCGCCGGTGCCTCCCGATGCACCGGTTCCCGTTGCGCCGCTTCCCGCTGTTCCGCCCGTGCTTTGAGGGTTGCCGGATCCCGAGCTGCTGCACGCACCCGCGAACGCTGCGAGTGAGAACGCCAAGAGCCAAGTTGTGGTCGACGTTATGTTGCCTCCGTGATCGCCCGATCCTGGAACGGCTCAATCTGTGCCGAGGTTCGCGCGTCCTAGCAAGAACGATTGCCTGGTGCGTGTGGCTGCAAGCTGCGTGCCCGCGACCGACGACGAGGCCAAGCGCTGGATCCAGATGATCGAACAGGAAGGCGGAAGGGCGGAAGATTTTCTGGGTTTCGACTCAGCCGACGCGCTCGTCGTCTCTTCGCGGGCGCCGATTGCAGGCGAGCACTCGCTTGCGGAGCCGGATCGAGTCGGGCGTGACCTCGACCAGCTCGTCGCGATCGATGAACTCGAGGGCGCTGTCGATGTCGTGGGTCTTGGGCGGGGTGAGAATGATGTTCTCGTCGCGGTTCGCTGCGCGAATGTTGGTGAGCTTCTTTTCCCGCGTGATGTTCACGTCGAGGTCGTTGGCGCGGTTGTTCTCACCGACGACCATGCCTTCGTACACCTCGATGCCAGGACCGACGAACAGGACACCGCGGGGCTGGAGGTGGAAGAGGGCGTAGCCCGTCGTCGCGCCCGGGCGGTCGGCGACCATGGCGCCGGTCGGGCGGCGGAGCATCGGGCCGCGATACGGCTCCCAGCCTTCGAACAGCGTGTTGAGCAGGCCCATGCCACGGGTTTCGGTGAGGAACGCGCTACGAAATCCGATGAGGCCGCGGCTCGGGACCACGAACTCCATCCGCGCGCGTCCGAAGCCGAGGTTGGCCATCTTCACCATCTGGCCGCGACGCTCGCCGAGGCGGGTGGTGACGGCGCCGACGAACTGATCGGGCACGTCCACGACGACGCGCTCCACGGGCTCGAGCTTCTCGCCGTTTTCTTCCCGCAGCACGACTTCCGGCATGGCGAGGGCAAACTCGTAGCCCTCGCGACGCATGGTTTCCGCGAGGATCGCCAGCATCAGCTCGCCGCGACCGAAGACGACGAAGCTGTCGGGCTCCGGGGTGCGCTCCACGCGGAGCGCGAGGTTTCGGCGCGACTCCTTGTCCAGGCGCTCTCCCAGATGACGGGAGGTGACCCAGCGACCGACCTTGCCGGCGAAGGGAGAGCTGTTCACGGAGAACGTGACCTTGATCGTCGGCTCCTCGACGGAGATGCGCGGCAACGCTTCCGGGTTTTCGGGATCTGCGACGGTGTCGCCGATCTGAACCTCGTCGAAACCGCTGATGGCGACGATGTCACCGATCCCGGCGCGTTCGGCTTTGACGCGCTTGGTTCCCTCGAAGGTGTACACGCTCGTGAGGCGCGATTTGGTCTTGGAATCCTCGCGCAGGAGCAGCACGTCCCGCCCGACCTCGAGCGCCCCGCGCCAGACGCGGCCGATGGCCAGGCGTCCGACGTAGTCGTCGTGCTCGATGTTGTGGACCAGGAGCTGGAGCGGAGCCTTGGGATCGCCGGTTGGGGGCGGGATCTTTTCCAGGAGCGTCTCGAAGAGCGGCGTGAGATCCCCGTCGGGATCGCTCATCTCGC